>CAWALR010000011.1:0-422782 GCA_963782835.1 uncultured Acidobacteriaceae bacterium | reverse complement strand
ACGTGTGGAAACGCCCAGCCTAATCCCGCTGGCTCGCCAGCGTTGTTCTGCTTGACGGGGACTTCTCCGATGGAGCATTATGCGCGGTGCCGTTGTGGGTGGCCATGCCAGTCATGGCTCTTGGGAGGCTCTAATGGTTACGCAAACTCGACCAGAAAATAAAGCCCGGAGTTTTGGCCAAAACATCGAAAGCGATCTCGCGTCGCGATTCCTACGTGTCGTCGAAGTGGCAGCCATCGCATCTGCCCGCACCATGGGGCAGGGCGAGCGCAAGCTCTCCGACGAGGTGGCGACCGAGGCGATGCGGCAATCCATGGACTGCATCCCGATGCGCGGAACCATCGTCATCGGCGAGGGCGAGCGCGACGAGGCTCCCATGCTCTATATCGGGGAAAAAGTGGGCGCCGAATTTCCCGACGGTCGCGAAGTGCCTGAGGTCGATATCGCCGTCGATCCGCTCGAGGGCACAAACCTATGCGCCACCGGGGCGCCCGGATCGATCACTGTACTCGCGGCTTCAGAACGCGGAGGCCTGCTCAATGCCCCCGACTGTTATATGGAGAAGATTGTGGTCGGACCCTCCTGCAAGAATGCGGTCGAACTGGATGCGCCGGTGGCCGACAATCTGAAGAACATCGCGAAACGATTAGAGCGCGATGTGGAAGACCTGGTGGTGATCGTGCTCGATCGTCCGCGCCACGAGAAGCTGATTTCCGACATACGCGTCGCGGGAGCCCGCATCCGTCTGATCGGTGATGGCGACCTCTCGGCGGGCATTGCCGCGGCCGTGATCGGCACCGGCGTGCACGCGGTCATGGGATCGGGCGGTGCGCCGGAAGGGGTAATTACCGCCGCCGCAATTCGCTGCCTCAACGGTTACATGCTAGGCCGATTGGTTGTAAAGCCCGATCAGGAAGAGCGCCTGGCTCGTATGGGCATCAAAGACAAGAATCGTATTTACGAAGCGGAAGATCTTGCTCCGGGCAAGCAACTCATCTTCGCTGCAACCGGGGTTACCGACGGCGCGCTGCTCAAAGGCGTTCGCTTCTTCGGCGAAGGCACGCGGACGTCTTCTGTGATCCTTACCCATCAGACCGGCAAGGTGCGCTTCATCGAAAGCATTCATCTGGAGAAGGGACCAGATGTGAAGGTGAGGTTCGCGTAGAACTCGTTATTTCAAATACTCGGAGCCTTTCTTTAAATCCTCGGGGATCTCGGGGAATGGCGGAAATTCCTGCGAATATCCCTTAAACAAGCTCACGGTCGCTTCGGCCCGCAGGTTGCCATCGTGGATAGCAATCTTGTGTGGATGGCCCTTCGAATATCCCTCCCACAGGGATACACCGGCGTAAGCGCCGTCTTTTCGTAGAATGTAATACGTCATGTCGAGAAAGCGTAGCTTGTTCATGTCGCCGTTGTAGTTGCGGACGATGCGCTTGAGCGCCTCCATTCCCGCTTCGTGGGGCGACATGCCGTGGCGCATGTTCTCGACGATCGTATGTGCGCCGGAGACTTTGATATTCTCTTCGCCGCTGCCGGTCGCGCCCGCGGATCCCACATCTTGATCGGTATAGCAACCTGCCCCGATAATGGGCGAATCGCCGAGACGTCCGGGAAGTTTGAAGGCCAAGCCGCTAGTCGTGGTGCAGCCGGAGATCTCGCCTTTTTCGTTCAGGGCAGAGCAGTGGATCGTGCCAGTTGGAGGAAACAAAACTTTGCGGACAGCCGCCCATTGCTCTTCCGGTTTGATGCCGAGATCGGCGGCGCGTGCCTGCAGGTTCTGGATTCTCTCTCGCCGCAGTTCGGACTGCGGCTTGTCCTTGATCGAGGGATCGGTCGCAGGCGGCTGCCAGTGCGGATCGGCGAGGCCAGGTCCCCACCAATCGTCGGTCGAGTGAAATTCCTTCCACAACAACCAGATCTTGCGGGAACGTTCGGTGAGCAGGTTTTCGCGGTGAAAGCCAACAGCCACGGCAAATCGTTCGGCGCCTTCGCCGACCAGCATGACGTGTCCGGTGTGCTCCATCACGGCCTTCGACACCAGCGATACGTTCTTGATGTTGCGCACGCCGCCGACCGAGCCGGCGCGGCCCGTAGGTCCGTGCATACAACAGGCGTCGAGTTCAACTACGCCTTCTTCGTTCGGAATTCCACCGAGGCCGACGGTATCGTCGTTGGGATCGTCTTCCGGTCCTTTCACCACTTTGAGGGCGGCGTCGAGCGTGTCGCCTCCGCTTTTCAGGAAAGCGAAAGCATCCTCAAGGTATGCATATCCGTTATTCGCACAAACAATGATGGGTCGCTTGTACGAACCCACTTGAGCATCCTGTTGCTGCGAAGCAGCATTTGGTTCCGCGTTTTCACCTTTGGCGGGCGTTCCTATTCCGGCGGCAATTGTTCCCAGCACTGAGGTCTTAACAAAATCGCGGCGAGAGAATGGCATGTGCCTCCTGCTTGTATGAAAGCGGGAAGCATATCACGCAGCGGGGCATCCCTGTAGTCTTTAAGCCGGAGTTCTTTGTCTGAATAATCAAAAGCCCCACCCTGTTGCACAGATCGCGACAAGGATGGGGCACCCTCCCTGTATTGATCGTCTGACAAAATCAACCGCGGGCCAGGCCTCGATAACGGCCGACTCGTCCCGCTTGGCGGCCCAAAGAAAGTTTGTCGCCGGCTTCGGTGATGGAATGGATCTTATTGTTTTGCGTGGAGCGGAAGCGCAAGAGCGCGGCAATATTTCCGACAGCGTCGAGTTCAGTGTCGTCCTTTACATAGAACATTTCGACATCGTGGCGGATCACCCAAGGCAGGATCGCTTCGGCCACGTCAACGAGCTCACGAGTTTCCCGGCCGCAGATCGGGCAGAAGTTCACGAGGTGAGCGTCGAGATGGCCGCAGCCGGTGCACTCCACGGCTTGAGCAACATAGCGATCCCCAATCAGCAGGGTTTGTACCTCGCCCAACTCCAGGGAGCGCAGCACACGCCGCAATCCGGTGACGCCGCGACCATTGCTCCGAGCCTGGCCGATGGTTTCGCGAACCACTTCGCTGCAGCGCTTCTTCTGCCAGGAGGCGAAGATATTTTCGGCTTGCGATCGGATTTCATCCCGGCCTACATGTGTGACTTCGGCAGAAAAGCGGCCCAGTAAGCGCTGCGCAACGTCGGAATGCAAGAGCGGCTGGAATTGTGACCAGTGAGTATCCTGGCAGCCCAGGATCCACCTCTCGAACACATGTTTCTCCAGAGCGTTCTTCAGGACCTCCGCGATATTTTTGAAATGATGGCGGGCTTCGTCGGCGACACGGCGCTCGGCGTGGCCTCCGTCATAGCCGGCGAAGCCATCGCCACGTCCGCGGCGGGGAAGCGGATGGAAAAAATCCAGTTGTTCGTTCAACTCGCCGAGACGCAGATCAAACAACCGCGCCCGCTGGCGATCGAGCAGTACAACCCCGAGACTAGGGAATGCTCCCAGGAGCTGGGCCAGAGGCTTCAGGTGAAAATGACGATTCACCAGAAGTTGCGTGCCGTCGAGTTGTGGCGGAAGATCGTATTCGCGCCAAAAGTTTTGTGCCGCACAGGCGAAGACCGCCTTGGCATGCGTGCCATTGCCCCGCAGCTCCTGCGACAAACGTAGGATGCGGTCAATATCGGATCGCACGGATTCAGATTTTTCCTTATCCTCCCTGTTTTTGTTCTTACTTTGCACCCGTCGCAACGCCTCCCGGGCAAGATCCTTGGTCAAAATTGTTTCTTCCTTGTGAGCTTTATTGCGTGGCGCCGTGGGCTGAAAGTAGAAACTTAGAGCGCAGGCTCCATGATCTTCAAATTGCGCCAGTTCCTGAATTTGTTCGCGGGTGATCATTCGCTGTCCCACTTCCTTTCCAAATGAATTGGATCTACGCGGTCCCCGTGGGCGCGAACCGCCCCTTGAATTGACTGACAAACTGGGGTGATTTGCGCAGGTGGTCGCGCGCGGCAGAAATCGACTGCAATACGCGGTCCGGCGGGATGCCGGTGATTGCGGAGATTTCGTCGATGCCGAAGCCTTCGATGGCGTGCAAGATGAAAGCCTCACGATGGTTCGAAGCCATATCGCGCAGGGTGATTGCGATCAGGCGCATCATCTCGTCGGAGCCAACGATCTGTTCGGGCGTCGCCACGCGATCGTCCGCAATGATGGTCTCCTCAGTTATCGCTTCGTCCGGCTGATGGAATTGCAATTCGGGCTCGTCACTGGCCTTGACGTTGGGCTGCCGGGCGGATTCTTCCAGCCGAATGGCGCCGCCGTTCGTGCCTTCCGGGCGGGAGAGCTCGTCGAGCGCATCCAAGGCCAGTCGGTAGAGCCAGGGTTCCAAGGCCAGCCGCTCCGGTTTTTCGCGCCCAGGCTTTTCGCCGTCACCTCCGAGCGCGGCCGCGATCGTTTCGTCGATCACCTCGTCTTTACTGATCGAATCCCGAGCGACCTGATCGGCGTTCTCGCGGAAGTAAATCTCGCGTTCCACAAAACGTTCCAGGCGAGGAAGATTCACGTTGACATAAGAACGCACATCTTCGGCTGACACGGTAGCAGGAAAGACCACGGCCAGAGTTTCCTCGAAGGGCACAGAAAGATTGCGGCGCGCTGAAGCGTCCTTTCCCCGGCGCGTCCATTTGTGGGTGGAACGGAGCTGTTGCTTATGTTTGTTCACCTGTAGCAGCAAATCCTCGAACGCGCTCTTTACTGCGGCTTCGGCGGTCGAAGCTTTGCTTTGGGCGGCCATCTGTCCCGAGGGCAGGCGCAAATTCAGCGACACGCTCGTTCCTTCGCGGGCAGAGACCTCCTCCACCATGCCTTTGAGATGGATTAGTTCCGGACGGAACACCTGAAGCCGTTTCCGCAGTTTTTCAATCTGATGTTGGATATCTTTTTCGACGGCGGGAGTTTTATGAAGCCGGTAACTGATGTGGACGTTCATTAGCACCTCGGGCCTATAACGAAGCGGCGCTTACCAGTGCTTTCTACGGTGATTGTACACCCGCTCGCATAGAGGAAAAATGCGAATTGAAGGATGAAAGTTTCGCGTTCGTCGGATTTGGAACCGCAGTGCAAAGCTTAGCGCCAGCCAAGACTATCTCCGGCCTCCTATCGCCCGATCGCATCCCTGCGCTATCATCCGTGCACCATGAAACTGGCGAGTCTCTTCGTTTTAGTGTCTCTAGTGGCTTCCTCTCAGGCTCAGAACTCGGCATCGAAGGAGGTGGAAAAGGTCTATCCCGAGGCGCATGCTCTCTATCTGGATTTGCACGAGCATCCGGAACTCTCAGCACACGAGAGCCAAACTGCGGCGAAGTTAGCTGGTCGTTTTCGCGGTCTCGGCTATGAGGTGACGGAGCACGTCGGAGGCACGGGGATTGTTGCCATCCTGAAGAACGGGGCGGGCCCGACGGTGATGCTTCGAACCGAGCTCGACGCACTGCCCGTCGAAGAGAAGACGGGTCTTCCCTATGCAAGCAAGGTTCGCGCGAAAGATGATTTTGGTCGCGATGTCCCGGTCATGCATGCCTGCGGACACGATCTACACATGGCGGCGATTGTTGGTACGGCTGCGATCATGGCCCACAGCAAAGATACCTGGCATGGCACGCTCGTGCTGATTGGGCAACCGGCGGAAGAAACGATCGGAGGCGCGAAGGCGATGCTTGCGGACGGCTTGTTGACGCGCTTTCCCAAGCCGGACGTGGCTATAGCGATGCACGTGGGTAATACCCTTCCTGCTGGAATGGTGGGAATTACGCCCGGAGTTTACAACACGAATGCGGATTCGCTGCGGATCACGATTTACGGCAAAGGCGGGCATGGGTCGGCGCCGCAGACGGCGATTGATCCCATCGTGATTGCTGCGCGAACTATCTTGGCGTTGCAAACCATAGCGTCGCGCGAGGTCAAGCCCGGCGAAATGGCGGTGGTGACTGTGGGCTATGTACAGGCTGGAACCAAGAACAACATCATTCCGGATCAGGCGGAGATGGGCTTGACGGTGCGTACCAGGAACGCGGAAGTGCGGAAGCAAGTGCTGGCGGCGATTTCTCGCATTACGAATGCCGAGGCAGAAGCGGGAAATGCGCCGCGGCCACCGCTGATCGATCACAATGAAGGTACAGACTCGGTGTACAACGATCCCGCGCTGGCACAGCGGATGCGGAGCGTGCTCGAATCGGCGCTGGGTAAGGACGACGTTGTGATCGAGGAACCGATCACGCCTTCGGAGGACTTCTCCTTTTTCACCGCGCAGGGCATTCCGGGCTTCTACTTCAGCCTGGGTGGCGCAGACCCGCAGAAGTTCGCGCAAGCCAAAGCTTCCGGAACGATGCTGCCGTCGAATCACTCCCCGTTGTTTGCGCCGGATGTGGATCCGGCGCTGCACACCGGGATTGCGGCGGAGGTAGCAGTGCTGAGGAATCTTTTGCAGGGATCGGCGGAAGACTTACGCAAGACCGCTGCGGCAGCGGCGCAATAATCGACGCGCAAGCTAAAAGAACTCATTCGACGGGGAACGGTCCTTCCGCAAATGTTTCTGAGTGATAGCCCTTTGATCCGACTTCTCGCGCCAGGGGACTGCGCGGATCCGCGCCGGCTTTCAGCTTATCGAGAACGGACCTGAAGTCGTATCGCGGTTTCCAGCCTAGATCTTTCCTGGCACGTTCGTTCACATACACGCGGTCGATGCCGGGAAACATCCTCCAGCCGCGGCGGGTATATTCGGCTTCGTAATCCGGAATTCTGCACTTGAGCACCGCAGGGGCGTTGGTGCGCAACTCGGACAGATCGTCGCGCGTAAACGGGGTAGTCGCGCTGACAATGTATCGGCCGAAGCCGATGACAGGGGCCTTCTCGATAGCGAGCAGGTGAGCGCTCACCACGTCCTCAAGATCGACGCGCCGGTAGAGGAATTCGTTTGCCTTGACATTGGCATCGTCGTACGCATCCCGCGTTTCTTTGCGGTCATCCTCCTCGGGGAAGAAGCGTGAGGTTCTCAAGATCAAGCAGGTCAATCGAAGCTTGCGGTGGAAGAGTTCACAAAGGTCCTCGGCCGCTGTTTTGGTTACGCCATAAATGTTGCGGGGTACGGGTGTGACATCCTCAGTCACCCAGGCCGCAGGACTTCCATCGGGAGGAGTAAGGGCGCTGCCGAAGGCGCTGGTCGTGCTGGTGAAGACGAAAGAGCGGACCCCGGCCAGCAAGGCCTCTTCCAGCAGATTAAGCGTGCCCGTAATGTTGGTGTCGACGAAGCTCTGCCGACTGTGCGTGATGACGTGCGGCTTGTGCAGGGTCGCGGTGTGGAGGACTGTGTTGACATCCTTCATACAGCGCTTAACGAAATTCCGGTCGACGATCGACCCGACTTCCTGGGTAAAGTCCGAAGGAACAATGTCGAGGCCGACGACTTCGCGGTTGGTGTCCCTTAGCGTGCGAACCAGTGCTTCGCCTAAGTGACCGCTGCTACCGGTGACCAGGATCGTCATGCGGCTAGGAATCGATCTCGGCGAGAATCGCACGCGCTGCAGCTGCCGGATCGGCTGCTCCGGTGATAGGTCGTCCCACCACGATGTGGCTGGCTCCGGCAGCAATCGCTTCCGCCGGAGTGACGACGCGGACCTGATCTTCGTGGCCGGAGCCCGCGGGCCGCACGCCGGGAGTCACGAGGGCGAACTCATCTCCCAATTCCGCGCGCAGCTTCGCAGCCTCGCGAGCGGATGTGACAATCCCCTGGCATCCACTCGCCAGCGCGAGTCTTGCCAGCCGCAGCACTTCGTCGGTGACGGTTCCGGGAACGCCGATTTTTTCCAGATCGCTTTCGTCCATGCTGGTGAGCACGGTAACACCTAGCACGATCAACGACGGACTTACGGTTCGTGCGGCGTCCACCGCGGCGCGCAGCATTCTCTGGCTGCCGGAGGCGTGAACCGTCAGCATGCTCACACCCAGCTGCGCCGCCTCTCGTACCGCCGTCGCCACGGTGTTCGGAATGTCGTGATACTTCAGGTCGAGAAACACTCGGCGCCCCGAAGACACCAAATCCCGCACCAGTTGCGGACCTTCGGCGGTATACAGCTGCATGCCAACTTTATAAGTCAGAGCCGAATCCCCGACTGCGGCCACAATTTTTTGTGCGGCCGCCGCCGTGGATACGTCGAGAGCAACGATCAGCCTCTGGCGCGGATCAATGCTTCGCGAATTGGTCGGGTTTGAACGGCTGCCAGGGACGAGGTGGGGCAGAGTTGCCTGCATCCCTAGCAGTGTAAAGGGTTCAGCGGATTTCCGCCAAGGGGTGATTGTAGGCCACGGTTTCGTAGATCTGCCGGTGTTGTGTCCGGGGTTTTACCAGATCCAAACGAACCCGCTGCAGCCCTTTGTGTTCGAACTGCAGAGCTTGGGCAGCTCCATAGGACAGGTCGATAATCCGACCAGGCACGATCGGACCCCGGTCGTTGACCTTCACCACTACCACCTTACCGTTGTGCAGGTTGGTGACCCGCACGTAGCTTCCAAGGGGAAGCGTAGGGTGCGCAGCGGTCATGTCGTACATGTCGTAATCTTCGCCACTGGCGGTGGGCTTGCCTTCGAAATACTCTCCATACCAGGAAGCGGTCCCAACTTGATACGGTTGACCCTTACCGACCTGCTTGCGGATTTCGGGCTTGTTTTGCGGTGGGCTAGTTGGCGCGGAACTGGCCTCCGAGTTGTTCGGGCCCTGAGCCGCTCGCAGGCCGATGATCATTAGACCGATCATCAGTCCATGAGCTATACGTCTTCGCATTCAGTTCTCCTCGCATACTCAAAAAGTCGTCCTAGCTAGGTTTTCTCGTTAACGGTTTGTAAATCGTAGTGGGCTGGTTGGGTCTTGTCAACCCGAAAGTACGTGACCTATAGTGATCTCGTAGTAATCGATATCTTACGTAACTTCTTGTTAATCATAAGGAAGATGCATGATGTCTATCAAAACAATATAGTTAACTGTTTATAAGTAAGTAAATCCGTGAGATCCCGCAGCCGCGGAACTATTTTCATCTCCAATGGATTCAATTACTTAGGACCTTTTTCTTTATAAGTTGTTTATTGCCAGCATTTTAGGTACAAGGTTGCTAGGCCAGTTATTATTTTTTTTCATTCGTTGCAGATGATGGTACGGAAAAGCAATGGCTGAAACCCCTCCAGTCGTATTGACGATCGCGGGCTTTGACCCCTCCTCGGGGGCTGGTGTGACGGCCGATATCAAGACCATTGCCGCGCACGGGTGCTACGGGGTTGCGTGCATTACGGCCATCACTGTCCAATCGACTAGCGGTGTTCGCCGGGTAGAGTCCGTCGACCCCGGTCTAATCGCTCAAACTCTGGAGGAGCTGGCAGCAGATATTTCCATTGCAGCTGTCCACATCGGGATGTTGGGGACGGGGAAGGTGGTCCAGGCGGTGGCTGACTTCCTCGCTGAGCGTAAAGGCAAGTCGAAATTACCCAATATAGTCCTCGACCCCATACTTAAGTCCTCCTCCGGGGCCGATCTCTTGGATCGTCCCGGAACCAAGCTGCTCATCGAAAAATTGATCCCGCTGGCCGCCGTTGTCACCCCGAACGTGGATGAGGCTGCGGTTCTCACTGGGCTAAAGGTTACCGATCTGGACGAAATGCGGGCGGCGGCCAGCAAGCTCCATGAGATGGGTGCGCCGGCGGTCGTTGTCACCGGGGGTCATTTGGAGAAAGCCATCGACCTGCTGAGCTTTGTTACCAAACGCGGTATCGAACAGGAAGTCTTCAGAGCGGAACGGCAGCGCTCGAATTCCACCCATGGCACCGGCTGCGCGTTTGCTACCGCCATGGCCTGCCACCTTGCCCAGGATCGCGGCCTGGCAGAGGCCGCTCTTCTTGCCAAGACGTACGTGACCGCCGCGATCGCAGCTGGACATCCCTTGGGGCGAGGAACCGGACCAGTCCATCACCTTTACCGCATGAACCAGCAGCGGCGCGCGGCAGGTTCGGGAAGCGAATCCTAAACTGCGATTAGTTGTCGGAAGGTTGTTTCAGTAGGATTCCGGCTACAAAGGAAGCGGTTGCGGCCAGCAGCCACTCAACCCGCCACATCTGGATCGCCTGAAATTCTGCCAGATTGGATGCCTTGTAGAAGAGGCTGACCCCAATGGCCCCTACGACGCAGCCCAAGCCAATGAAGAAAGCGATCAGCGCTGCAGTAGGCAGGCCTACCCAGCGCTTGATCTCATGGAAGTGCAAATAGTGCAGCCAATTGGGGAAGGGAATTGCGTGCCAGCTGTCGACAGCCCAACTGACCCCGGCTTTTACACCCGCGACGTTCTTGGCCCAGAGACCCGCTATGACTTCCGCGTCGGTCTTGACCAAAACGGGGGAGGTGGTCAATACCGCGCGGCGTAGTCCGCAGGTATGGCAAAATCTCGCGCCAATCATGAACTCACTGCCACAATTGGAACAAGCATCCGCCATCTCGTCGCAGGCTACAGGGGGAAGTGCAACCTGCGACGGAGAACCAACGATACTCGGTGGACTCCAAAATTCCTGCGGTGCATCGTGAACTACTTCAGTCATAACGAGAAAGCTCTTCGGGACGTTGCCTTGAACAACGCAAATTAACAGCCAAAAGGCGTGTACGACTAAACGGCTTTCAACTCACGCACTTGCGGACTCAGACCTGGTTCATTGTCGAGAATTCCGCGCAATAATTACTCGCAAGCTCGCGTAAAGATGCCCCAGTTACCCATGTCACCTCACTCCATCCAAATCCTGCAAATTATTAGGATCCAGTCGCGGATTCCAAGATCGAATTCCTGCATGTCGTCGATAACACGATTGGTTCGTCTTTTGTTTCCGCGAGGAACTTCGTTTCGGACGGACTGCTATCTCAAACTTCAGTTAAACTGAGAGTCAAGGCTAGACCCTGGGGATGCAGTTGAGTCGGACATTTGCGCGACGCCTGCTTTGCGGCACAGTATTCTCGATCGCCAGCCTTTGCTTGCCGGTCCATCAAGCCCAAACCCAAACGCGCGCTGTGGCCGGAACGAGCGGCGCGACTTCCTCGTCGGCCGCCGTCGTCCCAGCCGCCCATGATCCTCTGCTCGACACGGCGTTCGATCATTTCTACAACATGGAATACGATCGCGCGATTCAGGAGTTCAGAAAAGTGCTGGATCATCACCCCGACGACCCCGCCGCCGTCAATCACCTGCTGTGTGCAGTCCTGGTGCGCGAGCTCTATAGCATGGGAGCGATGAATACCGGTGAGTACGCCAATGACAGCTTTATCGGCCAGGCCCACCGATCTGCCGACCCGAACGTGAAGGAGCAAATTAAACAGTTAGTCGAGCGCGCGGAAAACCTCGAAGAGCAGGAACTCAAAGCTGCTCCCAATAATGTGGAGGCGCTATACGCCCGCGGTGTCACTCGGGCCCAGTTCTCCCTCTATACTGCGTTGGTTGAGAGAGCTTGGTTTTCCGCACTGCGTAACGCTGTCGGCGCCCGTCACGATCACGAACGCGTGCTGGAACTGGATCCGAACTACATTGATGCCAAGCTGGTGGTGGGTGCGCATAATTACGTAATGGGCAGTCTGCCGTGGAGCGTGAAGGTAGCTGTGGCTCTGGTAGGTCTGAGCGGAAGCAAGGAAAAGGGTCTGCAATACCTGCATGAGGTCGCCGATAGCAGCGGAGAAAATAGCGTCGACGCCAAAGTCGTTCTGGCCCTGTTCCTGCGCCGAGAACATCGCTACGACGAGGCGCGCGTCTACATGCGCGATCTCGCTGGTCGTTATCCCAGGAGTTATTTGTTCCCGCTCGAAGAGGCCAATCTGCTGCGTTCCGCCGGCCATCCGAGTGAGGCCGCTGCGGCCTATCGCCGGGTCTGGCAAAGCGGCCACGAAGGCAAGTATGGCACTCTGCATTACGAGATTTCCGCGTGGGGCTTGGGCGAGTTACTGCGCAGCCAGAAGGACTATTCCGGAGCGGCCGCGGCATACGAATTGGTCAGTACAACTTCGGACCCCGATCCCGAGACGCTGCAGAAGGCCAACCTGGCTGCCGGGGAAATGTACGATCTGCTGCAAAGGCGCGATTTGGCGATGAAGAAGTATGAGACCGTCCTCGCCGAGAACGCCAGCACTCCTCCCGCAGAAAAAGCCCGCGAATACATTAAAGAGGCGTACCGGGAGTGAGATCTTGTAAGAGTAGATTCGCCCTTTGATCGTAGCGGCCTCCATCCGAGGATTACTCGGGCAGAACAACAATGCTCTGCGGGCTGTTTATCACGTACGGTGATCCCGGCGCCTGACTATAGCTTGTCGGAGTTACGCTAAAGACGAAAAGCTTTCCCGCGGACTGGCTGACGGCATAGAGATGGTCGTCGTTGTCCCAGAACATCTGATCCACGTCGTCTCTCGTGAGCAAGCCCGTATAGCGCGTGATGGGATCAATGCCGTTGAAATGGAATACTTGTAAGCCTCCTGTTCCCGCGACGGCGAGCAGCTTACCCGATGGCGACATCGAAAGAGCTGCAACGCTCGCGAGCGCGACTTTGGGCATGTTTGCGTAGGTACTGGCGGTGATCAGATTCCCGCTGCTATCCGCCGTATAAGTCGCAAGTTGGGCCGAGCCGTCTGGCTGCAACGAGGAATTATTTAGCGGCTGCATCGCGACAGCCACATGAGTCGCGGTGTCGGCCGCCGTCAAACCGGGACAATAGATATCCCCAGCCTTGGCCTCCGGCATCGTTGGGTTAATATTCAGGTCGGTCAGCGCACCATCACTACTGCGCGCAAATCCGTAGATTTCCTGGTTCCAGTGGTAACAACTTGCTCCGTAGGCGTACTTGTTATTCCCAAGGAAGCTGAGCGCTCCTTCAAACTCAGGGCTGGCGGCGCTGCTGACTCCAAGGTAGTGTAGTTCGCCTGCCGATCCGCCAACGTCGAAAAATTGAAACGCGTTATTGGCGCAGTCGCTATAGATGTCATTGTCATATAGCTTCGTGCCGGTGCGATCGAGGAATAGAACCCACGGGCCTCCGCAACTACCAGTATTAAACCCTTGGGCATCGATGGAAGCGACTTGTTTCAGGGTGCCATCGGACGAGACGGAGAACGAATCGATATCAATTCCGTTTGTGCCGAAAAGATATTTCTTGTTCGCCGCTATGTACTGCACGTTCCCCGGAAACGGAGACCCCGGCACGGGAGTGAGCCTGCCGTCGGAGGCGGTGGCGTACGCATTGATCTCGTAATCGTTATTGCTGGAACTGCTCGATACATAGACGAATGCCGCTGGCGCACCCGCGGTGGCTAATACATCGCTGTTCGCTTGCGTGGCTGCGACCTGGCTGAATGCCGGTCCCGTGCGAAGAGCGACAATCAAGCAAATGACGAGTTTGACGTGGCGGGTCATAAAGATTCTTCACTCCTGAGGTTCAGCAATCGAGGTTGACCGGCATATGAGATGCCCGCAGCGGCAAACACGGCTTGCCTACTGCTCTTTTTTAATTCGCCTACGGTTTTACCGTGACAAGCAGCTGAGGGGGAAAATGCTGGACTGAGGGAAGGGAACTTTCGGCTTACAATTACGTATTGTCTCTTGGCAGCGGTCTCGCAAGCTCGGTTGTGACAGGAGAGGGAGAACATGTACTGCAACTATTGCGGCAAAGTGATTCAGGACGACGCGGCTGTTTGTGCCTATTGCGGCACACGCGTCGGCGCCTCGGTGGCACGCAAGCGTTTGGTTCGTCCAAGGCAGGGACGAAAGATCGCCGGAGTCTGCCTCGGCGTTGCCGAATACTTTGACGTTGACGTGACCGTCGTCCGCGTGGTGTGGCTGATCACTTCCTTCATGACTGGCATCGGCCTGATCTCTTATCCCATCGCCTGGATCGTCATGCCAGAAGAGCCGCTGCTGTTGACGGCTCCTGCGAGTATGCAACCGCATGTAACCTCTTCGTAGGCTCTAATAGGCGAACAGTCTCTCCAGGAGGGCCGACAGAATGACTCCTCGCACCTGGTCCCTGGCAATTGGCCTGACGCTGGGTATTGCGGGATTGTGGGCGACTCCGCCTGTGGACGGCCATTCGTCCTCAGGCGCAAGCCGCATCCCAAGACTCATGCACACTTGTCTGATCACCGACAACGTCGACCAGCTCGTTCAGTTCTACGAGCCCATTCTGGGGCTCAAAGCACAGAGGTCCGGTGAAGATTACGCCGAGTTCCGCACAGGTGTGGGGGTGCTTGCCATATTCTCGGTGGCGGCCCAGGAAAGATATATTCCCGGCTCGACTGAGGCGGGAAGGAACAAGAGTGCGATCCTGGAATTCGAGGTTGCAGACGTCGATGCAGAATATGCTCGGTTGCAGAGCCTGGTGAAAACATGGGTCAAGCCGCCCACCACGCAGCCCTGGAGAACTCGATCCATTTACTTTCGTGACCCGGATGGAAATCTTGTCGATTTTTATGCGGTACTCGGCGGCCGCTAGTGAATAAATCGGTTACAGTGGCTGCATGCATTCCTCTGCTTTGCACGAAATCAGGAGCGATGGTGCAAGAATTGTTTACCGTGTCCTGGGTGAAGGCCCTCCCGTAGTTCTGATACATCCGTTTCCTGTGAATCATGAATTTTGGCTGCCCGTGGCGGAAAGTCTAGCCACGCGCTACCGCGTCATCTTCCCCGACATGCGCGGTCATGGAGACTCGGAAGTTGGCGAAGGCCCGGCCACCATGGACAAACACGCCGCCGACATCGCGCGCGTGATGGATGATGCCGAAGTCGGACGGGCTCCCCTGATTGGGGTTTCGATTGGAGGGTATGCGCTTTTCGAGTTCTGGAGGAAGTATCGCGGGCGCGTCGCCGCGCTTGGTCTGTGCAACACAAAAGCGCCTGCCGATCCTCCGGACGCCCGTGCCGCTCGCCTGCACGCTGCGAACGATGTCATTGAACGCGGCACAGAACCCTTTTTCGAGAGCATGATTCCGCGGCTCTTAGGTAAGAGCACGCGAGAGGCACGTCCTGATCTCATCGAAGGTGTACTCCGCATGATGCGGAAAATGTCGCCCGAAGACGTAGCGCAAGTGCAACGCGGGATGGCCGAACGTCCGGACTCCGTCGACACATTGAAGACAATCAATGTGCCCACGCTCGTTGTGACGGGAGACGAAGACATCCTTACCGGGGTGAACGAAGCTGAGTTGATGCGCCAACACATCCCCAGCAGCCAGTTGTGCGTGATCCCGAAAGCGGGCCACTACTCAGCGTGGGAGCAGCCGGTCGAAACCGCTAAGCTGCTGCGTCAGTTTCTGGGCGGAATTTAAAAGGCCGCGCGAGTTTGTATCACAGTAGAATCAGAGCGCTATGAAAAAGATCTCTGCCGCGATTACGACCCTCTTATTCGTCTTGCCGCTTTACTCGCAAACCCAGACTGCGAAGCGGCCGCGTATTCTCGGGATCGATCACGTTTGCTTTTACACCACATCGCCAGACGGAGTGATGCAGCTCTATGGCGGGGTTCTGGGCCTGGCTTCCGCCAAGCCGGTCGAAGCCGATGAGATCGAGCGCTATATCGTCGGCAAGCAGTGGGTCGGATTCAGTCCCGCGCCCGACCCCAAAGCTACCGACCGGCTGAACTATATCGCTTTCGCCACCAACAATATCGTCAAGCTCCGTCAATATCTGATCGCGAACGGCGTGCAGTCGCCGGCCATCGAGGGACACTCTGACCATAGCTTGAGTTTCTATGTGATCGATCCGGAAGGGCATCGTATTGAGTTTGTCGAGCGGGGAAAAGCCAAAGAATCCCTACCGTCGGAATCTGCCGTTTCGCGGCACATGATTCATGCGGGATTTCTGGTTTATCACCGCGACGCCGAAGATCATTTCTATCGCGACCTGCTTGGTTTTCATCTGTATTGGCACGGCGGAATGCAGCCTGGCCAGACCGACTGGGTTGCGATGCAGGTTCCCGACGGCACCGATTGGCTGGAATATATGCTGAACCAGCCTCTGCATCCCGACTTGCAGGTGACGGGCGTCATGAATCATATCTCGCTGGGCGTGGTCGACATGAAGAAAGCGCAGGCTATGTTGGAAGCACATGGCTGGAAGCCACACGGAGAGGAGAAAGCCCAGATGGGCAAAGACGGCAAGTGGCAACTGAATCTGTTCGACCCTGATTTCACACGAATCGAACTCATGGAATTCAAACCTGTAGAGAAGCCCTGCTGCTCCGATTTTACTGGGCCGCATCCATCGGAGTGAGGCTGGTCGTCACACCTTGAGGAAAATCCGTTTCCGCCAAAGGAACCACAGCAGGATCCAGCAGAAGAAAACAGCTGCAAGAGAATAAATCAGCGAAGCATTGGGCGCGCTCGCGCCCAGAGACACCAGCTTGGCCTGGGCCGCGTCGTGCCACATTACCGGCCCATTGAGGCCCTTCACGGTGAACGAGTAGCCCGGGCCGTAGACGAATGAGTCGGCAACGAAGCCAGCAATCGCATTCATTCCAAAGACGAGGATCGGCGTCGTCCAGATGCCGCGCCACTTCCTGATCTCCAGTATCCAGTAGAGAAGTGCGAGGAAGACCAAGGCGAAGCCGCCGCTGAAAAGCACGAACGAACTGGTCCAAAGATTCTTGTTGATCGGGAACCAGAGGTTCCAGACCTCACCGGCGACCAGACCTAGAATGCCAGCGGACACCATGCTGGTTGCTTTCACAGCTGAACTCCTCTTTGAGCGCAGCCAGTAGCCCGTCAGAACTCCAATCAACGTCGTAGCAATGGCCGGTATCGTACTCAGGATCCCCTCCGGGTCGCGCGTTCCGTTGTAAAGATGTCCCATGAACAGTTTGCGGTCGAGCCACGCGACGAGGTTGCGATCGGGGTCCATGAATGGGATGGAGTAGGACGGTCGGCCAAAGCCTGGAACGGGCACGAACCGCAGCAACGCCCAATAGCCGACTAGACAAGCGCAAATAGTAATCAGCGTTCCGCGTCGGCCTGACCATAAGACGAGAAGTGCGGCGGCAAAATAGCAGAGCGCAATGCGCTGAGTCACGCCTTCGAAGCGCCAGGTGTGCAGGTCCAGACCGATGATGGGAGAGGCGTTCACGAAAAGGCCGATGGCGATCAGGATCAGACTGCGGTTGAACGCATGAAACAAGATCTGTTTGCGCGACTCGCCGCGCTGAAGGCGTGCGGCAAAAGAGAACACCATCGAGATGCCAACCAGAAACAGGAAAGACGGAAAGATGAAGTCCGCCGGTGTCCAGCCGTTCCAATCGGCATGTTTGATTGGCCAATAGGCAAGGTCGTCGCTGCCTGGGTTGTCGACCAGAATCATCCCCGCGACAGCAAGACCGCGGAAAACATCGAGGCAAAGCAGCCGTTCTGAGGTTGGCTTAGCAGGGCCGACCATCTGCTGCGTCGTAGTTCCGAGCGCTTGTGTGGCTGACATGTCGGAAACAAATATAGGCTTACGCTGAATTCCTGTCATTCATGAAGCACTGCACTCATCGCTCGAGTCGGACACGATAGCTTCCCGATTTGTTAGAATCCTCTCGTCATGATAGATACGGTTTTGGTGGACGATAAAACGGTAGTGAATGCTAAAGGCGAAGGTCCAGCTGTCGATATCAGCGGGGCGACCGGTCGCGTGTTTTTGCTTACCCTCGAGATAACCAAGATCATCGAGCAGGAGTCGCTCGATCTCAGCATCCTCGGTTCCGTAGACGGAGCGACGTGGGGCGCGAAGCCGCTCGTCTCTTATCCGCAGAAGTTTTATTGCGGCGAGTCTCCGCTTTTGCTCGATCTGACGGCGCATCCGGACGTGAAATTTGTGCGGGCGCACTGGGAGCCTGCGCGCTGGGGCCGCGGCGTGGAAACTCCTATGTTCGAGTTCGGCGTGAGGCTGAAGGAGATTCCAGCGGAGGTTCTGCGCGAGGCTACTGCCGAGGCCAAGGCTCTGGCCTAGCAAGTTTCGGCTCATTCTCCGATGAAAAGCGAATCACACATAACTGTGCGCCCGGCGCGCAACCTGCGCGGCAGTGTCAGCCTCCCGGGCGACAAATCAATTTCGCACCGCTACGCGATGCTGGCGGCCATCGCCGATGGGCCGTCGCGGCTGGAAAATTATTCCACAGGTGCGGATTGCGCCAGCACGCTGGGATGCCTGCGATCGCTGGGAGTGAAATGGGAGCGCAAGGATGGCGCAGAGAATGTGATCGAAGTTCAGGGAAGCGGGCCCTCGTTGACTTCCGCGAGCCATGCGCTCGATTGCGGCAACTCCGGTTCGACTATTCGCATGTTAAGCGGCATTGTAGCGGGGCAGAAATTTGTCAGTGAAATGGCTGGCGACGAATCGCTCTCACGCCGCCCGATGGAACGCGTGATTACGCCGCTCACGGCCATGGGTGCGGAAATTAGCTCGCAAAACGGTCGCCCTCCGCTGCGTATCCGCGGAGGCAACCTTAAGGCGATCAGTTACAAAATGCCGGTTGCCAGCGCGCAGGTGAAGACGTGCCTTCTTTTCGCGGGCCTTCTGGCGGATGGAGAAACGTGCATCGAGGAGCCACTGCGGACTCGTGACCACGGTGAGGTAGCGCTGCAGGCGTTCGGTGCACACCTCGAGCGGAAGGGTAATGAGATTTGCATTCACGGGGGACAGCGTCTGCGCGGCATCAAGGCTCGAGTTCCCGGAGATCTCTCCAGCGCGGCGTTTTTTCTCTGTGCTGCGGCTCTCTTTCCGGACTCGCAAGTTACGGTCGCGAATGTCCTCATGAGTCCGACCCGCGCGCGGCTTCTCGATGTCTTGATGCAGATGGGTCTACGGATTTCTGTGACGCAATTGGAAGAGATTCACGGCGAGTTGGTGGGTACTCTGCAAGTGGAAGGTGGCCGGCTGAAGGGTGCAACCATTGCCGGAGCCGACACGGCGGTGCTGATCGACGAGATTCCTGTGCTGGCGGCGATCGCACCGTACTCGGAAGAGGGAATCGAAGTGCGGAACGCGAAGGAGTTGCGCGTAAAGGAATCAGACCGCATCGCATCTATCGCTACCAATCTTCGAGCCATGGGCGCGGAGGTGGAGGAACGGGAAGATGGTTTGAAGATTTCCGGAAAACAATCGCTTCACGGTGCGGAACTGGACTCTTTCGGCGATCACCGCATCGCGATGGCCTTTAGTATTGCGGCTTTGCGAGCGCAGGGCGAGACGCTGATACGCGGCAGCGAGTGCGCAGCAATTTCCTACCCTGAATTCTTTTTGGTGCTGGAAGGCTTGATCGAGCGCTGAGACTTGTTCGTCAAACACTTCTGGCTCAAGCGTTCTTCGGGTTACTCCCACCCGACACCGAAGTAATCTAACCACGGCCGCCAAAATTAGAAACAATTCATGTGGCCGATGTCGTACCTGACTGACAATTGGCTCGTTCACCGAGACGTCCGAGTCGGTGTGCGCACTCACGGGGGATTTCATGCATCGCAAATCATTAGTCCTGGCATCGATTTTGTTGGCGGCAACCGCTTATGCCAAGGAACTGAAGGCCTACCAGTATGGAAAGCTGCTGCAGATGGATTCGGTGCAGTGCGGCACGGACACGAAAGACGCCAAGAGAGGCAAGACTCACGAGTTGCTCTGCCAGGAATACGTAGTGCAGAGCGACCAAGTGCTCTACCGCATTCGCCCTAAGGATGACAAGCATTCCACGCTGCTGCCGATCGGACAGAACGCGCAGTTCCGTCTCGAGAAGAATAGGATGTTACTGCGAGTGGAAGGCGCTGACGGCAAGGAGCGTGAGTACATGATCATGTCCATCAAGCCGCGCGGGGACAACAGCGCAGATGCGAGCCCGGCTCACCTGAACCACCTACAGTAAGTCACTTTTTTATGATGGAGCAGCACGAACTGTGAATGCTTGTGTGGTAAAGTAATTCCCGCCTACGAATTGGCCGGGCTGTGGGGGCCCGAGTCGCCTCGTCTAGTCCTCGATTACGATCCCTAGGGAGGAGTTTATGCTGACACTCCGCGAACTGGTAAAAGACCGCAAAATGTATTCCATTGATGCAGCCAGCACTGTGCTGGAGGCGGCGCGCTTCATGACGGAGCACAACATCGGCGCGCTGCCGGTGCTTCGCAACGGGGAATTGGCTGGCATCTTTTCTGAGCGTGACATCATGAACCGCGTAGTTGCCGCGGGCCGCACGCCTGGCCATACCGCGGTGTCCGAGGTGATGACAGCCAATCCCCGCGCGGTGAATGTAGACGAGAGCGTGGAAGAGTGCCTGTTCATCATGCACGAGTTCGGATTCCGGCACTTGCCAATCGTGGAGGGCAAGCAACTGCGAGGATTGGTTTCGCTGCGCGACATCGTCATGCATCAGGCTGCCGAGATGGAACGGCAAAACCGCCGCGCCGCTTCGTAGACGAGGCTTGCTTCCAGCTCAAGGCCGAGAAGGTTGATCACTCCCGTTTTCTGAGCAGCAGTTCGCCCGCTTTCGGCGGAAGTTTGAAAGGGAACTCGAATATTTTTCCGTCTATCGGCAGGCGCAAAACAAATTCCTCTTGTGTTTTCCATCCTCCGATCCATTTGTTTGCCGTGTTGAAGAAGACCCACCCACTCACTTCTTGCTTGCCGGGGTCCAGATGCGCGGTCGAGAGGCTGTTCTTCGTCATGAATTCGATCAGTTCACTCACGGATTTCTGATAGTCCTGCAAGCGGGCCTCGCGCGCCTGCTTCTGATCGGGATGCTTCTCGATGGTGCGCCTAGCCTCATCATCGAGGGCGTCGGCGTCGGCTTGAATCTTTTCGGTGTAGTCCTCGGGATCGAGCGAGGTCTGGATAATCTTGAAGTGCTTCATGAACTGCAGGGTGATCTCGTCAGGCTTCACGTCAAGACCACCGGTTCCCCGATAACGAACCGTCAGAAAGACTCCGAAGATGGGTTCAATCCGATGGCGAATGATTTGCACCTCGCGCGCGTCAACCGCCAGCACGATCCCGATATTGCCGGACCACAGGCCATAGTGATACTTGCCGTCCTCGGTTGTGGAGAAGGTGCAGCCGGGCTGAGTCTCGCTCCAGCGAAGGGTGGGCGGAACCGCCTTGCTTTTTCCGCCTCCAGCCGGCACAGCGGAGACAAACGGACAAATAATGGGCGCCAACGCGAGCACGATCCACAACAGCCGCCACCCGTGCGTGAGCCCGGTAGCGCCAGACGACTCCGTACAGAGCTGCGAGGCCGTCGTCTGCATCCTGAAAGCCCGTCTCAGTTCACCGTAAGGCTGACGGTTGCAGCGGCGCTCGTACTGGTGATGTTACTCGGCGACACGCCATTCTGGTCCACGCCCGTCAGCGTAACCGTGTAAGTGTTCTTGGGAGTGACCAGATTGTTGGCATTATTGGAAGTGGTGGGTGTGGTGGAGGAGCCGCAGGAAGGAAGAAGCAGCAAGCCACTCGCCACCACCATCAGAAACAGCAATCCCAGCAGCTTTCTCTTGCGCCCGCCGCGAGCGCCGATTCCAGCGAGCGCCAGCCCTGGGATGGCGAGCCAGAGCGCATAAAAGATTCGGGGGCGCGTCAGGTTCGTCTGATTCTGTACGAGTCCGAAGGTTGAGACCGTCAGTACCGAGGTGGGAGTTCCGCTGCCGTTAACGTCCACCGTCGCAGGATTGAATGAGCAAAAAGGAGCTGCAGTCACTGGCGGAGTAATCGAGAGGCAGGAAAGCGTGACCATTCCCGTGTAGCTGGAGATGGGGGTTACGGTAACCGTCGCCTGCGCGCCAAATCCCGCACTCACTGTGCCCGGGCTGATCGCTTTCGACACGGTGAGCGTGTAATCCTGCGGAACCGACACGATGTTCAGGAACAGGGTGACCGTTTCTGTGTCGGAACCAGAGCTAGTGCCCGTCACCGTGACTGTATACGTGCCTGGCTCCGCACCCACGGTCGTAACCGTGAGAGACGGGGTGGCGCTCGGAGTTACGTCGGAAGGGCTGATTTGGCAAACCGGCAAGGTGGTCGTACTCCCGCTTGAGGTGACGTCACAGGTCAACGCCACCGAGCCGGTGTAATTGTCGGGTGTGCTGAGGGTGATGACGGCAGTTGCGGTGCCGCCGGGATCGACTCCCGCCGGGGGAGAGAACGAGGACGCAGAAAGCGTGAAGTTCTGCGTCTGTGCAGCAGCCAGCGGCACACGGGCCGTGGCGAATATACATAGTAATAGACCGAATAGGATGGTGCGGCTCACTTGCCTGGAATTCAACATGGGTGGATGAGAACTCACTACCTTCGATTCCTCCAACGGCGCAAACGCTGCCCGGCGCGGACAGGAAAGAATCCCGCCGTTCCCTGGGTAAAGGCAAAGCAATTTATTTGAACTCCTGCAGAATGCGCCAAACAAGAATCTTAGACTAGAGTGGCCCCTCACGCCAATCGCAGGTGCCAGAAAAAACAAGGCCGCCTCAGGCGAGGCGGCCTAGGAGTTTCAGAAACAATTACTGCACAGCGGTATACGTCGTCACGAATGCATCTGGGCACGGGACGTCGTTGCCGTTCGAATCCAAGCAGGTGGTACCGCCGCCCCAAGTTCCGTCTAGAGGACCCGGCGTCGTTGGAAATGGAGTGGTGGTGCCGTTTCCCGAATCAGTGTCCCCGGTAACGTAAATGGCTCCGCCTGTATTTACGAAGATACTTCCTCCAAGTTGATCTTCATCCCCTCCACCGCCCAGATAGGTGGAAAATAAAAGCTGTGAACTTGACGTGGGGCTGAGAACGCTCACGTAAGCGTCAGTCGGGCCACTGAGGGTAGTTTCGGTGGTGCCCGCGGTCGGGAAATTTGTGGAACTGGTTTGCCCTGTCAGGTATGCATTGTCGTTACTGTCAAGGGCGACCCCGAGTCCGAATTCTATCCCGTTCCCACCGAGGTAAGAGGCATACTCAGCTTTCGTGCCAGTGGGATTCAATTCCAACAGGAATGAATTTTGCGTTCCGGCGAGGGCTGATTGAAAGGGCGTACCGGCGACGGGAAAATCCGACGACGTGGTTTGCCCGGTGACGAAGGCGTTGCCAGATGGATCCACCGCGATGGCGATACCCACATCAACATTGCTGCCACCGTAGTAGGTCATGTAGACGTAGCTACTAGTCGAACCACCTCCACCGCCGCCACCACCGCCTCCACCTCCACCGCCGCTACTTCCACCACCGCAGGCAGGCAACAGAATGAGTGCCAGGAGAACAAGACCGAGAAAGGGAATACCGAGAAGCTTATTGCGCCGCGAGGTCGTGCCGCACCAGAAAGTCATGGCCAGTGCCAGCGCCGGAACCGACAGCCATAGCGCGAAAGCGTGGCGCGCAGTCGGCGCCACCCGCGGGTTTCGGTCCGTCTTCGCTAGCGCCTTCGAACTTGGAACCGAATTTGCCGCGGTAAGGCTTTTGGCCGCAATCGAACAGACAAAAAGATTGCCGGCGGTTGGGGTCTTTAGATTGCTCTGCACGACTCCCGACGTGACGGGCAGATCCGAGGAAAGCGTGGCGCCAGTAACGTAGGCGTTTCCAGAACCATCCAAGGCTACGGCGCTGGCCAGATCGCCGCTGCTGCCACCGATGTAACTGACAAGAGAGAACGTCGTCGCGGTCGAGTTCAGCACCGCGATATATCCGTCGTCATCGCCTGTGCCCTTGCCCAGATTCAAGGCGCTACCGCTGGGTAAGGGATTCACGACGGGGAGATTCGTGGAGAAGGTTTCTCCCACGACATACACGTTCTTATTCGAATCTACGGCGAGTCCCAGGCCCGTATCGCTGTCATTGCCGCCGATGTACGTTGCCCAGGTGAGGGAACTGCCGTCATAAGCAAGCTTTACAGCAAAAGCGTCGTTATCACCGTTCGCTCCGCCGCCTCCGAATTTCGGTTGCGCGACGCCCGAGGTCACCGGGAAGTCAATCGAAGAAGAGGTCGTTCCGGCGACGTAGATTCCGCTCGAGTCGATCGCGATCGCGCTGGGAAAACCAGGAAAGTCATCGCCACTCCCGCCAAACAGGCTAATGAATTGCAGCACTCCGGCGGAATTAATCTCAGTGACGAAAACATCGAAGCCGCCGCCCGCGCCGGCAATCGTACCGCTCGGGCTTCCCGGTAACGTATTAAAGTCGGAGTCCGTCGCCCCAGCTACGAATGCGTTACCGTTTGAGTCGGCCACGACGCTCAAGCCGTAGTCTGCGAAATCGCCGCCGAAGTAGGTGGAGTATGTGACGGTCGGATCGATTACCAGTTCACGGGTATGATCATAAGGACCGAGAGAAAATGCCACCTCATCGGAGTTCTTTACCTTGAAGCGCGCTTCCACGTACTCGCGCTTCCCATCCTTCTCCTGATACGCAACGGGACGGCGTATTTCGATCGGTCCGGCGGAGGTGGCGAGAACCAGGTCCCCAGCTGCGTTGCTACTGATTCTATCGACGCCCAGGAAACCAAGGGCAATCGGGCGCGGGTTCGCACCCGGACTGACCATGTAGTCAAACTCCAACTGGTTTCCCTGACCGTGGAAAGCCAGATCTACGCCGGGATAAACACCTTCATAGCTGACGCGCCCAAATAGAGGAATATTCGAGCGCCACTTGGAAGGGTCGTTGCCGACAAAGTAGTTGCTCTTCGCGGTCTGGAGGTCGGTGGCAGTGAGTCTAGCCTTAGCGTTACCGCCGAGCATTTGCATGCGGACAACCGCAAATTGCGAAGGCTTCGCGCTCATTTGTTGGCGACGCCGGAGCATGCTTTGCAGCTTCGCGGGTCCAATGCGCTTGCCTTCAATCATATCGAGCACCTGGGATCTTTCGCCGCGTTTGTGAAGGGTCAGAATGGCTTGCGACGGGGTCAAAGCCAACCGGTACCCTTGACCTCGCGCCACGTATTTGACCTCGGGGTCTGCCTGGCCATCGTTGCGCTCAAATGCAACGGGAAGAGAGGCTAACTTCGTTTGCACTCGGCCCAAGTTGGACGCTGCGACATTCTTTGGTTGCGACACAGTAGACGCGGTGCGGCGATTTCCTGTGGAAGCCACCAGTAACGCGACCGCAACCGCGGCGATCCCAACCATGATGCACAAGGCACAGATTCGTCTTCTAGAGGCAGATGAATTCGACACGAGGATCCTCCTGTGATAACACGGTGAAACCCCGCTCAGACCGAAAACGCTCGCAGCGGGCGCGATTTATGCTGAAATACGTACAAGTGCTGGACTGTGAGTCGCAAGTTCGAAACCTGCTTATCACTCGCAGTCGCGAGTATAGTCTGGGGGACGCTCGCGCTGTTAACGCATTCCGAGATAACGAGTGCGATACTACCGAGCAAATGTTACAGCAATGTTAAAGACCCCCAACTCCTAGCTTAGGTAAGACTGGCATGAATTGTATCGACAAAGTCACGCAGATACTGCAACTTGCCAAGAAATACTCAATCAAGGGATCAACCGATTAAGTATCGGAGACCTAACGGGAGAGGGGACTAGGGCTCGTCTTGCAAAAGTTCAGGCGACGGTACTGTGCCGGTCTCCACTTGCTTTTGGCGCGCGGCGCGGTGCTCATTGTCGATGCGGACCGAGGTCTCCAGTTCCTTCTTTCCTTCTTCTTTGCGTCCCATGTGGAGCAGAATCTGTCCTCTGACGTAATGAATGTCGGTGCGGTCGGGATCGAGTTTGCCGGCGGAATCGATAGCCCTGAGGCCTTCCTGATATTTTTGCTGACGCTGATAAATTTTCGCCAGCCCGATATAAGAATTCACCAGGCGCGGATCTCGGCGCAGCGCCTCGCGGTAACTCTTCTCGGCGTCATTGTCTTGCTGCAGCAGGGCGTAGACATCTCCGAGTTCGTCATAGTTAAAGGCCAGGTCGGGTTCCACCGCAGCGTCTTTCAGAAACTCATCGCGTGCGTGCTCATAGTCCTGCTTCTTCAAGTAGGCCAGGCCCATGTTGAAGTGAACGAAAGTCAACGCGGGATTGGCTTGCGCCGCAGCCTGGAAATCGGCCAATGCCAAATCGTACTGCTCGAGATTCAGATGCGCCTTCCCCATGAATAAATGAAATTCCGGCGAGCCTTCGCCAACCCGAACAAGTTGCGCCGTCGCTTTATCATCGAGATCTTTCATCCCCGCGCGATGGGCCGCGATCGAGAGTACGTAGAGATAGCTCAACTGCGTGGATTCCTGCTTCCAGAGAGGCTCGAGCGTGTTCGCCGCGTCTGCCCAGCGCTCTCCGAAAAAGTAACAGAGGCCCAGCAGATGTCGGGGTTGCAGAGTGTCGGGTTGATCGCGGACGACGGACTCGAAAAGAGGTATAGCTTTGAGAAACTTACTTTGACGGTAGTAAGCCAAGCCAATATTCAGCCGGACTCCCGGCACTTGCGGCATCAGTTGTTTAGCCTGCTGTAGCGCTTCCAGCGCCTGTCCCCACTCCTTCCGACGCATGTAGACCACGCCGAGATTGGCGTAAGCTCCACCTACTTGCGGATCTGCCGCCAGAACCTGACGGAAGTCGCGTTCTGCTTCGTCGAGCCGATTTTGGTTCAGCGCAGCCTGGCCGGCCTGGAAAAGTTGCCTCACGTCCACGGCCGGAGAAGCGGCAACTGGCGCTCCGCTTCGCGCTGCGGCTGCACTCGCCAGAGGTGGGGTTTGCGCGGGCAGAGACACCGCTGCGCTGGTGAGCAGCAGCCCTGCCAATAGTCCCGATCGAACGTGAGCGCTTGACACTGGATTTACTCTCTGCTGTAGTGTCCGCCAACCTCCGCGACGAATTCAAGCGAGAGGGACGTAGCGCAGGACTTTGCGGTGCGGCACTCCAAGGCAAGGCTTCGATGGTTACGATTCGTGATGTCGCGAAGGAGAGTGGTTTCTCTTCCACCACAGTTTCGATTGTGCTCAATGACGCTCCGTTGGCACGCTATATTCCACCGGTCACCAAGAAGCGGATTGAGCGAGCCGCCGAAAAACTGGGATACCGGCCCAACCAATTTGCCCGCGCCCTGCGCAGCAAACGCAGCCACACCGTGGGCGTCATGGTTTTTGACATGACTGACCCGTACTGCACGCTGGTGCTGCGGGGCATCGAGAACACTCTCTATCAGGCTTCTTACCTGCCGATTCTCACCGATGTGCACAACGAGCGCAGCCGCTTCGAGCGCTACCTCGAGATGTTGCTCGACCGCCGTATCGAAGGCTTGGTTGTCTTGGCTAACTGGCTTTTTCTCGATATCAATTTGCTCGCCGATTTGGAAAAGAGCAGTATTCCGACCGCGATCATCGGCTGCGAACTCAAGGGCGATTCCATGAGCTCGGTCATCATCGACAATGAAGTCGGCGGATATCTCGCACTCGAGCATCTGATTTCCCTGGGTCATCGCAAAATTGCCTTTATCCGCGGTCCGAAAACCTTGGCCGACAGTTCTCCCCGGTGGCGGGGCATCCGCAATTGCGCCAAGGCCTCGGGTGTGGACCTCGACGCGCGGCTAACTGTGGACTTGCCGGAATCGCGCGATCCCCTTTCGAGCTTTGAGGCGGGTCAGAACTTGACGGAGGACCTGCTGAAGCAGAAGCGTCCCTTCACGGCGATTCTCGCTTTCGACGACATGACCGCCTTTGGAGCAATCCGCGCCCTGGGCAAGGCCGGTTTGCGCGTGCCGGACGATTGCTCGGTCATCGGCTTCGACGATGTTGCTCCCTCGGCACTTTGCACGCCGTCGCTGACCACGGTGCGCCAGCCCATGGAGGCGATGGGTTCGGGCGCGGTCGGTGTGGTGCTGGATGGCATCAAGTGCGTGCTGGAAAAGCGCGAAGTGGGCGCCCATCATCGTAAGGTGGCGCCGGAATTGGTTGTTCGGGAGTCGACCCGTGGCCTGTCGTGAGCTCACTGCAGCGGGAAATCCTATTGAGCCCATTCAAATTGTCCCCTGTGTACGACGTTTTTTTCTTGACAGCAGATACCGCATAAAAGCACTATTCATACGTTTTAATAAACTGTTTTCGCCAGACGGGAACGGCTGGAAACTGAGGCGCAAGCCCAGCTGCTGGCGAAGACCATGAAGGAATCGCCCTTGAGGAGAAGGAATTGACCATGAAACGTCTTTCAAAGCTGCAGCGAACCGGACTTTTGGTCGTCATCTTGCTACTGGGCGCAGCCGCGTGGGCGCAGGATACGGCCTCCATCACCGGCACGGTCACCGATTCCAGCGGCGCGGCGGTCCCCAATGCGCAGATAGCGGTCAAGAACACGGAGCATGGCATCAATCGGAGTAGCACAAGCAACGGCAGCGGCGACTTTCTGTTTGCCTCGTTGCCCATCGGTTCCTACGATTTGACGGTTACCTCCGAGGGCTTCAAGAAGTACGAAGCCCGTGGAATCGTCCTGCGCGTTGCCGATAAAGCCCGGGTCAATGTAGCGCTCCAGGTCGGCACGATCAGCACGGAAGTGGTGGTACAGGGAGCGGAAGTTGCTCAGGTGGAAACACAATCCTCTGACTTGGGTGGCACAATTACCGGCAAAGAAATCAGCCAGCTGGAGCTAAACGGCCGCGACTTTACGCAACTGGTGGCTCTGTCCCCGGGCGTGACCGATCAGTCGGGCAACGATGAAGGCGAGCCGGGCGCAACCACGGTTTCTTTCAGCATTAATGGCGGTCGCACGGAATACAACAACTTTGAAATTGATGGCGGCGATGCTCTGGACAACGGCAGCAACACCACCCTCAACGTTTATCCCAGCATCGACGCGATCGCTGAAGTGAAGGTGCTCACCTCGAACTTCGGTGCGCAATATGGGAGAAATGGTTCTGGGACGGTGGAGGTAGAGACCAAGTCTGGAACGAGTAGTTTTCACGGCGACTTGTACGAGTTCCTGCGCAACGATGATTTCAACGCCACACCGGAATTCCTGACTTCCGTTCCCGAATACAAGAAGAACGATTTCGGCTTTACCATCGGGGGCCCTGTCTTTATTCCCGGCCACTACAACACTAATAAACAAAAAACCTTCTTTTTCTGGTCGGAAGAATGGCGTCGCGAACTGACGCCGGCCTCCGGGTTCTTCTCTTCGACGCCGGTCCCGACCCTGGCGGAACGCGGCGGGAACTTCAGCGATCAATGTCCCGCAGCGGGAACAGCGTTCCAGACCGCTGACTCTGCCTTTACGACCAATCCGTACAATCCAAACTGTCCCACGACCGGTCAGGTTGGCTCTGTTTTTGACGCTGGCCTCGGAACCACCATTCCACTGTATGCCACTTATCCCGCCAATCAAGTACCGATCGCAAACCCAACCGTCACTAACGCTCTATTGGCGTTCATTCCGCAACCCAATATTGCATCCGGGGCTGCGGGCGCTGGCGTCCTTGATACCTGGTTTGCTACCCCGACGTTGCCCATGCATTGGCGCCAGGAGTTGTTCAAAGTCGACCACAACATTACCGACAAAGTTCGCGCCAGCTTCCGCTACATTCACGATTCGTGGAATGAACAATATCCTGTCCCCCTGTGGACCAACGGCACCACCTTTCCCACCGTGCAAACGAATTTCAACAACCCCGGCGTGAGCATGGTGGCGCGCGTCACCGCTAACATTTCTCCATCGCTGCTCAACGAGTTTGTCGCCAGCTACACCACTGACCACATCAGCACGAGCTTGACCGGTCCATGGCAACGTCCGAGCAATTTTCCAGCGGTTGGACTCTATAACAACGGGTACGGCGGCAAAGTGCCTGGCATCAATGTGGCCGGCGGCGAGTTTGGGGGCGGATTCTCCGAGGATCCAGGATACGTACCGCAAGGGCCCCTGAACTCAAATCCGACATTCACGTACCGCGACAGCGTAACTAAAATCGTGGGTCCACATAATTTGCAGTTCGGCGTTTACGTAGTGGATGCGCACAAGAACGAGATCCCGCAACCTCAGTATGGTGTGAACGGACAGCTATTCTTCACCAACACTAGTCCGGTTACCAGTGGAAACGCCTTCGCTGATCTCCTGCTCGGCAATATCTCCAATTACACCCAGGAAGGCGCGGCGCTTAAGATGCATGAAGAGTACAAAATTTACGAGACTTATCTGCAGGATGATTGGCGCCTGACCAATCGCTTGACGTTGAACTTGGGCTTGCGCATGAGTTTTTTTGGAACCTATCGCGAGAAGAATAATCTTGCGTGGAATTTCGACCCGGCTTTTTATGTTGCGGGCGGAAGCAGCGTGGATCCGGCCACGGGACTCGTGGTTGGCAACCCGTACAATGGATGGGTAGATTGTGGGATAACGCCTGGTGTGCCCACCGGTTGTCTGAAAAACCACTGGTGGAATCCTGCGCCGCGCATTGGATTCGCGTTTGATCCCACAGGCAGCGGAAAATGGGCGATTCGCGGTGGATATGGCATTTTCTTCGAGCATACGAACGGCAACGAGTCGAATACCGAATCCCTCGAGTACGAGAGCAAGAGCACACCCATAACCAGTATTCCCAATCCCCTCTCAGCGGCGAGTTGCGGGGGTGTCACGGGTTATGACTGCCTCAACTCCAGTCTGCTTGGTGCAGCGGGATTAACGACTACTCCCCTTCAATTCGTATCATTGCCAAGCAAAGCCACATGGCCTTACATGCAACAGTGGCATTTTGATATTCAACACGACATTGGTAGGAGTACAGTCGCTACCGTCTCGTATGTGGCCAGCGCCGGCGTGCATCTGACCCGCTCGTACGAATACAACCAGCTGTTCCCCGTTCCTGCGGGCCAGAATCCGTACGCACCTGGGCAGCCCATCTCGTCTGCGGATTGCGCATCGGTCTCAGTCAGCAGCACTACTGGGCAGGCCACCGCGACGGCGGTCCCAGGGACCACGACCTTTAACAACAGTATGACCGGCGGTTGGGCAAATAATCTGGCGGTCGCTTGTGGGAACAATGCGAACTTCTATCGACCCTATCTTGGCATCGGCGACATCCAGCGCAAAGATCAAACGGGTTCTTCTAACTACAACGCCCTCGAGCTCTCGTTGCGTCACAACATCGGCGGGTTGGAGCTGAACGCTGCGTACACCTACAGTCACTCGATCGATGATTCTTCGGACTACAACGATACGGGGTTTGTAAACTCCTACGATCTCAACGCTTACCGTGCCAGTTCCAACTTCGATATCCGGCACAATATTACCCTTGCCTATGTTTATGATGAGCCATTTTTCAAGAAGAAGGGGTTAGCTCACAATCTCCTCGGAGGATGGCAATGGTCTGGCATCACTCTCATTCAGAGCGGGACGCCGTTTAGCATTTACAACGAGGGCTTTAATGCGACCTCGGACAATGCTGGGGTCGGTAATGGGTTCTCCACGGCGGGTTCTTATCCCGATCTTGTTGGCGACCCTCATCACGGGGCCTCAAGCAGCCCGCTTGCCGGTTCCCTCTCCGGATTTGGGCCGTTACTTTATAATCCAGGAGCTTTTGCGCTGCCAACCGGGCTAACTTTCGGCGATGCAGGCAGAAATATCTTGCGTAACCCGTGGCGCACGAACTTCGACATGGCGCTTCTCAAGCACTTTGCTGTCACGGAAAGCAAATATTTTGAATTCCGCGCAGAAGCCTTTAACGTCTTCAATCACGTCGAATACAACTGGTTGGGTGGAGACGCCGGCTCGGCGGCAGACAATGCCGGTCGCGGGACAGTTTCCAACGAAATTGCCTGCTATGGCCCTTCAGCCCCTTATACGGCGGGCGACGCCTCCTGCGCGGGCAATGCTTACTTGCGATCGGCGGGAACGCACCTGCCGCGCATCATGCAATTGGCGCTGAAGTTTATTTTCTAGATTTCGCCGAATCGACAACGTCCCGGTTTCGGAAAGCCGTGACGGTCCGGACAACAATCCTCACCCAACCTGCACTTGCTGCGGAGCTGCCACCGCTTCCAGTGCGTGCTCCAAATCGGCGATCAGATCATCTGCATTCTCGATACCCACCGAGAGTCGGATCATCTGCTCGGTCACGCCCATCTTGGCGCGCTCTGCGGCAGGAATCATCGCATGTGACGTCAGCACAGGGATCGACACCAGCGATTCGACTCCGCCAAGGCTCGGCGCCAGCGAGAACAGCCTCAGCGCCTCGCTCACACGCCGCGCGTCCTCGCCTGAGCCTTCCACCTCAAAACTTACCATGCCTCCGCCCCCGCTCATCTGCTCGCGCGCTACGGCATACTGCGGATGGTTCCTGAGAAAAGGATAGTGCACGCTCCGCACTTTGGCGTGTTCCGCCAGGAATTCCGCGACACGCTGCGCGTTCGTATTCTGCCGCGCCACGCGCACCGCCAGCGTCTTCAACCCGCGGACGAGCATCCATGAGGCGTGAGGGTCCATGCAGTTGCCGAGGGTCGTGCGTGTCTCCCAGATTCGTTCGATCAATTCGTGGCTTCCTGCTACGACCCCGCAAATCAGATCGGTATGCCCAGCCAGGTACTTCGTTCCTGAATGCATGATCAAGTCAATGCCGAACTGCGCGGGGTGCTGGTTGATGGGCGTGCCAAACGTGGCGTCAATCATGCTGAGCACCTTGTGTTGCTTAGCGATCGCCGCCACCTTCTTGAAGTCGACCACGCGCAACGTAGGATTGGTCGGTGACTCCAGATAAAGCAGTTTTGTATTAGGACGGATGGCCCGCGCGTGCTGCTCATAGTCGACCGTATCGACGAATGCGGTCTCAATCCCCATCTTCGGTAGCCATTGCGAGAGGAATTTGTTCGCGCCGCCATAGATGTCACGCTGCGCCACCACATGATCGCCACTCTTGAGCAGGGCCATCAGCGTGGTTGTAATCGCACCCATGCCCGAGGCGAACGTCAGCGCAGCATCCACGCTCTCCAGTTCCGCAATTGTCTTTTCCGCAACCGTATTCGTGGGATTGCCGTACCGCGTGTAAAAATGATCGGTGTGCGTCGCCCGCAGTTCCTCTTCGTTGTCAGTAACTTCGAAGGTGGAAGTCTGATAGATCGGTGTGGCCAGTGGACCGTTTTTCTTGTCCAGATCTGCCGCGCCGCGAACGGCTTTCGTCTCGGATTGATAGTGCCGTTTCATGGAGTCCTCGCTTACCCAGACTAATTGCGTGGCCGAACTCCGGCAAGCGGGGAATGTGCCGCGTACCGTTTATAATTCCTGATTCATGAATCTGGGCCTGAAAGATCGCGTAGCCCTGGTTGCGGCTTCCAGCCAGGGCATTGGCCGCGCCACTGCCGAAGCCTTTGCGGCTGAGGGTTGTCGCGTTGCCATGTGCGCGCGTAATCCACAAACGCTGCAAGCCGCCGCGGAACAAATCCGAAAGCAGCATGACGTCGAGGTTCTGGCGGAGGCCTTCGACGTCACCGACGCTGCGGCCGTCGAGCGCTTCGTAACTTCCGTCGCGAAGAGATTCGGCAGCGTGGATATCTGCGTTACCAATGCTGGTGGCCCTCCTGCCAAAGGATTCCTCGCCGCCAGCTTGGAGGAATGGCAACGCGCGCTCGAACTGAATTTTCTGAGCAGCGTGTACTTTGCGCGCGAGGTTATTCCGCACATGCAGCGGAAGCGCTGGGGGCGCATCATTACGCTTACATCGATTACCACCAAGCAGCCCGTGACAGATTTGGTGCTCTCGAATGCCGTGCGGGCCGCGGTCGTCGGTTTGGTCAAGAGCCTGGCGAACGAATTTGGCAAGGACGGCATTCTTGTGAATAACGTCGGTCCCGGCTTTACGGCAACGGACCGGCTCAAGGAGTTGGCCACCGCGCGTTCCTCGGCCTCAGGAAAAAGCGAGCAGGAGATTTTCGATGGCTGGTCCGCCGATGCTCCGTTGAGGCGTTTGGGCGAACCCCGCGAAGTAGCTGAAGCGATTGTGTGGCTCGCCTCTGAGCGTGCCTCCTATATCACCGGCCAAACCATCCTGGTAGATGGCGGCATGTATAAAGGTCTATAGATTTCTTGGAGAGTGCATGCGATCGATAGCATCCCGGATTTCGGTTATGAGCGGCGAAGGCGCATTGTCGGTCTTTGCGCGTGCCAAAGAACTGGAGAGCCAAGGGCATTCCATCATTCATCTCGAACTCGGCGAGCCTGATTTCCACCCCGGTCCGTCGGTGATCGAGTCTGCGGCAAAAGCCCTCGCCGACGGCAAAGACCGCTACTGTGCCGTGGCCGGGCTGCCCGCGCTCCGCGAGGAAATCGCCTCGTACCTGCAGCACACGCGCAATATCTGCGTCTCGGGCGCTAACATCGTAATTGCCCCGGGTTGCAAGGCTGCGCTGTTCTTCTCCATGATGGCGCTGCTCGAGCCGGGTGATGAAGTTCTCTATCCTGACCCTGGTTTTCCCGGCTATCCTTCGATCACGCTCGGTCTGGGTGCGGTGCCCGTGCCCTTCGAGTTGGCGTCACGCAACCATTTCCAGCCCGACCTGTCCGAAATTGCCGATAAAATTACGCGGCACACGCGGATCCTGATCACGAACTCGCCGGGCAATCCCACCGGCACTGTCTATACCGACGCCGTGCAGCGTGGACTGGCGGAACTTGCCGTTAAGCACGACCTCTGGGTTCTCTCCGATGAAATCTACGCGCGCATCATTTATGGCGGCGAGTATCTCTCCATGCTGCGTTACTCTGGCATGGCGGAACGCACGCTTATCATAGATGGCTTCTCCAAGAGTTTTGCGATGACGGGATGGCGCCTTGGATATACGGTTGCGCCTCCGGAGGTAGCGGCCGCGCTGTCGATGATGGCGATCAATAGCTACACCTGCGTCGCCGAATTTACGCAGTATGCCGCCATCGATGCATTGCGCGATCGTGAGGGGAATACGCCGCACATGGTGGCGGAATTTGCTCGCCGCCGCGAACAGTTTGTACATGACTTGAATCAGATCCCGGGATTTCGCTGCGAACCTCCCGACGGCGCTTTCTACGCCTGGGTCGACATTCGAAGTACGGGCAGCAGCGCCGATGAAGTGTGCCGCATTCTGCTGGAGGAAGCGGGCGTTGCAGCCATTCCCGGGGCCGCATTTGGTCCCTCCGGCAAGGATTTCGTTCGATTCTCCTTTGCTTCGTCAGTAGCAAATCTGAAAGAGGCTGCTGCCCGCATCATGAAAGTCTCCGCGGCATGGCAGGGAAGTCTGGTCGGAAGATAGACGGTAGCGTCGCCGGAAAATGCGTCCATCATCGAGCAAGGAACCGTGATGACAAAACTTCACTCGTGTGCTGTGGCTATAGTAAGCGCTGTGGGTCTGGGTACTTTCGCCAACGCTCAGGCTCGTCCTTTTCCCGGCCCCGATGTGCAGCAGATCTACCAACGTCTTCTGCCGCAGATCGAGAAGATTCCCGCCTTCGACCATCACGCGCACCCTGGTTTTTCTGACGATCCCGACGTGGACGCCATGGCCGCTCCTCCCGACTTTAGCGAAGCGTTGCGCACGCGCGATGATAATCCGGAGCTGATTGCGGCGGCCAAAGCTCTGTTCGGATATCCCTATGCCGATCTGTCGCCGGACCATGCCAAGTGGCTGGTCGCGAAAAAAGCAGAGCTGAAGAAACAGTACCCCGGCACGGCGTACTTCGACATGATTCTCGACAAGATCAATACCGAGAGCTCCGCCGCGAATCGCGCCATGATGCCGGATTATCTCGATCCCAAGCGCTTTCCTTGGGTCTTTTTCGTTGATTCTTTTATGTGGCCCTTCAACAACCAGCGCGAGACAGCACGCAATACGGATGAAGGCGTCTACATCCCGCTGCAGGAGAAAATGTTGCACCGATGGATGCAGCAGGAAAATGTGGCCAAGCTGCCCGCCGATTTCGACGGGTATTTGAAGTTCATCAGCCAGGTCTTGGAAGACAATCGAAACAAGGGTGGCATCGCGATAAAATTTGAAGTAGCCTACTTCCGCCCCACCACTTTCGGCGATCCCACGCACGACCAGGTCGCGGATATTTACGCACGCTTCGTCGCAGGCGGTATTCCCAGCGAAAAGGAATATCGCACCTTCCAGGATTACATTTTCCGCTATCTTATTTTGGAAGGTGGCCGCTTGCATCTTCCTGTGCACATCCATTCGGCAGTCGGGATCGGCGATTACTTCAACTTGTCCCAGAGCAATATCATGAATTTCGAAAGCGTATTGCGCGATCCGCGTTATCGCAATACAACCTTCGTGATGCTCCACGGCGGCTATCCGCTGGAACGCGAGGCGATCTGGCTCACCGCCATGAAGAATGTTTATCTCGATTCTTCCTTCGAAGAGCTTGCCCAATATCCGTCCGCCTTCAAAGACATACTTAAGATGTGGCTTGAAACTTTCCCCGATAAGATCACTTTCGGTACAGATGCTTTCCCTTACAATGAAGTTCTGGGCGCGGAAGAGAGCTACTGGCTGGGTGCCGAATCGGCGCGTACGGCCTTGGCTGCCGCTCTCGCCGAAATGATCTCGGAAAATGAAATCAGCGAAGCTCGTGCGCTTCAGCTGGCCCATGGTTATCTGCACGACAATGCCGTGAAGTTGTACGCAGGCAAAGTTCACTAAGCGAGTCTTATATTCAGAGAGTTTGCGGGTGCGAATCGAATGGCGATCAAAGTGAAATCCAAAGCTTCAACTCGAAAGAAAGCAAAAAACGCGAAGTCCCACTCGCGCGCTCAACGCGCCGTCACCAAGCACGCGGCCAGCAAGACGCCGTTGCAATACGTCCCGTGGCGCACCATTCCGCTGGAGGACCTGAACCCGCTGTTGCAGCGGCAATTCGTGGTCGGCCAGGAAATTATGTTGGCGCGAGTGCTGCTGAAAAAGGGATGCATCGTCCCCGAGCACAGTCATCATAATGAACAACTGACCTACATCCTCGACGGTGCGCTGAAATTCTGGATCGACAGCAAAGAAATCGTCGTGCACGCGGGTGAGGTGCTCTGCATTCCTGCAAACATGCCGCACAAGGCCGAGGCACTGGAAGACACGGTGGACCTTGATGTTTTTACGCCTCCCCGCGCCGACTGGATTAATAAGAGCGACCAATACTTGCGGGGCGCGAAATAAGCCGCCACTCCATGCCGCTCTCCGCCACTTCTGATCGGGACTCGCATAAGCAAGATCCTCAGACGCGCCTGCCGAACGCCACGTTTAATTTCCGCTGCATCGGCTGCGGTTCGGTGACCGCGAAGGCTGCCCAGGATTTTCGTTGCTCGCAGTGCAGCAACCTCCTCGAAATTAGTGACCCTTCCTGGAATTCATCCAGTCTGAGCGCTTCCGCGTTGAAATCCGTGTGGCGGGAACGCCGTTCTTCCAACGCGGCGCTCGATCTCAGCGGCGTGTGGCGATTCCGCGAACTTCTGCCCATGCCGGAATCCGAGCAGCATGTGGTGAGCCTCCACGAAGGCAACACGCCGCTTTACGAACTTCCGCAATCCTCGCGCAGCACTGGCGTTCCGCGCCTCTACGCGAAACATCAAGGGATGAACCCCACCGGCTCGTTCAAAGATACCGGCATGACGGTGGCTTCCACCTTCGCGTGCCAGGCTGGATACCGCTGGGTGGCGTGTGCGTCTACCGGGAACACGTCGGCATCCATGGCCGCCTATGCGGCGCGCGGAGGCATGCGCAGCGTAGTCCTCGTGCCGGAAGGAAAGGTTTCCTGGAGCAAACTTTCGCAAGCACTCGACTACGGCGCCCTGACTTGCCAGGTTCGTACGGACTTCGACGGCTGTCTCCGCCTGCTCCAGGAACTTGTCCGCCGTGCCCCCGTCTATCAGCTGAATTCGATCAACCCGTTTCGCCTGGAAGGGCAAAAGACTCTCGCCTTCGAATTGCTGGAGCAACTCGACTGGCAACCGCCCGACCACATCATCGTGCCCGGCGGGAACCTGGGCAATAGTTCGGCAATCGGCAAGGCATTGCTGGAAATGCGAGAGATCGAACTCATTCCCCGTCTGCCCAAGTTGTCCGTGATCCAGGCCGAAGGCGCCAACGCATTGGTTCGCACTTTGCGCGAAGCGGGAGGGAAACAGTTGGTTCGCGTCCAAGCCGAGACTCGCGCCACCGCGATCCGCATCGGCAATCCGGCTTCTTGGGAAAAAGCTGTAAAAGTAATTCAAGCCACCGGCGGAGCCTGTGAGCAGGTGAGCGAGGTCGAAATCGCCCAGGCCAAGGCTGAAATCGGAGCTGAGGGAATCGGCTGCGAACCCGCTTCAGCGGTTACTCTAGCCGGCTTGAAGAAATTCGTGCGCTCGGGATTTGTGAAGCCTGATGAATCTGTGGTGCTGGTTCTAACCGGAAACCTGCTTAAAGATCCGGATTTCACCATGGAATTCCATCGTGGCGATCTTTTTTCGGGAACCGAACCCAAAAGCGCCAACGAGTTGTTAAACCCCTTGCGCCATCCTCCAGTCATCCTTGATGCGACGTTGGAAGCCGTAATTCAAACCTTGGAACGGGCGGAGAAATCCGATCCTACGCACCCGAATGCCTAGTAAGAAGAGAAAGCATCCATCCGCATTGCATTTGGCTCTTCCAGCAACCTCGGCCAATCTGGGGCCGGCCTTCGATGCCGCCGCTCTGGCCATGGACCTCTACATCACGATCGATGCGCGGCCTGCAGCCGACTTCTCCATTCGAGCCACCGGGCGCGATCCGGAGATCTGCCAAGGATTGGAGAATCATCTGATCCTCACCACCTACCGCGAGATTCTCCAAAGCCGGGAAACTGAACTTATTCCGCTCGCTCTCCACATCAGGAATGAGATTCCGATTGGGAAAGGCTGCGGCTCTTCGGCTGCGGCACGCTTGGCTGGAATCGCATTAGCGAATCACTTCGGTCGAATGCGCTGGACGGATTCTCAGATCATCGGCGAAGCTTCTCGTCGCGAGCAACATCCCGATAACGCTTCCGCCTGTTGGATAGGAGGTCTCACCGTGGCGCGCATGTCTGGCGAAGCTGAGGCCCAGGTGGTCAGCATCCAGCCGAAAGGGAAGTGGCCGCTACTGCTTGCTGTACCCGATCAGGCCCTATCCACGAAAGAAGCCCGGCGCGCTCTTCCCGACCAATACTCGCGTGCGGATGCCGTCAGTAACATCCAGAACTCCATGCTCCTGCTGGCCGCCTTCATGCAGGGACGCCACGACTTGCTCGCGTCGGCGCTCGAAGACCGCATCCATCAGCCTTATCGCGCCCCGCTTTGCCCCCTGCTGCCTTGCCTGCAGGAGTTGACCGGGACGCCGGGAATTCTCGGTTCGGCCCTGAGCGGAGCCGGCCCATCGGTCGTGGTTTTTTTGGATCCTCGTGTGTCGGCGCAGAAGACGAGAAGATTTGTCGCCTCGCAAATTGCCGCCAAGGGATTCTCCGCAGAACTCCTTTTGACATCGATCACTCCGCGCGGCGCCCGCGGCTAGACTTCGGCCGCCACTCCGCAACTAGCGGCTCGCCGGGGGCACGATGCCGTTCATGCGGAGATATACCACCATCTGCCCGTAGTGGTCGAAACAGTGCGCCGCTACGCTAGTTGCCATGCCGAGGCGCGTGATGGACCCTTCACCGAACGGGCTCTTCAGCGGTTCCACCAGATTCTTCTCGTTAATGGTCTGGATCGCCTTATGCACATAGGTGAATGAGTCCTTTAGGTAGGTAAGGATCTCGGCTTTCGTTTTCACCGAAGCTGGCCCCGATTCATCGCCAACGTCTACGGGGGGTTTTTCACTCAGGATGGCCGCGCCAAAAATATAGTTCACTGCCGCCACGTGCTTTATTTGCTCACCGTACGTGCGCACTCCTTTGAACTCGCCATTGGTCGGGGCGAATCCGAATTTGTCCTCTGGCATGGCGTCCGCCGCCGGCACAAATTCATGCTCGACATTGGTTACGCTTCGGTCCAACACTTGGGTAACGGTCCGATGCTCGTCTTTCGCTTTCATTCCCTGGGCCGCACTGAGAACGGCCAGCGCCAGAATTGAAAATGCAAGACAGCTTAACCTCTTCTTTATATTCATAATGATTCCTCTCGTTTTGAATCCAAAGTGAACGGCCACTGCTGGTTTCTCCAGGCGCGAATCATGTAAATCGCCAGCCCAGCCAACAATATCACCACCGCATACCTTATTTCCCTCTCCCAGTTCGCACGATTGAACAGAATAAAGACAAATCCCGCGATCGCGACCAGCGCCGGCACCGGATACAGCCACATGCGGAAGGGACGCACCACATCCGGCCGCGTCACACGGAACACCATCAATCCGATCGCCTGTACCAGGAACTGCAGAATCAAGCGAATGACCACCAAAGCCGCGATCGCGTCTCTGAGGCGCAGAAAGCAGAACGCCGCTGCTACCACTCCGAGTGACAGCAGTGAAACATACGGGAAGCGGTACACGGGGTGTACCTTGGCAAATGCCTTGAAATAGTTTCCATCCAGCGCCGCCGCATACGGAACCCTCGAATATCCCAGCATTAGCGAGAAGACCGATGCAAAGGCAGTCACCATTACAAGCCCGGTCACTAACCGCGCCGCCCATGGCCCATAAATCCTCTGCATAAACAATGAGACAACGTACAATCCGCTATTGCTCTGTCCCGCCTGGAGCATCTCCCGCCAGGGAACTACGGCCAGAATGCACAAGTTCATCAGTAGATATAGACAGGCCACGATTAGAATGGAAAGCAGCAAAGCCCTTGGAATGTTCCGCGTCGGATCTTTTATTTCATCGCCCAGGTAACAAACATTGTAGTAGCCCCAGTAATCATAGGTAGCGACCAGAAGGGCTCCGCCTAGCCCAGTAAAAAAACCGCGCGAAAGAGTAAAGGCGCCTGGTGGGAAATCAAACGCGCGAGCCGCGTTGAAGTGCGTCAGCCCGGCGAAAATAATCCACCCGATGGTTCCCATCACGCCCAGCCACAATACTTCCGTGAGGCGGCCAATCACCGTAATCTGGCGATAGAGAAGCAACACCGTGAAGAAGCAGATGACAACCGCGAGCGCAGTCCCCGGCGTCACCACCCAACTTACTTGCAGTGATCCAGCCCAGGGGATGGGCAGTGCCGCAGTGTGTGCGGCGTATACCGTCTCCAGGCCGGGCCAGTAATAGGCCGCGTAGCCAGCCAGGCCGATACATCCAGTCGCAATCGAAAGCGGCGCGCTGAAGGAAAGCTGCCATATAAACAGAAAAGAAATCAGCCGCCCCCATTTCTGCGGCCCATAAATCTCGTTCAGGTAACGATAGGGTCCGCCCGACCCCGGCAGGGCTGCGCCCAGTTCCGCAGACACCAGCCCATCGCACACGGCCAACAACGCGCCCACCACCCACCCCAACATGGCCTGTGGCCCGCCCATCGCGCTCAACACCAGTGGCATGGTGATGAACGGCCCCACACCGATCATGTCGATCATGTTGAGCGCGGTGGCGCTTCCCAGTCCCATCCCGCGGATTAGGCCATGCGAATTCGAATCGTTTTGAGAGGGAGACTGCATTTTTTCGGTAAGCTTGGTACCGTCACTGCAGCTGTGGAAGAAGCAACACCCTGCCACTGACCTGCCGTCTTTCAAATGCCGCATGCGCCTGGGCAGCGTCCGCCAGGGGATAGGTGCGATCAATCCGGATAGAAAGGTTCCCCTGTTTTAGCCAGGCCACGAACTGTTCCACATAGCGAGGATATTCTTTGAAATACGGGCTTCCGTTCGTGCGAGTCAGAAACAGCGACCCCTTTTCCTGTAGGGTCATAAGGTCAAACGGAGGCACGTACCCGCTGGACTGGCCGTAGATCACAAGATATCCGCCCGGAGCCAAGCTATTGAGGCTGGCCTCGAATGTATCTTTACCGACTCCGTCGTAAACAACATTCACTCCGCGGCCGTCCGTGATCCGCCTTGCTTCCTTGGCAATATCAATCTCCTTGGAAATGATGACCTCGTCAGCCCCAGCGTCTCTAACAAATTGCGCCTTCTCTTGAGACGATGTAACTCCGATTACCCTGCCGCCGCGCATCTTTGCCATCTGACAAAGCAGAAGTCCGATCCCTCCAGCCGCGGCATGGATCACGCACCAATCTCCTTGCTTTACCGGATAGGCGAAATGCGTGAACGCGTAAGCCAAGAATCCCTGATTCATTCCGGCGGCCGCTTGCTCAGTCCCGATCTCGTCGGGAACTGGAGTGAGCCATGCCGCTGGGGCGAGCGCATGCGTGGCATACGAATCTCCCACGAAGACAACGCGAACTCCTACCTTGATATTGTCAACCCCGGGACCCAGTTCTTCGACGACCCCAGCTCCCTGGCTACCCAGAGTCGCTGGCAGATCCAGCTCTCCGGCGCGGCCACGCCGGTAGAACGCTTGTCCGACGAGTTCACCGCGTCGCTTCTGCACATCGAGAAAGTTAACGCTAGCCGCTTCGACTCGTATCAATACCTGTCCGGGACCGGGAGTCGGTGTCGGAAGTTCTTCCCACTGCATGACCTCGGGACCACCATAGGAATGAATGCGGATTGCACGCATTGTTTGTCGTTCTCCATAGATTTTTACTTCTCGCGAATGAAGCTCTCACTCAGAGGACGGAAAGATGCTGGGATGCTGCCGTCGTCCACGTCCACGCACACATGGACGTATTTATCGGTGTTTTCGAGCAACTGTACTTCGACTATGTATTTCCTCCCGTCGACTTCAACTTCGTAGGCCTCCGCGTCCCGCAATTCGGTGATAAGACTCGCACAGGATTTCGCACTCCACTTCTTGACCTCAGCATCTAGAACAGGCCGCCATGGCTCTCGACGGTTCATATACCAAGGACCTCACAGCTTTAGTAACTCCGACAAGCCACTAGCCGCTTATCAGTGCTTCTCATGCCCGGCGCTCAATAGATTCACAAAAAGCCGCACCGCTCCCGGCACTCCCGCCGGCAACTGACGGAAGAAGGCGTATCCCGTGTAGATATATGTCCCCTTGCCATACTTTGCCTTCAGCAGCCCGCCCTTCTGCTCGTCCTCGCCTGGATCATGGCAGGATAACAGTGGTTTGAAATGATCATCCCATTTATCCATGAAGTAGAGCCCACGTTCCTGCACCCAGCCGTCAAAATCGCCCGCCGTGATCGGGTTCGGAGAGTGAAACACTTCATCGTCAGGCGCCAGAATCTCGACCGCTGCTTCTTCCACCGAAACCCGTGCGCGGCTCAGCTCCGCGGAATACGGAGTGAAGTGTCCGCTATTAAAATCTCCGACGCCAGTGTTGTACTGCACCACCAGCGTTCCGCCGGCCGCAACAAAATCAAGTAGTCTCTTGTTATTGGCCGCCACATCTTTCTGCGTGTCGTAGGCGCGAATTCCCAGCACGATGGTTCCGTACTCGCCGAGATCGTCGCTCGCAAGTTTCTCCGGCGAGATTAAACTTACGTTCATTCCCACCTGCTGCAGCACGGTTGGAATATCATCGCCGGCGCCCATGATATAGCCGATCTTCAAATCATGCGGCGCCTTCACGTCGACGATACTCACTCTCTGTACCGCGGGCTGATAGTAGTAGAAGCTGCCGAGATCCTCGCGAGTCACCAGCGTGTAACCTTCGCTGAACTTCTCGCCGTCTACTTCCAGCAGGGCGCGAACCCGCGCTCGACTCTCGTGCAGACCAGCGGGGAACACCTTGAACTCAAAGTCCTGCTTTTCTCCGCGCTGTTTGAACTCGACGGCCGCTTGCGCCGGTTCCGATCGCCAGCCAACAGGCAAGTCCAACCGCAACGTGCCTCGAGTATCGCGTGCAAGGTTGCTGGTCACGCCCACCTTAACGATCGAAGTGCTGCCGTTGTGGGTCGAGATCACCTGCGTACCCGGCTCCAGAGCCACGGAGAATGCCGGAACCACGGCCAGCGGACGCGCCCGTTCCTTCCCCTCCTCGTCCACGAATCGCGCCACCACGGTTGCGCCAATGCCGTTCTTTCCCGGTGCTCTGCCCGCATTCGCCACCGAATACTCCACTCGCGCTCGCAGAGCAGGCGGAGGAAACGGCAGCGTCGCGTATGTTTCATTATCGACGCGATTAATACTGTCCATATCGGGATTATCGCGGTGCCAGTAGGGCCGGGTATATTCCGGATTCTTGGGCACATGCAATCGAAAGACGGCGCTGATATCCTCTCCCGGTTTGATCGCAACCCGTCTGGTCTTGTCAGAAATCGTCCCCCACCCTTCGGGTACTTCCACCTTCACCCCATCAATGGAGACCGGTTGGTTCGATCCATTATGGAAGTTCACCGCGACCAGAAATTCCTGTACGGGCGAAACCGTGGTCAGCGCGTCGGATTCCTTTTTCGGTGCCTCCTTCACAGGCTCACCATCCGATCCCACGCGAGAAACTACCGTTGCCTCCAACGTTATCTGAAGGGCGTCATTGAGCGCCGTCTCCGCTTGCTCGCGCTTCTCCTCGAGTCGCGTTAGCAGATCAGACTTAACACCAGCGCCAACATTCGATTTTTCGACCTCATCGTAGACTCGCCCTAAGTCGGCGACAGCATCCATTAGCGGCTTCGCAGTCGCAGCAAGATCATTTGCTTTCGCCCTTGCATCCGCTTTCGCAACATTGTTGGCGACTTCTGTCAATTCGTGGCGCAACTGCGGAAGCTTCGATTCTTCCGCTCCTAACCTTGCAGCCAGCCCCGGCAAAGTCGTATCGATTCCCTCAAAGAAATCCGTTTCATGCTCATCTTTATCCAGCTTGGCTGGACGCACCGAATCCACCAGCTTATAGAAAGTGAACCGGTCTCCCGGCTCGACGTTCCAGTTCGCCGCGCCTTGCGAGAGCTGGTGCCGCAGGCCCTGCATGGCGAACTGCACATACGACATCCCCAAGTCAGCACTACGCTCGCCGGTATTCAGCCGCACCGTCCAGTTCTCATCGGGGCAGGTCATCGCCCCAAAGCCGCACACGTTGCCGATATAGAGCTTCTGCGCCTGCCACGGTTGAAGTCCCTGCGCAATCTGTTCGGGAAAGCGTTTCGGATCGGCTGCGGCGCGAAACGCTTCCAGCGTCAGGATGCTCGAAGCCTGATGGTGACCGTGTCCGTCGCGCTCGGTGCCTGAAAACCGAGCCACCAATACATCTGGACGGAAAGTCCGAATCACTCGCACCATATCCGCGAGTGCAACATCGTGGCCGCCCCACTTGGAAAAGGTCTCATCAGCACTCTTCGAAAAGCCGAAATCGGCTACGCGCGAAAACCGTTCCTGCACTCCGTAGTATTCGTCCGCTGCCAGCAGTTCCAGCGTTCGGAGCACGCCGAGCACATCCGACAAATTACTGCCTACTTTATTCTGCCCACCCTCGCCACGGTTCAGCGTCATCAACAGAACGCTCGCGCCCCGGCCCCGCGACTCCAATGTCAGCATTCCGCCATCTTCATCATCCGGATGCGCCACGGTCTGCATCAGGGCCGCTGTCGTGCCCAACCGCCGCAGTGTCATGCGGAGGCCAGGCAGTCCCTGATCTTGGGGAAGCTCGGCAGGAGATCCCTGATAAGGAAGTTGCTGGAAGTTTGTGATCTGGGTTTCGCGAATCGTTGGGCGATTCTCCGCGTTGGCTGCCATCGCGACCGGGTAGGGCGACTTCTCTCCGGTTCGTCGCGGCGAAGCCAGCATGTAGAACGGGAATCGAGAACAAGAAGGCTATAAAAAACGCTCGGAGTACTGAGATTCGAACCGAGGGCTGGATCGGCCGCCGCGAGCGGCCCGAGAGATGGTTGCGTTCCGGAAAGTTCACCCTACAAGGATGGGGCCTACCCCTGCTCCGACGCAAATTCTTTCCCCGTCTGCCCGAAACTGCCAACCTGGAAACCAGGACTTGGAAAACGATTCCTACTGCTCTCGCCCTTCCTTTAACGTCTCCTGGCAAGTGCTTGCCGCTGTCAGCACCTCATTGAAAGCCGTTTCCTTCCGCAAACCCTTGAGCAGCGGATCCTCCAATAGGGCAGAATACGCGCAGTAATTCTGCTGCACGGCTGCTTTCAACAGGCGCAAGGCAGCATCTTTCTGCCCGCAGTAGGCCATCAGGGCTCCCACGTGATACCACGCCTCCGGATCGGCTTCTGTCATTACCGACGCTTCTTCATCGCGCACAATCTTGTCCATATCTCCCGGCCGTTGAGGCTGCGTGCACGCTACCAGCAATTCCCGGTGGTAAGTCGGAGACTTCGCCACGTTCCTGGCTGCCTCCCGGGCCTGAGCCAAATTTCCAGCAGCCAGATAGACATAAGGCGTTGCCCAAGCTGCCCACTCCGAGCCTGCGTCCAGGTGTACAAAGTCCATGGCGCGGTCTGTCTGGCCGAGTTCCATAAACGCCCACGCGCAGGATCGGAAAGTGAAGTTCCCGGGATCCAACGACCGCGCCGTGTTGCATTCCTGCGTCGCCTTCTCCTGCATGCCGGCATAACGGAGTACGTAGCTGAGTGCGAAGTGCGCGTCCCCGCTCTGGGGCCTCCGGCGCACCAGATCCGTGGCCGCGTCGTAGGCGCGGCCCAGTTCGCCTCGTTCCACACGGTTGACAATCAAATTGCTGGCTGCGGCAACCCGGTTCGGGTCCAACGCCAGCGCCCGTTCATAGGCGGCATTCGAGCGCTGGAACATTGACTCGCCGCCGCCGCCATAGAGCGAATCGAAGTAATATCGCTGTCCCAGCGCTTCCCACGCAGGAGCATAACTCCGATCTTCTCCCACTACGTGTTCGAGTACCGCAATCGCATCCTTGTTCGGTCCAGGATCATGGGGCAGAGCAAGGCTGTGCAAGTAGAGGTCGTAGGCTTCCTGACTCTGCGGGCGCGAGGCCGCGCTCAACGCACCCGCGGCTACTCCCAGCGCTGGCAACAAACCTTGCTGCACCTGCGTGCTTAACTGCGACTGCAGAGAAATCAAATCGTTCACCGATGCGGTCGCCGTCCCTTGCCACAATAGGCGATCGTTGCCGACATCGATCGCCTCAAGAGTGACCGTCAACTGTTCGCCTTGCCGCAGGAAGTGTCCGGTCAGCAGGCGCCCGACCCGCAGTTCTTGCCCCACCTTGTGCGGATCAAGATCCAGTTCCACATACTTGCGCGTTACTGACGAAGGCCTCACCTCGAGTGACCGGGAATAGCTCAACACGCTGGTCAATTCGTCAGCCAGGGCGAAGCGCAGGTAGTCGACGCTGACGTCGCCATTCATGTTCTGCAGAGGAAGCACCGCGATCGCATCCTTCAACTCCGCATTGGCCACTTCGCGGTGTTTCAGCCAATAGGCGCCGACGGCCGATAGCACGGTGAACAGCAAAGCCAGCGTTCCCAGCAAAAGCCAGAACTGCCAACGGCTTCCTTTATGGCCAAATGTCTTGCTTGCGACCCGGAGCTTCTTGGTGTGCAGGCCACTTTTCACTAGCCCAGACTCAGTCTGATGCTTCAGCACCTGCAGGTCGGCTTTCATCTGCGTGGCACTCTGGTACCGCTCTTTGCGGTCCTTCTCCATCGCCTTGCCGATGATGCCTTCCAGTTCCACCGGCACTTTCGGATTTAATTCTGCGGGGGGCACCGGCTTCTCATGCAGTACCGCGTCCAGCGTCATCAAGGAATTCTTGCCGGTAAACGGCTTCTTCCCGGTCGCCATTTCATACATGACAACGCCAAACGAAAACAGGTCGCTGCGGAAGTCGATTTCTTCGCTGCGCGCCTGCTCCGGCGACATATAGACCGCAGTACCCGGAATGACCCCGACGGCGGTTAACGAATTGTCCGCCGCCGCTCCGTCGCTGTCGGTTCCGACGTTGTGCACCAGCTTGGCCAGTCCGAAATCCAATACCTTCACCTGGCCCGTCGGAGTCAGGAAGATGTTCGCGGGCTTGATATCCCGATGCACAATCCCCTTGGCGTGCGAAGCTGCTAGGGCGTCTGCCACCTGAATACTGATGTCAAGCAGCTTTTCCGTCTCAATGGGATGGCCGGAGATGCATTGCTTCAGGCTTTCGCCCTCCAGCTTCTCCATCACAATGAAGGGATGCCCGCCGTTATCTTCGATACCGTGGATGGTGCAGATGTTGGGATGATTCAGTAGCGACGCTGCCCTCGCCTCTCGCCCGAATCGTTCCAGCGATTTAGGGTCGCCTACCAGATTTTCTGGAATGAACTTCAGCGCGACATGCCGCCCCAGCTTCAGGTCCTCGGCCTCGTAGACCACGCCCATACCACCGCCCCCAAGCTTGCCCAGGATGCGATAGTGGGACACTGTCTGACCGATCATGAAAACACGGCACTCCCGACCGCGGTAATGTTAGGCCCCGCCAGTGATCTGGGTCAACTGGAAGCGCGCCGAGATAGGTTGGATGCCGCGTTGTGCCCGTCAGGCAGCCTGTTCCAAATCGAGTCTCTTTTCCCGAAGTGACAACTGCAGTGCCCTTCTGTGCGGGTGAATCGCGCCGGCTGCTATCAACAACGACTACTATGAATCCAGCAACCCCGAAAAACCCTGGTAGCTCTTATGGCGCAAGAATTCAGAACTTCTTCTCTCGAGCTGCAAAACGCGATCCGTGCTCGTGCAGAGGAACTCTACCGGCAAAGCGGAGGCGCGGAGGGTCATGACGTCGAAAACTGGTGCCGGGCGGAAGCTGAAATTATGCGCGAAACCACCTCCGCCTTCGCCCACCCAGCAGTCGTGATCAATGTGGAAGGTGTGGTCTACACCGGAGAGTACGATACTGCCTCCGCCGAGGGCTACCTTCCCGGAGAGTGGAAAGTCGGCGATCGCGTGCCGGTTCGATTGGAAGGCGAGAAGCTCTTTCTTCGCCGCCCCAATGGCCGGGAACTGGAAACCAGTGTGGTGAAACGAATCGGCTAGGCCCTAGAAACGCCCTTATCATCCTGAGCGAAGCAAAGGACCTCTGCAACTCGCTTGCGCCGTTCCCGACCCAGAGGAGACTCCGGCCGTGCCCTAAACTACTCCGCCCACAGCGCCGCCGAGGCCCCCACCCATTCCATATTCTTGTTATGATCCACGCCCATCATCAGACCACGTCCCATGCGGATAATGGTCAGAACTGCCTTCAGTTCTTCCTGCCATACATACATCACCCGCACCTCCGCTTTAGTGCCGCCTAACGGAGTCTCGATGATCGGCTCAAAGTGCAGCCTCTCTTGCAGGATATAGTCCGCCCGCTTTGCGGCTGGAATTGCATCGATATCTTCCTTTTTCGGCGCAATCACCACGCCCAAGCCAGCGAAAGAGTACAGGGGCTTTAGGGCGTAGTTCTGCAGATCGTCAGGAACCCGATCCAGCCGGTCCAGAAACCATGTTTTCGGCACCGATTCGTGCCGCAAGTAGGGAATAGAAAACTTGCTGATCCGAAAATACCAGTTCGGATGTCCCGCCCACTCCACGTTAAGATCGTCCCGCCAGTCGAACCCGAGCTTCACTCTCTTACGCTGCAACTCGTCCACGATCGCACGGTTGTAGATCCGCCGGATCGGCACCCGGCCTCCGTTTCGCTCGTAGTAAAGCTGCGATCCCTGCTTCTTGATGCATTCAATATCGACCGTCCTCACCCCAAGCATCTTTTCCGTGAGCAAAAAATCTGGCAGGGTCTTCTGTTCTTGCGGATGAATCTCCATCAGGATCACGTTCTCTGGATCGTGCGCGCCCACGATCGCACGCCGCAAAAATTCTCGGTACGATTTCTCATCCAGCCCACCCAAAAAGAACTGCAGGTGTTCGCCTCCGTGAGCCTCGGGCCGTGAGTCGGAAGCTACCATCGCTTCCAGTTCGTACACGTCGATGTAGCTTTGCGCCAGCGTCACCTGATACGCGTAGAGGGAAGGGAAGGCCTGCAGTTCCACCAGCTTCGGTTGCAGCTCGCCGTGGGCATCGCGTACCAGCCCAAAATCCACTTGCACAAACAGGGGGTGCGCCGGCTCATTCGGGACTCGGAATTCCGCTGGAATCGATCCATCTGACTTTGCGCGATATTCTGGATTCTCCACGAGCTCGCGGATCAGTTCTTTCCCGTCCTCCGCCATCCGCTCCAACAAGCTCTTAGGAAAGAAGCAAGGAGTCTCCGACAGCCGGAACTGCACGTGCGTTCCGCAAGCGTCATCAATCCGCCGCAGAAAGGCCTGATATTTTTCGGGAGTAAATCCGGCGTTGAATTGTTTGCGGAGGGTGGGAATCATGCCTGGGAGGCCACAGTGCGGAAGCGTCTACTCACGAATTTCCATAGTGCGAATAAGCCCGCCTTCGATCGTGTACACATGCTCGACCATCCGATCCAGCAAGACCTCGCCAGAAAGATTGCGAGCCACCTGATGAACGCCGACGACCACCCGGCCCGCCTCATCCAGATCGAATTTCACCGGCTCCACATGCGGGTCGATCAAGCCCCATTGCCGGGTCCAGTATTCGCGAACGCCAGTGTGCCCATGAACCGTACCACCCTCCATCCCGTTCGGCCACGCTACGTCGGGTTGCATGGTTGCTAGGGCGGAGTCAATGTCGCGGGCGTTAAAAGCCGCATACGCCTTCCGCAGCAGCACAACTTTGGACTCTTCAACCTTCACTTCTCGAACTGCCACCGCTTATGCCTCCACCAAAAACTTCCCGTCCCGCATGATCTGCTCGTCGTCCACCCAGATATTGAACTTCCGCCCTACCACATCGATATGAGTTGACGAGTCCCACTCCGCTCCCGTGTGCGCGCCATACGGATTTCCAAATGCAATGTGCACTCCAGGATATTTTTCATCCTGCAGAATCTGCCCAATCACATCTTTCAAATCGATGTTGGTTCCGATGGCGAACTCGCCCACGCGGTCGCTGTTCTCGTCGGTGTGCGTGTATTTCCAGAAGTCATCTTCCAGTTCGCGATTTTCCGAGTGCGCTTCGGTCAGCCGGTTCTTCTTCATGTGAATCGTGAGCGGCGTGTCTTGCAGATTTCCGAATTTCGTGCACAGATAGTCGCCCACCACGCCGTCGATCACGAACGTGCCATTCACCTCGCCCGGCGTTGTGAAGATTTCTCCTCCGGGCAGGTTGCCCCACTTCTCCGCGGAAATAATCCCGCTGGTCTTCAACCACCGGTAGTTGGGATTCAAATCGGCCGTGAGGTCCGTGCCGGCTGCAGTTTTCGCCCGAACGCGACTCGCCCTGCGCACCATTTCCACCACTTTCGTGCTGATCCGGTCTACCTTTTGGAAATCCGAACGCATGCCTTCCAGCATGATCTGACGGTTGATGTTCACCATGTGCGCGTGCCGGATTTTACGCCGGTTCACCACATCCGTCATCTGCATGCGCGAGCGCAATTCGTTCCGCTGCGCCCATACCGCAAAAATTGAAACCTGGCTGGTCTCCAGGTCCGCGACAATTTCCGCGGGCAAATCCTTCAGCGGCCGCTCCGCCAAATCTTCCAGCACCCATACGTGATGGGGTGAACCGAGCCTTTCCAGTTCAGCCACGATCGCCGCCGCAATCTCCAGCGTGGCCTCATCCGTGATCACGCAAACCTTCTCCTGCGGTTGCACCCGCAGACAAACACCGACAGCATTGCGAGCGCCGGGAGCGTATTCGGGATCAAAGGAAATGTTGCGATTGCCCCATCCATCGCGTGTCTTATGCGACTGAGCCTGCCCTGAGCCTGCCGAAGTGGTGGAAATTCTGACTTGATCTACAGGAATGGTCATTACCCTACTTTTCTTACGGAAGCCGGCTCATCTTCTGCCAACCCTACTTCCGTCTCTTCCATAATGTAATCGACTACTTTCTTCAAATCCCCGGTTTCCTGGTAGACGCGCAACTGCCGGTCCGCTCCGCTCCCTCGCTCCAGCATTGTGTGGATGTACTCCAGTTCCTCACGCGAATCCAGTTCATCCACCACATCGTCCACAAAATCCAGATACTCATGAATCAAATCCCGCGCCGGCACTTCCGTCTGTTTGCCGAAATCGATCAGCTTCCCGTCCATTCCGTACCGCGCCGCCCGCCACTTGTTTTCCATGAGCAGCGCCCGGCGATACAGCCGAAATCCCTGGTTCGCGGCATGCAGCTTGTACAGTTTCGCCACGGTCGCCTGAATCAGCGCGGCCAGTGCGATCGTCTCGTCGGCGCGCATCGGAATATCGCAGACCCGGAACTCGATCGTGTTGAAGAACGGATGCGGCCGGATGTCCCACCAGATTTTTTTCGCGTTATCGATGCAGTTCGTCTTGATCAGCAGCTTGATGAAGTTTTCGTACTCGCCCCAGCTGGGAAAATAATCCGGAATATTCGTCCGCGGAAACTTATCGAACACTTTGCAGCGATAGGATTTCAACCCCGTATTCATCCCGAGCCAAAACGGGGAATTCGTCGAGAGCGCCAGCAGATGCGGCAGAAAATAGCGCGCATGATTCATCATGTGAATCGCCGTCTCGCGATCCTCAATCCCGATGTGCACGTGCAAACCAAAAATCAGGTTAGCCCGTGCCACCAACTGCATATCTTCAACAAGATTCTTGTAACGATCGTCGGGATTGATGTCCTGTGTGCGCCAGTCAGAAAACGGATGCGTCGCCACGGACGCTAGCCGCAAACCATTCTCCTTGGCCAGCCGAATAATATCGCGCCGCAACATCTTCACTTCCGCTTTGGCTTCCTTAATGTTTTGGCAAACCCCGGTGCCCACCTCCACCACCGACTGATGCATCTCCGCCTTCACCCGCTCCTGCAGCAGCAACTTGCCCTTTTCCAGGATTTCGGCGTGAATATGCGACCGCAGATCCCGTGTCTCCGGATCGATCGTCTGATATTCCTCTTCAATCCCTATGGTGAAAGTAGGTATCATCTGTTTCTTCTATTCTTGTCGTTCCAAGCCAGGCGAGCAATCTGCTTTCCCGGCACCGCCGCGGCGCCCGCCGGTCCCCATCCCTTCGCGCTCTGCGCGAAGAGTATGCAAAACAAGTCCAAACAGTATAACAATGACGCGATAAATATTGGTTAGAAGCTGTGGTGAGCCTGGAACCACGAGAGCCACAGAAAAAGGCCTAACAGAATGAGCATCAAGCCGCTCAGGCAAATGCTTAGCACGGAGAATAAACTGCGCATCCAATGCCCAGGCGAGAATGCCCGGAACAATAGGAAGATCGCGGCTACTTGACTGATGAGCACCGCGGCGATACCCCACACCACGAATAGCTCATTCACACCGCCGGCTACCGCGCCGATCCCAGTAGCCTTCTGTCTTGAAAGCGTGCGGCCAAGGCCGATCATAATGGGGAGCCAAGGTGTCCACGCCAGTCCCACGCCCCACAGCAAGCGCCTTCTCTTTAGCTCGTCCTCCACCTACTTTGCTGCTTTCCCGCGCTTTCGCTCGGCGACCCACTTCGGTTCACCCTTGCGGGCGGATTTCTCAGCCGGAGCCTTACCCGCGAGAAACGCCGCCCAGCGCAACTCCCGCGCAGGATCCTCCCCGGTCACTGCCATCTTCACCGCCATCTCCGCCACAGCATTCACAATCCAATCAAAATTCTCCTGCCCCACCGACGTAATCTCCGCGTCCGGCGCAGGATTCAGAAAGTCGATCGCATAGGGAACGCCGCCCTCCACCGCAAACTCCACCGTATTCAAGTCGTACCCCAGTACCCGACACAACGTTAGCGCATCTTTTTCCATTCTGCCCCTTAAAGCTTCCGTTGATGGTGGAGGATTCCCCTTCACATAGCGCTCATGATGGGGCGCTCGCGGGTCGTATTTCATGATGTGGACTTTCTCCTGACCCACCACATAGCAGCGGTAATACTCTTCAAACACCACGCCGTGCTGCAGCGTCATGCACAAATCTCCGGTCTGGTTGTAATGCTGAAAGAACTCCTCCGGAGAGTGCACGTGGTACACATGCTTCCATCCACCGCCTGAATACGGTTTAAGGAAAGCGGGGAAGCCGACATAATCAAACAACTCCTGCCAGTTCAAGGGATAGATCAGGTTGCGCATCGACCGGTCCGTCGTCCCCTCGGGATGTTTATTGTGTGGCAGAATCACCGTTGGCGGAATGGCCACACCCAGCTTATGCGCCAGCGCGTAATTAAAGAATTTGTCATCTGCCGTCCACCAGAACGGATTGTTCACCACAATCGTCCCATGCAGCGCCGCATTCTTAAGGTAAGCCCGGTAGAAGGGAATATCCTGCGAGATCCGGTCAATGATGACATCGTACTTCTTCAGCTCATCCATCCGGATCCCGCCAATCTTCACGAACTGCGCCTCAACGTTCTCGACTTTCATCGAGTTGATCTTCTCCACCACCGCCGGCGGAAACGTGTTCTCCATTCCAAACAGAATTCCGATCTTTTTCATCCCATTCCTCTCACTTTGTCATTCCGAACCGGGCTGAAAGCCTGGTGAGGGAACCGATCCTTCTCAGCGCAATCACCAGCACGCAGCCCTAAAAATACTTCTCCGCCATCCTTAACCACAGCGGCCAATCATGCTTGGAATTATCTCCAAAGATGTCCAGCCAGTGCGGCACCGCCTTCCCATTCAACATCGCCGAGAGTTTCATATTCTGGTCTAGGCACATATCCCAATCAGCCGATCCCAGCACGATTTTCATCTGCCGGTACCGGCTCAGGAACCAATCGTCGTTCTGATTCGGCAGATAGTCTGGCGGACAATTGAAGTAACAATCATCGTCGTAATACCCATCAAGAAACTGATGGATATCGAACGCCCCGCTCATGCTCACGCAATGTGTCGCCACATCCGGATGCTTGAAAGCGAAATTTATCGCATGGTATGCGCCGAAACTGCATCCAGTCAGCGCCAACCGAGGCGTTTGATTCTTCCACCGAATAAACGGAAGCAGTTCATGTAGAATGTAGCGTTCGTACTGCAAATGCCGCAAAACACGTACCTTGGGATGCACGCCCTTGTTGTACCAGCTCTCGGTATCGACGCCGTCTGGACAAAATACCTGCAGCTCGCCACGTTCGATTTTCGGTGCCAACACGCCAATCATTCCTCGGTCTTCATACTCGAAAAACTTTCCCATGGACGTTGGAAATACTAGCAGCGGCGTGCCGGCATGCCCGAAAACCAAAGCGTCCATGTCCCGATTCAGTTCCTGACTGTATCCCTTGTGGTATTCGCGATTCATTTTTCAAAGGTCCCGCGGACGACGTATCTTACCTGAACCGAAGGCGGGAAGGACCAAACTTTGTGCCGAACCAACAGTCTCTCGAAGCCATCCAAATGATATCGTGATACGAGATATGTTGTGGCGTTTCCCCAAACTGGTCCCGCGTTCGGCGCCCGTGATCCTCGTGGTGCTCACTCTTGCTGCGGCCACAGGATTCGCCGCGGTGGGCCATCTGGTCTCCCGCTACACGGCGAATCAACAGGCACGGGGGCGCAAGTTGTACGAGCTGGGTCTGGACGACGCCAAAGCCACTCGTTACGATGACGCGATCGCGGCATTTCGCGCCGCGCTCACCTGTGATCCCAGCAACTCACAGTATCAGCTCAGTCTGGCTCGCGCCCTGCGCGACAGCAATGACCCGCGACGTCTCGACGAAGCGGAGTCCTACCTCCTCGCCCTGTGGCAGCGCGCTCCGCAGGATGCCGCCGTCAATCTGGCTCTCGCCCGTGTCGCCGCTCACCGTGGCTCCATTGAGGACGCGACCCGCTACTACCACAATGCCATGTACGGTGTCTGGACCTCTGACTCTGACGCGAATCGCAACAAAGCTCGGCTAGAACTCATCCAGTTCCTGCTTTCAAAAAGTGCCCGCGCTCAGGCTGACTCAGAACTCATTGCTCTGTCGGCCGCATTGCCTGCCGATCCTGCGGCCCATCTTCAGGCTGCGCAACTTTTCGAACGGGCGCAGGATTTCTCCGGAGCACAGGCGCAGTATGAAGATGTGCTGCGAATCGATCCCGCCAACTCGGCTGCCTTGGCTGGAGCTGGCGAAACCGCCTACGGCTCCGGCAACTACGTTGTCGCTGAGCGTTATCTCCGGCTGGCAGTGAACGCTAATCCCGATGATGCCAACTCCCGCGAGCTTCTCGCCTCCACGGATATGGTTCTTAGGGCCAATCCCTTTCACAGTCACATCTCTGACGCGGAACGCAACCGAAGGATCTCCGCCGCTTTTAGCCAAGCCGAAGAGCGCCTCACCCAGTGCGCAGAGAAGCTGCACGTCGATCTAGAGGTCGCCGCCAATCCGCCGGCATCCGCACTGCCCGCGCTGCAAGGTCGCTGGCTCCTCGCCAAACCCGACCTCGCGCAGCTCCGCTCTCCCGCCGAGACGGATCTCCCAGACGCGATCATGGACGTCGTCTTTCAAATCGAACAGCAGACCGCCGCTACGTGCGGTCCGCCGCAGGGGCTCGACTTGGCGCTCCTGCTGATTTCCAGGAAACGAGAGGCCGCCGGCCAATGAGCAACCCTGCTTCTCGTGGCGTGGATTCCTCGGCGCCTTCGGAATCCACAACCATGGCGCGAGTCGGGCCTTCCCGACGCCTCTTTTCAAGCCTCGAAGGGGTCCTTCATGAGGAAGTATTCTTCCTCATTCTCTCGGTCTTCATCGGAATCTTCTCCGGTCTTGCGGTGGTCTGCTTCCGCCTTGCCATTGACTGGATCCATCTCGCTCTGCTCGGTCCGCTTCCGCAAACCCACAGCTGGCGTCTGTTCGTCGTCCCGTCCATCGCTGGGTTGGTGGTCGCTGTCCTCGTGTTGCACGTCTTTCCTGGTATCCGCGGCAGCGGTGTGAATCAAACGAAATCCGCGCTTTACATCTTTAACGGGTTCATTCCGTTTCGCACCGCGGTTGGAAAATTTATCTGCTCCGGCATTGCCATCGGCTCAGGCCAATCCCTCGGTCCGGAAGATCCTTCTCTCCAAATCGGAGCCAGCATCGCCTCCGCTCTCGGACGACAACTCGAAATCTCCCGCGAGAAGCATCGCCTCTTGGCTCCTGTCGGCGCCGCTGCTGGCCTCGCTGCGGCATTTAACGCCCCCATCTCAGCCGTGCTCTTCGTTATCGAAGAAGTCATCGGGCGCTGGAGCGCCGGCATCCTGGGTTCGGTGGTTCTTTCCGCGGTGGCCAGCGTTGTGATCGTGCGCTCATTTCTGGGCAGTGAGCCGCTGTTCCGAATACCGGTCACTACCTTTAAGCGCCCCAGTGAGCTCCTCGCCTACGCGGTCCTCGGAATTGTCGGGGGTCTGGCTTCAGTCGCGTTTGCTAAGTCGGTGGGTTATCTGCGTCCCCGCCTCAAAGCTCTGCCGCGCTGGACGCAATACTTTCAGCCGGCGCTTGCTGGACTCCTAATCGGCTTGATCGCCTTCCTTGGCTTTCCGCAGGTAATGGGCGCAGGTTACGACTCCATGGACCAGGCCATGCACGGCCAATACGCCTGGAAAGTCCTGGCCATCCTCGCAGTCCTTAAGATTCTTGCCACGACGGTCTCCTTCGTCAGCGGAACTCCCGGTGGAATGTTCGCGCCTACGCTCTTCATCGGAGCCATGCTGGGAGGTGCGGTGGGCGATATCGAGCGCCTCTTTTTTCCACAGCTCACCGGATCTACTGGCACCTACGTCCTCGTCGGCATGGGCGTTCTTTTCGCCGGATTCCTCCGCGCCCCCATGACTTCGGTATTTATGGTCCTCGAGGTCAGCGGCAACTACGAAATCATCGTCCCCGTCATCGTGGCCAATACCTTTTCCTATCTCGTCTCACGAGGCCTGCAAACCATTCCGATTTTCGATCTGCTCACTCGCCAGGATGGACTCATTCTCCCGTCACTCGAAGAAGAACGGGAAGAAGCCATCCTGCGCGTCGAAGATGCGATGCTGGCCCTTCCGGCTACCATCCTCAGCGCACAAGACTATGTGGATGCCAACTTCCACCGCGTGGAAAATTCGTCGGACTCGTCCTTCCTCGTGCGCCTGCATCCCAGCGGCTGGAACGTCATCAGCCGCGACCAGCTCCAGCGCCTTTACCGGGAAGGGAAAGGCGAACTTACATTAGCCTCCGTGCTTCCCGCGCAGTCACTTCCCAGCCTTTATCCGGATCTTCCACTCGATTCCGCGCTGCGCTACGTGAACGATTACCCGCTGATTCCTGTCGTCAATCGGGCGGATTCCCGCCGTCTAGAAGGCGTCATCTCCCGCGATTCAGTCTTCAAGAAATACGGGAGCCGGCATCCCATCGAAGTCTCCGGCCCAGTCTGACACAACTCATTTCGCGTCGGTGCGCTTGTAGCTTGTATACTTTATGATCTCTCGGATGCGAACCCCTCCCGACCGAAACTGCAGCGTGTCATCCGATCGCGTGTACGCGGGAAACCAGTAACGGTCGTCCACCTGTTGGCGATAGGTTACGAACATCGGGTGGAGCTCTGGCCGCTCATGTTTCTTCACTTGCACTTTCTCCGGGCCGCTCTTGCCACACACTTTCACGATCTGAAAATCCCGCGCGTCCACCCAGATTCTTCCCTGAAAATATCGGCGCCCCTTTTCTTCGTTCTTCGGTTCCACATGGAATAGATAAGTGTCAAGGTCGTCCACATGCTGCTGTCCGGAGTACGTGAGGTTGTATAGAGCGAGATCGTCGGTTGCCAGCACGAGTGGCATGATGGAACGAATATCTTCCATGTCTTCCTGCGTGAGCTGGATCCCCCGCAAAGACGGCTGTGCTGCGAACGTTACTTCCTCTTGCCGTCTTCCTTTGGCGTCATAAGAAATATTGGTCACTTCGTGAAACTCGCCGGTCACGCTTGTGCCCGCCAGGGTCTGCATCAGCACATCCTGCTTATAGGTGTAGTGAAGTCGCGCTTCTTTGATGGCCGCTTCCGCCGCACCAAACTTATGGATCACGTCCTGCGAGCTCATGCTTTTTGGCGGCGCTGAATCCAGCTCCCCGTTGCCAGCTTCGCAATTTGTCTGTCCCCGCGCAGTGAGCTGCAACAAGAGAACAAATACAAGCGCGGCCGGGATGACAGCTCTGGAACCCGACATGCGCGTTACCCGCAGAATCAAGCCACCCGCTTTCATACCTTGAGACCTCCGGCGCTGAAACCATACACCTGCGCCCGAAAGCGTACAAATCTGCCTCGGACTTCCTCAGACAGCTCGTTTTTCCAGCCATTTCCATTTTTTCCACATATATGCAAACCCTTGCTCTTCCGCGTCCTCGCAACCCTCCTAAGTTGAATCACAGCCCCCTCGGTTTGGTATGGCGATTGCCCCTACCAACTGCGGAAGCCGTGCCATTCGCGGAGTTCCGCATCCCCCGCGAAAGGACCCAACTTATGAAGACCCTAATCGTCGCATTTTGTTTGCTGTCCGCTACCGCTGCCTTCGGCCAGATCGCGAGTGTTCTCAGCAACAATCCCCAACCTACCGTCGTTCCCGATCATCCCCAGCACGCCACCGAGCATGCCATGGCTACGGAAACCAGCCTCTTCGGAACGAGCTCTGCCTACACCTATGCCCAGGGAGAGCGTCCAGTATGGGAGTTCGGATCATCCGGTAAGCAGGAAGTTCCTCTCGGCGATATCGCCCGCGCCTATCGCCAGGGCCACATCATCAACCGGAAGGCCGTAAAAACGTTGAACAGCGACTAATCCACCGACTTGCAATTGTGTAGTGCGAGTCTGGCTTTTGGTTTCTGAAATGCGTCGGCCGCGAGCGAGAAATTATTCGCCAGCGCCAACCATCAGCACGGGCGTCGTTGGCGCTGGCGAGCCTGCTTCATTCTCCACCGTGATCGCAAATGCCTTGGCCTCGGCTCCCGCAGGCAGTGGAGGATTTACCACGGTCGCGCTCCCGTGAGCATCGGGCTTGAACACTCCAGCGGGTATTGGGGCTCCGCTGGTCGGAATCAACCACAACTCGTAAGCCTTCTGTGGCGGCAGCGCTGGCATGTTGTTGGCGAGGAAAACCAGGCTGTTGCGCTTCCTCAAGTAAAAAGCTTTACCCTGTGGTTGCGGCGGAGTTTTCGCTGCCACCAGCGTCACGCGCTGCGCCTCCGGCTCAATGATGGGCGCCGCGATTCGCCGCAATTCCTCCAGCTGCCTACCGTTCTCAGCCGCCTCAGAATTCGCTGAGGCCAACGTGTCCTTTAGCGCAAAATTCTCGCGCCACAACGAGAGCGCGAAGACGAGCACCGCCGCCGTCGCGGCCCACCCCAACCATCCCCACCATGTGCGGCGGGCTCCGGTCGCGGTTGCGACAATGCGTGGTTCCCGAGCGACGGCCTCCAGCAACCGTTTTCGCGATCGTTGCGGCGGCCTCGGTCCCGCTGCCGATAAGGCCAGCAGGGCCGTATCGCCGCGCAGTTGCTGCAATTCCAGCCGGCACGACGCACAGCTGGCCAGATGCTGCTCGAGTTTTCCCCGATCCTCTCCCGTCAACGCATCCAGCGCGTATAAGGCAAGGTCTTCGGCGTATTGTTCGTGTTCACTCATCCAGTTTGAAAAGCCTTGCGCAGGGCGATTAGTCCCGCGCGAATCCGCGTCTTGATCGTACCCAGCGGTTCTCCCGTTTTATCAGCGATCTCGGAATGGCTCATGCCTTCCCAATACGCCATCTCCAAAGCGCTGCGCTGCGCCGGCACCATGGCGCCCATCACTCCGCGCACCTTCTCGGCGGCTCGTGCGCGTTCAGCCTCACCCGCCAAGTCCGGCGCCACCGACAGCACTACATTTTCGATATCAGTTTCTGGACGACGCTTTCTGAGGGAGTCGATGGCTCGGTTGCGCGTGACGACCGCCAGCCAGCTTCCTAAATTTCCGCGAGCCGCATCGAACGCGCTGGGGTTGCGCCACAATTGCAGGAAGACTTCTTGCAGCACGTCTTCCGCAGCTCCCGTATCACCGAGCACTCGTAGAGCAACTGCATACACCACAGAGGAGTAGCGGTCATAAAGCTCCGCCATCGCTCCCTGATCGCCGGTCTTCAGGCCGGTAACAATGGCCAGATCCGCCGGAGTATCTTGTCGTTGCTGGCTCGACAAACGCTATCGCTCTTCCTTGATAGATATACGTATCCGTAGCCCGGACGGATTGCCATCCCAGTAAGCAGGTTCGGGTCAACTGGATGACAGCACCGTCGAAAACGCTGTGGCCGAAAACATAGCAGCCAGACACCGCCTCAGGCAAGTTCGTGGAAGAGCGCTACTGGCTGAGCTTGATGGCGAGCTGCCGCTCGGGCTGCGTCATCTGGCCCCAGAGTTTCTGCAGATCGTCCTGCAGTGCCTGGTTGTCGGGCTGCTTGTGCAGGGCACGCGCGAACCATAGATAGGCGGTTGGCAAGTCCCGCGGGGTGCACGTGCCCGTGGAGTAGAGAACTCCCATGGAAATCATCGCTTTCAAATTGGACCCCGCCGCCGTCTTCAAAAGCCGCACTCCCCGGTCGCAGTCCTGGCGCACGCCGCGCCCATAGATATAGCGTTCCGCCTCCGCTGTGGTATCAACCGGCGTAGCCGGCGTCGGCTTGGGCTCGCGCACTCTTGGCTTACCGGGCACGGCGGGCGGGGGAATGTTCGCCGGAGCCTCGGAGTCCGCAGCTGGTGCCTGGGAGTTTTCCGTCGATCCCGAATCGGTGGGCTTTCCCGCACTCGCATCTGGAGGGGGACTGACCGGAGCAGCACTCTGCGCTGGCGTCGTCGCCGCAGTGCTAGACGGAGCACTGCTGGATGGAGGAGCGGCCGACGGAACGGCACCCGGCGCAGTCGCTGGCTGCGTGCTCGCGTCCGTTCCGCTTGCAGGCGCCGCACCCGCCGCGGGCGCTGCCGCATTAGTCGCGCCATCTGGCGTCACAGGTGAAGGAGTCGTAGCAGTGGGACTCGCGGCTGCACCCGGTGCGGTCGCGGAATCCGCGGGATTCTGCGAAGGCTGCGCCGCTGCCGGCTTCCTGTCGTTCGTCAGCCAGTCGAATCCTCCCTGTTTCCAGCGCAGGTATCCGAATCCTCCTACCAGTGCCAGCGCGATAACCACCGCGGCCAGCTTCCCCCAACCCCGCTTCGGCTCGTCTTCGTCATCTTCGAGCAGATAGTCCACATTGCGCGAGGATCGTCCCCACGAGTCGTTCCCACCCCGGTGGCCTTGGTGCGAATCCTGCTCATCCCCACCTCGCCCATCTGCCGGCTTGTTCAAGCCAAGAAAAGAAGGCCCAGTAATCACTGGGCTTGAATTGACCGGCGCTGCGTGGCGCTCCGCAGCTGCAGGAACGGCTTGGGTTGCAGACCGCGCTGCATTACTCGGAATACGCGTTTCTGCGGACCGGCGAACCGGCGCCGCTTCTGCCTTTGTTTCCGCGGGCGTCACCGGCGCCGCCGCGCCAGAACCTTGGGCCTTCGCCACCAGCGGCGCTCCGCACATGCCGCAAAAGCGGTTGCTATCGGAATTCTCGTTCCCGCATCGTCCGCAGCGCACTTACCCTCCTAGACCTACTCCTTTAGATTAACTCCACACCCGCTGGTCTCGCGAGTACGATGCGAATTCCGGCCTTGCCGTCTAGGATTCGCCTCGACGCCCCTATCAAGTTCGGTTCGTCGCAAACGGGCAAACCACAACCGGTAACGGGACACCGTTTTTCATGCTATGCTGCGCAAAACTTCACATCGCCATTCTAGGACGAACCGTGCTGGTTGAACTGCGGTTAGAAAATTACGCGGTCATCGACAATGCGGCCATCGAGTTTGCTTCGGGATTGAATCTTCTGACAGGAGAAACCGGTGCCGGCAAATCGATTTTGATCGATGCTCTCGCGCTGCTGCTGGGCGAGAAAGCTTCCAGTGAAGTCATCCGCACAGGTGCCGAGCGAGCAGTGGTGTCAGCGGTATTCGAATCCCGGGACGGCACCGAAGACTCGATCGCAAGCGTGCTCGAACGCAACGGATTGGATGAATCCGAAGATGGTTCCCTCATTGTGCGACGCGAGATTGCCCCCGGCGGAAAGGGCCGAGTGTTCGTCAACAATCAAGCTGCCACCGTCGCGGTACTCCGACAACTGGCCCCGTACTTGGCCATCATTCACGCGCAGAACGAGTCGATCCTGTCTTTCGATCCGCCTGCCCGCCTGGAGTTGCTTGATGGATTTGCCGGAAGCCAGCTTGAGCCGGTGGCTGCGGCCTACGCAGACTGGCATGAGATTCGCGCCCGCATTGCAGAACTGGAACAGGGCGAACAAGACCGCCTGCGCGTGGTGGATCTCTGGCAATTTCAGAAGCGTGAGATCGAAGAAGCCAAGCCGCAAGCTGGCGAGGACGAGCAACTGGAAACGGAGAAGCGCGTCCTCGCGAACGCCGAAAAAATCTATAACGCGGCCATGCAAGCCTTCGATCTGCTTTACGAAGGCGATACTTCCACGTCCGCATCCTTGCGCTCCGCCCAAAAGCAAATTGAAGAATTAGCTCGCTACGAGCCCAAGTTTCAGGAGGCGCTCGCCGCTCTCGAAACCGCGCGCATCAGTGTGGAAGATGTCGGCGCCACGGTAAGGGATTATGCTGGCGGAATCCACGCTTCCCCCGAACATCTGGTGGAAGTGGAAGACCGCTTGGCATTGCTCGACCGCCTGAAGCGCAAGTACGGTCCGACGCTCGACGATGTAATCAGTTTCGGCGCCGATGTAACCCGCAAGCTTTCCGAACTCGAAAACAAAGATGAAATTCTGCGCGACTTGCGCGCTGAACTCTCGAAGGCTGCCACCGAATACTTGCGCACCGCTCGAGCGCTATCGAAAAAACGTCAGGACGCAGCCCGCAAACTGGAAAAACTGGTCGAAGCGGAAATCAACGATCTGGCCATGAAGTCGACTTTTCGCATCGACATCGCCACGTCCGACGAAGAAGGGAACTGGTCTGCAACCGGAATCGATCAAGTCATCTACATGATCGCGACCAACCCCGGCGAGCCCATGCGCCAGTTGGAGCACGTCGCCTCGGGAGGAGAACTATCCCGCGTGATGCTCGCATTGAAAGTGAGCGTGGAAGAAGGTGTGACGAAGGCGCCCTCGTCCGCGAAACCGAAGAGCACCCGCATCACCGCCCAACGCACGATGGTTTTCGATGAAATCGACACCGGAATCGGTGGCCGCGCGGCCGAAGCCGTCGGCAAGAAACTGAAGTTCCTGGCAAAATCGAATCAGGTCCTCTGCGTGACGCACCTGCCTCAAATCGCTACTTTTGCCGACCACCATTACGTCATCGAGAAGAAGGAACGTAATGGCCGCACCCGCACCACCATCCGCCCGGTGGCCGGCGAAGAGCGCACTGAGGAAGTGGCACGTATGCTCAGCGGCGCCAAACTTACCGATACCTCCCGGAAGCACGCCGAGCAGATGATCAAGGCGAATGGGTAAAGCCTGACGTCGCCCTCCGACCGTTCGCTGCGCCCAATCCCCACCCGCTGCTAATCCCCGCCGTTTCTGTGGCTTACATTGACCAGAAGGGTGCTTTCCAGTAATTTATAAGTACCGGGGAGAGTAGGAATCGTGTAACCTGACCATAGTCCTGTCGCGCCCTATTTTGCATCGCAAACGGTCTGGGGAAGATCATAATAGTGGGGAGTGGAAGAGTGCCAAATAGCCAGGGAAAGACGTTGCTTTTGCTGAAGCCGCGAGGCTTCTGCGCCGGCGTGGTCCGCGCCATCGATGTCGTCCGCATCGCCCTCGAGGCCTTCGGGCCGCCGATCTACGTCCGCAAGGAGATCGTCCACAACAGCTTTGTCGTGGACGAACTGCGCGGTAAGGGTGCCATTTTCGTCGACAGCGAGGACGAGGTCCCCAACGGCGAACGCGTCATTTACAGCGCCCACGGTGTTTCCCCCGAAGTGCGCGAGCACAGCGCACGCCGCGGTCTTCGGGTTATCGATGCCACCTGCCCTCTGGTCACCAAAGTTCACGTGGAAGCCGTCAAGTTTGCCAAAGAAGGTTATTCGCTGATCTTGATCGGACACCACGACCACGATGAAGTGATTGGAACCCTGGGCGAAGCTCCGCTCGTAACCCAGGTCGTAGGCAATCCCGAGCAAGTCAAGTCGCTGACGGTCCCTGATCCCAATCGCGTGGCCTATCTCACGCAGACCACTCTCAGCCTCGACGAAACCAAAGATATCATCGCCGCCCTCAAGAAGAAGTTCCCCAACATCAAAGGTCCGGCCGCGCAGGATATTTGCTATGCCACGGAAAATCGGCAGGTCGCGGTGAAGCAGGTCGCGTCGGAATCCGATCTGCTACTGGTCGTGGGCTCGGAAAACAGCTCAAATTCCAATCGTTTGGTTGAGGTAGCACGAAACCTGGGTACCAATGCTCATCTCATCGACAGTTACCGGGATATCGAATCCCAATGGCTGCATGACGTGAAGACGATCGCGCTGACGGCGGGTGCCTCGGCGCCCGAATGCCTGGTGGAGGAGACGATGAACTTTCTCGCCACCAAAGGTTTCGACAACGTGCAGGAACTCGAAGTGATGCCGGAAAATGTACGCTTCGGGCTGCCGCCGGAGATTGTCGAAGCCATCGCCGCCGCTCCGGCCAGTGCCACCGCGGACTAACGGAGCCGCACATTCATGGATACAAACTCCCCCGACGCAAACTTAGCCTCCGATCCACAACTTCGCTTTGGCAAAATTGACGGCTTGTTCGGCCGCGTCTCGGCCGCCGTCAACAACGCCCGCAAGTTTCTCTTCTCCGAGCAGTACGAAGAGGGCTACTGGTGCGGTGAACTCGAGGCCGATACAACCCTCGAATCCGATTACATTCTGCTCCACACCTTGCTCGGGACGGGCGATCCTGAACGCTTTCAGCGCGCCGCCAACTGGATCGTGCGCCATCAGAACGAAGATGGAGGATGGAGTATTTACGCGGCGGGTCCCTCGAACGTCAGCGCGTCCGTGAAAGCCTATTTCGGGCTGAAGTTGGCTGGATACTCCGCCGATCATCCGGTGCTGCAGCGCGCCCGAAAGAAAATCCTCGAACTCGGCGGCGTCACCGAGGTCAATACCTTTACCAAGATCTATCTGTGCTTCTTCGGGCAGTATGATTACGATGCGGTTCCCGCCATTCCGCCCGAAATTGTCCTTTTTCCCAACTGGTTCTGGTTCAATATCTACGAGATCTCCTCGTGGTCGCGCGCCATCCTGGTGCCGCTTTCCATCTGTTACGCCAAGAAGCCCTTCAAAAAGATTCCCCGTGAGATGGGTGTCGAAGAGTTATTCGTGGGCGGCATGCAGAAGTCGCGCATGCACTTGCGGTGGTCGAAGAAGTTGGTCTCTTGGCGCAATTTCTTTCTCGTTCTCGACCGCATGACCCACTGGTTGGAGCGAGTCCATATTCGTCCGCTACGTTCAATCGCCCTGAAGCAGGCGGAGAAGTGGGTCCTCGAACGCTTCGAAATGAGCGACGGCCTCGGCGCCATCTATCCCTCGATGATGAACGCCATCATCGCTCTGCGCTGCCAGGGATATTCCCTCGACGATCCGCAGGTAATCCGCGCCCTCGATGAGTTCGAAAAGCTCGGCATCGAAGAGGGTGACACGTTCCGCATGCAGCCCTGCATGTCTCCCGTCTGGGATACCGCTTACGCCATGTTCGCGCTGGGTGAAGCCGGAGTGCCAGCCAACGACCCGCGCATGGTGAAGTGCGCCGACTGGATTCTGCAAAAGCAAGTCCGCAATCCCGGCGACTGGCAGGTGAAAAACAAGAAGGGCAAACCGGGCGGATGGTACTTCGAGTTTAACAACGAGTTTTATCCGGATGTGGATGATAGCGCAATGGTTTGCCTGGCGCTAAGCCGTGTCGAGCATCCTAACGGCCGCTACCAGCGCGAGTCCGTGCAGCGCGCCATCGACTGGATCCTTTCCATGCAATGCAAGAACGGCGGCTGGGCGTCCTTCGACAAAGACAACGACCGCATGGTTTTTCAGTACGTCCCCTTCGCCGACCACAACGCCATGCTCGACCCGCCGACCGTCGACATCACTGGCCGCATCCTCGAAATGATGGCGACCTACGGCTACGATCAAACTCATCCCGCTGTGAAGCGCGCGATTCAATTCATTCGCAACGAGCAAGAGCCCGACGGCAGTTGGTTCGGCCGCTGGGGCGTGAACTACATCTACGGCACCGCACTCGTCCTCCGCGGGCTTGAGGCCATCGGCATGGATAATCATGAGCCTTGCATTCAGCAGGGAGCCGAATGGCTACGCATGGTGCAAAATCCAGATGGAGGATGGGGCGAAAGCGTTGGGTCGTATGACGACCCGACCCAGCGCGGCGTGGGCGCGAGTACGCCTTCGCAAACTGCATGGGCAATCCTGGGTCTCCTTGCCGTGGGCGACACTCGCAGCGATTCCGTCGCCCGCGGAATTGCTTACCTCTTGCGCACCCAGAAAGAAGATGGTTCCTGGGATGAGGAGTTTTTCACCGGCACAGGTTTTCCGCGCGTCTTTTATCTGAAGTATCACCTCTACCGGCAGTATTTCCCCCTGCTCGCGCTGACCACCTATGCCAAGGTAATGGAGAAGGCTGAAAATTAGTTTTCAGTTCCCAGTTCTCAGCTTTTCCGTCCGGGTTCTTACTGAGAACTGAGAACTGAGAACTGCCTTTGAAAGCTTTCATCACAGGCGCAACCGGATTCCTCGGCTCCCATGTGGCCCGCGTCTTAGCTGGCCAAGGAGCAGACTTGCGCCTGCTCGTCCGCTCCACCAGCAATCTGAAAAATCTCGAAGGCTTGAGAGCGGAGACCGCGACCGGCGACCTGCGCGATCCCGCGTCTCTGGAGAAAGCCATGTCCGGCTGTGAGGTTGTATTTCACGTCGCTGCGGACTACCGGCTGTGGGTGAAGGATCCCGCCGAGATGTACCGCTCGAACGTGGAGGGCACGCGTGCGATTCTAGATGCTGCGCGCAAGAACGGCGTGCGCTGCGTTGTCTACACCTCGAGCGTCGCAACAGTCGGCTTTACTGGGAACGGTCGTCCCGCTGACGAAGATTCTCCGGTTTCTCTCGGAGATATGATCGGCCACTACAAGCGCTCCAAGTTCATGGCCGAGCAAATCGCCGTGGAAGCGGGCCGTGGCGGCCTGCGTGTCGTTACTGTCAATCCGACCACTCCGGTTGGCGAACAAGATATCAAGCCCACTCCTACCGGACGAATCGTCGTCGACTTTCTGAAAGGGAAGTTTCCCGCCTACGTCGATACCGGATTGAATCTGGTAGATGTCCACGAGTGCGCCCTCGGACACGTGGCCGCGCTCGAAAAAGGCAAGAGCGGCGACCGGTACATTCTCGGCGGCGAGAACCTCACCTTAAAGCAGATTCTTGACAAGCTCGGCGCGATCTCTGGCTTGCCCTCGCCGAAGGTAAAACTCCCATACTTTTTCGCCTTCGCTGCAGGGTTCGTCGACGAGGCCGTGTCCGGCCGATTGCTGGGCCGTGAGCCGCGCGCAACAGTTGAAGCCGTGCGCATGGGAAAGAAAAAAATGTGGGCGAGCTCCGATAAAGCCACGCGCGAGTTAGGTTGGAAAATCGTTCCGGCTCACGATGCCTTGCGCCGTGCGGTACAGTGGTTTCGAGCGAACGGGTATGCCTAAGGTCGCCATCATCGCCGCGCTGCATCGCGAAGTTCGCGCCTTGGTCAAGACGTGGGCCCGCATCCAGCGTGAGCACCAAGGCCGTAAGTTTACTTTTTTCGAGAAGGACGAGTTCGTCGTCGTTTGTGGCGGTGTCGGCGTGGAGTCCGCTCGCCGTGCTGCAGAAGCCGTAATCGCGTTGTATCAGCCCGCGGTCGTGTACTCCGTAGGTTTCGCAGGAGCTCTCGACTCGGCCCTCCGCGTCGGCGATGTCTTTGCACCATCCGTCGTCATCGATGCCCGCGACGGAAGCCGTACCCAACTCGATTTCGGAGACGGGACGCTGCTAACCTTCATGGCAGTGGCCGCTCCGGACCAGAAAGAGAAGCTCGCCCAAGCCTACGGAGCGCGCGCCGTGGATATGGAAGCCGCCGCGGTCGCGGCCGCCACTCAAGCTCATGGCATTGGTTTCGGCGTGACCAAAGTGATTTCAGATGAGTTAGATTTTGAAATGCCCGAGATGGCTCGCTTTATCACTATGGACGGCCAGTTCAAGTCGGCAAGTTTTATCCGCTACGCAGCCGTACGCCCGTGGCTGTGGAAGCGCGTGGGCATTCTGGCCCGGAACAGCAACCATGCCGCCCGTGTGCTGGCCCAGCAGCTTGACGGTCTTTCGATAGATCCAAGCAAATCGGAAGCCTCAACGCGCCCCGCCGCCCCGATGGCTGCGGTTAACGGTTTACCTGCTGAGGGCCGGAAATGAAATTGTCACTCCTGCTTCCAATCGTAATCTGCCTGACTCTTCGCGCGCTCGCGCAGTCCGCGCCTACTTCTCTCTATGCGGAAAGTTTTCGCCAGGGCCCAACTCACGTGATCGAAGAGAAATTTGACGTCAAGCTCACACCACAAGACCGAACCTATCGCGAGCGAATCAAAAACCTGCACGGAGACGACCGCTATCTGCTCTCGTTTGTTCCCCAAGGCCCCGAGGGCGATACGGAGATCACATCCTGGCAAGTCAAGCTAGCGGACCTGCACCATAGCATGTACGAGAATGTGCTGATGTCCTCGCAGGGCCCTTCTTCGAACCCGAAAGACGCGTTGTGGCGGCTGGAGCCCTCAACCTTTGCGCGAGCGCCATTGACTACGAAACGGATTATCAAAGTGGATAGCTTCTACGTGGTGCTGCAGGTCAAGGCTTATCACTTCACCCCGCCGGACTCCCCGTATCTGGATTCGATGACGGTTTCCGTGGAGTTCACCGATACCGACCCCAGAGCCTCTGGAGGCACCCAGAAGTAAAGCTTCGGAATACACTGTTATGAAGCGAGGGGGGTAAGGATTTCATCCAAACAACGCCGATGGCAATTGTCGAACAATTCGAAATAGACCAGCAAAAGCAGTCAATCCCTACGACCATGTTGGCTGCCGTTTACCGGGGAGTCAACGACGTCCGCCTGGAGACTGTTCCCGTCCCGCAAATCGGCGCCGGTGAACTCTTGCTCCGGGTCCATACCTGCGGGGTCTGCGGCACGGATCTTAAGAAAATCGCCACCGGATCCCATTCCGCTCCGCGCATCTTCGGCCACGAAACTTCCGGAGTGGTTGCGGCCGTCGGCGCTGGAGTCCGCGACTTCGCGCCGGGCGATCGCGTGGTCGTCTTCCACCACATTCCCTGCCGACAGTGTTACTACTGTCTTCACCAAACCTTCGCCCAGTGCGCCACCTACAAAAAGGTTGGATGCACGGCCGGCTTTGAGCCCTCTGGCGGCGGATTCGCGGAATACGTCCGCGTCATGGATTGGATCGTCGAGCACGGCACAGTCCGCATCCCGCAAGGCGTCTCGTTCGAGCAGGCCTGCTTCGTGGAACCGGTCAATACCTGCATGAAGGGCATCGAAGCTCTACGCCTGCAGGCCGGCGAAACTGTTCTCGTGATTGGCCAGGGGCCTATCGGCATCATACTGAGCGTCTTGGCTCGTCGGGGAGGAGTCTCCGTTATTACTTCCGATTTGTACCCCGAGAGGCTTAAAATAGCTAAAAGCCTTGGATTACAGAATACTGTCGACGCGTCGAAAGATGACGTGGTGAATGTAATTCGCGCACAAACCGAGGGACGCGGCGCCGATGCCGTCATCTTGGCTGTGGGTAGCAACGGTTTGATTCGCTCTGCCATGGAAGCAGTTCGCCCGGGAGGGCGGGTATTATTGTTCGCGCAAACCCAGCGGGGAGAGGTCGTTATCGATCCGGCTGCGATTTGCGTAGATGAGAAGGCGCTGGTGGGGTCGTATAGCGCGTCTGTGGATTTACAGGATGATTCAGTTCAGTTTGTGATGAACCGCGAGATGGACCTGGAACGTTTGATCAGCCACCGGTTCCCGCTGCAGGAAAGCGCGCAAGCTTTGGAACTTGCCGCTCATCCGCAGCCTTCGTCGATGAAAATCGTGATTCAGCCTGGGAATTCCTGGAAACGCGAAACCTGGGAAGGAAACAAGCAGTGAACGGAAAAATGACGGCTGCCGTCTTGTACGGCAAAGAAGATCTCAAAATTGAAAGAGTTCCGATTCCCCGCGTGGAAAAGGGGGAAGTACTGGTCAAAGTGCAGGTGGCTCTTACCTGCGGTACCGATCTTAAGGTCTATCAGCGCGGCTACCACGCGCGCATGATCGTTCCTCCCGCGCTTTTTGGCCATGAACTGGCCGGCGTTATCGAGGAGGTCGGTGAAGGTGTCCACAGCTTCAAGAAGGGCATGCGCGTGGTGGCGCTCAATTCCGCCCCCTGCCAGATGTGCTTCTATTGCTCCAAGCACCAGGAAAATCTCTGCGAAGACTTGCTCTTCAACAACGGGGCCTACGCCGAGTACATCCGTGTGCCTCGCCGCATTGTTGACGCCAACATGCTGGTCATCCCGCCCAACGTCAGCTTTGAGGATGCGGCCATGACCGAGCCTCTGGCCTGTGTATTGCGTGGCCTGCACGAAACCGGCGTCGAAATCGGCGACACCGTCACCATCATTGGCGGTGGTCCCATTGGTCTCATGTTCGTCCAGGTTGCCCGTGCCATAGGGTGCAACGTTATCTCCGTCGTCAAGCGCGACGAACAGGTGGTCGCCGCCAAGCACATGGGCGCGCACGAAATTGTGCAGACGACGAAGGTTTCAAACGTCGTCGATGCCGTGCGCGCGCTCACTCCGCAGAAGCGCGGTTGTGACGTAGTCATTGAAGCGGTGGGACGCCCTGAAGCCTGGGAGTGGACTGTTGAGATGGTCCGCAAAGGCGGCACTGTGAATTTCTTTGGCGGATGTGCCAGTGGATCCAAAGTACAGCTCGATACCAATCGTCTGCATTACTCTGAAATCACTCTGAAGGCCACGTTCCATCACACGCCGGAAACCGTGCGGCGGGCTTTCGGTCTGATCGCGGCCAAGAAGATTCGCCCCACCGACTACATCACCGGCGAAGCCCCGCTCTCCAGCTTGCAGAAGGTATTGCGCCACATGCTAAACCGCGGAGGCGACATCAAGACTGCCATCATCCCCGGTCATTGAAAACGGCGCTTTGTATGGCGTTTGGGAATCGAGCGCGATCTGAAAGGGATCCCGTGCACGCGTGCAGAGCCTTCGGCCCAGCAAGGAGTTCTTACCCAGCTCAGGATTTTGTTCGACATTAAGGATGTTCTAGACGCATGAGTCCGATGGCCAGCAGTTCTCAACTTGCCCCGCCACCTTCCGTGGGATGGTCTCGCCTGCCCGCCGCCTACGCGATTCCTGAGTCGGCCCCTTCCATCGAAGAAGCGCGGGAGTACTGCCGCGAGCTCGCACGATCTCATTACGAAAATTTTTCCGTCGCCACCTGGTTCCTGCCGGAAAAGCTGCGCCAGGATTTCCTGAATGTTTACGCCTACTGCCGCATTTCCGATGATCTGGGCGATGAAGTCGGCGACCCTGCGGCGTCGCTCGCTTTACTTGACGAGTGGCAGGCGCAGCTCGATGCCTGTTACGCCGGCACTCCACGTCATCCGGTTTTTGTCGCTCTTGCCGAAACCGTCCGAAAGTTTCAAATTCCGAAGCACGAGTTTTCCGATCTCCTCATCGCTTTCCGCCAGGACCAGACCGTCACTCGTTTCGAAACCTTCAACGACGTCCTCGCCTATTGCCGGTATTCCGCGAATCCCGTTGGACATCTCGTCCTCTACCTCTGTGGTTATCGCGATGCCGAGCGTCAACAGCTTTCCGACTACACTTGCACTGCTCTGCAGTTGGCGAATTTCTGGCAAGATGTCACGGTGGACTACGCGAAAGGACGCATCTATCTTCCTCTGGAAGATCTGCAGCGTTATTCCGTGACTGAGAAAGATCTGGCGCAAAACTGCAACACCGTTGCCTTTTGCGACATGATGAAGTTCGAAGTCCGGCGCGCCCGCGAATGGTTTGATCTCGGGCTGCCGCTGGTCAAGAAAGTAGACGCTGAATTAGCCGTCGACATCGGACTCTTCACCCGCGGTGGTCAAGAAATTCTCAACGCCATCGAGCGTCAGCGCTTCGCTGTTCTAGGGAAGCGTCCAGTAATCTCCAAGCCACGCAAGCTCGGTCTGGTCGCCCGCGCCGCGCTCGGAAAACTAATGGGGAGCTTGTCTTGAGCGCCGGAACGCAGCCCGTGCTGGTTCCCTGGACTCCAGCTCCGGCGCAGCTCACTATGGCGTATTCCGTTTGTCGCGGGATCACGCGCGCCAACGCCCGGAATTTCTATTACGCATTCTTCGTGCTACCTAAGCGCAAACGTCAGGCGCTGAGCGCCGTGTATGCCTTCATGCGTCGCTGCGATGATATTGCCGACGACCCCGGCCTCAGCCTTCCGGAACGCCGTTTCAGGCTGGATACCTGGCTGGATGCGTTGCACCGCGCTCAGCAAGGCCAGCCGACCGACGATCCCATTCTTCTGGCCCTCACCGATGCTCAACGCCGCTACACCATCCCCGCAGGACTTCTCGACGATCTCGCTACGGGTACCGCCATGGACGTGGTCGATCCGGTTTTCGACAATTCAGAAACACCACCTTCGTCGGAGGGATCGGCTGCCCAACTCACCGTTCACTACAAGACGTTCGAAGATCTTAAGGTCTACTGTTACCGGGTCGCATCGGTCGTGGGATTGGTCTGCATTCACATTTTCGGATATCGCGATCCCGCTGCCGAATCGCTCGCCGAGCAGTGTGGTCTCGCCTTTCAACTCACCAACATTATTCGTGATGTCAAAGAAGACGCCGCGATGGGCCGCGTCTACTTACCGGAAGAGGACTTGGCAACATTCGGGCTCTCTGCCGCAGATTTGCTCGCCACACCCGAGGTCGGTCGCTTCCGAGCGTTGTTGGCTGTCCTAGCCGATCGCGCCCGTGAAGGCTACCAGGCCGGTGACGAACTCATTCCTTATGTTTCAGAAGACAGCCAGCCCGCTCTGTGGGTGCTGATCAACATCTATCGCAAACTGCTGGAAAAAATCGCCGAGCGCCAGTATGACGTCTTCAGCGGCAGGGCGAGCCTCACCGTTACGGAAAAGCTGCGCATTCTCGCGAAAGGTTTCCTGCAACGGATCGCCTGATGATCCGCCGCGAAACCATCTCGCCAGCATGAGCCAGAATCCCACCCCACCCTCAGTTGCCATCGCCGGCGGCGGCCTCGCCGGGCTCGCTGCCGCGTGCGCTCTTGCCGACTCTGGCCTTCGCGTCACCCTCTTCGAGCGCCGCCCGTATCTCGGTGGTCGCGCTTCTTCATACGAACATCCTGGTACCGGCGAAGTCGTCGACAACTGCCAGCATGTCCTATTTCGCGTCTGCACCAACCTGGTCGAGTTCTACCGCCGCATCGGCGTCGAAGATAAAATTCGCTGGTACGACGAGATGACCTTTATCGAGCCCGGCGGCCGTTCCAGCGTGATGCACGCCTCCCCGCTCCCCGCGCCGCTGCACACGGCCCCATCGTTCCTGCACTTTCCTTTTCTCACGGTAAAAGACAAGCTCTCGATTTCACGCGCCATCGCCGCTCTTACCCTCACCATCCAACTCGACACGGGAAAGTCGTTCCTGCAGTGGTGTCACGATCACGGTCAAACCAAAACTGCCATTGACCGTTTCTGGAAACCCATCCTGGTCAGCGCCCTCAGCGAGGATCTCGAACTCATCTCCGTTTCCTACGCCGCGCAAGTCGTTCGTGAATCCATGAAGTCGCCCACCGCCCGTCACATGGGCGTCCCCAGCATCCCGCTCACGGACCTCTACAACCGGGCCGGTGACTACATCCGAGCCCGCGGCGGCGAAATCCTCTTCCGCACCTCGCTGGAATGTTTTTCTCCGAATTCATCGCAGGTCCATATTCGGGTAATCAATTCAGACAAGAAAGAGAAGGAAGAATCGTTCGACTATCTCATCCTCGCTCTCCCTTTCAACACCGTGGACCGGGTCCTGCCTGCAACTTCCGATGCCGCGCGTCTGCGCGAGCAGTTAGCACACTTCGAATCCTGTCCCATCACCGGAATCCATCTCTGGTTCGACCGCCAGATTACCGACCTCGACCACGCCGTTCTCCTCGATCGCACCGTGCAATGGATGTTCCACAAATCTCGCCTCCTCGTCACCCGCGCAGCGGCCGACTCCGAGCCTGGGGGCAGCTATATCGAACTGGTGGTCAGCGCCTCGAAATCTCTCATCGACAAGTCACGCATCGAAATCGTCAACCTCGCTCTCAAGGAAGTCCGCGAATTTTTTCCTGCGGCCCGCGAAGCGGCCTTGGTAAAGTCCGCCGTCATCAAAGAAGTCCACGCTACGTACTCACCGCGTCCTGGAATCGACGCGTACCGTCCGCCGCAGTCCACCCTATGGCCGCGCGTTTTTCTCGCTGGCGATTGGACTGCTACCGGCTGGCCCGCCACGATGGAAGGCGCCGTCCGTAGCGGATATCTTGCCGCCGAGGAGGTGCTTCACGCGGCAGGAATGAAAGACCGAAAGCTTCTCGCTCCGGATCTCCCACCCTCTGGTCTCATGCGCCTGTTCTGTCGCTGAGTTGGGTAGCACACCAGCTTCAGCTCCTGCCCTTTCCTCACTCTGAGGCGTGCTCCGGCGCACAGACATGCGCCCTCGCCGATGGAACCATACACACTGGATCACTCCGCCGTCCGTCCCGATGGAGGTCTCCATGCTCCCCAACTCGGTTCTTACCGGTTTCTTGTTGCTTTCCCTGCTTCCCGTCTCGCCTACTCAAAAGCCCCCGAGCAGTCCGCCTGATAGTCCTTCAGCCCACATCCCGCTCGATGGAGCCCGGATTTTTCAGAATCACTGCGCCACTTGTCACGGAGCCGACGGGCGCGGCCACGGCCCGGCCTCCGTTGCGTTTAAGGAATCACTCCAAGACTTGACGCTGATCTCGCAAAGAAATGGTGGTAAGTTTCCTGAACAGCACGTTAGGGACGTCATCGAAGGCAAACAACCTGTCCTGCCTGCCCATGGCACTCGCGAGATGCCCATCTGGGGACCAATCTTCCACCAGGTTGAAGCCGATCAAGACTGGGGAGAAGTTAGGCTGGAAGAGGTCACGAAGTACTTGGAATCTATCCAAAAGAAATAGCCAAGGGGCGGGCGGGTTCCGCGCTATTTCTGGCCGATGCGTTCTTCGATCCGCGATACAAATTTCGGCGTGTGGCTTTTCATCAGCTGTTCGATCCCTGGCCTGAATTCATGCCACACGTTCATGCCTGCGTCATTGCCCACAGTGGAACCAAGATCGCTGACCGAGCCCGTAGGTGACCGTCTCCAATAAGGACGCGAGGCCGTGGTTGCAGCCACCGAAGTCAGCGTCCGCAGCAGATAGGAAGTGTTCAGCCTGCCCTTTCCGGACTCATCCCGTGTGACAAAAATACGAGAAGCGGCATAGGTGGCCCGGCCCATCAAGCTCCCGTCCCTAGTGGAGTGATAACCCGGTAGCTGTTTCGCCGACGGCACGCTCAGGTATTTGTCAAAGATAGTCTTCGATTCTTTTTGACCAGATATCGTCCGGTCGGAAAAGATGGCGAGTGCGCGCTCCCGCATCACGCCCGTATTGCCGCCCACCATGCCCAATTTCAGCAAGCGTTCTTGCTCAACGAACGCGTTAGATTTCTGCATCCCAGTGAAATCCTGTACCGACGGGGCATTGGGTAGGGGCTGGCCCGATGTCTGGCACACCGCGCCGCAAGCCGCCAGCACAACCAGCGAAACAATCCCGACAGATGCAACAATCGGTTTCGCCATATTCCACTCCCGAAAGCGCCAAGCTCACGCCGTTCGCCTGGCGACTCGCCCGTAGCGTCACTCCGAAGCTAGCATTCCGCTTGCCATAGGTCTGAGCAAGAATGCTCACCTAAGAAGCATGGATATGATTGAACGAACGGGCTTCCAGGTTGTTTTCCGGAAGCGATTTTTCCGACTGTCTTTTGCGGCGTGCCCGATCTTCCCTAGCCTTATCTAGGACTTGTCCGGAAAGCGCTGGTTCCTTGCAAACTGCCCAAAATCCCATCGACCAGCCTGTTCTACTTTTTGCAGCGGCTATCTCGGTTTTCGAGATGTCCTCGGCCCGACGCACCGTGTGCTCTTTCCCACACACTATGCACAAACTTTCATCAGCAACCGCTCCTTGAGCTGTTGCAGGCGCCTTGAGGTCTTGGAAAATTTGCTAAGATGTGCGCACCGACGCCCTCATCAATCCGAGCCGGGCACGGGTCGGGTGAGGAAGCTGTTCTATCCCGCCAGCAGCGCCACTCCAGCGGCCACGAGTGAAGCCGCAATCCAACGCCGCCGATCCACGCGTTCATGCAAAAAGATCTTCGCCGCCACGGCGTTGCCGATATAGGTGAGGGAAGCAGCGGCAGGGCCCACCAGGCTTACGTCTCCCCAGGAGAGAGCAAACAACAGGCTGAAGAACGCCACCGCCATGGCCGTGACCCCAAAGAAGAAGTGAGGATTACCGAGCGTCCGCCGAATGACGGCGATCAAGCCAGACTTCCGCCACAGGGCGCCCACATCCCCAACTTGCCTCATCGCGCGAGCCAAAAGCACGTCGCCCACCACCGAAGCAAGAGTAATCGCAAGAATTCCGCCCCAGGTGTAGAAGCCCTTCATGACTTCACCCCGGTGGGCGCGCCATCTCTCGCGGTTTTTGCCAGAAGGGGGGATGTCGTCGCGGAGCATTGCGTGCGCGGGTGCTCCGTCAGCGCCGGTCCTCCAGCGATAAATCCCACGCCTCCGGTGATCAACGCAATCCCCAGCCAGCGCAGCGGACTCACGTGCTCATGCAAAAGGAATCGCGCAACGAAGGCGAGCAGCACGTACCCGAGCGAGGTTGCCGGCAGCACGTAAGTGAGATCCGCCCAGGAGAGCGCAGTCATGTAGGTCGCGAAAAACGCCAGCAGAAGAAGAATTCCGATCGCGACCCAGGGATTCAGAATGGCGAAGATCACACTTTGCAGATGATGAATTGAAATGTTGCCGGTTTGCTTCATCCCATGCGAGAGCATGGCATCTCCGGCCGCGGCGAACACCGTGACTCCGGCCAGCACAAGATACTTGCGAAAGTTCACTGGAAGATTAGACGGTGGCCTACTTTGTTTGTCATTCTGAGCGAGCGCTGTTCGCGCGGCGAGGAGTCTGGGCGAGCCGCGCGAAGTGTCACGTTCCTTGCGACACAATAATTCCGCGTTTGGCTCGCATCGTTATCAAGCCTTAACCAGCTCCGCCGCCGCGTCGTCGCTATGCTTTTTCACCAGCTTGTTGCGCGCCGAACGCAGCTTCAGGAACGTCTTCGCCTCTTTGTAAAGCCGCTTGCGGTCGTTACTATCGAACGCGGCTTTTTTCAGAATGCGGAACACAGCCTTGGGCCGGAAATAATACTCATCGTAGAAACGGTGCACCGCTGAAAGAATGTCATCCGCAGGCAGTCCGGGATACTGGATGTGCGCCAGTTGGTGACCGCCTTCATCCACCATCTTATTGTCGCCGACCATGAAGCCGTTCTTTACAGCGTAGTCATAAAGCTCGGTGCCGGGATAAGCGTGGGCCACCGAAACCTGAATGGTCTCCACATCCAACTCTTTTGCGAACGCGATCGTGTTGTTGATTGTCTCGTGCGTTTCGCCCGGAAGTCCCATGATGAAGTCGCCGTGAATCACCAGCCCCAGCTTATGGCAGTCCTTGGTGAACTGCCTCGCCCGCTCGACGGTTGCGCCCTTCTTGATGTTCTTCAGAATCTGCTGATCGCCGGATTCGTAGCCGACGATGAGTAGGCGGCATCCGGCTTCCTTCATCGCCTTTAGCGTCTCGTAGTCGGTCGTTACTCGCGAAGTGCATGACCACGTAAGGCCAAGCGGTTTCAGCTTGGCGCACAACTCAATCGTGCGCGCCTTTTGAATGTTGAAGGTGTCATCGTCGAAGAAGAATTCCTTTACTTCCGGCCAATACGCTTTGACCTTCGCCATTTCAGCCGCAACGTCGTCGGTCGAGCGCTTGCGCCAGGGATGCCCGCTCAACGTCTGCGGCCATAAACAGAACGTGCACTGCGCCGGACACCCGCGCGTGGTGTAAAGAGAAACGTATGGGTTCAACAGGAAGGGCACGTTGTAACGCGTCACGTCGAGGTCGCGCTTGTAAACGTCAGTGACGTGCGGCAGGGCATCCAAGTCCTGAATCTGCGGTGCATCGGGATTGTGCACAACCTTGCCGTCTTTTAGAAAAGAAACGCCGGGAATCTCCTCCACCGGCTTGCCCTTCGCGTAATCGACCACGGCGTAATCAAATTCCTTGCGCGCCACAAAATCGATCGCCGGACAATCCCGCAAAGATTTCTCCGGCAGCACGCTGACGTGCGGCCCCACAAAACAAATCTTGATCTTCGGGTTCGCCGCCTTGATCGCTCCCGCTAGCCCAATATCCCCCGGAAACCCCGGCGTACTGGTGAACAGGACCAGAAACTCGTAGTCCTTCGCAATCTCGATGGTCTGCTCCGCCGAAACATAATGCGGTGGCGCATCGAGCAGCCGCGCTCCCTCCAGCATTCCCGCCGGATAAGCCAGCCATACCGGATACCAGTATGACTCGATTTCGCGGGTCGCGGGCCATCGGGATCCGGCGCCGCCATCAAAGTTTTCAAACGAGGGTGGATTCAGAAATAGCGTTTTAAGAGGCATAGTAGGTGAGTATGTATTTTACCATTCGCCTGCGGCCAGTGCTGTCGAAAAGCAGTGTTTATGCAGGTTCGTCGCTGAATACCTCCTTTGATGCAGCGAACTGCAGAAAAGGAGCATCGACAAACGATTTAGTTTCCACTACTTGGTTGCCTCTACCGGTTCGTTATTTCGTCCCCAGAGCCCAAGCTTCGAGATCTCCGGTAGTGCGTAGAAGCGCGACTTGAGAGCGTTCGAGTTCGAAGGAGACATCTTGTAGCGCAATTAATCTCTCGCTGGCTTGGGTGCGGGCATCATCGAGATCATGCAGGGTAGCTGAGGAGGATTCCATGCGAGTCTGAACGGCTTCGACATTCTTCTTTGCGATCTCGTACTCGAGTGCGGCCACGTCGTGGGCAGCTTGCATCTGTGTGACCGAACGCTGCAGGCGCATGGTTTCTTCCGAGGTCTGATCGCGAACCGCGTCAGCTTGCTCCCTGGCTTTGAGAGCGTCCGCCTCGGCTTCCTGAATTCGAGCGTGCTGAGCATAATTGAAGAAAGGCAGGTGCAGGGCCACGCCAATGGTCACATTATTGGGCTGAAAACTGCGAGGCTGATAAAACTTTTGATAGTTGTTGTAGGTAGCCAAGTTGGCATATTGCGCGGCGAAGTCCATGCTCGGCCACAACGACCTCTTCTCCCCCTTTTCCCGCAAGTATTGTGCACGCGCATGTTCCACGGCGGCCTGCACCGCGGGATTGGCCTCCGTCGTTTTGCTCAACAAATCGGCGTCCTCGTTGATCGCTGGTGGAGCGGGCACGGAGTCGGGATCGACTTGAATGGATAGGGCGGGCAGTCCCGTTAGTTTGGAAAGACGCTCGCGGAGAACCTCCGCCGCACCGCTAGCTTCGGTGAAGCGCAGATGGACGCGTGCCACCGACAAGCGAGCCTTGGTGTCTTCGACTGCGCTGTCGATGCCTTCCTGCACGCGCTGGGCGACGGCTGCGGCCATGTTCTCTTCAGCGGCTTGTACCTCGTGCAGTTGAGTTAGGCGCTGCTCCCATTTCACTAACTCGGCATAGCTCAGCACGACATCTTGAATAACCTGATTGCGTTGATCCTTGGCACGGAAGGCGCTGACCGTAACGTCTGACCGCGCGGCATGAATGAAGTTGCCCAGCGCGGGATTGAGGAGCGCCGATTGCGCGTTTACGTTGAATAGCGAAGGAGCTGCTCCTTCGAGGCTGAGGGGAAAACCATCAGTCCATCCGAGTCCGGCTCCGGCGGTAAGTTGGGGGATGTAGCTATTGCGCAGTTCGCGGTAGGCGGCAGAAGCATGCTGCTCGTCGGCGGCAGAGATGGCAACACCGTTGGCATGCTTCAGTGCGAGCTCAACGGCGTGACGAAGCGTGAGCGGCGGCTCGGCCAGCAACAACGAAGGCAGAAATAGAAGCATCGCGAAGAAGAAAATATGAATGCCTGCGGCACCCCACAATTTATTTCTCATTATTCTCACCTTTTTGATCGTAAGAAAGATTCTACGGACAATCTGATGCGAGAGAAATGACAAGGATGGATCGGAGGCGAATCTCGTGGGGCTGGATCGTGCCGCGAATCGGCGCTGGCGGGCGGAAGGGCGTACCGCTCTCTTGCCCGTAGTTCAAGCGCTCAGGCTCGTCCGCGGAACTGGATGATGCGGCGGCGATCGCGCTTGGAGGGTCGGGCTGCGGGCAACTGTTCGAACTCCCTCAGTGCTCTACGCTCAACGGCGACTTTCTGGCGAAGTTCACGGCTGGCGTCGGTTTCGCGATAGAGGGTTTGCGCAACCGAAGCTGGGCCGCGTGTATCGCTGAGCAGGAGCACTTCGATCTCGAAATCGCCGCCCTCGTTGGTCACACGCAACATGTCGCCGATTCGAACTTCGCGCGCGGCTTTTGCGGGTTGGCGGTTGGATTGAGTCCTGCCGAGTTCACAGGCGCGGGCGGCGAGGGATCGAGTTTTAAAGAATCTGGCGGCCCAGAGCCATTTGTCGATGCGAACCGAGGTCATGATCTGTTTTCCGCAACTACTGGCGCAAGACTGGCTTGCTCGTGCATTCGGAAGCAGAACTCATTCACTAGCGACGATGCGATCCAACCCCTTTTGCGCGCTGGTAAAGGAGCGGGCCATCGAAAGGGAAGTGCGATATTCGACGGCCGCAGACTGCAGGTCGCCTTGTTTCTCGAGCAACTCCCCGAGCAAATTATGTGCCTTGAAGGCGGGCCATTCCTCGACCGTACCGGAAGCGAGATAGCGCCGCACGAACCGAATGGCCATGGAATACGAGCGGTCGGTACGGAACAACATATTGGCTGCGTCCATCAGAGCCGCCGGATGATCGAGCGGCCGAGCCTCCATGGTGCACAAGGCCTGCTCCATGTCCCGGAGGCGGCCCACTCGACGATAGAATCCCGCGAGATTAAGCCATGCTCGAGCACCACCGCCAGAGGCGTCAATGGCCAGACGATATTCCTGCTCGGCGGTTTCGGAGTCTTTGTTTTTCTGCGCGATGCGCGCTCTCACCCAATGCGCCATGCCGGGATTCAGTGGCAAAAGAAGATTGGCTTGATCGCGTGCCTTGTCTTCTCCACCTCCAACAATGCCGGGAGCTTCGAGATAAAACTCGGCGAGATCGGTCCGAGCCTCCCAACTGTTGGGAGAGAACTCGACGGCCCGCTCGAACTCAACGCGGACCTTCTTCGCGAGGCCTGCGGCTTTCAGGAAGTTGGAATGATCCGCCTTTTCGCCGTAGATTCGGCCCAGCCAGAGATGATATAGGCCGTTCGAAGGCGCGAGTGAGACGGCTTTTTCGCAAGCGGGGATGCCGGCGTCCCAATCGTCGAGTTCGAATTGGGCGCGGCAAAGGAGATTGTAGGCCTGTGCGCTGGGGGAACTCTGGATTTGTTGCTCGAGGGTTTGGACGGCCTGGTCGACGCGGCCTGCAGCAAGAAGCTGTTGCGGTGCGTCGGCCGCAGCGGCGAGAGAGAAGGACAGCAGGCACAGGCAAACGACAAGGAAGCTACCGACGCGAACGGTGATTCTATCGCCGCTGCACAGGGCGGAGCCGACCCGCTTCTCGCAAGCGATGCGGGAAATGGGGCACCCGACTTCACATCGTTCCATCCACTTCATGGGTTACTGAACCACCTTCACGGGAGCGCCGTCGATCAAAGGCTTGGAGTCGGTTGAGGAAAGGGCTACGAGAGAATGCTCCGGAAGGCCGGAGGTTACCTCGACTTGGGTGAGGTTTTGCAAGGATATTTCCACGTCACGGCGCTGGAGAAGGCCGTTCACCACTTGATAGACGTATGGCTTGGTGTCGTCCATGCGAACGGCTTCGCGCAGGAGGGTAAGCACATTGCTATGTTCGGCGGTGATGACGGTGACCCCCACATTCACGTTGGGCAAGAGACGAAGATCGTGGTTGTCCACGGAACAGGTGACCTCACCCACATTGCGCGCTCCGTGAAGTTTCACAGTGGAGGGAATCGTGCTTACGGTGCCGTTCCAAATGCGCCCGGGTAGAGCGTCCCAAGTGACTTCGATTTTTTGGCCCGTGGCGAGGCGGCCGATGTCGGGCTCGTCGACGAACGTGCGGACAAGCATCTTGGAGAGATCGCCTTCCTGCAACAACAGGTCGCCGGTCTGCACGTAAGCACCCTGCTTGACGGGCAGGGTATACACAATGCCATCAAACGGCGCTCGCACGCTGGATTTCCTGAGGGCATCTTCCGCCGCTTCATACGCGGCTTGAGCCTCGGTTCCCTGGGCTTGTACTCTTGCAACCTCCGGCTGCGAGTAGCGATCCTTTTTTTTCTGCTCAAGCAGCGTGGCATCGGCTTGGGCACGCTGTAGAGTTTCTTGCGCCTGCTGAACTTCGCCGGCCGAGGCTGCGCCCTGTTGCTGCAGACGGCGGAAAGCGTCCAGATTGCGCTGGGCGGCATCGCGCGCGGCGCGCGCTTTGGTCAGCTGTGTGTCGAGCGTGAGGAGTTCTTCGCGCGTGCCGCCGGTGGTCAAATCAGATTCGTCGGCCTGCGCTGCCTTCATCTGCGCTTGCGCCCGGGCGGCCTGGCTGCGGAGATCGTCGTCGTCGAGTTGCAACAGAAGCTGGCCTCTGCGGACGTGGTCCCCTTCTTTCACGAATAGGCGCTTCACGGTAGTGGCGATGGGCGCGTGAGCTTCGAAATTCTGGATCGGCTCGACCTTGCCATTAGTGGAAATCAAGCTACGGATGGATCCACGTTCCACCTCGGTGGCGCGAACTTTCAATGGGGGATGTCGAGTGAAAATCGGGATCGTCGCCAATGCCGCGAGTACTCCTATGGTAAGCCACGTGCGGGTCTTGCGCGTGGCGGGCCGTCCGTTCGAATTGTGGGTTGCTGCCAACCGGTTATCTTTCAGCGTGCGGCGGGGACAACTGCAAGCACTAATTTACCACTCTGGCGGCCGCGAAAAAACGTCCGCCGTCCCAAGCCGTTGCGTGTTTAGATGCGGGCTAAAGGCTCCGGATGCTTATAAGAGAGAGCCACATGAGTGCATTTAGGAACGCACGACAAACCACCCGCTACACCGATGATCGGTTTCCAACCGTTACAATGGCCCTATGCCAAAACCACGCCGCTACACGCCCGAGCACGCCGAGGCCGGGCTTGACGCCAAGTTTCCGGAGATTGAAACCTGGCCGAATCAGTTTCCCGGATACGAGATTTTGATTGACGATCCCGAATTTACTTCGGTGTGCCCGAAGACGGGGCTGCCGGATTTTGGCGTGATTACGCTGCGTTACCAGCCCGATAAAGTGTGCCTGGAATTGAAGTCGTATAAGGAATATTTGCAGTCGTACCGCAACCTGGGGATTTTTCAGGAGAATGTTGTGAACCAGGTGCTGAAAGATGTGGTGCGATGGGCGAAGCCGGTGTGGGCCGAAGTGAAGGGCGACTTCCGGCCGCGGGGTGGAATCTCGACCACGGTGGTGGCGAAGTGGCCAAGGCCGAAAAGTTAATGCGACACTAATTCGACGAACACAAGGGTCGTGCTATATTCGCTCGACCTGTGACCTCCGCGAAACTTTATCCGCGCACGGCGCTGATCGTACTCACCGCTCTCAATCTGCTGAATTACGCGGATCGCAACGTGCTGTTCGCGGTGCAGCCGCTAGTGCAGGATGAGTTCCACCTGACGAAGACACAGATTGGCTATCTCACCAGCGCATTTCTGGGTTTCTACATGGTGGCCGCGCCCTTCGTGGGTCCGCTTGCGGACCGATATTCACGCAAGCTCATCATCGTGCTGGGCGCGATCTTCTGGAGCGGACTCACGCTTTTGACCGCCTTTACCCACAACTACACCGAGCTGCTGATTCGGCATACATTGGTCGGAATCGGCGAGGCAACGTTTGTCACCATTGCGCCAACTTTTGTTGCTGATCTTTTCGCGGAAGAGAAGCGTGGTCGGATTCTGGGCGTGTTCTATCTGGCAATCCCCGTAGGCTCCGCGGCAGGGTACCTGCTGGGCGGCTATCTGGCTCCGCAGCACGGTTGGCGCTTTCCTTTTTATATCGCCGCCGCTCCCGGCTTCCTGCTGGGGATTGCGGTGCTGTTTCTCAAAGAGCCGGAGCGCGGGCAGTTCGATTCGCTGAAAGGCACACCCGAGCGGACGACGGTGCTCGGATTGGTTCGCAATCCCGCATTCTTGACTGCCACGCTGGGCATGGCCGCCATGACATTTTCTCTCGGCGGTATCCAGGTATGGATGCCGCAGTTCCTCTACAGCGATCGCCACTACACGCTGGAAGCAGCCAACCTGAAGTTCGGCCTGATCATTGTGGCAGACGGCATTCTCGCTGCCTTAGCGGGCGGATGGCTCGGCGACTATCTGCTGCGCCGCATGAAGAGTGCTTATTATCTGGTCTCGGCAGCGAGCATGGCGCTGGGTGTCCCGTTCATGATTGTGGCGCTGTTCGTCACGGGACGTTTTATGATTCCGGCCATCGCGGTCGCGGCCTTCTTCCTTTTGTTAAACACAGCGCCGCTGAACGCGGCGGTGATCAACTCCGTCGACGCTCACATCCGGGCCACAGCCTTGGCCGTAAACATCTTCATCATCCACATCCTGGGCGATGTGCCTTCGCCCACCATGATGGGCTGGGTCGCCGACCGGCGATCGCTGCAAGCCGCATTCATCCTGCCGGTGATCGCCATGGTGGTGTCGTCTGTCATACTCTTTTACGGTATGAACTTTGCGCCGCGTGTAAGCGTAGACGGCGCAGCCTTTGAAGCAGGGAAAACCTAGTCAGGATGCATTACTTTCATTGGATCGCCGGCGCCGTCCTGGCTCTGGCCTGGCTCTCGCGCATCGTTGATGCCGCGATCGGCATGCCCAGTGTGGCCGATGTCTCCGAGCCTGAATGGGATCGCAATCCGATCAGAGCTTCCGGCAATCCGCGAGTTTCGATCATCGTACCGGCGCGCAATGAAGAACGCGACATCGAACAATCGCTGAACCGGCTGCTGGAACTCGACTATGACAATTACGAAGTGATTGCGGTGAACGATCGGTCGACCGATCAGACCGGGGAGATCATGGAAAGGGTGGCGCAAGATCAAAAACCCCATCCTCCCGCAGAAAACGCAAGAAGGATGGGGCACCCGATTCTCCGTGTGATCCGCCATCAAGAATTGCCGGCGGGCTGGCTGGGAAAGACTCATGCGATGTGGACGGCGACGAATGAGGCGAAAGGCGAGTGGCTGCTGTTTACCGACGCGGATGTGCTGTTCAAGGCGGATTCGGTGCGGCGGGCGCTGGCTTACGCGGAGACGGAGAAGGCTGATCACGTCGTCTTGTTTCCACGAATGATCATGAAAACTCCGGGCGAATACATGATGATCGCGTTCTTTCAGACCATGTTTGTGTTTGGGCACCGTCCATGGAAGGTGGCGGATCCGAAGTCGCGGGATCATATGGGCGTAGGTGCCTTTAATTTGATCCGGCGCAGTACCTACGAAGCCATCGGCACTTATGAAGCATTGAGGATGGAAGTGCTTGACGACATGAAGCTCGGCAAAGTGGTGAAGAACGCCGGGTTCGCACAGCGAAATGTTTTTGGCGGTGATCTGATTTCGATTCGCTGGGCAAATGGCGCGATGGGAGTGGTCAATAATCTGACAAAGAATTTCTTTGCGGTGTTGTCTTTTCAATGGCCGCGTACTTTGATCTCGGCCTTTGGGCTGGCTTTCCTGAATCTCATGCCGTTTCTCGGCGTGTGGTTGGCGCATGGGTGGGAGCGACTGCCGTATGTTGTGGCGCTCGGGTCAATGTTTTCGATTTATCTCGGAATGTCCTGGCGGTCGGGAGTTCCGGCTTATTACTTTCTGCTGCATCCCGTGAGCACCGCGCTGTTCGTCTACACGTTGATGCGATCCATGTTTCATACCTTGTGGAACGACGGGATCGTATGGCGAGGGACGCGGTATCCGTTGGAGGAGTTGAGGAAGGGAATGGTGTGAGCAGGCGGTTGAGTTTATCTTTCACTGCGGGGGTTCGCCTTCTACATCTGCTTCGTTGCCGTAGGTCGCGGCGGGATTTGGCGTAGCCTTGGTTTTTGCGGGCTTCTTGGTGGGACGCATGCGGCCGGCGCTGTAGTGGCCTTGCTTTTCCACGTCGTAATTCTTGGGCATGGGCGGGATCAACGTCGAGCCGCCGGTAAGTTGGCTGATGCGGTTCAGGATGATTTCGGCGCGGCCGTCATAGAGCTTGACCGTGCCATGGATTTCGATCACGCGTCCTTGCAGGCGGCGCACGTCGCCGACATCTTTCAGGTCGGAAGCGAAGACGACTACCGAGAACGGGCACGCTGCCTGATCTGCGCAGAAGCCGATGAAGTGGACTCCTTTGGAGCCGACTTTCACATGGGTTACTCTGCCGGTGATGCATTTGGTTTCTCCGACGTGTCGGCTGGCTTCGCCGATGGGCAGGCATTCGGAGGCGAAGGCAGCGGCTGCGGAGAGCACGACCGCGAGGGCCGCGAAAATATTTCTTGTGAACATAAGGGCAGTGCGCGACCAAGCCTCCATGTCCCCGACCGTAAATGCGTTTAGCGTTTGAGCACTGTTTACCTGATCAGTACTCCCCCACCCCCAGCGCCCATTTGGAATCATCAGGTTGGCGAGATTTTCGCTGCAAAATACGTCATTAAAGGACTTAGAAGTTAAATACTCTCGAATCAACGAGTTACGGCCGGATTCCTGGCCGGGAGCTTCTTTCTTGCCTGCGACGGACCTACTGCCTTCGCTTGGCAATGATGGATGATTTGTGAGTGCGGGGCAAGGTTGGATGTCACAGGGACGATGTGGATATTTCTTACAGAAAGAATCCGCCCAGTGGGAGCTGCGCGCTTGGCGAGCGGCTCCGCTGCCTCAGGATGACAAGGGCTTGAAGCAGTGGACGGGATGCGGGGAAGTTCGAGGAGCCGCCGAAAGTCTCCACTTTCTGATCTGGTGCTGGAGACAAGATCAAAATCCCCACCCTAGTCTCGCCAAAGGACGGCGAGACTAAGAGTGGGGCACCCACCGTTAATGATTCTGAAGGGCGCGCCCTTTCAAAAGCGACACGTTTACTTGAAGCCCTTGACGGCGGCGGTTTCGTCGTCCTTCACATCGAAGACGGTGTAGAGCTTGGTGATCTGGAGCAGGTCGTGCACCTTCTTGGTGAGGTGAAGCAGCTTAAGCTCGCCGCCCTGATTCTTCGTGGTGGTGAAGGCGCTGACCAGCTCGCCGATGCCGGAGCTGTCAATGTAGTTCACTTCGGCCAGATTCAAGATAATCTTCTTGTTGCCCTTGGAAAGCAGTTCGCGTACGGTGTCGCGCAGGGTGACGCTGCCCTCGCCCAGAGTGATCCGCCCACTGCAATCCACAATGGTGACTCCGTCCACCTGCCGAGTGCTAAGTTTCATGCTCACTGAGAAGCCTCCTTGTTGCCCACGGATGATCCATGGACGTGCTTGATCAATTTCACTTCTGTGCCTGTCTGGGACGGGCGGATTTCCACCACGTCCATAAAAGAACGCATAAGAAAAATGCCACGACCGGAAGTCTTGAGCAGATTTTCCGGGGCCAGAGGATTAGGAATTCCGCTCAAGTCAATGCCTTTGCCCTGGTCGCGAATGGTGATGACCAGGTCGTCACCGGTCCGCTCGAAGGCTAGGACTACTTTTTTGTCGGGCGCATATTTGTTGCCGTGCAGCACGGCGTTGACCGCGCCCTCGCGCACCGCCATGGAAATCTGCATGACTTCTTCTTCTCCAAAGCCCAACTCGGTGGCAATGCGGGTCGCGCTTTCTTCCGCATGGTCCACCGTTTCCAACGTGGAATCGAGCGTATAGGAGACCAGTTGCTCCATGGCTATAGATTACGGCTTAGGTCCGCACCCGTTCTGTTGAATTGGCCCGTAGGGGCTCGCCACTCGCCGCATGTAGCGAATGCGGTAGTTTGCCTGTGGAAACCAGAATTGTCAACGAGAGCGTCGAGCTGTTGGCGAGTAACATTCAGATGTGCCCCGGGGACGGGCCGGCCCAAGCCGCATGGGCGATATAATTGTACGCCGTGAGCCCAGTGCCGAGCGCGAGAATCCGGCGTTTCCTGCAGCGCCTGGCGGGCGTGACCATCTTATCGGCGGCGGGAATAACCCTGATCGCATATACCGCGGACTACGCGGTGTTCCGCTATCGTCTGAGCTCCAATCGAGCCTACGGACAGGTCACCGTCACCAGCTATGATGCCGTTCAACAGAAAAATGGCAGGACCCAGTTTCTCTTCAACCCGCCGCAAGCGCAAACTTGCGTGAACTCACTGTTCCCCCGCGCCGGTTATCTTCCGTGCTGGTATCTGCAGCGGCATAGCGAGCAACGCACCGACATCTGATGTGCTGGTTCATTTCAACCTCACTGGTTCATTTCAACCATTCCTAACTCATGCGTGCTCAATGGCATGAACAGGCATCGTGAGCGTTTCTCTCATCATCTAATGCAGTAAGAACAAGAAGGAATTGGTAAGGAGGGTGAGTAACTTTATGAGGCTGTTACAGGGATTCGCAAGCTTATTCCTGGCAGCGCTTCTATCTGTGCCCGCATGGGCAAGTAATAATGCGAGCTCAAATTCAGCAGTGCCGGGAACTCTAAATTATGTCGAGGGACAGGCGTATGTCGCCAACCAGCCCGTTGACCACAATTCAATTGGCAAAACAACACTCGAGGTCGGGCAATCGATCAATACCGATACGGGGAAAGCCGAAATTCTGCTGACTCCGGGAGTGTTTCTACGCGTCGGTGACAATTCGTCGGTGAAGATGGTTGCGGCCGGTTTGGCGGATACCGAGGTAAGAGTCGACCAAGGCCACGCCATGGTGGAAGTGGACCAGATCTATCCGCAGAATGATCTGCGAGTAACCATGGGTCGGGCGACGGCAAGACTTCTGAAACCAGGGCTGTACGATTTTGATTTGCAGCAGAACCAACTGCGCGTATTCGATGGCGAGGCCATGGTGCAGGAAGGTGACCGGCAGATCAAAATTAAAGGTGGCCACGATCTGGCGGTGAGCGGTAATTCGCTTTACAAGGAAGCGAAGTTCGACAAGAAGGCGATGAACGGTGACGATCTGTATCGCTGGAGCAGCTTAAGGTCGGACTACGTTGCCGAGGCGAACGTGGATGCCGCGCGGATTGTAGTGGCCGATGGCTGGGGCGGGGGATATTGGGGCGCCGGCTTCTGGGGTCCGGGTTGGGGTTGGGGCGGATGGTACTGGGATCCCTGGTTCTCGGCCTATACGTTCATGCCTTGGGATGGAATTTTCTACAGCCCGTTTGGCTGGGGATTCTATTCGCCAGGGTTCGTGTACCGGGCACCATTCTATGGCGGACATTTCTACCACACATTCAATGCGGCCAATGTTCACGCGTGGGGACCGGGTCCGCATTACGCAACCAGCAGCGCTTACTCTCATGGCGTCTATACGGGAGCAGGAGCGGAGCGCGGAGCTTTCCACTCAGGGCCGGCAATGGCTTCGGGAGGCGCGCGCGGTGGCTTTGGTGGAGGCGGATTCCACGGCGGCGGAGGTGGAGGATTTCATGGCGGAGGCGGTGGAGGCCACGGCGGAGGTCGCTAAGGCTGATCGCTGAAGCGAGATTACAGAAGCGGGGCGCGAAAGCGTCCCGCTTTTTTTGTCTCTCGATTCGACTACAATGGCGATCTTGCGGAAGTCCAGAGCTCGAAGCGGAGGGACGTCAATGTTCACGGATCGCACCGTTTTTTCGCTGCACCATTTCGTCATCGTGTCTTTCATCGTGGCCGTACTACTTCCACTGCACGGATTGGCGGCCGCGGCGGAAACTCCTGCTCCTGCGCCTTCTGAAGCGCATCTCAAAAAGGGTTATCGTTTTCAGCAGGGTGGTTGGACGTACGTTCATCTCGAAGGATCTCCCTCCGAAATCGGCTATCAGCACGGCTATCTTTTGGCGCCTGAGATTGCTGATGCTCTCGAAGCCATCAAGCTGATTGACACCCACCAGACCCAGCGTGATTGGCAGTTCTTTCGCAAGACCGCGCGGGAGATGCTCTGGCCGCACATCGACGCTGAATATCAGCAGGAGCTGCAAGGGATTGCGGACGGCGCGAATGCCCATGGGGTCGACCTGGACGTGTATGACATTGTCGCACTCAACGCCTTTGAAGAAGTCCCCGACTACTACGTACCGTGGCTGAACAAGCGGGAGAAGCAGGCGCGAGCGCCAAAGTTGAAAGCTCCGGGAAATTGCAGCGCTTTCATCGCGACCGGCGCCTACACCAAAGATCATCAGATCGTGATCGCGCACAATAATTGGACCAGCTATCTGGCGGGCGAACGCTGGGTGGTCATCTTCGATATTCTGCCGCAGCACGGCCAGCGCATTCTGATGGATGGTTTTCCCGGCGTGATTACCAGTGACGATGATTTCGGCGTGAATGCGGCCGGGATCATGATCACCGAGACGACGATCACGCAATTCGAAGGCTGGGACCCGAACGGAAAACCGGAGTTCATGCGCTCGCGCAAAGCGTTGCAATATGCCGAGAGCATCGACGACTACGTGCGGATTATCAAGGAAGGGAACAACGGCGGATACGCCAACGATTGGCTGATCGGCGACCGGAAGACGGGGGAGATTGCTTATCTCGAACTCGGTTTGAAAAATACTCCGATGTGGAGAACAAAGGACGGATACTTTGTCAGCTCCAACTTCGCGCGTGATCCGAAGCTGATTCGCGAGGAGACGGACGGATTCGATCCGAACGATATGGGGTCGTCGATGAACGCGCGGCATGCCCGGGCCGACGAGTTGGTACAGCACGCGAAAGGAACGATTGACGTGGAGATGGCAGAGGATTTTCTCGCGGATCACTTCGACAGCTTCGACAAAAGAATGCAGCCGAATGAGCGCTCGCTGTGTGGGCATGTGGATGCGTCCTCGCGCGGTGTGAAGGAGTGGGGCTGGGAAGAGTACAACCCCGGAGGCGCCGTTCAGGGGAAAGCCACCGTCACAATGAGCGATGCACAATCTCGCGACGCACAGTGGCCAACTACCATCGCATCGCTAATCGTGGGCGCCGCATTCTTTGCTCTATGGTTCTGGTTGTTGCCGCCTTGGCTCGGCTTTCGGGTGGACGCGGCGCATACGCCACCATGGCGATGGATCGCTGCCCTCCCATCGGTGCTTGGCTTCGCAGTCGCTTTACGCTGCGTGTGGGATTTCGGACGGACCGGGCACGGAACGCCCGCACCGATTGTTCCTCCGAAGAAGCTGGTGGTCGTCGGCTTCTATCGCTACGTGCGTAACCCAATGTACGTTGGGTTTTTCGTGGGATGGATCGGCCTTTGGGTGGTCTTCGGGCGGGCAAGTTGGCCGGCGATCGCGGTCGCCGTTGCTGTAATCCTTGGAGTAGCTCTGTTTGTGCAGCTGTATGAGGAGCCGACTTTGCACAAAATGTTCGGCGGGGAGTACCAGGAATACTGCCGCAATGTACGACGGTGGATCCCGCGCACGCGGCCATGGCAGAGGTAGCGGGAGTAAGAGACCAATGAATCAGCGGCGCCGCGTAACCAATTTGGGCGGCGAGTGTAATTCAGAGCAGCTGAAGGTGTTTCATCACTCAAGGAGCTGCGATATGAGTTTAGGCGGAGCCTGGTTATTCTTTTGGCTATCGGGCAGCGTGCGCTCTTCCCGGCTTCCTCGCTAACTCAGTGTCAGAGTTGGTTGTCCGCCCCAATCCAACGTCGTCGATATTCCTTTGTGCCCCCTTCAGATCGCACCGGCAAAGAACGCAGCGCATCGCCACGGTATAAACGAAGTGTGCGTAGGCTGGACACTTGCTGTTCGTGCAGGCCTTGGTCATCATTTCTAACCGCCTCGTAAATTCGGCATCTCTGCGAACCAACCGAATTCCTGTGTAGCTCGACGGTAGCACGCTCGATCACGCGCCCGACGCGCATTTTCAGCACCGGATTATCGAATTTGTTTCTGCGGGTGCGAACACGCTGTGAAGAAAACTCTGGTTGGCCCTGGACAATTCCCAAGGCCTCCAGAATCTGAACCAGATTTCCAGCGGCGCGCTTCCGGCTCCCAGGTTGGGAAACTTCCATCTGGCAAGAAACTCGGCGCGAGGATTCCGCTCTCCCGAAAGCGATCAGGCGTATAGTGGCTCGTATAGCGGATGGTGCCATGTCGGTGGACGAACCCGAGGGTTGGCGGATACTGTGGGAACGGGCACAACGGGAAAAGGATCCGGAGAAACTCGCTAAACTCATCGATGAGATGAACCAGCTACTGAGCGAACACGAGAAGGCCGCCGCGTGCGAAGAAAGACCGACCCCGCACTCCAACCGCAAGCGTTTTAAGCCATAGTCTCGAACGCCTTGTGATTACGTAGGTCTCGCAAACTCATCCAGTTCAGAACGCAATTCGAGAATTCGGCGTTTTCGTCTCTCGTAAGCTTGCAGTTCTTCCTTTGTAAAATCGTTAAACTTCCGGCCTACGATGGCTTCCATTTGCTCCTGAAGGAGTTCGCAAAGCTCAAGCGCAATGGCATCGAGCCTTGCCGTGTCCATAATGACTTCCATACAGGAGAATTATGCCGAACGGGTTAACCTGACCGTGACCGCCAGCATTACTTGTGGTGACTTGAATCACACCTCTGTGAGAATTCTCTCGATTTGCTGCAGGTGATTGATGTCGTGCCCGGCAAACATGCGAACGATTCGCTCAATCGACTCCTGGCCGCGCTCGGCATGCATTCCATAATACTTCCACTGCTCCGGCGTCAGCGATTTGAGCAAGGCAAGATTGGCTTCCCGCAGAGCGCGAAACAATTCGAGCGATTTGCGCGGATCGCGCTTCTCGTAGTGCCCGCTGATCACCCACGCATCCTGATCGAAGGCGGCGATAGGCGTTCCCGGCGCGCCCAGAATCAACCGCATTCGAAAACTGCCGACCGTTTCCGCATCAGCAAGATGCGCCAGGATCTCGCTGACCGACCATTTGTCCGGCGCCGGCCGCTTGCGCAGTTTAGCTGTCGACTTGCCCTTGATCAGGCGCTCCAGTTTCTTTGCCGTAGCCGCTTGCACCACCAGCGGCTGCTTTCCTTCTGTGTGGCCAGCTATCCGCTGCATGTATTGCTCTACTGTCTCTTTCATGGTTTTTGTCCCGCTTGAAATTTCGTCCAAGGTCCCGCCTTCATATCGCGCAGCAGGGGTTTCTGCCACGCATATTCTGGATGCTGCTCCAGAAAATCGGTCGCTACAAAATCTGCTCCACAAGGATGCCCCGCCCTCGCCACGAAACTCATATTCGCCGCCATCTTGCTATTGCAAATCACCCAGTTCAGCGTCGCTATGCGATTTTACTCGCTCTTGTTCGTGACAGGCTGCCTCGCCGATCTGTCCTGATTTTTCACGATCTCATCCAGCAGAAACAAGTCGGTGAGCAACGCGCGCAGATGGATGGAAGCGTTCAGATTGTCGATCAACTGAGAACTGATGGCCGGTTGGGCCAGGACCAGTTCGATGGCCGCGAGAGAATCGCGGGTGTCGCGGTCCAGCACGGCGAAGAAGGCGAGATATTTGTCGATGGGCTGAAGATCTTCTTCCTTGATGGCCAGCGTGCAAGCTTCCGCCAGCCCTGTGAGGGCTTTTACCGAGCGCTGCAGGAACTCACGCAACTGTCCGCCTGATTTGCTTCCCTGATCGCTTGGCAGACCCTGAGCCGCATAGGCCAACATGAACTCGTAGCATTCTTCCACGGCAGCGGAACGATCGGAGATATCATCCAGCATCGGGCAGCCCTCGGTTTTCCGCTCGACCGGAAGTTGGCGCAGGAGATGATGGCTCGACTACCCAGCGCGCCGGATCATGCTCTTTCAAGACAAAGTCGCGATCCATCCAGCCGAAGATCATCGACTTCGTGATGGGAAGTTTTTCCGGACGAAGGCCCATATACACGTGCATCATGACCAGTGCGATCAGTCCCACGCCCGCCAAGCCGTGCAAAACATACATCAGGCCCCAGGTCATGTCACTGAAGAGATACGGATTGCGCGGGAAAAAGATGGTGCGCACGCGAAACATCATGAAAACGCCAGTGAGAATTGCGGCTAGACCGCTCAACATAATGACGGCGTGATAAAGCTTGTTCTCCAGAGGGTACTTGGCGAACTTTCGCGGCGGAGGCGCGGCGATTCCGAAAAACCGGCGAACTCTTTTCCATGCATCTTCCAGATCCGTTCTGTCGGGCCAGATCGACCAGAAATCCAGCCAGAAGGAGGCGTGAAAGATGTGAAAGAGGATGGAAACGGTCAACACTGTGCCGGCGATCCAGTGATAAGTAACCCAAGGAAACTGGACGCCCACCTTCGGAAGGAAAGCGGTAAACAGGAGCGTGAACATGGAGGCGGCCATGATCCAGTGAAACAGGCGCGCCACCAGCGAATGGCGGGGAACGCGTTTGGGGATTGCGGGCACAGCCGCGGGAGAAGCATCGCCGGCAAACTCTTTTTCCTTGGCGAAATACATCACATAAATCGCGTGGACAATCAGGAAGAGCAACCCTGCGATCCCCGCAACCCAGATCAAGAACCAAGCAATGTGGATCGGAACTTTCTGCCCCCACGGACTGATCGCCCATTCTAGGAAGTCCACGTCGCCTCCTCTACTCCGCCGATGGAGCGCTTCACCAGATTTCTCATCAGCGGGATCTTGTAGGCATTGAATTGCAACGGGATCGCACCTTGCACAGCCAGTTTTCCTGCCATCTCACCCGTTGCTGCGTTGCGCGGCTTGCCCCGAACGGCATCTTCGACCGCCTTCAACCGCAGCGGGCGAGCGGCCGCGCCGTTCACGGCAATTCGGATGCTTTGAATTGTTTCGCCTGAGGTCACCATCGCTGAGGCGACGTTCATGAGAGGGAAGTCCCAAACATTGCGATCGCGTATTTTCTCGAAGTAGAATTGCGCACCCGCCCACGTGGAAGGAATACGGATGGCGGTGAGCAGATCGCCGGGCTCTAAGATGTGAAGGCGTGTGATGTCAATGTCAGGACCGATGAAATAATCTTCCGCATCCACCACGCGCTCGCCCTTGGGCGTGCGCAGAACGAACTTGGCATCCAGTGCGATTAGGGCTGGTGCCGTATCGGAGGGATTCACCGCGACGCAGCGATCGGCGTGCAAAATGGCGTGCTCACGATTGCGGCCCTCAGGAGTATCGGCATAACAAATGTTGCCGCCGGCGCGGTAGCAGGGCCAACCGCCGCGGTAATACCAGCAGCGCGTATCCTGCGAGACGTTCCCGCCGATCGTTCCCTGATTGCGGATTTGCGGCGACGCCACCACCTCCGCAGCCTGCGCCAGCAGATCGTATTTCTGTTTGATGACGGGATGATTCACCACTTCGGTAAGCGTAGTCATGGCCCCGATTTCGATGCCATCCGTAGTGGTGCGGACTCCCCGCAATTCCGCGACTCCGCTCAGATCGACAACGACCTTTGGCTTTCTGATTCGATCCTTGAGCCAGTCGAAGCTGTCGAGACCTCCGGCCAGCACCCAGGCATCGCCGCCGTGATGCGCGAGCAGCTTCTGCGCATCGGCCACGGAACTCGGCTGGTAGAGCTCGAAGGCGGGCATTACGTCTCGTATGACAGCCATAACTCTCCTTCAACTCTCCGATCAAATATGGGCCATCAGCGGATGCTGCATTGGCCGGCCCGCTTCGAGCGAAGTGAGAATCGTGTCGGCGTTAACCGGGGCGCGCTGGAAAACTTCGTCGCCTAGGGCATCCGATAAAGCGTTCAAGATTGACGCGCAACCACCGGCAACTGGCGGTTCGCCCACGCCGCGCGCGCCGACCGGTGTCTCCGGATCGGGAATGTCGAGCGCCGTCCATTGCATGTCGACGGGTACATCCAGAATCGTAGGCGGTTTGCTCTGGTAGAAGCGCATGGAAACCATCTGGCCATAGTGGGGATCCATGACCCACTTCTGACCGATAGCGTGGCCAATCCCGAGCGTTGAACGGCCGAGCATTTGGCCGCCTAGCGCGCGGGGATGAATTACCGTCCCAACATCGCCCGAGGCGAGGAAATCCACAATGTCGTACTTACCGGTTTCGACGTCGACTTCGATTTCGGCAAAGCTGGCCACATAGGAAAAAGTTGAGCCGTCGCGGGGATAATTATCTTTGGCCGCAGCTACCAACCCCTGGCCAGCCAATGCCGCCATCGAAGCTTTGGTTAGTTTGTGCACGTCGGCGGGCGCCTCGTGGCCATCGTAGACGCCACCAAGTTGAATCGCGTATTTCGCGGCCTGCGCTAAAGTCATGCCCGCCCCACCACCTTTGCGAAAGACGCGCTCGTTGGTGACCTCGTACTGCTCCGGTTTGCCACCGAGCTTCTTCGCAGCGATTTCCTGGAGCTTCTTCTTGGCGTCCATCGCCGTGGCGTATGCGGCCCGGGTCATCGCGTGCGTAGTTTGGCTGCCGCCGGAGACGCAGGTGAAGGGAAGATTCTTGGTCGTGTTCCCCCAAACCACTTCGCATTTCTCCCACGGAACGCCAAGAACTTCGGCGCCCGCGCGGTGAACGTCGATCACTGATTCCGTTCCCAGGTTGCCGATTCCGGACTGGAAGGTAACGTGACCATCTGGCTTGATGACGAGCAGCCCGTCGAATCCAATGGTGCCGCCGACGTAACAGCTCAGCGACACGCCGACACCACGAACTTTCGTACCAATTCTTTTCGGAGTGCGCGCGACTCGCTCGTTCCATTTGAACTGCTCCGCTCCGCGATCAAGCGCCTCTTTCAGAAATGCGCTGGTGGCGTACTGCCGCTTCCCCTGCACAGCCGGTCCGAATGGAGCTTTACCCTCGGGGCAGTTGATGCGGCGAATCGCCACCTGATCCAGTCCCAGTCTGCGCGCGGCTTTCGCGATGATCGGCTCCATGATCACGATGCCCTGCAGTCCTCCCGGAGAACTCTGCGCGCTGCGCGGCGGCGTATTCGTTAGCACGGTCAGGCCGCGCCAGCGCATGGCTTGCGGCTGGTATAAGAGCGAGACGATGCGGCCCGACGAGGGGGCGTCACCCACCGCGTCGTAGGGTCCGTTGTCGCAAATCACGAACATGTCGAGCGCCGTGATTCGCCCGTCTTTTCCAAAACCAACTTTCATGCGCCCTTGAAAACCTGGGCGCGCGCGCCCGATGAAGGTCTCTTCTTCGCGGCTGATGCGCATCATGACCGGCGTGTTCGTTTTCTTAGCGAGAAGCGCAGCGATGATCATCGATACGCCGCCGGTGATCTTGCTGCCGAAACCGCCGCCTGTGTATTCACTAATAAAAACAACATTATCCGGGCTAATATTCAACCAACGCGCAATGGCTGGAAGAGTTTGCGCGGTGCTTTGCGTGCCGGTATGGATGTAGACTTTGCCATTTTGCCAGTAAGCCATCGCGCTGCGGGGTTCCAGAGTTTGATGGCTGGTGTCGGGCGTGACGAAAGTCTCATCAAGAACCAGCGCGGCGTTCTTGAAGCCGGAGTCGAGATCGCCGTAGGTCCATTCGTCGGGCGTCTTGCCCATGGGAAGTCGGCCATGTTTTTCTTCAGCGAAGTCGGCGTGCGTCCACTTTAGTTCCGCGACCACGGGCGTCCCAGGACCTTGTGAACCTTGAGCCGGTGGCCTCGTCCAAATATTGCCATCCGTTCTCGGATTCGGACCACCGGGCCGCAGCGTATCAAGCGGATCGATAACGAAGGGAAGTGGTTCAAAATCGATCTCAATTTTCTCGATCGCTTCCGCGGCCGTGAGTTCATCGACTGCGGCTACCGCAAGAATCGGTTCGCCCTGATAAACCGGCTCATTGGTAAGGCCACGCTCTCCCCATTTGCTGGCCTTGATCACGGTGCCATTGTCGGTAAGGGTATCGGCCGGGGCAGGAAGATCGTTGGCAGTGAGAATTGCTTTCACGCCGGGCATCGCAAGCGCGGCTGTCGCGTCGATGTGCCTTACCCGCGCATGCGGCATAGGACTGAGCAGCAGCTTGCAGAAGAACATTCCGTCGGCGCGAAAGTCTTCCGCATATTTCGCCTGGCCGGTTACCTTCGCATAGAGATCGGGCGTGGCATAGTTTTTGCCGATCAGCTTGTAACCGGCGCCATACTGGCGCTCGGCAGGCTTCGTAGTTCCACTGACCTTTTTGTTATCCAAGTTTCGCCCCCTGCATATTCTCGGCGCCGCGCATAAGAGCGGTCAGAATCTTGTCGTAATCCTGGCAGCGGCAGAGACACCCGGAAACTCCTTGTGCCATTTCCCGGCGGGTGGGGTTGGGATTGGTTTTCAGGTATCCCACCGCAGTCATAATGAAGCCGGACATACAGAACGCGCACTGAAAGCCCTGCTCGTCGATCACGCCTTGCTGCACGGGATGCAGGGTTCCATCCGTTTTTGCCAAGCCTTCAATGGTTTGCACTTTCCGCCCACGCACGGTGTGGGTGAGGACAGAACAAGAATAGTGCGGGATATCATCGATCAGGACGGTGCATGATCCGCATTCCGCGCGATCACATCCCAGCTTGGTTCCGGTCAGGCCCAGCTTGTACCGCAAGGTCCAGGCCAACGTTTCCTGCTTCATCACGTCGACACGCCGTTGCTGGCCGTTGACGTTGAGAGTAAGCAGCCGCTCGCCCACGCCAGTCGCGACCTGTTGACCATGGAGGAGAGTGGAGGCACGGAACAGATAGCCGGCTGAGGAGACCGCCACACCGCTGGTGATCACACCTTTAATGAAATTCCGTCGGGAAACGGCGTTGGGCGCGGCTTCGAAGGGGTTGGGGACTGGCTTCTCAGTCATGGGGGTGACCTCTTACTGCATTCCGCGGCTTCCACGGTGTGGCTGAAAAAACTCTATGGATTCTATTTATACGCTTTATACGCTGTTGGATTACGGCAAAGAATGTCGAGATTCGTAAATTTCCGATTTCATGATTCGATCAGGCACGGTAGTGGAATAGCTTGCTGCATCGAGTCTACACAGGCCAGATGGAGCCGATGAGGCTGTACGCCAGGATGATCAGCACGATGGACGCCACGGTTACATACATGCGGTCTTTCTCCTTCGCAAATCCAAAGATTGAGAACGCAACCCGTGCGACCGGAGTCCCGATGAGGAAGAGCAACCCGAGTTGGATGATGCCCCTGCCGCGCAACGAGAAGGCGTCGCGAAAGATCGCGCCCACGTGACGAAGATTGGAAGGCTCGCCACGGAAAACACTGTAGTCGGCCGGGGAACGACCGTGCCTTATCAGGTAAATAGCCGCGCCCAGTAGCACGACGAAGGCCGAGAAGAACACTCCGGCGCGGAGCAGATTCCCGATCAAATTCTCCATCCGCCTGTCGGTCCAGCCTTGGTGATTGGCCATCAAATCCTTCCCGACATCCCCTTGTAAAGCATCTCGGCGCCGAGGGCCACGATCACGATACTGAATACGCGCCGCAACCACTTGGGATGCGCTTTGACGAGAACCTTCGTGCCTAGCAGTGACCCGGCGAGAACTCCCAGCATCACCGGCATCGAAAGGCCGGGATCAATATATCCGCGCGCGAGATAGATTCCCGCGCTAGCCGCGGCCGTGACGCCGATCATGAAGTTGCTGGTGGTGGTCGAGACCTTGAAAGGGACCTTCATGGCCTGATCCATGGCGAGAACCTTCATCGCGCCGGAACCGATACCGAGTAATCCCGAGAGCGTTCCTGCGCCAAACATCAGGGTCCATCCCAACGGGACGCGCTGCACGTTGTAGCTGCGAATGCCCTCGCCCTCGGGATAGCTTCCGTTCAATCGCAATTTGGTGGCAAGCGAATCGGGCGCAGCGTCGCGATCATTTTTTGTTTGCGGCTTCCACGACAAGAAAGCGGACATGATCAGCACTAATCCAAAAACGATGGAGATTTTGCTCGAGGAGATGCGCGTCGCCAAAGTTGCGCCGGCAAGCGCACCCAGGGTAGTAGCGACTTCCAGAAACATTCCAATCCTTATATTCGAGATGCCCTCTTTTACGTAGGCGGCCGCGGCTCCCGAAGAAGTGGCGATCACCGATACCAACGACGCCCCAATCGCATAGCGGATATCTACTCCGAGGAGTAAGGTAAGCATCGGCACAAGAACCACGCCGCCACCCAGTCCGGTTAGCGCTCCCAGGAATCCGGCGACAAGGGAACCGGCCCCGACTATCAAACTGAATTCGAGGATCGTCATTCACTTTCCTTCGATCCTGCTGGAGAACTTAGCAGTACCGGTTTATCATTTTGTGGACAAGCTATTGGCACCGCGTTCCTCCCGGAACGTGTGCATTATCCCACAACGTTCGATCCGTCCAGACGGTTCGAAAACTGGTGGCGAGGGGTGACAACAAATGTTCCCGAGCGGGTAACCAAAACAGGGCCAGAATAATCCAACTGCGCAGGGGAAGTAGTCGTGTCGCCATCCCGGCCCATCCAGAACACTATCCGCAACTCGATTTCATATCGCGCTGCGATCATGTGCTTTGCTGCCCTGAGTGTGTTATGGGCGCGAAACGCCGCGGTAAGTGTCTCTCTCAGTCCTATAAGCTCAGCCTTTCACGCGCCGTCGGATCACGATCACCGCCTGTGCTTTGATCATGAAGATCCGCAGTGGCTAACTGCCCCGAACACCGCGCTGGCCGAGCCGTCTCCGATCGTCTCGTCTCAGCCGAGCCGCAATGCGGAGCCTCCGATTGAATTCGTGACAGACGGCTGGCATTACAACCGTCCTCCTCCTCTCAGTTAATCCTCCCGTTGTTTGTCAGCGCCGCATCCGGTTTGCAAGTTTCACCTGCTGCGAATTCGTGGACTGCAAGTGGCGCAAACGGCGATCCCTTTCACACAAGCGATGATCCGGAGGAGAAGAACCCATGGCGGAAGAGAGAGGCAAGAGCTGGAAACAATTGTGTAGCGCCGCGATAGAAGCGGAAGATCCCGATAAATTGCTGGAGATCATCCATGAGCTGAACCACGTTCTGAAACGTCAGGAGCAAGTGCGTCGAGATACTTGCGGAGCGAGCAACAACAAGGGCGGCGCGGAGAAGGCGCTATGTTAAACACGGAGTCCGCTGCGCGAAGGGTTCCGTCAGGGCGGATAAGCGGCCCAAAGTCGCCACCATTCCAGGGTAATTCCAGGATCGAGCCAACATCGCTGCGATTCGTGCTGGGAGCCGCTCTGGGCGTAGGCGTCGTATCCTTTCTGGCGAGCGAACTGATGCATTACATGCTGGTGCCGGATCTTGGGCGCAATCGGGAACGGCTCCTGGCCGAGGGGCTGTCCGCCCTCATCGTGAGCTTCCTGGCCGGACGGCTGGTGCAGATTACCCGCGAACGGCAGCGCCTCACCATGGCACGGATGCAGGTGATTGCCGAAATGAACCATCACATCCGGAACGCTTTGAGCCCCATCTTTCTCGCGCTGGATGGAAATGATAATCAGCAACTTGTGCAATTGATCTCAGAAGGAGTAGAACGCATTGATTGGGCGTTGCGAGAAATACTACCTCGCGAAGTTCCGCTCCATGACCTGCACCGGTGTCAGCCGGGAGACGTTTCGAACACGGAGGCAACAGAGCAAGAGCAACACAAGGAATAGTTTTCGGCGGCAACCTGGACTTATCGATCGCACTCTACCCTTCCGGGAAGGTGGGGCGACTTTCTTATGGAGGTTCGTTCCAATGAAAACGACGGACCCAGTAGAAGGAAATTCGTGGTTGGGGATTGCAAGATTGCTTTTCGTGGTTGTCCTGGTAGTTCTATTTTTTCTGCTTGGCCAGAGCATGGTGCGTCACCGCTTCTTTCAGGGAGGGCCGTACCATCGGAATGGCTCGGTCGGACAATAGGGGAAAGGAGCGATGCCAGCCAACCCAGGGCAGCGGTTCAATGAGGACTGGCGCGGGGAAATTCTGAGGCCGCGCACAACCAACGTTTGGACATAGTTATCTAAGTAATTGCCCCGTAACTTCTCGGTTTGCTTGCGGTGAGCTTTTTTTGTATGGTAAAAACGACCAGAGTTACTGACCGGTCCTGAGATGTTACGGCCAACATATTTCGGAGAACGACGGGGTCGGCCTTGGTGTGCCCTGATCGTGTTGGTCGCAGTATCCTCGCTGACAATCAGCGTAGCTACGCGATATAGCTCATCCTGGAGCATTTCGGCGCACGGCATAAGGGTCATCCAGACCCACGCATCGCCGGACGCAAAAAGGCAGCGGCTCACCAAAAATGCCGCCAACTGGATGCCTCCGGTGTTCAGTCTTGCCGTCTTGGAAGCTCCCACTTTCTATCCCCGGATCGTACCCGTAGACTCTCCAGCGCCCAATCTTCTTTTTGAAGAAAGTCTCTTCTCTCGGCCGCCTCCCCTCATCTAATCCCTGTCCAAATTGGGCGCGCAGGTAGTTCTTGCGTTGGCGCTCAATGCGAATCTCGCAACTCTTCGCCCAACACCGGCATCACTGGCTGAGGGCGAAGCGATAGGTCCTTTCTACAAACCCTGGGAGTAACGACTGCGTAGCTCAGTTCGATGAAAGGAAACGAACGTGGCCGCTGAGTCTTTGCTGACCGAAGAAGATCTCGATGCTCTTCGCCGGTTCGACACCTGCATGGTTGCAAATGCGATCGAATCGTTTCGCGTGCGGCTATTTAACGCGGGATTTGCCGATGCCAGCATTGGCTGCATGTTTCCCGATGCGCCTCCGATGGTGGGTTACGCCGTCACGGCCCGCCTTCGCAGCGGTGAGCCGCCCATTGTCGGTGGCAGGTTTCGGGATCGCGCAGAGTTCTGGAACAGCATTCTCGAGTTGCCTGCCCCGCGCGTTCTGGTGCTCGAAGACATGGATAATCCTCCAGGTCGCGGTGCTTTTGTCGGCGACATGAGCGCCGCAATTCTGAAAGCTCTGGGCTGCGTCGGCTACCTGACGAACGGGGCCGTGCGGGAATTGCCGTCGGTGCGCACCATGGGTGTTCAGCTGTTCGCCGGGAGTGTCGCTGTTTCGCACGCGTACGCCCACATTTTCGAAATCGGAGCCAAGATCAACGTGGGTGGACTGGAAGTGCGTCCGGGAGATTTGTTGCACGGGGACCGCCATGGAGTTCTCACGGTTCCGCTGGAGGTTGCGACTCGCATCCCCGCCGCTGCCGAAAGACTGAAACAGGCGGAACAACAGGTAATCGATTTTTGCCGATCACGCGACTTTTCCGTGGAGAAGCTGCGCGATGTGCTGAACACGCTCAGATAGAAAGCGGCCGGGAAACTCTGGCCGAGGTAAATCGATGACTCAAGATTGCGATCGGCACAGTGAGACGTGCACTAAGCAGCCAGGAAGGTTGTTCTACTTCATGCTCGCCGCCCTCGCGGCAGCGCTGGTGCTCGGATTGTCAGGATGTTCAGGAAAGAGCGGCCAACCAGTGGAGGCCAGCGGACCCGCAGCCACCGTCGGCGTAACCCGGGTCGTGAAGAAATCGCTTGGCCGACACATCACTTTGTCTTCTGAACTGGTGCCCTTCCAGGAAATCGATGTCTATGCGAAAGAAGCAGGCTACGTGAAGAAGCTGGACGTCGATTATGGAACGCACGTAAAGGCTGGCCAGGTGATGGCGATCCTGGAGATCCCAGAGCTTGAGGCGCAACTGGAGGAAGACCAGGCGGAGATCAAGAATGCTGCGAATCAGGTAAACCGAGCGGAACATGAGTTGAATCGCTATCAAGCGCAATACAAGGCTCTTCACCTGCAATACACGCGCCTCAACGGAGTTTTTGAAAGCCAGCCTGGTATCGTCGCGCAACAGGAAGTCGACGACGCACAGGGGAAAGATTTGGCCGCGTCGTCTCAGGTGGACGCCGGGCAGGCGGCTCTGGAGGCGGCACAGAGCCAGCTGTCAGCCGCCCGAGCGAAACTTGCGCACGACCAGAGCCTGTTCGATTATTCGCGGATCACAGCACCCTTTCCCGGAGTGGTGACGGAACGATACGCAAACCTCGGCACACTGGTGCAGGCAGGAACGGGCTCAAGCACGCAAGCGATGCCCATCGTCCGGCTGTCGGAAGACGATCTATTTCGGCTGGTGATTCCGGTTCCGGAGTCCTACGTTCGATACATCCACGTCGGCGATCACGTGGATGTTCGCGTGCCGTCGCTGGGCCGAACGTTCCCCGGAAAGGTGGCGCGGTTCTCCGTGGATGTGCGGGAAGATACGCGCACCATGCACACCGAGGTGGATGTTTCCAATCCGCAGCGAGTGTTGCTGCCCGGGCTCTATGCGGACGCAGAGCTTCACCTCGACCAAAAAGAGGATGTTCCGACAGTGCCCATTCAGGCCCTGAATCATGAAGGCGACAAGACTACCGTTCTTGTAGTCGACGGGAACGGCGTACTTCAAGAACGAACCGTTCAGGTTGGATTGCAGACCGCGAGTGATGCCGAAATTGCCGCGGGATTGAATGAGGGCCAAGAAGTCGTGATCAGCGATCGCAGCGCCTTAAGGGCTGGCCAGAAGGTTCATGCCCAGGAAGTTCCCATGATGCAGTACCACGAGGAGAGCGCGCAGTAAGACCGCCATCGGACAGACTTTATGCCAGGGTTTTCAATTCGTAATCCGTACTTCATCATCGTGATCTGCCTCACGCTCCTGGTCATCGGAGTGACCAGTCTGGCGCGCATGCCGGTGGATTTATTCCCGCCGATCAATCTGCCCGAGGTCGTTGTGGCGACGTTTTACTCCGGGATGCCGCCGGAAGATATTGAAACCGACATCACTGATCCGCTCGAGAGATTCTTCACGCTCGCTTCCGGCGTGGACCACATGGAGTCACGGTCCCTGTTGGGAGTCAGCATCATTCGCGTCTATTTTCAGCCCGGAACCAATGCCGATGCGGATGTAAGCCAGTTGTCCAACTTAGCCCTCGCCGACCTGAAGCGGCTGCCACCGGGAACGCTGCCTCCGGTGGTGCTGAAGTTCGACGCATCCAGTCTGCCGGTTGCCTTGGTTACGGTGGAAGGTAACGGACTGAACGAAACTCAGCTGCACGACTACGCTCAGTTCCAGATCCGCAATCAGATCGCGGTAGTGCCGGGAGCCGAAATTCCCGGCGTCTTCGGCGGAATCTACCGTCAGATCATGGTGTACGTCGATCCCTACAAACTTGCGTCCCGGCAACTAAGCGTGATGGATGTGGTCGGCGCGGTCAATGATTCCAATCTGATCTTGCCAGCCGGCGATGTGAAGATGGGACCGTACGACTACTTCGTGTACTCCAACAGCTTGGTCGACAACATGAAGCAGTTGGGCGAGGTTCCTCTTAAAGTTAAGGGAAACTCATGGGTCACCGTGAATGACGTTGGGAAAGCGGAGGACGCTCACGGAATTCAAACCAATATCGTGCGAATCGATGGTCAGAAGTCCGCCTACATTCCCATCATGAAGCAGGGCGGAGATACCAACACCATCGCTGTCGTCGACGGAGTTCGCCAACTCATCAAGCACCTCTACGACATTCCGCAGCAGATGAAGACCAGCATCGTCTTCGACCAGTCGGTGTACGTGAAGGAAGCTATTCGCACGGTACTGCACGAAGGCGCGCTGGGATTGATTCTCACCAGCTTGATGATTCTTATTTTTCTGGGGAGTTTTCGCGCGACTTCGGCCGTCCTGCTCTCCATTCCGATCTCGGCGCTGGCCGCGTTTGTAGTTCTGGCAATGATGGGCGGCACGATCAACACCATGATCCTGGGTGGAATGGCGCTCGCGTTCTCGCGCGTGATTGACAATTCTGTGATTTCGCTGGAGAACATTTACCGCCACTTGGAAATGGGAGCCGCGCCCATGATCGCTGCAGAGGTAGGCGGATCAGAAGTCAGCCTCGCCGTCCTGGCGGCAACTTTGGTGGACGTTGTCGATTTCTTTCCCGTGGTTTTCCTCTATGGAGTTGCCAAGTTTCTGTTCTCGGCGTTGGCGCTGGCTTTCTGCTTGTCGCTGCTGGCCTCGTTTGTAGTGGCGATGACGGTGATCCCGTTATTCTGCTCGCGCTTCCTGAAGGCCGTGCACCACACTCCCGAGCCAAAAAAGGAAGACGAGTACGAAATTCCACCCGCTTCGACGGCAGGGCACTCCTGGATGGATCGCTTCAATGCCCGCTTCAACAGGATGTTTAATAGCGTTCTCGATTTCTATGAGCGCTGGGTTCGACGGGCGCTGGAGCGTCCCGGGCTCACAGTCGTGCTTTTGAGCGGGTTGTTCTTTGTCAGCTTGGCGATTTATCCGCTACTGGGTCTGGCGTTCTTTCCCAAGACCGACGCCGGGCAGTTCACCATCAATCTCAAGGTTCCCACCGGCACTCGCATCGAGATGACGGATCAATATATGGCGAAGGTGGAAGACCTGATCCGGCATGAGGTCGAAGCCAAGGATCTCAAGCGAATCGTCACCAACATTGGCGTGGTGCCGGATTTTTCCGCGCTCTACACCACCAACTCTGGCCCCTACACCGCGACTCTGCAAGTAGCGCTGAACGAACCGCACGACCTCAGCAGTTTCCAATACATGGACCGGGTGCAGAAGGCGATGGCCAAGCAGTTTCCGGATATCCGGACATTCTTTTCCACTGGCTCGATGGTGGATGCCATTCTCAATACAGGCATGCCAGCCCCCATTGACGTGCAGGTGAGCAGCCCCGATCTGGACCAGATCTATAGCATCGCGCAGAACCTGGCCAATCGGTTCAAGGAGGTGCACGGCGTCGGCCAGATCTATATCCCGCAAGACATGAATTACCCTGCTCTGCGCCTCGATGTAGACCGGGTGCACGCGGGCGAGTTGGGCCTGTCGCAAAAAGATGTAGTCGATAACGTCATCACCGCGCTCAATTCGAACTACATGATCGCGCCGAATTACTGGGTCGACCGCAAGAGCGGCAACGATTATTACCTCACGGTGCAGTACTTCGAGCATGGCGACGCAGCCATTCACAACATGATGGATCTGGGGCAGATTCCCTTGCGTGATCCAGGCAACGGCGAGGGCATGGCATGTGGCCCCCCAGGCCCGCCGCAACCGGGGACAGGTCACGCTTCCTGGGCGTGCCTGGGACAAGGCAGGCCGACTACTGTGCTTAATAATGTAGTGAATGTGAAACAGGTCCTGACCCCGACCGAAGTGGACCACTACCAGATTCAGCGCGCAGTGGATATTTATGTCACGCCTGCTTCGGAAGATCTGGGACGCGTGACTGATGCGGTGCGGAAAATCCTCGCCAAAGAAAAGATTCCCGGCAACGTTCGCGTGAATCTGCGCGGAATGGTCCAGGGCATGGAAGCTTCATTCAAGAGCTTTGGGCTGGGCTTTCTGATTTCGTTCATTTTGCTTTTCTTGATCCTGACGGCACAGTTCAAGTCATTCGTCGATCCGTTCCTGATCATGCTGGCGATCCCGATGGGATTTATCGGCGTGCTGATTATCCTCCCACTCACTCATAGCACGCTGAATGTTATGTCGCTGATGGGAGTGTTGATGCTGGTCGGCATCGCGGACTCGAACAGCATTCTGATCGTGGATTTTGCCCACAACCTGGAGCGGCAGGGACTGTCGCCAGAGGACGCAGTGATCACCGCATGCCGGGTACGCTTGCGGCCCATCCTGATGACCTCGCTCGCCACCATCTTCGGTATGATCCCCATGGCGCTCAAGCTGGGAGCCGGCGCCGAACAATACACGCCCATGGCGCGCGCCATCATTGGTGGTCTCACTTCGTCGGTTCTGTTGACCATCTTCATCGTTCCGGCCGCTTATCTACTGGTATACGGCAAGCGCGGCGCGAAGAACGGAGCGATCGCGAAGCCGGAGGCAGCAGAATGACGCGGAGACAATTTGCTCGCCGGAATCTCTCTGAGAGGATCACGGAACCTCACGAAGCAGATCGAGAGGCAACCCGATGACGAGGGCCCGAACTTTCATCCTCTGCACGCTGGTATCAGTTTTGTCGGCAACTTTGCCTCAGCCTAGCTTGGCACAAAACGCCAATGGGTTCGGATCAGCCGAAGCTTTGCCTTCTGCTCCGCAGCCACAAGTGGCGCAAAGCTCGACGCCCGCGGTAGGGTCTCAAGCGTCTCAAGCGGTTCTGAGCGCAAGCTTCCCACGTGGCACTGGATCTCAAACCACTTCTTCAGTGGGCGCGCAAATGCCGCAACCGGATCAAGCTCCAAACGGCGCTCTCCGTCTAACCCGGGCGCAGGCGGAGCAGTTGGCCCTCAAAAATAATCCCCGGATCAGTGTGGGCCATCTGCTTGGATTGGCACAGCACCAAATCTATCGCGAGACCCGGGCGGCGGAACTGCCGAACTTGAATGGCGCAATCACAGCCGTCGACGCCAATGAAGGCAGCCGAATCGGCGCGGGTTCTCTGACGGCGTCTCGCCTGCTGGAACATGCGGGCGCAGGAGTCACGCTTAGCCAACTTATTACTGACTTTGGCCGCACCATCAACCTCGTGTCCTCTTCCAAGCTTCTGGAGAAAGCTCAAAATGCCAATGCGATGGCCACCGCCGAAGACGTCGTACTGGCCACAGACCAGGCCTTTTACAACGCCCTGCAAGCCCAGGCGCTGCTCAAAGTAGCCCAGCAAACCGTAACCACTCGAGGATCGGTGGAGCATCAAGTCGACGAACTGGCAAAGAACAAGCTGAAATCAAACCTGGATCTGGCCTTTGCCCAGGTAAATCTTTCCCAGGCCAAGCTACTGCAACTCGACGCTCAGAATAACGTTGATTCAACCCTAGCCGCGCTCACCGCAGTCCTGGGCTTCGACAAACAGGTCCAGTACGAGTTGAGCGATAGCGAAGAGGAGACGCAACTTCCGCCACCGCCGCCGGATGTGGACGTGCTGATCAGCACGGCGATCCAGCAACGTCCCGACTTGCAATCGCTCACCTTCAATCAACAGGCGGCGGAAAAATTCCGCCGCGCCCAGCGCGACCAGCTCCTGCCCACCATTAGCGCGCTGGGGATCACGGGAGTGACGCCAGTACGTCCTGATTGCTTCGGCGGCTGCTTTCCAAGCTATTTCATTTCCAGCTGGTATGGCGCGATTGGCGTGAATATGAATGTCCCGATCTTCAACGGCTTTCTTTTCGCTGCCGAAGCTTCGGAGGCAAATTACCGGGCCAAAGCTGCGACGGAAAACACTCGGGACTTGCGCGACCGCGTAGTACGCGACGTTCGCACAGCATGGCTGGCCGCCAATACAGCCTTTCAGCGTGTGGGCGTGGAAGCGGAACTCGCCAAGGAAGCCGATCTCGGATTGACTCTCGCCCAGGGCCGTTACCAGCTTGGCTTAGGCTCAATTGTTGAACTGAGTCAGGCGCAGTTGCAGCAAACCGACGCCGCCATCGGCTATGTCAACGCGCAATACCAGTATCGACTGTCTCTCTCAACCTTGAATTTTGAGATCGGCACTCAGCCCTGACCGCCGGATGTGCGCGTGATGGTTCTGCCGATGGCGGCATTCATGAAGCGAAGGAAGAAGAAGCAGTCGTCATTTACTACCCTTCACGGAATCATCCTTTCGATCGCGATTGCAGTGTTGGTTGGAACTATTTTTGTTTTGATCGCCCTCTTCTGGCACCCTCCCGTTGAGTAGGAAGGAATTGAGACACAGGCGCCCGCCTGGGTTTAGCGTCAAGGGTTAACCAATCAGTAATACATAAAAAACTGTAGAGGCTCCGTAACTTGGTTCGGTACATAATGACCGACTTGCTTCCGTACCAAATTCCATAAGCTTGGACCACCAGAAGGGTTGGAAGAAGATGAGTGCCGTACAAATCCTGATTGCCGATGATCATGAGTTGTTCAGGCGCACTGCGCGATCGTTCATTGAATCTCATCCCAATTGGCAGGTCTGCGGCGAAGCCGGGGATGGGATCGAAGCGATTGAGAAGGCGAAGAGACTGCGTCCTCAAGTCATCCTGATGGACATCAACATGCCTCGCATGGACGGACTGGAAGCGACACGAATTATTCGGAAGGAGCTTCCCGACTGCAATGTGATCATTGTCACCCAGAATCACGAGACGATTGCGCGCCATCAAGCTGCTTCGGTTGATGCGACAGGAGCGATCACGAAGTCGGAACTCACCCAAGAACTGCCCACCGCCATCAAAAAGCTTTTCGAGAACCCGGACTCGAAAACCGTCGGAGGAAGTCGGGAAGAAACTGCTCTTACCCCCGGATGGGTGCGCGGCGGAGGGGCCGTGGGCAAATTAGTCAGAGAATTCGACTGGACGAAGACCCCGCTCGGGGCAATGGAAGAATGGCCACAAAGCTTGAAAACTGTGGTCCGGGTTCTGCTCACGTCACGCTTTGCGATGTGGATGAGCTGGGGACCAGAACTCACCTTTCTCTACAACGATGATTACGCTCGTATGACTCTTGGGAAGAAACATCCGTGGGCGCTGGGAAGGCCTTCTCAGGAGGTTTGGACGGAAATCTGGGACGACATTGGACCCCGCATTCACAGAGTCCTGGATAGCGGGGAGGCGACGTGGGATGAGGCGCTGCTCTTGTTTCTGGAACGGAGCGGATATCGCGAGGAAACTTATCACACTTTTTCCTATAGTCCGCTGTCTGGAGATGACGGCCGGGTTGCCGGACATCTCTGCGTCGTAACCGAAGAAACGGATCGCATTATAGGTGAACGAAGGCTCAAAACACTGCGCTCTCTGGCAGGAGAGTTGAATCAGACGATTACAGAGGAGGATGTGGTCGCGTGTATCGCTCGCTGTCTTGGCGAAAATCAAAAGGACTTACCGTTTACGCTGCTGTATCTCTTCACAGAAGATGGGAACGAAGCCCACTTAGCGTGCCAAACCGGAATAGAGGAACATCACCCGGCCGCGCCAGAGTCGATTCCATTGTGTGAAAAGAATCAACCCTGGCCAATCAGCAAGCTACTCACTGGGAACGATTCCATCGTCGTCGAGAATCTACTGGAGAGGTTCGAGTCGGTTCCCTCTGGCTCCTGGGACAAGTCGCCCTGGCGAGCGCTGCTTCTCCCCATCACGAGTCAGGGTCAAGACAAGCCCGCTGGTGTGATTGTGACCGCCCTCAACCCGTACCGCCCCTTGGATGTCAGCTACGCGGGATTCATCAACCTTGTTGCCGGCCAGATCGCCGCCAGCATTGCCAACGCGCGCGCGTACTCGGCGGAAAAAAAACGTGCGGAGGCTCTAGCCGAAATTGATCGCGCGAAGACAGCATTCTTCAGCAACGTGAGCCACGAGTTTCGCACACCCCTGACTCTGATGCTGGGACCGCTCCACGACCTGCTGGCCAGAAGTCAGACTCACCTTTCCCCAACGGCCAAAGAACAGCTCGACCTGGTGAGTCGCAATGGCGCCCGGTTGCTGCGCCTGGTTAATACTCTGCTGGACTTCTCGCGCCTTGAAGCTGGACGAGTGCAGGCCGTCTATCTGGCCACGGACTTAGGCCGCTTTACTTCTGAGTTGGCCAGCGTTTTCCGTTCTGCTACGGACAAGGCGGGATTGCGGCTCATAGTGGATTGCTCCGATCTTGGGGAACCGGTCTACGTGGATCGCGATATGTGGGAGAAAGTCGTTCTGAACTTGATCTCCAACGCTTTCAAATTCACCTTCGAGGGAGAAATTTCGGTCAGTGTGCATCGCGCGGACAACCTGGCCGAGCTCCGCGTTCGTGACACAGGAGTAGGAATTCCTGCGGAAGCCATACCTAAATTATTCGAGCGATTCAATCGCGTGCCCAATATGCCGAGTCGAACCCATGAGGGCAGCGGGATCGGTTTGGCTTTAGTGCATGAGTTAGTGAAGTTGCACGGCGGCTCCTTAAGTGTCGAAAGCACTGTGGGACAAGGCTCCACGTTCGTCGTCCGCATTCCCTTTGGACAAAGTCACCTTGCGTCCGGCCAAATGGGCGGCTCTCGTAGCTTGTCTTCGACCGCCATGGGCGCGAAGCCGTTTGTGGAGGAGGCCCTCCGGTGGCTTCCTGACTCTACCCCCGGGAGCGACGAGATCTTTTCGGTGCAGGATGAGTTGCTGCCAGTTCCGTGCCCCCCGGTTTCGGAGACCGCCGTTCGTCCTCGCGTTCTTGTCGCTGACGACAACTCCGACATGCGCCAGTATTTGTCCCGCCTATTATCGGAACAGTACGAAGTGAAAACAGTTGCTGACGGTCAAGCAGCTCTTCAGGCCGCGCTTAAGACCCCTCCGGATCTCATCGTTAGCGATGTAATGATGCCGGTACTCGACGGCTTTGAGCTTCTGAAGGCACTGCGGGGCGATGAGCAGACTCGCACCATTCCAGTCATCCTCCTTTCGGCGCGCGCGGGTGAAGAATCGCGAGTGGAAGGCCTCGAAGCGGGTGCAGACGATTATTTGATAAAGCCCTTCTCCGCGCGGGAACTGCTGGCTCGCGTCAGCGGCCGACTGGAGATTGCCCGGCTGCAGCGGGATCGAGAAACACAACTCAGGATTAGCCAGGCAGAGCTGGAGCAAAGAGTTCAGGAACGCACGCAGGAACTGTTCAACGCGAGCCAGGAGCTCCGCGAACTGTCTGCCCGTATTTTGCAGGCTCAAGACGAGGAAAGACGGCGAATCGCGAGGGAACTCCACGACGGGGCCGGACAACTTCTCGCTGCGCTCGGCATGGAGGCCTCCAATTTAGCCGGTGAGTGCGACCGGCTGAGTGCTCGTGCCGCCTCATCGCTCAGCAATATCGAGTCGCTGGTCGCGCAAATGACCAAAGACATTCGCACCATGTCTCACCTTCTGTATCCGCCCCTGCTGGACGAGGTTGGCCTGCAGTCCGCACTTACGGAATACGTCAATGGGTTCGCAGAACGGAGTGGGGTTCAAGTATCGCTCGACCTCCCCGCGGCGATCGAGCGTTTGGATCGCGACTATGAACTTTCGTTGTTCCGCATCGTCCAGGAATGCCTCACGAACATCCATCGCCATTCGGGAAGCAAGACCGCCAGTATCCGCATCGTCCGCGATGATGGCGCGCTGGTGCTGGAGGTTCGGGACGAGGGTAGGGGTATGCCTGCGGAGCGATTGTCAGAAATTCAGTCGCGTGGTTCGGGTGTCGGGATCCGAGGCATGCGAGAACGGGCTCTCCAATTATCCGGGACGATGAGTATTGAGTCCGACGATTCAGGAACCAGAATACGTGTGGTTATTCCAACTCCCAAAACTGTTTTGCGAGAAAGAACGGGCAGTGATGAACCGGTGCAAACAGCAGTCTGACAGTTTTCGGCGAATCACCTTATTACCGACGGTATAGCCTTTCCCACAAGCGCATTTATCCGTGCGGATTTCGAAAAGCGTCAACTTCTGTATCGCCCGTCACTCGGGAACACGTCGACGGCAGGATTTCGCCCGGTTAGCAGCCTCAGGCGCAACACGCAGCCTGTCCGCCGGCCTCCGTCAATGCCGCTGAATCACTTTCGTAATTCGCTCGAAGGCCCAGTCAATCTCCCCACGACTGATGATGAGCGGCGGTGCGATGCGAATCACCCGGTCATGCGTTTCCTTGCAGAGGATTCCTTCGTCCTTGAGCGCCTCGCAGTAGGGACGCGCCGGGCTCTTGAGTTCGATGCCGATCCACAGGCCTTTACCGCGTACCTCTTTCAAATCTGAACTGCGCAGCGTCTGCAGGAGTGTTCGAAAATATGCACCTAGCTCGGCGGAGCGTTCCACCATCTTTTCTTCAATTAGGACGCGCAGCGCGGTCCGGGCGATGGCGCAGCCCATGGGATTGCCGCCAAACGTGCTGCCATGGTCGCCGGGTTTGTATACGCCGAGAATCTGTCGCGACGCGAGCACGGCGGAGACGGGATAAAATCCACCGGCGAGCGCCTTGCCAATGATCAGCACATCGGGTGTGATTGCTTCGTGCATGTAGGCGAAGAGCTTGCCGGTTCGTCCCAGGCCGGATTGAATTTCGTCGACCATGAGCAACACCTGACTCTCGCTGCAAATTGCCGCCGCCTCCCGCAAAAATCCTACAGGCGGAATGACGATCCCGGCCTCGCCTTGAATGGGCTCCACCAAGAAGGCGCAAGTGTTGGGCGTCACAGCGTCGCGTAGGGCCCGCGCGTCGCCGAAGGGAATGACCTTGAACCCGGGAGTGAAGGGGCCGAAGCCATCGCGATATTGTTCGTCGGTAGAAAAGCCTACGATCGTGACCGTGCGGCCGTGAAAGTTATTAGCGCATACGATGATCTCGGCCTTGTCGTGGGGAATGCCCTTTATCTTGTAACCCCACTTGCGGGCCGTCTTGATCGCCGTTTCGACGGCCTCCGCACCTGAGTTCATCGGGAGGGCCATCTCGAACCCGGTCAAATCATGGAGCTCCTTGCAGAGCAGCGGCAGTTGCTCGTTCCGGAATGCGCGCGAGGTAAGAGTGACTTTCCGCGCCTGCTCCTCAAGGGTTTGCAGAATCTTGGGGTGACAGTGCCCTTGATTCACCGCGGAATATGCGGCCAGGCAATCGAGATAACGTTTGCCTTCGACGTCATACACCCAGACGCCTTCCGCGCGCTCGATCACTACGTCGAGCGGACGATAGTTATGAGCTCCATACCGGTTCTCGAGTTCGACAAAGTCCTGCGTGTGTAAGGGACTCTCTACGAAGTGTGTTGTCATAAGTTCCTTTTGTGCCTTTTCTCATTTCTCCAGTAACGTTTCCTACTGCCAGGCGCTCCTGGTGGCTGCGCTAGTCCAACAGCATGGTCAACAGGGCCATCCTTACGTAGAGCCCATTCCTCGCCTGGCGGAAATACATAGCTCGGGGATCGGCGTCGACTGACTTGTCCAACTCGACGGTGCGGGGCAACGGATGGAGGATTAGTGCGTCCGGCTTCATGCGCCGCACAACTTGCGAATCAATGGCATAACGCCTGAGGCCTTTCACGTCCCCGACTCGCTCCGGCCGGATTCGCGTCTGGTACACCACATCTACTTCGCCAATCACCCGGTCGATATCCGACTCCAGTTCGTAGCGGACGCCATGCTCATCGAGATAACTCAAGATGTCCGGTTTCATCTGGAGTTGCGGCGGACTGACGAAAAACATCTTCACCCGGTCAAATTTGGCCAGCAGATACGCCAGCGATCGCGCGGTGCGCCCCTTGTCCAACTCCCCGATTATGGCTACGCTCAGGCCATCCAGCGGGCGCTGCCGGTAAATCGTATACAGATCGAGCAAGGCCTGGGTGGGATGTTGCCCGCCATTTCCATCCCCGGCATTGATCACTGGAACGGGAGAGACTTCCGCGGCGCGCCGGGCCCCGTGATCTTCGGGATGCCGGATGACGATCACGTCGGAATAGCCTCCGATAATCCGGATAGAGTCTTCCACCTGCTCCCCTTCCACCTCCGAAGAAAAGGCACCAGCGTGCTCTGTAGACAAAACCCGACCGCCCAGGCGATGCATGGCGGCCTCGAACGAGAGCCGAGTGCGGGTAGAAGGGGCATAGAAAAGCGTGGCCATGATGCGGTTCTGGTAATCCAGGGAGCCTCCACGCGCCACCACGTGCTCCATCCCTCGCGTCCGCTCAAATAACTCCATCAGCAGAGGAACAGTGAATTGCTGAGACTCGACGACATGCCTCAACATCACGCCGTCTCTTAGCGCCGAGTCCGACGGGACCGACTCACGCGGGGTGATGGTCGTCTGTGGCATTAGAGCCCTCCCACCGGCAGTTCGAGTTCTGCATTCAACCCGACATCTGTCCCGTAATCGAGGAACATGTGAGTGCCAGCACGTCCCACAACCGCCGCGCACAGATTCTGGCAAGAAGTAATGATGGCTTCCTTCCCGCCGCCGCGCAGAAATTGCAATACCGATTCAATTTTGGGACCCATATTTCCGGGAGGAAAGTGGCCCGCCCTCCAGTACTCTTCCAATTCAGCCGCACCGACGCGCCGCAGCGGACGTTGCGTGGGTTTCTTATAGTCCAGATACACGTAATCGGTGTCGGTTGAAATGACAAACAGATCGACGCCGAGGCGTGAAGCAAGCAGCGCGGAAGCGCGATCCTTGTCGATGACTGCCTCCACGCCCTGCAATCTTTCGTTTTTCCAGACCACAGGAATCCCTCCGCCTCCGCACGCAATGACCAGCACACCCTGCTCCACCAGATCTCGAATAACCTCGAGTTCGATAATGTCAATCGGCTCCGGCGAGGGAACCACACGGCGATAACCGCGGGCCGCGTCTTCTACGATCTCCCATCCCAGAAGTTGTTTGCGTTCCTCGGCATCGGCACGCGAATAGAAAGGCCCGATGGGCTTGCTCGGGCGCTGCATTGAAGGATCGTCCGGCGAGACCAGGCTTTGGGTGAGAACACTCGTAACCGGCTGGTGCAGGCCGGCTTTCTGTAGTTCGGTTTGCAGCGATTGCTCGAGAATGTATCCGATTTCGCCCTGGGTTGAGGCGCCACAAACGTCCAGTGGGTGACCAGGAACCTGGCTTGCTCCCCGTTCCGAGCGAAGAAGAGCTGCCCCAACTTGCGGGCCATTACCGTGCGTGAGCACGATGCGGTAACCGGCACGAATCAAGCCGACGATCTGAGACGCGGTACGTTGGGCGTTTGCCAGTTGCTCGGTGATGGTTCCTTTTTCTCCCGCCCGAATCAGGGAGTTTCCGCCGACGGCAAGGAGCATGGTCTTCATAAGAGTCACAAGCGGCTTGTGGCTGGCGCCAGGAGCTGTCACGGGTTCTTAACAGCGCCCAGCCCCGAGCCACCGGCCGCTATCCCTATGCGTGCACCAACTCTTGCAGCTCGAGAAGTCCCGGCAACTTGACGAACTCGCCTTTCATCAACTCCAGCATGATGGCTTTCTGTGCGTGCAGCCGGTTCTCCGCTTGCTGGAATACCAGCGAGCGAGGCGAGTCGATAACAAGGTTGGTGACTTCTTCGCCGCGGTGCGCCGGCAGACAATGCAGAAAGATGGCGTCCGGCTTGGCCCGGCGGAACAAAGTCGAATCCACCTGGTAAGGCAGGAAAACATGCTTCCGCGTCTCCGCTTCGGCTTCTTGCCCCATGCTTGCCCAGATGTCGGTGTAAATCACGTCGGCGCTGGAGGCTGCCTCTTCAGGATCATTCGTCACCGTGCAAGTGCCGCCAGTTTCAGAACCGCGCTCGCGAGCCCACTGCACAGATGCGGCGTCGAGTTCGTATCCTGGAGGCGTGGCCAGCCAAACGTGCGCGCCGAGCTGGGCTCCGGCAAACATCAGGGAGCGGGCAACGTTGTTGCCATCCCCCACGAAAGCAACCTTCAATCCCTCCAGATTTCCTTTTGCCTCCCAAATGGTGAGGTAGTCCCCGATCGCCTGGCAGGGATGACTGTAGTCGGTGAGCCCGTTGATGACAGGAATGCTGGCGTAGCGTGCCATCTCCACAACCGTCTCGTGGGAGAAGGTGCGGATCATGATGCCCTGCACCATGCGTTCCAGGTTCTTGACCACGTCGTAGACGGTCTCCCGTTTGCCTAGATTGATCTCGGCGGGAGAAAGGTACAGGGAGAAGCCGCCTAGTTGCTGAATGCCCACGTCGAAAGTTACCCGGGTACGTAACGAAGGTTTCTCGAAGATCATGGCCAGGGTCTGACGCCGCAGTGCCGAGCTATAGGCGGTCGGGTCCGCCTTCACCTGGCGGCCAAGAACCAGCAGGTACTGGATCTCCGAGGGCGTGAATTCTCGAATCGAGAGAAAATCTTTGCCCTTCATATCCCAACTCCTGCCAGGGCTGGCTCATGCTCGCGCGCGAACTTGGCGAGCATATCGGCCAGTCCGGGTTTGGTCAGTTCTTCTACTTCATAGGTCACCCGCAGATTCGGCTTGTCCAGTTTGATCACTCGCGCAAGATCGATCGGGGTGGCGATCAGCACCATGTCGCAGGGGGTGCGGCGAATGGTTTCCTCCAGTTCGTGCCTTTGAATAGCGCTGTAACCCATAGCGGGCAAGAGGTTCGTGAGGTGCGGATAATGATCAAAGGTGCTCCGGATCGATCCCATGGCATAAGGCCGCGGGTCCACCAAGTCGGCTGCCCCACATTGCCGCGCCGCGACCACCCCGGCGCCGTAGGGCATTTCTCCGTGCGTGAGCGTGGGCCCGTCCTCCACTACCAGCACGCGCTGTCCCTTCACGAGATGCGGATCGGGAACGCTGACGCGGCAGGCCATCTCAAAAATAGCTGCCTTAGGGTTGTGGAGCTTTATGTTATGGCGAACCGTCTCAAGGTCGCGCTGATACGCCGTGTCCACCTTGTTGATCACGATCACATCGGCGCGCCGTAGGTTGACTTCACCGGGGAAGTAAGACAATTCGTGCCCTGCACGGTGCGGATCCACAACAACGATTTCCAGGTCGGAAGCATAGAAGGATGTATCGTTATTGCCTCCGTCCCACAAAATGACATCCGCCTCTTTCTCGGCACGCTCGAGAATTTTTTCGTAGTCCACTCCCGCATACACCACGGTCCCTTGGCGGATGTGCGGTTCATACTCTTCGCGTTCCTCGATCGTGCATTGCTGCAGGTCGAGGTCCTCGATGGTGGCAAAACGTTGCACAGCTTGCGCCGCAAGGTCTCCATAAGGCATGGGATGTCGAATAACCACTGGCTTTCGACCCTGCCGGCGCAACTCTGAAGCGACCAGGCGCGACACTGGACTTTTGCCGCAACCCGTTCGTACGGCACACACAGAAACTACCGGGACTGAGGATTTGAGCTGGGTTCGTCGGGTTCCCAGAAGCCAGAAATCGGCGTTCGCAGCCACGGCTCGGGAAGCCAGATGCATCAAGTTCTGGTGGGAAATGTCGCTGTAGGAAAACACCACAGCGTCAATCTCGTATTCGGCGACGAGATTTTCCAGATCGTTCTCTTCGAGAATAGGAATGCCTTCGGGATACAGCGCTCCGGCAAGTTCCGGCGGATAACGGCGACCGGCAATGTCAGGAATCTGCGTGGCTGTGAATGCGACTACGTGGTATTGGGAATTGTCACGAAAAAGGACGTTGAAATTATGGAAATCCCTGCCTGCAGCACCAAGAATCAAGACTCGCTTCATGAGATCCTCCAGGGGAGGTTGTTTATTACTTCCCATGTTCTCGCTGGTTGAAATTGGAGGCTGTACCGCCGATCACAGTTCAGGGTGATTTTGTGGCGCGACTGAAGCCTAAAAGAAGATTCCTGCGGATCGCAGTTGTGATCGGAATCACACCGCAAGGCTCTTGGCATGCAACTCCTTGCCGGAGTCAGGCGACCGCATGAAATCATTTTCAGGGTGCGGATTCGTCGCTTCGCTGCACTCGGATAGCAGTCGACTCAGTGCTACCGCAAGTAATGCACGTCACAGGCATTGATGCAGATACGTCCATCATCCATGCTCCGGCTGGAGGGTATCGTCAGCCGACCGGCTGACCGGCATAAGCCAGTTGTGCGCATGCGGTTTCGACCGTTTCAGAATCCACCAGTCCGGCAGCCCCATAAAGTACCGGCAGCAGTTGGCTCGGCTGATACTTGCGGCGTAGTTCCGCGACTTTTTCTGTGCCGCACCGGTAAGCCGGCAGATACATGCGTCCCAGGAGCGGATGGCGTCCCCAAGCACCGGAGAGCTTGTCGGCACGCTCCTCGGTAACCAGGTAATCCCGCCGCAGAATCCTGGCCACTTCTTCTCTCTGCATCTTTTCGCCCCAGGTGAGATAGGAAGCTTCGTTCTTGGCGTCATCTTGCAGGAGCGCGAGCAGCACGCCAATCTGCAGATCTTCATCTGGAAGCAGGTCCACTTCCGTGACGCCATGGGCGATCAATATTGCGTTGTTGGCGATACCTTCAAAAAGAGTGGCGGCACGCGTATTCATGGTGAGCACGGTGGCTTCGAATCCGACCAACCCGCGCACGTACAGATCCTGAAGGTAAGCGAATGTGGTCACGTGTCCGGGCACGACTTCATGGCTGACGAGTTGTTCGAACTCCGGAAACGACATTTGTAGCGACGCATTGATCTCGTAAGTCGCTTCGTACTTCGGAGAGCCATCGGCATTGCGCGCGCGCCCGATGTAGTTCATGGAGCCGGAGAACCAGGCGTCTTTGATGGGCAGGAAATCAATGTTGGCACGGGGCACGCGAGCGAGTTCATGCGGAAGATGCGGTGCCAGATTCTTTTCGCAGAGCTCGTTCATTTGCGCGATGACCGCCGCGCTGAGCGCGCGAACAGAGGCCATGGGGACGATGCGATCGCGGCGCCAGGCATCGACAGCGGCCAAAACGCCAGCCGTGCCCGAGGTATGATACCCGCCGCGCGCGAGCAATTCGGCGACTCGTTCGCGCTTCGCTTCCGGCTGCGACGGCTCGGGCGCGCGGCCGGTGGATGCCTTCACACTCTTCTCATAAGGCACGCGGTTGCCCTTGCCGGTAGTTTCCATGGCAAGTTCCCACATCGTTGTCAGGCAGATGTTCAGGCCTTCGAGAAAAGTGCCGCGCAGGCCGCCCACGCGACGGGCTTCGACGTTAATAGCGTCCATCGAACGGATGATCTCCGCGCTCATTTCACGCAGGTAGTCCTCGACGGCAACGCTGTCCTTGCCGGTAACGCCGCCAGCCACTCGCAGGCGCGCTGCGGTGGGATGGGTGTAAGTAGCGGGCAACGGCTCGTCTGAAAACCAGCAGTCGGCGATGAAGCGGCCGGTGCCTGAAGGGCACATGACATCGCCTCCCCAAAGAGTATCGATACCGAGAATTGCGTTGGCGATGGAAAGATCGGCTTGATTCATAGGAAGCCTCCAGTGAAATCGTTCATATCACAGCATGCCGGCTGTGGCGCGTGGTTTAGCCGGGTCGCGCCCCCACCAATCTATTCGTTTTCGGACTTTTGTTTCTTCATCGAGTTCAAATAGGTGTACACGCAGAGCGCCACGAACCCGAGCGCGGAGAGCATCTGCGAAACCGGGATGTTGTCGTAGAACGGCGTCTGGATCCATTCTTCTTTGAAGTGCGGCAGCACGCGCAGCGCCGCTCCAATCACGCCGCCGAGCGCTCCGCCTGCCATCAGGCCGCCGGCAATAATGATACCCCGCTCACGGATTGTCTTACCCCGCTCTCCGCCGGTTTTTTCGGCACGCTTGTTCACAAGGTGCGAGAGGAATCCGCCGGTCAGGATGGGCGTGGTCAGTTGCAGTGGTAGATAGATTCCGAGCGCAAAGACCATGGAGGAAAGGCCAAGCATCTCCATCACGACGGTGACCATGGCGCCGATACCGAACAAGACGTAAGGGGCGGGCTGGCCACTCATGAAGCCCGAGACCACGGCCTTCAGCGCAGAAGCCTGCGGCGCGACCAGGACTTGCCGCGGATCGCCGGGCATCGCTTCTCCGAATTGAAATGCCTTGGCCAACAGGATGATGGTGAAACCCGCAGTGATTGCCGATGCGATGATCGCGATGAACTTCACCTTCTCCTGTGCTGCAGGCGTGGAGCCGATCCAATAGCCAGCCTTCAGGTCGGTGATGAACTGTCCCGAGGAGCACAGAGCGACGCAGACCATGCCAGCGAGGGCCATCACGAAAAACATGCCGGTGGTCCCCGAGAGCCCGAACCTCAACAGCACGACGGCAGAGACGATCACCGTTAGTAACGTCATGCCGCTGGCTGGGTTGTTGGCGGTTGTAGCAATAGCGTTGGCAGCCACTGTGGTGAAGAAGAATGAAAACAGCAACGTCAATGCCAGGCCTATTCCAACGACGGTCCAGGAAACATGAAGCTGTCCAAAGAAGGCGGCTACTGCGATCGCGCCCAGCACAACTCCGAGCAGGATGCTGATGATGGGAATGTCACGATCTGTGCGTTCCACTTGTGGCGCTTCGCCGCGGCGGAAGGCACGCAGGGCGATGCGGAACGATCCCGCAACCACGCGCAGGGACTTGAGGATTCCAACCAATCCTGCGCTGGCGATGGCGCCCACGCCGATGAAGCGCACGTAGTAGCGGTAAATATCCGCAGCCGTCATGTGAGAAATAGGGATGGTGGCCGGATACACAGTGACATCGCCCATGTGACTGCCGACAAACCAGGTCATCGGCACCAGCACGAAGTTCACCAGTACTCCGCCGGCACAAAAGATGAGAGCGATGCGCAAGCCCATCACGTATCCGAGGCCGAGAATGAAGCCAACTGCATCGAAATTGAAGACCATGCGGCCGCGATCGGCGAGCGACCGCATCACCGGCAGAAACTGGAAGTTCAGATACTCCCTCCAAACATGAAATGTGGTGACAAAGAAATCGTAGACCGCGGCAACGACAGTGGCCTGCAGGAGCAACTTGGCCTGCGAGCCACCTTTTTCGCCCGTCACCAGGACCTCGGTGATGGCTGTGGCCTCCGGGAAGGGGAACTTGCCGTGCATCTCGCGGACAAAGTAGCGCCGCAGGGGGACAAGAAATAGGATGCCAAGGCACCCGCCGGCCAAACAGATAAAGATGGTCTGCACCGGATGCGGATCGAGGTGGAGCGCATAAAGGGCCGGCAGCGTGAAGACAGCACCTGAGACGACGGCGGCCGAGGCGCCGCCCATGCCGGTGATGATCATGTTCTCCAGCAGCGAGGAGCGTCGCGAATACAAGCGGGCTAAGCCGATCGCGAGAATGGAGATGGGAATCGCCGCCTCCATTCCCTGGCCGACCTTCAGAGTCGAGTAGGCCGACGCCACCGTGAAGATCACGCAAAACAGGACACCCCAGAAGATTGAACGCGAGGTGAGTTCTGGCAAGTCACCGGAAGCCGGAACAATGGGCAGATACAGTTCGCCGTCATGCAGAGGCTTATAAGCATTTTCAGGAAGAGTTTTGGTGTCGATCAATTCAGCCGACATTTGGTGTCCCCCTGGTTCGTTGCAAGTGGATCACTCCGGCCTTACATCGATCAATGACGCAGATCACAGTGCTCTGGTCCGCGAACGCTCACAATGAATGCCGAAATCCCCCCGGGGGAAGACCGGGGAATTCAGTTGTTAGCCTCCAGGCCTTCGGCGAAGTAGAAGGCGTTAACGTTGTCTGGAGGGGAGGACGCAATGGAACCATTCCGCTTTCATCTCTTCGTCTGCACGCAACAAAAGCCCGAGGGTGTACCTTCCTGTCCCGCCAGTGGGTCGTTAGCGTTGCTCGAAGGTCTGGACCGGGAGCTGCAAAAACGCGGCCTCAGCCCTGACGTACAGCTCACAACCTGCGGCTGCATGGGGCTGTGCGACGAAGGTCCCGTCCTGGTCGTTTATCCGGAGGCAGTGTGGTACCGGCGCGTTCAATCGTCGGACGTAAGCGAAATTGTCGATGCACATCTGCTCCACGATAAGCCCGTCAATCGTCTCGTTTGGAACGACGCGCCGGCGATGAGAGCCATGTCAATCGAACACGGAGAGAAGTTCCGCGCTGCCATGGCGGCTCGTGAAAAAGCGGGCACGTCTGCCCGACCGCCTGGATCAAATGATCCGTGGGTACATGCCGAGTCGCTGCATTCTTACCGCGCTGGAACTCGACATCTTTACGGCCATCGGCGAAGGGGCCAACGCGGAACAAATCGGGACAAGGATCCACGCTAACGCTCGCGCCGCAGGGATGCTGCTGAATGCACTGGTTGCTCTCGGACTGGTCACCAAGAGCGGTGGCGTCTACAGCAACGCGCCCGAGTCCGCACGCTTCTTCGTGCAAGGCTCGAAAGACAATCATCGCAACGGGCTGCTCCACACAGCGAACATTTGGCATCGCTGGAGCACGCTGACTGACGCAGTGCGCCATGGCACTTGCATTCCCATCGATCATCGCAACAATGATCCTCGCAACAATGCCCGCGACAGCACGCCCGAATGGACGCTCAACTTCATTGCCGGCATGGATCGCAACGCCAAGGCGCGTGCTCCACTTGTGGTGCAGGCTCTGGGCACCGCCGGCGTTCGCCGCATCCTCGATCTAGGCGGCGGCTCCGGCGCATACTCCATTGCGTTCGCAAAGGCGTCGTCTAATGTGCGGTGCGAAATCCTGGATGTACCGGAGGTCGCGCCCTTGACCACTGAATACGTAAATAAGGCTGGTGTTTCAGCCCAAGTCAGCCTTCGCTCCGGAGACATGCTCACGGACGATCTGGGTACGGGCTACGACATCATCATGCTGAACGCGATCTGCCACATGTTTTCCGAGGAGCAGAACCAGCAACTCTTTCGACGCGCTCGCCGGGCACTCGCACCGAACGGCCGCTTGGTCGTGCAAGACTTCATCCTGAATAACGATAAAACAGGGCCGCTACACGCCGCGCTCTTTTCCCTGAACATGCTCATCGCCACTGACCGCGGCGCGAGTTACAGCGAAACCGAATATTCCGGCTGGATGAAAAACGCCGGATTCGCGGACATATCCCGGATCAAGCTACCCGGCCCCAGCGATCTGATTGTCGGTCTGGCGAGCACCTCAGTGCAGGGCGCGTAATTCCCGGAACTAATCTTGAACATAGGGCAGGTGTACCCTTACGTAAGAACGTGTGCCCGATTGATGGACAGCCCGCGCAGTGGTCAGGAGCACAAAGGGGCGATCGTGCGAGTGCTCTTAATTACAGCATCGTCGAAGAAGGGAGCCACTCTTGGTGGACCGATTGTATTCGACCCTGGCCGTACATGAATGTAATCGGGATCTGTCTCGGGCGCTTGCATCCCGCCGAGGGCTGCAGACCGGCGCAAATCAGCCATCCCTCTTGCTCTATACGTTCTCTTGGATGAATCGGGGACTGAGGTGAACATCGAGTTGTACCAGTGGTGAATCACCAACCGCCTTGAAGCTGTGGATCTCGCCAGCCTTGATGACAAAAATGTCTCCGGCGCAGCCCTCGAAGGTCTTGCCGTCTACTGTCCAAGCCCCCCGGCCTTCACGGATGAACTGGATCTCATCATAAGGATGCCGGTGCGGACCCGGTCCCGAACCGGGCTTTCCATGGAATAGAAACACCGAAACGCTGGTGTTGCCCTGCTCGGCTCCGACAAACTCATGAGAACTACCAACAAAAGGCAGGTCCTCTTGGCGAACGTGATACATCGTTTCGTCACCCTCCTGCCTGGATTCGATGACTGTCGCCACGGTTTGGCTTCGCCAATACCAATGAGTGAATAGTGCCTCTTCAACCCAGGCGCGGACCTCTGCCCGCAGTGGAAGCCTGCGCGTGTGGTCTGGCCCTCGCGTCACATAATCGCTAACTGTGTAATCGGGCGTTAGCACTTACTGAGAATTGGCCGATTCGCGAGTCAATGAGTGAAATCGGGATATTGCGCCAACAACCCAGAACACACTGATCACGACCACCACCAAAGCGAAAACGAGCCGAGGCTCGGAGCAGTATCTGGTTACAGCAATCATCGGTTAACGATAAGCGACGCGGGGAAGGACTTCCTGCCGTTGCTGCTGCCTTCTTCAGATCAATCCAGATGGATTCAGACTGGCTCCATGGACGTTCTCGGTAATCAGGTGCATTCTCCGCCTAGCACCGATGAAAGGAGGACGGCCACAAAAACAAAACTGAAGACAGATGTGAAAGCTGGCCCGAATGATGGTTACCCAGACGTTCGGCCTCCGGCATAAGAACGCTACTCGGCGAAACTGATGACAGCACTCTGGAGTAGGCTAGCTTCGTTCTTCTCCGAAATGACCCGTCTGCTGATGAGGTCCATGTGCCGGGCTAACCCTTTCTGGTTTCGCTGTCAGAGGTGTTGCCGAGAATGTCTTACAGGCTTTACGAAGCGTATTTGCGAAATAAGGTACCACTCTCGTGAGACTCGCACGAAAGTGGCCGGGTCAACCAATGTTCGAACTCTAGGAGGAGATTCGATATGAAATACAAAGCGGTTTTACTGCTGGCGGTTCTGGGCGTGCTCTCGGTAGTTGCCCAGGCGCAGAGCAACGCGCTGCCGCCTATACCATCCTTGGTCGTCCATCCACCCGCTGCCGACGCAGAATCGATCAATACAAAAGGCGGAATCCACGCCAAGTCCACTGAAACCTGCTCCTACACATTCACTAACGCAGGGACCGGCAACAGCTACATGGAATTCTGCGTAACTGTAAACGGCAATATCGTGTCCTTCCAAAGTCCCAGCGGGGTTGAATATATCGCCCAAGGGGGCTTTGCCGAGGGCTATGGGATTTGCGACACCTCGACCGGAGTCAACTACTATGACTACGCCTACGAGGATAGCGGCAACTGGAACGCGCCGGTTTTAGTTTCGAGCAGCGCGACTACCGTGAAGATCAGCCGATCGACGAGTGATGGTCTCTTCACCGTAACGCAGACGATTGCCAAGGTGGCGGGGACAACACCGTATGCCAAGATCACGATGGCGCTCAGGAACAATGTGAAAGTGGCCAAGACCGTCTACTTCTTGCGCTACGGCGACGTGGATCCTCCGAACGCTTATGACGCTGACACCAATTTCGCGGAGTCCTTCGACTCGACCCTCGACAGCGCCTGGGGTTACACAGCACTCAACTACTCAGGTCCCAACTATGCCGGATATGGATTGAAGCTTTCCGTGATTGGCGCACCGACGGGCACAACCGGCTATTTCTTCGAAGGGATTGATCAGAATACTTCTGATGGTCCAACTCCGTGCAGCCCCACCGCCCGCTATGCTGGCTATCAGGCTTCCGTCGACGGCTCAGTGGAGTTGTGGTGGGATCTCGGCATTGGAGGATTAAAGACCGCCACGGTGAACGCCAAGTATGAGGAATTCTGAAATCCCACTCGGCCCCATTCTGCTCTGTCTTGCTGAGCGCTGCTCGGCAAGACAGGGCTTTTAACTGACGGCTACAATGGTCCGACCTTAACCTCAATCGCCAGAGAGAGCAGAAACAGCTGTCTCGACCGGGTTCCCCCGCGCCCCGATGCTTCAGTGTCACGCGGTCAAGATACTCCACGGTCAGTTGTTGTAATCAGGCGATTACACCCAAAACCCCTCAGGCGGAGCCGATCAGTGCTATTGGTCTACGCAATGTGATTGGAGTCATAGCCATCACTTCATCTGATTGCCTAACATGCTCACACGCAGGCTCTCCGTATGTCTTCCGACTCCGGGCGACCTCGGCTCCAGATTTCTATCCAACATCCTTGGTTTGCGATCATATCCCGAGTTCAGCGGGCACTCGTGGGCTTCGCAGTCGGGGCCTTCATTTTCTTGAGCGGCGGTGTGCTCGATTGGTTCGTTACACGTCAGTATCTTCCCCGAATATCGTTGATGTTGGCTGGGGCCGCAGTGGCCTGGGCTGTCGGCTTGTTGGTGTTCCAGATTTTGAGTGACATCCAGCAACGCTACCAAGCCATGCTGGATCGGCTGCGGCGGATTGCGGAGCTGAACCACCACATTCGTAATGCCCTCCAGGTCATCGCCTACCACAATGTGCCTGAGCGAAGCGAGCGAGCCATTCATCAAGTTAACTGCGAGGTTCTTCGTATTGAGTCAGTACTACGTGAGGTTTCGGCCGCCCTTGGCGACCCGACGGATTCTCCCGCCGAAATTGCGACTATTGAGCGCCGCAACCGGTAGTACGGCTTTAGCGGCCAAGACAAGAAATACCCGATCCGTCAATGAGTCTAATTCGTAGACACTTCTTCTCATCAAGAGCAACGTGTAAGAACCTCTTTTTCGTCGAGGGGAACGAACGATGACTCAAGACATGATGCACTCTAAGCACGCAACACTCTTAGCGGCAAGTCTTGTCCTATTGCAGGAGACGCGGTTTTTGAACCGAATAAGATGCTTTCATCACCGCGCGGACAATGGATTGAAGGAGAATACGTAGTCGACATAATCGGGCGATAGCACCCACAAGAAGAATTTACAAATCGGTGACAAACGCCTGACAATTCCGAGTCGCAGCCCCGTCTACTATTTCAGGCCAAGCAGCTCAGAGAAGGTTTCCTATCCAGTCATTCCCGCAGACGGTTCGACCCTCCTCTCCTGCCGACTTCGTTAAGGAGAGACTACTATGCAGATTTGCAGGACGGCAGTCGTCGCTTGCTTCGGCCTGGTTCTTTTCATGGTGTCGTCCCCGGCCGATGCACAATATCGCGTCACAAACTTAGTTTCCAATCAAGTCCACCAAGCCCCGACCATCGATCCACTGCTGGCCAACGCCTGGGGATTGGCTCGGGGCGCCACCTCGCCTTGGTGGATCAGTGATAATGACACCGGCTGGTCGACCCTCTATGAGGCAAACGGAACGCAAGTGCCACTCCGGGTTTTGATTCCGACCGCGGGAAATGGACCGGCTTCGCCGACAGGCCTCAACGGCCCGGGCACACCGACTGGAATCGTTTTCAACGGATCGTCGACGGATTTCCAGGTTCAGGGGTGGTCATCCGCTTTCATTTTTGCGACGCTGGATGGCACCATCAGCGCCTGGGCGCCGGGACTAAACAAAAACCAGGCGACCATCGCGGTCGACAACTCGGCCAACAAAGCGATGTACACGGGCTTGGCCATCACCAGCAACCCCACGGGAAATTTCCTCTACGCGGCCGATAACACCAACAATCACATCGATATGTTCGACGGCAACTTCAACCTGGTGAAGTCGTTCGGTGATCCGAACGTCCCATCAAACTTGTCAGTCTTCGGCATCCAGGATATCAATGGCCTGGTCTATGTTGCGTATGCTGTACCGAACGTCGGTGCCGGCGGAATCATTGACGTCTTCACGGAGAGCGGTACCTTCGTCAAAACGCTGATCCAAGGACCAACACTCAACCAGGCTTGGGGCATCGCCGCGGCTCCTGGCAATTTTGGGCCGTTGAGCAACACTCTGCTGGTTTCAAACAACTCGGTTCGCGGCACTATCAACGCTTTTGACCAGATTACCGGGAAATTCGTGGGTACGATCAAGGACCAGAACGGAAAGCCGATTATCCTGAACAACCTGTGGGGAATCGCCTTCGGAGGCGGGAGCCCGAGCAATGGAGCAACCAACGAGCTGTTCGTCACCGTGGGTCAGGGAATTGGCCCCGCCGAATTAGCCGGCACCTTTGCAAAAATCGTCTACAAACCATAGTTGACAAAAAATCAGGAGGAAGACGTAACGTGGATGTCGGCTGAAGGGATACTGACGAAGCTGGAAAATCGAGAGGCCGTTTGTCTGCTTGCAGAGCTTCCGGCCTCTTGTCGTTAGATATGAACGCCTGTCGGGATGGCTCCAGCTCGCCTCGTCTCTGTTCTACTGAGGCATTATGAGGTGGATTCTAGTGGGAATCTGACCGGCGGTGCAGGGAAGGGCAAGCTTTGTCGGGTTGCCGTGGGCAGGCCTTTCCCAGTTACCGCGTTTCGGGAGCAGAGGACGGAATGCACTCGCGCAGTGGTGTCTGTTAGAGGACGGGCAAGGAGTTTTTTATTGTGGATCCAGCTTTATTGTCCATCTAGCCGCTTGAGGTGAGGAAAGAACGGACTCACCTCGAACGGCATCTTCTCTGACGCCGACTCCAGGCGAACTGGTTTGGCCTTGAGCATCTCAATCCGGTCCGACCAGGGATCAACCAAAATTCGCGAGCCGAGCGGCAAGGCAGCAATCTGCTCCACCCGATCCATTTGCAAGTTCTTGCCGGTTTTGGCCAGAGCCTCCATTCCCACCAGATGGCTGCTCCCGAAGTCATTGCTGAAGCGCCCATGCAGCAAATTCGGCAACTGCGGAGAGCGTGCTTGCAGGGCTTTCAGGAAGAGTCCAGCATTTGTGAGTTGATCTTTATACGGCGACTTCAAAAACAGCTCGAGACCTTTCTTATCGGCGTCGGCTTCCTGCGCGGGATCGAAATGAAAGTTCAGTTGGGCAAAGATCTCCCGATCCGAGAAGGGCGTCGTCAGACCCGACAAAGATTCGGCGCCCACGGAATGGCCCAACACGATGTGGGCCAGCTCGTGCGCCAGCACCGCAGCGAGCGTCGCCTCATCGGGCAGCACATCGAGAAGCCCGCGGCTGACGACGATGGTTCGTCCCATCACGAAGGACTCCAGTGGCGTTGTGAGCAGCACACGGCAACGAACCCCGGCAAGGTCGAGATCATTGGTCACCATCAGATTGTTGACCACGGTCTGCAAGATCCCGTCGACCTCTCCGTCGGGGGCCATGAGTCCGGCAACTTGCAACCGCTCCACCACATTGTCGTCCCACGTGTAAATTGTTTGCCCCAAGGTATAAGCCGGGTCCAAGTTTTGCGAGGCTTCGCGCCGCTTAGGATCGACCCACACCGGCGCGTCGGTCAGAGGCTTGGCATATTCCCGGTGGTCTCCCGCGTGCGCCAAGTCGTAACCCCAGATCCGAGTTTGAGCCTTAAACCAGAGTGCGTGGCTCGAGGGATCATGAGGATTTGACTCCTCGGTATAAACATAGGCAGGCATCCACATGATGCCCAGGGTATTCAGCCGCCAACTGTCGAAGTGAAATGCGGGCTTCGAGAATGCCTTCGAGGTGTGCGTTCCCGTGAAACGCACAATGTTGAAGTCCTGATCTTCCACCCAGATCCGGCCGACAAAGCGATTCCCCGAATTCTCACGGGGCTTCACGTCCACAACGGCGCAACGTACCTCGCCGAGAGTCTCCCAGCCGACAAATTCGAATGAGTAGTTTTGCCGATCGAAGTGCTCCAGGTCCGGGAATAACGCCTGCGCGAAGCCGGCTGCCGAGAAAGGCTCTACATACCTGGGCAACTTCAACTTCTTCTTCCCGCCCTGCTTCAAGTGCTCCTCGTCTACAAATGCTGTGGTGCTGACCGCATTGCCAGCCACTTCCAGTCGGCTTAGGAAATAGTCATCGTCCTTCGGAGACGTCCGAAGGGCGGAGTCAGGCTGCTGTTCCTGGATATAGGTCTCAACGATCGGCTTGAAGTTGCTGAGCAAGTCAATCATGCGGCGCTCCTGCCGGATAGCCGAGTCGACAAAATCGTCAAACGCAATGGCTTTGGGCGTAGAAGCTGAGGACACCGACGGGGTTGGTATCAGAGGCTGGGCCGCGGGCGTAGCGTTCTGACCCACAACGAGCCCGACCGCAAACACCTCAAAGAGTGCCTGCGTAAGCCAGGAAATTGGCCTCAGCACAAACATTCAGAGACCAGTCTAAACCCGTGCCAGGGTTCGCAATCCGGAAACTACACAGCAGTTGTTGCAAAATTCCCATTACACTCATTGATTCTGTGGCGGGGATTTGGAGTGTAAACGCCTGTTCACAACAGTTATCATCTACCTCGCAAAAGGAGGGAGCATGACTCGATCTGTCTGCGTGCTGGCCATAACTGTTTTGCTCGGCTCTGCGCTCGTAGCTGCCGATCGTTCCCCCGATGAAGAGAAGGTCTGGTCACTCGAACAATCCTACTGGCGGTTTGTCCAGGGCAATGATCTGGAACATTATCGCGGGCTGTGGCATCCGCAGTTTCTTGGCTGGCCCTCCGTCAGCCCTGAACCCCTGCGCAAAGATCACATCACCGATTGGATCGCCGCCCACACCAGCAAAGAGGAATCGCTCAAGTCCTACAATCTGGAACGGCTCTCAGCCCAGGTAACGAACAACATCACCACAACTACCTATCGTGTTCAGTCCGTCTGGGTGGATAAGAACGGAAAACAACAGACCGGCACCGTCCGCATCATTCACACGTGGCTCCGCGATGCCGGTGGTGAATGGAAAATTATTTCGGGAATGTCCGCCCCCGCCAATGCGGAGGGCCACTAGTCTGACTACCGAGGGAGGTGAATGTGAGCATCGTCGGAGTAATCATGCTCCACCGTGCCATGATTGTTTCAAATTGCGATGTCTACACTAGTTTTTGAGGTAGAAGGAAACAAGGACCATAGCGGCTATAACGAGCCAAAACCGGACGAGAGTGCCGCCACCGACAATCCTGTCGTCGTGGTCCAGGACACATCCCAAGATCACGACAAGAATTAGGCGGGCCATAACACAGTAAACGTTACCGCCTATTCAATAACCCGACAATGGCCCGAGCGTGCCAACGCTACGTGGCCCTCAACGGCAGGTAAGAACTGCAGGTAAACCCGCTAACCCATTCAAATATGGCGGAGAGGGTGGGATTTGGACTGTATGTCCTCTTTTTGAATGTGCAAGTTACAGATTCTTCAATGTGCTAGAAGCTACAGATGTCCCAGATGTCAGACTTCGTAGCACAAATTAGCACAAATTTATTAGTGTATACGGGCCGCAACCACGGGGACATTCACGGGCGGATTTTCGATGGTTGCAGTCGTAGAGTAATGCTCCCGCCCATCTACAACTAGCGCGACCCGATAGGCTCCGGGTTTTCCGAGTAGCCCTTGGAACGCCATATAAATATTGGTGCTCGAAGCCGGTGGGGCTTCTTGGTCCCTAATTCCCTGGATGGAATTTGACAATACTGTGCCTTGGGGGTCCCTCAACTGCAAGTCAATAGAGTGTTTCCCCTCCACTCCCTTACCAGTGCAAAACACGAAACATAGCGAAGCGGGTACTTTGAAGTCTCTTATGTAAATCCGAACATAGGGGGCTATCCCGAAAAATCCGAGCAAAATGTACTTGTTCTGGACCTCTGGGCGTGCGCCCTCGCAAACAATGCAGGCTTCAATTGTTGGAAAGGCCATATACCTAACCGATCATAGAACACGCCATCGCTCTTTCGTCTAATGGCGGACTCTGCATAGCATTCGGTTCATTTGAAACGTTGTCCTCAAGCATCTCGACGTTTTCCCACAGAGCCGCGTAGAAGGATGCCTCCGTTGTTGGACCAATGAGGTCCGGGCGACCCCCCTCCAGAAGCTGTAACCAGGGACTCCAACCCAGCGGCGGGTTTTCATAGAACCAATACGCTCCGCCGTCAATCCAGCTCCGAAGCAATTGCTCGTGGGTTGACTCAGCGTCGTCATTGCCGAACTCCGTGCCGCAACAAGGGCAGATATGGTAGTCGTTGGGAGGATAAGGCAATCCGGCAAAAAGACATACTGGACAACGGAAACGCATGTTATGAATTCCTCCCGCATTCAAAATTAAAGAAGCCGTTCAGCCCTCCGTGTCTCGCGATAACCTGGGCTGATGGGGGATAAAACGTTAAAACGATTGGGGGCGCGGGGTACTTCACGCCGAAATGTATTCTAGCGAAATCCAAGCGGCAGCATTTCCCCCTCTGTGGCCGCGTGCATTCCTGTGTGTCGGCGTTCATCGGCCCAAACATGAACTCCTCTGCCAGCCGTTCGTATTCTTGCGGCGTTATGGGACCGAATTTATGCCCGTGCTTTTGGAAGTGGATTCCCAACTCCATTTGATTCAGGAATGGCACAGGCGACCCATAATAGCACTCCCACTTCTATTATCAAGCCTCCGCATCAGCCGGTACAAGGTTTCTTCGGTGTTGGACCCGCCGCCGACTCCGCCCCCACTCACAGCTCGATTTTGACCCTCCACGGTGCCGTTTCACGCGCATTAGAGCCGGTTTTGGAGGCTTGCAGCCGGGGATGGCACCGTGGTTAACACCCTTAACACCACTTTCGCTTTTCTTTCGCTAATTAGGATTTATTCTTGTTTGTGTGGAAAAAACGGATACGGCGGGCGACAAGCAAACCACTGTCAAGATGTTCGCCCTTTGTTCGCCAAGCCTTAATCGTTCTTGTGTGCCTCCATGCCCGTCTGGATAGTCCAGGCACGATACTTGCGGCGTGCCTCATCGTGTGTAGCACCCACAGCTATTAGCTTCCCATCATGGTAGGCAGCCCACACCGTGCGACCATTGCGGCTGATGGACTCGCCAAACGGCACGCTATCCGCTGGAACCTTGCGAAGTGACAGCTCAGGCCAACGCTCGCTATCTGGACGATGCGGCCATGATGCCGCATTGCCGTGGCTTGTGTCTGTCATTTTGATTGCTCCCTTTCTGCCCTCCACGGCATTTCCTCTTGGTGGTGGTGACGTGTTTTTCTCATCCCCACCACCAAGGATTTAAACATAGAGGTTCTTATTATCACTGTGCAAACAAAGCCACTTACAGCCGCGCGAACTGGAAAAAATCTGGGGATGGGGACGGGTTTTTCTCATCGCCATCCCCAAGAATTTTTGAGTTCACGCGCTCACCACGCACCCCGTCCCGGATGCTGCCAGAACGTACATACCACTGTGATTTACCACTCGGCCCTCTGACACTGCTTGGTCACGCCATCGGTAGAACGTGGATGACGCGCCCAATTCGGGATAGTAAGTCACCTCATCGCCGGGCTTGAATTTGTGAAAACAGTTTTGAGCCATGAGCAGCATTGCCGGTGATGCTTTTTTCTCTTCAGCTACCGGCTCCGGCTTCTCACACTGGACTAACGCGCCCGCTTCCCGGTCCCATCTCAGATATATCCGCTCTTCTGGGCCGTTCCGGGGCATGATGCAGTATTCCCGTGGGCTGTTACCGTCTTTGTAGTCCGTGAGCGAGATGAGCACGATAGTTTCGACCTTGCGTGCTAGCGTTGCACTTCCGAATAGCGCGTCCCGTCCGTAATAGCGGTCATCCGCTTTCTGCTTAGGCGAACCAACCGTAGCCACGATGCAAACGTTGTGCCGCGTGGCTACTCGTTGTAGCGAGTCAATGAACGGTGCCACAATCTCCATTTTCAACATGTTCTGGCACCACAAGTCCAGGCCCTCAATGAGCCACACCGGGACGCCGGGGTTTTGGAGTATGGCGGTTTCCAGAATCTCCGCCGCGTCCATCTTCTGCTGTGCGGGAGTCAGCCGGACTATGCGCTGGACAGACTCCGGGGGCAGTCTCAAGTGACGCACGGTGCGCATGAAGCCCCTTGCCGATCTATCGTGCAGGATAGCCCGGTATTCACGCGGCTTTGTCTTGTGACCCCATACAATTTTCCCGTGTCGAATCTTCTCCAGCAGTGCCAGCACCCATGACGTTTTCCCCACGCCGGACGGCCCGCCAACCAGGGACACTTCCCCAAACGGGCACCATCCGTCCTCAGTCTCGGATGGTTGCTCCGTCAGAAATTCCGTGGGCGTGTCTTCGGTCATCGGCTCTTCATCATCGAAGGCTGCCACAGTCTCCGCGTCCTTGATGACTTTCCAGATAGTGGACCATTTGTAGTCCGGGCGCTCCCACTTATCCCGATACAAGCCGGACTTGCAGAACTCCGCATCGATCTGGAAGGCGTTGTTATTGAATCGCCGTGCGAGAATGTTTACCAAGGCCATGTCCGCAACGCTGTGATTGTCCGCGTAATCGCTCATATCACCGGCCCACAGTTTTGCAAACCGTGCGGCCTCATCCGGTGCGGAGACGGACAGGGCCGTCTTACTGACCGCCGCTACCTTCGCGCACAGTGCATCCAATTGCGTTTGACGGGGCATCAGGTCAGCCGGTGTCTTGCCAATGTGTCTCCCCGTGTAAACGAAGTAAAATCCCGCTGACTTAATCTCAATCTGCTTGCATCCAGGGACGGCCTTCACAATCACTTTGCGCTTTTGCTTCCTATACTTTTCGTCCAGGTCACCAAGGCCCAATATGTGACAGCCGTCCCCCGAGTAGCTGTATTCCGTGTAGGTGTCCAGCGCAATTACAATCTCGCGGGACTCCGGCGTAAATTTCCCGGTGACAGCATCGCAACATTCATCAATGTCTACACCAAAAACGCCGTCTCCGAGTACACAGCCAAGTCCGGAAAACTGTGACACCACGGCTTTGCACTCCGCGTATGTGCTCCAGGTTGTCGGGTCATCGTTCTCGGCCTTGCGACCGCTCGGCATGTAAGGCACTTTCGTGGGCTTATCTCTGCCGGGGACCTTCGTCAGCTTCCAGCACACCCACCGGCGTTGCTCTTGCAATTCCGTGACGGTCATCTTTGCGTGCCTTCCAGGATCTTCCGAGCAATCTCCAAGGCACACCAAACGCAAAAGTGCTGCCCTTCGATGACCACCGGCGCGGGCGGGTGGTTGGGGTTGTACGGTGAGCATGACGCGCACGGCTCCGGGTTGTCGGAAATCTTGAAGCCCCGAAACTCTGCCGCCGTTATGTGATTTTCCTTACTCATACTTGCTCCAGGTGGACCGGATAACCTTCCGGCTCCGCTTCCTCAACCTCCCGCGTCCCGATACGTGCCGGGAGAGGACTAGCCACTCTCGGCAAGCGCCGGGATGCGAGCACAATTTCCAAACTCTCTGCCGCAAACTGCCTAGGTGAGCAACTCCGTTCCCGGCAACCTTCAATCAATTCGTGGTACAACTCATCCGGCAACGTCAAAGAGAAATTCAATTCCATGTCATGCCTCCCCAAAAAAAAGTATCCAAATCAAAAATTGGGGCGGCTGCCATTTTCCCGATAACCGCCGCCCCGCCCAGAGTTAGGAAGCTGCAATAGTTATGCCCTGGATAGCTTCCGAGCGCATGACACGCCCGTCTGTTCTCCTATAACCGAGCAGCGTTAAAACGCCCTGTTGGGCGAGCGTTGCGTCTTGCTCGATGACCTTGATAATCATGGCGGACCCGCCGCGATCTCCAATGAGATAGCCGCGCCGGAAGTTGCCAAACACGACGGGAGTAGCGCCACGCGCCGCCGTAGGCATTGAGGATGAATATGCACAGGGATATCCGTGCAACAGGTCAACGCCGTTCTCACGCCGGAATACAGGCTGAAAAGCCGTGCCAACCTGAGCGGCGCGAATGATAAGCGACGTTGCGCGTTGCATGAGCCAACTCGCCCCCGCGTGATACGTGTCCTTGAGCGTGCCCAAGACGCTCAAGGTAGCCGCGATGCTTACAAGGTTGTTATTCGCGTCCGGCTCTGCTGTGATTCCCGCGCCCACGTTGCCCAGCAAACCTTGCGGCTGCCCGCTGCCGGTGCCCGATATGAAGAGAGGCTCTTCGTATTCCAGAAGAGCAGTCACCATATCGTCCAGAACGAACGTTTGGAAGTACTCTGCGTCTTGTGCCAGCTCTATTGACATGGGCGTTTCAACTCCGACAGCGAAAGCGGAGATAGTGAACTGATTTAGAGATGGTTGAGCTGTGGTGAATGCGGACGTTTCGGTCTTAGCGGCGAAGGCTCCGCGTGTGAGCGCTTGGTTAACTCTTAAGTCCGAACGGGTGGGAATGACCTTGGACAGACGGCGGACCGCTGAGTCTTGCGGGGCCAATGGCAGCACTTGGCCTGCTACCTCAACCGGCACAGCATAACCACCGGCTGGCGAGCTTCCCTCATACATCGCGGCGTTGAGCGGTCCTCCGCCGCCCAAATAGCTGTAGAATGCCTGGAAGTAGTCCCGAGAAAACCTTTCCGGGATTGGCGTCTCGCCGCGCTTTTCCTGGCGTGGCGCGGGTGTTGCGAACTTCGGGTTTTCTTTCGCAAGTTGTGCCCGCATCTCTGCCGGGGTTCGCGAGGGTGGGGCGGCTTTTGCTTTCGCCGCGTCCATTCGGGGTTTTAGGTTGGCTGCCTCTTTCAGTTTGTCATCCACTTTTTGCCGTTCCCAACTTGAAAGTGGGCGTTTTTGCTCTTCAGCCTTGCGGACAAACGTCTCCGCCGTGGATAACGCTTCGTCGTGCTGTACTTGCAAATTCTTCAGTTCATCGGACGGTGTTACTGTGATCGTTGACATGACATGCTCCTAGTTTTGGTCCGCGCTTGGTTTTCGTCCTAGTCCGATGTTCCGGGCCAGATCCGTGAGCTAACGCGATACCCACGTGATTGCACGCGGGAAGCTCAAACTTGTTCGTGCGCGAGTCCGAGACGAGCTGCGGGAATTTATCTATTGGCTTCATTAGTGACTTCGCTTTGTAGCGTGTGAGGTGTCCCTTGTACAGCCACAGCCTGATGGTCCAATGCGAAAGGCGTACAAGCTGTGCCGCTTCGTCAACCGTCAAGAATTTCGACTCGCTTTGCATTACTCGCACATCCTATCGTTACGGGTATTGCATCGCAATACGATTATCCGTTACTATCCGTGACAGAGGTAATTAATCGTGATTACTGATATCACCAAGCACAACCCGTTTGCCTTTCGTGGGACCGTAAATGAAGCCGGATATGAGTGGGTGAAGGGAAGGGACAGCAAAACGCGCCTTGTGCCGCGCCATGTTCCAGGGATTGGATTCCGCCCCTCTGAGCCTCAGCCGGGGCTATTTCGTGACTTTGCCAATCTGGGGAGTACGCGAGACGTAATACAGGCGTTTGCGGGGAAACACGGCGACCTGTTCACCCGCTATGAACCACACCAAGGCGCGGTGAGGGCCGATGGCACCGTGACGCGGGGCGCATCATTGGGTACGTGGACGCGAGAGATTGGAGATATGCGGGCGCTCATTGTCATCTGGGAACAGATACAGCACCGGCAGATTGCCGAGCTGAAAAAGCTCATCAAGTGGACGGAGAAAGATGTCAGCTACGTGATAAAAACTCCACGGCGAGAACGAAACGTGACACTGGCACACGCGGACATCGCAGACACCGGCTTGAGTCGTTTCAGCCCAAAGGATGTTGTGCTGCCCGCACGCTGTGCCCTCCAGCTAGAAATTAACGCACGGCTCGCTGAGAACCCAACCGTCCCCCGGCTTTCATGGACTCCGGACACGCGGGATACATCCGGGGACTATCGCCAACGAATCCTATTCACCCCGCCCAATTTGCTCGCGGCCATGTGGCTCCAGTTCGCACAAGCGGTGACGGAAGAATTTCAACTAACGGTCTGTGAAGGGTGCGGCAAGTATTTCCAGGTCGGACCGGGCGGACGGCGTGCTGATGCGACTACTTGCAGTGATGCGTGTAGACAACGCAAGAACCGACAAAGCAAGAAATAACCTTTGAGCTTAGGGGAAACCCATCGGGCCGCTGCATACCCTTTCTGGCTAACAGAGGGATTTTCCCAATGGCATAGTAGAATGCCGCTGTGATTAACGTGGTGCGGCTAACGCAGGGCAAAGGAACGTGGTTTAGGCTCCGTACTGCCGCCGCGTATGTACGCCACCCAAGAGGTCACACTTGCATTGATTGTGGGTTTCTCGCCCTTAGAAACGAGGAAATGATTAAGTACAACCGCGTTCTCTTGGCTGTGAGAGGCGTCGCTGGATTGCCCGATGATACTTATCTTAGTCACACATCCTGTTTTCGATCTCTGTGGTCCCCTCTCCCATCCGACGAAGTTGAGGTTCTCGATGAGGTCACAAAACGCCGTCGCCCATGCGAGGGATTTTTCCGGTACAGGCCGGGATATTCACCGCTGGATCATCGGGGTCTGCTGGAGAAAGAGCAAACTCGAATAGAGAAGATTATCGTAGGAATTTCGAGCGCAGTGGGAGGTGCACTGCTCGCCTTACTTGCTGGATGGGCAAAGAAGCGCTTCGGACTCTAGCGCCCGCGTGTATCTTCCAAGCGGAACATGCGCTCCAGTTCACCCACGTCTGTCTGCTCGCCCGCTTGCGCTTTGACGGCCTTTAGCATTTCGAGATATTCCGGAGCTATTGCGAGAAACAGAGATTCAAGAGGCACCTTGGTCCGTTTGCCCTTCAGCGCCTTGCGTACTTCGGTTGGAATGTGGAATCTTACGAAGCCCATTGAATCAGCCCTCCATGCAAAAGACTATACGTGGTGGGACGATAGAAGTCAATCTAAGCCATTTATAATGAGCTAGTTAGGCGGCTTCTTAGCGAGTCCATTTAACAGGTCCATTTGTGGTGCATGTGGCGAAATAAAAGCGAACCTGCTAGAGTGCTCGCGTGGACGAAGGTCGCAAGCGCGTGCTCCTCATCGCCGCCGCGATACTAGCGGCCCGGAAGTTGTCACAGTTTGACGGCGGCAAACGCGTACCGGCAACCGTAGCCGCGATAGCGGATGCCGTGCGATGGGCTGAGGAAATTATGAAGGCGATTGACGAACGCTGGCCTGCTAGATGATCGACAATTGTTGCGGGGCGCGGCTTATCGACAGTTACCCAAAACCACAGCAAACTTTCCCGTCAGGGCTTTAGCGAAGCCGTTTTAACGGCTTCGAGAAACTGGGACAGAGAATTGAGGCGTTCTCCTCGCTTCATCCGCTGATGATCCGCCGAGAGGTGAAAAGGTCGATTCATGTTTGGAAAAACGCGCATTTCGTGAATGGCCTCATTTTTCATATTCAGGAGGACGAGCAACGTCACCCATCGGCGCTCATGGGAGAGGGGATTAACTCTCCAAATGAAATGCTGGCTTTTTTTGCCGATCGACCGACAAACGATGACGCTGACGAAGCGACCGTTTTTCAGGCGAAGCCGCGACCGCCATCTCCCTCCTCGCCCCACAATCGAGACCTCGGTCGGGAACATGACTTGAATCTTGTTAATCAATTCTTCCCGGATTGCTCGCGTTCGGCGGCGCATGTCAATCTGGCCAAAGTCTTCGGCGCGTCCGTATCCGATTAATTCATATGCCCGCCGCAAACTGCCAAAGCGTCTTCGGTATGTGGAGGGCGACGGCGTTTCGGGGTCCTCTTTAGCAAGCTGCAAAGAGAGTCGGCCTTTTCGGGCGAGCAATGAACGCAATGCCTCTAACACTTCCTCGTTGGATTTATTGATCGTTCTTCCGCGCAACAGACGTTGGGCCCTTTGAAATGTGTCCTCGTCTACCAACGGAGCAAAAGCGTTTGGTGTACGGATCCAATCGGACTCGGGGACGCGAATGGCAGCAGTATAGAGCCTTTGAGATGTCCGGCCAAAGACGTTGTAGCCGATGTATTTCGGGTGCGACAGGATCGCCAGCACCGCCGTTTGATCCCACTTGGAGTCCTCGATGTATTTCGTGTTTCGTCGATTGAGTTCCTGAGCGATTCCGTGCACGGTGCGCTTCTCTTCGAGAAACAATCGATATATTTCTCTGACGCAATTCACTTCCTCAGCTGGCCCCGGAACCAAGATCACACGGTCTGTGGCGATGCTCTTATGTTCTCCTTGAGCAAGAATTTGCTTTGGCATACCCTCGGCAGAAATTAACATCCGCCTCAATCCGTATCCCGGCATTCCCCCCTGTTTGAAACCAAGCTTTGCCAATCGCTTCAGTCCTGCAAGGACCTTAACGCCAAGCTCTCGGCTGTACTCGCCCGCCATTGTTCGCTTTAGTGCCTTCAACAGCGCATTCGGCACGGTACCGTCATTAACAAAAATTTCTCCGCAGTAGTGAATGGAGATTCCCGCAGACTTACAAAGAAATTCGTAATGGGCCGATTCGTCCGCATCTATAAACCGGCCCCAGCGGCTCACGTCATAAACCAGAATCGCTTTGTATCCCGGATTGCCGCTCACAACGTCCTGCAGGAGCTGCTGGAGACCTTTTCTCCGTTTGAGAACGACGCCGGTCTTGGCACCGTCAGTATAGGTTTAGACAACGCAAAAACCGTGCAGGTCCGCGTAGGCTGCATCGCCAATTGCTGATTATCGAGTGAGTACCGTTGATGTTCGCTGGACATCCGAACATACTGGGCTACGGGGGTTGATTGCTGCTCCATAATTTTCTCTCCTCTCTTCATCACGCCAAATCCTAGCCCTCGGACCAGACCGACCAACAGAAATATTGCATTGTGCCGAAGTGCCGAAACGTCGGTAGTCTGCCGATATAGCGGCAAGTCTCAGCTCCCAGAATAAGTCTCTTCCTTCAATTTCAATCACTTGTGAGCGGTCAATCCCTGGACCGTCAACTGCTTATCAGGAGTTAAGACGAAGAGTAGAAAGCGAGTGAAAATGCGTCCTCAGGTCTCGGATTGTTGGGAGGATGACGGCTACGCCAGCGGGCTATTGCGTGAACGTCGCCGTGATTTAGAGTCGCTGCGGTCCGAATACGAAAGCAAGGGCATGAGCCTAGCCGAATATTCGAGCTGTCAACGCGCGTTGCTGCAAGCCATAGTTGAGCTGGAGAGCCTATTTAGGGACCAAGACAGATTTGGTAAGTAGAAGGGATGAGGTATTGCGTATGCAGTCAACTGGGGACAATGATTCTCTCTGTAAGTTGGCCCACGACCTAAACAATAAGCTAGCCGTAATTCTAGGTTGCTGCGAACTGCTGGTGGATGTGGCAGAAGCAGGATCGGAGTGCGCGAAGCGGCTGGTAACCATTCGTGACGCGGCTCAAGCCATGTCGCGAGAACTACAACGGAGGCACTGCCGACCATCGGAGAAGGAAGCGATCAGGACAGGGTCGTGGATCAGAAGTCCACTTACACATTGACAGTTGATGGGCGGCCTCTCAGCCAGCCGAACCGAACAACGCCCCACAAACTACCACGGAGCCGAGGCAAGAGATTTATAGCATGCCTGTACACTACTCTATTGATACTCAAAATCATATTGTTCTGACTGTGTTTCGAGGAGTCGTCACGCTAAACGACATCGGCGAACAAACCGCCAGCCTCCGCGATGACCCGGCCTTCGATCCTTCCTTTTCTGAACTGGTTGACTTCAGCGGCGTCTCAGAGGTCCAAATGGACTATTCCGCCCTTAGGTCATGGCGCGCAATCGACCCATTCTCGACCAGCTCCAAGCGCGCGTTCGTTATAGGCTCGCAGAACTCCGTCTATGGGGCTGCTCGAATGTACCAGATTATGCGGAGCGACGAGGTTCGCGTCGAAATTGTAAAGACGATTGGAGAAGCATCGCGCTATCTCGCAGCTGAGTAACACGAAAGATTGGTGTGCATCAGATGGCCAGGCAAGTTCTGTGGCCGCCATTGCCCGATCCCAGCGTCACAATACCTTCGAGTGTCAATGATAAAGACTGCGCGTTGTGGTCACATTACGCCCAGAGATTCAGACCTGTCTGCCCGCTAGCGCACTCCGTCATTTCTTCCACGTGCTCGTAACGAGCGAGTCTAGCCGGTCCTGCCGCCCTCCACGCGTTGCGGGAGATTGACTCGCGCAAGTGAGAAGCGAGAATTTCGGCTAAGAGTTATCCACAGGCGGTTAGCGCATACTTGTTCGCGTGAGGTGAAACACAAGATGAGCGCGAAACCCATTCAACTAGACCCCGGCGTTTCGTATCCGAATCCGTGGAAGCCCGTCGAGTATCTTTGCGGGTGCGGTGTCAACGCGCGCATAGGCGCTCAGGTTATTTTCGGACCGTTTGCGCGTCCAGAATATCAGCACCGTTGTGGCAAGGATGAAACACACAACATGCCGGGACCAATCTTCGCGGTCTGGGAACAGCGGGAAGAAAATTGGATTCTGATTGGTAAGTACAGCTAGAAGGGTTCAAATGGCGCGTTTTTGTCGAGGTGAATTCAGCGAAGAAACAAAGCGACTCCTAAAGGCTGAGCACGCGAATGGTGGTGGGGTTGCATTCTTAAACCGACCGTGTGCAACTTGCGGGCGTCAAGTCCTGGCAGAAAACAAAGCAGGCGAGTGGGTGCCAATTACGCACGATGTGCCCTTAACCCGGAGTTACAAGTCAGGGGGCGGAAAGCGCGGGGGGTGAATCGTGATGGTGTGGAAGGCGCTCTACCAACCGACAGCGGCGGACATACGCGACATAAAGAGATTGTTTGCGGGAAAGGCGCGTTTCTTAGTGGACGAGAGCATGGGAGAGCGCATCGCGGAGATCCTCCGTGAGCGTGGCTTCAATGCAAAGTATGCCGCAGAGTGCGGGCTAATCGGCCACAGCGACGAAGACGTTTTTGCAACAGCATGGGCAGACAAGCGCGTCATCTTTACACATGATTCGGACTTCATGGATAACCGGCGATTTCCTCCCCACCGAAACCCAGGCATAGTGCTGATTCATCCAGGCGCGGCGGGCCACGATAACGAAAGGTTACTGGAATGCCTGTTGAAAACACTGCTTATAGCGGGCGACAGCGCAAAATGGTTCCTCCATCGGAAGCTAGAATTTACCTCAAACGAGCAACTCAAGATCCGTTCCAATCGCAAAGGTAAGTTTACAGAGGTTCGATATCTCTGGCCCGGCAGAGGGGTCGCAATGGAATGGGTTGACGAATGATCGTGACCGCGAAAGGAAACGGCTATGATGCTTGTGCCTCTACAGCAATGGATTTGCGATACGTGCGGCTGCATCATTGAAGCGCCGAATCACGGCTTTATTGAATGGAAGAAAACAGAAGACGGCCAGAAGTATGGTTTTCGCATCGTGCACAACGCCAAATATTCACCATACAAGGACAGCGGCGGGAGTTGCTTTTACAGCTCGAAGGAACGGGGCGGGGACCTTTACCTGGAGCGCGTAGTTGGTCCCGATGGGTTGGTAACGTTGACAAGTTGGATCGACGTTGGCGAGTGGCACGAAGATGATTATCGCGGGCCGAGTGTGCGGGACCTTCGCGAGTGGGTCAAAGTTTTCCGGCGCGTGCAGTTGCCATACTACGAAGAGGCGAGGCAGTACACCGATGAGTTGCGTGATGCCAGCGATACGGGTCTACATGAGATTGCATTTTATTTGCACGACCAACTCAAAGAGATCATCGATGAGCATGAGAAGCATGGGCCGAGTAACTAGATTCTTGCAAAGGAAAAAAATCAGAGGTGAAAAGTCACAGTAACTCCAAACTCACTTCTGCTTTACTTGGGTTTGAGAAGAAGAAACGACTTGTCCTTCTTTCACGTCGTATTCGAAAGTTTGCTCGGCATCGTTTGTGTATACAAAAGTTGAGATTCCAGCACTCTTCAGAGAGGGAAGGAATTGGTCGTTTTTCAAGGTCATATTAAGCCGAACTGCACTGGCACGTTCACTGTGAACCGTCAGCTTGTCACCAGAGATTTCCGCATAGCCTGCGACCCCCTCTTTGGTGAACGTAGCGTTTATGGACTTTATGAGCGCCTCTCGTAACGTTGCTTGGTCTTGAGCTTTCGATGGTGTAGAGGCATTTGTCTGACTCATTGTGTTTGCCCCTAGTGACGATGGGGTCCAAAAAGTGCCATCCCGAAACATCACCCTCGCAACTTGCACCTCAGCATCCATGCCCTCACCATATTGATGCCAGAACACACCATCATGCCAGATGCCAGCGATTTCTTTACCCGGTTTAAGTACAACCGTGGTTTCATATGGGTAAACGGCTGGATCAACTTCTCTTAGAGCGCTCACAAAATGCACATCAAAACGAACTCCGGTGATGTATTTCCCCGAGGTGTTCTTGTACCAAACAACAAGGCAGCTCCCCCATGGGTCTTTCTCATCGTTTCCTAGATCAGCAAGTGCACACCTCGTGTGTGAATGAGGCTCTATCTTCACAATCTCTACGGGAATCTGTGCGACGGCAATAGGAACTAAAGCGAACAGAATCAACCATGGCCAGTGTTTCACGATACTCTCCTTCCTTGGCTCGGTAGAACACGCGACAGAGAAGCATGAATGATCCGCATTTAATGCGAACTAAAATTACCTGTATGTGCGCAAGATCACAGATATGCAGAGCGCGTCAGATGAAGCAGCGCCATGAAGGGGCGAGGACTGCAAGCACGTTGGTTCCCCAAGTTGCCGAGTGATGATTGGCGCTAAATCCCGATTACACTCATTGACGTTGCCGGGCATTCTTCCACGTGCCCGTAACAAGGTTATCCAGGCGGTCGCGAAGAAAAATGCCCTTAGCTTTTGGAGGCGAAGGGCTGAGTAATTCCTGTGGGTTCGATGCGCGCAACAATCATACTCTCCGAAAAATGTTCTGCAAATCCTCTCATGCCGGAGCAGAAATTCTCAATGAGTGCTGCTTGGTGACGCGAGAAGGCGGGGTTACGTCCGCCTTCTCGTGCCCAGCCAACTCAGAGTGTCTTTTACGCGGTCACGAGTTGGTGCTGCTGGAGGGTTGAGGTGACAACGTCAAAGGTGTGAACCTGGGGCGTTCCCTCGATAAATCTTGCCAGCGTCTTCAACACTTGCGGGTAGGTGTTGGTGTTGTAGTTCTCGGCATCTTTCTTGTTTTCCCACAGACTGATCGCGGTCACATCAACTCCGCCTGGACCGGCGAAAGTGATTTCGTCCTTAAAGCCATTCTGCTTACGAAGCAAAGGCAGGACGTCTTTTTCAAAAGCTTGGGTGTAATCGGAGAGCATATTCGACTTCAGATGGAATGAGACATTGCGTGAAAACATATAGGCAACCTCCTAGGGTTGAGGGTGGCTAAGAGAGAGAACTTCAGATGGGCTGACTTAGTTCAGGAAACCTGAAAGAGGAGAAGACTGCTCACTCAGTTCAGATGGTGCACTTCAGTGGCCCTCTGCCTCGACGCCCAACTTATTGTTTCCAAACCGGATACGATGCTGCCCAGTCTGCCGTCGTGTACCTTTGGCGGAAAGCGAGCCAAAACGGCAACTCCTGGTGCCCTCGGACAACTGAACGAATCGTGTAACTGTCGCAAAATCCCCATTACACTCATTGACGTTGCCGGGCATTCTTCCACGTGCCCGTAACGAGCGAGTCTAGCCGGTCCTGCCTGCCTTTCATCCATTTCGAATAGTGCTTCTCGGTGGTCTTGATGGATTCGTGCCCGAGCAGCTTTGATACTTCCTCCAAGGGGACGCCCTTCTGAAGCAGATCCACCGCGAAGGTATCGCGGAGCCTGTGGCTCTTAAGGTAGCCGTTGCTGGATAGTTTCGCGGCGTCGAATAGCGGCGCTAGGTACAGCTTGGACCAACTCTTGGTGATACTTTCTTCCTCACCATCACCGGACCAAAAGACATACTCAGGGTTGCCGTTGAGGACCGTTAGCAGCTCTTTGGCAACATTGGGCGGAATGGGCACGCTCACGTGCGTGCCGGTCTTCTGCCTGGCCGTCACAACGCGGTACAGCTTCTTAGCTTTGTCGCGCTGTAGCTCACTCCGTTTGAGAGTGAGCGCATCCCGGATCGCAAGGCCGGAGAATCGCATCAGTTGAATGAGCGCGTGGACTTTGGCCTGCATATGCTCCGTGACGGTAGTCGCAATAGCCCCCAGGAGCCGCTTGTATTCTGCGTCAGACAGCGGCAGCGTGGGCGGCTCCTCAATCTTGATCTTGGGCAGCGTGGGAATGCGTGGCAGCCATTGGGCCTCATAGCAGTAGCGGAGGAACGACCGCACGCGCTCACGCACCTTGGAGCGGGTGTAGCTGGAAGAGTAGACGTCGGGCCACGTGGCACAAAAACCCGTGAGTAATTCCCGTGTGAGGCCCTGAAGCGTGAACACGCGGTTAGCTTCGCAATGCTCGCGGAGCCGGTCCAGCTCGCGCTTATACTTGCCCATCACGGACGCGGTTACACCCTGGACTTCCTTGTCCTTGAGGAATACGTCAATGGCCGCCTGGACCGTCCGCTGTGCTTCCTCCGCTTTGACCGCTGGCACACGCCCGGCTAGTTGGTCCTCCAGCTCGCGCTTCTTATTCTCGGCCTCAGTCCATGAACGCGTGTGAGCGGATACGCGCTGTTGTTTGCGGTCTTGGCTCCAGCGGAGATGCTTCCTGCAATGGCAGCGTTTCTCGAATTCATCCCCGGCGTACTTACAGCCTGGAGAGTGGCGGACAAAGATTGTGATGAGTGGAGGGCCGGGGTTGACCTTCCATTTGCGGCTGTGACGCCGGAGAGCTTCCTTCTGTTCGTCTGTGAGCGGGAACAATGGAGCTAGCTCGGTCATTGGTTCCCCTGTTTTGCGCTGGATTTCTTTTTCGAATTTGAGAGTTCTAGGCAGGCGGAGGTATCAACACCGGCAGCGTAGCAGGGCTTTATCTCTGCCCACTTCTCTCTTGAGAGGTCAAACGAGTACACGGACCCGCCCAACGGTGGCGTAAGCGTTAGGTGTGCGGTGCCGTCGCTAAACTCGCAGACATCCCTATAGGAGTTGGGCGAGTAGCAATGACTGTTGGAGGCAAAGGCGGGGAATGCCAGCAGGATTAGCGCCGCGACCTTGAGTGCTTTCATAAACCCTCGTTTTCTACCTACCGAGGGCTACCGTAGCACGGTTTTAGCACAAGAAATAGCTATCTTTGGTAATCTCCAGTTTTTATGCGGGCAAAAATATGGCGGAGAGGGTGGGATTTGAACCCACGATACCCGTTAAGGTATGTCCGCTTTCGAGGCGGATCGTTTCAACCGCTCACGCACCTCTCCGCATGAAAAGCTAGTAGCCGTCAGCTCTCAGAGAAACCAGTTTCCATCCCTCGTACGGAATAACCGGGTTCATTGGGCAAGGCCATGGCTAACGGCGATTCTTAAAGAACGTTTGCAGCAATTCCGCGCTGCGGCCAGCCAGAACTCCGCTGCGAACTTCCACTTGATGGTTCAATTGCGGATGGTTCAGCACTTTCACCACGGACTGGACCGCGCCTGCCTTGGGATCGTCTGCGCCATAGACCAGGCGCTTGATCCGCGCGTGCACCACGGCACCGGCGCACATCGCGCACGGCTCAATTGTAACAAACAGCTCGCACTCCGATAGACGATGGTTACCGATGTTAGCACCGGCTTCGCGCAACGCGACGATCTCGGCGTGGGCAGTAGGATCGAAGTCGCTGATGTTGCGATTCCATCCCCGGCCGACGATGCGCCCCTCGCATACGACCACAGCACCAACCGGGACTTCGCCGGCTTCCAGCGCGCGCTGCGCCGAGCGCAGAGCTTCCTCCATCCACAGTTCGTCGTGAGTTGTCGTCACGGAAAATCCTAGGCCGCAGAGTATCACTAACACAGACCGGTTCGGCGGGAACACACGTAGCGGGCGGGATCCCGTGATCAGATCAGGCTTAGCACCGAGCGCACGACGTCCGGAACAATGGCTCGAATGATCGCCGGCACGAGAATCATCACCACCGGATACGCGATCGCAATAAGCGGAATGGCCAGCAGCATTTGCGTTTTCAGCGGCAACTTGGCGAGATAGGCTCGCATAGCATCCTCTTGGATTCAAGTACGAACCCAAGTCGACAAAAGTTCCGTATCATGCACCCCAACGGATCACTGGCAACCGCCCACTGCCGGGTGATATGCTTACCCCAATATGGGCATGCCAAGCCTGCTCCGCAAAGTTTTTCTTGTCGACCTTCTGCAGGGACTGAAGGTCACCTTCCGCTATCAGGATCCGAAGGAAATTTGTACCGAGCAATATCCCATGGAGCGGCCGCAAGTGGCCGAGCGCTACCGCGGCGCGCCCCGGCTCAACGTGAATCCCGATACCGACGAGACCATGTGCATCGCCTGCGACTTGTGTGCGCTGGCTTGCCCCGAGCATTTGATCGTGGTCTTGAGCGCGCGCAACGAGCAGACCCGCCGCAAGGAACTTACCAACTTCACCTATGACCTGAGCCGCTGCATGTTCTGCGGGCTCTGCGAGGACGCCTGTCCCGTGGACGCGCTCGAACTCACGCAGGATTTCGAACTCGCTGCCTACACCCGCGAGGGCGCCATCTGGGATCGCGAGATGCTGGAAAAAGGTCCGCAGCCTACGCAATACCGGAAATAGTTTTCTCCGTCTATCCAGTAGCTCGAGCAGTCGACTGCGAAACTATGGGTATTTTCGATTCTTTCCGCAAAGAAGAAGTCACCGGCACCAAGGTTTTGGTGGGCCAGCTATTGCCGAAATTCGAGGAACACTTCAAGTCCGATCTTCGCGTCTACAAGCGCTTCTATCCGGCAGCCGGCGGCGCGACTTTTATGTCGGTGGCGGAACTGCGCGGTGCGGCTAGCCACAACTACGACATCCTCCATCTATTTTGCGATGTGGACGCGAGCGGTGTAATCACGGACGCATCCGGCGATCGCATTACCGGCACGGGGCTGCTCAAAGCGGCGGTCGATTCCGGCGTCAAGCTGTTGTGGATCGGCAACGACAATCCGCAGGAAGCTTACGACGCCGGCTTCAAAACCAAAGGGATGAAGATCAACGTCGTGTTGACGCTGCGCCGCCTGGGCTCAAACACCTCGCTCTTCCTCGATAGCCTGCTGGCCAAGATGCAGGCCGGGGAGACTTTCGCGAAAGCCTGGAGTGTGGCGTCGCAACCTGAGGGAAAATCGGTGCAGCCCGATGTTCCTCATACCATCTCCTCGCTCGGCAGGGGCTCAGTGGTTCTGAAGTAATCCTGTGCTTGCAGGTACTCGAGCGATTTTCTATAGCCCGCTAACCAGGCGCATTTTCGCGCCCGTCATCTTCCTGCTACAGACTCCCTCGCCGCAACTTACGGCATATGCCGGATATTCGTGGCGCGATTGTTCGCGCAGACTCCCCCTATGACTTCGGTATACCAGCGCGTTCTTCGGCCACCGATCGGGATGCGCGGAAAATTCCAAGCTGGAGGACTCATTATGTCAGGCAGAAGACTTACGTTGTTGTCCGTGCTTCTATTCTGTGCCACCTGGGTGGTGGCGCAGCATGCGCCGGCCGGGGGAAGCGCACCCTCGGGCTCCGCAGCCCCGGGGCAAACATCCCCATCGGCACCGCCGACCGGAAACACCGGTCAGCCGCCAACCGGCAGCACAACGCCGCCGCCAACTGGCTCAACCGCGCCTTCGACTGCTCCGGGATCGAATCCGACCAATCCGAACGCGCCGGGCACGCAACCCTCCACGACGAATCCGAATAACCCGAACGCGAACCCGAGCAACCCGAACCCGGGCACAAATCCGAATGGGGCGCCGAGCAATCCGGGATCCACAAATCCTGGCACTTCCAACCCAGGCTCCAATCCCGGCACTTCGAATCCCGGTTCCAATCCGGGTTCGAGCAACCCCGGTTCGAATAACCCAGGTTCGAATAATCCTGGTTCGACCAACCCAACTTCTCCGAATCCGCCGGCAGGGAATCCGCCTCCCAGCAGCGGCACATCGCCGCATTAGAGCCGGAAAGTGTTTGCGGTCGTTTCCAAATCGCGGGCCTGCATGCGGGCCCGCATTTTTGTCTATTCCTTACGGCGTGGAGTCCGATGCTGACGGCTGTTGCTGCGTCATGCAGTGCATGGTGCCGAGTCCCCAGACGAGATCGCCGGAATAAATGGGGACGATCTCGCGAGTCGGGAACAGCTTAGCCAGCGTATTCAGCGCCACGCGATCGTTGGGATCGTTGAAGACAGGAACCAACACCATGCCGTTCGCGATATAGAAATTCGCGTAGCTGGCGGGCAAGCGTCGCTGCTCGAAGACCACGTGCCCAGGCATGGGAATCTCGACGATGGTCAACGGCTTGCCGGCCTGATCACGGGCGGCACGAAGACGGCGAAGATTCTCGCGCAGCGGCTTGTGATTCACGTCTTTGGGGTTATTTTCGACCATGGTAACGACCGTGTTGGGAGCGACGAAGCGCGTGAGGTCGTCGACATGACCGTGCGTATCGTCGCCGAAGATGCCGCGGCCGAGCCAGATCGTGTGTGGCGCGCCGAGGTAGTCAGCGAAAACCTTCTCGTAGTCTTTGCGCGACATGCCAGGATTGCGTTGCTGCACCTTGCTGAGCAGGCATTCTTCGGTGGTGAGGATAGTGCCGCGCCCGTTGACGTCGATCGAGCCGCCTTCGAGTACGACGCGCGTGTCGTGACATAAGGGGCGGATTTCTTGAGCGCGGGTGGTTTGCGCCATCAAGGTGCTAATCTTTTCGTCGCGCCGCCAGTTGGAATACTTGGCCCAGGCGTTGAAGCGGAACTTCGTCCCGAGGAGCTACGGAGTTGTGCCTTACGAAGATGCACCCCGAATCGCGCAGCCAAACGCGGTTCGTCGGCCACCGGTGGAACCGAATCTTCTCCGAGAGCGCGTTTGCTTTATCGAGCAGCTTGCGTACTCGGCGCTCAGTCGCAGCATCAGTAACGATCAACTCCACCCGCTCATGGCGCGCTAGATTGCGTACGATCTCCGCATAGACCCACGGGATGGGCTCGAACTTGCCCGGCCAGTCGCCGTGATAATGTGGCCATGCGAGCCAGGTTGCGGCGTGTGGCTCCCACTCGGCGGGCATGCGAAAGCGGAGGGTTGCCGGGGACGCACTTAAAGTGTTACTTGAATGATTGGATCGGGGCATGGAGGTAGTTTATTGCACGGGAAGATAAACCGCAGAGTCAGTCCTGAGACTGACATTGATCTTGACAGAACCGATTTCTGCTCAATGAGTGTAATCGGGATTTTTCAAAAACTACGGCAATCTTCGTGATCTTTAGCTCACGACTTATCCCGAAGGTGCGCATTTTCATGCCCTTAGTTCCGTCTGGCCCGCCGATAGCGCCAAATCACCGAAGTAGAGGCAATACAGTTCATGACTTTGATTCAAGTACAGTCTTTGAACTTCGTGAACCGGCAACCCATCAAATTCCTGAGTATCCAACCCTGGCGGTAATACGAGCGCAACATTATTCGTGGCCCTTAGAGTTCTCTCCAGTAATCTATCCGCGGGTGGCCTTGTTGAAGAGTCGATAAACCTATGCACGTGGTCTGGGCCCGTGATAGCCCAATCTGGATCGAGGAAAGCCGCATCGATGGGTGGGAAGCCGTTCCAAGTCTTCTCATCCATAATGTCTGCGAGGACGAATGTGACGTGATCCTCCAACTGCGCGATCACGATATTCTGCCTCGCCTGTAACTGATGGACTGGATTGATTTCGACGGTGATCACGTGCGACGCCCGTTGTGCGAGCGCGATGGTGCTGAATCCCCCTCCTGTGCACGTTTCCAGGACACGTCGATCGCGAAATCGCCTTGCTATCTCTGTGGTGAAGCGCTGATCGATGCCCATCATAAAAGTGCGCTCGTCGGCTACATAATTTCTACCGAACTTGAGGCGGACTGTGCGGGAATCCATGCGCTTAAGCTAGCTATACCACTCCTTTGCAATCACTCACCGCCCTCATGAAGAACCGCCGAGTGCGGTCAAGAAGAGGAGTCGAGTGTCGGCAACAGGTGATTACACTCATTGACCCGATTTACCGCCCATCCAGCAAGCGGCTGGAGATCGGAGCATAGGCATCGATTCTCCGGTCGCGCAGGAACGGCCAGTTGCGGCGGATATCTTCGAGAGCTTTCAAGTCAACGTCGCCCATCAGGATTTCTTCGCGGTCATGCGAGGCTTCGGCGATCACGCGGCCAAAGGGATCGCAGAAAAACGATGCGCCCCAGAATTCCAGTCCCTGGCCGGGGGTGGACTTGCCGCGGATGTTGCCGGTCTCGAAGCCGACGCGATTGACCACGCCGACATAAACGCCGTTGGCGATGGCGTGGGCGCGCTGAATCGTGCGCCAGGCATCGTGCTGAGCCACGCCGAATTCGGCTTTCTCAGACGGATGCCAGCCGATTGCGGTCGGATAAAAGAGCACGGTCGCGCCCTGCAGCGCGGTCAGCCGCGCGCCTTCGGGAAACCACTGATCCCAACAGACGAGCGTGCCCAGTCGTCCGGCGCTGGTGTCGAGAGCGCGGAATCCGAGATCGCCGGGCGTGAAGTAGAACTTCTCGTAGTAAAGCGGATCGTCGGGGATGTGCATCTTGCGGTAGAGACCGCTTAGAGAGCCATCCGAATCGAAGATCGCGGCCGTGTTGTGATAGATGCCGGGAGCACGCTTCTCAAACAACGACGCGACTACTACAACGTGGTGCTGTCGAGCCGCGGCGGCAAGTTTTTCGCTGGCCGGCCCGGGAATCGGCTCGGCAAGATCGAAGAGAGCATGATCTTCGCGCTGGCAGAAATACTGCGTCTGGAAAAGTTCGGGCAGGCAGACCACTTCGGCGCCGCGTCCCGCTGCGTCGGCGATGCGCTCGAGAGCTTTGGCAAGATTTTGTTCGGGCTCCGGTCCGCAAGACATCTGGACCAGGGCTACGCGAAATTTGTCAGGGGGCACGCGGTTTATTCCTCTGCCGATCAATATAGCATTCGTGAAAAAAGAGTCCCACCAGGAGATATGTGAAGCGGCTGCGTTCAGTTTCTTCTGCGAACGCGAGTCAGACAATTCTCAGTAATGCAACCCGAACCCAAACGGAAAAAGCGGGGAAGCAGAATCGTGTGGTAGATCGCTCTTCTGTTGCTGCACCGCGTCGGACGAAGAGGGAAGTTCGAAGGGAAGCCGTCCCTCAGGGGATACTTTGCCGGTGACCAGAGCCATCAAAGCTTCGTCGGAAATGCCGAAATCTCCAAGCAACGCCGCGGCGTGCGGGCGCACGTTGGTCAGGATCAAGGGACGTTCGAGCGTTGTCACGAACACAGTGGGAACGGCTGCGCTCACGCGAAGGAGCTCGGCATAAGCCGCGTCTGTTTCGAGAAACGCGAGCCTTCCTTCGTGCTGCCTCAATCCGAAGAAGTAGTGAGGATGTTCGCTCTGGTAGGGAGCTGGCGCGCGAATAATCGCCAGGTCCGCTCCGCGCCGGGTCGGCCAGCACGGTAAATCCCGCGGTCTCCGCGGCTTTGGCGGCTATGCCATACAGGTAGACCTTCTTATTCTTTGGCAGCAATCGGAAGTAGAGGTTTTCCGGTGGAAGTCGCCTGCTTATTCTCCAGCAACACTACGGCTCTCGCTTGCGCAGCTTCTCCCTCGCTCATAAATTCTTTGCTGCCGGCAACCGCCGCAGCTTGGCTCTCGTCCACATAGGGTTGTTCAAAAAGACCAAGCTGAAACTTTTGCAGCAGAATCCGGGTTGCAGCCTCGCCGACGCGGGCTTCCGAAACGGAGCCGTTATGTACAGCCTCAACAATGGCGTCCGACCGCTCGGTGCCGCCCACCTGATCCACTCCTGCGTTGATGGCCTTGGCGAAGCGCTGTGCAACCGTTAACTCTTCCACTCCCCACGGCATGCCAATATCGCTGACGGCGGGCTCATTCCCCGCGCTCGCGCCGTTGCGGCAAGCAGCAGGGCAATCGTTGGTAATCGCCCAGTCGCTGAGAATGACCCCGTTAAATCCGTATTTAGTTCGGAGCAAATCGCTCAGCAGTTGATGATTGAATCCTGCTCCCACCTGCTCCACTAGATTTCCATCGAGAGTGAGATTTTGCAGAATCGAATAAGTCGGCATCACAGCTCCGACATGAGCTTTGAAAGCTCCGGTGAAGGGAATCAGATGTTGTGTGAAGCCGTGTCCGGGAAACTCGGCGTAGCGGCCGTAATAATTATGACTGTCCCATCCGTCTTTCGCCGCGCCATAGCCTGCCCAGTGCTTAACGACCGCCGTTACGCTGCCAGAGTTCAGACCGTCGGCTCCATTCTGTATACCGCTGACATAAGCTTCGACCATGCGTTTTGCAATCTCGGGATCTTCTCCAAAGGTTCCATTGATCCGAGCCCAGCGCGGTTCTGTAGCCAAGTCGGCCTGCGGCGCGAGGGACTCGCGAATGCCAACCGCTTCGTACTCCTGCCGCACAACGTCACCGAAACGGCGCGTGAGCTTAGGATCGTTTAAGGCTGCAAAGCCCAAAGGTCCCGGCCACATCGAGAATGCCTTGTCCTGCGTGCCCGCTCCCAGCACTTGGTCAAAGTGGTTGCGGGGATCCGAGGAAATGGTGACTGGAATGCCCCACCGCGAGGACTCCGCAATGGCCTGCACTTCGTTATTCTGTCTCGCAAAGCCCGCAGCGCTTCCGTTGAGTCGTGTGATGAAGGTGTTGACGTGGTCTTGGTTGACGAATTCACGTACCTTCGCGAGGTCATATTCTGCGCCCACACCCAGCGCCGACATGGGCCCAACGCTGGGCAGAGTGCCGTGGACCATGAGTCCCGCCAATTCCTCCAGGCTCATTTTTTGGATGAGGTCGGCAGCTCGCACCTCGGCCGGTAATCGCCAGTCCTCGTAGGGATCCAGCTTTCCGTTTCGGTTGAGATCCTTGAACGTGAGTCCGTCCACTTTAAGCAAAGGAGCGGAACGGTGGCCCAGCATCGGTTGCTTGGGTGAATCTGAGCCAGAGGCCAAGCAGACGAGCAGAGTTCAGGAAGAGGATTCTAGAGGTATTAGGAATCACCTGCTCATTCTCTTCAGGCGCCCGGCTACCGTCAACACTCAGTGCATGTTGTGGAAGAAGAGGCTGTAGCGTCTCCTACATCGAGAGGCGTGTATCCTTTAACATTGATCCTGTAAAGTAGTTGATTGTGACGGTCGCGAAATTTGTGGGGAGGCGGTCATCGTGAAAAACGGCAATCATCACAACAAGGTCGGACACTCGGCGGAGAAGTCGCCTGCCACCGCGGGACATCAGGGCGAGGGGAAAGACCGTCGCCTGCACAATCCAATTGAAGACCGGTTGATTCCGCTGGAGCCGCTCGATCTGGCGAAGGTGAAGTCCATCGACGATCTGGTGCGGGCCATGTCGAAGACTGCGTTTACCGGCCGCCAGCTTGGCGAAGCGGCCGACGTACTTGAGGCGATGGCGCGGGACGAAGATTGCTTCGTGGTCATGACGCTCTCCGGCGCTATGACCGTGGCCAAGCAGGGGCTGATCGTGACCGAGTTGATCGATCGCGGCATCGTGAACGCCGTGGTCTCAACCGGGGCGCTAATGGCGCACGGACTGGTGGAAGCCACGGGCCGCGCCCACTTCAGGGCCAATCCCGAGGTCTCCGATGAGGAACTCTACGAGCAGGGCTATAACCGGGTGTACGACACCTTGGAGCCTGAACAGAACCTGGATGACGTGGAAGAAGTGATGTCGGCGGTGCTGGAAGGCTGGGATCACAACGAGGTGATGTGCTCCTACAAGCTGAATCATGCAATTGGGGCTTATCTCGCAAAGCACTCGGGAGATCAGCGCGGAATTTTAAAGTCGGCGCATGAAAATGGCGTGCCTGTATTTGTGCCGGCTTTCAGCGATTCGGAGATGGGGCTCGATACGGCGCTGAACAATCGTCTGCGGGAGTCAACGGGTAGGCACAAAATCCGCTTTGATCCGTTCTTGGATCTCGAACACTTTGCAGCCACTCTGCTGCGGCAGAAGAAACTTGGCATTTTGACCATTGGCGGAGGAGTGCCTCGGAACTGGTCGCAGCAGTTTGGTCCGTTCTGTGAGCTCCGGCACCGGCGCTTGGGGGAGAACGTTCCTCTCAAGCGCTATCACTATGGCCTGCGGATTTGTCCGGAGCCGGTCTATTGGGGCGGATTGTCAGGCAGCCCTTATAGCGAGGCGGTGTCGTGGGGCAAGTTCGTGCCTCCGGCGGAGGGTGGCAGGTTTGGAGAAGTTTTTGTCGACGCCACGGTTGGGTTGCCGCTAATTGTAGCTGCGGTGCTTGAGCGGCTTGATAAGAAGGGCGGGAAGGCGAGCAAAGCGAAGACCGCGGCTGCGAAGAAGTGAGGGTTCGTGCAGGCCTGCAGAGGCCGGGCTTAGTTGGCTCCGGCCTCTGAGGCGGACGATTCGGATGTTGCAAACTGCGGGTTTTCCGAACTCTTTAGCTCTTCGCCTGACACGTTTTCCGCCCGGCTTCTGCGATAGAGCGGCGCCAGGATGCTGTTTCCGAGCACTCGCGACTCTGCTTCGACCCAGTCTTGCAGGGCAAGGCCTTCCGTCTGGCCGCGCTGATCGTAAAGATGCTGCGCGTGCAGGCGAATCTTCCTTTCCAGCAACGCGGTCATGAGCGCTTGCTGTTTCTTTCTGCGGGTTTCGTTATCCACAACTACTCCTCTTACCTAAATCGGTATTTGTCTACAGTCCTATGATACGGCAAGACTGTTAACGGAAGATTACATCGGGGAGGGCTGAGGGGTTACTAAAGTGTTATTATAACACGGCTAGGTGACTGGGGCAGCCCTTAGCCAAAAAAGCCGCGGATCGGGGTGACTGGGGTGATTGGTGTCACTGCTCGCCGTTTGCTTCCGCGCGAGAATCGCCATGGCCGAAGCTTCCCGAACGTACGGGAGTCTCACCCGATGAGCCTCAAGTGGAAATTGCTGATTCGTTGTTCAATGGCGGCAGCCGCATTCGGAGCTTTTCTGTTCGTTCCTGCGGGCTCCTTGAGATTTTGGCAGGGCTGGATTGTTTTCGCCATTTGGGTTGTGCCCACGGTGTCCGCCTTTGCCTACTTCTACAAACACGATCCAGCATTAGTCAAGCGCAGACTGCGGAGGGAGGAAACCGTCCGCGAACAAAAGATCATCATGAAGCTCATCTATGTTCCCTTGGCGGCCATCTACATTCTCCCCGGCCTCGATCACCGCTTTGGCTGGTCTCATCCGCCCCTGTGGTTGACGTTCCTTGCGCAGGCCTCGGTTCTCGGGGGCTATCTGATGATCTTTTGGGTTATGAAGGCCAACAGCTTCGCCGCCAGCACCATTCAAGTCGAGCCGGGTCAGCGCGTGGTTTCTGGCGGGCCGTACCGTATGGTTCGCCATCCCATGTACTTGGGAATGAGCACGATGTTTTTCTTCACACCTCTTGCGCTGGGCTCTTACGTTGCCTGGCCTGCGGTTGCTCTCTTCATCCCGGTCATCGTTTTTCGTCTGCTCAACGAGGAAAAGGTTCTGCGCCAGGAACTACCGGGCTATCCCGAATATTGCCTCCACACCCGTTTCCGCCTCGTTCCGCGCTTGTGGTAGTCGGATCGGATCGGGCTCTAGTCGAAAATCAGCACGGCTGAGGCGATGACGGTGGTCCATAGCCCCCGCTTGTCACCGACGGCGGATTGCGTCACATTGGCGGTGCGGACGATTTTGTTGGACAGCCGGTATATCTGCTTTTTCTCGTCCCAGGAGCGGTCGGGATCGAACTCCACGTTCAGGGTGGTGGCCAGCATTTCGGCGGCGAGTTCTTCGGCGTATTCTCCGGCGGCATCCTCGGTCTCGCCGAAGGAGTGGTGCTCACTGAGATACCCGTAAGTATTTTTGTCGGCAGGAATGGCCACGCCGATGGACGAAGCCAGGAGGCGATGGGCTTCGTGAGTCGAGTTTTCGGCGACTACAGCGAAGACGACTTCGCCGGGGCTAAGATATTTCACTCCCTCTTTGCGAGCCAGCATTTTGCAGTTCGGAGGAAAGATGGAAGAGACGCGGACCAGATTCTGAGCGGCGATGCCGGCGTCGCGTAAGGCCAACTCGAAGGATGTTAACCGCTCGCGGTGCTTCCCGACTCCCTTGGTGAAGAACATCCGCTTGGGAACCATGTCTTTGCCCAACTCTGTAGCCTCCAGCAACGCCAAATTATGAGAGTGAGAATGCACAATTTAACACAATGGTTTGTAAAGAAAGTGTGAATTTAGAGGGGGAATCAAGAAAAGCGGGACGCGCTGGCGCGGTCCCGCTCTTAAGCCCGGTCGCATTGGGGGGAGGGCCCCGGGCAAAACGCGACTCAATGTATCACAAGTGTGGCGAAATTAAGCAAGAGAGTTTTTGATTTTCGGTTTTCCGAACAAGAACCCGCGGTCATAAAAGTCACCGACTCACTTTGCGGCGACGGAGCTGACCTCGATCGTATCGCCATCTAAGATCCCGGTGACAGTGGCGTTCTTGCCCGCCTGCTTGTCCAAAGTTGCCAGCACAGCCTTGTCATTCGTGTCTAAAGAGTAAATTTTCTCGCCGACGACGAGAGCAAACTTGGAGCCGTGGGCTACGCAGGCGCGGGTACATTCCGCTGCCGTGGAACCTTCCATATGCTTTCTGCCGCACATGGCGTCCCCGACTTCGCCGGTGAAGGTCTGTTGTTTGCCGCCAGCCAGCGCGTAGACGTTAACCAGAGCGGATGTCGAGAAGATGACTGCCGCCGCTGCTGCGAACCACCTGGAACCACGAATCATTCGAATTCTCCTAATTTGTTTTCTCGTTCCGTCCCCGCCAGTAACCGCCGAGACGACACACTACATTTTAGTTTATGCCCGGGAGGTGATCGGAAACCGATAACAGCCAGCGCGGCCACTTTTCGGATCTCCCTCACTTCGGTGCCTTAGCCGTATATTCCAAATCCACGTCGACCGTCTTATCTTTCGCGATCGCGGTTACGTGCGGGGCAACATCCCAGTCGATGGTAGGAGGCAACAGCCTTCGGGCTTGCGGCAGGAATTCCTTAAGATAGGTGGCATCGTAGACATCGCCGGGACGGATCTTCCAGGCCGCCCGCAATTTGGCGGTCAGGCTGTTATCGATGCCGCGAAATTCCAGTTCTCCCATGCGGTAGACGGGACCTTCGGCGACAACAAGTTCGTACCCCACGGTGCTGGCACCTTCATCAAACTCGGCGTTGGCTTTGATGGTAGCCGTGACATAGCCGCGCGAACTATACAACTGCTGGACCGCGCGTAAATCGTCCTCGAGTTGAACTGTATTGGCGGGCTCCCCGTTCTTGACGTGCACGAGCGGCTGCAGATCCGCCGTCGGAACATTCTGGTTACCCGACCAGTTCCATCCCGTGGCCTTGTACTGAGCTCCTGGAGTGATGGCGATCGTGACATCCAAAAGAGTCACTGCCTGCTTATCGTCCGCGGTGTCCGGTTGCGGAGCGGCATCCTTGACCACCTTTGGTTGCTGCAGAGCGCATGACGCTTTCAGGTAGCCTCGCTCGTGATAGAGGGGCAGCACCACGTGCTCGTCAAATCCAGTCAGGAGCGCGCGGTAGTAATCCCGCCCGGAGAGCTTCTCCGCGGCGGCCTGAAGCAGCGACAGTTCGTTGGCTCCAGCGCCGGTGAAACCGACGTGGTGGATTCGGATTACGACGTTATAGACGCCATAGTCAACCGCCGCGAGTTGGCCGTTCGGACCCGGGCTCTTTAAGTATTCCACGTGCCCGGGAATGCCGTTCTCCACCAGCAGGGCCTGGAGAATATCAGAGACCTGATCGGGCAGCCGTCCGTTGATCGGCAACTCTCCCTTGAAAAGTGGAGCGTGCTCGTGCACTTTCCGGGTCAACTCCGTGTCGGTGAACCACACGAAATCCAGGAAGTGCGCGGGAATAAACTTGTCGGCGTCGGTAACTTTAAAGACCAGTTTGGTGCCCGCCGACGAATAGGAGTAACTGTAGGAAATGTCATTGAACACGCCACTCTCACCCAGCTGCCGGGCCGCTTTGCGGAAGGCTTCCTCGTCGACGGTTGTTCCCATGGGAAGCCCGCTGGCGGCGGCCACTTCTTCGGATGTGAAGCGCTTGCTTCCCGTCACCTTCACATCGATGAGCTTGGAATCGGAAGGTGGGATCGACCCGGCGGCGCTACCGCCGGAGGACCGAACTTGCATCGCTGCGGCCGTACAAGGCGATGCGAAGAAGAGAACTAGCAGGAGCGACGTGAATAGAAATCGATCGAGCGGGAGTCTCGTCAGAAAAATCGGACGGATCGTCTTCATCTGCCGGGCTGAATGCATCGCTGCATCTATGTTACGGCAGTTAGCGGCGGGCAACCAGAGCCGACGTGCAGTCTACGGCTTCAACTGCTTTTCGATCGCTGAAACCACTTCCTTCGAATCCGGAGTAACTGCCGGTTCGAAACGCTGCACTACGTTGCCTTTGCGGTCAATCAGAAACTTGGTGAAATTCCATTTAATGTCGCCGCGGATAGCCGGCTCAGTGTCTTTGGTCAGGTAAGCATAGAGCGGGGCCTGGTAGGAGCCTTTGACCGAAATCTTGGCATAGATGGGGAACGTCACGCTGTACTTGCGAGTACAGAAGGTCTTGATCTCCTCGTTCGTTCCCGGTTCCTGCTGACCGAAATTGTTAGCAGGGAAGCCGAGGATCACGAACCCCTGATCCTTGTACTTCTCGTAGATCGATTCCAAAGCGCTGTACTGCGGAGTGTAGCCGCACTGGCTGGCCACATTGACCACCAGAATTACCTTGCCCTTGTAGTCAGCGAGAGGAGCCGGTTTGCCGTCGATGGAGTTGAGAGTAAAGGCGTAGAATCCCGCCGCAGCCGCAAATAGCGATCCAGTCATCACCCATAAAGCTCCGGCCATCAAAGAAGCGCGAACCGTGAAGAGAGACTGGAGATAGGAAAATTGCATGGCCATGCTCCTGATTTGCGGAGATTGTGCTCCAGAATAGCGGGACGCACGACAGTCAGGCAATCGTGCAATTGTAAAATCAATGTCTTTTCTTCGTGAAACAGCGGGAAGATCGAGATTGGCTTACATCGAACTGCTGAAAGCGGCAGACTTGCTGGTCTGTTTGACTACTCTCTCGACGAGTTTGAACGCCTTGGCCGACTCTGGCCGGAAGGCATCGTGGTTCGTAGCGTCGGTCAGGCCTTCTTCAATCGCATCTAGCGCCTGACAGGATCGCCCCAGAACGAGAAGGAGGTACTTCTGAGCTATCGGACGATCAGCCGGGTGAATGAGTTCCCACCAACGCCGAATCGACTCCTGAACTTCGACTTCCGACTTTTCCCCAACGACCAGGGTGTCGATCAGCCGATATACCTTGCTCTTGATAGCCTGATAGGAAACTGATACTTCCTGTGGCATGTGGCTCCAGGGTTTCTAGTACTTAAACACTAGCAATCGGCCATCCAAACCCTAGGGGGTTGTGATTGCAAGCTCTTGCAACGTTACGGTCGCCAATCAATTCTATGAATGGAATAAATCCGAATACCGAATATGGATTCTGGAAGCGCTACACCCCCCAAATTCGCCCACCGTGCACCTTCCGCCAGCTGACTTACGGTCAGGGACAAATCTGCAAACTCCACACCGGCAACAGGTTACAATGTTCCGCTCCCCGTCGGCCCGATTTGCTCGATCCCTACAACGGGGAACCATTGCAGTAGTTTCGCCGATGAGAGCGATCAATTCCTTAAGGGTGTACTCACTTGGGAGGTGGGATGAAAACGTTGACGTCGGTTCTTGTATTTCCTCTTCTAATCTGCACGTTAGGCCGAGCGCAGAATTCGCCGCCCGCAACCGCTCCTCAGGACTCCGGAATCCATAGCTCCGCCCCCGAGGAAAGGATGTTCTTCCCGCACGACATGTTCTGGGGATGGGCGCAGTTTGATCTGGCGCCTCCGCACAACGAAATCGATCCGAACATCTGTGCTGGCAACGCCGGACAATACGGTGGCGTGAACGCACCGTGCAGCATGTTTGCCCGCTACATGTTGTCAGGAATGCTGGAGGTTCGTCCCTTTGGCCGGGGGCAGTTGCGACGCTTCATGGTTTTTGGGGCGCCGTCCTTCCTCTTTGGCAAAACGATCCCACAGACGCTCTACACCTGGTCGCCGGATGCTATCGGCATTGAGCACTCCTGGGGAGTGGGCATCTTCATCGCCAAGGGATTCGAGTTTCGCGTGACTCAGCACTTCCTCTTCGACCGCTTGGGCGCGCGCGACACTTATCTGGGCGTAGCTGATCTCGGCAATAACGGTCCCTGGGGACGATATGCAACCGTAGGCGTGCGCAAATCGTTCGGCACAAGGCGGTGGTGAACTGCCGGCTACGCGGCCACGGCGGTCGCCGAAGGCCGGCGCGACCGCTGAATCAGCCAGACGATGAAAGCGACCAGAAGTCCAAGAATTACAAATGGCGCCAGGAGGATGAGTACGGCCCAGCCGCGGCCGCCCATATTGGTTACGTCGCCCTGCACGGTGACCTCTGAATTCCGCCGAACCTCGCCGCCGAATACGGTCACATCGCCGGCGACCTTCACTCCCTGATCAAGCCGGACGTCTCCGCCAAAAGCGGTAACGTCTCCGGCAATATCTCCCTGATCTTCTGCCGTGACGTTGCCGAAAAATACAGTCACATCGCCGGCCGCCTTGCCACGCAGCCGAATGCTGCATCCGAAGCAGGTGAGGTCGCCGACCTGTTCGTTTGGGCCAACGCTGATTGTGTGTCCCCACGAAGTGCGGTCCGGTTGATTCGTAGCGGCGAAGGAGAAGGTTGACGAGCCCAGGCAAACCAGAACGCATATTGCGAGTAGCGGATAACGGCAGGCGGCGGATGGCACGGAGGCACCTCCTAGAACTCAGCGCTTACCCGGATTATGCCATATACGCCGGATTCTCTATAATGGGAAGTTTTCCAATGCGAAGCAAACTTGATAGGGAGGTTTCTGATGGCGGGTTCTTATAACGGTGTGAATGTACCGTCCGACGGAAAGAAGATCAATTATGCGGGCGGGAAGTATGAAGTGCCCGACCATCCGGTTATTCCATTTATCGAGGGCGACGGAACCGGACGTGATATCTGGAAAGCGTCGCTGCGCGTGTTCGATGCGGCAGTCGAGAAAGCCTACAAAGGCAAGCGTCGCGTCGCATGGTATGAAGTCTTCGCCGGCGAAAAAGCCAAAGCCAAGTTCGATACCTGGCTGCCCGATGACACCGTAGACGCGATCCGAGAGTTCCGCGTCGCCATCAAAGGTCCGCTCACCACGCCGGTGGGCGGCGGCATCCGTTCTCTCAATGTGGCGCTGCGCCAAACGCTCGATCTCTATGGCTGCGTGCGCCCAGTCAAATACTACAAAGGCGTCCCGTCGCCGGTGAAGCATCCCGAGCGCATGAACCTGGTCATCTTCCGCGAGAACACCGAGGACGTTTACATCGGTATCGAGTGGGAAGAGGGAACTGCAGAGTGCAAAAAGCTCATCGACTTTCTCAACAAAGACATGCTGAAAAGCGGCAAGAAACAGATTCGCCTGGATTCCGGTGTGGGCATCAAGCCGATCTCTATCACTGGAACCAGGCGCCTGGTGCGCATGGCAATTCAGCACGCGCTCGAGAGCGGCCGCAAGAGCGTGACGCTGGTGCACAAGGGAAACATTCAGAAGTTCACCGAGGGCGCCTTCCGCAAGTGGGGATACGAACTGGCCACCGAAGAATTTCGCGACAAGGTGGTGACGGAGCGCGAGAGCTGGATCCTCGACAACAAAGACAAGAATCCAAATCTCACCGTGGCCCAAAATGCGGAGCTGGTTGAACCGGGGATGGAGTTTGCTCAACCCGAGTTTCGCCACGCTGTAGAGCAGGAAGTGAAAGAAGTTCTCGATCGCATTTACGCCACGCACGGCAAAGGCCAGTGGAAGAAGAAGATCATGATCAACGACCGCATCGCCGACTCGATCTTCCAGCAAGTGGTGACGCGGGCGGATGAGTATTCGGTGCTGGCCACGCCGAACTTGAACGGCGACTACATTTCCGACGCTTGCGCAGCCCAGGTAGGCGGGCTCGGCATCGCACCGGGAGCCAACATCGGTGATGGTTACGCAATCTTCGAGGCGACACACGGCACTGCTCCAAAATACGCGGATAAAGATGTGATCAATCCGGGTTCGGTCATGCTTTCTGGCGTGATGATGTTCCGCTTCCTGGGATGGAACGAGGCTGCCGACTTGATCGAGCACAGCATGGAACACACCATCCTCCAGAAAAAAGTCACTTATGACTTTGAACGTTTGATGGAAGGTGCGACCAAGGTAAAGACCAGCCAGTTCGCGGACTGCATCATTGAGAACATGGGCGCGGCGGTGCTGGTGTAGGATCAGCAATTGGCAACTAACGCTCGGCATGCGGCTCCCAGCTGTTTGTCATGCCGACTGTTTGTCATTCCGAGCGCAGCGAGGAACCTGCTTTCTGCCGACGCGCAGCAAACTGCTGCAGGGCGAATCGCCAAGTGCCAGCTACTCATTGCTTAGTTTCGAAAGGATTCATTCATGCGCAAGAAAGTAACCATCGTAGGTTCAGGAAACGTAGGTGCCACGGCGGCACATTGGATCGCCTCGAAGGAGCTCGCCGATGTGGTGCTGATTGACATCATTGAAGGCGTTCCGCAGGGCAAGGGCCTGGATTTGCTCGAAGCCATGCCCATCGAAAAGCGCGACTCCTATATCACCGGCACCAACGATTACAAAGACACTGCGAATTCCGACATCGTCGTCATCACCGCCGGCATCCCACGCAAGCCCGGAATGAGCCGCGACGATCTTCTCAACACGAACTACGGCATCATGAAGGCCGTAGTCGGCGAGGTGGTGAAGTACTCGCCGAATTGCATCCTGATTATCGTTTCGAATCCGCTGGACGCCATGGCCCAGGCGGCCTACAAGCTCAGCGGATTTCCGCGCGAGCGCGTCGTCGGCATGGCGGGGGTGCTCGATTCCGCCCGCTTCCGCGCCTTCATCGCGGACGAATTGAAAGTGAGCGTGGAGAACGTGACCGCTTTCGTCCTTGGCGGCCACGGCGATACCATGGTACCCCTGCCGCGCTATTCAACGGTCGCCGGTATCCCGATTACGGAACTGATTGAGAAGCCCCGGCTCGAAGCCTTGGTACAGCGCACGCGCGACGGCGGTGCAGAAATCGTGAAGTATCTGAAGACCGGCTCGGCTTACTACGCGCCTTCAGCAGCAGCGACGGAAATGGTCGAAGCGATCCTCAAGGACAAGAAAAAGATCCTGCCTTGCGCTGCGTACTTGCAAGGCGAGTACGGCATCAACGGCCTCTACGTTGGAGTGCCGGTGAAGCTCGGCGCGAAGGGAATCGAGCAGATCATCGAAATCAAGCTGACGCCGGAAGAGAAAGCCGGACTGGACAAGAGCGCAGCGGCGGTGAAGGAGTTGGTGGGCGTGATTGGAGTGTAGTCGCGCGCCCTGAGAGACTAAACGGCTCGGGCGACAAACCGCCGTTGCCTTACTTGTCTCTCTCCGCCATAAAGTCGTCCCGGCACTTCTTTGCCGCCGCAAGCAGCTCCCCGAACTGCGGCGTGCCCCGCAGCTTCGCCCATGCGGAATCGTTCTGCAAGCCCGAGTAGGCACAAAAGTGACCGTCGATCGAAGTCTTGACCATCCCCAGAGCCAGATCTTTCTGCCCACAGAAGAGAAGGTCTGGGGCGACCACGTAAGGAGGTTCGGGGTCCCGATCAGCAGAAATTGCGGCGGCCGCCTCTCGTGAAAGTCGGACTGTGTTCTCGGATGACGGGTTGTCCATGCAGGCATTCATCAACTGAGCCCATGGCTGGTCGCGAAAGTTTTGCGCAAGCTCCCGCGCTTTTCCCATTTGACCAGCGCGAATATATTCCCGATGCATGTTTCCCGATGACCATTCCGTCCCGGCATCGAGTTGCAGGAATTGGATGGCTCGGGCGTAATTGCCGAGCTGGTCGAAAGTAAGCGCGCAGGAACGGAAGCGATAGTTTCCCGGATCGAGAGATAGGGCGGTATCGCACTCGCGGCCGGATTCTTCGACGGCGCCGCCGTAGCGAAGAACGTAAGACAGGGCGAAGTGGGCATACGCGTTCTCCGGATGCCGTGCCACCAAGGCCTTTCCGCCTTGATACGCCTTGATTAACTCCCCTCTTTCCACTTCCGACAGGATTGTTTCACCCGCCGGATCAATGTAGTCGGGATCCAGCGCCAAGGCCCTGGAGAACGCAGTGAGAGCGCGCTGAAAGGCTGCGTCCCCGCCGTTAGCGTAAGCGGAATCGTAGTGGTAGCGAACCCCGAGAGCGTCCCACGCGGGCGCGTAGGTGGGATCCAGCCCCACGGCGCGCTCCAACATAGCGATGGCATCTTTGTTAGGAAGAGGATCGTGCGGCAAAGAGACGCTGCGCAGGTATAGATCGTACGCCTCTTCGTTTCTTGGACGCGTTGCACCCTCCGCCGAATTGCTTCCCGCACCCAAGGCAGGAACCAGGCCCTGTCGCACCTTGGCAGTGACCTGCCCGCGCATGGCGATCATGTCAGGCGCGGCGACGGTCATGGTATCGCGCCAAAGCGTGCGATTGTTCTCCACATCAATGGCTTCCAGTGTGATCTGAAGCTGCGAACCTTCTTTGAGATAGTGACCCGTCACCACATCCGTCACATGCATGGCCCGGCCGGCCTCCTGCAAGTCGAGCGCGGGAGAGTCGTACTTGCTGGTTGTCGCGAACGGTCGGATGGTCAGGGAAGGCACATAACTGAGCGAGGTAGCAATCTCGTCCGCCAGCGCCAGGCGCAGAAAATCCAGGTCCTTATCTCCTCCCAGGTTTTGCAGAGGGAGAACGGCGAGCGTTCGTGGTCCGCCCGAGCTAACTGCTGGCGCAGTCTGACGCCGTGCCTGCCAGAAAATAACTCCCAACACGAGAACGGCAACAGCGCCTACGGCAGCCGCAATCTTTCCGTAAGGAAGCTTCGCCCCAGTCACCGCGGCACCAGTGCTCGAAGCCTGTGCGCTGCGCTGGGTGGAACTAGATGGGCCCGCCGCAGCACTGGCTGAGTTTCCAACCGCTGAATCCTGAGCCGAGGATACGGGTAGTGGCATGCGCCCCGAGTCGGTGTCGCGCTTCAGTCGCTGCAAGTCGCCGCGCATCTCCGAGGCGTGCTGGTAACGCAGGTTGATGTCCTTCTCCAAAGCTTTGTTGATGATGTCTTCCAGCCTGGCTGGAACCTCGTGATTCAGCCGCACCGCCGGCACCGGCGCGCGATTCATGATGGCTTCGCAAATCACCGCCGAGCTCTCTCCATGGAAGGGAACGTCGCCGGTAGCCATTTCGTATAAAACGGCGCCAAACGAAAACAAATCGCTGCGCGCATCCAGTTCGCGGCCGCGAACCTGCTCCGGCGACATGTAGGCGACCGTGCCCAACATCGTGCCCGGACTGGTCAGGTGCGCCTCGTCCAAGGTTTGCGCATTGTCGGCTAACGTTTTGCGTGCTCCTCTCGCATCCCCCACTTTTGCCAGCCCAAAGTCGAGAATCTTGGCGTGTCCGCGCTTGGTCACGAAGATGTTTGCCGGCTTGATATCGCGATGCACAATGCCCTCGGCGTGGGCGGCGTCCAGCGCATCGGCGATTTCTATCGCCAGGTTCACGAGCTTGTCATTATCCATCGGGTGCGACCCGATGGCGTGCTTCAGTGTGAGGCCATCCAGGAACTCCATGGCAATGAAGGCCTGGCCTTCGTACTCGTCAATTTCGTAGATGGTGCAGATGTTGGGATGGTTCAACGCCGAAGCAGCCTGGGCCTCGCGTTGAAAACGAGCCAGTGCCTGCGGGTCTTTGGCAACCTCATCTGGCAGAAATTTCAGGGCCACGAAGCGGCGCAGCTTGAGGTCTTCAGCCTTGTAGACCACCCCCATGCCGCCGCCGCCGAGCTTTTCCACTGTGCGGTAATGCGAGATAGTTTGCCCGATCACTGGAAAAGAATCCTACGTGGGCGAGTTGGGCAAGTCAACGAAACGGGCCTTGGCGGCCCGATCATACCTTTTCAATCGTTACCTTTTTCACCACCACATCTTTTGCTGGACGATCCTGCCGGTTGCGCGGAACTTCGGAAATCTTCGTGACGATATCCTGACCTTCGACCACCTCGCCGAAGATGGTGTGCTTGCCCGTCAGCCACGTCGTGGGCGCGACCGTGATAAAGAACTGCGAACCGTTTGTGTTTGGACCAGCGTTGGCCATGGCCAGGATTCCCGGCTTGTCGAGCTTGTACGGCGAGCCTTTGGTTTCGTCTTCGAACTGGTAGCCCGGGCCTCCCATGCCAGTACCTTGCGGATCGCCGCCCTGAATCATGAAATCGGGAATGACGCGATGGAAAACTGTCCCGTCGTAGAGGCGATCTTTTGATTTTTTGTGGGTCGAGGGATGTGTCCACTCGCGCTTGCCTTCGGCGAGGTCCACAAAGTTGGCCACAGTTTTCGGCGCGTCTTTTTCGAAGAGACGGCAGACGATGGTGCCTTCGCTGGTTTCAAATGTCGCATACAGTCCGGGTTGGCGAGTCATGAGATCCTTTCAGGTCGTTTGGTTGTTGCTCGTAATGAGTCGATGAGAATGTTAGTTCGAACCAGCTGGCGGCTTAGCGGTGGATGCCGGCTTCTTCGCTGGAGCCGCAGCCGCATCGGCGTGAACAATCTTGATGTGGACGATCTTCACAGGCCGAAATGGACGGTTGTTGGTGGGGTCAGTGGCCATGCGCGCAATCTGCTTGACGAGCACAACCGTTGCCTCGTCACATTGGCCGAAAATGGTGTAGCCCCCGTTGAGGTGCGGTGTGGCCACCTCCGTGATAAAGAACTGCGAGCCGTTGGTATTTGGCCCGGCATTGGCATAAGCCAAACGTCCGGGTTTATCGAACGTCAGGTCGGAAGAAACTTCGTTCTTGAATTTGTACCCCGGATCGCCCGTCCCATCGCCCGCGGGATCGCCGCCCTGGATCATAAAATCAGGAATCACACGGTGAAAAATGGTTCCGTCGTAGAGCGGTACGCCATGCTTGGTAACTCCCTTGACCGTCTTCCAATCTTTTGTGCCCGTCGCGAGCCCAACAAAATTCTGCACGCCGATCGGCGCTTTATCGGGAAATAAAGTGCAAGTCATGTTTCCGACGCTGGTTTCAATGATGGCCATCGGCTCACCCGTTGCCGCAGTATGAGCAGCAGGATGAGTTGCGGGCTTTGCGGGAGCCGCTTGCGTGCTGGACGAATCCTGTGCCCAGCTCGCCATCGCTGTGAAGAAACACAAGGCCACGACCGCAAATATGCTTCGCATAAGAACTCCTTACCTAGGAATCAAAATAGATTGAATGTGACCCGATATTGTACGACAGGTGAAACTCAATTTGGGTGAGCCTGCATTTCACGGCTCACTGCCTCGACCTGGCGAAAAACGCGGAGCAGGTTGCCGCCGAGAATTTTCTTGATATCGTCGGCGCTGTAGCCACGATCGAGCAGCGCCTGCGTGATCTTCGGTAGGTCAGCGGCGGAGTCCATACCTTGAGGCGTGGCGCCGCTCACGCCGTCGAAATCGGAGCCCAGGCCCACATGATCCACTCCCGCGACTTTAGCGATGTGGTCGATGTGGGCGATCAGTGAGTTGAAGGGCGGACGCGGAATTTTCGCCGTCCACTCGCGTTCCATGCGATCGATTTCAATGTAGTTGATGGGCTTGCCCTGCGCCTTCAGCGAGTCGACATAATTCTGAATCGCGGATGCCTGATCTTTCTCCTGAGCCAGCATGGCTTTGCGATAGTCCTCATCCACAAAGCCCGAGAAGAAGTTGACCTGCACCACGCCCCCATTCTTTGCGACTGCGCGCAACATGTCGTCGGTCATATTTCTCGGCGCATCGACCAGGGCGCGGGCTGAGGAGTGTGAAGCAATTACGGGAGCTTTCGTGATGGCAATCGTGTCCCAGAAAGTTTTGTCGGCAACGTGAGAAATATCGACCATCATCCCGAGGCGGTTCATTTCCATCACAACCTGCTTGCCGAAATCGGTGAGGCCGTTGTGATGCTGAATTTTGGGGTCGTTGATATCGCCGGAGGAATCGGCCCACTCGTTCGTATTCGACCAGGAGAGCGTCATGTAGCGAACGCCCAGCCGGTAGTAGTCGCGCAGCAGATGCATATCGTTTTCGATGGAGTGGCCGCCCTCGATCCCCATCAGCGCGGCCAGTTTGTGTTCGTGATGCGCGCGCTCGATATCGGCAACCGAAAAAGCCATCATCATTCGGTCCGGATGATGCGCTGCTTGCTCATACACGGAGTCGATCAGATCAAACGTATGCTGCGCGAAGTGGCCTTGATTAGTTTCGGGATCGACCCATATAGAGAAGAACTCCGCACCCAGATTGCCGCGCCGGGCCTTGTCGAGGCTGATGTGGCCAACGTCATTCGGATCAGTCGAGCCAATGTCGAAGCCTTCATCCAGAAATCGCTGCGGCGTGTCGGCATGGGTATCCACGACGATGGCCGATTCTTGAATCGCGCGGGCCCGGGCGCTCACGGTAGGGCCGGATGGGCTCGAGGACTGAGCGTTAGCCGACGCCGCAACAAGTATGAGGCAAGAGAGTAAGAGAACGCGGAAGCGAGTCATAGTTTCGTGTGTTGGGACAAGATCGATGGATGCGAGCACGATTGTATAGGCGCGAGCGCGATGAAACCAACCCATTCAACGGAGAACCGCCAGCGCCTGCTCGATGCAGGCTTCCAGCGACTGGCTGGTATCGATCACGGTCTTCGGCAAAGTGATGGCTTCGAATCGTGATTTCACCTCCAGATAAAGCTGGAAGTTGCGATTTCCAGCAGGATGCGTGCCCGAGGCCGCTTGATCCTCCAAACGTTCTCTGCAGATTTCTTCCGGGCAGACGCACTCGACGATGCGCCAGCTTTGGTGCAGGGAATCTGCGGCGCTCAATACGTTCTCGACCTGATAGCGCCGCGAGAACGGCCGGCCATCCAGAAAAATAATCCGCCTGGGATTTCGTTCCAGTAACTGGCCCGCGGTTTGCAGCATGACCTGCAAACAGAAATCATCTTGCCGCGACGAGTACTCAATTTCTTCCGGCATGAAAAGTGCGTGGCGGATCTCGTCTTTGCTAAGCACGCGCCCACTAGTGCGCGCGGCGAGTTCGCGGGTCAATGTAGTTTTGCCGGTGCCGGGAAGACCCGCCATGAGGACGATCATCCACTCATTAAAACACCCCCGCGTTTGAATCGCACTGAGCCAGAGATTCATCCATTCGCTAGAGATGCCTGACGTCTCATTCCCAGGAGGCACGAATGCCGCTAGTTCGAATTTCTTTACGCCAAGGCAAGTCTGAAGAATACAAGAAGGCGCTGGCAGACGGAGTGCACCGGGCGATCGTGGAAGGTGCAGACGTGCCGGCCCAGGATCGCTTCCAGATTATTACCGAGCACCCAGCTGGCGGTCTGATTTACGATCCCACCTATCTCGGAATACAACGCTCGGACGACATTGTCATGGTGCAAATCACTTTATCGACCGGACGCAAGCTGGCGCAGAAGCGAAAGCTGATGAAGCGCATGGCGGAGATCCTGCAAGAAAATCCCAAGCTGCGGCCGCAGGACTTGATGATCAACCTGGTGGAAGTTGGGTGGGAGAACTGGTCGTTCGGCAACGGCGAAGCGCAATATACGGCCTGATTACTCGGCGCTGCTGGCGCTTAGGGTGGCGGGTTCTGGCCGCTCCATGGGCACGATATCCTGCGTCTCGCGCCAATCCGCATAACGGCCCGAAACCATGATGTGGAACACCCACTGCCGTCGTTCTTCCTCGGGCTCAACCAGACCGAGAGCCTTCATATAGAAGAGGTAATGCTCCATCCAGTGAATCTGTTCCTGGGTCATGCCGCGCCGTTGCAGGTCGACGGTGAGGCCGGCCAGGTGCGAAGACGCAGTATCGCCCTCAGCTGGAGCTGCATTGCGATTGTGCCGGCGAAGTTTTTTCTGAACTTTCACCGTGCGCACCGCTGAGTTCACCTGAATCTGCTGGTGAAAACGGTTGTAGTAAGCCTGCGCAATATCCTGCACAAAATCGCGAGTCCAAGGACGGCAATATCGCCGCGAAGGATCGAGCCGAGGATCGAAGCGCAGCGAATCGCCGGCAATGATGGGCTGCAGCGCTCCGCTAGCTTTTAAAGCTTCGAGTTCATCGTCGTCCTGAATTCGTGGCAATTCCAGCCGGTCGACTTCCGCATTCTGCAGCAAAAGGGATTCGTGCGACGGACGGAACATCGGATTCCACAGCGTCCAGTGCAGCCGATGCCGGCGCGCATGATGAACCGGCTTGTGCAGCGTGGTGGCAGTCGCCGCATAGAGCGAGCTGCACGCGCAGGCCAGAAAGAAAAGCACGATAACGTGGCGCTGTAGTCTTGATCTCAAGAATCAGTTCTCGTAGCCGGCCGCAGGAGTTCTCCCTGCAACTGTCCGGACATTCTAAGCCATGCTGTCAAGTCGTCCAACCATCGACCGCAAAGTAACTGTTACCAGGGTTACCAGGGCTGCATTCCGGCGCGGTTACCTCTGGTTACTCCACTCCGGTTGCGCAACCCTTCCTCATAAATAGGAGCACGCGGAACGCCATATCCGGCGGCCCATTGCGGCTGGCTCATGTGCTCTGGCAGCAGCCAGTTAGCGTTAATTAGATACAGAAGGGCGATGCTCTGTTGTGGCAGGAGTGACAAAAATCAGCGCCGGAAAAGGTCACCGATGGCCTGTTTCATGACCGCGCCGCCTACCTCGGAAATCGAGCGGGTCAGCGGGATATCCTTGGGGCACACCTCCACGCAATTCTGCGCGTAGCCGCATTCCTGTATGCCGCCGTCGCCCATCAGCGCCGCCAGTCGCTCGCGCTCCAGCGCCTTCCCCGTAGGATGGGTGTTGAACAACCGCACTTGCGCGATGGTCGCCGCTCCCACAAAGCCGGTATCTTCATTGAACTGCGGGCAAGCCTCCATGCAGCACGTGCAGGAGATGCACCGGGAAATGGGATAGGCGATCTCTTGCTCTTCCGCCGTCATGCGCGGGCCGGGACCAAGGTCGTAAGTGCCGTCGATGGGAACCCACGCTTTCACGGCTTTCAGATTTTCGAAAATTACACTGCGATCGGTCGCGAGATCGCGCACGACAGGGAACTTCGAGAATGGTTCGAGCTTAACCGGCTGTTCGAGATTATCGATCAAGGCCGAGCAAGCCATGCGCGCCCGTCCGTTGATGAGCATGGCGCAGGAGCCGCAGACTTCCTCGAGGCAATTGGAGTCGTAGGTGATCGGCGTGGTCGCCTTGCCGTCGCGCGTGACGGGGTTGGCCGCGATCTCCATCAGCGAGGAGATCACGTTCATCCCTGGATGCCAGGCGAGTTCGAACTCCTCCCAGTACGACTTGGAAGTCGGATTGTTCTGCCGCTTGATTTTGAGGATGACGGATTTATTAGCCATGATTCGATTCTGTTGGTCCACTCAAATTTAGCTTCGTCACTTCGTTCTCTTCAGCGAGACGACCAAACCACCAATTCCAGCCAACCGCAAGGAACACAAACACACAGGTGGTGATCCCGCTCGACACGCGCGGCGAGTACAAGAAATACAAGAAATCAACCGTCGCTAGGACGACATACGCCATTACAAAGAAGGACCGTGATTCACGGAGTCTCCGCCGCATCAATGCTCGCATTGCTCTGCATTTCCCGGATTCAAACTCGACCCGTGGCCCTCTGCGGCTAAAGCCGCAACTCTAAGGCATCTTAACTGGCGCGAGCAGAACTCGTGCCCCTCCCTGTTTTACCCAGCAGCAGATCCCTCGCTCTGCTCGGGATGACCGCTGCGGGCTCCCGCTTCGCTCACGCCCGCAACGCGCCGTCACTTCGCCGCATCATACTTCCTCGGCCGCGGCGGAATCAGCGATACATCCACCGGCTCGAACTCAAACTTCGGCTCGTCTGCATCCGGGGCGAAATATGCTTTCGTCGTCTTCAGGAAATTCTTGTCGTCGCGGTCAGGGAAATCCGGTTTGTAATGCGCCCCGCGGGATTCGTCACGCAACCGCGCGCCCTGTGCAATCACCCTAGCCAGTTGCAGCATGTTGTATAGCTGCCGCGTGAAGACCACGCTGGTATTCGCCCACTGCGTCCGGTCGCTCAGGTTCACCTTGCGGAAGCGTTCCAGCAACTCCACCAGCTTCGCATCCGTCTGCTGCAAATTCTTGTTGTAGCGGATGACGGTGCAATCCTTAGTCATCAGCTCCCCAAGCTCCTGCCACAGACGGAACGGATTTTCCGTGCCCGTGTTGTTCATGAGCAGGGAATTGCTCTCTTCCTGTCTTTTCTTCTCGGCATCGAAAAACGCGTTCCCATCCGAGAGCGGCTGCAACCCGCGCGCATACTTCACCGCGTTGGGCCCGGCGATTCCTCCGCCGTAGATGCAGGAGACCAGTGAGTTCGCGCCCAGCCGGTTCGCGCCATGATATTGATACTCACACTCGCCCGCAGCGAAAACTCCTGGAATATTGGTCGCCTGCTTGAAGTCGACCCAGAGTCCGCCCATGGTGTAGTGCATGCCGGGGAAAATCTTCATCGGCGTATCGCGCGGATCGTCGCCCACAAACTTTTCGTAGATTTCGAGAATCCCTTCCAGCTTGCGATCGAGAATCTTGCGGTCGATGTGCGTCAGGTCGAGATAGACCATCGGCTTGCCGTCAATGCCAAGATTGTGCTCGAACACGACCTTAAAGATGGCCCGCGTCGCGATGTCGCGTGGAACCAGGTTCCCGTACTTTGGGTACCACTCCTCGAGGAAGTACCAGCGCTCGCTCTGCGGAATCGATTTCGGATCCCGTTTGTCTCCCGGAGTCTTCGGAACCCATACGCGCCCGCCTTCGCCGCGCGCCGATTCCGACATGAGACGCAGCTTGTCATTGCCGGGGATGCAGGTGGGATGCACCTGTATGAATTCGCCGTTGGCGTAGTAGCAGCCTTGCTGATAAAGCGCAGATTGCGCCGAGCCGGTACACACAACTGAATTCGTCGACTTGCCGAAAATCGCGCCGTTGCCCCCGGTGGCAATGATGATCGCGTCGGCGGGAAAAGTACGGACTTCCATGCTGCGCAAATCCATGGCGCAGATGCCGCGGCAGACGCGGCTTCCATCGAGCACGGCCGATAGAAATTCCCAGTGCTCGTACTTCTTCACCTTGCCTTCGGATTCGTAGCGGCGCACCTGTTCGTCAAGGGCATAGAGAAGTTGCTGGCCCGTGGTTGCTCCCGCAAACGCCGTACGGTTATATAAAGTCCCGCCGAAGCGGCGAAAGTCGAGCAATCCCTCAGGCGTGCGGTTAAACGGAACCCCCATGCGATCGAGCAGGTCGATGATACCCGGCGCTGCCTCGCACATATCTTTTACGGGCGGCTGGTTCGCCAGAAAATCGCCGCCGTAGACCGTGTCGTCGAAGTGAATCCACGTCGAATCGCCTTCACCCTTCAGATTCTTCGCCGCGTTGATGCCACCCTGCGCGCATACCGAGTGCGAACGCTTCACCGGGACAATCGAGAACAGATCGACACTCGCCCCCATCTCCGCAATCTTGATGACCGCGGAGAGACCAGCGAGGCCACCGCCTATCACAATAATTTTCGGAGCTGCCATCTTCACTCCACCGGCTTTCCGTAAGCTGATGCTCGGTTATTCGGCTGAGCCGCTGGACTCGACTGCATTACCGATGTGCCAGGTTCGGCGTTCGATTGCGGGAAGCGTTCTCGAAACGTATAGAGGCTCACCAGCCCCACTAATGTCATGAGTGCAAACAATGTAAGGCAAACCGCCAGAAATCTTTGCCGCGCCTTCTCGCCCGACGTGATTCCCCACTTGGCGGCGAACAGCCAAATTCCGTAGCAAAAATGCCAGCACGCCGCGATCAGGCCGACGATATAAAACGCCAGCAACGCCGGGTTCATTAATTCCGCCTGCACTTTGCCGAAAGAAGCGTTGGGATAAGCGTGAAGGTCCGTGCCTGTAACACGCATCGTCCAGGTGTGCCAAATGATGTAGAAGAAGGCGATGCCGCCGGTCCAGCGCTGCGCCGTATACATCCAGTTTCCGCTCCAGGGATACTCCATCGTATTTCCGTCGCCCCGGTACCAGATGTAGAAGCCGTACAGCGCATGGAACGCGATCGGCAGCCAGATCCCAAACAATTCCAGGAAGAATACCAACGGAAGGTTGGCCAGAAAGCTCACCTGGCGCGCGTAGGCGTCAGGGCCAGTGATCGCGGTGGAGTTGGAAATCAGAATATGTTCGAAGAGAAACGCGCCGACGGGAACGATGCCCGAGAGAGAATGCAACCGGCGCAAGAGAAACGACGTACCCTGTCCGGCGCGTAACGGAGCCACGCCGTGCACCGCGCCCTTCGCGATAACTGGAGCACTGGAACTGGCCGCTGAAGCCACGAATCGCTCCTTATGATTCCTGATTCATCTACCGGTTATGTACTGGTTCGTTCGGTGACGACAAAATAACTTTTCATTATCGGGGCAAGGGAGAAGTGAAGTCAAGAAAGTAGCTGCCGGTGTGGCGGGCTACTTTGAATTCTTTTCAGAGAGAAACATCCTGAATCCTTGCCAGCTTGCCCAAATGGAAATAGCCAAAAGAGATGCCACTCCCATATTGAACCGCCGAGTAAGGAAAACACCGAATAGTAAGAAACAAACAAACGCCGCCGCGCCTGTTGAACCGACAGCCCAACCTATAAGAGCCAGGGTCTTGCCGAGTGAGCGATTCATGCCACTGCTCTTTCTGCCCTTTGCTGCTCTTAAGCTTCGCAGAGGGCGACCAAATCCTCTACACTCAACAGCCGATCCGTAACGCCAGCGGCCATAGACGGGGACGTGCGAAGTGTACGCTGAATTTTGATGAAATTGCAGGAGAAAAAATTGAGGGCCGTAGCAGCGGCACGGTTCAGCGGGGAAATTCAAACTGGCCCATCACACTCGCCGGCTATCAGCCTGCGACCCCGTCACACCACTTCAGAAACTGCCGAAACGCCGCACCTCGATGGCTGTACTTCGATTTCTCTTCTGCCGTCAGCTCCGCGAAATGTTTTCCCAATCTGCGGAAAACAAAACAGCGGATCGTAGCCAAAACCATTCGTGCCCCGCGCCGCATCAAGAATAATCCCCTCTGCCGTCCCGCGAAATGTAGCCAGTGTTTTGCCGTCACGGGCCGCGGCCAGCACGCATACAAATCTGCCAGTGCGTTCGGCGGCCGGAACATTCTTCAGCTCACGCAGAACCCGCGCATTGTTGGCTTCGTCATCGGTGTTCGCATCCGCCTCGTGCGGCTCTTTGTTGTGCAGATCAGGCGCAGCATAGCGCGCAGAGTGCACGCCAGGCGCGCCGTTCAGCGCGTCGATCTCCAGCCCCGAGTCATCGGCAACTACGATTTCTCCCGGAACATGTCGGCTATATTCTTCCGCCTTCTTCCGCGCATTCGCTTCGAACGTCTCGCCATCTTCCACAACCGTGGGCAGGGAAGAGAAGCCGGGCACGCCAGCGATCTCAACTCCGTGTCGTACCGCAGCGCCCGCGAAATCGCGCAGCTTGCCCGGATTCGAAGTCGCAATCAGTATTCTTCGCATTCGAATTTCGACAACTTGTCAGGCGGCGGCTGAACTGGATTTTGAACTGGGTCTCGAACTAGGTTTTCGCCACAACGGCAAAATCGTCAAAATAATCGCAAGCAATGAGATCCACGCCCCCACCGTGCGATCCCAAGTACGAATGAAAGATAATCTGCACGCGATTCTCCCCCGCTTCCACCGGGATCAGCATCTGCCCCGTTCCCTCGCGCGAACTGGCCTGCACCGCTCGTCCATTCACTTCCACGCGCCACGCCGGATAATTAAACAAATGCAATACCAGTTCATCCGGCGCCGACATCTCTGCCGTGAATTGCTTGCGCTCCGCGCTCCAGTCCGCGACGCGAATTGCCGCGTGCGCAGGTCCATCCACGGTCACGCGCCGAGCATCCTTATCGACAGCGGAGGGATCAGCCCCGATGGGCGTATATTCGTCCACGCCCTCGTATCCCTCACCATCCGCGGCCATGTTGTCCTGCATCTCGCGCAGGTCGGCCTTGTTGTCCCACCACGGTGCCTGAAAGTGTTGCCAGCCGAACGCGACCACGGCCAGCATTGCGAAGTAAAGCGCGGCGCGCGTCCACCATCGACGTACTCCCATTGCCGTGAGCATGGTGAACGGAATGCCCAGGCAAAGCATCCAGCGCCAGGGAAACTGCATGAAGCGCAGCTTAGGGAGAACGTTCCATACTGGATTGGAAATCGACAGCATGAGCAACGCACACACTGCGGCCCAGCCAGCCAGCAGATACCAGAGCTCCGAACCACGGCTTCGCCAGCGGCGCGCCGCCCACGCCGCCGCAATGGTCACGGCAACCTCGGCCAGAGCGACCCAGGAAATTACGCGGTTGAAGGCGTCATGATCTGCGTCGGTCGTATGGATGAAAAGAAAGTTGTCGAGCGGCCGCGATCCGGCGGAAACCGCTTGCGCAATGTTCACCCACTTCTGTTCGTAGACGGCCGGCAGCAAGTAGAATGCAGCGAGCGCCGCCCCAAGAACCACCGCGACAAATCCTTCCAACACAACCCGCGGCGAGCGCCGCAGCCACGCGATCACCACGATCAAAAGCGCCAGAGAATAATGGATCATCACTGCGGCGGGCGCGTTGACCAGCCATGAGGCGGCCAGGATGAAGGCCAGAAAAATAGTTGTGCGCCGCCCTTTTTCCGCAGTCCGCAACAGCAGTAACAGCAGCAGGGGCAGCAATGAACTGGCCAGCAATTCCGCGAACGCGCTGCGCCAGTACACGATCACCAGATGATAAGGATTGACGGCATATAAAACAGCGGCAAAAGTTGCATCGCGGCGGTCAAGCCACTGCCGCGCCAGCAGAAACATCGACGCGCCCGCAGCCACCAGCACGAGCCAAATGTAAATGTCGGAAACCACTATCCAGGGAAAGATCGCGCTAAGCAGCGCTCCTAAAGTCCACGACGCCGGGGGATAGAAGATGAAGCGAGGCTCGCCGTAGGCAAAGTGCGCCAAGCCCTGCCCACCGCGGATAGATGGTCCCATGCTTCCATTGCGAGAGAACTTCCAGCCACGAGTACAAATGGAATTCCACATCGTGTCCAGAAGGCGTCCCCAGAAAAAAGAAGGGAAGCTCAACCGCGAATGCCGCCGCCGCAATCGATGCCAACGGGCCCCACATCAGGCTCCCGCTCGCCACGCGGACCGTGCCAGCGTAGCCCGATTTCGTGATTGCCGACAGTTTCGTTCCCACCCGGCTCCGCGTCCAGACTTCCTTGTAACGATGTACATGTTCGCACAACGGCTATAACCACGCACGGCCGCGCGAGATCCCGGATCCGGATGCCTCAACCGCTTTCCGGGCAACCCTTAATTCATCCAGATTTAATATTGCTGAAACCACCGCGCAACAGGGATCGGCTACGGTAACTCCCATAGGGGTGGAACAGACCACGGAGAATTGAAGGATCCGTACCAGAGACGGGGTGTCGGATCCTTCGCCTCCGGAAACGTTCCGCCGCAGGCCTCTCGCGCACTCCGCTGTCCTCGCTGCCTGCTTCTGTCCTGCCTTCTGGTATTCCCTGCAACTCTGCCAGTCAATAGCCGCGAGAGGCTGTTGTTTGCTTGTTGAAAATAGTTAAGAGGGTACGTGAGAGGCAAGACGGATTCCGCGTCAAATCGACGCACGGCCGCTAATTAGGTGGCGACGCTCTCTCCCGAGCGCTGGCGGCGAAGTTCCTCGAGAAAATCATCCTGCTGCATCGTGGTGGCGTGCAGCAACAGCTCGAGCAGGGGATCGTCCAGTTCTTCGTCTGGGGCAGCCTCGCCCGCCGCGTCTGGAGCGCACTCAAACTGGCTCAAATCGGCGGTCAGAGCGCGCGGAGAAACACTCATTTCCAACATCGATTCAGGACACCCGCGCAGGAAGCTGATGAGATTGCCCACCTGCGCCCGTTGTTCCGGCGTGCGGGAAGGGAACTCTACGCCCATGCCGTGACCCGGGTGCGCCACTCGCACCATTCCTTCCGTATGTACGGCCATCTCATCGGTCTTGAGGCAAAGGTCCACCAGGGAGTGTTCAGGAAACGGCGAATCGGTTTCCACGTAGCATCCGCCCAGGCTCAAGTCCGTGAGCTTGCAGTGAGGAACTGTTTCTTCCTGACCTGCACCGTGCGCCGCTGCAGCCGCCTGCAGCCAGGTTCGCATCTGCGTCTTGATCGATTCATCTAAATCCAGGAAGTGAACTCCGGTTTGTCCGTTGGGCTTCGCCCATGCCACTTGTCCGTGAGCTTGTATTTCAAGGGAGCCGTCAGGCAGTTCGAAACGGAAATTAATCAGGGCTCCCGGAACCTGAGGCTCAGCCGTCAGAACATCCATCCCCGTCTCGCTGAGATCCAGAAGAATCCCCTCCGCCTTGCGAGTATCGGGCAGGCTGAGTTCTACCGGAGCTTGCACGGGCACGCGGTAAGCGCGGCGCCGTTCGCGATTCAACAGCGCGCTGACCGCACGCAGACCGGCTCTGGCGCTTTCTTCGGAGAGCGGCTTATAGAGGACAAAGTGCGCTCCGCCACTCAGAATATCGCGGGCTTTGGCGCGCTCTGCGACCAAGGCCACCGTTACTGGAGCGCTTCCGGAATTCAGCCTGCGGCCCTCTTCGAAAATCTCCGCTGCCGCTGGCGCGTCTTCGTAATCGAGCACCAGCGCGTCGAAGCGCTGCTGCTGAAGCCGGGCCATGGCACTCGCCAGATCGCTGAAACGCTCCACAGCGATGCCTGAGGCCGGAAGCACCCGGCCCAGGATCTCGGCTGCGGAATCGTCTGTTGAAATCAGCAATGCCAGAAGGGTCATAACTGGAATCCCCGCCTAATGGGCGAGACTATGGCCACCGCGGCGCTGCGGGTCGAGCTGCTTTGGAGCCCGCTCCCGAACCTGCCGCCGCTGCCTTCGAGCTCGCAGCCTCAGTGCTGGACAAGGCTTCGTCGACTTCCATCAAGACCGCATTATCGTCGTCATCATTTTCTGCCAGCAAGGGAGCCACCTCGCGGAGTTTCTCCGCCGCCTGCTGGAGCATCTCAATCTGTTTCCCCAGTTGGGCATACTTGGTCTGCTTCTGCCGCAACACCTCATGGATATCTTTCATACGACCCCCTGTGGCGAATGTAAGGATGGGGTACGGTGGGCGTCAACGGTAATCCCCTCCTGCAGGTTACTGGGGTAATTTGAAGAATCCGCTAATGAGATGCGCGAGCGAGGTCAGAGCGAGTGACAAAAGCAAAAGCCCCGCGACATGCGGGGCTCTTGAGAGGCAAATTCAGAGATGGCTCAGACTCTTAGCTTCCGGTGCAACGCTCCGGCTAAACCGATGAGACCTGTTCCAAGCAAACCCAAGGTGCCCGGCTCCGGTACCGCAGTCACAATATTCGAGTCGCCGCTGGAGATTCTCTTCTTCCCGTTAAAGAATCCCTTTCCCGTGTTGATCGTCAACTGAACGGTGGCTCCATTCGCCGTGGACCCGTTATACCAAGTACCCGAGACAGATCCCGACAAGGTGTAGTCGTGAGTTCCATTGGCCAAGGTAATCATGGTCCAGGTCACCGGACCGGTAAACGAACCCGTGAAAAGCGCTCCGCTGGGAAGGCCAAGGCTGCCGCTACTGTCGATGACGAAGCTGCCTCCGCCACCGAAGACAGCACCCATTGCCAAGGTACCGCTGGTCATGCTACCCGTTGAAAAACTCAGAGTACCAAGAGCCCCGGTGATCAATCCTCCTCCACCAAAGCCATTAACTGCGATCAACTCAGAACCGGTCAGCGTCAGTCCAGTAGAACTCCCGGAAAGCATTCCGCCGCTGTTAGTGAAGTCCACCGAATTATCCGCAAACGCCGCTAAGGGCAAAGACAGAGCAAGGAGAGCCATCAACACTATACGCTTCATAACTATCTTCCTCCTGAACCTGTTGAGAGACCACTGAGTGCTGAATTCAAGGCTCGCGCCTCCGTTGGGGGAGAGACCTAGCTCTCCTGCCCCTTCTAGTGCAACCTGTCTGCCAAACCTTGGCCGTCTCTAAGATGTTGATTGCACAAGAGTTATTTCTATCGAGCAGTAGAGGTGTCTATTTGAAGTTGCAAAGCGCTGCACACTAAGTACTTCCTCTTGCGTTCATCCATGTTATGAACATCGGCCAAGAAGGATGCCGATCGCTCAGGAATCGGCGAGTTGCAGCCGAAACCTTAGGCGGGTCGTGCCATTCCAATGGCGCGGCGGTGGGATTCACGATCGGACTTTTGGTAGATATCGTGGCCGTGAGCAGCTCTTGGGGGAGCGCTGTTCGGGCGCTCCGGAACCCTGAAAAGAGGTGCGGAGCGCTCTTAGATTTTTTTTCTGGGGATTGAAACGTCCTCGCGGATCGCGCTGGGCTCTATCATCTCCCGCAGCCGGCGGGAAAGATTGGTGGCCAACGACCGGTAAAAGCGCGATGCGAGGTGAGGAAAAAGCTCGAACAGACTTTCGAGGGCCGGACGGTCCAGATGGTAGGCTTCTACATCCTCATGCGCGATTACGTTCGCGCTGGCCGGCATGTCTTCCAGAAACGACATCTCCCCGCAAATTTCGCCTGGCCTGATTTCCGGAGACGTCGTGCGCGGCGGAATCTGCACTCGGGCCGTCCCCTTTAGCAGCAGATAGACGCCGTCTGATCTCTTGCCCTTATGAATCAGCGTCTGCCCTTTGCGGAAGCTGACCCGGGTAGCCTTGTCGGCCACCAGCGTCCAGTCGTTGGGCGTGAGGTAAAGCAGTCCGTTCTTCGACGCGGAAAGTACAGAGACTTCCTGTTCGATAACCTTGGGCATTCGTTCGCTTGAACCCGAGCTCCGGAGATTCGCTCCGGCGGATGACTGAAACAGCTTCGACAGAAACAACAGGGTAGGATTAAGACTAGCAGAAAACGCGGATCATTAGAAATCCGTCTGGCTCCCCGCTACGCACCGAAGTACCGTAACCTGCAGGGAGTGCGGCCTCCGAGACCGAGCAGTAAGTGCGCCCGAGAGAACTAAATCGCAGCGAATACGAGCGACATAAAACCAGCCACCACTTCAACTGGAACATGCCAGAATCCGCAGTGGCTGGGGTAGCAAAATTTATTGTCCGCTATGCTGCCAAACGGGGGGCATCGGAAAGCTCTTCATACTCCGCTTTTGTTAGACGCAATGAGGCTGCCCCGATATTTTCCTCCAGGTGCTCAACCGAGGACGTTCCCGGAATTGGCAACATGATGGGCGAGCGTTGCAGCAACCATGCAAGTGCTACCTGCAACGGATTCTTCTGTTCTGCTTTCGCCACGCGATTGAGAACCTCGCCTGCTGCTTTGCCCGCTCCCAGCGGAAACCATGGGATGAACGCAATTCCGTTTCGCTCACAATAGCTCACCACGTAATCCCATTCGCGATCGGCAAAGCTATAGCGGTTCTGCACCGAAACGATAGGCACAATCTTGCGCGCCCGCTCGATGTGTTCCTGCGTAACGTTCGAGAGCCCCACCAAATGAATCTTTCCTTCTTTCTGCAACTCCGCGAGAGTCTCCACCGACGCTTCGAAAGGCGTCACCGGATCGGGCGCGTGCAGTTGGTAGACCCCGATGCGATCAACCCGCAGCCGCTTTAGACTGCCTTCAATCGCCTCCCGCAGATGCTCCGGAGACGCGTCGTGCGTCCATTGATTGGGCCCGGGCCGATTCCATCCACCCTTAGTGGCAATCACAAGATCCTTGGGATACGGAGACAACGCCTCCGCGATCAGTTCTTCGCTCACCGCTGGCCCGTACGAATCGGCCGTATCGATAAAGTTGACGCCCAGTTCAACCGCCCGCCGGAGCACCGCCAAGGCTGCCTTCTTATCTTTTGGCGGACCCCAGATCCCATCGCCGGTGAGGCGCATGGCTCCAAAGCCGAGGCGATGCACGGAAACTTTTCCGCCCAACGAAACACTTCCCGCCAGACTTGCAGAAACTTCTTGCTTGCTGCTCATAACGGACCTCCAGATTCCTCTCTTGTATTTTGATTTCAGTGTTTGAGTTCATTTTGCGCCGATATTTATGGTGCTAAGCCCTCAATCGCCAACGCGCGCATTCCGTCGGCATTGACCACTTTGCCCCGGACAATGATGCCCGGAACTCCGATACGATCGAGAACGTTTTCGGGAAGCCCGATGCCGTTTCGTTCACTCATCACCAGGTAAATCTCCCCGCCCTGGTCGGAAATAAATACGATAGGCCCTCCGGCCGCAGCGCACACCTTCGCGCAAAAGGCATGGTCGTAAGCGTGAATGTGACTGCCCAGATAACAGTTTGCATCGGTGATTTCGCCGCGCAGGTTCACCGTGTCTCCCGGCTCGTCCTGTCCAGCAAACAAATCAATATTCCCCTGCTTGGCCAACTTCCGCGCCTTTGCCAGATCAAGCGCCAGAGGTCGCACCGCGGTAAACGGCATTCTGTTCAACTCGTTCCGATCTCCGAATTGATACGCACACAATGCCGAAGCCGCGATCACGCTGAGCGCCGTTAATAACAACTTCCTACTTGGATGTCCTGGTCCCGCCCTGGGCTCCATCGTTTTGCTCGCGCTCTCGATGGCGACTCTCGCTGCCGGTATAGCGAATCCGCCAGATGGAATTCGAACCATCATCGCTCACCAGCAGAGATCCATCCTCCGCCACCGTTACACCCACCGGCCTTCCCCATACGTGCCCGTTATCGATCACAAAACCGGTCAGAAAATCCTCGTACTCCCCGGTCGCTCGCGTCGTCTGGCGCAAGGGCACACGAATCAGTTCATATCCGGCGCGCACCGACCGGTTCCACGAACCGTGCTCGGACGCGAAAATGTCTCCCGAGTATTCAGCAGGGAATTGCGTGCCCTGGTAGAACGTCATCTCGAGCGAAGCGTTGTGCGGCTGCAATAGCACATCAGGAACCAAAACCTTCTCCCGCAACTCGAGATGCTTTCCCTCATGGCGCGGGTCCTGATGTCCGCCCATGTACCACCACGGCCAACCATAGAAACCACCTTCCTCAACGTGCGTAATGTAATCGGGCACAAGGTTGTCGCCCAATCCGTCACGTTCGTTCACCGAGCACCACAGCTCGCCGGTCTTCGGTTGGATCGCCAGCCCTCCGCCCGCATTGCGGATTCCGTACGCATACACTCGCATCTCGGAACCATCGGGATTGAACTCCAGAATGTCGGCTCGATTCTTTTCATCCGGCGTCGTGTCGGGATCATCCACATTCGACGCTGACCCCACGGCGACGAACATCTTTTTGCCGTCGGTAGTGAATTGCACGTCGCGCGTCCAGTGTCCCGCGCCATGCGGTAAATCGACTACGTGCTGTGCCTCCGCGCTCGCCTTTAAGTCTCCGCTTCGATAAGGAAACCGGACCACGGCATCCGTGTCTCCGACGTATAGCCATTGAGGATTATTACCGGGTGGATAGAACGCAATGCCGTAAGGCTGATTCAGCCCTGTCGCAAAAATCTCCGCCTGCTGCGGCTTGCCATCGGCGGTGATTCCGCGGAACACTCGGATTTTTCCGCTGCTGCTTTCTGCCAGGAAAATATCGCCGTTGGGAGCAGTCCGCAGCAATCTCGGATTGTCGAGCCCCGTGGCATATTGCTGCACACTGAATCCGGTGGGAGCCTTCGGCCATGCACCCCGAGGACGAGCCGCCAGTTCCGGTCCATTGCTGGCGGATTCCGTGCGATAGGGTGCCGGAAGATCCTGCGCCGTGATCTCGCGAACCTTTCCCGGCTGTTCAAAACGAAAATCCGTGAAAGGCGCCTGCGGAGGCGGCGCGTTGGTCTTGACTGGCTTCACGTTCTCCAGCGGAGCAGTCGCCGTCCCAGCGCTTGAGGTGCCCTTCAGCGACTTCAAGTAAGTCACGATCTGCCATCGATTCTGCTCCGGCATACTCGCCCAGGACGGCATGCCGTTATCCACCGATCCCTTCGTAATAAACCAGAACACCTCTCCGTCCGAAGCAACTTGCGTGGACCCATGCGCCAGGGCAGGAATATTCCCGGTTCCCCGTCCCTTAATCCCATGGCAGGAGCCGCAGTTCGTCGTATACAACCTTGCGCCGGCTGCGACGGCTGCTGTTTCGCCCGCATACGGGTTCTTCAACTCACTGCTGGAGACAGGCGCGTTATGAAAGTGCGCATCTTGAGCTTTTAGCCTCGGAACCGAATCGATCAACGGAATAATGCCGATTATCAACGTAAGAAAATACCACTGGGAACTAAGTTTCAAGATTCTCCTCCCGCCCGTGGCTGCCGATTTTTCTAAAACTGCTAGATGCACGACAGGGGTCAAACGGAATCATCATTTTCCTTCGCTCTGCCGCTCGCTGGCGAGAACCCCATAAGCGACCCGCAGCGTGCCATCTCTCGGATGCCGGGTAGGATGAGCAATGAATGGTGCGCCCCTGAGAGATTCGAACTTGATGCGCTTGCGGGCGTGAGCGAAGCGGGAGCCCGCAGCCGAAATCCTGAGCCGGTTTTGGGCGAAGGATCTGGAGGAATCTGGTGCGCCCTGAGAGATTCGAACTCCCAACCTTCTGGTTCGTAGCCCGTTTTTGATGACTAGACCCTACTAGCCCGCAGCCAAAGAAAGTGCCAGAAAACGATAGGATTGCAGGATCCCACATCCATCGTCAGCAACTTGGCGCTGAACTCGACCGTCTCACTAGTTTCCAGGGTGGTTGCTCAGGTCCACGGGTAGCAAATAAACCGATACAGCGCGGTCATTCAGGGCAGCCAGTTTGGAACCATCGGGCGACAGGACGATTTGGCTAGCGGCCTTGACGTTCGCTCCCCTCAGTTCCAGCGCTTGGGGCTGCCCCTTAAACGGGGCATCGTAAACGAAGATTTTCGTCAGTTCCTCGCGACCTCCTAAATCGAGCAACGCCGAACCTCCTCTAGCTTTGCAAGAAGGAACTACAAACCGCTCACCCTGCGCAGCAGGATAAACTCCTCCCCACCAGCAACTCTCGAAGGGCGTATCTTCATCCCTTATCACGCCTCCGTCAGGTCGGAGAACCACGATCTTGCGGCCCAAGAGGACCAGCAGTTCATTACTAACAAATTGTGGGTGGGGCTCGAAGTGCCGGTCGGCGGGAACGACCTTTCTCCATTCGCCATTAGGACTCTTGATCTCTACGCTAGGTTTACAATCATAAAACCAGACACAACTTGTCATCGCTATACGGTCGTCGGAGACGCCGACCCAACCGCTCTGAACTTCTTGCCATGACTTGAGGACTCGGAGGTTTTCCGTTTCGACCGATACCCATTGGACCGGCGAGCGAGTTCTCAGATCGGAAGCGACAAACAAAATTGTCTTCCCAGTTGGTGACGCCTGAGCGATCCAATGATCTTCGTCTGCAGAAGGCAGTTGCAGCCTCTTTAACTCGGCATATTCTGAGGAATAAAGTGTCAGGTCAGTTGCCGATTGTGTAACAAACTTTCCATCAAGAACTGCCGCTATGTGTGCGGATCGTGCCGTGACGGGCCAATCATGGGTGGTTTTGACCTTCCCTGACTTTGCATCGAAAAATACAGCCCAAAGGCGCAAGGTTAACCGTTGGTCGGACGCGTCACGCCGGGACAACTTTGGGTTGTCAGGAGTGTTCCTAGTCACGAAGGTCACTACGACTGTGTTGTTATCTACGAACCACAATGATGTCCTGGGAAGGTGCTCGTATTCATGTCCTCGGGCACCGACAAGCGTGGGAACCGGAGGACCTGGAAGAATCCCACGCACGTCGGCACTCCATGCTGACGCTATGGGCATCGCACGCTGCTGAACACCGTGTTGTGCCGCCTCACTATTGAGGAAATGCAGAAATAAAAAAAGAGCTACCGAAGAGGTCAACAAATCCATGCTCCCAGAAGTTAACAGTGAAAAGTGCGCCGACTGAGAACGGCCCGGTCCACGGGTTAACAGTGTCGTCGTGAACTAGTAATGGGCACCCGGCGAGCAGCGTTCCCCAGATGCGCACTCGACGTGAATTCCGGAGCCAATGGTTATGGCCATTTCGGGACACCGAACAGTCAGCGTCTTTTCGCGTTACAACGTCACAAACGATGCCGACGTGCGCACGGCGCTGCTTGACCGGCAGAACTGCAGCGCCACTGAGCAAGAGCACACAGTGCTGCAGTAAGCTGATTTATCACAGTTCTATCACAGTTGAGCGAAATCCGAGGGAGCCTGAAATTTGGCTCCCTTTTAACTTGTCTGTTTTCAGTGGGAATCTGGTGCGCCCTGAGAGATTCGAACTCCCGACCTTCTGGTTCGTAGCCAGACGCTCTATCCAGCTGAGCTAAGGGCGCAGGTTTTCAACTACAAGAAAAATAAGGGAGACAGAACGAACTGGCGAACGCTCATCCCCCGTCACTCCGGCTAACTATGTGTATTCCAGGCGCGAATTCATCGCCAACCGAAAAATCATTGTAGCAAACTTCCTCTTGTCCGGGGACACCGGGGTCGATCACTGAAATCGCGATTTATCTGCCTTAACTTCCGCCTTCAGACGCTACGGCCGCTGAGCGATAGCCAAGTGGTGTCGGACCAATCTCCAGGAGACGTTCTGGTTCAGGCCGCTGCCCGAGGGTAACTCTTTGAAATGTTGAGCCGACAACATCAAACGTCTTAACGTAAGGACCGCCGTCCAAAAGTCTTTTCAGAATTTCTTCCACTTCTGGATAGCCGCTTGTATTGCAAGCCTCAGCATTCACTTGGTGATCCCAGAAGCTGATGGTCGCGACTTCTCTGCTATTCGTGACAGCCAGGGTAATTAAATCCAGGAACCCCTCTTGCTTTCGTAGCCAGGGAAGGATTTCGCACTCCATAAGATTCGTGAATTCCGGAAGTGAGTCCGGCTTTAGGAGAACAGCAACCTTTCGGGCAAACATGTCAACCTCATCGTTCGTGCTGGTCCTCCCATGCTTGCGATGGATCTTCCCCGCACGACGCCGTCTATATAGGTAGTGCGTTTCAGCGCCCAAACGTTACATTTGAAGGGCCGCCGCTTGGTTTGACGTAATCAGGCCTTTACACTCACCCGGCTTGATGGGTTCAGCGAATGATATGGGGATTTTTCGCCAGCTAACAGGAGTGTTTAGTTCACAACGAAAGGGTCCTCTGATCAGTCCAGCCCGCTGACCCTTAACGGATTAAGCTTGTGACTCCGCAAATCGAGCAGGCGATCCCACTCATTGACCGCCCTTACTGAACCCGTTCCGTAGTCCGTGACACTCAAGGAATGTCTGACTCGGAGCGCATGTTGTTAGCGCTATTTTTGCGATCAATCTAAGGTATTTGCTGTACAACCAGAGGCCCCGCTCACCGCTTTTGAACAAGCTTCCGGTCGTGCCATCGCGATTCAGCTCCTGCCGAAAAGTAAATCTTTCCACGCCCAGAGCAATTCCTACAAACCCTCCGGAGCGCGGCGCTAGTATTTTGAATACCTTACGGAACGGCACGAGATGTGCATATAAGAGCAACAGACGAAGTGGCGCGCAACGGGGCGTTCCAAGGATGACTTCGGCCAGAGGTTCTCTTGGGCGCCCCTTGCATTACCAAGCAGCGAAGCGTTGGCCCTCCCCCCAATTTCTTAGGCTAGCGCCAGTTGTTCCCTCACGTCGATCCCGGCTTGGCGCAGCAGTCGCGCCACCGCGTCTACCTTCAGGCGCGAGGCATCGTACTCCACCCGCACCGTGCGCCCCGCTTCGTTGAAACTGACCTTTCGAATTCCATACACCTCGCGCATCCCGTCGATCGCCCGCAAAGCTGTTTCGCCCGGCGTCGTGCCGTAGCGGAAAACAACGTCCAGATACGTCATGAAAGAGTCCTCTTCAGCGTAGGATAGTGACACCCAAGTGTTTAGGGCTGAATCCAATATAAAGCATCGCCCATCGAACAGCCTTACACAGAACTATGTCGAGCAAGCCATCCGATCAACCCGCAACTCTGGAGCGCGATCCCGTGTGCGGGATGAATGTAGATCCCGCCAAGACCAAACACGTCTCCGAGCACGGTGGCAAGAAATACTATTTCTGCTGTGCGCCTTGCGTGGAAAAATTCCAGGCCGATCCGAAAAAATATCTGAGCGCCCCTCCGCCCGCAAGAGCAGCAGGATTAGTGATGCTAGGCAGCGCCATACCCGCGCCTCGCGCTCACGTAGGCGCTCCTCCTGGCCACTTGCAATTGACAAAACCTCAGTCCGCCGCTGCTCAAGCCCCCGTCTCTACAGCCTACGTCTGCCCTATGTGCCCCGAAGTTCGTGAAACAAAGCCTGGGGCCTGCCCGTCATGCGGCATGGCGCTTGAAGCGGATGTTCCCGTCGCGTCCACACGCACCGAATACACCTGTCCCATGCATCCGGAGATCGTTCGCCCCGGCCCTGGATCCTGTCCCACCTGTGGCATGGCGCTCGAACCCCGCACGGTCACCGCCGCGTCTGAGGAAAATCCCGAACTCCGCGACATGACCCGCCGCTTCTGGGTCAGTCTCGCTCTGACCGTGCCACTCATGGTCATCGCCATGGCCAGCATGAACATGAGCCCAAACGCAGTCGCCTATTTCCTAAGCGGGGCTGGGATTACCTGGTTTGAATTCGTGCTTGCCACTCCAGTCGTTCTCTGGGGCGGCTGGCCGTTCTTTCAACGTTTCCGGACTTCGCTGGTCAACCGCAGCCCGAACATGTTCACGCTGATCGGCATGGGCACCGGCGTCGCCTACGGGTATAGCTTCATCGCCACGGTCGCACCGGGAGTATTTCCCCAGTCTCTGCGCGGCATGTCCGGTTATCCCGACGTCTACTTCGAAGCCGCCGCCGCCATCACCACGCTTGTCCTCCTCGGCCAGGTCATGGAGTTGCGCGCCCGCAGCCGCACCAGCGCCGCTATTCGCGCCCTCCTCGATCTCAGTCCCCGCACCGCGCGCCGTCTAAACGCCGATGGCACTGAGAAGGATATTCCGCTTGAGCAAGTACAGCCCGGAGATCGCTTGCGCGTGCGCCCCGGAGAAAAAATCCCGGTAGACGGCGTGCTGCTGGAGGGGCGCAGTTCGATCGATGAGTCGATGATCACGGGCGAATCCATGCCAGTAGAGAAGTCGACGAACAGCAACGTAATGGGCGCCACCATCAACAGCACCGGCTCGTTCATCATGCGAGCCGAACGCGTCGGGGCTGAAACTTTGCTGGCGCGCATCGTCCAACTCGTCGGTCAGGCACAGCGCAGCCGCGCTCCCATCCAGCGTCTCGCCGATCGCGTGGCGAAATGGTTCGTCCCCATCGTCGTCGCCGTTGCCGTCATCACTTTTATCGCGTGGCTTCTCTTCGGTCCGCAACCGCGCTTGGCGCACGCGCTCGTGAATGCCGTCGCCGTGCTCATCATCGCCTGCCCCTGCGCTCTGGGACTCGCCACGCCTATGGCAATCATGGTCGGCGTGGGCCGCGGCGCGCGCGCCGGTGTCCTCATCAAGAACGCTGAAGCCCTGGAAATTCTGGAAAAGGTCGACACCTTGGTCGTCGACAAAACTGGCACGCTCACCGAAGGCAAGCCGCAGTTGCTCGGACTTACTGTCTCACACGATGAAGCCGAAACCTCTCAAGCCCTTCGCCTCGCCGCCAGCCTGGAGCGAGCCAGCGAGCATCCTCTGGCCAGCGCAATCGTCACCGCTGCGGAAAGACAAGGCCTCTCGCTTTCACAGCCGCAGGATTTCAAAAATGTTTCAGGGAAGGGAATCACTGGAACGGTTGATGGCAGACAAGTCGCCGTCGGCAATGCCGCACTCATGACGGAGCTGGGCGCCTTCGTCCGCGCGAACACCGACTTCCGTGAGGCTAACCCCGGTGTTGGCACCACCCTATGTGTTGCCATCGACGGAAAGTTCGTTCGCACGCTCTCGGTCGCCGATCCCCTGAAGCCCACCACTCTCAATGCCATTCGCGATCTGAAGAATCAGGGCATCCGCGTCGTCATGCTCACTGGAGATAACAGCGCCACTGCAGCGAATCTCGCGCAGAGTGCTGGGTATCGACGAATTCGAAGCCGAAGTCTTGCCAGAAGGAAAGCTCGAGATCATCCGCAAACTGCAAGGGCAGGGAAGAGTAGTCGCGATGGCGGGTGACGGCGTCAACGACGCCCCCGCACTCGCGCAAGCCGATGTCGGCATCGCCATGGGTACCGGCACCGACGTCGCTATGGAAAGCGGCGGCATCACGCTGGTCAAAGGTGATCTCACCGGAATCCTGCGCGCCCGCAATCTAAGCCGCGCCACCATGCGCAACATCCGCCAAAATCTTTTCTTTGCCTTCGTCTACAACGCGATCGGCGTCCCCATCGCAGCCGGCGTCCTCTATCCCTTTTTCGGCCTGCTGCTCAGCCCCATCTTCGCCGCCGCTGCCATGAGCTTCAGTTCGGTGTCGGTGATCACCAACGCCCTCCGCCTCCGCCACGCAAAGCTGTAACCGCTCGTGTGGGACGGACACTCCTGTCGGTCGCTTTTGACTTTGACCTTGTCAGCCATCAACTCGTTTGTCATTCCGACCGGAGCCGGAGCGCCAGCGACGACGAAGCGGAGGAACCTGCTGTTTTCTTGCAGTACCGCGGAAGAGCGGCGCTTCAGCGCCGCGAAAGCATTTCCAAAAGACATGGGGGCTTTAGCCCCTGTGGCTCCCTACAGCTTCCCCAAATACTCAATTACGTCTGGCTCCGTCCAATCCACCGCCCCAATGAACTTGCGCCGCACCACCCCATTCCGATCGATCACGTAAGTCTCGGGAAACTTGAACGTCCCATACAGCGCATTGCTTTTCTGATCGGCATCGCGCACCGAAAGCAAATTCACATTGTGATCCTTCAGGAATCGCTGGTAATTATCCTGATCTACATCCACGCTGACCGCCAGCACGGTCACGCCCTTGGTCTTCATCCGCTGCTGCATCTGCACCAGCGACGGCATCTCCTCAATACACGGTGGGCACCACGTCGCCCAGAAATTCAGCACGACGACTTGCCCCTTAAGTTGGCTGAGAGTTACCGTCTGCCCGGCGTCATGCACCGTGAAATCCGGCGCCGCTGAACCGATTCGTGGCGGCCGCGTGCCGCTGTAGCAGCCGGAAAGCGAAACCAGAATGAAACCCAGGGCAGCACTGCTGAGAAACCAAAGGATGCGTCGCACCCCGCTATAATAATGGATTCGGCGCATGCCTGCGACAGACACAGCAACCCGTCAACCCGCCGTGTCGGTAATCATCCCGGCCCGCAACGAAGAAGCCTGCCTCGGCGCATGTCTCGAATCTCTTGTCACGCAAGCCGGAGTCGCCTTCGAAATCATCGTGGTCGACGACCATTCCACCGATCGCACTCACCAGATCGCCTCCTCGTTCTGCGATCGGCGAGTCCGCGTCATCGACCCCGGGCCGCTCCCCACGGGCTGGACTGGCAAAAATAACGCTGTCATCGCCGGCTCCAGGACCGCTCACGGCGATTGGCTGCTGTTCACCGACGCGGATACCATCCATCTGCCCGGATCGCTCGCGCGCGGCCTAGAAGAAGCGCAGCGCCACGGCGCGGCCATGCTCTCCTACTCTCCGGAACAGATTGTGAAAAGCTTTTGGGAGAAAGCTGTGATGCCAGTGATCTTCGCCGAACTGGCCGCAACCTTTCGCCCGGCGCAGGTGAACGATCCCACTTCTCCCGCCGCGGCTGCCAACGGCCAGTACATCCTGATCACGCGCGAGGCCTATGACGCCGTCGGCGGACACGCCTCCATCGCCGGCGACCTGCTCGAAGACGTCGCTCTGGCTCGCGCCGTGAAACGCTCCGGCAGGAAGATATTCTTCCGCTTCGGCGGCGACGCCGTTCGCACCCGCATGTATCGCACCTTCGCCCAACTTCGCGAAGGCTGGACCAAGAACCTCGCACTCTTATTCCCCTCGCCACTTCGCTTGGCGGTGCTTCGCGCAATTGAATTTGTCCTGATCCTCGCCAGCCTCGCGATCACCGTCACCACCACTCTTCGTGGACATTGGCAATCGGCAATTGCGGCAAGCACGCTGCTCGTAATCTTGTACGCGGTTTTTCTGGCGCGAATCCGCCGCGCCCATTTTTCCTGGGACGCAAACCTTCTCGCTTTCCTCGGCCTTCCTCTGTTCTCCTATCTCTTGCTGCGCTCGGCCAGGGCGCACGCGAAGGGTAGTGTCCCTTGGAAGGGCCGCGAGTATTCGGACGAAGCGCATTTACTGGCAACTGGCCACTGATCACTGGCAACTGCTTTTTATGGTCTATCTCACACGCAAAGCTGAATTCTCCGCATCGCACTACTACCACAACCCGGAGTTCACTCCGGAAGAGAATCGCCGTGTCTTCGGCAAATGCAACAACCCCAACGGCCACGGCCACAACTACACATTGGAAGTCACGGTCAAAGGAGAAGTCGATCCCCGCTCTGGTTTCGTCGTCGACCTCAAGCAACTCAAAGACGTCATGCACCGCGAGGTCCTCGACGCTATGGACCATCGCTTCCTCAACAAAGAAGTCCCCGAATTTCTTCATCAGATCCCTACTACCGAAAACATCGCCATCGCCATCTGGCAACGTCTGGTCACCAAGCTCGAACACGCCAAGCTGCACCGGGTCCGGGTTTACGAAACCCCAGATCTCTTCGTCGATTTCTACGGAGAAGCATGAGCTGGAGGATTACGAGTTTCATAAGATGATTACGAGGTTCATAATATGAAAGCTCATCTCTCGCGCCGCTACCTGTTCTCCGCGTCGCACCGTCTGCACAGCGACGCCATGTCCGACGCCGAGAATCAGACGACCTACGGAAAGTGCAACAATCCCTATGGTCACGGACATAACTACATCGTCGAAGTAACCGTCAGCGGCCAGGTCGATCAAAAAACCGGTATGGTTTGCAACCTCACCGATCTCGACGGCTTCATCGAAAGGGAAGTGCTCGCTCGCTTCGATCACGAAAATTTAAACACGGTGAAAGAATTCGCCCGGAAAGTGCCCACCACGGAAAATCTCTGCATAGAGATTTACGAAATAGTGCGGCGTGGCTTCCACCAAGCGCATCTTGAGAGAGTACGCTTAGAAGAAACGATGATGAATTCCTTCGAATATTACGGGCAAGGCAAACATTTCGACTTACAAAATTAGAAATTACAAAATTACTAAATGGACCTCACTATGAAACCCACAACCGAATCGCAAACCCTCACCAGCGCCAGCTTTGAAGACCTCGTCCAGGAAATGCTCGTTCGCCTCGGCGAAGACCCGCACCGCGAGGGTCTTCAGCAAACTCCCGAGCGTGTCCGCAAGTCCATGCAGTTCCTCACCCGCGGCTACACCGAAGATGCGGAAGCTTTGCTCAAGGGCGCGCTCTTCACCGTCTCCTATGATGAAATGGTCATCGTCAAGGACGTAGAAATGTTCAGCCTCTGCGAGCATCACCTGCTGCCCTTCTTCGGCAAAGTGCATGTCGCATACATTCCCAACGGCAAAGTCATCGGCCTCAGCAAGGTTCCGCGCCTCATCGAACTCTTCTCCCGCCGCCTGCAGATTCAGGAGCGCCTCACCACCCAGATCGCCGAAACCATTCAGAAAGTAATCGAGCCGCAAGGCGTCGGCGTAGTCATCGAAGCCCGCCACCTGTGCATGATGATGCGCGGCGTCGAGAAGCAACATTCCGCCGCCGTCACTTCCTCCATGCTCGGCTGCTTCCGCGATTCGAACGAAACGCGTTCCGAGTTCCTTTCGCTGATTCGCCAGCGCCCTAACGGAATCTGATTGTGACACGTGTGGAACGGACACTCCTGTCCGTTGCCTTTGACCTTGCTCTTGATCTTGACCTTGCCCTTGATCTTGATTCAGGTTTTACATACGTAAGATTTCCAGCTAAGATACGCGCGTCCAAATTCTCCGCAGGAGCCAGCCATGAGAAAGGCGTCGTTTCTGATCGCAGTCATGTTCTCCGTAGCGATCCTTGCTTTCCCCGCCCACGCACAGGACACCAAGAAGGAAGTGAAACCGCCGGATAGTCCCTCGAAAGTTGTGCTCGACTCCTGGAACGACATTGGCCGCAAGCTGATCGCCATGGCCGAAGATTTTCCCGAGGACAAATACGATTTCAAGCCAACGCCCGCCCAGCGCAGCTTCGCCGAGCAACTACTCCACGCCGCCGGCGCCAATTATTACTTCACCTACGCCGTCCGCGGAGACAAAACCAAAGTGGATGAGAACCCCAGCCGCTCCGTTTACAAAACCAAAGCCGACGTCGTCGCCTTTGTCAAGAAATCCTTCGCCGACGGCGCAGCCGCCATTCAAGCTAAAGGCGATAGCGGAATGAACGACCTGATCGTCGACCCCTTCGCCCATCAACAGGCGCGCGTTTACGACTGGGCCTACGGTTTCATCGAGCATTCGGGCGAACATTACGGTCAGCTCGTCGTCTACTATCGCCTCTCCGGCCTCGTGCCCCCGGAGTCGCGCCCGAAGAAGTAGTCAACGGAATTCAGCGCTGCATCGCGTAGGGATAGCGCAGCTGCCGCTCGCCGAAAACTTTCACCAGCAGCGCTCCCGAGATAAATCCGCCCACGTGCGCCCAGAAGGCTACTCCACCCATGTTCCCCCGCTGCACCGCCAGCGCAGTTGCCGTGCCGCTTAGAAAATTCAGCACAAACCAGTATCCCAGGATGATCCACGCCGGCACCCACAGCACAAATATAAAGAACCACGTCAGTACCCGTGCCCTGGGATAAAGAACGAAATAAGCCCCCAGCACTCCGGCAATCGCTCCGCTGGCTCCAACAGCGGGTGCGGTTGAATGCAAATTCATGGCGACATGCGTGCCCATCGCGATCACCCCGGTGAGCAGGTAAAACACCAGGTACTTGAAGTGCCCCAGGTAGTCCTCAACATTGTCGCCAAAAATGAAGAGGAACCACATGTTGCCGATCACATGCATCCACGATCCGTGCAGAAAAAGGGATGTAAACAGGGGAACCACGATCGCCGCCAGCGGATACCGGTGCGAGCCTCCCAGAAATACGGCCAGATGATACGGCACTACCCCGAACTGATGAATCAGCGAGTTCAGACTCTGCTGATCCAGCGACCACTCAAAGAAAAAAATCACCAGGTTCAGCCCAATCAAGAACCATGTCACGAACGGGGTGCTATACCGAGGCTGGTCATCGCGAATAGGAAGCATAAGAAATCTGGTAACGTGGTGACTGAGTGATTTGCTTTGAAAATGGCCGCGAGCCGGCCTGCGGTTTCCAAATTACGAAATTGCTCAATTACCAAATTATCAAATCCTGATCATGAATGGCGTCATCGTCATCGACAAGCCCTCCGGTTGGACCTCCCACGACGTGGTTAACCGCATGCGCCGCATTCTCCAGCAGCGCTCCGTCGGCCATCTTGGCACGCTCGATCCTCTCGCTACCGGTGTCCTCCCGCTCGTCACCGGATCTCTCACCCGCCTGGCGCAGTTCTACATCGCCTCCGACAAAACCTACGAAGGCGTGATTCGTTTCGGCTTTGCCACCAATACTTACGATGCCGATGGTGAACCCCTAGGTGAAGTGTCCTCAGCCACTCCCAGCTTGCAGGATCTCCAGAAACTCGCTGCCGCATTCCACGGCCTGATCGACCAGGTTCCTCCGCTGTTTTCCGCCAAGAAGATCCACGGCGTCCCGGCCTACAAACTGGCACGAAGACAAAAAGAGATAATCCTGAAAGCGGTTCAGGTCGAGATCAAGGAGTTCACCATCACCGCTGTCGAAGCCGATCGCGCCCACTTCCGTGCCCACGTGTCCTCAGGAACCTACATGCGTTCCATCGCCCACGAAATGGGCCAGCGCCTCGGCTGCGGAGCTCATCTCGAATCCCTCCGCCGTACCGCCGTCGCCGAGTTCGATATCACTCAAGCCCACACCCTCGAAGAAATTGAAGGTCGAACAACCGGAGATCAAACAATCCGAGGAGAAATAAAGGATTGTCATTCCGACCGGAGCTTCGCTTTTCCGCAGGGAAAGGGAAGCGAAGTGGAGGAACCTGCTGTCCTGGAAGTCGACGGCAACGTAGAGGTCGCCAACGAGGCTCGCCCCAACAGCGTGGCCACGTTCTTCATTCACCCCCGCCAACTCCTCCCGCGCTTTCCGTCGGTTACTGCCGACGAAGCCACCGCCGCCCGCATCCGCAGTGGCCGCCCCGTTAATCTCCCTGAGCTTTCCCGTGCCCGCCAAGTGAAAGTTTTCGCCAACCAAAACGACTTGCTCGCCATCGCTACCCGTGTCGCCGGCACATTGTTCCACCCTAAGATTGTATTTTCGGTCGATCAGCAACCAGCAGCCAAGAAGGCCTTGTCATCCTGAGGGGAATCGAAAGAACCCATGCAATTCGCCAGAAGGCAGTTGCAACGTCCGATAACAGGTATTATGTAAAGTCGACGAACTGAGCCCAAGAATTGGGCTCGCTACGATTAGATTGTTCAGGAGATTTACACCGCGTGCCGACCAGCCTGCCTGCGGAGCTACTGCTTACATCTTGTACTTCCCCAGGTCTTCGTCGTTCAGCCCTTCCAGATATTTTCGCAACTCTTCCGCGCTCACGCGATCCGACATATTCGCCGCCTGCTTCGAATTCTTCAACACGATCTCATCCACGAAGATCGGACAATCCACGCGCAACGCCAACGCCAGCGCATCTGACGGCCGCGAATCAATGCTGACCACCTCGCCTCCGCGCTCCAGCCAGATCACCGCATAAAACGTATCTTCGCGCAGCTCCGTCACAACAACTTTATGCACCTGTGTCTCCAGCCCGGTCAGCACATTCTTGATGAGATCATGCGTCATCGGACGCGGCGTGTTTACTTTCTCCATCTCCAGCGCAATCGCGTTCGCCTCATAAACTCCCACCCAGATCGGCAACACCGATTCTCCCGCCACATCCTTCAAAATCACAATAGGCGTATTCGTCACCGGATCCATTAAAAGGCCGCGGATGGTCATCTCTACTTCCATGGGAGCTCCTGAAAACTCTAAGTCTTTCGCCTTTATACCACCAATTCTCCCAGCAGGCTGTTGGGAAAGCTTTGGGTGGCCTTTACGTTTACATACGATCCTGGTTGAAGAGCGGATGTTTCGGGCGCGGTGAAGTTCAGGGTCTTGTTGTGGCTGGTGCGGCCGATCCACTGCTTACGCGCTTCGTTCCTGCCTTCAACCATTACTTCCAGCGTGTCGTTTATGTATTTCTTATAACGCGCGATTTGTATTTCTCTCTGACGCGCCATCAGAACTTCCAGCCGGCGGGATTTTTCCTGATCTGGAATGGCATCCTCCAAGGCCAGCGACGGCGTGTTCGGACGCGGCGAATATTTGAAAGTAAAAACCGCATCGTAGCCCACTTCGTCGAGCAGCGATAAAGTCTGGGCGAAGTCTTCTTCGGTTTCTCCGGGAAAGCCCACGATGACATCGCTGGTGATGCTGATCGGGCGCTTGGCGGCCTTCATCCACGCGATTCGCTCGAGATATTGTTCGCGCGTGTAGAGGCGTTGCATCGCATTCAGCACGCGGTCCGAGCCGCTCTGCACGGGCAGATGCACGTGGTCGCAGAGCGTAGGGACGGCGTCGATGGCGTCGATGATGTCGCGACCGAAATCGCGCGGATGCGAAGTAGTGAAACGCACTCGCCGAATCCCGGGAACTTCTCCCACGGCGGCCAGCAATTCGGCGAACGTTCTCTGTTTTCCGGAAGATGCGCAGTCCGGATCTTTATAGGAATTCACGTTCTGGCCCAGCAGCTGAATCTCCGTATAGCCGAGATCGGCCATCTGGCGGGCTTCGGCGAGCACCGACTCGGAGGTGCGGCTCCGTTCTTTTCCGCGCGTGAACGGCACCACGCAGTAGGCGCAGAATTTGTCGCAGCCTTCGATGATGGTGATGTATCCGCGATGCGGATTGGTGCGGGCGGTGAATTCGGTCTCGAAGCATTCGTCGGTCTCGCGATCGTCGAGTCCGGTCACGCGCAAAGGCTTCCCTGCTTCGGGCTTTCCTGTTTCGAGCTGGATCAGCATCTGCGGCAGATTTCTGTACGAGGCCGATCCGCACACCATCGAGACATGCGGCGCGCGCTCGAAAATCTTTTCGCCTTCCTGTTGCGCCACGCAGCCCAGCACGCCAAATTTCTTTCCCTGCGCCAGCAGCTTCTTGTAATCCGCCAGACGATGGAAAACTTTCTGTTCCGCCTTATCTCGGATCGAGCAGGTGTTGTAGAGAATCAAGTCGGCTTGCTCGACCGTTTGCACCTGCTGGTATCCCTCGTGGACGAGCGTGCCGATGACCTTTTCGGAGTCATGCACGTTCATCTGACAGCCGAAGGTTTCGAGGTAAAAGGTCTTCTGTGAATCCCCAGACATAGATGAGGTCAGTATAAGCGATGCTCGTGTGGGACGGACACTCTTGTCCGTCGCTTTTGAGGTTGGGGTTGAGGTTGGGGTTGAGTCTCGACCCCGGCACCCTCTCGAGCAACCTCGACACAAAGGGCAAGATCAAACCCAAGTTCAAAAGCGTCGGACAAGAGTGTCCGACCCACACGAGTTGACTTCACTTCCCTGCCGTTTGCTCGAGCCAGAGCCACTTATAGTCTTCGGGTTTCTTTGCCAAGCCTCGGCGGACCGGATTTTGGCGGATGTACTCCAGCTTCTCTTCGAAGCTCTCCTGCGAGCGGAGGACATGGTCGAACGATTCTTCCTGCCAGACTGGGCCGCTGGAGTTCAGGAGTTTGTTAACGCTTCGTGCCGAGGCGCCTTTGAGCGGCTTCAATATGAGCGGTAGTGCGTAGGGCCAGGCTTTGTCATCGCGCAGCGGCGTGAGCAAAAGGTGGACATGGTCTGGCATGACTACGACGGCGTGGAGTTCGTAACGTTTTCCGTGATCGCGCAGGCAGTGTTGGAGTATTGCGTCTCGTGCTTCTGGAGGAAATGGGATCCGATTCCCTTTGCGGAAAGTTACGAATATGGCTCGGCCTGGCTGCTGATAGTGGGGCAGATAGCGACGGTATTCGTATTTTCGATCTAGAGTTTGCTTCGGCATGGGTTCAGCGCCAAGGTCAAGATCAAAAACAAAGTCAAAGGCAACGGACAGGAGTGTCCGTTCCACATGAGTCGTGCTAGCCCCGCGAGCATTGCAGAGCCTCCCACCTTTGTCTGTGACGAATGAACTCAAGCGCGCTGGGGGCAGACGGCGCAGCGGACTTCCAGGTGTTTGCTGCGGCAGCGGCGGGGGTCGGATTTGCGGAGGCGGACTTTGCGGGAGGAATCGAGGAGGCACCAGGCTTCGCGGTATTTTTCGAACAGGGCGCGGGATTCACGGCGGGTGTGGGGATAGAAGCGGACGCCTTTCCGGTGTCCGATGGCCTGGACGGGGATGATGTACCAGAGGTTTTCGGGGACGATATAGGCAACGAAGAAATCGATTTCGGCGGAGGTGTAGACCTGACCGCTGGCTCCGGTGGTTTTGACGCGGTAGCGGGTCTCGGCGTAGCGGGTGGCGGATTTGACTTGCACGCGGAGGAAGCCGCGGTCGAGTTCGACGACAGAATCGTAGCGGTCGCTGTCTCCCCAGGGAAGGCAGACGCTGAAGCCGAGGTGGGTGGCGCGGGCGAGGAAGGCGGCCTCGGCGGCTTCTCCGCGACGTTTGCGGGTAGGGACGGCGACGGCGTGGATGGTGATGACTTTTTGGGAGCGAGGTTCGGGGCGCGGGCTATGGATGATGTTCGACATAATAAAAAAGCGCAGCGGGTGGGCTGCGCGGGATGAAGACTCCTTGGATTTAAGGGCGAAAACAGAAATGGCGCACGCCCGATGGGGGCTGCGCCGTTGTTTTTACTCTATATATTCAGAATAGCAGGTTGGAGGGGGTGATTGGGACATTTCGGGGAAATTATATCTGGCAGCGAATCAGTGAGTTGAGGGAAATTGCTGAGGTTTGGGGTCTTGACAAGGATCTGGGACCGTCGGGGTTGATGTTGGAAGCCAAGATCCTAAGAGGGTGAGAGGTGTGGAATCCCACCCTTCGACTGCCGCTCAGGGCAGGCTCTTTGGCAAAGGACGCCAAAGATGGGGCACCCGAAAATCAGGCGGGAACATTTCCTCTGCATTCTTCGTACCTAAAGATGTCAGGGAGGCACAATATGTACTGCAATGCTTGCGGCAAGGTCATCACTGAGGGCGACCGAGTTTGCTCCGGGTGCGGCAAGACGGTGGGTGTGTTCGTTCGCGACGAAGAAACTGATGCGGTCCCGCAGCGAGAAAAAGATTGCGGGAGTTTGCGCCGGGCTGGCTCATTACTTCGATCTCGACGTAACCCTGGTGCGCATCGTCTGCCTCTTTATCACACTCGCGTCGGGGGTGTGTCCGGGCATCATCACCTATTTGCTCGCCTGGATCATCGTTCCCTCGGAGCCGGAGGTGAGGTCAATGGTCGGGGTACAACAGACGGTGACCGGCTAGGGCGCACTGCCGGGGGGGCGAGTCTCCTCAGGGGCTAAAGCCCGCATTGAAGAAACGAATTCATATCGCAGCGCTGAAGCGCTGCGCCACCCAAAGGCAGTTTTTGCGGCACGACTGAAGGCTTGCCCTTCCCAAACCCGGCCCCTGGCAAAACCCTTTATGAGATGACTTCTAGTCGGGAGTCATCCCCAACATATCTTCGTGGCCTTCGAAGACAGCAGCCAGCTTGGTGAGGCGAAACAGTTGCTTCAACCTCTGGTTCAGATTGATCAGCCGCAGCTCGCAATGCTGTCTTTTGGCGGACACATACAGACCGACCAGCGCGCCGAGGCCGGAACTGTCGAGATAGCTGACATCGGTTAAATCAAGCACGATGCGGCTTGATTCAGGGATGAGGCCCCGAACCGTGGTCTGCAGCGTGCCGGTGGTGCCGGAGGTGATTCTGCCGATGCAGCGCACGAGAATTTCTTCCGGGCCTTTGACGGTTTCCAGGCTCAATTCTGAAAGTGGAATGGGATTTGCCACCATGGCGGATCTCCTTGCGTTCAAGTCGAACAAAATTCAAGACGAACGGGATTCGATCAACAGGGGCCGAAAAGCAATGCAGCCGGGCGCTTTGGACGGAAAAGGCTCGGCGCTGAACGCACTTACGATACTCCCGGCATCGGCAAAGTCAAGCCACAACTTTCGCTCCAGAAATCGCAGGGCGTTCCTTCACTCATGCTGTCACTCATGCTGGCTACGGGGTTTCGGGCAAAGTGTATTCAAAATCGTAGGAGTGCTTTCCGTCGGCAATGTGGATGTTCAGCTTGCCAGTGAGGCCGACGAGTTGGCCGGTGCCGGAATCGGGGACGACGGTGACGCTGAGTTCCGGCGTGCCGCGAGTGAGCGTGCCGAAGTGTTGAAGGGCGAAAGATCCGGTGCGCGGGCCAACGGAAGTGCGAAGCGTTCCGGTGACGCGTTCGATGGCGACATAACCGGCAGAACCCTTCACGTCAGTAGAGGCGGTGAGCATCTGGCCTTTGCTGGTGCCTTCGAGATCGCCGTGGAAAGTTTTCTCGATGGTCATGCGACCGAGGGTGGGATCGATTTTGTCGTCCTGCGGCGTAAGTTTGACTTCGAATGGTCCGGTGGCGTGGGCGGGCATGGGAGTTCCCTTCTGAGCTGGGGTGGTCTGGGCGGAGGCGATGCCTACGGTCAGGAGAAGCGCGACAATGCAGGCGGCGATGAGAGATCGCGGGTTCACGCCTGCATTGTCGCGTGAGGTTGGATGCGCCGTCAATTGCGTGTGTCGATTGTTTGTCCTTTCTCGACGAAGAGCTGGGCCCAGGCGAGAACACGTATCCAGCCCTGGGCGTGGCTCTTGGCCTGCTCGGGGTAGCCGGCGAAGCCGCTGTGGTGAATCTTCACCAGCGTGCCGGTGCCGGCGCGTTGCGGCCCGCTCGGGTGCAGGCCATGCACGCTTTGAGGCTCAAGCTCCCAACGGACCACTGTTTTCAGATCGCCCGCGTAGCTGGAGGTCCAGGTCTGCACCAGGAGACGCGGCGGATCGACTTCGAGATACTCGCCGCTGACCTGAAAAGTGTCACCGTTAGCGCCGACGCCGGTGCTTTTCCATTTGCCGTGGACGCGCAGGTCGGATTCGAAGTTCGTGACACGATACATTTCTGTTTGTCCCCACCATTGCGGGAGTTGGCGAGGGTCGGTGATGGCTTCAAAGACGCGGGCTGGCGGCGCGGCAATGAAGATTTCGCAGGTGACGACATCTTGATCGGAGGTGATTGCGGCGTTTGCCATGGTGCTCTCCTGGCGTTTTTCAGATCGAAAATCAAAACCAAATGCAAAATCAAAAGCAACGGACAGGAGTGTCCGTTCCACACGTTAGTTTTCGGTGAACTTCTTCAGACTCTCGAGCACACCGGGCCAGCCGCCGCTGTAATCCTTGCGGGCAGCCGCTTCTTGCGTCAGGCCGCTGTGCGTGACTTTCACGTGCGTGCCGGCGGCGGCGGGACTTAGCTCCCAGCGCACGACGGTGCGAAGTGTTTTATTCTCGTGCCAGTTGCCGTACCAGGTGTAGACGAGCAGACGCGGAGGATCGAATTCGAGGATCTCGCCGTGGCACTCGAACTCGCTCACTCCGTTGACGACAACGCTTCCCTTCTGCGTGGCATAGCTGTACTGGCCGCCGGCGCGCGCGTCCATCTGCCAGAATTTGATCGGGCAACTTGGGTTGTTGAACCAGCGCGTCAACTCGCGCTCATCCGTTAATGCTCGGAAGACTCGCTCGGGCGGCGCGGCGACTTGGATCTCGGTAACGACAGCATCGTTGTCAGCGGTGATTACGGATTTGGGAGCGGTCATGATGGCGTCCTTTGGAATATTCCCGAGGTCCCACTTCTCGCAGAAGAAGCGAGAAATGGGGCACCCGGTCCACATAACGCAGATTATTTCTGGGCGACTTCGTTTCGGCGCAGGTCAAAGAATTCCTTCATCTCTTTCCCTGCACCAGCGTCATAGGTCCACTCTTCCGTGTGATGGTTGGGGTCGAGGATGGTGTAGACGACGCGCTGCATGTGGCCACCATCGGGAGAGACAAGATTGGTGCCGTCAAAGAAATTAAAGGTGTAGGTTTTGCCATCGGGCGAAACCGTGGCTTCCATGCGAGGCTGATTGCCAGAGCCGCAGTAGTGCGTCAAGAGCAGACGGTTGGGACCGTCGAGATGGATCATGGAAATCATATCCTCGTGTCCCTCGCCGACAATCTCGCTCATCAGCGCGGAGCCGCCGGCGGTATTACGGAAGACGATTTGTAACGGCTTGCCTTGAGAATTCTTCCCTTCCCACGAGCCGGTAAGAGTCTTGAGCTGGTCGAACGATTTCTGGGTAGCGGTCTGTGAGAATGCAACTGTGGCGGCAAGCAGCAGCAGGAGAGAAAGGCTGAAGCGGAGTGATTTCATGTTAGAGATCTCCTTTTGAGTTTTTGTTAGTCGGTTTCGGTGCAGCGTGTTGCCTGGTTTCTTTGGCGTACTCGGATTCGACAAATGTCTTCAGATTGCTCAGGTTCATCTTCCAGAAGGCGCGGTATTGATCAAGCCAGGAATCCACGGCGCGAAGCGGCTCGGGATTGAGATGGTAGACGCGGTGACGGCCTTCGCGGTGCTCGCGCACCAGGTGCGCGCGGCGCAGCAGCCGAAGGTGCTTGGAGATGGCCGGACGGGAGACTGGGAAAGCACCGGCGATCTCTCCCGCGGGCTGGCTGCCGCGACGCAGTAGATCGAGGACGGCGCGGCGGGTGGGATCGGCGAGGGCTTGAAACGTTGCCTCCGAGGAATATGTAACCGAACGGTTCCGCATAATGCGTAACCTTACAGTTACGCGATCAGTGTGTCAAGGAAAAAGTTTCGGAAAATTCCGTGCGCGAGGAAGTCACTCGAATCTGGACGTCAGCGAACCGGTGTTTCCGTCCCACACAGGTCGAGGAAGGCCTGGTGAACGCGGGTGTCGGCTGATAGTTCGGGGTGGAAGGTTGCGGCTATCACTTTTCCCTGGCGGACGGCTACCGGATCTTTGCCTTCGGTGGCGAGGACTTCCACGCTGGGGCCGACGCGCTCAATTTTTGGGGCGCGGATGAAGACCATTTCGAGCGGCGAGCTTCCCAGCTTTCCCTGAATCAAGTTGCCTTGCCGTATGGAGCTGTCGAGCTGGCGTCCATAGGCGTTGCGGCGGATGCCGATGTCGATGGCGCCGAGGCCGGCTTGCTTGGGATTTTCGACTTCTGCCGCCAGCAGGATTGCGCCGGCGCAGGTGCCGAAGGTTGGCTTCACGCGCACGAATCGTTTGAGCTTTTCGAAGCCATCATCTCCCAGCAATTTCAGGAACGTGCCGGATTCACCGCCGGGGATTACGAGGCCATCGATTTCATCGAGTTGCCCGGGTTTCTTGACGAGCACCACGTCGGCGCCCAGCTCCTCCAGCCGGCGGCGGTGGGCGTCGAAATCGCCTTGCAGCGCCAGGACTCCAATCTTCATGGTGACTTGATTTTACTGGATCGCGGTTCGCTGAGTTAGCCTGCAGGCACCCGCCATATGACGGTGACCAGCAGGGCTACGGCGATGCCCAAAGATACTTCGATAAAGCGGTGCAGAGCGACGATCCAGGGCGGCCGAGTGTGCGCGATGAGCAAGACGATGCTCAGTGTAATGGCGGCGAACCGATAGGCGGTTCTGATGCGCAAGAGCGCGGAGAGAATCCCGCAAAGCAAAATCCCCAAACCATAGACGATCCAGGTCGGATGAAGATAAGTTGCAATCAGCGCGCCCAGCGCCGCTCCCAAGGCCGTGCCCGCAAAACGCTGCCAGGCGACCGTCATGGGGTCCACGGTGGAGAGAAGAACGACGATGGTGGAAATGGGAGCCCAGTAAAACTCCGGCAGGTTGAGCGCGCGCGCCAATAGCATCGAGGCGACGGAAGCCACAGCCGTGCGCGCGGAATGGATAAGAGCTTCGCGGGGGATTCCGAACTGCTCCGCCCAGTGTGGCATAGAGGAGGATTGTATCGCGGGCGGAAAAGCCGCTTGACAGGAAAGCTCGCGTTTTATATATTACCAGTCGGTTATGGAACAGTATGGTTATGCACGGTCGACGGCTCGGCTGGATGCAACCTTCGCGGCCCTGGCCGATCCCACGCGGCGAGCCATTTTGGCTCGTCTGTCGAGGGGCGAGGCTTCGGTCACCGATCTGGCGGAGCCCTTCGCGATGAGCCAGCCGGCGATTTCAAAACACCTGAAAGTCCTCGAGCGGGCAGGACTGATTTCCCGGGGACGCGATGCGCAACGGCGTCCGCGGCGATTGGAAGCGCGCCCTTTGCGCGAAGCCACGCAATGGCTGGAGAACTACCGCCGGTTCTGGGAAGCGCAGTTCCAGCGGCTGGACGCCCTTCTGCATGACTTGCAAACCAGTGCGGGAAAGAAGCGAGGGAGACGCGCGGGCGTGAAAGAGGGTTCCTCACGGGCTAGGCGCCCGGTTCGGAATGACAAGCCCTTATTAATAATGACGAGCGATAGTTAAGGAGAAGGCAATGAAAAACAGTGGAACGTTCAATATAACAGCGCATGGCGATCGCGAGATTGTGGTAACCCGTGTGTTCGATGCGCCGCGCCGGCTGGTATTTGACGCCTACACCCAACCCGAGTTGCTGAAGAAGTGGTTGCTAGGGCCGGATGGCTGGTCGATGCCGGTGTGCGAGATCGACTTGAGGGCCGGCGGCAAATATCGCTACGTATGGCGAAACGACAGCAACGGACGCGAGATGGGGATGGGTGGTGTTTATCGTGAGGTGGTGGCGCCGGAGCGAATCGTTGCTACGGAGGCCTTCGACGAGGCGTGGTATCCGGGCGAGGCCGTGGACACGATCGTGCTAACGGAGCGCGATGGCAAGACTACGCTGACGCAGACGATTCTGTATAACTCCAGCGAGACCCGCGATGCAGTGCTGAAGTCGCCGATGCAATATGGCATGGCAATGAGCTACGACAGGCTGGAAAAATTCCTGCCTTCGGTAGGGCGGGAGGCGATCAGTGCTTAAGTTCTTTGGTGCCGCCGGTCAGTCTGATTTTGCCCGGCTGGCTGGCGGCACGATGCCGTTCATCCGTAGATACTCGACCATCTGTCCGTAATGATCATAGGCGTGGGCGACACCGAATGTGGCCAGGTGCAGGCGAGAGGATTTGCTGTGCTCCGGAGTCTGCAAGATATTCTCGCTGGTCAACGTAGCCGCGGCTCTGTGACCCAGGGCAAAAGAATCCTTCAGAAACTGAATGATCTCGGCTTTTGTTTTTAGGTCCGCGGGGCCGTTCCCGTCCTTGATGTTTTCCGGAATCTTCTCGCCGGTAAGCGGGGACCATAGAAAGTAGTTCGAAGCGGCGACGTGCTTGACCTGCCCGGCGAACGTGCGCACCCCCTTGTAGTCGGCGTCTGGCAGCTTCAAGCTTTCAGGAGAGAAGTTGTACTTCTGTTCCGGCATAGCTTCGGCCACTTCCACAATTTGTTTTTCGATGGTGCTGATCTCGCGGTCCATCGCTGACGTCAGGGTTAGCGGCTGCTGCCCTGGTTGCGCCTGGGGTGCGGCGGCACGGGTGCCTCGCGTTCCATGGCTTGCAGCAGTTCCAGCAGAGACGAGTGCAGCTACCAGAAGAAAGATCCGTATAGGTTTCATGGGAGCGACCATCCTTATCATTATCGTGATCATCATTATCCTCGTTCATTATCATCGCCGCGAATCCGGCGGAACCATGTTGTTGGCGCGGTAGTAGACCACAAGCTGGCCGTAGTGCTCCGCGCTATGCTCGATAGCAAACATCCAGAGGTCGGAGTTGTGGTGCAGCTTGCTGCCCAACTTCGAGGTTTTGTCCAGCCCCGCATCGCCCTGCTGCTTGATCAGGTCCGCTCCGTCCGCCACTGCCTCCTGAACGAATTTCACGACGTCGGCTTTGGTCTTGAAAACATCCCGCGACGGATTGTCGCCCTCGCCGAAGTCGGGCCCGATGTTGGAACCGGCAACCGCCCGGATGAGGACGAAATCCAGTGCGGCAGCGTGGAGAAGATTCAGGGCGAAGGTGCGCTCGTCTTTCTGCAGCTTGTAGTCGTACTTGTCCTCGGGAAAATCCTGAGCCATGGCGAGGAGCTTGTTGCCGATGGCGTTCCATCGATCCAATGTCTCGTCGGCGCGGGAGCGCGCCGGAAGCGGAGCTTGAGCTTGAGTCTGGGATTGAGCAAAGACGCTGGTTGCGACGACAGTCAGCAGAGTGAGCACAAGAAGATGCTTCATCGAGGTTGCTCCTCGTGTTCGCGTTAAGGACTACTGTGAAAAGTAGACGTAGCGTATGCATCTTTGTTAGCACGAACCCACGTTCCTCATTGGCTAAAGCCGGTTTGTTTAGCGGAGAATGATCGCTGCGATGGAAGCGCTGCGCCGACCAAAAAGCCTGCACCTGCCGTATATACTTTTCCCATGTCGTTCGCGAAACAATTGCTCATCGCCGAGGTGCGCCAGGGCGCCTGGGCCAATCAGGGCTTGCTTGACGGGTGTGCGGATCTTACCGCGGAGGAACTCGGGCGCGATTTGCGCATTTCGCACCACAGTATTCTTGCCACGCTCTTTCATATCTACGACGGCGAAAGAGTGTGGCTCGATTGCTTGCGTACGACGGTGGATATGGGAACATGGCGGCTGCCGATCGATCCGGGGCCGAGGCTCTCGCTCGATGAGCTTCGACAGAAGTGGCCGAAACTCTGGGAAGGCTATGATCGTTGGCTCGAAGAGTGCTCCGAGAGCAGCTTAACGGGCGATCTGAACCTGCAGCTTCCGGGCGCAGTCGAGGCGCGGCTGCCTCGCTGGAAAATTCTGCGGCATGTGCTTCATCACTCCACGCTGCATCGCGGGCAGGTGATCGGCATGATGCGTATGCTGGGCCACCAGCCGCCTCCGAACAGTCCCATGGATTACTATCTTGCGGGCGAAGGTGTTCGGAGTGCTTGAAAATGCAGCGCTGTCGCAGCCTCGAACGTTTGGCCTGGTTGCGGGGCTCGGCGTGGGCGGCGGCATCTTCTATTACAAGGAACTCGTGGCGGCGCACCTCGCGCAGGGTCTCTCGCCGCGCATCGTCATGGTGCATGCGGATGTGCGCCGGGTGATGAACCACGCCGCTGCTCGCGAGGCTGACCAGCTGGCGAACTACCTTGCCGCACTGCTCGGGCAGCTGGCTCGCGCCGGAGCGGAGATTGCCACGATCCCCGCGTTTTCTCCGCAAGTGTGTGCCGCCGAACTGGCGGCCATTACGCCCCTTCCCCTGGTTAGCCTTCTCGATGCCATTTCTGACGAGGTAAAGCGGCGGGAGCTTCGCCGGGTGGCGTTGTTCGGAGCGCGAGTGACAATGGAAACGCAGCTGTTTGGAGCGCTGCAAGATGCAGGTGTGGACGTGATCCCGGCGAGGCCGGAAGAGATGGATCAGATCGCGGCCATCTATGTTCGCGTGGTGGAAGAGGCGCGAGCCTCCGCGGAGGATTACGATACGTTGCGTTCGCTGGCGCACACGCTGATCGAACGCGAAAAGTTGGATGGGATCATCTTCGCGGGAACCGATCTGGCTTTCGTCTTCAATCCGGAGAACACGGATTTTCCGCACGTGGATGGCGCTAGAGTTCACCTGAAGGCCATCATGGCTGAACTGCTGCGGTGACGCTAACCAGTGAAGCGAGTCGCAATATTCACCCCTACTGGTTCGTCTACAAGAGTAGTGTGGCTTCGAATGCATGGAGGTGGTGATGGCTCATCGAGTCTGTCCGTGGTGGCTGGGCTACTTTTTGGCCAGCCCGCTGCGCCGACTTATGCTTGACCCGCATAAGTTACTGCTTCCATTCGTTCGCGAAGGGATGACGGTGCTTGAGCCCGGGCCCGGGATGGGATTCTTCACGGTAGAACTGGCTCGTTTGGTTGGGGCGTCGGGGCGGGTGGTTGCGCTGGACATCCAGACTAAGATGCTGGCGGGGTTGAAACGACGGGTTGCAAAGGCTGGAGTTCTCAATCGCGTGGATGCCCGCTTGATCTCGTCGGACTCTCTCGGCGTGAGCGACCTGAAGGGAAAGGTGGACTTTACGCTCGCTTTCGCCGTGGTGCACGAACTGCCGGACGCTAACCGCTTCTTTGCCGAGGTGGCGCAGGCTTCGAGGGCAGGAGCAGAGTGTTTAGTGGTTGAGCCGGCCGGTCACGTGAAGCAGGCGTATTTCCAGTCTGAAATGGAGGCTGCGGGCCGAGTTGGGCTGTTGCCGACGGAGCATCCCTCCGTTCCGCACAGTCTCGCCGCACTACTGAAGAAGGCGTGACGCAGGTGCGCCGTGTCTCGGCGCTAACAGTGTCCGCATGTGCCAGATTGGGAAGCGTAAAACATATTCTGCTTTGGGGTGGCGCAGCGCTTCCAGCGCTGCGATAAGGTTCTGAAGGATGGCGGCTTTTAGCCGCTGAGGTGCCTTATGGCCGCCCCTGCTCGCGGAAATACCGGATATGGCTGTTATTTCATCACGGCCTCGACATTTCAGAAGCGGAACATCCTTCAATCCGAGAGAATGGCTCGGCTGTTTGTCGATGTTTTATTTCATTATCGCCGGCAGAACAGATATCTACTGCATGAGTTCGTTGTGATGCCCGATCACTTCCACCTGCTGATGAGTCCTTGTGAAACTCTGGAAAGAGCCATGCAGTTAGTCAAAGGCGGATTCTCCTTTCGGGCGAAAAAGGAATTAGGATTTGCGCATGAGATCTGGCAATCCAGTTACTATGACCAGCGAGTGCGGGACATTGGAGGAGTATTTTGCTTTCCGGGAATATATTCGGGGGAATGCCGTGAAGCGGGGCTTAGCCACTGCTCCTGAGGAATACCCATACAGTTCGGCGCATCCGGGGGTTCAGTTGGATGGGGCACCTCAGCGGCTGAAGCCGCTCAGTGTGGGCGCTTGAATCGCAGCGCTGGAAGCGCTGCGCCACCCAAAGGCCTATGGTGCAGGCATTTGAATAGTCCCACCCTTCGAAAGCGCGAAGGGAAAACAGCTCCTCTGTCACCATCCGCGCGTCTGCAGCATCTGCGCTTCATCCATCCCTGCGATGGCCAGGCCTTTCATCGCTCCGGTCAGGTCTTCGCTGACTTCAAGTAATACTTTAGGGTCGTTGAAGTGGGTGGCGGCTTTGACGATGGCGCGGGCGCGCTTTTCGGCTTCGGCCGGATCGGCGAAGGTGGTGGAATCCTTCATGAAGATGCCGCTGCCGACGAAGACGGCTTCGGCGCCGAGCTGCATGACGAGGCTGGCGTCGGCGGGGGTGGCGATGCCTCCGGCGGAAAAGTTGGGGACGGGGAGCTTGCCGGTTTTGGCGACCATCTTGACCAGTTCGTAGGGCGCGGCGTGCTCTTTGGCTTTGGCATAGAGTTCTTCTTCGCCGAGGACGGTGAGGATTTTCATCTCTTGCACGATCTGGCGGATGTGCTTGACGGCGTGGACGACGTCGCCGGTGCCGGCCTCACCCTTGGTGCGGATCATGGCTGCGCCTTCGGCGATGCGGCGCAGGGCCTCGCCGAGATTGCGCGCGCCGCAGACGAAGGGGACGTTGAAGGCGTGCTTGTCGACGTGGTGGGCCTCGTCGGCGGGAGTTAGGACTTCGGATTCGTCGATGTAGTCGACGCCGAGTTCCTGCAGGATTTGGGCTTCGGCAAAATGTCCGATGCGGCACTTGGCCATGACGGGGATGGAAACGGTGGCCATGATCTCGCGGATTTTTTTGGGTGAGGCCATGCGCGCAACGCCGCCTTCGGCGCGGATCTGCGCGGGCACGCGCTCGAGGGCCATGACGGCGACGGCTCCGGCTCGTTCGGCGATGGCGGCCTGCTCGGCGGTGGTGACGTCCATGATGACGCCGCCCTTGAGCATTTCGGCGAGGCCGGTCTTGAGGCGGAGGCTGGTGGAGCTACCGTTATTGCTAGACATGTGTGGATACCGTGGGTACCTTTTCGCAAGCGCGAAGGATTGGCGCGTAGCGCCGTCAACACTTTATTTTACAACGGAGACGGGACGATCGACGGGATATCCGCCGTCCCACCAAATATGTCTGCCGACGGATGACATGATCGAGAAGGCTTACCCAGGACTTACGTCCTGGGCTATTGTCTGCCGCCCCTACGGGGCTTGCGTATGCTGGACAGCCGAGGTGGCTGTCCCCACATGGGATGAGTTAGCTCCTGCGAAGGTCAACATCAAAGGCGTCGGACAGGAGTGTCCGACCTACACTGGCTATCTTTCTGCATACTTGGCGAACATTTTTTCGGGGTCGATGGCGATGAAGGTGCCGCGGCTGCGGGCCAGGACTTCGTTTTTTTCGTTGAGGATTTCGGCGGTGTTGATGTGCTGGCGGCCGTGGACGCTGACTTCCCTGCCCTCAACCCGCAAGGGTTTGTGCAGCGGGACGGGCTTGAGATATTCGACGGTCATCTCCTTGGTGAGGGCGACGACGTGGTGGAGCTTGTTGACCTTGCCCATGGCGTCGTCGAGGATGCAGGCGATGACGCCGCCGTGACAGTGGCCGGGCGGTCCGGTGTAGCGCTTGCTGAGACGGAAGTGGCAGATGAAGGTTTGGCGGGCTTCGTCGAGGATGAATTTGAGGCGCATGCCGTCGGGATTGTTCTGGCCGCAGACGAAGCAGTTGTTTTTCTGGAGCTTCAGGTAGCGGGTTTCGTGGCCGTGGATTTCGGGCTTGCGGGGCATCGGATGATTTTAGCGTGATTTTGGGAGGCAGGTTAAGAGTCAGAATCCGCGCGCACTGGATGATTCTGTAACACTTGTCGAAAAGTCAAAATCCCCACCCTGCGCGAAGGGCGCGCAAGGGTGGGGCACCCGGCTTCTCAGTTGGGGCGGAATCCTGTATACATATCGGTTTTGGAAATCTTTGGATTGGAGCGCTTCGTGAAATCGAGTCGACCGAATATTGAGAGTCTTGCACTAAATACCTCCGGGGCTAAAGCCCACTTCTGCAAGAACGCTTTGATCGCAGCGCTGAAGCGCTGCGCCACCCCAAAGCATTCTTCCATCGCAAGCTGCTTGATGTTCGTGCTTGCTTTTCTGCTGATCGGCTCCGCTACTTTCGCGCAGGATAAGGATGCGGACAAGACTGCGGTGCCGGCGCCGGCGGCTAAGAAGAATCAGAAGAAGGAGCAAAAGAAGGAAGCTACAGACTCGGGGAAAAAAGACGAAGAGAAAAAGGGCGGGATGACGGCCGATACTTTTTCCGGGCTGAAGTTTCGGTCTCTCGGACCGGCGGTGGCTTCGGGGCGCGTGATGTCGATTGCGGTGAATCCGAAGGATAAGTTTGAGTATTACGTGGGCGTGGCGTCGGGCGGGGTGTGGAAGACAGTGAATGATGGGACGACGTGGACTCCGGTGTTTGATAAGGAGGCGTCGTATTCGATTGGATGGGTGACGCTCGATCCGAATGATCCGGCGGTGGTGTGGGTGGGCACGGGCGAGAGTAATTCGCAGCGCAGCGTGGCGTATGGGGATGGAATTTACCGGTCGGATGACGGGGGCAAGGATTGGCAGAATCTGGGATTGAAGAAGTCGGATCATATTGGGCGGGTGGTGATTGATCCGCGGGATTCGAAGGTGGTGTATGTGGCGGCGGAGGGGCCGCTGTGGGGAGCGGGCGGAGAGCGCGGGCTTTATAAGAGCGTCGATGGTGGGAAAAATTGGAAGGCAGTGCTGACCATTAGTGAGAACACGGGCGTGGTGGATGTGGCGCTGGATCCGGCGAATCCGGACATTGTTTATGCGGCGGCTTATCAGCGGCGGCGGCATGTTTTTACTTTGATCGATGGTGGACCGGAGAGTGCGATTTATAAGTCGACGGATGCGGGAGCGACCTGGAACAAATTGAAATCGGGATTGCCGACGGTGGATATGGGAAGGATCGGGCTGGCGGTTTCTCCGGCTGATCCGAATGTGGTGTACGCGACGATTGAGGCGGCGGATGAAAAGGGCGGAATCTTCCGGTCGAATGATCGGGGGGCGACGTGGGAACGGAAGAATGAATTCGATGTGGGCGCGATGTACTACGCGAGAGTGGTTTGCGATCCGAAGAATGTGGATCGAATTTTTGTGATGAATGTGCAGCTGCGCGAGTCTCTCGACGGCGGGAAGACATTGCATAAAGTTCAGGAGACGAATCATCACGGGGACAATCACGCGATCTGGATTGATCCGGACGACACGAAGCATTGGCTGCTGGGGTCGGATGGCGGGATGTATGAGACCTGGGATGACGCGAAGAGTTGGGAGTTCAAGGCGAATCTGCCGACGGTGCAGTTTTACGATGTTGCGGTGGACAACGCAGTTCCCTTCTACAACGTGTGCGGCGGAACACAGGATAATTTTTCATGGTGTGGGCCGGCGCGGACGCGAAATATCAACGGAATTATGAATTCGGATTGGTTCGTGACCACGGGCGGAGATGGATTCCGGTCGGTGGTAGATCCGGCGGATCCGAACACGATTTATTCGGAGTCGCAGTACGGAGTGCTGGTGCGGCATGACAAACCGACGGGGCAGGAACTGGTGCTGCAGCCGCAGGAGGGTAGGGGAGAGCCTCCGCTGCGGTGGAATTGGGATTCGCCGGTGATCATCTCGCCACATTCGCATACGCGGCTGTATTTTGCGGCGAATAAATTGTTTCGCAGCGATGATCGCGGGGATACGTGGAAAGCGATCAGTGGCGATCTTACGCGGCAGATCGATCGCAACAAGTTGCCGGTGATGGGGAAGGTGTGGGAGCCGGATGCGGTCGCGAAGAATGCTTCGACGTCGTTTTACGGAAATATTGTGGCGCTGGCGGAGTCGCCGAAAAAAGAAGGGCTGATTTATGTGGGGACGGATGACGGGCTGATTCAAGTGACGAACGACGGCGGACAGGCGTGGACGAAGTACGAAAAATTTGCCGGTGTGCCGGACATGACGTATGTGAGCCGGCTGGCGGCTTCGCAGCACGATGTGAATACGGTGTACGCGGCGTTTGACAATCATAAGAATGAAGACTTCAAACCTTATTTGCTGAAGTCGACGGACGCGGGAAAGACGTGGGCATCGATTGCGGGGAACTTGCCGGAGAACGGGTCGGTGCTGGCGTTTGCGGAAGATGCGGCGAATGCGAACCTGCTGTTTGCGGGGACGGAATTTGGAGCGTTCTTTAGCGTGGATGGCGGGGCGCGCTGGGTGCAACTGAAGGGCGGGCTGCCCACGATTGCGGTGCGCGATATGGTGCTGCAGGCGCGGGAGAGCGATCTGGTGATTGCAACGTTTGGACGCGGGTTCTATGTGCTTGACGATATTTCGGCGCTGCGGCAGACGAAGGCGGAATCGCTGGAGCAAACGGCGGCGACCTATCCGGTGAAGGATGCTTTGCTTTATATCGAGCGGCATCCGCTGGGTGAACCGAAGAAAGGTTTTCAGGGGGAAGCGTTTTATACAGCGGACAATCCGCCGTATGGCGCGGTGTTTACGGCTTACTTGAAAGATAAATTGAAGACGAAGAAAGAGAAGCGGCAGGAGGCGGAGAAGGAAGCGGCGAAGAAAAATCAGACGCTGCCGTACCCCTCAAATGATGAGTTGCGGGCGGAGGCTGAGGAGAAGAAGCCTGAAGTTTACTTTATTGTTTACGACGAATCAGGGACGGCGATTCGGCGGGTGGACGGGAGCATCGAGGCGGGATTTCAGCGGGCGGCGTGGGATTTGAGGTATCCCGTGGTGGCGCTTCCGAAGCATGAAGAGGATGACGAAGAAGATTTTCTTCCGGCTTCGACGAATGGAACGCTGGTGCTGCCGGGCTCGTACTCGGTGAAGTGTTTCCAGGATGTGGATGGAGTGGTGACCGAACTTGGCGCGGTGCAGAGTTTCAAAGTGGTGACGGATGGGCAGAGTTCGATGAGTGCAGGGGATCTGGCGGCGCGGGAGGAATTTCATCGCAAGGTGGCGCGGCTTTACCGGGCAGTTTCCGGAGCTACGCATACGGCGCACGAAGTAGAAGATCGGCTGAAGTTGATTCGTGAAGCGCTGAAGGATACTCCGGCGGCGGAAAAACAATTGGACGCGGAGGCGGATGCGATCGAGAGAAATAATCGGGTGATTCTGCGCGCGCTGAGTGGAGATTCGGAAACGCAGAAGCGGAATGAGCCGGTGGCGTCGTCGATCAATGACCGGATCGAGGCCATCATGGAGGGGGAGAGATTTTCGCTGGCGAGGCCGACGCAGAGCCATGTTGAGGATTACAACATTGCGGCGGCTGAGTTCACGGAACAACTTGGAAAGCTTCATACTCTGGTTGAGGTTGATTTGGCCAAACTGGAGAAAGATATGGAGGCTGCGGGAGCGCCTTGGACTCCGGGGAGGGTGCCGGAGTGGAGTGAAAAATAATTAATTGAAACGTACGTCAAGACGGCATTTCCGGCGCTGCGTGGGACAGCAGGTTCCTCGCTTCGCTCGGAATGACAAGTTTTAATTTAATGGCAACGGCATCGATGCGGCATTTTTTCTTGCAAAGCAACTTGCATTTTCGTTGGCTAGCTGTGGTAAACTCGCCGCCGACTGTTGCTTAGCGCTGTGGGGCGCGGCAACGGCCGTGGGGAGATCGTCTCGCTTCGTCTTTCTGTTCCGGAGGACTGGGGAATGGGCCTCGCGTTAATGGCTGTGATCTGGGTGATCACACTTGCCAGCACTTACTTCTTCGTCGCCAAGACATGGTGGCTGCCCGCCGGGGCCGCCGAAGCCGCGCACTTCATTGACGGACAATTTGCCCTCACATTCGTATTGATGGGAATTGTTTTTCTGGCGGCGCAACTCTCTCTGGGATACATCGTCTGGAGATATCAGCAGAAACCTTCCTCACCGCCGGTGCTGTATTCGCACGGCAATACCAAGCTCGAAATTATCTGGACAGTGCTTACCACGATTTTGTTCATCGGATTAAATCTGATGGGCGGTCCGGTGTGGGCGAGCCAACGCTGGGATCCGGCGGGAGCGGGCGCGGTGCAGGTGGAGGTGACGGGCATGCAATTTGCCTGGTACTTCCGCTATCCGGGGCCAGATGGAAAGTATGGAGCCACGAGTCCGAAGCTGATGGATCCTTCGGCGGGAGGCGAGGCGGCGGTGGGATTGAACACTTCCGACCCGGCCTCGAAGGATGATGTAGTGACGGGCACGATGTATCTGCCGGTAGATCGTGAGGTGGATATCAGCCTGCGCGCGGTGGATGTGATTCATTCTTTCTTTGTGCCGTCGCTTCGATTCAAGCAGGATGCGGTGCCGGGATTGAATATTCACATGCACTTCAAGCCCACGGCGATTGGCGAGTATGAGATCGCATGTGCCGAGTTGTGCGGCCTGGGACATTACAAGATGCACGGGATGGTGCACGTGGTCAGCCAGGAAGATTTCGATAAGTGGCTGGCGGCACGGGAGGCGGAGAAACAATAACATGGCGACCCCGGTTACGGTTCATGCGCACGCTGCTCCTCAGGGCTTTATCCGGAAATATATTTTCAGCCTGGATCACAAAGTCATTGGCATTCAGTATTTCTTTCTGGCGCTCACGGCGGTGTGGGTGGGGATGTTCTTGTCGCTGCTGATGCGGCTGCACCTGGTTTGGCCGAATGCCGTGCTGCCGCTGGTGGGGGAGATCAAGCCGGAGACCTATCTCAGCCTGTTGACCATGCATGGAACGATCATGGTGTTCTTCGTGCTGACGACGGCGCCGCAGGGCGGGTTTGGGAATTATTTTCTGCCGATTCAGATTGGAGCGCCGGATATGGCGTTTCCGGTACTGAATATGCTTTCGTTCTGGACGACCTTTGTGGCGTTCGTGGTGATGATTTCCGCCTTCTTTGTGACGGGCGGAGCACCGCTGCATGGATGGACGGGATATGCGCCGCTGAGCGCCCTGCCTTCGGCGGGGCCGGGGGAACAACTCGGCGCGGATTTGTGGATCACGAGCATCGCGATCTTCTGCGTTGCGTCGCTGATGGGCGCGCTGAATTTTATTACGACGACGCTGGACCTTCGGGCGAAGGGCATGACTTTAATGCGCATGCCGCTGACGGTTTGGTCGTGGTTCATCACGGCGATTCTTGGACTGCTCGCGTTCGGAGTACTGCTTTCTGCGGGGATTTTGCTGTTGATGGATCGGAACCTGGGTACGAGTTTTTATGTGCCGCTGGTGGTGGTGAACGGACAGATCATGGGGCACAAGGGCGGATCGCCGCTACTGTGGCAGCATCTGTTCTGGTTCTTCGGGCATCCCGAGGTCTACATCGCGATTCTGCCGGGGATGGGCGTGGCTTCGCAGGTCTTGTCGACGTTCTCGCGGAAGCCAATCTTTGGATATAAGGCGATGGTCTACGCGATGTTGGCCATCGGGTTTTTCGGATTCATGGTGTGGGGCCACCACATGTTCATGAGCGGCATGAGTCCGTACTCGGCGTTTGCGTTTTCCATTCTCACGATGTGTATCGGCGTGCCTTCGGCGATCAAGACATTTAACTGGTTGGGGACGATGTGGAAGGGGCATATTCGGTTTCAGACGCCGATGCTGTATGCGATCGGATTTGTTTCCCTTTTTGTTTCCGGTGGATTGAGCGGGCCGTTCCTGGCGCAGCCGGTGCTCGATATTCAACTGCACGATACGTATTTCGTGGTCGGCCACTTTCATTTGATCATGGGCGTGGCGGCGATCTTCGGAATGTTCGCGGCGACCTATTACTGGTTCCCGAAGATGTTTGGGCGGATGATGAATGAAACCTGGGGACGAGTGCACTTCTTCATCACGCTGGCGGGAACGTACGCGATTTTCATGCCGATGCATTACCTGGGCATCGCCGGAGGAACGCGGCGCTACTCGCAATATACGGAAGTGGCGTATCTGCAGAAGCTGATGCCGATTCACCAGTTCATGACCTATGCGGCGATCATCACGATCGCGGCGCAGTTTATTTTTGTAATCAATCTTTTCTGGAGCATGTTCAAGGGGCCAAAGGCGAGCGACAATCCGTGGGAGGCGACGACTCTGGAGTGGACGACGACGACGCCTCCGCCACACGACAATTTTGGTGGAAGAACTCCGGTGGTGAATCATGGGCCGTATGAGTATGGAGTTCCGGGAGCGCCGCGGGATTACGTGATGCAGACGGATCCGGCAACGAGGGCGGCGCACTGAAGCGCGGGCACCTCAGGGGCTAAAGCCCCGCTGGTTTGGACGTGGGTTATCGCAGCGCTGAAGCGCTGCGTCACCCAAAAACTTGTTAACTAATGAAAGTGCGGCGCTACCCAAGAACTTTGCTAACTCTGGCGGTGCACTTAAGCATCTGAAGTGATTATGGCAACGTATAGTCCAACTACTCCGGTAAATAAGGTGGGCCGCGGCGGGGATGTTCCTGTGCCGCCGAGCGGTGGGGATGGTGGCGATAACTCACAAGGGTCAAATTTTCCGAATTATGGCGCGCGGTTGCGGCGGGCGCGGCTGGGGCTGATTTGCGGGATCGCGACGGTTAGCATGGTGTTTATCTCGCTGACCAGTGCGTACGTGGTGCGACAGGGGCTGCCGACGTTTGATGGCGCGACGAATTCTTATGTGCGCGACTGGGGGATGGTGCAGTTGCCCTGGCTGCTGCTGGGAATCAATACAGTGTTGTTGCTGATCAGCAGCGTGACCATGGAATTTGCGCGGCGGGAGATTAAACGGCGGGCGGCGCTGGCTCCGCTGCAATCGATGCCGGGAATTTCGCTGGGCGAAGAGAAAAGCTTTCCGTGGCTAGGCGTTACGGTGCTGCTCGGGTTTGGATTTCTGGTGGGCCAGTGGATGGCGTGGGGAGAGTTGAAGGCCCGCGGATTTTTCGTCGACACGAATCCAAACAGTTCGTTTGTTTATTTGCTGACGGCGGCGCACGCGGTACATCTGGCGGGTGGGATTGTCGCGTTGATTTGGGCGTCGGTCACTTCCCTGCTCCACCGGCCGATTGAGGGTCGGAGGATTGTGGTTGATGTGACCGCCTGGTATTGGCATTTCATGGCGGTGCTGTGGATTTATGTTTTTGGGCTGCTGGGGTTAGCAAGGTAAGGAAGCGAGCCAAACGCGCGGTTATTGCATCGCCAAGAAAGCGATGCTTCGCGCGGCTCGCCCAGGTCCTTCGGCGGGCAAAAACACGCCCGCTTCAGGATGACAAGGGGAAAGGGGAATTTCGGGAATGTCTGAAGCCACGCTGCAACATGACGCTGTCGCGACGCACGGAGTTGCGGGCGAATATGAAGCGCCGCTGTTTGGGGCGTATTCGAAGAAAGTTGGGATGTGGCTGTTTCTGGCTTCGGATTCGCTGACGTTCGGAGCGCTGCTGTTTGCCTTCAGCTACAACCGCATATACACGGCGTGGCCGACACCATTTGGAAAAGACAGCATCATCAATGCGACGGTGATGACGGCCTGCCTGCTTTCGAGTTCGCTGACCATGGTGATGGCGGTGTTTGCGGCGCAGCGGCATGACCGGTGGTGGACGCGGAACTGGTTGCTGGCAACCATGGCGTTTGGCACGGCATTCATCGTGTTGCATGGGATGGAGTGGACGAAGCTGATCCATGAAGGGCTGACGTTGCCGGGATTTCCCAAGCCAGCCGGGCAGAGTGAGGGCGAGTTCACGAAAATCTCAACGGGCGTGCCGCAATTTGCGGCGACGTTTTTTGGATTGACAGCGATGCACATGCTGCACGTGACGATCGGCGTGATTTATTTGGGAGTGGTGGCGCTGCGGAAGTGGTTCCTGCCGATTTTGGGAGCGCTGTGGCTGGTGGGATTTTTTCTGATTCCGTCGGACAACGTTTTTCACTACGGAGTGCATGCGCTGCTGATCGGGCTGATTGTGGCCAGTATCATTCTTTTTCTGAAGCCGAAAGATTATGACGCGCACGACGTTGAGGTATCGGGATTGTATTGGCACTTTGTCGATCTGGTGTGGATGTTTATTTTCCCGCTGGTGTATTTGATGTCGACCAAAGTGTAAGGGGATTGCGAGGATGGGATGGTGCAAACAAGTTGCATAGGTCCTTCGCTTCGCTCAGGATGACAAGGCTTAGAGAAGTTTCGGAGAAAACATGATGCACGACGCCGCAACAGAAGAGTTCACTACGCACGATAGCAAGGGGCAGTATTTCTGGGTGTGGGGCGCGCTGCTGTTTTTGACCGCCATTGAGGTGTGGCTCGGCTATCGACAGATTTTCGAGCCGGTGCGGATGCTCGAAGCGTTGCTTGTGCTGTCGGTGATCAAGTCGGCTTTGATCATTGCCTACTTCATGCACTTGAAGTTTGAAAAACCACTGATGCGCTGGCTGCTGGTGATCTCGGTGACCACGTGCTTTGTCATTATGTATTTCTTCTTCTTTCCGGATGCGGGGCGGATTTTGAGGCTGGGGGTTCATTAAAGAAGCCATGAGCGGTGTGGGAGCGAAAATTCGGGCGGTGGGGTTGACGGCGATCGTTGGGCTACTGACGATGCCGGCGCTGGCGCAAGGATGTGCGATGTGCAACGCGGTCGCGAGAAGCACACCCAAGGAAGGCCAGCGGGCGCTGAACCGGGCTATTCTGGTGATGCTGGTGCCACCGATCAGCATCATGGTATTTGGAGTGGGATTTGCGTTCCGCTATGGAAAACGGCGGGATGAAGAGCAGGATCGCGGCGAAGAGTAAGTCGACACCTGACGCGCGGGTTCGCGGCGTTACGGTTCACGAATCAGAATGAAAAACCAAAAAAATCAAAAGCGACGGACAAGAAGTGTCCGTCCCACACGAGCTTTCAGGCTGCGGCGGTGGCGCTCAGGCTGTTGGTCTCGCGCAAGGTGGAGGCTTCGCGCGCGCCAGTGTGGCGGAGGACCTCGCAGGCCCAAGATATTTTTGCGCTTTCCGAGCAAGAGACGTAGACGAGAACGCCCAAGTGGCGCAGCTCGTCCTCAAAGCGGTCCGCTTCGTCATCGGAAAAACCCAGGCCGACAAGAGTGTTGGAGTTCCCGCAGAAGGCGGGAGTGTCGCGGGCAACCATGAGAGCGTGGAAGAAAGCCTGCGAGCGGATGAAGAAGCCGACGGTGGGAATCATGACGGCGCCAAATTCGGAGAGCCATCCGATGAGCCCGGCGGTCGCGGCATTGGCCTCGCGTTCAGAGTTGAAGAGGCTGGCATCGCGAATGAGTTGTGCGATGGGATGGGTGGGCGACAACATCATGCAAATATCTTCGTTGTCGAAGCCAGCTTGATTCAGAGTGTGCACGACATCGTTCAGGGGGACATTCTGCGAATACATTCCGTAGGCAGCGGGGTTTAGTGCCATATCGAACTCTCCACGTCGGTGAATACTAATAGAGCAGACAGCAATGACCGGGAATACAGAACCTTGGGACTCCAGCGAGTTTTCGAATGAAGTAAAGTGCGAACTGAAGGTACAGACAGCCTCCACTCGGCCCGAGCTACTGGATTGAATGAAAACTACGCTTCTGCGGCGAAATTGAAACTCGGGTAAATCATGTAGGGCGCACCGGTTTTTCCCTGGAATTGTTAATTGTTGTTGAATTCGAGAGGCGGGTGGCAAAGCCGAGCGGTAAGAGATTCCGATGGATTGGCGGAAATTTCATGGTGGCGCGCGAGAGGAGCACCTAAGGACGTTTGTTTGCACGGGATCGGATTGGCAAGGACTTTGCAACCGGATAGGTGAAACCTTTGCGTAGGAGGTTGACCATGAAACAGTTCCTGATGCGCCTGTTGTTTGCGACCGTAATTACAGTGGTGGCGGTAGTGCTGGCTCCGCCGGTTCGCGCACAACAGGCCGATCAGGATCCCGCTCCGACGGCGCCGCAGAAGGCGGACCCGGCTGCCGTTCCGAGCCAGCATGCGAACGAAGGCCAGATGCCGGCCTCTGGCGAGGCCACGACACAAGAGGCTAAGTCTTTTACCGGTAGGATCGTGAAAGAAAATGGTGAGATAGTACTGCAAGATACCGTCACGAAGATCACCTACCGACTGGATGATACGGCGAAGGCCAAACAATATGCGGGCAAGCGGGTTAAGGTAACCGGCAAACTGGACATGGACAGCAACACGGTCCGGATCGAGAACATCGAACTGGTCCAGTAGTTTTGAGGGAGATCAACGATATATGGCTGGCGAAATTCCGAATCGTGCTCAGTTCGAGCGAGCTCAGTTCGAGTACGACATTCCGACTGCGGTTACGTTCCTCATTGCGGGGCTGGGGCTCGGGTCGATCCTGACTTTGCTCTTCGCGTCGCGCTTCGAAAAAGCGATGCTGATTCCCCCCGGCGCGACCCAACACGCCACGCAGTAAGCCTGCTTTATAATAAAAGGTTCGACACCGCCTGCTGAAGCCGCTGGGAGCATCCCGGCTGGCCGGGGCGGCGATTGTCGGCCAACTTACCCGATGTCTCCTACGACGGCTACGAACAATATTGTGGTGCGCGGAGCCCGCGTGCACAACCTCAAGAATATCGACTTTGAGGTGCCGCATAACACCTTGACGGTGGTGACGGGGGTTTCGGGTTCGGGGAAATCGTCGCTCGCATTTGACACGATTTATGCGGAGGGGCAGCGACGGTATGTGGAGTCGCTCTCGGCCTATGCGCGCCAGTTTCTGGAGCGGATTGAGAAGCCGGATGCGGATTCGATTGATGGGATCGCGCCGGCGGTAGCTATCCGGCAGAAGAATACGACGCGCAATCCGCGATCGACCGTCGGAACCGCGACCGAGATTTATGACTATCTGCGGCTGCTGTTTGCGCGAGTGGGGCGAACTTACTGCGCGAACTGCGGGCGCGAGGTGAAGAAAGATACGGTGGACGAGATCGCGGATACGATTCTGGGGCTGGATCCGGGGACCAGAGTGCAGGTTGTGTTTCCGTTGCGGGCCCCCGCGCCGGCGCAGGCGGAATCGCCGAAGAAAAGTGGGCGCAGGCGCAAAGTTGGGAAGAAGGCCGCGGATTCGGGACTGACGGAGCAGGTGAAGGCGCGGCTGTTTGATTTGCGCAAGGCGGGATTCAATCGTTTGTATCAGGCGGGGCAGGTGTTCGAGTTTTCCACCCCGGAATCATTGCTGGACGTCGACTTCAACCAACCGCTATTTATTTTGGTGGACCGTCTGGCGGTTTCGGTGGAAGCGCGCTCTCGCATTGTGGATGCGGTGGAAACGGCGTATCGGGAATCCGGGGAAGTGATTTTCGATATTCCTCAGCTCGAGATTGCGGAAAATGAGGAAAAGTCAAAGGCAACGGACAAGAGTGTCCGTTCCACACGGACGTTGCGGTTCTCGCAGCGCTTCGAATGCAAACAGTGCAACCTGCTTTATGAGGAGCCGGAGCCGAGACTGTTTTCGTTCAACAATCCGTACGGCGCGTGCCCGCGCTGCCAGGGCTTCGGAAACACCATTGACTTCGACTTGGATCTGGTGATCCCGGATAAGGCGAAATCGCTAGGCGAAGGGGCGATTGATCCGTGGAACAAGCCGAAGTACAAGCCGCTGTTTACGGAGATGAAGCGCTTTGCCAAGCAGGCAGAGATTCCGCTCGATGTGCCGTGGGGCGAACTGGAAGCGGAGCAGCAGGAACTCATCCTGAATGGGGATGGCGATTTTCTGGGAGTGCGGGGATTTTTTCAATACCTGGAGCGGAAAAAGTACAAGCTGCACATACGGGTATTTCTGAGCCGGTATCGCGGGTATTCGACTTGTCCGGAGTGTCAACGGAAACCGGCTACGGCTGGAGGCGAGACAAGTCAAAATCAGCGGGCGGAATATTTGTGACGTATGCGCGATGACGGTGGAGGATGCGGCGACGTTTTTCGCCGGGGTGCAGTTGAGTGCGGAAGAGGCGGAGATTGCGGAGAGGTTGCTGGAGGAGATTCGAGAGCGGCTGCGGTTTCTGAACGACGTGGGGCTGGAATATTTGACGCTGGACCGGCTGGCGTCGACGCTTTCGGGAGGCGAGGCGCAGCGGATTCAACTGGCGACATCGCTGGGGTCGCGGCTGGTGGGAACTTTGTATGTGCTGGACGAACCTTCGATTGGGCTGCATAGCCGCGATACGCACCGGCTGATCAAGATCCTGCACGATCTGCGGGACCTGGGAAATACGATTCTGGTGGTGGAGCATGATCCTGACATCATGCGGACGGCGGATCGAATTCTCGATCTTGGTCCCGGAGCGGGGGAGAACGGGGGCAAGCTAGTGGCGGCGGGAACTTATGAGGAGATTCTGCGGAATCCAGCATCGCTGACGGGGCGATATCTTGCGGATGAGCTGCGCATTCAGGTGCCGGCGGTGCGGCGCCAACCGGGCGCGCAGCAGATCAGAATCAAGAATGTAAGGGCCAACAATCTGAAAGGGATCGACGTCTGCATTCCGCTGGGAATGCTGGTGGCTATCACGGGAGTTTCGGGGTCGGGAAAATCGACATTGCTGCATCAGGTTCTTTATCAGGCTTTGGCGGAGGCGAAGCAGCAGGCAATCACGGGTGGGGCGCGGGGAGCGGCGACGTGGGCGAGGCTGGAGGGCGACCAGTTTATCGACGAAGTGGTACTGGTGGATCAGTCGCCGATCGGGCGAACGCCGCGTTCGAATCCGGTGACTTATACCAAGGCGTTTGATGCGATCCGGGAATTGTTTGCTTCCCTGCCAGAGGCGAAGAAGCGCGGCTTCGGCGCGGGACATTTTTCTTTTAACATCCCGGGCGGGCGATGCGAGACTTGTCAGGGCGACGGCACGGTTACGGTGGAGATGCAGTTTCTCGCGGATGTGGAATTGATTTGCGAGGAGTGCAAAGGGACACGATATAAGGCGCAGGTGCTTGAGGTTCGCTACCGTGGCAAAAATATTCACGAATTGTTAAACCTGACGGTGAAGGAGGCGCTGAAGTTTCTGGCGGAGGTGCCTAAGATCACGGAGAAGCTACGGGTGCTGGAGGAAGTTGGCCTGGGATATTTGCGGCTGGGGCAATCGGCGACCACGTTATCGGGAGGAGAGGCGCAGCGCATGAAGCTGGCGGCGCACTTGCAGCCTGCCGGGCGCGAGATTGGACGGCCGAGCGCGGGGCGGCAGGACGAAGGCCGGCGGAGACGGCGAGTGCTTTATATTTTCGACGAGCCTACAACAGGATTGCATTTTGACGACGTGAGCAAACTTCTGGCGGCATTCCGCCGTCTTATCGATGCAGGTGGCTCGATTCTGGTGATCGAGCATAATCTGGAAGTGATCAAGACCGCCGACTGGGTGATTGACCTGGGACCGGAGGGCGGAGCGAGAGGCGGCAGAATTGTGGGAGCGGGCGCGCCGGAGATGATTGCGAATCTGCCGGGCTCCTACACGGGGAAGTATCTGGCTCGCCTGCTGAATGGCCATGGCAACGGAGTATCGACTCCCGATGGCAGCAAGTAAAGCTCTCGCGTGTGTGCTGCTGGCTTTCGCGGTGTGCGCGTGCGCGACGGCGCAGGACGCAAGCCAGCCTCCGGTGCAGTCTTCCGCGCCTGCTCCTTCTGCACCATCGTCCACTGCGCCATCGTCTTCCACTCCACCGTCGGGTACATCATCATCGAGCACGCATCGATCCGGTCATCACATTCGAGTTCCGGATGATGATTCTCCAGCGCAACCGCCGGAACTCACCGAGGCGGAGACGGCGATCGAAAAACAGAATTACGCGGCGGCTGAACCTCTGCTGCAAAAGTTGGTAGAGCGGGCTCCTACAAGCTACGTGGGGTGGTTCGATTTAGGCTTTGTGGAAAATGCGCTGGGCAATGTGGAGGCTTCGATTGCGGCGTATCGCAAGTCGGTGGCGGCGAAGCCGGACGTTTTCGAATCGAACCTGAACCTGGGGCTACAACTGGCAAAGAGCGGGCAGCCGGGAGCGGAGGAATTTCTGCGGGCGGCAACCCATCTGAAGCCAACAAGCCACGTTGCAGAGGGGCAGTACCGGGCATGGCTTGCTCTGGGGCACACGCTGGAAAAGTCGAAGCCGGACGAAGCGGTTGCAGCTTTCCAACATGCGGCTTCCCTGCAACCGAAAGAAGTTGAGCCGCACTTCGCTGCGGGAATGCTCCTGGAGCGTGAAAATAACTTTGCCGATGCTGAACGGGAATACAAGCGGGCGCTTGCGTTGGATCCGGGGTCCACAGATGCGGCGGTCGCACTGGCAAATCTTTCGATGCGCGGACGGAGGCTTCCTGAGGCGGAAGAGTATCTGCGCAAACTACTTGCTGAACATGCTTCCTCGGGCTCGGAGTCAGCGGCGGTCGAGATTCAGCTGGGGCGAGTGCTGGCTGCCGAGGGCAAGAATGACGAGGCGATCGCCGCAATGAATGCAGGAATCAAGCTGGCTCCGGGTGATGAAGCAGCGAGGCGCGATCTGGCAGAGATATATGTTGCTGCCGGGAAGAATGATCTGGCCGAATCTTCTTATCGAGCTCTGGTGGCGGCTCACCCAAATGATGCCGAGCTGCATCGCAGCCTGGGGCAGGCGTTGCTGCGGCAGAAGAAGTTTCCCGAGGCACAGCAGGAATTTCTCAATACCGTGAAGCTCAAGCCGGACTTTGGAGAAGCCTACGGCGATCTGGCATTCGCGGCGGGTGAGACTCAGAACTATGCGCTGGTGATTCGTGCGCTGGATGTTCGGGTCAAGCTGCTGCCGGAAACCCCGATCACTTATTTTCTACGGGCTTCGGCGTGCGATCATCTGCGGGACTTTAAGACTGCGGCGGTCAATTATCACCTCTTTCTCAACACGGCCAAAGGGAAGTATCCTGATTACGAATGGAAGGCAGAGCATCGCCTGATTGCGATTGAGCCCAAGAAATGAGTTTGGCGGAAGCGAATGAAGCTGGGGATGGAAGATTGTCGATGGTGGCGGGCGGCAGTGGCTTTCGCAGTCCTATTGACGGTTGGGCTGGGCGCGAGCGCCTGGGCTAAGGAACTGACGCTTGAAGAATTGAAGGAACGCGTGGCTGGTGCTTCGGTTGGGGATCGGCCTGCCTTATGCATTGAGATCGCGGAGCGGCAAGAAGAAGCGGCGGACCGACTGTATGTAGCGGGCGACGTCGATAAAGCGCAAGCCGCGCTGGGGGACGTAGCATCATTCTCTGAATTGGCCCGCGACTACGCAATTCAGTCCCACAAGCACGAGAAGCAAAGCGAAATTGCGATCCGCAAGATGGCGCGGAAATTGTCGAATCTTAAGCACGATTTGCTGCGCGAAGACCAAAAGCAGATTCAAGACACGATCGACCGGCTGCAAAAGATTCGCGACGATTTGCTGGCGGCCATGTTTCCGAATGGAGTCAAGAAATGAAGGGTCCTGGGATGGCAACGAGCAGTGGTTTATGCCTGACATTGCTGATTGGCGCGGTGACGGCCTCCGCGCAGCATCGGCGCGATCCATTCACGCCACCGGAAATCGATCAGATCCGCGATACCAGCTGGGAGCCTCAACTACGGCTCGGCCTGTATGTGAAGTTTGCGCGGGCCCGGCTTGTCGGCATGGAGCAGATGCGCAACGATCCGAAAACCAAGGACCGTGCGCAGCAGACGCATGACCGGCTGGATGACTTTTTGCTGATTTATGACGAATTGAACGACAACATCGATACCTATATCGATCGCAAGAACGACATTCGCAAGCCGCTGAAGGTGATCATCGACGCCGATACGGAGTTCCAGGCGAAACTCTTAGCGCTGCGAGATGCCGCGAACGTTCCCCCGGAAGAGGCCAAACATTACGAGTTTATTCTGAGCAACGCGCTGGATACGGTCGACAGTTCGGCGGAAGATCATCGCAGTCTTCTCGCAGATCAGGAAGAGGCGGCGAAGCACAGAAAGAAAACGACGGAAGGACCAGCGGGTAGCCGATCGGAGTGAAGGGTTGGTGCATATCAATCCTGTCCATACGAATCTGGCCTGTCCATGCTAATCTGGGCTCACCGTGCGTGAGGGATTGCTCGATATCTTCCATGAGGAACACCGGCAGCTGCGCCCCAGTGCTGCGCTTCCTGAATTAACAATTGAGTTCTTCGCGTTTGCGAACGTAAATAACACGATTCGCTTGCGTGAAGGGAGACTTCTGGTAAGGCTTTCCGACCTTCTGGAGGGCGCGCCGGAGGCGGTGGTACGGGCCATCGCGCACATTCTGCTGGCCAAGATGTATCGCAAGCCGATTGATCGCGGGCATGCGGCGCGCTATCGAAAATATGTTGGCAGCCATGAGGTGGTGAACAAGGCACACCTGGTGCGCCAAATGCGTGGACGCAAGCGGCTGCATTCTCCGCAGGGGCACGTTTACGATCTTGACGCTATTTTTGAGGATCTGAACCGGCGTTTTTTTCATGGACTGCTGGGGCGTCCGCGGATGAGTTGGAGTCCGAGCAAAACCAGGCGCATCCTCGGACACTACGACCCGGCGCATAATGCGATTGTCATCAGCCGCATCTTCGATCACGCGTCGATTCCGCGTTATGCCGTGGAATATATTGTGTACCACGAGATGCTGCACCTGAAGCATCCGGTAAGGCTGCGTGGGAGCCGGAGGTGCGTGCACTCGGCGGAGTTTCATGCGGAGGAACAATTGTTCCCGCACTTGGAGCAGGCGAATGCGTTTCTCAAACAGTTGTGAGTGAAATTGGAGTGCGGATTTCTTCTTAGACGACTCCAGGACCAATCTGATGCCGAGTTCGGTCGTGCGCGTCGAATCGATTGCGGATTTACTGACCGAGCGATTCGTGCGACTGTACGGGACGCGTCCAACGATTTTTCGCGCGCCGGGCCGGGTGAATCTGATTGGCGAACACACCGACTATAACGATGGATTCGTGATGCCAGCCGCCATCGACTTGTATACGTGGGTCGCAGCGAGCGCACGCAACGACCGCATCGTGCAGGTGCAATCAAATCAGTTTGCAGAAACGGTTGATTTGTCGCTGGATGCGCTTGCCGGTCCGCCGCGAAAACATTGGAGCGACTTCATCCGCGGCGTGGCTGCGACGATAGAAGCGGCCGGGCACGGTTTGAGAGGCGCGAATCTCGTCATCGATGGTCATGTGCCGATCGGCGCGGGATTGAGTTCGTCTGCTTCGCTGGAGGTCTCAGCCGCGCTGGCGCTTCTGTGGGCGGCAAACCTCGAATTGCCGCCGCTTGAAGTGGTGAACATTTGCCAGCGCGCCGAGCATGAGTACGCGGGCACGCGCTGCGGCATCATGGACCAGTTCATCGCCACGTTTGGGAGATCCGGGCACGCCCTGATGCTGGATTGTCGTTCGCTTGAACACAAGCTGCTGCCGATTCCCAATGACGTTCGCCTGGTGATGTGCAACAGCATGGTGAAGCACGAGCTGGCGGCGGGCGAATACAACCGTCGCCGCGCGGACTGCGAGAGTGGCGTAAGGACATTGGGACAGCATCTGCCGAACGTCCTTGCGCTGCGCGATGTCACGCTTGCCGATCTGGACAGGTATGGGAATGAGTTGCTGGAGTTGGTTTATCGCCGCTGCCGTCATGTGATTCGCGAGAACCAGCGTGTGCTCGCGGCGTCGAATGCGCTTCAGGGTGCTGACCTGGCGCGGTTTGGGCGACTGATGTACGAGTCTCACGCCAGCCTGCGTGACGATTACGAGGTTAGTTGCAGAGAGCTTGATCTGCTGGTCGAGCTGGCATCGACTTGTGAGGGCGTGTATGGTGCGCGCATGACAGGCGGAGGATTCGGCGGGTGTACGGTTAACCTGGTCCGGTCTGACGCGGTCGGTCGCTTCGAAAATCGGATTGCAGACGCGTACGCGAAAGCGACGGGCAAGACACCGGATATTTTCGTGTGCTCGGCGGCGCAGGGAGCAGGCGCCTGGTGAGTATCGATGAGAGAGTGAAAGGTCTCATGACGGGCGGCGATGCTAAGCGGTTGGAAGGAAAATTGGACGGATGGCGCTCGACGATCTGAATCAGATGCCGCACCGGCGCTTCAGCCCGCTCAATCGGGAATGGGTGCTGGTTTCGCCACATCGCGCGGAGCGGCCATGGCAGGGCCACGTTGAGAAAAACGGCGTCGCTAAGGCTCTGCGGTATGACCCAAGTTGTTATCTGTGCCCCGGCAACGAACGTGTGGGCGGTGTGCGGAATCCTGCATATGGCTCGACTTTTGTCTTCACCAACGATTTTGCGGCCCTGCGGCCCGATGCGCCAGACGCGAGAATCGATCAGGGCGGGCGCGGATTGCTGGTTTCTGAAGGCGAGGCGGGCACGTGCAAGGTGGTGTGTCTTTCGCCGCGCCACGATTTGACACTGTCGCGTATGAATCTGGAAGAGATTTCAGCCGTCGTCGACGTCTGGACGGATGAGTACAAGCAGCTGGGATCACTGCCTTACATCGATTACGTCCAGATATTTGAGAATCGCGGCGAAATTATGGGGTGCAGCAACCCGCATCCGCATTGCCAGATATGGGCGAACCATACGATCCCCAACGAGCCTCGAAAAGAGCAAGATTCGCAGGCGGCTTATGCGGAGAAACACGGTTCCTGTTTGCTTTGCGATTACCTGGCATTGGAACGAAAAGCGGGGAGCCGCATGGTGTGCGAAAACGACTTCTTCGCGGCGCTGGTTCCCTTCTGGGCGGTGTGGCCGTTTGAAATCCTGCTGATCTCGAAGAGCCATGCGCGCGATCTTGTCGCTCTGGATGGCCCCATGCGAAAGGGGTTGGCCGATATCCTGAAGCGAGTCACCACTCGCTACGACAATCTCTTCGACATTCCATTTCCGTATTCCATGGGCTTCCACCAGGCGCCCACCGATGGCGAGCCTCATCCGGAGTGGCATCTTCATGCCCACTTCTATCCACCACTACTGCGCTCGGCTACTGTGCGCAAGTTCATGGTGGGGTATGAAATGCTGGCTGCTCCGCAGCGTGACTTTACGCCAGAAGCGGCGGCCGACAGGCTGCGAGAGGCCGGCGAGGTGCACTACGCAGATCGTGAGGAGTAAGGGCTCTAAATGAACTCAGGAAGGGCCGTGAATCGGAATCTTGCAGCTGCGCGCTGCACACATCACAGAAGTAACCCCAGGACCCTAGATCGCACCGCCGGTCCCGAGCACTTGCACATATAATCGCCGTAAAAATGCGAGGTTGAATATTGTCTTCAGGTGCACCAGCGGCCGCGTTTCAACCGAGAGTAGTTTCCCGCCCAACGACACACTTGCTCACCGCCAGCGAGAAGCGAAGCACGGTTTTGTGCGTCCTGTTGATGTTGGGTACGCTGGCTTTCTACCATCCCATCGTCCATAACCGATTCACGAACCTCGACGACGATGCTTACATCGTCCGTAATCCTCATGTGTCTAGCGGTCTGAGCTGGGACAACGTGAAATGGGCATTCACGAGCTATGAGACCGGAAACTGGCATCCGCTGACGTGGCTGTCGCATGCTCTCGACTGCCAGTTGTTCAAGCTGAATCCGGTGGATCACCACTTGGTGAACGTTCTACTGGATGCGGGGAATGCGATCTTGTTGTATCTGCTGCTGGAGGGCGCGACGGGATTGACCTGGCCCAGCCTGATGGTGGCGGCGCTGTTTGCGCTGCATCCGATGAATGTGGAGTCGGTGGCGTGGGCGGCGGAGCGGAAGAACGTGCTGAGCATGTTCTTCTTCTTACTTACGCTGCATGCCTACGGATGGTATGCGCGACGCGAGAGCGTGAAACGGTACGCCGTGGTGGCCGCTCTGTTTGCGCTGGGATTGATGGCAAAGCCTGAGATTATTACGCTGCCTTTTGTGCTGCTGCTGTGGGACTACTGGCCATTACGGCGGATGGATGGTGGAACGACAGTTCTCAGTTCTCAGTTGTCAGTTCTCAGTTCTCGGCCGTCAGTTCTCAGGGAAAAGCCAACAGAAGACACTTCAGACGCAACGGAACCGGTGGCGCGATCGTTTTCCTATTTACTCGTTGAAAAAATACCACTGTTGTTGCTTTCTGCGGGCAGCGGCGTGATTACGATGGTTGCGCAACGCGCAGCTCATACGGTGCGCGACGCGCCGGATGGAGTGCGTTTCGGGAACGCCATGGTGGCATACATGCGCTACCTGGGAAAGGCGTTCTGGCCGGTGCGGCTGGCGGTAGTGTATCCGCACCCTGGCCCTCTTCCGGTATGGGAGATTGTTGCGTCGGCGGCGGCGCTGATCTTAATGACTGCGCTCGTTCTTCGCTGGCGGAGCCATCGTTACCTGGTGGTGGGCTGGTTCTGGTTCCTGGGTACGCTGGTCCCGGTAATTGGCGTTGTACAGGTTGGCGTGCAGGCGATGGCCGATCGTTACGCATACATACCTTACATCGGCCTATTCGTGTGCGTGATTTGGGGAGTGGTGGAGACGGTGCGGGAGCTGAAGGTCTCGACGGTATGGCTTATGGCACTTGCGGCTCTGGTGTTGCTGACCCTCGGAATGCTCTGCCGACGTCAGATCGCTTACTGGCATGACAGCGAGAGTCTGTGGAGACACACGTTGAGCGTCACCGAACGGAACTTTATGGCGCATGACGGCCTGGGCCGTGCGCTGGCCACGCAGGGTAGAACGGAAGAAGCTATTGCTGAGTTCAATGCGTCAGAAAAGTTGGCCGCGTATTCCGCGTCGGCGATGATGGAGTTCGGAATTTACGAGCAAACCCATGGGCACGTGCAGGACGCGATCGGACAATACCAGCAATCGCTGGAAGCTGCGACGGATTCGAAATCGCGATCCGTTGCCTTGGGCTATCTCGGTTCAGCCTCCACGCAGTTGGGGGACGTGAACCGCGCGGAGGCGAGCTTCAAGGATGCGCTTCAGCAGAATCCTGACAACAGCTTTGCGCTGGTGGGCAGTGGATTATTGGCCGAGCAGAAGGGCGACTTTGCGGATGCCGCGGAGAAAATCTCTCGCGCGATGAAGGTCGAACCGACAGACGTGGGCTATTTGCTGCTGAGCAGGGCCCTGCGGCGAGCAGGTCGCGTGGTAGAGGCGGACGAAGCGCGAGTGCAGGCGCAGCGGATTTCGCACGACTTAACTCAAGCCGAACAATCGGCCGATCGGGTATTGGCTTCGGCCGGGATCCGTCCTAACTAGAACGTTGGCGCATACGCCTGCGCCAGGTGACTGCCAGTTGAACCCGCGAAAACCCGTTTAATTTCATATTTCCCCGTGTGATGCGAATCACAGCGGTTTGTGAGATCGCACATTGACTGCCCTGAGGCGAACAGAATATCCTTGAATTTGAAATTGAAATTCATTTTCAAGATCATCCGGACTATCTAAATGCTACAAGCCTTTATTATCACGCTGCGCGAAGGGGTCGAAGCCGCCCTCATCGTGGGTATTACCCTGGCCTATCTGGCGAAGATTGGGCGCAATGACTTGCGGAAGGCCGTCTATGCAGCGCTGGGCGCGGCTTTCCTTGGAAGCATCGGCGTCGCGGTATTGATGTCGCGGCTGAATCTGAACGAAGACGCGTTTGAAGGCTGGGTCATGCTGGTGGCCGCCTTCTTCGTCATCACCATGGTGATTTTCATGATGAAGACGGGGCGCAAGCTCAAGGGGCAGATTGAGGGCAAGGTCGGATTGTTGGCGGGCAACGACGCGTGGATCGGACTGTTCTTCTTTGTGTTCCTGATGGTGCTGCGCGAAGGCGCGGAGACCGTGCTGATTCTTTCCGCAGTGTCGCTGAATTCCACAGAGCTGATGAGTTTTCTGGGAACGCTTCTGGGCGTGCTGTGCGCGATCGCCTTCGGCGTGATGTTTGTAAAGGGGAGCGTGCGGATCAACCTGCAGAAGTTCTTCCGGGTGACGACCGCCATTCTTTTCCTGGTGGCGGCGCAGTTGGTGATTGCCGGGCTGCACGAACTTTCGGAGAGCGGGGTTATTCCGTCGTCGAAGACGGAGATGGCGATCATTGGGCCGATTGTGCGCAATGATCTGTTCTTCTTTGTGACGATCTTCGCGTTGGCGGCGCTGATGGTCTTGTTTGATGCCAAGCGGCGCGAACCGGTGCTGGACTCTCCTTCGGCTGCGGAACGCCGCAAGGCGCTGTGGACGGCCCGCAAGGAGCGTTTGTGGATGGCTTCGGTATACGGCTTCTCGTTCGTGTTCATCGCACTGGTGACGGCGGAGTTTATATACACCAAGAGCGTGAGCGCGCTGTCGCCGGCGGCGGAAGTGAGCTTCACGAATGGGCAGGTAAGAATTCCGCTGGCGCAGGTTTCGGATGGCGATTTGCATCGCTTCCAGGCCAAAGAAAACGGGGTCGAGGTGCGCTTCTGGCTTTATCAAAAGCCGGATGGCAAAATATCGACCGTGCTCGATGCGTGTGAAATCTGCGGCGCCGTAGGGTTTTATAAGACGGCGAACGGAGTGGTTTGTAAGAATTGCGCGGCGCCGATTAATCCGCAGTCGGTGGGAACGGCGGGCGGGTGCAATCCGATTCCGCTGAAGGCGACGCAGACGGCAGATGCGGTGATTATTCAGGAGGCGGACATCGCGGCAGGTAGCCGCATGTTCGAGAAACAGTAAGGAATGTTCGTCCGCCTTGTTTACGAATCGTTTCGGCGCCAGAAGCGGCGCAAATTGCTGGCCGGCGCGGCGATTACCTTGGGCGTAACTGTCGCCACAGCGATGATTGCGGTCGCCACCGATATTGGCGACAAGATGAATCGTGAGCTGCGCACGATTGGCGCCAACCTGCTGATCACTCCTCAAGAAGATACGCTGGACGTGGAAATTGGCGGCGTCAACCTGAAGCCGCCGAGCGACGGCGCTTTTCTGAACGAAGCCGACCTGCCCAAGATCAAGGGAACTTTCTGGCACAACAACATCACGGGATTTGCGCCAGTGCTGCCGGTAAATGTGACGCTGGAGCGAGACGGGAAGACGGAGAATCTGACGCTGCTGGGGACGTACTTCGCAAAGAAAATTTCGTTTGGGAAAGAAGAGTTCACGACGGGGGTGCGCTCGACGCATCCGTGGTGGAAAGTTTCGGGTGCATGGCCGGAGGATAACTCGCGCGATGTGTTGCTCGGAGAGCGGCTGGCGGCGCGGCTTTCGGCGAAGACGGGCGATGAGATCGCGCTTTCTGGCCGGCAGCTACGCGTGAGTGGGATTCTTTCGACTGGAGCCGCGGAAGATGATGAGGTGGTGGGGCCGATTGCTTTGGCGCAGGAGATTCTTGGCAAGCCGGGAGCAGTTCGCCGAGTCTACGTGAGCGCGCTGACCAAGCCGGAGGATGCGCTGGGACGGCGCGATCCGAAGAGCATGTCTGGACCGGTGTATGACCGGTGGTACTGCTCACCGTATCCGCAGTCGATTGCGTACCAGTTGCAGGAGGCGATTCCGCACTCGCACGCGGAGCAGATTCGGCAGGTGGCGCAGAATGAAGGGGCGGTGCTGACACGGATTGAGGGCCTGATCTTCTTAGTGACGCTCGCGGCGCTGTTTGCTTCGGCGCTGGCGGTTTCGGCGGCGATGGCGACGGCGATTTTTGAGCGGCGGGCGGAAGTGGGGCTGATGAAGGCGCTGGGGGCGGGGCGGTTTGCAGTTGCCTCTATCTTCTTTGCGGAAGCAACGCTGCTGGCCTTGTTCGGTGGACTCGTGGGCTTCGCCGCGGGCGGGATGCTGGCCCAGCAGATCGGGCGCTCGATTTTCAATTCGGCGATTTCTATTCCGCCGGTGCTTTTGCCGGTGATTCTGGCGATTGCGGTGATTGTCACATTTGCGGGGAGCGCGGCCGCGATTCGAAAAGCGGTGGGACTGGATCCGGTGTTTGCGCTGCGAGGTGAACTGTGAGCGGATTCACTTCAGAGCAGCAGCATTCCGCAAAGGACGTGGCAGCCGGGCGAGCGAACGCTCCGCACACTTCCATGTTTGTGCGGATGCTGGTGCGTGCGGCGGTGCTGCGGCGAGGGCGAGCTGCGTCGGCATTGTTTGCGATGGTGGTGGCTGCGGCGGTGGCGACGGCGATGCTGAATCTTTACGTGGACGTACAGGCCAAGCTGCGGCGCGAGTTCCGCAACTATGGGGCGAACATCATTCTCGTTGGAAAGGACGGAGCTTCCCTTCCCGCGGATGCGCTGACGCAGGCGGAGAGTGTGGTCGCGGGGCGCGGGGTGGTGGCACCTTTCGCGCTGGTAGTGGCGCGAACCAGCGATGGTCAGCCGATTGTTGTGGCGGGCGCGGATTTCGAGCGTGTACGGCAGCTTGACCGGTGGTGGTCGGTGAGCAACTGGCCTTCGGCAGTTCCCACTTCTCGGGTAGAAGACGCGCGAGAAATGGGGCACCCGCAGGCGCTGGTGGGAGTACGGGCGCTTTCGGTGGTCTCGCCGAAGAAGCAGCCGTTTGATCTGGAATTTCAAGGACACACGATTCATCTTGTAGCGACAGGAACGGTGCAGACGGGCGCGGCGGAGGATAGCCGGGTTTATCTTTCGTTGCCGGATTTTGTGGCGTGGACTGCGGTGCAACCTTCGACTATTGAGGTAGCGGCAACGGGATCGCCGGAAGAGATTGCGGCGATCATGAATCAGATACAGCAGGCGATTCCAGCGGCGGATGTGAGGCCGGTGCGGCAAATTATGGAAGGGGAAGCGCGGGTGCTGGGCAAGACGAGGGCGACGCTGCTGGCAGCGGCTGCGCTGATCATTCTGACGGCGGCGTTGTGCGTGCTATCAACGCTGATGGGATGGGTGTTTGACCGACGGCGCGACTTTGCGATTATGAAGGCTCTGGGCGCGTCCGACCGGCTGCTGAACGGGTTCTTTGCGGCGGAGGCGGCGGCGTTGGGAGCGATTGGCGCAGTTGTCGGGTTTATTTTCGGCATTGGGATTGCGGCGTGGATTGGGCGGGCGAACTTTCATGCGCCGGTCGTGCCACGATTCAGCGTTCTGCCGTTTGTACTGGCTGGTAGCATAGTGGTGACGCTGCTTTCTGCGATCTTGCCGATTTCGCTGCTGCGGCGAGTGCAGCCGGCAGTCATTCTGAGGGGAGAGTGAAATGATCCAGATCAAAGACGTGACCAAGCTCTACCCGGCGAAGGCTGCGGGAAACGAGAATGGGAACGGCAATCAGAATGGCGCGATTCACGCGCTCGACCACATCTCGCTGCACGTGGCGCAAGGCGAATGGCTGTCGATCATGGGGCCTTCGGGGTCGGGCAAATCGACGCTGGTGAATTTGATTGGCTGCCTGGATCGACCGACTTCAGGAGAGATCTGGCTGGATGGGCAGAACGTTGCGGGGATTTCCGCGAACGAGTTGAACCGGGTGCGGGCGGAAAAGATTGGATTTATTTTCCAGCAGTTCCATCTGATTCCGTTTCTTACGGCGGTAGAGAACGTCATGCTGGCGCAGTACTTCCACAGCATGACAGACGAGAAAGAGGCGGTAGACGCGCTGACGCGGGTTGGGCTGGGCGACCGGGCGCATCATCTGCCTTCGCAGCTTTCTGGCGGCGAGCAGCAGCGGGTGTGCATCGCGCGGGCGCTGATTAATGATCCGAAGATCATTTTGGCTGATGAGCCTACGGGAAATCTGGATGCCGTGAATGAGGAGCTCGTGCTGCGGCTGTTGCGCGAGTTCCACCAGCAGGGGCGAACGATTGTGATGGTTACACACGATCCGGTGGTAGCGCGGCTGGCGGACCGGCGGATTGAGTTCCATCACGGCAAGATTGAGTCGCAGGAAGTTTTTGCGATGGCCGACGAGGAACAGTTTGACGAAGTGCTGGAAGAGCTGTGGGTGTTGGCGGAGCATGGCGAGATTGCCGAGGTGGAGCGGATGGAAGTGCATGGGGCGCTGCCAGTGAGCCTGGCGATTGAGAAGATGATGCAGATGGGACTGGTGGTTTCGGCGCCGCATCCGCCGTTGGCGCATGGGCACAAGCCGTTTGTGAATCCTTGCCATGATGCGCTGAAGCCGGTGTCGGCGTCGGTAGGCGATGGCACGCTGATTGTGGAACTCACACCGCGGGGCCGCGAACGAGCGGGAAGCATCATCCGGCGTCACCGGCTGGCGGAGCGGCTGTTTACTGACAGCTTGGCCATGGACAGCGAGTCGGAGATCGAGCAGCAGGCTTGCAAGTTCGAGCACATTCTTTCGCCCGAGGCGACTGATAAGATTTGCGCGTTCCTGGGACATCCGCGAACGTGCCCGCATGGAGCGCCGATTCCACCGGGTGCGTGCTGCGGCAAAGGCTCGGAGTTTGCGGAACAAGTCGTGAATGCCGTTTCCAATAAGCATTGAGCGGCCGTCCGGCGGACCTCAGGGGCTAAAGCCCCGCGTATTTTCGCTCTTACTCGGCACGGCTGAAGCCGTGCCCTTCCCGATCTGTTTCGGCCTTCCTCAAGCGGTTGTGGCCTTCTCGACTCCCGAATCCCTTCCAACGGGCGCAACGGCCCGATGAGCTGGGCTCTGGTGTTACCCGGAACAAATCTGGTCATCGGTCCAGGTCGGTCTGCGCTGCTATGATCGAGGTGCTATCGCTCCCACGATGACCACTCGCAGGCCTACGATCGGCGTATTTGACTCGGGCTTTGGAGGGCTGACCGTCCTTAAAGCGTTACTTGAACTCATTCCTCGGGCCGACTATGTCTATTTCGGCGATACGGCACGGCTTCCCTACGGATCCAAGTCGGTGGAAACGGTGGCGCGGTACGCGGTTGAGGCTGCTCATTACCTGGAGGATCGGGGAGCGGAGGTGCTGGTGATCGCGTGCAACACGGCGACGGCGCTGGCACTCGACCGGATCACTGCGTCGGCTCATGTTCCGGTCGTGGGCGTGGTCGAGCCTGGAGCGGAGGCCGCGGCGGCGGTAAGCAAGAATAAGAAAGTGGTGGTCATCGGGACCGAAGCCACGGTGAGCAGCCACGCCTACCGGAAGGCGCTTGAGGCGCGCGGGTTGGAGGCGCGGGAGAAGGCGTGTCCGCTGCTGGTGCCGCTGGTGGAAGAGGGATGGGTGGATCACTCCGTTACCGAAGAGGTGGCGCGGATCTATCTGGGTGAGGCTTTTGGAGATGGTTTCCACGACGCGGATGCGCTGGTGCTGGGGTGCACGCACTATCCGCTGCTGAAGCCACTGCTGCGCCGCGTGGCGCCCGCGCATGTGGGCATTGTGGATTCGGCGGAATCTACTGCGCGCGTGGTGGCTGGACAACTGGAGAGGCTCCTGCCGATTACGCCGGCGGTTCATGAGGAAAGGCGGGTGAAGACGCGGCTCAAGTTCTTTGCGACGGATTCGGTTGAGAAGTTTCGTCGGCTGGGAGAGCGGTTCCTGGGACATGCGATTGAAGATGTGCAGCATGTAGATTTGAAGGAATAGAGAGTCAGGTCGCAGGGCTAAAGCCCGCACCGCAGCGGCTAAAGCCGGTTGTGAAAATCAGACTTCCATCGCAGCGCTAGAAGCGCTGCGCCACCCAAAATCAAAGAGACATTGCAGTGGAAGCCCCAGGGGCTGAAGCCCTGCGCCTTCGGCCGTTCGCATCGCAGGCGGCTGAAGCCGTTCCCTTCCCAAACAGAACTGATTGGTGTCTACGCGCAAGGTCCGGATAGCTTCTTCCAGCTTCGCACAATTACTGTGTCCCCACGCTTATCCGGTCAGTCAAATCAGAGAGCGCAGAAAAATGCACATCCTCGACAATGTTATATGGCAGGCGCTGAGCACGCGGCAAAGCGAGTTTGCCGAATCGTTCGGGCAGTCTTGCAGATTTACACCGAAAGTGAGTTCTCTCGGAGGGTTTCGAGAGGCCTCGCCGGAAGGCTATCAATCTTTGGAGGGATTGGTGGGGTCGCGGGGAACGATCAGGGTATTCCTGGACTCTCCGTATGAGAACAGGATGGGATGGACGCTCGTCGCCAGCGCTCCGCTCCTGCAGATGGTTTGGGAAAACGGTCGTGCACTGAACGATTCGAGAGTTTCATCTGAATCTGCGTCCCGACCGGAGATCGTCGAACTCAATGCGGCGCATTCGCCTGCGATGATGGAACTGACTGCGCTCACCAAACCCGGACCGTTCGACAAACGCACGCATGAGTTGGGGAGATACATCGGAATCTTTCGGGAGGGAAAACTCGTGGCAATGGCGGGCGAGCGGCTGAAGGTTCCAGGCTACACGGAGGTGAGCGCGGTCTGTACGCACCCGGAGCATACGGGGCATGGCTATGCGCGAGTGCTGATGACCGATGTGATGCAAGGCATTCGGCGGCGCGGGGAGATTCCGTTTCTACATGTCAGGGAAGATAATGCGCGCGCGATTGAGCTTTACGAGAGGCTGGGGTTCCGGCGGCGCGTGCTGCGGCATTTGGCGGTGATCAGGAAAGAGTAAAACGGAGCGTCTCAGTACAAGTGGAAGTCGACTTCGACGGCCATTTCGACTTTGACGGGGTGGCCATCTTTTTGTCCAGGTTCAAAGCGCCAGGTGCGGACGGTCTCGAGGGCTTTTTCGTCCAGGCCCATGCCGAGGGAGCTCACCACGCGAAGATTGATGGGCTTGCCATCGGTATCCACAACGATCATGAGGGTGCAGGTACCTTGATACTTGGCTTTGCGAGCTTCCTCGGAAAACTCCGGTTCGGGGGAATAGATTGGACGTGGCGGCGTAACTCCGCGGCCGGGACGGTAAATACCACCACCCGTGCCTGCTTCTTCACCGGGCCCAAGGCCTCGACCGTTCCCGGAACCTATGCCACCACAGCACCCGGTGCCGATGCCGCTTCCATAGCCGGTGCCGTTTGACGGTATGACGGCTGAAGACTTAGGGTCGCCGATCATAGGCAAACTGTTCATCGCCACTTTGATATCCGGAGGCCCAAGGAGTGTAGGATCGGCCGTCAGCTTGGGATTGGGATTTCGTATGACAGCAGTCGGAGGGGTGAGCTGCATCAGCGCAAATTTTGGGGCATGGCCCCTGGACGCTTGCAGCACATCGCGATCACCACCACCACCGCCACCGCCGGCTTGCGTCTTGGCCGGTTTCAAGGCGTAATCGCCGGGATCGATCAATTCGGTAGTGCTTTGCGGTTTGGCCTCAACCTTGGGGGGATGCTTGATAACGAAAATTGTTCCGCCGATGATCAGCCCGATCACGACGAGGTGCGCGGCCATGGAACCGATTGCCCCGGTCTTCTTGTAGTTGTAGAAACCCCAAATATCCTTGACCGGGACGGGTTTCGATTCCAGCTTAAGTGGCGGAAGTTTCTTGGGAAAGAAGAATTCGTCCAGGCCGCGAAAAAGGGATTTCCACAGCGGCTCGAAAGTATCGGGAGCTAGCAGGAGATGGAGTTCCGGTTCTTGGCCGGATGGCGGATTCACTTCTACGGATGGCATGTTCCCCGATTCGGCTTTCCCGGGTCGAATAGCGAATAGACCAATCCTCGCCCGACGCCCTGCTCTACACAGATGAATGGTCTTTGCAACGAGTTGCCTTTTTTACTATGTCTTATTTTGTGCGTAACCCAGATCGCTACCCGGCGACCGGATCGCTCGCTCTCGACTATACGTAAAATTGTACCTCTTCTTGCCTTGGTTTACGAAGTGTATTTCCGAGCGCTGAGCCTGGAGATTACCTTTTAGTGTCGGGCTGGTAAATAGTTGGCTGGCTAGTCCTTATCCCACAATTCATCCTGCACGGTGCGGTCACATGGACGTTCCCGGCGGGGCTCCCTATAATAAAAAGATTCAATCCATTGGGAGAAGCCAACCGAGTGCCGTTCGAACTGAAAGGGACCATCAATCTGCCGAAAACCGCCTTCCCAATGAAGGCTAACCTGCCGCAGAATGAGCCCAAAATGCTGGCCCGCTGGGAGCAGGCGGGCATCTACGAGCGCATTCGGGAGGCGCGCAAGGGTGCGCCGACGTACATTTTGCACGATGGACCGCCCTACACAAGTGGGCCGATCCATATGGGGACGGCGCTAAACAAATGCCTGAAAGATTTCATTGTGAAATCGAAGACGATGGCGGGATTTGATGCGCCGTACGTGCCGGGATGGGATTGCCACGGACTGCCAATCGAGATCAAGGTGGACAAGGAGCTGGGCGGCAAGAAGTTGCAAATGCGGCCCACCGATGTGCGGGCGGAATGCCGGAAGTATGCGCAGAAGTTTCTTGATTTGCAGCGGCAGCAGTTCAAGCGGATCGGGGTATTTGGGCGTTTTGATCGTCCGTATGCCACCATGAATCCGCAGTACGAGTCGGTGGTGCTGTCGACTTTCTTTTCGTTTTATGAAAATGGATTCGTCTACAAAGGGCTGCGGGCGGTTTATTGGTGCATGCACGATGAGACGGCGTTGGCCGAGGCGGAGGTCGAATACGAGAACCACACCAGTTCGACGGTGTGGGTGAAATACGGGCTGCTGGACGATCCGGCGACAATTGACGCGGCTTTGGCGGGCAAGAAAGTTTCGACGATTATATGGACGACGACTCCGTGGACGCTGCCGGCGTCGATGGCGGTGGCGTTTCATCCGGATGAGGAATATGTTGCGCTGGAATCGGGCAGCGAAGTTTACGTGGTGGCGGCGAAGCTGGCGAAGGATGTGGAAGAAAAGTGCAAGCTTTCAAATCCACACGAACTCGCGCGCTTCCCGGGACGCAAGTTGGAGCGGCTCAACTTCCAGCACCCATTTCTGGATCGGAAAATCCTGGGCGTGCTGGCGGATTACGTCACCATGGACACGGGGACGGGCGTGGTACACACCGCACCTTCGCACGGCGCGGAGGACTTTATCACGGGCATGAAATACGGGCTCGACGCCACCAGCAATGTGGACGAGAAAGGGATCCTGCGCAATGGATTGCCGGAATATACGGGCAAGCGGGTATGGGAGGCGAACCAGCCGATCATCGATTTGCTGAAGAGCCGCGGAGCGCTGCTGCATGCGGAAAAGACGGAGCACTCGTACCCGCATTGCTGGCGGTGCCACAATCCGGTGATCTTCCGCGCCACGGAGCAGTGGTTCATCTCGATGGAAGCGGCGATGCCGGGGCCCGGTAGTCGAGGTTCAGAAAATGACACGCTGCGCACGCGGACGTTGGAAGAGATCAAGCGTGTGAAATGGGATCCGGCATGGGGCGAAGAGCGGCTCTCAAACATGATCGCGACGCGGCCCGACTGGTGCATCTCGCGGCAGAGGGTGTGGGGCGTGCCCATCGCGGTCTTTCTTTGCGAGAGCTGCGGCAAGCCGCTCAATGACCATGCGGTAAATCGTAAGGTGGTGGAATTGTTTGCGCGATCGGGAGCGGATGCGTGGTTTACGTCCGAGTCGGACACGATTCTTCCCGCGGGAACGAAGTGTCCGCATTGCGGCGGCGGCAAGTTTGAAAAGGAAACTGACATCTTTGATGTGTGGCTGGAATCGGGCGCAAGCTATCTGGCGCTGATTGACGATGAGCCGACGTATCCCTGGCCGTCTGATCTTTATCTCGAGGGCGGAGATCAATACCGCGGGTGGTTTCAGTCTTCCCTGTTGTGTGCCATGGGCACGCATGGGACGCCGCCTTACAAAGGCGTGGTCACGCCGGGATGGACGCTGGATGAAAAGGGCCAGGCCATGTCGAAGTCGCGGGGGAACGATGTGGATCCGGTGGATATCTCGAGTCGGCTGGGCGCGGAAGTGGTGCGGCTGTGGGTGGCATCGGTGGACTTCCGGGAAGACGTGGTGGGGTCGGAGCAGCTGATGCTGCGCATTGCGGAAAATTACCGCAAGATTCGTAATACGTTCCGCTACGTGCTGGGGAATCTCGGGGATTTTAATCCGAAGAGGGACTCGGTGCCGTTCGACCAGCTGGACGCGCTGGACCAATACATGCTGCGCCAGACGGTTGAGTTCGCATCCGATGTGCGAAGGTCCTATGAGGAGTTCGCGTTCCACAAGATCTATCACCGGCTGAATCATTTCTGCATTGTGGATTTGAGCGCTTTCTATTTCGATGTGCTCAAGGACCGGCTTTATATTTCTGCGCCGAGATCGCGAGGGCGGCGCAGCGCCCAGACTGCGATTTGGCGAATCGGCGAAGCGCTGGTGCGGTTGCTAGCGCCGATCATGAGCTTTACTGCGGAAGAGGTCTGGGATTATCTGCCGAAGGCTGCGGGGCGTGCGGAGAGTGTGCATCTCGCGTTGTTCCCGTCGGCGGAGGAAATTTTTGGCGATGCGAAGAATGCGGACGGCGACTCTGGGAAGACCGGCGAAGATTGGGCAACGCTGCGCTCGGTGCGCGATGAGGTTCTCAAGGCGCTTGAGGAGGCTCGCAATACTAAGCTGATCGGCACCGGGCTCGAAGCGCAGATTACGGTGGCTGCTTCGGAGCCGGTTTATTCTGTGCTGTCCCGGCACGCTGAGGATTTGCGATATCTGTTCATTGTTTCGGCGGTCAACCTGGTGCAAGGGTCGGGAAACGGCACGGGAGGCGTGCACGTTGAGGTGAAGAAAGCCGACGGGGTGAAGTGCGATCGGTGTTGGAATTATTCGATCCATGTCGGCGAGGACAAAGAGTATCCGACGGTGTGCGAGCGCTGCAGCGCCGTGCTGAAAGAGTTGGAGTAGTGAGTTAAGCGGCGTGAGTCCTTCAAGGAGTGAGAGACAGGAAAGGAAGTCAAAATCCCCACCCTGTCGCGAAGGACGCGACAAGGGTGGGGCACCCGCTTAAGCATCAAGATTGAGAACTGCATACCCCGATCGGACTACCCTAAATTAGCAAAAGCTTGTTGCCGTGCGCCGATTCTGCGCATCACTATGACGATGCATAAATTGCCTTGCTCGAGCGACCTGTGAACTGGCGAAAGCTGCGAACGTTTGTGCTGACCGTGCTGGTCCTCTGTCTGATTCCGGCCATGCGCTACAACCAGATTGACGTGCCCCTCCTGCATTATTTTGCGGGCTCGCGCGAAGTCGATCCGTTGTCGCTGCATCTCGCGGGAGAATTTGTTGAAAGTAATCTTGGAACCCAGCAGGATGGCGACGGCTCGGTTACGGTGCGCATGATCGCCCAGCAGTATTTGTTTGTCCCGCACTGCATTCTGGTTCCAGCCGGGGTTCCAGTTCATCTTCGGATCACCAGCGCCGATGCGGTGCATGCCCTCGACATCAACGGCACGGCCTACAACGTGAAGGTTTTGCCGGGGACGATCAGCGAGGCGCAGCTTCAATTTTCCGCTCCAGGTGAATACAAGACGATGTGCCGCGAATTTTGCGGGGCAGGACATTACGCCATGCGATCCGAGGTGAAAGTTGTGCCGCGGGAGCAGTTCCCTGCTCTGCAGCCGGGAGAAAGGGGAAACTGTGCGGCGCAATAAGTCGGAGCGCAGGCGGGTCGTGGTTTGGCGGGTGATCGGCATTTTGCTGGCGAGTTCGCTGGTCCTGGTGGCCAGCGACAGCGCGCCGGAGAGAATCCCCTCGAATGTGTCGTGGACACCGGAGACGGTCGCCGCGGCTTCGTCGGGGGATGCTTTTCGGGGAATGCTGCTGGCCAAACGTTGTGAGCATTGCCATGGTTCGGAGGGATTCAGTGCCGAGCCTGGCACGCCCAACCTGGCCGGGTTCGACAAGCTGTCCATTTGGAAAGAGCTGCAAGATTTCCGAAGTCACAAACGGATGTCGCGAGCGATGGGGCCGATTGCGGATTCGCTCTCGGGGAGGGATGTGGCGGACGTGGTCGCTTATTACTCGAAGGTGCCGGCCTTCGCCGACCCGCAGGACAATCGGAGTTTTCCTCAATCCATGCCTAATTCCGCGCACGCAGCGATTGCGTCGCATCTGATTGCGTTTGGCGACGGTGAGCGCGGAATTCCGCCGTGCCAGGCTTGCCACGGTCCGGTTGCGTATCGGCCGGGAGTGCCTCCGCTGGCGAATCAGAATGCTGATTATGTGCTGAGCCAACTGGAAGCGTTCGCGAGCGGGAGGCGTGACAACGATATCAACATGCCGATGCGGACTATCTCTACATTGCTGACGGACGACGAGAGGCACGCGCTGGCGGAGTATTACGGGTCGGGACTTGGGTTGCAGCCGGGGAGCGAGAGGTAGGAGGTAAGACTCCTCCCACACAAAGCACGAGGATCAACAGACCGAACCTCAGGGGCTAAAACCCCTTCTTCTTAAGCTGCGGGTGGCACGGCTGAAGCCGTGCCCTTCCCAAGACTTCTAGCGTAATTCTTCCATCGCGGCTTCGAGAGCTTCCCTGCCTGGACGCGTCATCGATTCGGGAAGGGTGGCCAGTGGCTCGTCGACCATATTCAGCATTTCGAGGAAGCTGGGCGCCTTCGTGTTTACATAAAAGACACCGGTCAAGACTTCGCCTTTATCGTGAGCTTCGCTGAGGCGAGTCATGGCGGCGATCCGGTCGGTCGGATCGTAGTCTTCCTCAAGCTTGCGCAGGCGCAGACTGGAACCGTCGTGCATGGTGACGTTGGCGGTGGTTCCGGGATCGTACTCCACGTCGATCTCCTCGAAGTGAGGAACGAAACTCAGCTCCTGCAAGGCTTCATCATGATCCTTTACGTACTTGTAGGATTTGGTTGAGCCTTCGTGGTCGTTGAAGGTGACGCAGGGCGAGACCACGTCGAGCATCACGGTGCCATGGTGGGCGATGGCGGCTTTGAGCATCGTGCTGAGCTGGCGCTTGTCACCAGAGAACGAGCGGCCGACGAAAGTTGCGCCGAGTTCGATGGCCAGGCCGCAGGTATCGATCGGAGGAAGATCGTTGATCACCCCTGATTTCAACTTCGAGCCGAGATCGGCAGTTGCGGAGAACTGGCCTTTGGTCAAGCCATAGACGCCGTTATCTTCGATGATGTAGATCAGGGGAAGATTGCGGCGCATGAGGTGAACGAACTGACCAATGCCGATGGAAGCGGTGTCGCCATCGCCGCTCACACCGAGGGCGACCAGATTACGATTGGCCAGCAGCGCGCCGGAAGCGACGGAAGGCATGCGTCCGTGCACGGAATTAAAACTGTGCGAGCGGTTCATGAAGTAAGCCGGGCTCTTGGAGGAGCATCCGATTCCGCTTAATTTCACGACGCGCTCGGGCTTCACGCCCATGTCGTACATGGCTTCGATAATGCGCTCGGAAATGGCGTTGTGGCCGCAACCGGCGCACAGCGTGGTTTTGCCACCCTTGTAGTCGAGGACACTCAGGCCAATGTGGTTGGTTTTCGGTTCTGCGCTGGGCGTGGTCGCCATTTACTTACCCTCCATGGTGCTGAGTTCGTCGGTGACGGAGCGGGCGTCGAGCGGCAGGCCGTCGAGATGGCTGATGCTGCGCAGCCGGGTAGTGAGCTCCGGTTTCAAATCGAGTTTGAGCAAGCTGAGCATCTGCGCGTCGCGGTTTTGCTCGACGACATAGATGCGATCGTGATGCTCGATGAATTCGTGCACCTCACGGGTAAACGGATAAGCCCGGAGGCGGAGATAGTCGGTTTCAATGGCGTACTCGGTGCGGAGCTGATCGCGGCTCTCGATAATGCCCCAATGCGAGGTCCCATAGGCGATGATTCCGATTTTCGCGTTCGCGCCCTTCAGAATTTCGGGGCGAGGAACGAAGGAGCGCGCGGTTTCGAATTTGCGGTTAAGGCGCTCCATGTTGTTTTCGTAATCGTCGGGGCGTTCACTGTAGTTGGATTTATCGTTGTGCCCGCTGCCGCGTGTGAAGTAGGCGGCGGCAGGATGGTCGGTGCCGGGCAAAGTGCGGTAGCCTACGCCGTCGCCATCCAGATCTTTGTAGCGGGCAAAGCCGCCCAGCTTATCCAACTCTTCCTTTGCGAGTACTTTGCCGCGCTTGATCGGCGTGGTGGGATATTCGAAGGGATCGGACATCCAGTTGTTCATGCCGAGATCGAGATCGGACATGACGAAGACGAGAGTCTGGAATTGCTCGGCGAGATTGAAAGCGTCTGAAGCCATGCTGAAACACTCGGCGACGGAAGACGGAATCAGCATGATGTGCTTGGTATCGCCGTGGGAAAGAAATGCGGTGGAAAGTATGTCACCCTGGGAAGTGCGCGTGGGCAGGCCGGTGGAAGGGCCGACGCGCTGAATGTCCCAGATGACGCCGGGAATTTCCGCGTAATAGGCCAAGCCGGAAAATTCTGACATGAGCGAAATTCCGGGGCCGGCGGTCGCGGTCATGCTGCGAGCGCCCGCCCAGCCAGCGCCGATGACCATGCCAATGGCGGCCAACTCGTCTTCGGCCTGAACGATGGCGAAGGTGGCTTTGCCATCGGGGCCGATGCGGTACTCCTTCATGTACTCGATCATGGTCTCGACCAGCGAAGACGAGGGCGTGATCGGGTACCACGTCACCACGGTGCATCCGGCGAACATGCAGCCGAGCGCGGCGGCGGAGTTGCCGTCGATGATGATCTTGCCGGCGGTCTTGTCCATGCGCTCGATGTAGAAGGCGCCACGCTTCTGCAGGCTGGCTTTGGCATAGTCGAATCCCGCTTGGGCCGCGGCGAGATTCAGATTGGCTGCCTTTACTTTTTTCGCGAACTGCTTGCGAATGGCCTTCTCCACTTCGCCCATCTCGATTTCGAGCAGGCTGGCGACCACGCCGACGTACACCATGTTCTTTACCAGCTTGCGCAGCTTGGCTTCCGGGCAAACTGTGGCCACGATTTTGTCGTAGGGAACAGAGTAGAAAATCAAGTCGTTGCGCAGTTTGTCCAGGGCGAGCGGCTCGTCGTAGAGCACGGAGGCACCGGGAGCGAGCGACATGACGTCGTCCTGGGCGGTTTCGGCGTTCATCGCAACCAGGAAGTCAATTTCTTTCTTGCGGCCGATGTAGCCGTCTTTATTGGCGCGAATCGTATACCAAGTAGGAAGGCCGGCGATATTTGAGGGAAAAAGATTCTTGCCTGAAATCGGTACGCCCATCTGAAAGATGGCACGCAACAAAACTGTATTGGAACTCTGCGAGCCTGAGCCATTCACGGTCGCGACCTGAATGCTCATGTCATTGACGATGCGCTTGCGCCCTAACTGCCCGCCCGCACCTTGGGGCGCAACATCCGTAGTGGCCATCCCAACACCTTCCTTATTGTTAAGGGGCGGAGTGGTCCGCCCGGATTCTAGTTGAGGGGAACAGATGATTATACGGCGACGGTGCGCTCCCGGCACGCCAAATCGCCCGCCTGGAGCCGGGGGGAATCTGGTTGAGAACGAGAAACAGAGATTACTCCGGGCTCAGGACGCGGTTTTGAAGAACTGAGCGATGTTGCGGAACTTATTATATCGTGACACGAGTAATTCGTCCGGGGAGAGTTTCTTCAATTCGGAAAGGTGCTTCTGCAGGCTGACATCGAGCAGGTTGGCGGCGGCTTCGTAGTCGCGGTGCGCGCCACCTTCGGGTTCGGGAACGATATCGTCGATGCAGCCCAGTTCGCTGAGATCTGTGGCCGTAATGCGCATGGCTTCGGCGGCTAATTCTTTCTTGGTGGCGTCGCGCCACATGATGGCGGCGCAGCCTTCGGGAGAGATCACCGAGTAGATCGAGTTCTCCATCATGAGCACGCGGTCAGCGACGGCAATAGCCAACGCTCCGCCGCTGCCGCCAACACCAATCACGGTCGCGATGATGGGAACTTCGAGACGAGCCATCTCGCGCAAGTTGTGCGCAATGGCCTCGGCCTGTCCGCGCTCTTCGGCGTGAATGCCGGGATAGGCGCCGTCGGTATCGACGAGGGTGAAGATGGGCCGGCGATATTTTTCGGCGATCTGCATCACGCGCAGAGCTTTACGGTAACCCTCGGGATGCGGCGTACCGAAGTTGCGATACACACGCTGCTTCATGTCACGGCCCTTTTGGGTGCCGACGATCAAGACTTCCTCGCCGTGGAAGCGAGCCATGCCACAGATGATAGCGGCATCGTCGCCAAAGGTGCGGTCGCCGTGAATTTCGCTGAAGTCGGTGAAGATGCGGTCGATATAGTCGAGGGTTTGCGGACGCTGCGGATGGCGGGCCAGTTCGGTTTTCTGCCAAGCGGTCTGGGGAGCTTTCATCTCTTCCCTTAGAGTATGGACGCGTTCCTGAAGGTGGGCCAACTGGCGATGAGTTTCGTCGTTCTGTCCGGTGCCGGCCTCGAGAAGCGCAACCTCGCGCTCGATCTGATCCAATTCCTGCTGCGCTTTTTCGTTTGCTTCCATGGAAGTCAGCTGATCGTCTTCAAGGAGATCAAGCTAAGAAATCACCCGCACACTACCGCGCCCGCATAATTGCTCCACGCGCGCGATGAAGTTGCGATCTGGCAGAACATTATAGCCTTCCGCTTCCATGACCACCATGAAATCTCCAGCCCGTTCCACATCAAACAATACCCGCGCTTCGCCTTTGCGCTCGCGGAAAAGGGCATGGAGATCGTCTACGGTCGATTCGGCTGCGGTTTCGAGTGGGATGCGAATGCGAAGCGCGCGCGGAAGAGGAACCTTAGCGTCTTCCAGCGGCATGATTTCGGCAGCGGTTATTTTGGGATTTGCTCCTTCTTCAATGCGGACACCGGCCCGCACCAGCACGGGGACTTCGAGCTTCACTTTGTCGCCGAGGCGTTTGTAGGCCTCGGGAAAAACGATCATATCGATGGAGCCGGACATGTCCTCGAGCGTGGCTTGCGCGTAGAAGTCTCCGCGTTTGGACTTGAGGACGCGGACGTTTCCGATGATGCCGGCGGTGGCGATAGTCTCGTCCTTGCCGGTGGATTTGGTCATCGCGCCGATTTCGAGGATGGTGAGCGCTTGTAAATCTTGCAGCTTGTCTTTGTATTTTTCGAGGGGATGGCCGCTGATGAAAAATCCCAGGATTTCCTTTTCCGCTGCGAGGCGCGCCTGCTCGTCCCAGTCGGGAATGTTGGGTAACTTGTCGTTGTCGGTGGCGGACTCTTCCTGTTCGAAGACGCCGAACAGGCCATGTTGACCGGATTCCACGTCGCGTTGTGCTTTCTGGGCGCGCTCCATAGCGCGATCGAGCACCGCCATCAATTGCGCACGGCGGCCGAGAGAATCCATAGCTCCGCTTTTGATGAGCGATTCTAGTACGCGCTTGTTGAGCAGACGGAGATCCACGTTTTCGCAGAATTCGTAGATCGATTTGAAGTGGCCGAGTTTCTTGCGCGCCGTGACGATCGATTCGATCGCGTTGCCGCCAACATTCTTCACGGCCGCTAAGCCGAAGCGAATGGCTTCTCCATGCGGGGTGAAGTTGGCATCGGAGACGTTGATGTCGGGGGCTTCGACGGAAATTCCCATCTCGCGGCATTCGTTGATGTACTTCACGACGTCGTCGGTGCTGCCGGTGACGGAAGTCAGCAAAGCCGCCATGAATTCCACGGGATAGTGTGTCTTCAGATAGGCGGTGTGGTAGGCGAGCAGGGCGTAGGCGGCGGAGTGGGATTTGTTGAAGCCGTATCCGGCGAATTGAGCCATGAGATCGAAAATCTTTTCGATCTTTTTCGGCGGAAACTTGCGCTGAGCCGCACCTTCGACGAAGCGTTCGCGCTGCTGCGCCATCTCCTCAGCTTTTTTCTTGCCCATGGCGCGGCGCAGGAGATCGGCTTCGCCCAAAGAGTAGCCGGCGAGCCGGTTGGCGATCTGCATCACCTGTTCCTGGTAGACGATGACGCCGAGGGTCTCCTGAAGAATTTCTTTCAGCTCCGGCAGTTCGTATTCGACTTTTTTGCGGCCATGTTTGCGGTCGATGAAATCATCGATCATGCCACCCTGGATGGGGCCGGGGCGGTACAGCGCATTGAGGGCGGTGAGATCTTCGATTGTGGCCGGCTGATATTTTCTCAGCACGTCGCGCATGCCATGCGATTCAAACTGGAAGACGCCGGAGGTTAATCCCTTGTGAAAAACTTTTTCGTAGGTTTCCGCGTCGTCGAGCGGAACGGTTTCAAGGGTGATGGGCGTGCCCCGCGTCTGCACAATCAGTTTCAGGGCATCGGTGAGAATCGTCAGAGTCGTGAGGCCGAGGAAGTCCATCTTCAGCAGGCCCATCTTTTCGATGGCGACCATGTCGAAGGCGGTGACAATTTCGTCGTTCTTGGTTTTGTGCAGCGGAACTAACTCAGTGAGAGGTTTCGGCGAAATTACTACGCCGGCGGCGTGAACGCCGGAGTTGCGAACCATGCCTTCGAGCTTCTTGGCAGTCTGCATCAACTCGCGAATCTGGCCGTCCTTTTCCATGGCCTCGCGAAGCTGCGGAGAATCTTCGATGGCCTGATCGAGCGTGATGTTGAGCTGCGTGGGGACCATCTTGGCGATGCGATCGACATCGGCGTAGGGGATGTCCATGGCGCGGCCAACGTCCTTGATGGCAGCCTTGGCGGCCATGGTGCCGAAGGTGATGATCTGGGCGACGTTGTCACGCCCGTATTTCTGGGTGACGTAGTTGATGACTTCGCCGCGGCGGTTCATGCAGAAATCGATATCGATATCGGGCATCGAGACGCGCTCGGGATTGAGGAAGCGCTCGAAGAGCAACTCGTGCTGCAGCGGGTCAATATCGGTGATGCCGAGGGCGTAGGAGACGAGCGATCCAGCGGCTGACCCGCGGCCCGGACCGACGGGAATGTCGTGCTCTTTGGCGTAGCGGATAAAGTCCCAGACGATGAGGAAATATCCGGGGAACTTCATCTGCTGGATGATCGCGAGTTCGCGCTCGAGGCGCTGTTCGTAGTCTGTGATGGAATGCTTGAGCTTGCCTTGCTCGTGGAGCGGACGCAGAGCGGCGAGTCGCCGGGCAAAGCCGTCGCGCGAGACATGGACGAAGTAGCTGTCGATGGTGTAACCGGGCGGTACGTCAAATTGCGGGAATGGGGTCGCGACTTTTTCGAGGCGAAGGCTGCAGCGCTCGGCGATACCGAGAGTGCGCGACACAACCTCGGGCGAGTCTTTGAAGACGCGGTACATCTCGTCGTGATTCTTTACGAAGAATTGCGTTCCATCGAACTTCATGCGCGCGGTGTCGTGAATCGACTTGCCGGTCTGGATGCAGAGCATCACATCCTGCGCGTGGGCGTCATCTTCGCAGAGATAGTGGCTGTCGTTGGTGGCGACGAGAGGGACGCCGAGATCTTTTTCCAGCTGGAAGAGGCCGGGATGGATTTTGTGCTCCATCGCTAAACCTTGATCCTGAATTTCGAGATAGAAATTTTCTTTGCCGAAAATGTCGCGGTAGGTTCCTGCTGCGGCGAGGGCGGCGTCGTACTTCCCTTCTGTCAGACGCTCGGCGACTTCGCCCTTCAGGCATCCGGAAAGGCCGATGAGGCCGCGGGAGTGTTCGGCCAAGAAATTCTTGCTGACGCGCGGCTTGTAGTAAAAGCCGTGCAGCGAGGCTTCGGAGGTGATCTTTACCAGGTTGCGGTAGCCTTCTTCGTTCTGCGCCAAGACGAGAAGATGGTTGTAGGTGTCGCCATCGGGCGGGGTGCGCTCGATGTTGTGATCGTCTTTCTTACAGATGTAGAGCTCGCAGCCGATGATCGGTTTGACGCCGTACTTATGCGCAGCGTTGACGAAGTGCACCGCGCCGAAGATGTTTCCATGGTCGGTCATAGCGACGGCGGGCATGCCGAGTTCGCTCACGCGCTGGCAAAGTTTATCGACGTCGCAGGCGCCATCGAGAAGAGAGTAATCAGTATGGAGATGCAGGTGAACGAATTGGGACATGGGGCTCAATATGATTTTACGTTGGGCTCATTCTAATGGGAAACGAGCACGGGCAAGCGGATAGTTATCCACAGAGATGAGCCGCTTACGCGTGCGGGGACGCAAGGGCCACGGGGCCCGTCGCGGGCGGCAGGTTTTTTGGAGCGAGGAACAGGTTTGCTAGGAGACATACAGCAGAAATGTGCACCTCGGCTACAGCTTGCAAGGCTCGGGCGTCCCTCCCGGCAAGCCAAACATCACCTTGTCCTTAACTATCCTCGCATGCACGTCGGTTATACTCGTCTGCTTCCATGCCCTCGCGTTGTTGCTTGCCGCAGCCGAGAATCCAAAAGCCTCCGTCTTCTCGTCTTACTTCGCGCAAAGTAAACGCCCTGATTTCTGGATATCCCACGCCGATCGTCGCCCGCATCGCCTGAACATATTGGCTCCGGTCCATGTCAGGTGCGTCCCGGCGTCCTAGAAGCAGTTCATTCTTGAGTTCGGGTGTCTGGTCCTGTATCTCCCACATATCAGCCCAGTCGTGTTTCTCCTGATCCCGGATCCACCGCTGAATCTGAGGCCTTAATAACGTTTTCTCCTCCGGAGCGAGCGAGCCGTATGGATCACTGGTGGGCGCGACGACAAGGGTTGTAGCTATTGCAAAACTGATCGCAAGTCTCATTTTTTCGCTAAAAGGTTATTGGCCTTCGTTCGCGCGGGGCACGCGGAAATCGATACCGCGCTCGTCGTTGACTCTTGTCGTCGCGGGGATGTCGAGGTCAGAGAGCGGAATCTTTTGGGTATGCTGCGGAGCAAACACCCAAACGGTTTGGCCAACGATCGCGTAGTTCTGAATTTCCTGCTGGTGCTGATCGCGGAAGATTAGAACCGTGGGCTCGACCGCTTCCGTACGCTCTGATTGGCGGGGCTGCGGAGGGGCCGAGCGGGCATATACATACGGGTCGGCTTGCTGGCGCATTCTTTGCTCGTACAGGCTTTGCTGGTTCATCTCATTCGCCAAACCAGTCTGCTCTTCCTGATCCTGGTCGTCGGACGAACCATCCCACCACCAGTAGGGATCAACTCCCCACCCGTAATAGGGATATCCATATCCATATCCATAGCCGTAGCCGCAGCCATACCCATAGCAATTTCTGAAGCCGTAGTTGCGGACTCGCCCTCCATTGAAACGGTTGAAGCCGCGTGAATTGAATCCACGGGAAGCTAGAGGTGAACGGAAAGAGGATGATCCGTGAGGCGCGAAGCCTGAGCCGGAGTGCATGCCGCTGAAGGAGTGTCCGCCGCCAAAACTGCCGTGGGAAGCGAATCCGCCGTGACCTCCGCCGGATGCATGGCCGCCGCCACCGTGCTGGGCCGCGAGCGGCACTGACGCCGCCAGTACCAGGAACGCCGCAACTGCAATGAGGCGCCGCATAGCCATATTATATGCCTGATTTGAGATCGCCAGAACGACAAATTGCGACGCGCGGAACTTCTAACGTTTCTTGCCTTTAGCCTTTTTTGCCGGCGCTTTTTTGCCGGAGTGCCTGGCGACGGGAGCCTTGCTGGCGGGCTTCGCGGGTTTGTGCGCGGGCTTCGCCTTGGGTGCGGGCTTAGCTGATTCTGGTTTCGCCTTAGGCGCTACTGGTGGAGCCGCGGGGGCAATAGTCGTCACCGCTGCTGCCGCTTTCTTACCCTTGCCCTTTACCGGCTTACCTGGAATTTCTGCAGTGGGCGCGGTTGCCGTAGCGGCTTTCGGTCCGCGACCACGCCTTGGCGGGGGTGGAGGCGGAGGTGGTGGAGGAGCGAAGGGCTTGAGGAATTTGAGAGTTTCGGTGCGAGAACGCAGCTTGCCATCGAGCAGGAGCATGAATACGTCGCGGGCAAGCTTGGGATATTCCGGCAACTGCGGAGTGATCAGTAACTCCGTCATCTCCGGCAGAGGAATTCGCTTTTGGACGTCGCGCCACTTGGTGAAGAAATTCTTGATCTTCTGCGCCACCGCCTGCTGCTTCGCGGTGACGGCGAGAAACAGAACCATCTCCGGGCGAGCCGAGGAGAGTAGATTCCAGGTCCGCGAAGGGGTGGCCGCTTCTTTTCCCATCAGGCGTTTTGCCAGGTCTTTGGCGTGATCCTCGATATCGCGCCACGCTTCAACCAAATCCTTGCGCGGAATCTGGCGGCGCAGATCGGAGACATCCTTCTCGGAGAGGTGCGCGGTCAGGAAATGCATCACGGCGGCCGAAGGGTCGACGGTGTAACCCAGATCCACAATTTGCTGGCGCGTCTTCATCAACTGGCTAAGGCCGTTGGTGTCGACCTTGGCGACCGTCCAGTGCGGGTGCAGCACCTTCAGGAATTCTTCCTTTTCGAGAGCGCGCACGACGGCCAGCGGGTCGTCTTCGTGGGCCAGTTGAGCGATTTCGTGTCCGATTGCACTTTTGGAAATGTGCTCGATGTATTTATTTTCTTTGGCGGAATCGTAGCGCTGCTGAGTACGCTCCTCGAGCGGCCAGTGGAAGCGCGCGGCAAAGCGGGTGGCGCGAATCAGACGCGAGGGATCTTCGACGAAGGAATAATTGTGCAGAACGCGCAGGACTTTCGCCTCGATATCGGCCACGCCGTTGAAAGGATCAAGCAGGAGGCCGCGCGATCCATCATTCAGCGAGAGAGCCATGGCGTTCACGGTGAAGTCGCGGCGGCGCAGGTCTTCCTGAATGCTGGCGGGGGTGATGACCGGAGGCTTGCCGACTTTTTCGTAGTGCTCGGTACGGGCCATCCCGATCTCGGCGCGGACGTTGCCGGGCAGCACCAGAAAGAGAGTGCGGACGTCTTCCTCGTGGCCGGCGATTTGCGCGCCCGCCCGTTCGAAATCCTTTTGCAGTTTGAGAGGATTGCCCTGGACGGTGAAATCGAGGTCCCGGATGGTGAAGCCGCTGATAATGTCGCGGATTGCGCCACCGGTAAGATAGAGGGTGATTCCCGCCGTGCGGGCTACTTCTTGCACCAGATTGACGCCTTTCATTTGATCCGGCGTCAACCGGATTTCCATGGTGTAAATGTAATCAGCCATTCGTCTTCGAACGATCTAACACAAACCAGCGAGGCGACTCCCGGGCGCTAACTCCGGGGCACGATCGCGCCTGCGCCGGCACTTTTTCCACACGATTTCCACAGCCTGTCGAAGCCAAAGCCCGCCAGTTGGGTTCCAGGCCATGCACAAGCCGTTCAATACAAGCCACTTATGAATACTTGAGTCGCACTAAGGCAACTTAAAGGAATAACACAACGTTTACAATTTGGCTACTGCCAACGTCGATTCCCGCGATTCCTCGCGAAATAGTGCGAGAATCACGAGGCGGTCTTCAGGCTTTCGGCCAGCGGCATTCGTATGAGTCTTCTGGCCACAGCCGCAGCCCGACCGTCGAAGTCCGACACCCATGCCCTCAACTCACAAGAAAGTCATCGTCCGGAAGATGGATCGGGATTCGGTCTCTGGCTACGTTTCGCCCGAGCAGTTCGTTCATGAAGGCAAGCTCGAGTTGCTGAACACGGCGGGGAATGTGGTGGCGATGGATCTGCGGGAGATCAAGGGGGTGTACTTCGTACGCGAGTTCGGCGATTCGGAATCGCTCACCCGCAAGACATTTACTTCGCGTCCGCGGTCCGAAGGGCTGTGGGTGCGGCTGCGGTTTAAGGACAATGAGATCCTGGAAGGCCTAATGCCCGCCGATCTTACGCAGTCGACGCCCGAAGGATTTCTGATTAATCCTCCTGATCAGCGTTCGAACACACAGCGCATCTTCGTGCCACGCACTGCGCTGGAGTCGCTGACGGTGCTGGCCGTAATCGGGGCCACGCGCCGGCCGAGGCGCGGCGGAGCGGTTGAGGATCAGCGACAGGTGACGTTGTTTGAGGAGTAAATCGCTTACCCCATTGCCTGGAGCCCAAAACGTCCTGATTTCTCACTGGTCCTTTCGCTGAGAGCATCCCGGAAGGCGGCCGCTGGAGCCCAATCGCGGTGCCAAAATGAAGTTGCAATCCTGATGAAGTTGGGATAAAAAGGCTGGTCCCACACGATCGGGAACCTGTTCGTGTGGCGAGATGGATCGGGCCACTTCCTTCCTCCTACCCCAGTCCGTTCTCCGCAGGCGTAGCTATGTCTCACTCCAAGGTGCCGAAGTCATGAGAGCATTCTGCCGTTTATCGTCTCGTCTGATCGTCGTCGTAATCCTGATATTCGTGGCGTTTATTTTTCCGGTGGCATTCTTCGCGCAGGAAGCGAGTTCGGGTTCAAGTGTGGGCCTGGCTCCGCGTCCGCTGATTACGCAACCTGTCGATGAAACACAGATGACTGTGCTGAAAGGAAACACGCATCGTTTGGCGCGCCCGGAATTCGACTTGGGAACCGCGCCAGCCACACTGCCCATGCAGCGAATGCTCTTAGTTTTGAGGCGGAGCTCGGAGCAGGAAGCCGCACTGCGGAAACTTCTGGACGACCAACAGGATAAGGCTTCGCCCAGCTACCACAAATGGCTGACGCCTGAACAATTCGGTCAGCAGTTTGGACCCACCGACAGCGACATGCAGACGATCACCGCGTGGTTGCAGTCGCACGGGTTTCAGGTGGGCACGACGAAGGGGCGCACCGTGCTCGAGTTTTCGGGGTCCGCCAGCCAGGTGAAAGAAGCCTTTCACACTTCGATTCACAAATATGTGGTCGAGGGAGAACAGCACTGGGCGAACTCCAGCGATCCGTCGATTCCGACGGCGCTGACGCCGGCGGTGGCAGGGGTGCTGACATTGCATAACTTCCTCAGCAAGCCGCAAAGCCATTTAGTGAAATCGCCGGTTGTGGCTCAGCTGGTTCCGGGAAAAGGCAATAAGCCGCAGGTGACTTTTCCTGCTCGGAACGGCCAGCCCGCGTTTAACGCCCTTGAACCGCAGGACTATGCGGTGATCTATAACATCAACTACAACATCTATACGGGGGTCCGCGTGACGATTGGCGTGGTTGGCCGCAACGATCTTTACAACGGCGGCCAAGACGTACAGAACTTCCGCTACACGATCGGAACGGGGAACAGTAGCTCCGGCGAGGGTAGTCTCACTATCATCGAGGATGGTCCGGACCCAGGTGACTCAGGCGGCGATGAGGAACTCGAAGCCACTCTGGACGCAACCTGGTCCGGCGCCATTGCTCCTGGTGCGAACATCGATTTCGTCGTCTCCGGCTCGACCAACACTACAGATGGCATCGACCTCTCAGAGCTCTACATCGTGGAGAACAATCTCGCCGACATCATGACGGAGAGTTTCGGTACTTGTGAGTATTTTGCCACCGATGCTCGACTTACCGGGATCAACGCCGTGGCAGAACAGGCCGCAGCTCAGGGAATAACCTATTTTGTCTCCACGGGCGACTCTGGGGCCGAGGGCTGCGATGATCCGAGCAATCCTCCAGCTACCGGGCCGGTCTCTGTGAACGCGCTGGCTTCGACGCCGTTTAATATCGCGGTGGGTGGAACGATGTTCAATGAAAACGGCGATACCAGCAAGTACTGGGCTCCCACCGCGCCGATTTCCGAGACAGCGCTCTCCTATATTCCAGAGGACGCGTGGAACGAGAGCAGCCCGACCAACGGACTTTGGTCCGGCAGCGGCGGAGCTAGCGCTGGAAATATCGGAGACAATCAGATATCCCCACCTGGTACAACCAACGGAGTGCCGAAACCTTCCTGGCAAAGCGGCTCTGGCTTGAACATACCTGCAGATGGAGTGCGCGATCTTCCGGATGTCTCGTTAACCGCTGCCGGGCATGACTTTTATCTGCTCTGCCTGGAAGGGTCTTGCGTCCCCGATAGCCAGGGATATATCTCTCTGGCAGGCGTTAGCGGCACGTCAGCCGCAGCGCCCTCCTTCGCCGGCATCATGGCGCTGATCGATCAAATGGCGGGTGGCCGGCAGGGACAGGCAAACTATGTGCTGTATCCTCTCGCCGCGGCGCAGGCGACGCAAAGCATTTATCCTTCGCAGTGTAATGGATCGAACACATCCAGCCCTCCCGCCAGCACGTGCATCTTCCATGACGTGACGGTTGGGAACAACGTCGTCCCCGGTGAAGTTGGATCCGATTATCAGGCCGGGCCCGGATATGACCTGACCACGGGACTGGGCTCAGTCAATGTCGCGAACCTGGTCAACAACTGGAACAGCGTCACATTCAACGCGACGACAACGACTTTGTCACTGGGTTCGACCACTAACATCACACACGGCACTCCCGTAAATGTGACTATCACAGTCGCGCCGAGTAGCGGAAGCGGCACGCCCACGGGCGGCGTTTCCTTGTTGGCGGCAAACCCGCAGTGTTTTGGTACGACGGAGGCGACGGACAGTCGGATGCTGCCAGGTGGGTCAGGATCAGTGTCGTTCTCCACCATTTTCTTGCCGGGCGGAGGCCCCTATTGTGTCTGGGCTCACTATGCTGGCGATGCAACATACGCATCCAGCAATTCCAGTAGTTCAATGGTCACCGTGAACGCTGAGTCGAGCGCTACCACTTTGAGCTTGCAAGGATCCAGTTTGAGTGGAAATTCGCTCACCAGCCCGTTTCCATTCGGCAGTCTTGTGTTTGTGCGGGCTGATGTTGCCAGTGCCACCCACAGCACGACAGTGTGCCAGAGCCCTTCTTATGCTGGCTGCCCGACTGGGAGCGTCACTTTCACTGACACCTTCGGCGCCCTTCCCACGACAAATCCTCAGGTAAGCCCTCCGGTTCCAGTGGTCAGCTATCCGGCGCTCAACAGCCAAGGCAACACCTCGATCGGTGATGGGATCATCAGCTTCGATGCCGGCAACCACAGCATTTCGGCGAGCTACTCGGGTGATCCCAGTTTCACCGCCAGCAGCAGCAACAGTCCAGTCACCTTCGCGATTCAGCCCGGCTTCACTGCGGTCTCCGGTCTGGCACCGGTAAGCATCTCGGCTCCTGGCGGTACAGGCAGTACTACCGTAGGCATCATCGCGTCGACGGGTTTCACCACGGCGATCACCTTCACTTGCAGTGGTCTGCCCGCTGAAACCACCTGCTCTTCTTCGCCCGCGACCGGGCAGGGGCCGACCACAGTGGTGACCACCACTATTACGGTTATCACGACGGCGCCACACATCACCATGCTCCGGACCAAGCAGCGTACTTATTTTCTGGCGACGCTTTTCGCAGGCGCATTGCCGTTCGGTGGAATGTTCCTGTTAAGTTCCTCTCGACGACGGCGCTGGATCCTCATGCTTGGCCTGATGATGTTGCTTGCAATGCTGGTGACAATCCCTGCGTGTGGTGGCGGCGGAAGCGGGGGCGGTGGGGGAAGTCAGGAGAAGCAAGATCCCGGGACACCGGCGGGCACCTCAACCGTGACGGTGACTGCTACGGCGGGATCGCTTTCTGAGCAAGGAAGCTTTGTTTTGACGGTGCAATAACGCGACTGGCCCGTCATTGCCGTTAGGCGCAGCGACATAATGGCGAAGCCTCGTCGTCTCAGGTGTCGGTCCGTTACAATCGCGCTGACACTCTCTTCACAGACACTATGAAAATATCTGCCATTGCGTCCGCGCTGGATGCACGACTTGAGAATGGTTCGCCTGATATCGAGATTACCGGGCTCAACGGCATCGAGCAGGCGAAAGCGGGCGAACTAACGTTCGTCTCCAATCCAAAATACGCGGCAGCGGCGCGATCAACCAAGGCTTCTGCCGTAATCGTCGCCGAGGACTTCCCTACTATTGCAGCGCCGATGCTACGGGCCAAGAATCCGTATCTCGCGTTCGCGCTCGCACTGGAACTCTTTCATCGGCCGCTACGATACGCGCCGGGAGTGCATCCGACAGCTGTTGTGCACGCCTCCGCGAAGATCGGGCGGAATGCGCATGTTGGTCCGTATGTGGTGGTCGACGAGAACGCGGAAATTGGCGACGATGCGGTGTTGCTGGCGCATGTGGTCATCTATCGTGGAGTGAGGATTGGCGACAATTTCTTCGCGCACGCTCATGCGGTGGTGCGGGAGAATTGTCGCATCGGCAACAACGTCCTGTTGCAGAATGGAGTCGTGATTGGATCCGACGGCTTCGGTTTTGCGAAGGCTCCCGACGCGCATTGGCACAAGATTCCACAGCCGGCGCCGGTGGTGATTGAAGATGATGTGGAGGTGCAGGCGAATTCCTGCATCGATCGCGCGAGCGTGGGGGAAACTCACGTTGGACGCGGCGTCAAGATTGACAATCTGGTCCAGGTCGGCCACGGATCGCAGGTCGGGGAGGATGCGCTGCTGTGCTCGCAGGTGGGTCTTGCTGGCTCGACGGAAATTGGTAAGCGGGTGATCTTAACAGGACAGGTCGGGGTAGTTGGACACTGTAAAGTTGGCGACGATGCGATTGTGACGCCGCAGAGCGGTGTGGCTCACGACGTTGCCGCCGGCGCGCTGGTGAGCGGCGCTCCGGCCGTGGATCACAAGTTGTGGCTGAAGTATTCCGCGCTGCTCACCAAGTTGCCGGAGATGGCGCGGGCGCTTCGGGCGAAGACGCCGAAGGAATGATCAGGAGCAATCCACGGACTTAGCTGCTATTCTTCGTGAGATGCTGTGAGCCTCGTGGCTGCTGCATTTTCGCGGCATTCTTCCGGCAATCCGCTGTCGATTACCGCCCGTACTTTTTCCATTAAACATTCGCGGCTACCGAAATCGTGGGGTTCAATTGGCAGATGAAAGTTCACGGTTACCATACCGGGCCTGATGGCGAATCTTCCTTTTGGCATGACCGCGAGCGTGCCCGTGATGGTAATCGGAACGACGGGCACGCCGCACTCCATCGCGAGATAGAACGGTCCTTTCTTAAACGGCAGAAGTTTGCCGTCGAAGGAACGCTTGCCTTCGACGTAGATCGTCATGTTGAGGCCTTGCTGCACGACTTGCTTGGCGGCGCGCACGGACTCGATGCCGGCATCACGGTTGCCGCGATCGACGGGGACCAGCGACCCCATACGCATAGCCTGCCCGAGAATGGGGAAGGCAAACAGTTCTTTCTTTACCATTACCGAGGTGCGCCTCGGAATCAGGGGAACCGTGATGGGCGGATCTAAATTCGAAACGTGGTTCGACATGAAGATATAGGTGCGGGCCGGATCTAGCGTGTCGAGTCCGACGGTTTGGACTCGAACGCCGGTGAGGCGAACGCCATACCATGCGCCGATCATGAACATGCGATACAGCAGGCGAATATCGCCCGAGATAAACGTCCAAGGGAAACCGATCAGAGCCGCGACGGGCGCGGCCAGGGTCCAGAAGACGAGCATCGCGATGGTGCGGATCATGAGTCGATATGCCTCGAGCGTGAACCGGAGCTTAGTGTGAGGCTGATGTTGACGCAGCCTGCGCCTCTCCTTGAAGCCACGCCGTGCGGCGTGCCCGCTGCTCAACGCTCACTTTGTCCATATCTTTGAGTTCGTATGTGGTCTCCTCGCGAGCGCCCACCTTCCATTTCAATTCGCGCTCACTTCCTCGGCTGCGCACTTTAACCGTGACCATATCTCCGGCAGCGAGCCCGGTCGCCTCCTCGGAAAATTCTTCTCCCGGCGAATTGCCGTTGATGGCGAGGATCGTATCACCAGTTTGCAGACCGGCACGCTCGGCGTCGCTAGCAGCGGTGACCGCGCCAACCACCATGGGGCCATCGAAGTTGCGCGAAGCGACAAAGCCCGCATCCGCTGTCATGTTCTTTCCCTCGACCAGACGCAGGCCGACGCCGCGAAAAAAATCGTTCCAGGGAATCTCCTCCGTGCCCGAGACATATTTTGCGAAGAACCAGCTGAAATCGGTGTGGCTCACCGCATCGGCGGCTTCGCGGACACCCTCGGAATCGGGGAAGAATCTTCCCTTCCTGGCGTAATTTTGATTCATCCATTGAAAGACTTCTCGGAGCGAAGACTGCCCGTGACTGGCCTCGCGCACGGCAAGATCCAAGAGAATGCCGAGCAGTTCGCCTTTGTTGTAATAGGAAATGCTGCGCTCCGGGCGGCGGTAGTAGGCGTAGCCTTCGAGCCAAGCGTCCAGGCTTGAATCTTCCGCCGATTGCGTCAGGTGGGCCGGCCGGCGCTCTAGTTCTGCGATCCCGGAAGCAATCGCTCGCTCGAACTGATGCTCATCCATGAGTCCGCTGCGCAATTGGATAATGTCCGCAGCCGTGCTGGTGCAGCCTTCGCTGAACCAGAGGGCCCGGGTGTAATTTTCTTTTGTGTAGTCCACCGGCTCCAGCGTTTGGGGACGAATACGTTTCACATTCCACAGATGAAAAAACTCATGCGCCGTCACTGAAGTCAACACTTCCGGAGAACGCGAGAGCACGTCGGCATTCACATCAATCGCGGTGGAGTAGGAATGCTCCATGCCTCCACCCGCGGGGCCACGCGGGAAATGGTAGAGGAACATATAGGTATCGAAAGGCCGGTCGGCCATCCAACTGGTCGCTGCCGCGACGATTTTGCGCAGCATGCCGTCGATTTTTTCCATATCGTAGTCGCCGGATTCCGCGTCCACTACGACCCGATAATGTCCGCCGTCCTCGTCGAAATCCGATTCTTTGAAGTTGCCGATCTCGATGGGCGAGTCGACAAGCCGATCATAATTTTCGGCGCTGAATCGGCCGTCCGGTAACGACAGCAGGGGTGTAGCGATGTGCCATCCGTTGGGAATCTGGCTGAAACGCACGATCATTGGAGCATTTCGAGCGTCCAGAGGGTACATCAGAAGCTGCGCCAGATTAAAAAACGCGTGATGCGAGCTGAGTTGGGCGCCGAATGGACCGAAGGAATCAACGTAGATTTGATACTCGACTATCGCTCCGGCGGCGGCACCGGAAAGCTGCCAGCGACTTTTGTCGAGTTTGCGAAGATTGAGAGGTCGGCCGGTGCGGTCTTGCGCGCGCACCCAGTTTACGTATTGCGCGAAGTCACGAATCTGATACAGCGCGTTCCATACTGGTAGCTGAAGCTCGCGCTGCGCGGGTCCTTCTGATAGCTGCACCGTCACTTCCACCAGATGCTGCTCGGGATTCGCCAGAGAAATTGTGTAGTCGGTGGCGGCGTAGGAAGGAGCCAGGGCCGCGATTAAAATCAGCGCGAGTCGGAAAAGGGGAAGCAGCGTGTGCCGTCTCGAATGGAACTCGATCATCGCTTCCCTGCCGCATTCGCCGAATTCGTGGTAGTGGCTTCTCCCGCAAGTATTTTCAAACGCGCAGGCAATTTTTCGTAGATTCCGCCGAAGCCACCGTTGGAGAGAATTGCGACCACATCACCGCTGCGCATTTCCGGGGCGATACTAGCGACGATTTCGTCGGCATCGCTGATCAGGCGCGCGCGCCTGCCATGCCTCTGAATATCAGCGGCCAGTGCGGGCAACTCCAATCGCTCATTCTCCGGCACCGCCTCGGAACGGAAGACTCCCGCGACGATTATTTCGTCGGCCACGGCGAGACTTCGCGCCAAATCGGCCTGCAGGACTCGGCGGCGGAGCGTGTTCGAGCGCGGCTCAAGAATCGCCCACAGCCGAGCGCCGGCATAACGCGCCCGCAATGCTTTCAGCGTTCCAGCGATGGCCGTGGGATGATGCGCGAAGTCATCAATAATAATGATGCCGTTCACCTGCGCCTTCACTTCCAGGCGCCGCTTCACGCTCTTGAAGGTTTTCAGTGCCGCCGCAATTTCGCTCTTCGAGATGCCGTAGGCCGCAGCCAGAGCTGCCGCCGCGGTCGCGTTCCACACGTTGTATTCACCTGCCAGCGGGAAGTCGAAATCTGCCCAGGGGCGGCCTTCATGAGACACGGTCCAAGAAGTTTTGCCTGCGCCGAGCACAAGAGTCGAGATCTTCCAGTCCGCTTTCGCGCCGGATCCATAACGTTCCACGGGGCTGAATGCCTTGCTCAGGCAGCGTTCGAGGCTCGCGCTCTCGGCTGTGTCGCCCACACATCCATCGAAGGCGATGATCCGACCGCGACGTGGAACCAGATTCACTAGACGCTTGAACGCAGTTTCCACGGCGTCGAGATCTTTGTAAATGTCCGCGTGGTCGAACTCTACCGACGTGAGAATCACTGAATCGGGAAAGTAATGGAGAAACTTGGGACCCTTGTCGAAGAATGCGGTGTCGTACTCGTCGCCTTCCAGAATGAAGTGTTTGCCCTGGCCCAGATGAAAACTGGATCCAAAGTTTTCCGCGATGCCTCCAATCAGAAATGAGGGTTGCATTCCGGCGGTGTGGAAGATCCACGCCAGCATGGAGGTGGTGGTGGTCTTGCCGTGGGTCCCGGCGATGACGAGAACTTCCTTACCGCGCAGGAATTCGTCATGCAGTAGTTGGGGCAGCGAGCAGAACGGGATGCGTTGATCGAGGATATATTCCAGCTCAACATTGCCCCGCGAGATTGCGTTGCCCACGACAACAAGATCGGGAGTGGGCTGCAGGTTGCGTGCGTCAAACGGCTGCGCTACGGGAATCCCGAGTTCCGACAGAAAATCAGACATGGGCGGATACGCCGCCGCGTCCGAGCCGGTCACGCGAAAGCCGCGCTGCTTCAGCATCCCCGCCAGCGAGGCCATGGCGGTTCCGCAGATGCCAATCAGATGTATGTGTTTGTCTTCCATGTTTTCGTGGACTAACTTTTCCCGGCGACCGATACGCTGGCTTCCAGAAGTTTCAGACTTACGTTGCTGTCGCGCACTGTCAAGCGAGCCGGGACGCCGATTGGCAGCGTGATATTTCCTGCCGTCACATGTCCGGAACGCACTCCGTAGGCCACGGGGATTCCCAATGGGCTAACGATCCGCTGAATTACATCTTGCAGCGTATAGCCTTGATTCGCAGTTTGAAGGCAATCGCGCATCTCACCGAAAACAATACCGCGCACGCCCTCGAACTTCCCTGCCAGTTTCAACTGCATCAGCATACGGTCGATCTGGTAAGGCTTCGCCGCCACATCCTCCATAAAGAGGATCGTACCTGACGTCTTGATCTCATACGGCGTGCCAAGTGACGCCGCCAGAATTGACAGGCAGCCGCCATACAGAATGCCTTCGGCCGCACCCTCCACTAATCCAGACGCTCCGGAACCCGCGCCCAGATTGGGTTCCCAAGGTAATGTGCCGGCGAGTGCTGCCAGCCAAGAAGGTATATCGACGCCATCGTCATGCGCCCAATCTTTCGCGGCCATAGGTCCGTGAAAGGTTACCAAGCTTCCGGCGTCGCAGAAGTACGTGAGCAGGGCTGTGAGATCGCTGTAGCCCACGAAAATCTTCGGGTGCGCCTTGATCTTTTTTAGGTCCAAGGCTTGCAGCAGATAGTTTGCGCCGTAGCCTCCGCGCGCGCAAACAACAGCCTTGACATCCTCACGGACAAACATTGCTTCGAGCTCACGCGCCCGACGATCGACGGATCCGGCGAAGTAGAGATCCTGATCAAAGATAGAATCGAAATAAAAGGGCCGATAGCCTGCCCGGCGAAGGGCATCGCGTCCGGCTTCCAGATCGGCGCGCTTGATATTACTGGCTGGCGCGACAATACCGACGGTGTCTCCCGCGATGAGGGCGGGCGGCTTGACACGCGAAATTGGCGATGAAGACATGCAATTCAGAAGCAGCTTGCGGATACAGCGCCGTTCAACGCGGAGCAATATAAGAACCTAATCCCTGCGTTCGTCTGCAATGGTAGCCAATCAATTCAGAAAGAATTCGCCGCGACACACTAACCGCGCGGTGCCGCGAAGGAATACTGTGCTGCCTTCCTGGCGTACCGTCTGCGTACCACCCGGGGCATGGACGCGAACGGGAGATTCGGCTTTGCCCGCAGCGGTCGCCGCCAAAGCCGAGGCGCAGGAGCCGGTTCCGGACGATTGTGTTTCTCCCACCCCGCGCTCGAAAAAGCGTACGGTCACATCGTGCTTTCCATCGACCACAACGAGTTCGACGTTCACGCCGCGCGGGAAACCGTTACTGCGTTGAATTTCCGCGGCCCTCGATTGCCAGTGTTCTTCAAACGCAGGAACGAACACGACATAATGAGGATTGCCCATGGAAACCGGGATGCCGGAAACTTTGCCGGTGGGAAGCTTTAGGGTCATTTCCTCCGCGACCGCGGCCTTTCCCATCTCGACCTCAAACTCGTATTCGGATTCGCTTCGCCCCGTCAGCTTACAGATCTTGAGCCCGGCCCCCGTCAAGATTGTAATTCGCTCTTTCTGTTGCGATGCACAGACATATGCCGCCACGCATCTGGTGCCGTTGCCGGAGATCTCGGCCTCGGAGCCGTCTGCGTTGATTAGGCGAATCTCCAAGTCGGCCGACGCGTGCGGATACATCCATTCCACTCCGTCCGCACCCACACCCTCGTGCCGGTTGCAGATTTTCCGGGTGAGCGCCGCAATATCTCCCGGAGCCAGATCGTCTTGGAGGATTCCGGAATCGATCACCAGGAAATCATTGCCACAGGCGCTGGCTTTCACAAAAGGAATGACCACAGGCGATAAGCTCACTCCAACTCCACCGGGCCGAGTGACGTGGCACTTCCCAACACAGTCGAGGCCTGAAGCTCGCGCAGCAGCTCCTTCTGGTCACGATTGCACCCGTATACATCAAACTGCAACCGAACATGCTGGCCGGTGTTGCCACTCAAAACATTTTGCATCATGCGATGCCGATGCTCCAGAATGCGATTCACCTCCAGCGTGATCACTTCCACGCTGCTGCCGGTTACCTCGTAGGTGGTCAACAAAGTCTTCAGGTTAAAGGTCAGTTCCAGGTGGCCCAGTGAAAATAGCGCGACCAGAACCAAGCCGGTGGCAAAAATTGCCGTCAGATAGAGTCCGCCGCCCGTGGCCATGCCGACTGAGGCCACCACAAATAGAGTCGAGGCCGTGGTCAGGCCAGTCGTCAGGCCGCGGGTGTGGAGAATCGAGCCGGCACCGATAAAACCGATGCCGGGAATAATCTGGGCGGAAATGCGGGTGTGGTCGCCGAGGTACTTTACCGCCAGGGCATCCGAGAGAATTGTGAACAGGGCGGCGCCGAAACAGATGAACATATTGGTTCGCAGTCCGGCCGGCCGGTGTCTCAGTTCCCGCTCGAGGCCGATGATGCCACCGAGCACCGCCGCCAAGACGAGCCGCGCCAGAGACGTGACGACAATTCCGCTCGCCAACTCTCGGTGCAGCAAGCCGGAAATGTGTTGCCAGTCCATGGATACTCTCTTTAACCGGGAAAGGCCTGCGATGGCCGGATTTTATCACCGCCAGGTGACGCCTCCGACGCGCGTAACGTTAACCGGCGTGATTACCTTACGCTGCTGGGCGATGGCTGGGTTCCAGCTTGATTTCGACCCTGAAAGATAACCGCTGGACGTTGTCCGGTAGTATGAATTTCGACCAGTGCTGTCAAATGGTGATCACGCGCCGCAACCCAGACCGGATCGCCCTGGAAGCCGATGACGTAGTCCGCGTAGGCAGCGGGATCAGCGAGTGCTCGCTCCCACAAGCCTTCCGGATCAAACGGGCGGATCCATACGCGATGATTGCCTTCATTAATGGTACGCCGCAGTGGAATCCCGGCTTGCTCCAGTGCGCCGACGTGCTCGCCCAGATACATGAGGAGCGTGGAATTCGGGGGAAAGTTCTTGATCCACTCCCCGAGTTGGCGATCGAGTGCGGCGCGGGCTTTCATGTTGACCTCAGCTTCGCGATAGCAGATGGGATCGGCGCGCCAGATTGCGGCATAGCTCGATACCGCCAACAACAAGATTCCCAGCACGGTTGCAGCAATCGGCCAGCGGCGCGGCGCAGTTTTGAAGCTGGGAAGCTTCATTGCGGATTGGACTAGAAAAGAGACTCCCATGGGGACGAACACGGCAAACGCCGGAAGCAACTGCAATCCATAGCGCACGTTGTAGATGGAAAACGGCCACCACGGCGGCACAAAAATCGGCACACTGCCATACGCTACAGAGAGTGCGTAGAAAGGCAGTGGAATCCAAAGCAACAGTGCGGCGCGGCCGCGACGACTCAATAACGCTGCCAAACTTCCCAGTAAAGCCAGAGCGAGCCACACGCGTCCCATCCCGGTCGATTCACCGACATTCAGTTCGGCCGCCTTAAGGAAATACGATCCCGCTGCCGCGAGATTGCCCCTCGCTGGATTCAGAGTTGCGGTTTTCTGCTCGATGGCTTTCGCCGAATAGGGTCCGTTGGCGAACTCGAGTGGATTCTTGTAGACGGCCGCGTTGTAGGCGAGCCAGAGAACGGGCGCTGCGGCTGCGATCAAGGTAAAGTTCAGGATTGCGGCTCGCGAGGGCGGAGACGCGGCTTTGGCCGCCGGATCGTGATTGAATTCCTTGCGAAGGTGGAAAACTATTGCGGCGAGCACCAGGACTCCCGCTAGGAACCATCCGTCATAGCGGGTTAAACATGCGGCTGCAAGACACAGCCCGCACCGAGTGAGCGCTTTCTGGTTTCCGCGAACGAATTCTGCGAAAAACGCCACCGCCCAAATAAAGAAAGCCAGATACAGTGCCTCGCCCATTGCCGTGGCTTGCATGAAAATCAAATTCGGGTTGGCCACGTACAGAATTGCCGCGGCCCATGAACCCAACTTCGCTGCGTACTGTCTTTCCCTGTCGGGGCCGAGTATCGTCCGTGCCAGACGGAATATTCCGATCACGCTCAAGGCAAACGCGGCCATGGATGGCATCGAACCGCCCGCTCCGCTTTGCCACATCTGCTTCGACACAATGAAGGGGAGGATCAGCAGATGCGGAAGGGGCAGCCAGACGGTGCCTAACTGCAACAGTCCGGGAGTTCTCGAGTCAAACAAGCGGCGCGCGATGTTGATGTGAGCCACGGCATCCCCGTAGAGCAAAAGATCTCCATGCCGGTAGTAGTAGAAAAAAGAAAATACCGAGACGAAGATGGCGAGCCACAACAACCGGACGATCTCGATATCGGCTTGTGCCTTCGCGGGCGGAGATTTCGGCTTCATTCGAGGTGGGTAAGTTCGCGAAAAATCTGGAAGCGGCTATCGATTTCGTCGCGGGTGAGCGATTGCAGACGTTCGGTGCCAAAACTTTCCACGGCGAATGATCCCATCACCCCTCCGTAGAATAGCGCCCGTTTCAGTACTTCGCGATTCAACTCGGGTTGCGACGCTACGTAACCCATGAACCCTCCGGCAAAGGAATCACCTGCGCCCGTTGGATCCTTCACTTCATCGAGCGGCAGGGTGGGCGCACGAAATGGATGACGACCAATTCCAAACGCGCCCTCGCGAAAGAAAATTGTGGCGCCGTATTCGCCGTGCTTGATCACCAAAGCCTGCGGGCCCATGGAAAGGACCTTCTGCGCAGCACGTGGCAGATTTGGTTCCTGCGCCAGCATCTTGGTCTCGGTATCGTTGATCAGCAGAACATTCACGAGCTTCAAAGTCTCGGCCAGCTCCTGGCGCGCACCTTTGATCCAGTAATTCATGGTGTCGCATCCGGTGAGCCGCACACCGTTCATTCGTCGCCGGACGTTAGCCTGCAAGGTGGGCTGAATGTTGGCTAGAAAAAGAAACTCCGTATCCTCGTACTCTTTTGGAATCTGCGGATGGAATTTCTCAAACACGTTCAGGTCGGTGAAAGTTGTCTTGGCTTCGTTGAGGTTGTCGGCGTAGGAACCACCCCAGCGAAACGTTTTTCCAGCGGCACGCTCGATGCCGCGCGTGTCCACGCCACGCTTCTTCAGGACATTCTCGTGCTCGGCGGCAAAATCATCGCCCACAACCGCAACCACTCGCACTTGCGTGAAATAACTGGCGGCCAGCGAGAAATAAGTTGCCGCGCCGCCTAGAATGCCTTTCACGCAGCCCGAAGGTGAGGTGATGTCATCAAATGCAACCGATCCTACAACGACAATGCTCATTCGCGAACCTCGTCTCTCCTCTTGTGCTAGTGCCAGTGTTGCTACTTTGCCTTCAGGTACTTCCCCAGAATGAGCTTCAACTTCTTACGCGTCGCCGCTGGAATCTTTTTGTGATCCGTCAAGATGGCATGGGCCAACGCGGAACCGCACTTGCATGATCGCTCTTTCGGCATTGCCGCTACAGTTTCGCGCACCACTTTAGCCGCGTTCTCCGCGTTCTTCATCAGTACCGCAAGTATCTGATCCACGGTGACTGAATCGTGATGCGGATGCCAGCAGTCGTAGTCCGTGACCATCGCTACGGTGACATAACAAATCTCGGCTTCGCGCGCCAGCTTCGCCTCCTGCAGGTTGGTCATGCCAATCACGTCCATGCCCAGGCCGCGATACACGTTGGACTCAGCTTTGGTGGAGAACTGAGGACCTTCCATGCATAGATATGTGCCACCGTGCCGGCCAGTCACGCCGACCTTCTCGCATGCATCTTCGACCACAGTCGCGAGCTGTCCGCATACGGGATCGGCAAATGCGATGTGCGCCACCACCCCGCCGCCAAAAAAAGTATCCACGCGATGCCGCGTGCGATCGAAAAACTGGTCGGGAATTACGAAATCCAGCGGCTTGTGTTCTTCCTTCAGCGAGCCCACGGCGGAAACGGAAACAATTCTCTCGACATCCAGCTGTTTGAAGCCGTGAATGTTCGCCCGGAAATTTAATTCGCTCGGAGAAATACGGTGACCGCGGCCGTGGCGAGCCAGGAAGGCGACCCTGCGACCCTCCAGCATGCCGCAGATATAAGCGTCGGAAGGCGCGCCAAATGGCGTTTTCACGCGCACTTCTTTCACTTTGCTCAACCCCGGCATGGAATACAGACCGCTGCCGCCAATGATTCCGATCTCCGCTTGCGCCACCCATCCTCCAAAGTCCGCGCTTCCACAAAAGTTGTGCGCACGCACGGACCAAACTCGTGATTATACCAAGTGGATGCGCGCCTACTGCTCCGGGCGATCCCGACCCGTTACAATCCTTTTCATGTTCACGCGATTTCCTAATGTCCTTATCGTGTTGGCCGCGCTAACCTCCATCGCTGCGGCGCAAACTGGCGCGAAGAATGAGGTCACGCCAAAATTCGTTACAGTTCCCATCACGCTTGACCAGAACCGAGTCATCATCGATGTCTATCTGCCGCTGCCTGATGGAACGACCAAGCGCGTCCGCGGGTGGGTCGACACGGGCGATCCTGAACTGTGGATGAGCCAACGGGTCGCCGGTTGGATGGGACTCGGCGTAAGTTGCGACGGCCAAATGTGCTCCGGCACGGCGACACCAAAGGTTGTTTCACTCGAAATCACGATCGGCGGGATGAAGATTTTCTTATCCGCGATGGGAGCAGTGAAGGTTCCAGCCTTCACGCCCACCATAGCCGCCGGTATGAGTGCAGAGATCAAGATTCCGTCGTCAGTGCTGCGCAACTACGATGTGCTCATCAACTTTCCCGACCGCGAATTCAGCATCGGCCAACCTGGCAGCCTGAAGTTTAACGGAGTGAAAACGAAGATGCTGGTGAATGCGAATACCGGCTTCATCCAGATTCCGAGCAAGATTGAAAAGAAGAGCTACAACCTAGGTCTCGACGTGGGTTCGTCCATCAGCTTTCTTTCTGAAGAATTGTTCGAAAAGCTCGCGGCTGCCCATCCCGACTGGCCGCACATGACGGGAGCGGTGGGTCCCGCCAACATGGGAGAAGTGGGCGACGATGAACCGAAGTGGAAATTGATGCGTGTGGATCGATTGCAGTACGGGCCGCTTTATTTCACTAACGTGGCAGTAGCTGAATTCGACAAAAGCTTTAGCACGTTCTTTGAAAAGGACGCGGGCGGCGCCATTCCCGGTCTGATCGGCGCGAACGCACTGATGAACTACCGCATCGGACTCGACTATGCCCACTCCACGGCGTATTTCGATCTCGGCAACACTTTCAAGTTTCCTGAGTTCGATGTTGTGGGTCTAATCCTTCGCCCGGAAGAGGACACTCGATTCACGATCCTCGGCGTCGCCGATTTCGATGGGAAACCTAGCGTGCCTGAGATTCTTCCGGGCGACCATCTGATCGCGGTGGATGGCATTCCGGTGCCCGATTCCACCATGGGGCAGGTCTGGTCTCTACTCGAGGGGACGCCTGGTCAGGAACGGAAGCTGACCATCGAGCGAAGCGGCAAACAATTTACCGTGACCGCCAAGGTGCAGCATTTTTTAGGAGAGACGGAAGAAAACCAGTCGCAGAAAAAGTCTGGCAGAAAATAGGCGGCAATCGAGACTGCCGATTACTGCTTGAATACTTCTTTCTCCAGCGTGTCGGTGGTCGTCGCATCCAGGCTCTCGCTCACCAACACGGTATCGCCGTGTTGTTCAATCACGACCGTGCCGTCTTCGGTGGTCCATGCGTGACGGCCCTGCAGAAGGTTGATCTTATACCTGGAATGCTGGGCGCCGGATGGAGGGTTCCCTACTTCTTCGGCCTTCTGATATCTCTTCGTTAGCGAGCGCGCATAAATGTCGGCAAACTCCGCGGCTTTCTCCGCGTCCGACCAGCGCGACACGTAAAAGAGTCCGAGCGGCGCGGCCGAGTCGCCTTTGGGGCGCGCTGCGTAATAGTAGCCACCACGCCACTCAGGATAGAGTCGCTCCGACAACTTCTTTCCCGCGTATTGCTCGATCAGCACAGCGACATCGAATTCGCCCATGGCTCCGATATCGAACTTCACGTAATCCTTGAAGTCATGTTTGAATTCCACGACCGGCATGGGTGGGATTTCCTCGCCCGAAAGGTAAGTTTCGGGCTGCATAATCTGCCGGGTGGTATGCGGAGGATTCGCCAGTACTCCCTCGAAAGCCTTCTCCTTGCCGCCCTTTTCCAGCAACTGCACCTCGAACTTTAATCCATAGCTGTAAGGGAAGGTGAGCGACTCCCGGAGAAAGATGGGGGCGTCCTTGAACACGGTTGAATCGTCAGTGCCATTGGCCATTTGCGATTCCATCGAGTCCACCAGATCGGGGGAGTCGAGGATCGAGCGACCGACCGGCGCGAGTTCGTATTGCAGCATCACGGTTTCAGCCTGCCCCTCGACCACGGCCTCGCGAGCATCGTCGATCTCATCGTTCTCAATGTCGGCCGGAGTGGGATCCTTCCTGATTTCGCCTAAGTCTTTGTCGCCTCGCTTCATCCACTTGTCGAGACCAACCGCCTGATCCTGGAGCGCGTGCGTCAACTCGTGCGCCATCACAGGCTCCTGCTCTTCCATCGGCACCCAGTCCAGAAGATTTACCGTTTTCGTCTTCGGGTCGTAATAGCCAGCCACCTGCTCACGGAGTAACGAGACCAGAAGTTTTTCCAAGTCGAAGTCGCGCGGCAGCAAGCCGAATTTTTTCAGCACGAGTTCCGAGCGCTGCAGGCGCTTCACGTCCTCGTCCTTCATGTGCTTGGTCAAGTACGATTCCACTTCGTCGCGACTGGTCAGACGGCGCTTCACCTGTTTCTTGATCGCCAGTCCGGTCTGCTTGCTGTCGAATGCCAGAATTTCATCGACGGAGTGGAACAGCTCTTCCGCCTCGCGTGGCGTGATCTTGACCTCGGGCTTTTGTGCGGAGGGCGATTGCGCGGAAGGAGCTTGGGCGGGGGAAGGTGGCGAGGGGCGGGTGCTCTTCTCTGACTGGCTCTGACTCTGATCTTGCGACCCCAGTGCGGCCTGATCCTGTGTCTGGGCTGCGGACGCACCGCTCAACCCCACTACCAGAACAACCGAAAAAAATAACCTCAGAAACCTCGCGTCCAGCAGCTTGACGGTATTCATTAGGAACGAGTCTACCCTGTTTGCCTATACTTTCTCCAAGGACAAAACATGCCTGCAAATACTTCTGTCAATCTTTGGACTTCCACCGGACACGCCAGTGACTACCTGGGGCGTGCCGATTCCATTCCGCACCGCAGCGATGGCGAAGCGACGCTTCTTGAATTCATTCCTGCGAACACACGGCGCGTACTTGATCTCGGCACCGGCGATGGCCGCCTGCTCGCGCGGGTGAAATCTGCGCTGGTCCGGGAGAGCGGGCGCGATGGCGTCGCTAAAGTGGAAGCGGTTGCCGTCGATTTTTCTCCGGCTATGCTCGAAGCGGCTGGGAAGCGCTTCGCGGGGGATTCCTGCGTCACCATCGTGACCCACAATCTCGACCACCTGCTGCCGGCGTTGGGTAAGTTCGATGCGGTGGTTTCCAGCTTTGCGATTCATCATCTGGTGCACGAGCGCAAACGCCAGCTTTATAGCGAAATCCACGGGATGCTTAATCCAGGCGGGGTCTTCTGCAATCTGGAGCACGTGGCCTCGCCGACGGCGCTCCTGCACGAGGAATTCCTCAACAGTATCGGCTATACGGTCGAGAGCGAAGATCCGTCGAACAAATTGTTGGATCTCGAAACGCAGTTGCAATGGCTGCGCGAGATTGGATTTGTGGATGTGGACTGTCACTGGAAGTGGCGGGAACTGGCGCTGCTGGTCGGACGGAAGGCGTAAGTTCCGAGAGGAGTGCAGGGATCCTTCAACTACGCGGGCCGATTCGCGAATGCGAATCGGCTCACTGCGCTCAGGATGACAAAATGTGGTGGCTATTCGCCACCGAGTTTTTCTGCAACCCACTCCCCCGCTTCCCTCGTCCCGAGCACGCCACCGATGTCTTGCGTAGTCTTCTTCTGCTTTACCGCTTCCAGCACTGCCGCTTCGATCTTCTCGGCTTCACGCGTTAAGCCTAAATGCGCCAGCATCATGGCTGCGGTCAGAATCGCGCCAAAGGGATTGGCGATATTTTTCCCGGCGATCGGCGGGGCGGAGCCGTGGACGGGCTCGAACATTGATGTCTTCCCGGGATGAATATTGCCGCTGGCCGCCATGCCGAGACCGCCTTGCAGTCCGGCGGCGAGGTCGGTGATGATATCGCCGAACATGTTGTTGGTCACGATCACGTCGAAGGGGCGCGGATCGCGCACCATCTGCATGCAGAGCGCGTCCACGTACATGTGCTGTGCCGTGATTTGCGGATGCTCGCCGCTTACTTCCTTGAAGACGCGCTGCCAGAGGCCTCCAGCGTGGGTCATGGCATTTGATTTATCGACCATGAGCACGCGGCCACGGGGCGAACCGTCGAGTTTGGGATGCTCCTCGCAATACTCGAAGGCGTAGCGGATGATGCGCTCGACACCCTTGCGCGTGTTGATGTCTTCCTGAATCGCGATTTCATCTGGCGTGCCTTGTTTAAAAACACCGCCGGCATCGGTGTAGACGCCTTCCGTGTTTTCGCGGATGACAATAAAATCCACATCCTTGGGCTCGACGCCTTTCAGTGGACACAATGCTGCGTCGAGCAGGCGGACCGGGCGCACGTTGGCGTAGAGATCCATTTTGAAGCGCATGCCGAGCAGAATTTCCTTCGCGTGGATATTGGTCTTAACACGCGGATCGCCGAAGGCGCCAGCGAGGATGGCGTCGTAGTCGCGGGCCAGCATGGCGAAGCCGTCGGGAGGAACGGTCATGCCGTCGCGGAGATAGCGATCGGCACCCCAGTCGAATTCGCTAATCTCGACATCGGCTCCGGAGGCTTGGATTGCCTTGAGGGCTTGCGGAATGACTTCCCGGCCAATACCGTCTCCGGGAATGACGGCGATGCGCTTTTTGGGAGGCTTTTGCGGGTCCACGGCAGAGAACTTAACACAAGGCAGGTCGAATGAGTAGATTGGCGTGCGCCGGAAAGGCGATGCCCTAGCGAGGCGGGCGTGAAGCCGCCGAGTACTGAATCATGAAGGCGTTCGCTATAATCAATATTCCATGTTTTGCACACCACTCCAAGAGGCTCTTCGCGCGGCAGCGGCGAATCAAGCGATAGGAGTGCGCTCGGGCGAATATCGGGGAGCGGAGACTCCGGCTGGGTTTTCCGATCCGCTGGTGGAGTTCGAGGCGCTGCGGAATGCCTGCGGAGTTTATGATCTCGGATTCCGCGGCAGGATTTCGCTGACCGGCGGCGATCGAGCGCGCTGGGCGAACGGCATGGTCACGAATAACATTCGCGATCTGGCCTTCAGGCGGGGCGTTTACGCGTTCCTGCTGAATCCGCAAGGACGCATCCTCGGCGATATGCTGGTTTACAACGAAGGCGAGACGCTGACGGTCGAGACGGACCGTAGCCAGATCGAGAAGATCATCGCGACCTTCGATCACTTCATCATCATGGACGACGTGGAAGTTAAGAATATCAGCGAAAGCTGGACTGCTCTGGGGTTGGCAGGACCGAGGTCACGAGCCATCCTGAATGCGGCGGGCATCGAGGTTCCGGAGCTGGAGCCGTTGCAGACGCATATTGCGCGATGCAATTGCGATTGCGGATGCGTGAACTGCACCGTAGTGCGTGGCGAGGATGCGACGCAGGAATCGTATGAAATCTGGCTTGCGCCCAAGGATATTTACGTTACCTGGCAGGCTCTGGTTGCCGCGGGCGCGACGCCGGTAGGGAGCGAAGCGCTGGAGATGCAGCGGGTGGTTGCGGGCATCCCGCTTTACGGCGTGGACATTCGAGAGCGTGACCTGCCGCAGGAAACCGAACAGATGCGCGCGCTTAACTTTAACAAGGGCTGTTATGTCGGCCAGGAAATTGTGGAGCGCATCCGGTCGCGGGGCAATGTGCATCGGAAGTTTACTGGTTTCCGGATAGAAGGCGTGGCAACGATCGCGGCGGGCGACAAGATCAGTTCCGGTGACAAGGAAGTGGGCGAGATCACGAGCGTAGCGATTCTGCGCGGCGGGTGTGCCGAACGAACGGTTGCGCTGGGATACATACGGCGCGAAATAGGAACGCCGAGGCGCGAGGTCAAGATTGGCGAAGTCAAAGCGACTGTTGCCCAGTTGCCGCTGGAGAGCGGTGTGCTGGAAAAGTCGCAAGATGAGGTACTGCACAAAGTCTAGCGAAGCACGCGGCGGAAGACTTCGTCACATTTGAACGAAGCAGATGAGGACACACGTTATGGCAGAGAAGAGACAGGAATCAGGGTTCACAATAACCGACCGTCGTTTGTTCACGGAGGATGGCGAGTTGCGGCAGGAAGCTCGCGAGGAAGCAGAACCGCGCAAAGCCGCAGCACCGGTGGCGCCTGCTGCCGAGGCGACGCCGCCTGCGAGCGAAGCCGCTCCCGAACTAGAGGTGCCTCCGATGCCTACTGCAGCGGAGCAACAGGCGCAGGCGGACGCTTACCGGAAATCCTCCGATGCGCTGAACTCGCGCGTGGAACTCAGCGGCCACTCCGCCAAAGAATTCGAGATGACCTTCGAGCGCTTCATGGCGTCGCTGTATATGACAGCCATGTTGCAAATGGGATTGATGCATCAGCAGGGCGAGCAGCCGCGCATGGACATAATCGGAGCGCGGCAGACGATTGATACGCTGGCACTGCTGGCGGAAAAAACCAAAGGCAATCTCACTCCCACGGAAGAAAACTTTCTGCAGAACAGCCTTTACGAAGTGCGTATGGCTTACGTTGAGGTGACCAACGCGCTGTCCCGCCCTCCACAGCCCGGAGCAGCCACGGGAACCACGGGGCGCTGATCGTGCCAGCATGACGGTTCCAACCAGTTGCAGGATGAAGGTGAAAAGTTGAAGGCCACGCTGACCGTGCTGGGCAGCGGCACGTCTATGGGCGTGCCCACGCTGGGGTGCGACTGCGCGGTCTGTCACTCGAGCGATCCGCACGACCGGCGCACCCGTCCTTCGGTCATGCTGGAATTTGCCGGCAAAGTAGTGCTGATCGATACGACTCCAGATTTCTATACCCAAGCGATTCGCGAGCGCATCACGCGCGTGGACGCGGTTTTCTACACGCACACTCATGCTGACCACATCCTGGGCATCGATGATCTGCGGCCGCTGAGTTATTGCCACAAGCCGGACAGGCTGCCGCTCTACGCGCGTCCGGACGCGGCCGCTTTCCTGCGCAGAATGTTCAGCTACATCTTCGACGGCGATTACAAATTTGGGGGGTTGCCGCGACTCGAACTTCGACCGATCGACGGGCCGGTGGAAATTTTTGGCGCATGCTTCGAGCCGGTGCGATTGATTCATGGAGAGACGGAGATCTACGGATTTCGCTTTGGCAAGGCGGCCTATCTGACGGACCACAGTGAAATTCCGGAGGCGTCATTCCGCCAACTGGAAGGATTGGACGTTCTCTTTCTGGATGCGCTGCGGCACAAGCCGCATCCCACGCACTCAACGGTGGAGAATTCGTTGCGGGTGGTGGAGCGGGTAAAGGCAAAGCGGGGCTTCTTCACGCACATTTGTCATGATCTGGCGCACGAAGCGACCAATGCGACACTGCCGGGGCATGTGCGGCTGGCCTATGACGGAATGAAGTTGGAGTTTGAAATCTGAAGTGCAGTGGTCAGCAGCCCGTGATAGTGGTCAGTAAGCTTTCGCGGCATGCTGATTCCTAATCACTGGCCACTCCACTGACCACTGCTTATGCAGGTTTTTTATAAACTCGAAGACGTTCCGGCCGGATTTGGGCCGTCGCTGGTGAGCGTGGGGAATTTTGACGGCGTGCACCGGGCGCACGCGCATGTGTTGGGAGAGATTGTGCGACGCGCGCGGAGCAGAGGGGCGAAGGCTATGGCGGTAACCTTTGAGCCGCATCCGGCGCGCATTCTGCGACCGGACTCAGGATTAAAACTACTGACTCCAGTGCCGGAAAAGCTCCGCCTGCTCGAGGCTACGGGGATCGATGCAGTGCTGATGCTGCCTTTTGCGCGTGACCTCTCGCTGATGACGCCGCGACAGTTTGCCGAACGCATCCTGAAAAGGAAGCTGCACGCGCTCGAAGTGCATGAAGGCTACAACTTCCACTTCGGACACAAGGCCGCGGGTGACACGAATATGCTTGCGCAGTTCGGGCAGGAGATGGGCTTTGAGGTGAAAGTCTACCCGGAGCAGAAGTTGCGTGGCGAACCGGTTTCGAGCAGTCACATTCGTAGGCTGCTGGGCGAGGGACGGGTAAGCCGGGCGCGGCATCTCCTGGCGCGTCCGTTTTGCATTTTGGGGTCGCCGGGGCGCGGGCGTGGTTATGGATCGAAGTACACGGTGCCCACCATCAATCTGGCGCGGTATGAAGAACTCGTCCCGAAGGATGGCGTTTACGTTACGTGGACGCGCGTGGGCACCGAGCGCTTTGATTCGGTTACGAATGTGGGCAATCGTCCGACATTTGGGGCGGATTCTTTTGCCATTGAGACGCACTTGCTGAACTTTCATCCCATTGAACTGACGCCGGAAAGCGAAGTGGAAATCTGCTTTCTCGACCGGCTGCGAGATGAAATCAAATTCCCGGCAGTCGAGGCCTTGCGGGAGCAGATCGCGCGAGATGTCAAGAAGGCGAGAAGATATTTTCATTTGCTGCAGAGACGATGACTGACGATGAACTGAACGGATCGAATCTCTAGAGCTCAGGCGGCGGAGCAGTGATAATATTTCCGCTGGTTCGGCTTTTCTTCCCGAAATTCCGCCGGTCAGGCCACGCAGCCCGGAGCGGGTGAGCATTAGCGGGTAAGCGTAGGACGACAGGCAGGAGGAACACATGCGCATGATCACTTCCCTTCGTGCTTTGCTGTTCTTACTCGTTGTGCTGGCCGTGTCAACGGGAGCGCAATCGCAAGTCCGCATCTCAGTCGCGTTCGGTCCGCCAGCGCTTCCCGTCTATGAGCAGCCTCTCTGTCCCGGCGACGGTTATATCTGGACGCCGGGCTACTGGGCATGGGATCCCGACATCAACGATTACTACTGGGTGCCGGGTACCTGGGTTTTGGCCCCGGAAGTTGGCTTCCTTTGGACTCCACCTTGGTGGGGCTGGAGCGACGGTGCCTTCCTCTTCCATGAAGGCTGGTGGGGACCGCATGTCGGCTTCTACGGCGGAGTGGTTTATGGCTTCGGCTATTTCGGTTTTGGCTTCGTCGGCGGACGCTGGGACGGCGATCACTTTTTCTACAACCGTTCAGTCACCAACATCAACGTTGTCGATATCCATAACGTCTATAACGAAACCGTGGTCAATCGCTTCACCGACAATCACATCAGCTATAACGGCGGTCCGGGGGGAATTGATGCGCGTCCCCGTCCGGAAGAGGAAATGGCGGAACGGGAAAGGCACATCGGGCCGGTAGCTGCACAAACGCAACATGTGGTAGCGGCGCGCGGCAATCCCGAATTGCGCGCCTCCGCCAATCACGGCAGGCCGCCGATCGCAGCTACCGCCCGGCCAGGAGAGTTTCGCAGCGGCTCCGTTGTTCCCGCCCGGGAGGCCGGCGGAGCCTACAATCCTCCCTCCAGCCGGGGTGGCAATCCTTCCCGTGGCGAAAGCAACGTGGCTCGCCCTGTAGTTCATCCCAAAGATCTTCCGCCATTTCAGCGCCCGGCTTCGCCCAACACGGGAGACCCCAACCTCGACAAGAAATACCAGCAGCAGCAGGACAGGATGTTCGCCAAACAGGAACAGGAACGTCAGAAACTCCAACAGAAGCAGGATCATGAGCATCAACGGCTACAGCAACAGAACGCCGACGAGGCTAGAACGCAGCAACTGGAGCAGCGGCACCAGCAACAGACTCAGCAATTGCAGCAAAGGCATGTTCAGCAGCAGCAGCGAATGCAAGAGAGGCAACAGCCGATCCGACGGAAGTAGCCGAAAGCAGGGGATCCTCGGCCGGATCTGTTCCGACGATCCCCCACGTTTTCCGCGGCGAATGGCTTCCTGGCCTTTAAAACGTAAATCATGACCCCTGACCAGACCGGACGTCTTGTAATTCTCAGCGGGCCTTCCTGCGTGGGAAAGAGTCCCCTCTGCAGAGCACTTGGCAAGTTCCATCCTGAACTGAACGCCCAGCTTCAGAAACTGGTGCTAGTGAACAGCCGCGCTCCACGGCCCGGAGAAGTCGAAGGAGTGGACTATCACTTCCGGACGCGGGCCCAGGTGGATGCGCTGCGGGCGGATCGTCGATACGCTGTACTGGAGGCGCGGGATGATCTGCAGGTATTGGACATCCAGGAGCTCGAGAGTTTGCTTCGACGGGGCGATGTATTGTTCGAGGGCAATCCCTACGTGGGGCGGGCGTTGCAGACGCATCCTCGCATGGCGGAGGTGGAGCGATTGAGTATTTTTCTCTCGCCGCTTTCGAAGGACGAAATCACTTACTTGAAAGCCCCGGAGCGCAATGTGTCCCTCCCTGACTTTCTTACTGATGTCATGCGGCGAAAGCTGTTGCGGCGGACGCGGCGACAGAAAGGCGAGCTATCGCTAAAGGACCTGGAGAACATCGAGACTCGTGCCTCCAGCGCTTATCGCGAGCTGCGAGAAGCGTGCAACTTTCAGTATGTGATTCCAAATCACGACGGCGAGGATAGCGACAACTGGGAGGCGTTCTATTACTTGATGGGCGACGCCCGCAAAAGCCTCGACGCGTTTGTCGCCTTGCTTAAGGGCTCGGTTCCTCCGGGCGTGGAGCAGTGGGAAGCGAATCTCGTGCCGTGAACGCGCAGTCGCTAATGGGGCAGATAGCCTGACTCCATAGGCAATTTGCCGTCCACGCGAATCACATTGATGGTGTTGTCGACGGAGCGCACGTCCACCAAGCCGATGGCCCCGGGGGTGGATTGCACAATCTTGAGCACCTCGGCATCAGAATCCACCAACTGGATGGAATCTTTGTGAGCGGCGATGAGCGCCTTCAGTTCGGCAGGACTCATCTTGATCAAGCGCTCGAGCGTCTCGGTTTCGCCGGCGGAATCCTTGTGCAACACGAGAACGATGGTCTTGCCGTCGGGCCACTTCTTGACCTCTTCGCGCAAGATTTTCGACAGATGGACGGCGGTGACATTGCCAACGTTGTTGTCCTTATCGACCACGACCGCCATGTGGTGGGCGAAACAAGGGCTAAGGAATGTCACGAGAAAAACGACAAGCGCAGCAACTCGGTGGAATCTCATAAGCGCATCCAGATCGAACGATTACCACAGGGCCCTACGATGAGGCTAACTGAGAATCTCGTCCCGAGTAGTAAAAACATTGTCAAATCGCGGTGAGGGTATCCAGGAAGAAAACAGGGACAAACCAAGGAAAAAGACGGGAGAAAACACGTAGATCCACGTGGGAATCTCGGCTGGTTCGGCTCGAAAATCGGAAATTGACAATTCGTCGCTGCGCCGTACAATCCGCACTTCATGGCCATTGGTCCAATCGAACTGATTCGTAGGGCAACCGCGGGACAACAGCGGACACTGCTGGCGGCGGCGCTGGGCTGGGCGCTCGATGCCTTCGACACAATGCTTTATGCGCTGGTTCTGGCGCTACTCATGCGCGATTTTGCCATGAGCAAGACGGCGGCCGGATTGCTCGGAACATTGACTTTGCTGGCTTCTGGCGTGGGCGGCGTGCTGTTTGGGTTCGTCGCGGATCGCATTGGGCGCAAGCGGGCGCTGATGGCGAGCATTCTGACGTATTCGGTGTGCTCGTTTGCTTCCGGGCTAGCGACCAGCATCGTGATGCTGGCGGCGGCACGATTTGTGCTCGGGCTGGGCATGGGCGGTGAATGGAATACGGGCGCCACGCTTGTGGCCGAAACTTGGCCTACGGAACTTCGCGCCAAGGCAATCTCGATTGTGCAGAGTTCGTGGGCGATCGGTTTTGCTGCGGCGGCGCTGGTCGCGGGACCGGTAGCGCGATACTTCGGATGGCGAGCGGTATTCTTTGTCGGCATTCTGCCGGCGCTGCTGACGTTGTGGATTCAGCGTGGAGTGCCGGAGTCGGAGATGTGGGAGCGGAGCAGAACGTCCGGGGCTACTGGCGCGCCTCCTTCGGCAGGCTCGCACTACGCAGAAGCATCGAGCTTCCACAGCAGTTTTTGGGAAATCTTTCAGGCGCCATATTTGAAGCCCGCCATCGCGCTGCTGCTGTTTAACTTCTTCTGCATGTTCGCCTGGTGGGGACTGTTCACGTGGATGCCACCTTACCTCTCGCTTCCCGTAGCGCAGGGCGGACGCGGTTTTGGAGTGATGGGAACGACGGCACTGCTGGTGGTGTTGAATCTGTTCGGCATGCTTCCCGGCTATGCCAGCTTCGGCTGGGCAGCAGATCATTTCGGACGAAAGAAAGCGTTTATCATCTATAGCTTGGCGGCGGCTCTTCTGATTCCACTTTATGCTGCCGTGCGGTCGCCGGTGGTGCTCATGATGCTGGGGACGATCGTTGCGTTCTTCGGAACCGGGCTATTTTCCGGTTCTGGAATCATGGGGAGCGAGATATTTCCTACCAGCCTGCGGGCGCGCGGGTTGGGCTTTACTTACAACGGGGCGCGCACGATGAGCTCGGTTGCGCCGCTGGTGATTGGGAGGGTTGGCGAGTCCAGAGGACTGGGCTGGGCTTTTTGTTTGTGCGCCGCAGGATATCTGCTGGCAGCGCTGATGACCACGCAGTTGCCCGAAACCAAGGGGAAGAAGCTGGAGTAAGACCGGAAGTTCATTGCCAAACGAGCGAGCGGGCACTCTCACTCTATCGGCTCGACTACGACTTGTTCATCAGCAACGCTGCGACTGGGGCGCTGCACAATCACGATGGCGGAGAGTACCAGCACAATTCCCACCGTCTGAACCGGACGGAGAACTTCGCCGAGCAACAGCGCTGCTAGAAGAATGGAGAAGACCGGCTCCAGGCAACTGGCGATGATGGCGCGCGTGGGCTCCAGGTGTTGCAGGCCGAGGAAGTAAAGAGAAAACGCTCCCAGCACTGAGATCATCGAGAACACGAACAGAAACGCCCATTGGGCAGGTGCGTAGTGGGCGGCAACAATTTTCCAAGGCGGGTTGACGACCAGCCAGAAAGCGGCGGCCGCGGTGAGCGTCCAGACGAGGACGCGCCAGCGATCGTGGCGGGCGAGGATGCGGTGTCCGGCGACGTTATAGAACGCGAAGGAGAAGGACGCGAGCAAGGCCGCGAGGACGCCGTAGGGATCGAGGTGGAGCGCGGTGCCAGAGGTTGCTCCGAGGAGATCAATCACCAAAGCGATTCCGGTTACGGCGAGGGCAACAGCGATGACCTTTTGCGCGGTCAATTTCTGCTGGCCGCGGGCCACGACGTACAGCAGAACCCATACGGGAGCGGTGTATTGCACGATGATGGCAGTGGCCACGTTGGTTCGTTGGATGGCGACGTAGTAGAAATAGTTTGAAACGGCAACACCGAGCATGCCGAGCACGAAGCAGTAAGCGAGATCGCGTGCGGGAAGCTTGACGCGCTGCCAGCCCTGGGACGCGATGAGCATCGGAAGCAACACGAGCAGAGAGAATGTGGTACGCGTCTGCGAAAGAATCAGCGGATCGATTGGACGCAGGGCTAAGGCTCCCAGCGGCAGCCTTCCAGTGAACACGGCGCGGCCCAGGGCCGCAGAAACGCCCCAGAGAAAAGCGGCGGAGGCAATAAAGAAGTATCCGCGAAGAGGATGTGGGGTCGAGCCTGGCTGAGTTGGGTTTGGGATGGCGGCCTCGCGAATCGATTTGATGATCAGGCAGCCGAAAGGAAGCGATCAAGGCGGTCGGGGTCGAAACCTTCGATCACCTCGGCGCCGGATGCGCTCAGAATGACCAGGGTTGGCGCAGTGTTGCTGTGGTAAGTCTCGAGCAATTCGATGCGGGCGGCAGCATCGAGATTCATATCCCGTTCCTCGAAGACGATTTCTTTCGCTTCGAGAAAAATCTTCATCATCTCGCAGGAGAGGCAGCCGGGCTGGGTGAAGAGGAAGATCTTATGCTGCATAGTCTGCCTAATTCTACGCGTCTGCGTATTCAATCACGGTTGTGATTTTCGCGGTCTTCTCGAGCATGGCTGAGACCGAACAGTATTTCTCTTCCGAGAGCCGGACTGCATCCTCGACGGCCTTGCGCGACACTTTCCCGCCGACGCGGTAGATGAGCTTGATTTCTGTATATACGGACGGAGGATTGGGGGCGCGTTCGGCTTCAGCGCGGACGTCTAGGCTGGTGAACGGCTCGCGCTTCTTCTGCAGAATGGAAACGACATCGTAGCCGGTACAACCGCACAAACCGATGAGAACGAGTTCCATGGGACTACTGCCAGCGGTCTTGTCTCCGTCGACGACAATTGTGTGGCCACTGTCGGATACTGCGTTGAACCGGTGCTTCTCGATCCATGTCGCGCGCGCGTTCGTCATACGATCTCCACTCTCTTGAATTCTACCTACGATTATCCGTGCTGGGCTCGGGATGAATCAACACACGGAACAACTCGGGCGCGGCTTGCTTAAAACGGATCTCGAGTTCGGTCTGGATGTCATGGACGCGCACGAGAGAGAGATGATCGGCGATGGTGCAATGGCAGGAAACGTAAAGCCGTCCGCGGACGCGAGTGATGATGAACTCGTGAACATCCAGGATGTCGGGAAATTCTGTCGCGACAACCTTGAGGCGCCGCTCTAGTTGTGCGTCGTGCACCTGTTCTTCCGGCTTTTCGATGGTGGCGGGCTCGCTCTCGATGTGGGTGAGGATCGCCGCGATTTCGGGCACATCGTGACGGATGTCGGCTTCGAGTTCCGTGACCTGGTCGTGGGCCGCCTTGAGGGTCATGCGTTCGTCGAGCTCAACGTGCTGCTCAACATGAAGCTGCCCATCGAAATCCTGCACCGTGATGTCGTGGACGTTAAGATTGTGGCGAGTCGCGACGGCGCGAATACGGTCGAACGTATTTTCCGAACGCTGGGCCCGGGGGAGGGGCTGAACCGTGACGTCCGCGTCGGGAAGAACGCCGTGGACCGCGGCGGTGACCGCTGCGACCAGCTGTTCGGAGCGCTGGAAGGTGACGGTGCGGGCGAAGCCAACGGCGAGATCGGCAAAGTAGCGATTGCCGGCGCGTCGGATGCGCACGCGCCCGATTTCAAGCACGCCATCCACGCGCGAAACTTCATTGATAATCTGGGCACGAACCCCGGTGGGAGCGGCATCGAGCAAAGCATCGATGGTTCGCCGCGCCAGCCGCCAACTCACGGAAACGATCACACCCGCGACGAAGAGGGCAGTGATGGGATCGGCCAAGCGTAGCCAATCCAAGTGATAAGTTCGTCCCGCCAGGATGAGAACAAGACCGAGGACGACCACGCCCGCGGACCAGATGTCAGTAGAAAAGTGGAGCGCATCGGCTTCCAGTGCCTGGCTATTGTATTTGGTGGCGATGCGGCCCAAGGCGCGGGAGCGCCAGTAGTCGACCGCCATCGAGATCAGCATAACGGCAAAGGCCCAGACCGATGGCTCGACATCAACGCGGCGGAAAAACAGGCGCACAATCGCCTCGTAAATGACCCAGACGCAGGTCAGCAACAGCAGGCCGGTTTCGACGAACGCAGAAAAGTTTTCCACTTTGCCGTGACCGTACTGATGGTCGGCATCGGCAGGCTTGTCGGAAACTCCAACGGACAGATAGGTGAGCGAGGCCGCGATGAGATCCAGCGCGGAGTGCGCGGCCTCCGAGAGAATGCCCAAGCTGCCGGTGGTAACGCCCACCACGATTTTGCCGCCGGTGATCAGCAGGGCGGCGAGAACCGAGTTTCCGGCCACCGCGCGTTTCTCGGCGCGCATTGCATTGGGTGAGTAAAGGGCCGGCGTGCCGGACATGATGGGATTATCGGCGATAAGTCGGAATTGCGCCAAGAGAATCGGCGGGGAGAAATTCAATACAATATTGATCAAAGCTTCACTGCTACTGCGCATCACCGCTCCTATGCTAGGATGCTAGGTTCAAGTTGTTCCAACTTCCCGATGTACCAATCCTGGAGGATTTTTCGTATGCGTAAGAGTTGGCTGCTGTGTGTGTTGTTGGGCTCGATGGCGTGGGGGCAAGTGCCGCCTGGAACGGCTCCGTCTCCGAGTCCCGCTCAGACTCCGAACAGTGCTGCGCCCGCGAGCGCGCCGCCCGCCGCGGAAGTGCCCGAGAACGCGGTCGTGTTGACCGTTTTTGGTGTTTGTCCGGCTACCTCGACCACGGCAGGACCTAAGACCGTCGCTGGCAGCAAGACAGCCACTACTGCGGCGAAGACGAGCGTCGCGAAAAAGCCGGCCGACTGCAAGACCGAGATCACCCGAAAGGAATTTGAGAAGATCGCTAGCGGGCTTGCGCCGACGGTGACGCCGCAGTTGAAACGTCAACTGGCCGCGGCCCTCCCCAAGTTCATGGCGATGTCAGAAGCGGCGAAGGCCAAAGGTCTGGATAAGACTCCGCAATATGAAGAGACGCTGAAAGTTGTGAAGATGCAAATTCTGACTCAGCAACTGCAGCGCTCGGTGCAGGAGGAAGCAGAGAAGGTGTCACCTGAAGATATTGACGCATATTACAAGCAGCATTCTGAGGCGTACGAGCAGTTCTCTTTGGACCGGCTCTTCGTTCCGCGTTTCAAGCAAGCGGAAGTCGCGGAGAAAAATAATGAGGAGAAGCTAACCGAGGAGCAGCAGAAAGCCAAGGAAGCGGCGGACAAGGCCAAGCAGGAAGCAGGGGAGCAGGAGCTGACCAAATTGGCCGAGAACCTGCGAGCGAGGGCCGCGTCTGGAGAGGACTTCGCCAAGCTTCAGAAAGAGGCGTTCGAAGCCGCAGGAATGAAAATGGATTCGCCGACGGTTACCATGAAAGTGCGGCGTACTGGACTGCCTCCAGCCCATGCTGCGGTGTTCGATTTGAAAGCGGGAGAAGTTTCCGCGGTGATCACCGACAATGGCGGACACTACATCTACAAAGTGGAGAGCAAGGAGGTCCTTCCCCTCGATCAGGTTAAGGACGAAATTCGCAATACCCTGAAGAACCAAAAGATGAAGGACACAATGGAGGCGTACACGAACTCCTATCACGCGGAGACCAACGAGGCATACTTTGGTCCTGCGGGACCGAGTACGCAGATGGGAAGGCCGATGCCGCCCCGCATGCGTCCCAATATGCCGCCTTCTGGCTCGCAACCACAGCCGCAAGCGGCTCCGCCAGCGCAGCCTCCGGCGCAACAGGCGCCTCCGTCTAATCCGAACTGATGGTAAGCGATAAACCTGTCGTCGTCGTCACCGGCATTGCGGGCAACCTAGGATCCCGGTTGCTCCCGATGCTGGGCGAGTTTTCAGTGATTGGGGTGGACGTGAGTTCACCCCAAACTGATTTGCCCCTGCAATTCGAACGTCTGGATCTTGGGGAGGAGTCCTCGACGCGCGTCCTCTACGAATTGCTGCGCGACACACGACCGGTTTCGGTTGTACATCTCGCTTTTGTCATCGATCCGGTGCGCTCGGGCGTGCTCGATGCGGAGCGCATGTGGCAGATCAACGTCGCCGGCACCGCTCGGGTGATGGAAGCCATCACCGAGGCCAACCGCACCGCCGATTCCGGGATCAAGCAATTCATCTTTCCCAGCAGCGTTTCCGTGTATGGTCCCAGCCTTACGGCGCCAGCGACGGAAGAATCCCCGATGGCCGCGCATACGCTGCCTTATGCGATCCATAAGAAACAGTGTGACGAGGTCGTGCAGCAGCGATCATCGGCGCTGCGCGGATGCAGCGTTTACATTTTGCGTCCACACATTTTTGCCGGAGCGAGCGTAAGCAACTACCTGCTGGGAGCATTTCGCGGCAGTCCGAACGGCAAGAGCGCGCGTGCAGAGAAGATGCGCAAAGAAGGCAAGCGACTGCCCTGCATGCTTCCGCGCGGCCAACAATATTTGGACAACAAGATTCAGTTCATCCACGTCGACGACATGGCGCGGTTGGTTACGCACATTCTGCATCGGGATCCGGAGCCACAGCGGCTGACCATTCTCAACGTCGCGGGACGGGGAGAGCCGCTCACTTTCGGCCGTTGCATTGAAATGGCGCAGGCGAAGCTGGTGCGTGTTCCGGGAAGATGGGCGATGCGACTGGTGCTGGAATTCCTCTGGAAGCGGCAGATCTCCGCGATTCCGCCGGAGGCGCTGCCCTACGTGATCGGCGAGTACATTATGAATACCGATCGGCTGCGCAGGTTTTTGGGTACGGAATACGAAAGCGTGATGCAATACAAGATCGCGGACGCGTTTGCCGACAGCTTCACGAGCATCGCCGCTGGTCCGCGCGACGCGAGCGCGAGTTAGAAGCTCGTCGCGAGATTCCTCCAAACCTCGCAAATATTTTCTCCGGCACATGGAATAAATCCAAGGGTGGCTGGTTTACTCTATGCGGGTGTCTGAAGAGCGGCTCAGCGCGGCGTCGTTTGAGGATCTCGCCCTGCCCTTGTTCGATCAGCTTTATAACTTTGCACACTGGTTGACGCAGGACAAGGCTGAGGCCGAGGATTTGGTTCAGGAGACGTACGCGAAGGCCCTGCGCGGATTCTCGTCATTTCAGACTGGTACAAATTTTCGTGCATGGATGTATCGCATCCTGCGAAATTCCTTTCTCAGCTCGCGGACGGGATTGAAAACCATGGTTGTTTTGGATGAGGAGAGCGGCGAGAGTCTGCCGACGGAAAACGCTACGCCGGAAGTACTGCTCCTCGAACAAGCCAATCGCGAAATGGTGCAGCAGGCTTTGGAAGAATTGCCCGTGCAGTTCCGGGAAATCTTGTTGCTCTGTGAAGTGGAAGAGATGTCATACCAGGAGATTTCGGAAACCCTGGCGGTTCCTATGGGCACGGTGATGTCCCGGCTGTATCGCGCCCGCCAGGCATTGCGCACCGCTCTGCGAAGCAAGATCGGAGGACGGCATGGCATGTGAGCAGTGGCGGGGAGATCTCGACCGTTACCTTGATGGTGAACTGGCGACGGCAGAGACCGAAGCGCTAGCCGCGCATCTTCGAACGTGTGCGGCCTGTGCGGCCGAAGTTTTGGAGCGGGTGCAACTGAAGCGATCGATACAGATGGCCGGGACGCGATACAGGGCAAGTGCGGAACTGCGGAACAAGATCACCAAGAGCTTTGCGGCGAAGTCGAAGAGTGGAATTGCGCGGCAGTGGAGACTCGTTTTCGTTCCGGCGCTGGTCTTGGTGGTGGCGGCACTTTTTCTGACCGCCTACGTGGGACAACAGCGGACGGCGCGGCAGCGCATTTATGGAGAGTTAGCCGACTTGCATGTCTCCACTCTAGCCAGCAGCACGCCCGTGGACGTGGTTTCCTCCGACCGCCATACGGTGAAGCCGTGGTTCCAGGGGCGAATTCCCTTCACGTTCAATCTGCCGGAGTTGGGGGGATCAGAGTTCACTTTGGTCGGAGGGCGGGTTGCCTATCTTGAGCAGATTCCGAGCGCACATCTGATTTATCAGATCCGCAAACACTATATTTCCGTTTTCATTTTGCCGGATCGTGCCGCGGAGATTAAGAGCCTTCCGTCGGGAACGGCCGATAGACTCTCGTTCCGAATGGAAAGCTGGGCACAAAACGGACTACGGTATTTCGTCGTCGGAGATACAAGCGAACAGGATATGCGGGTGTTGAGTAAGTTGCTGCGGGATGCCGGGTAGTAAATCACGACCGAGATTCACTTCTTCCCGCAGTACAAGCCAGCAATTCCCAAAGTGTAGGGCGTCCAACTGGCTTCGCGGAATCCGGCGGCACGCATGCGATCGAGCATTTCCTGTGGTTCGGGAAAACGTTCAACCGAATCCGGCAGATATGCGTACGGCCCGCGGACGCCTGAAAGCATAGTCCCCACGCGAGGAAGCACTTGCTTGAAGTAAATGCGATAGAGGCGGCCCATCAGCCCTTTAGGCTCGCTGAAGTCAAGGACGCCGCACTCGCCTCCCGGCTTGAGCACGCGGACGATCTCGCGCAGGCCGGCATCGTAATCCGCGAGATTGCGAAAGCCGAAGGCGGAAGTCACCAAGTTGAAGTTCTGGTCAGGAAACGGAAGGCTGAGAGCGTCGGCTTCGATCCAGCGCGGCATGGCTGACGCGCCTATCTGCGTGTTCTTGCCGAGGGATTTCGACCGCGCACGCTGCAGCATGGCATGAGAGAAATCGGCACCCAGAATTTGCGGACTGCGCTTCCCTTCCTTCTTTCCTGCCTGCTTGCGTAAAGCAAAAGTCATGTCGCCAGTACCGCAGCACAGGTCAAGAATACGGCAGTCGGGCTGTGCAAAAATGTGCGCGAAAGTGCGAGCCGTACGCCGCCACCAGAGGCGATCCACGTTGCAGGATAAAACGTGATTCAGCAGATCGTAGCGCGGGGCAATCGAGGTGAACATCGCACGCACGGCTTGCGCAGCGGAATGCGCGTCGGTCGCGCCCTCGGGAGCGGCACCGATAACTGCGGGCCGTTGAGCCTCAGCCATGCGACTCATTTCTTCCAAACTTCACTTCTTCCATACCCAGCCGCTGTGAGACAAGCGGCGCAATTCTTCCACGGAATCGAGCACGACTTTGTCCGGCACATCCGAGGCGATTTCGACTTTCCCAATTTCTCGAGGCAACACAAAATGGACCGCGCCGTTTTGCGTTTTCTTGTCGGCTTGCAGGCGAGCGAGAATCTTGCTGGCGCTCACTTTCAGTTCCGGCAAGCGGCCGAGGCTCAAGACAGCGTCAGCAATACGGCCCGCAGTAACGCTGTCGGTGCGCCCTACCGTAAGAGCGATGTTGGTTGCGGCGATCAATCCCCAGGCGACGGCCTCGCCGTGGAGCAGGCTACGGTAGCCCGTTTCCGTCTCCAGCGCGTGTCCGATGGTATGTCCCAGGTTTAGAACGCGGCGTAAGCCGCCCTCTTGTTCATCCGCAGAAACGATTTCGGCTTTCAACTTGACGCTCTGAGCAATCAAACCTTCAACCTCGACGGGATCGCGCTTCAGGATCTGGGCGCGCTTCTGCTCGAAGCGCAGGAAAAGATCGAGATCGCCGATGATGCCGCACTTGAGTGCTTCATAAAGGCCTGCGCGATAGGCGCGATCTGAAAGCGTATGCAGAACTTCGGGGTCGATCAGAACGACGCGCGGATGATGATAAGTTCCCAGCAGGTTCTTCCCTGCCCCGAGGTTCACGCCGGTCTTGCCGCCGACAGACGCATCCACCTGCGCCAGAACGGTGGTTGGAATCTGAACGAAATCCACCCCACGCATATAAAGGGAAGCTAGTAATCCCGTGACGTCACCGACGACGCCTCCGCCCAGCGCGATGAGAACGGCTTTCCGATCCGCGCCCAAGCGAACCAATTTCTCGGCCATGGTTTCAATGGTGGCCAGCTTCTTGACCGGCTCGCCATCGGGAATCTGCAGGACTTGTGGTTTGAAGCCCGCGGAGGTCAGCGACGCGAGGAGCTTAGCGCCCCAACGCCGGCGGATGGGAGGAGCCGTGACTACAAATAATTTGCTCGATTGCGGCAACAGTTCTGCCAGCAACGCTCCCGCCCGCGATAGTAAGCCGTTTTCGATGCGAGCCTGATAGGGCCGCGGCGGGACATGAATCGTGACTTGCGCCATGGACTTCCATAATAGCCTATGGGCCATCGTGGTTTGGAGAGGCGAGATTGGAAGAAATGAAGTTCCCTACCGCCGCTCCGGGGCCGGAATAAGGATCGAGGCTACGACCGAAACGGTCAGTACAGCCGCCACTACACCGAGCATCGCCAGGGTAGGAACCTTGAAGTAATCGGCTGCGATCATCTTCACGCCGACCAGGACGAGGATTATCGCCAGGCCGGTATGAAGAAAACGGAAGGCTTTCATCAATCCGGAGACCGCGAAAAATAGTGAGCGTAGCCCCATGATGGCGAACACATTGGAGGCGTAGACGATGAAGGCATTGAGCGTGATCGCCAAGACTGCGGGGATGGAATCGACGGCGAAAAGCAAATCCGTGGTTTCGATGACCGCAAGAACGACCAGTAGTGGCGTGGCGTAGAGCCCTGCCTTCCCTTGCCAATTGCGCACAAAGAAGCGGCCGCCCTGATAGGTGTCGGTCACCGGTATCAAGCGGCGCAAGGCCTTCACCGCCGGATTTTTGGACGGATCCACTTGATGTTCCCCGGCGAAACCGAGCCGGAGGCCGCTGTAAATAAGCAAGGCCCCAAGAATATAGAAAATCCAGTGGAAGCGCTGGACAAGGCCGACCCCGGCCAGGATGAAGCAGCCGCGCATGAGCATCGCACCGAGAATTCCCCAAAACAACACGCGGTGCTGGTGCTCCTCAGGGACGACGAAGTAGCGGAAGATTACGAGAAAGATGAAAAGATTGTCGACGCTGAGAGAAAGCTCAAGAACGTAACCGGTGATGAATTCGATGGCGACCTGGCGGCCTTGCCAGAAAAAAACCACACACGCAAATGCTGCTGCGAGGCCAATCCACATCGCGCTGCGAGCCAACGCCTCGCGCGAGCGGATGCGGCCACGTCGATGAAACACACGAAGGTCCAGCACCAGCATGCCGAGCGCGAAAAGGTTGAAGATGATCCAGAAATAGAGCAAGTCTGATTGCCGATTGTCGATTGCCAATTTTCAATGGAAAACTGTCAATTGCAAAATTGCCTACTTTTGGCGGCCAATGCTTCCGCTCTCCCAGGCGTCCCACATGCCTGCCGCTTTGAACATCTGGTCGGAACCGGTTTCGCGCATTGATTGCTCAATCTGCGCGCGGGTGAAGCGCGGGCCGATCTTCTCGGGGAGATTCGCCAAGGCAAAGGAAAATTCGGCCGCTTCGGCTACATCCTTTTTGAGCTGGGCGAAATCAACTTTGTCATACGTGTCAGAGACGGCGTGGTAATTTTCCAGATAGTTCGCCTCTTCTTGATCCGCCACGAATGTAGGCACGCCTTCCAACATGAAATCAAAATGGTCGGTGCCCCATTCCATGTCGGTCTTCAGATCGGTGACGCCAAACTGCTGGAGCGGGGCCGTGATCCGCTTCGCGGTGTCCAATACATCTTTGCGGCCGCCAGTGGCAAAACCGGTAGTTTTGCCCGTGCCTGAATCGTAAATGATGACTCCGGCAGCTTTATCCAGCTCGGGCCGGTGCGCCTTGGAGTAGGCGCGTGAGCCGAGCAGACCCTCTTCTTCGCCAGAAAACAATATGAAGCGAATCGAGCGGCGCGGCTTCAATCCAGAGGCTTTGATCGCGCGCAGGGCATCGATCACGAGCGCCGCATTACAGCCGTTATCGAGCGCGCCGGTGCCGAGTTCCCAGGAATCGAGGTGCGCGCCGACAATCACGAATTCGTCAGGCTTCTCGCTTCCTTTAATTTCGCCAATCACGTTTGCTGCTTTGATTGGACCACCGAGCTGACTGGGGATGCTGAGATCAGCCCACACCGGATGTCCGGAGGCCAGCAGCCGTCCGAGACGCTCTCCATCCTCGCGGGCTACTAACACTTGCGGGATGCGATCGATTTCACCTGCGAAAGAATTGGTGTGCCGGTAAAGAATGTCGTGCTCGCGGGTGGCGATAAAGGCCACAGCTTTCGCCTTGCCGTTTAGGGCAGCCGTGATCACGGGAGGAGCATTCGTATATTCCGCGAAAAGATCGTCCCAAGTCTTCAGAACAGTTGAATGGACCAGAACAATTTTTCCAGAGATATCCCCGGCTCTCTTGAATTCGTTCGGACTGCCATTGCCAACATCGACGACCGGAACATGCTTCACCGCAGCTAACGCAGGGGCCCATGCAATGGAGACACAGCGTACGCGGAATTCAACTTTGGGAATCTGTTTGAGAGTGGGGTCGAGAGCAGTCCCGGTCGCGCTAACCGTCATCTCAGTTGCGCCTTCGGCCCAGGAATGGGGAATGGCGAAAGCTTCCGTGTGGACGCTATCGGCGCCTGCGGCCTTAAACATCTGTACGCCCCACTCAACCGCGCGTTGCATGGCCGGCGTGCCGGGCACTCGGCCGCCGATCTCGTCAGTGAGTTGGCGCAGGTTGCTCTCGATCGGAGAGGGCTGGAGGGCAGCCTGAATGATGCGGGCCGCATCATCGTTTTCAGTTGGGGGAGTTGCTGCAAGGCAAACTACAGAGAGGATAAAGCAAAGACAAAAGGCTTTCCGGGTTCCCATATCCGGTGAATTAGAAATGAATTCAGGGAAAAGAGCAAAAGAAGCGAATCACTTCGGCGGTAGCGGGTCCATTCGATCGAGAATATTGACCGTCTCCAGAATCGTGCTGCCCACAATCTCCAGGCTCTTGGGGCTGAGCTTGTCCACGGTATCTTGCGGCGTGTGCCAGAAGACGTTGTCATATCCGTAGTCAAAATCGATGAGATCCGCGCAGGGGACGCCTCGCTGCATAAAAGGAAGATGGTCGTCGGAGACCTGATTCTCCCGCGCAAAGAAATGAGATTGATAGCCCAGGCGCGTGGCTGCCTGATAAACGACCTCTTCGAGCCATGGGGTGGAGTTCTGGTCGTGATCGATATTCAGGTCGGCGTCACCGATCATATCGGCTAACAGGAACGCCTTCATCTTCTTCAAAGTTCCATCATCCTGCCATTTCTGTGCCAGATGACGGATGCCGTATAAACTGTCGGCGTCCGACCACGTTTTCATGGCCTCCTCGGCATCGTCCCATACCAGCCAGATGCTGTAGCCGCTGCGTTTCTTGCCGCGTAGTTGATTCGCTATTTCGAGGAGCAGAGCGCTCGAGGAAGCACCGTCATTCGCGCCGATGTAGGAAGTATTTCGCAGTGGATAATTTGTATCGTAGTGGCTGGCAATTACGATGATGCCGTCTCGTGTCCCGGGAAACTTGGCGATGATATTTCGCACGGGGAACTTCCCTCCCGTTGTATCGGCCGTGAACACATCGTCTTCAACTGGGTCACCCTTCAGGTGTGAGGTGATGTACTCCTCGACCTTTTTGTGATTCGCGCTGCCGATGGGGCGCGGACCCAACTTCACCATCTCTTTCACATACTGCATGGCGCGCATGGAATCGATGGTTGGAGCGGGACCGGTGTCCGGAGGAAGCGAAAGTTTTGGAGCAGATGCTTCGACTGCTGGAGGCGGCGCCTGCGCCTTTACCGAACTGGCATTTTGATCACGGTCGCAGGCGAGCAAGCCGGCGATCGAAAAGACCAGGAGTGGAACCGCAATTCTCTTGCTGATCATTGAACAAGCCTAAACGAGGGAGAAGCCGCCGCAAACAATTATGCTGCCTTTTTTTCCTTGCGGGCCTTGCGCTGCTTGGGATGCACCGCCCATGCGATTCCAATGCTGACTAGGTACAAGGCAATCATGGGCGCGGCAAAGATACACATATTCAAGACGTCCGGGGTCGGAGTGACGATGGCCGCGATTATAAAAATGAGCAGAATGGCGTAGCGGAAATTCTTCCACATAAACCCGGCGCTGACGATGCCCATCAGAGCCAGAAAAAAGATCAGAATGGGCATCTCGAAGATAAGTCCCATGCCCAGGACGATGCTCAAAAACAGCGAGGTGTACTCGCCGATAGTTATCATCGGCTGGAACTGACTTCCGAAACCGATCAGGAAGTCTAAGGCCCGGGGATAAACAAATTTATAGCCGAAGTATCCGCCAGCGGTGAATAGCGCAATGGTCGAAACCATGAACGGGACCACGTAGCGCTTCTCGTTGCGATATAGGCCCGGAGAGATGAACATCCAGACCTGGTACAGCACGAACGGTGAAGTCAGGAAGAGTCCAGCAAGCGCGGCGATCTTCAAGTAAAGATTGAAGGGTTCGACCGGATTCAGATAAACGAGCTTCTCTGACATGCCGTGAGCTTTGAGCGCACCCATTATGGGCCTCTGCATGACCGCGTAGATATTCTCGCGGAGCCCCCAGCAGGCGAAGAATCCCACGGCAACGGCGGCAATGGAGTAAACGAGGCGGGTGCGCAACTCCTCGAGGTGATCGAGGAAGCCCATGGTGGGCATGGCGTCGCGCTTCGGGTCGTCGCCGGCAGCCGCGGTCTGGCTTTCAAACATGCGAGTCCTGCGGCGTGGAGACAGTCTCTGCTTCAGTGACGGCCGGGGAAGGCGCGACTGGCGCCCTCTCTGGATTCTCCACGACCGGAGTCGCGATGGCCGAATGCGAATCAGCGGAATTGGAAGCGGCGGACGTAGGATCCGCGGGAGCGGCCAGAGTGCCGCGCGATTCGTCTACTACCGCTTCGCTGGAGGCGGGATTCAAACTCAAACTAGCCACAGCACCCGGCGGCGGCCCGCTGGGAGGCAGAATCTCCTGAGCCTTCTTTTCCACTTCCAGATGCGCGATTTCGGTTTCAATCTGCGACCGAAACTCATTCGAAGCACGACGAAGTTCGGCGAGCAGACGTCCAGCTTGCTTGGCGATCTCCGGCAATTTCTTCGGCCCAAAGATAATGAGGGCCAGAAAGAACAGGAAGATCGTCTCGGAAAAACTCATGGTTTCATCATAATGCGGAGTTAGGCAGGCGGCAATGCTGGCCAATCGCACGAGAGCTGAATTCTTGTTGGCTGACCGCCCGCGCGAGGCTACGGGGAAGGTTTGAGGACCATAGTATTGCGTTCATCACTCGCGATGATTCGGTAGAACCTTCTGAGTTCTTCAGCCCGGCTAACCGGCACGCTCAATTCCTTGACCTCGAAGGTTCGCGTGTAGTCGACGATGTTGCCGTTCACCACCGTTTTCGAGTGATAACTGGCGAAGCCATAATCCGCGTCCACCGGTGGTGGAATGTCATCGACGACATATCCGGAGGGAATTGTAATTTCAAAAGTGTCGGTATCGCGCGTCGGTTCCTCGAACTCGATGGGAAATCTCCGCGGCTCTTTGGTTTCCAGCAATCCCGAAGCTTTGTTTCCGATGACGCGGGGCCGCACCAGGAGCAGGTTCCCTGCGGACTTGGCGTAGTTCGGCGACTCAAACGAATAGTTGAAACCGAAAGGCTGGTCGGTCTGCTGAAAGTTGATCAGGCTGGCATGTGTCAGATGGAAACTGGCCAGCGAGCTGCCCAGAAGCTCTTCGATGGGCTTGATGCGATCGACATCTTTGGTTACCGTCCGCAATCGCCAGCGCTCGGAGGATGCCCGCTCGCCGAGCCGCACCTCTTTGACGTCGCCTCTCAAAGTACCGGTCGGGTCGAGAGTGAGTTTGGCGGTGCGTTGGATGCTGTTCATCATCGATGGCTGTTGCGGCAGTTCGATCAGCTCGCCGCCAGATGGCGTTACGAGCAGACCGTAGTTGGCCTGAAGATAGCCGCCAATCTGACCAAACGGGATCAGATCGTTGGTGGGATCAAAGAAGAGGATTCTGCCCAGCTTAGGGTGCTGAACGGTGGCAATCAAAGAGGAATCTGTCAGGCCATCAGGCAGCTTGATGGCCGTAATCGCATGATCAAATCCATTGTGCGCGGGCATCTCGCCGGTGACGGATCCACGCTCATGGTTGATCAACACGTAGTAGGAATCAACACCGATTTCGCGCAGCATGGACCGCACCAAAGTGGCTTTGTCTTTGCAATCTCCGTAGTGGTGGGAGAATATGTCCGGTGCTGGATGGGGCTGAAAACCCCCAATGCCCAGTTCAATCGCCACGTAGCGGATATCGTGCTGAACGAATCCGGCTATAGCTTGCATCTGTTGGAGCTTAGTGGTTTTTGAAGCGGTGAGTGTGGCTACCTGCTGTTTGATTTCCGGAGAAGCATCCACGCGCTCTCCCACAAGGTCAGAATACCATTTCCCCATCGTATCCCAGTCGATGTTGGCGTTCAGGGCTCTCCCGGATGACGTAAAGAAGGAGACCACCATTTGACCTGCGACACCCCCAAACGGCGGCATTTCGGGCTCTTTCCTAATTTCGCTTACGTTGCTCACCATCCACCGCCAGGAATTATTACCGGCTTCGGTTGGTTTGACTTCAGGATGGTTGAGCCATGAAACCTTATATTCCCATCCTGCTGGAAGCTGGAGGGAATAGTGACTCTCCCGTGCGGGGTCTGCTTTCTGAAAATCCCAGATGTCTTGCAGAAAGAAAGGCTGGTCCTCGACCTCGTACTCATAGCCCACTATGTTGCCAACATCGGGCGCCGGAATCTGCAAGATTTTTACCTTCGCGTCTGATGCAAGTACGAAGTCCGGCGCATAAGCCTGCTCGACGGCGTCCTTTTCCTTGACTTCGTAATCCTTGCCCTGAGCCGGAATGCACCAACCGCGGAGACTGCTGACCTTGCTCTGAGCATCGAAGGGAACTTTCACCGTGCCATGTTCACGGCCATTGGGGCGAAGAATCTTGTAAGCTTCCCGAACTTGCGTGCGCATCTTGTCGGCCGAAATTACTGTTACATTCGTTTCGGAATACAGGAGTACCGCATCGGTTTTCTCGTCGTAGGTCGGAAGCGGAACGTTGACCAAGGCGTGCATCCACGCAGGCGCATCTCCGCCCGCAAGGGCGCTCGGTACGAAGGCCAAGATGCAGCCGATCACCCACACCAAGGACAGCCACGTTCTCGACCTAGTTGCTGGCACTGGCCGCTCCGGGTTGCAACACAATTTGCTCTTCATCGCCAGTCCTCACCGCCTGGAAAAAGTTGCGTAACGCCATGTAGTACTTTGGCTCCAGGATCAGAAAGTCCACCGTCAGCTTCCTGGTCAAGTGCAAGGTGTCCTTGCCATTCTCAACTTTGATGCTATAGGTCACGATGTGGCCATCTTGGGTTCGGGCTGCCGGCACGCTGCTCACGGCCCATCCTGGCGGTAATTCGAGGGTTATGTCGTCAATTTTCTCGTAGGGATACTCAAAATAGATGGGGTGGACGCGGTTGGTGTGTTCGAAGATGTGCTTCTCAACTTGCGTAAAAACGGCGGCGGGCATAATCGCGCGCCTCCCCGCATTGGAAGCCCAGCCGGGGATTTTCACATCAAACTCGGCCACCAGAGGAGTTTCCGAGCCCGTCCAATCAGGCTGGTTCACCAACTCTGCTTCCGATGCGGCGGGAATCTGAGTCTTGACGCGCTCCTCCAGGAATTTCTTCCGCGCGACGTCATCGGAGTGCCGCACGTCAAGCCGGTGATACATCGCTTCGAGGCCGGTGTAGGTAACCGTAAGCTTGCCTTCCAGGTCGCCTGCATCGGTAAGCTTTAGGTTTGCCTTGCGTTGCATTCGAGATTCAGAAGCGGCAGGAAGCGTGGTCTGGATCCAGGTACCGCCATCTTTATCCAGACGCAGCCCTGCGACCCCTGTTTCCGACCACGTTAACAGGCCAAAAGGGGTAAACTCCGCACCCGGATCGAAATAAAGGTCTTTGCCGTTGAGCTTCACCAGCACAACGTTCGAATCCAGCTTGCCTGGCTCCATGCTGTTTGGCGAAAAGAAATACTGCCCCCGGCCCGAGACCCAACATCCGTAGGCCTCAAAACCCGCGGCACGCACTAGCGCGAGATACAGCCACGTCAACTGCACGCCGTCGCCATAGCCGCGCCTCCAAAGATCCTCGACGTTCTCTACCGGTTTTTCTTTCTCGCGTTTTACTTCTTGCTCGGTCTTTCGCAGCTCATACGATTTATTTCGTATCTGCTGAACGCGATCGTAGATTTTTCTTAGCTTCACCTCCGGAGGGTCGTTGGGAGAAACGATCTGCGCCACTGCTTCGTCCATGGTCTTGTGCTTCCCCACAAAGCTTTCCAATTGCCCGTTTCGTTTCTTCCCGACATTCTTCCAGAACTTGTCCGGGTTATTTTCGGGGAGTTCATCGGTGTAGATAAAATCTACGCGCGACTTCAGTTCGTTGACCGGAGGCATGAAGTCCTCGGTTTGGAAAGCAGGAATGTTGCTCGCCTCCATCCGGACTACGTGGTCTGGGCCCTCCTTTGGAACGGATCCCACCGGTAGCTCGTGCCAGGTCCAACGGAGATGCATCGTGCCGTAAGTGGCGACGTACGGCTTCAGCGAGAACCTGGCGTTCTTGGTGAATAGATCGGAGCTAAGAATCCACTGTGAACCATAAAGCATGACCATGTGTTGGTAGATCGAGTCCTCTCTGAAATCGTGGGTAAAGTAATACTCAATGACGCTTCCCACCTGGACATCGGGAAGGGTGAAGCTCTTCGCCATTAACCGCGATCCCCTCTCCTTCACCAAGGGTTTTTCAAAGACCCTGCCGTCAAATTCCGCGATGGAGCCGTCGGGTTTGATGGTTCGAGCTCGGACGTTAACGATGTCTTCGGTTTCCTTGAAAAACGGAATTTCTACATTTCCGTGCTGTCTGCCCTCCTCGGTGAAAATCTTGATCCGGATGTAGTCGTCCTCGTGAGTAGTCTGACCGTTATCGTCGCGGTCAACCTGGCGGTAAAGGATGATGGCGGGCGCGCCTGGAGCGAGGGGTTCGCTCGTCATCTTGAGTTCGTCAGGATTGGGCGGCTGAAAGCCGGCCGATGCAAAGACTGGAACGGGAACAAAATTAGCCGCGGCCAGGATGAGGGACACGGCACAGCAACCAGTGGAAAATACTCGACGAAGTAACACGATCGAACTCCCGAGCGTTCGGTTTCACCGGAGCGGGCCCCCGCGCGTTCGGTGACTGCACACGATATAGCGGTATTCCCCGCCCGTCAATAGCCTTTTTCGATCGCCTTTTTGCGGGCCGAAGGACCAAAATCGGCTCTAGCCGCATCTTACGAGTTAAGCCGACCCGGGAGAGTTACCCTGGTGACTATCCCGGTCCGGGGCAGTCTAATGTGATGATATACTGCGTATATTCAGCGCGGTAGGTGGGGAAGCTCGAGATCCCTCAACCGAAGGAAATATTCAAAATGGCACGTAGTTCTCGCCGATCACTCTTTCTGGTGGTTTTCTTTCTTCTTGTGTGCGGCTTTCTGGGAATTCTGTTTGCCCAGCGCACCGGCCAGCAGGCCTCCTCGACCTCCAGCGACTCTGATGTCAAAGACAGCCTGAAGCAGTTCACGGACGTCTATGCCGTTATCGAGGATAATTACGCGGAGCCGGTCAATCCCGACAAGGCGATCTATAACGGTGCGATCCCGGGAATGCTGCACGCCCTTGATCCGCATTCGAATTTCTTCGATCCCAAGTCTTACGCGCTCATGCGCGAGGACCAGCGCGGCAAATACTACGGCGTCGGAATGACGGTGGGACCGCGCAACAATAAAGTCATCGTCATCTTTCCGTTCACGGGCACGCCCGCCTACAAGGCCGGCATTCATCCCGGTGACGTGATCATTGCGGTCGACGGCAAGTCGACCGAGAACATGAGCACGGGAGACGTGGCCGATCTGCTGAAAGGACCGAAGGGGACGACCGTACACATCAGCATCTCGCGCGAAGGGGTGGAGAAGCCGATGGAGTTCACGCTGATTCGCGACGAGATTCCGCGCTACAGCGTAGACGTGCACTTCCTCATCCGCCCCGGCATTGGATACTTGCATGTGACCGGGTTCAATGAGACCACGGAAGAAGAAGTCTCAAAAGCTCTGGACGAGTTTGGCGATCTCAAGGGTTTGATTTTGGATCTGCGGGGAAATCCCGGCGGCCTGCTCAGCGAAGGCGTTGGCGTGGCCGACAAATTTCTTAAGAAGGGTCAGCTCATCGTTTCCCATCACGGTCGCGCTTCTGCCGAGAAACGTTACACGGCGCAGCATGGCAACGGCGGAAAAGATTATCCTCTCGTGGTTCTGGTAAACCGGCTGACCGCTTCGGCGGCGGAGATTGTTTCGGGAGCGATTCAGGATCACGATCGTGGCTTGATCGCGGGCGAAGTTACATTCGGCAAGGGCCTGGTTCAGACCGTCTATCCGCTCTCGGAAAACACGGGGCTGGCTCTCACAACGGCGCACTACTACACGCCGAGCGGTCGGCTGATTCAACGCGACTACAGCAACATTTCGCTCTACGATTATTATTACAACCGCGAAGCCGAATCGGGCAGCAACGCTAATCGTGAAGTGAAGCTCACTGACAGCGGGCGCACGGTCTATGGTGGCGGCGGCATCACGCCGGATGTGGTGATCCCTCCGGTCAAAGGCAACCACTTTCAGGACACACTGCTGCAACACTATGCGTTCTTCAACTACGCCAAGCGCTACGTTGTAAGCCATCATCCAACAAAGAGCTTCGAAGTGGATGATGCCATTCTGCAGGAGTTCCGCAAATCGCTGGACGAGGCGAATATTCCCTACACCCAGGCCGATCTGGTGGATAACAACGACTGGATCAAATCCAACATCAAGGCCGAAATCTTTGTGGATGCTTTCGGTCAGGATGAAGGCCTGAAGGTGCGGGCGGAATCGGATCCGGAGGTGGTCAAGGCTCTAGAGCTTCTGCCGCAAGCCAAAGCGCTGGCCGACAACGCCAAGCGCATTGTGGCCGAGCACAACAGCGTGGGAGCATTCAACCGCTAAACTGCTACTTGCGAATAAAGGCCCGAAGATAATCGGGCCTTTATTTTTTTGACGCGAGTTCGCCCGCGTCACTGCCCTGTCGCATCTTTGCCGTCGCAACGGCGTTGACGCCCTTTCGTCCACACCACCGCAAGGTTCACGGTAATCGAGAAGCCGAGCAAAAATCCGCACAAGGCGTGGCCTAAATTCTTACCGAGTTGAGTGGCTGGGTGAAAGAGATACGGCCACATAATGCCGGCGATCAAGCACGCGTTTGCGATCGGCATCAACATTTTCGATTCATACAGCCGTTTTCTGAAGCTCATGACTCGCACACCTTTCTTGTCAGTCGGTTAATCGGTACCAGAGCATCACCGTCAGCTTGACGGTGACAATTGTGATGGCAACGGTGAATAGATCCCAACTCCAGACATGATTCACGTAATAGTGGTAGCCAAAGAGAAGAATGGCCACGATGCCGCCAATGATTCCCGCGAGACTTGTGGCACGCAGCCGGTGGTTCAGGAAACGTTCATCGATCGCACTGCCGAGAATAGGAAGATTCATGGTTCGTTCTCCAAGGTAAAGATCTGATCGGTGGAACAGCCAAAGATTCGCGCGAAGGTGAGGGCCAGCACCAAGCTCGGAACATAACGGTCGCGCTCGATGGAATTGATGCTTTGGCGAGAAACGCCCGCGGCTGCCGCAAGCTGTTCCTGGGTCCATCCGCGAGCGTTGCGCAGCTCTTTGATCCGGTTTAGTACCTGGCTCGCCATGTCAAGTTAGCTTTCCACTGCATAGTAAGCCCGGGCTCGTCTGATGTCAAGCTAACTTGTCATTGCGGGCTCAATAGCTTAGGTGATGATCGTCATGCCTCTCACCATCCTGTTCATTGACTTCGCTACCGGGCTATGTGAGAATCCGCGACAGCAGGGGCTTGTCGGCAGCGAAGCTTCCTCCTCTCGCAAGTCGCCACCGTCAGAAGATGGAATGCATTCACAAAGGTCCGCCGGCCGTGTCAGGAGACAGGCGGTTTCCCACGCAGGCGGAGCTGATTTGAAGCCGGTCGTATTGGGATTGGGGGTAGCGCTGGCGGCAGCTGCTGGTTATACCGATTGGCGGAGCCGGCGGATTCCTAATTGGCTGACGGTTTCGGGACTACTCCTCGGGGTGGTGGTCAACACCGTGCTCGGCGGGTGGAGCGGACTGAAGACTTCCCTGCTGGGCGCTGGTTTGGGACTGCTGGTGCTGTTGCCATTCGTGATTGTGCGCGCCCTGGGCGCGGGAGACTGGAAGTTGGCGGGGGCTCTGGGCGCGATCGTAGGACCGGGGGTGCTGGCCGACTTGTTGATGGTATCGGTTTTTGTGGCGGGGATCATGGCCCTGGGGCTGGTGATCTACAAGCGGCGATTTAAAGAAACGCTGCGGAACATGGGACGGCTGCTGGCATCGATGGGAACGTTTCGTATGCCGGGGCCCGAAGTTTCGCTGGATAATCCGCAGTCGCTGAAGATTCCGTACGGAGTGGCCCTGGCTTTGACGACTGTGCTTTACGGGATTCTGAACCTGAATTTCGGGATGGCTCGGTAGCCAGGCATGAAATCGCTACGGACAATTTGGCGCACCTCGTGGCATCGGCACCGGCGGCCACGGAAATCTGCCGAAGCCGCTATGTTCTGCCCTTGCTCTTCATGGTGCTGATCGGGATTTCTGGTTTGGACTGGCATTTCGCATCTATGGCACGCTTACGCGAGGCGCGCGGGACGGAGCGCGGGCGGCGGTGGCTCCAGCTTGCACGACTTGCGCTGCGGTTCGACTCCACGCAAAATGCCATAACCGCTGTCTATAATGCTCCTGGCGCCGGACACTTGAGCACAGAGTCAACTCGTTCCTACGAGCAGTTGGGCGCCACCTGGACTGTGCGCCTGTGGCAGCCGGCCTCTTCCAGAGCGGCGGCACTACTGTCGCTTGCCTGACGGGAACAGCGTGGCAACAACGTTTGCGTTCAGCTAAACGTCCAGTTGTCCTACTCAACGTCCTAGGCGCGCGCAGGCACGTGCGGCACCTCGGTCAGCATGCGCGGTATAAGTATTCGATTCCCTTCACTCTGCAGTGCTGCCGCGCCGTCCACGTCGATGGACCTAGCAAGATGTGCTTCTTCCCGGACAAGCGCAGATGCGGCTGGAGACGCAATGAGGCGGCCTCTTCATTTTTTGCTTCGCCTCGCCAAGGCATATGGGATTTTCGGTGACGACCAAGCCGCGCAGATTGTAGAATTCGCTCTTTCGCTGCCCTTGCTGATGCTGTTCGTGGTAGGAATTTTTGACTTCAGTGGAGCGCTTTCCCTGAAGCAGAAACTAACGAACGCCGCGCGCGACGGCGCCCGCGTGGCTGCGGCCGATCCGGCGAGTGATTTGTCGGCTACCGTGCCGGCCTCAGTGAGCGATGCATTCCAGGCGGTTGATCTCGACCTGGTATTCGGCGAAGGTGAACGACTGCGGCCTGGGGACAATCTCACGCCAGCGCTGAGCGCGGGCCTTACTTGGACTGCCAGTTCTACGGGTTCCGGCTGTCCGGGCAGCGGTATCACGCTCACCATCAACCGGGGCTGCATAACGCCACAAACCACTGGTACGACGACGATTTACCTTGTGAATACATGTGTCACCATCGTCTACGCGTATAACTGGAAATTCACCGGCGTGGAAGGCCTGTTGGGTGGAAAGTTTACGCCTCCTAGCACTATCACGACGACGGCTGTAGCCTTCAACGAGAATTGAGGAGTCGAGCGTGCTGCCACCGCTAATTCGACGTCCGAGACAGAAAGCCACTTCCCGCTCGCGCGAGCGCGGTGTGACCATGGCGCTGGTCGCTTTGGCGATGGTTTCTATCATCGCGATGGCCGCGCTCTCCATCGACGTCGGCACGTTGTATCAGGCGAAGGACGAGGCGCAGCGCACCGCGGATGCCGCTGCGTTAGCGGCGGCGAGAGTGATTTCGATTTCCGGCATCACGGGCGACCCGAGCAATATTTCAAACTCTTGGCAGCCGGCGTGCGGCGGGGGATTAGCAGCGCCGCCACCTTGGCCGCGATAACCGTGGCCCAACAGAATCTGATTAGTGGGGTTGCGGTCCCCACTGCTTCCGTAACAGTAAATTACGGTGCAGGAAGCGGTGGAGCATCGAGCACCGATTGCACTGGCGCTGGAGCAGCTTTCGCAGTGAACCCGGTGGTTGCGGTGACGGTGCAAAGCGCCAATCTGCCGATCTTCTTCGCCCGCGTTTTTTCCTTGTTCGGAAGTAACTACGCGAGCTCCACCGTGAAGGCCACCGCAACCGCAGAGGTGTTCAATCCTTCAGGTTCGAGCCCCATGGTTCCGGTGAATCCTCGCTGCGTGAAACCATGGGTCGTACCCAACCTAGACCCGGGTGCTGCTGGAACTTGCGCTGGCAGCGCTTGCAAGAAGTTCGTTGATCCGACTACTGGAGCAATCCAGAGTGGAGGAGTCGCTACAGCGGGCGTTATTGGTGAAACCTTTAACCTGTTTGTAGATTGCGCGACAACTCGAGGACGCGGACCACGGGTGTGCGCGCTGACGGACAACCCTCCAGTAGCAAATGGTGCAGGCCTTGCCAATAGTCTGGACTACGTTCCGGGACAAGTCTCAAATGCCTCGATCGCGATCGCCGCCAACTCCACGATTAGCGGATGCGCAGACGCTAACCGCAATGACTATACCGAAGCAGTTGCCGGCTGCGACCAATCTACCGTATACGCTTGCGGAGTGTCCTGGCGAACACAGTGGATCTAACGGAAGATCCAGGGCCGCGGCGGAATGACAGTGTGAATGCGGCGGAATGCCTGATTAACGCAAACGCGCCTGGCCCGGGGAACGGCCAGGACTACCTGTCGACTTCCAATTCCCCGCCTCCCACTTACACCTATCCTTTTCAAATTCTGGCCGGTGGCAATAGCGCTCTGCTGACCACAGGGGTAACAAGCGGTAGCCAGATTACGAGCAGTCCCTCCATCGTCAGTCTACCTATCTACGACAATACAGCGCCGGCGCTCCTCAACGGAACCGAGGACGACTTTGGTCACGATCATAGGTTTCTTGCAGGTCTTCGTTAACATGTCGACAGCACTACCGGAAACATAAACGTAACTGTGATGAACGTCTCCGGATGCGGCAATAGCGCCGCGAGTACCGCTGTCAATGGTACTTCCCCCGTCCCGATTCGTCTGATCACGGCACCGTAATCAAACTGCAATCCAAGAAATACAAATACCTAGTCTGGGAGATTATCCGACGGCGGATTTGCCGGCGTGCCTGGATTGGGCGCGGCTGGTGGAGGAGCCTGAATTCTGGCGGGGACTTCCGGTTCGGGATCGTCGGTCGCTTGAACCATCTGCGGCAAAGGCTGGAAAGCAGGCGCCGGACCGTCCGGACGCGCGCTCAGAATAACGCGGTCCAGAGTTGCGGGATTACTGGGTGAACTTAGAATCAGGAAATTAAATCTCGATCCGTACAGCAGGTGAGACAAAACCTCCGGAGCGGATGCTGGACCAATCTGCGCGACCACTTGCTCCTGCTCGGCTCCAGCCGGTATGGCGATCTCAGCTCCGGTGTGCTGGTGCACCGCGAACAGCACTTCCGACAGACTGGCCTTGTTCGCCCTGATGGTCAGCATCCCTGCCTGGAAGGAAACGATCAAGGGGGGCGGAGGCGGAGGCGGCGTGATCTTTGCCGACTGCGCGGGATAATTCGTGTTCACCAGCCTTGCTCCGGACGAGGAACTCGCTACGGCTTTTGCTCCAGCGCTGCCGACCTTGATGATCACAGTTCTGCCGGAAGGAAAAACCTGATAAGCCTGCGGACCACTCAAATCGAACACCACGCGTGTTACCGGCGGCTTCGCTGCGAACAGGCCCACGCGCACGCTCTTCACGTCGGCGCGATTCAAGCTCTGATTGTGCAATTGAGCGGCGGGAACTGTATTCGCAAAATCCACCACCAGCCGGTCGGGGCCGGTTAACACTTGGGCCTCAGGAACGAGAGGATCGCTGCCTTCAATCTCGATCTCGACGGGATTCCGGTTGCCGAGCACCTGCACCCGCCGCACTGTGGGCGCGTTTTGCGCTCGCCCCGGAAGTGTCGCGAAAGCCAATATTGCTGCCCATACCCATACCGCGGCGGCAGCGCTGGCAGAGCGGTTCATAAACATCCTTGATTTGTATGCGGAGCTAGGCTGATTCTAGCAGGGATTGTGCACCATCCCCCTTACCAAAGGATTAAAACCTTGGGTCGCTCGCGCGTTTCAGTGCCAATTTGGTCCTACTTGGTGAGCGGAGTGAGCATCACGTCCAGAAGATCGGGTTGACCGGAAGCTCGCTCTAGATGCGGGTTCTTGTCGCCGTCATGGTAAGAGACTGAATAAGTCTGGAAAAACTGTCCATTTTCGACGAGAAGCTCGATCGGCACCGCATTGCCTTTCGCCATCTTGATTGCGGCATGCAGTATCTCGGGCGTCCACTTCCGGCCGTTCACCGCGATCAACTTCATCTCCGGAGCAATGCCGGATTGATAAGCGGGAGAACCTACGATCACGTCATCCAGTTTGCCATCCTCAGTAATAGTGAAGCCGAGGGAGTAGGAGAAGTCTGCAAACTTGAAACGTTTCTCCACCGCTTGGGTGAAGGCGTTGGGCCGGTCGTTGTATACCAACTTCCAGCCCTCCCGTTCAATGCCGCCCAGCGGCGCGTGAGTGCTGGTCGAAGAGACGCGCTCCCGCAGCAGGCTCGCCCAGTCGTAAGGAACAACATCGTTCAGCGTGCGGACCACGTCGTCGAAGGTGTAAGGCACAACCATCGGAGGTCCGCTCTGTCCGCCATGAAAGCTGCGGCAAAAATCGTCGAGAGACCGCTGCCCGTGCGTTTGCTGGCGAATGATCGAGTCGACTTCGAGCCAGATCAGTTCCCCCTCGGGATAGTAGTCGAGTCCGCGACGCCAGCTTGACCATGGTTGTCCCAGCATCCGCAGAGTCTGCACCGAGCGCGCCGTATCCTCCAGGGGACGCCATGTACGGCCCGGACGGTGGTCAAGATTTGCCGCGGTTAAAGCCAAGCCTTCCCGATATTGCTCGGCTGACCGCAATCCACTGCGCTCCGCCAGCAGGTTGCCCAGGTATTCCGTGAGTCCTTCATAAACCCACAGCAGATCGCCGACCATGGGCTCCTGATAATTTTTCGTGGCTAGCCCAACGGGCCGGCGATACTTGCCGTTCCAGGAGTGCGCGAATTCGTGGGGAATTAAGTCCGCATAAAGCAGGCGGAGATCGGGATCGAGCAGCGTGCGTTCGGCCGCAGCGCTGTCGTTGGACTCGTGATGCTCCAGTCCATGCTGGCCGACATCGGCGCTGAGCGTATACAGAAAGTGATACTGGCGGTAGTGCCGCGCCCCGAATAGCGCTCCGGTTTCGGCAACGAGTTTATGGTAAGAGGCCAAATCTTCCGGCTTCATCGCCAGGTCCGCTTCGCTATCCGCCACCAGGTCCATCTGATGAGCGGGGCTCTCGGAACCTTTAGTCAGATCAATGCGGCAGTAATGCTTCCCTGCGATCAGCGGCGAATCCACGAGCGTGGTGAGGGAGACGGGAGCGAACTCGACCTCATCGCCGGATTCGTGTGCAGGAATCAACGCCGTTCCGAACTTCCATCCCGACGGAAGTGTGACGGATGGGATAAATTCTACGGCGTCAGAAGCGGCGCCCTGTGGATATAGCACGACTGCGTTCCAATTTAAATCGAGCACATTGCTGGAGGCTGCAGGCCCTCCTCCGCCAGCGCTGTCATTGGAGGTAATTGCGTCCAGGGAGACGACTAATTCCTGCGTGTTTTCGGGCACGACCACATGAAAAGCGTACATATCGACATCGTCACGCTGCCAGGTTACCGGCTTGCCCGCGCCTTCCATGCGTATTCCCGTGAGACCGGCGACCGGACCGCTGGGACGATGATTGCCTTGGATCCACTCCGGAAAGACAAGCGTCATGGCGCCCGGCCTGACGGGTAAGGTGAGCTTCGCGTGATAGATATTTCGCGGGGCGTCTGTGAGGTCGACGTGCAGCCGGATCGATTGAGCGGAGATCGATGGGCTTGAAATAAACGATCCTAAAGCCAGCAGAAAAAAAAGGCAGCAGTCACCACGACCCGGCGAACCCACCATCGGCCTCCGCAAATTCTAAGCTCTGAAGTTGAAGGAATGAGACTATCGAAAGAGAAGATCGGTTAGCAAGCAATGTGCGGGCAGCGGGAATCTAAACTATCAGGACAGCGCTTTAGGCGCGGCTTAGCTTTCGCCGGGCCTGCCAGGAGATAGCGGCCAGGCCAGAAAGGAACATCACCCAGGTGGAGGGTTCGGGCACGGTTCCAGTCCCGCTACCGCAAGGGCCTCCCTTTTTTTTCTGGCCGAGACCCTCTTCACCGGCGCAGCAACCGCTGTCCCCGCCTTTTCTCCGGTTCGGACCGCAGAGCGTCAGGGGTAATGTCGGAGGTGAAATTGAAATCAGGCTACCGCCAGGAAGGGGATCGTACAAACTGAGTGGACCCGCCGACTCCAGACCAGGCCCTCTCAGCAACGCTGACTCGAACGGAACCGGTGGGGTACGCATGGCGGTGCCGACCGGGAAACGAAACGGCTGATCGAACTTTACCGCTGGAGGCTCGACCGGCGCGGCCGCCTGCTGCGGAACCTCTTCCACCCGGTTCGCGCAACGGGTGCGCGCAGTCATTCGTCCGTCGGTGAGAAGCTTCTCTCCTTTGCGGAGGGTGACCCGGTGACGGGTCCAATAGACGTGGCTTCCAATGCGAAAAGAAAGATAGACGGTTCGATCCAAGGTCAGCCGCACAATCCTGGCGTGGTCGTAGTCAAAGCCGGCGTAGTGAGCGGCAACAATCGGATCGTGCTCCGCTACCCACTTCAATTCCTTTGCATCCTCAACTCCCCCCGGCACAACGGAATAGGGATAAACCTGGCGAGTGCTAGACGGCTCCGTGTGGCTCAGCAGTTGATTTAACGTGACCACGCGTTCACGGCTCAACTCTGCTTGCTGGAAGTTGGGAACGGTCGGCCGCTGCGCACGGAACAAGGAGGGACTAAGGTACTTCAAGGCAAGGGTAGAAGCACCCACGCTGAAGAGAATCACGGTTGCGAATGCTAAGCACCGACGAATGATACGATTACGACGATGACGACGGCTGCGCCGCCGCCTGACAACCGGGACGTTTCCCGCTACGGGATCGCTCACAAACCGCTCCTACCTGCGGCATCGTCCTGGGCTCCGGACTGGACGCACTCCACCACCAAAAGATTGCGGCAGTTTAAGTGCCATACCACAGGGTCGCAGACCTAAGATAATAAACAAGATCCGCATCTTCTTGGCGATCATGCTAGCAGAAAGAGAAATGCTTTGCACACATTATGATCCAGATTTCTGCAACGTGTTCCCAGATTCGTAAACCTGATGCTCGGCTACCAGGAACTTTGAAAACACATCCGCATCAAGAGGAGTCCGGTCAGCGAAGCTAACAAGGCGACGGGCATTGCTACGGCGCCGACCTTGAGGAAATCCCAGACGCTCACCTCTATTTTTTCCTTGCGCAAGGCGATCAACCAAAGGATGGTCGCCAGCGATCCGGTAATTGACAAATTCGGTCCCACATCGACACCGATAAGAACCGCTTCGGCGAGCAAACCTTTCGCGTGCGCGGCCTGGAGAGTGCTTCCAGCGATGAGGCCAAGCGGCAGATTGTTGACTAGATTGTTCGCGATTCCAACGAAAGATCCCGTGATTAACGTTGCCGCGGTAGGCCCTAGATTTTCCGCCCAGACAAGCCACTCTTTCGTCCGATGCATTGCACCGATACTTTCCATGGCGTCTACCATGACGAAAAGCCCTGCAACCAGAGCCAAGGTTGCCCAACTGATCTCGCGAGCAAGACTGAACGGGTTGCTCCGCGCTTGTATGGAAACCACTACTGTGACTGCGAGAGCCGCCAGGCAAGTCGGCAGGCCCAGGTTTTTGCCCAGCGACGATGCGGTTAAGAGGACAGCCACCACCACGCCCAGCCCACCCAGTACCAACTTGCCATCATAGGTTAGCGGCTTAGCTTCTAGCTCGACTTCCATGGTGGCGCGTAAGTCATTCCGAAAGAGCCAGCGCAACACCACGAACGTAGCCGCAACGGAAAGCAAGCAAGGAACGGAGAAGGAAACTAGCCATCGTCCCAACGAAGGCATTTCGTTGTGGAAGACAACCAGGTTTGCCGGGTTGGAAATCGGCAGTAGAAACGACGCCGCGTTCGCGATCAGAGCACAGACGAAAAGGTAGGGCAGAGGCTGGACCTTGGCTTTGCGAACTGCGGCGAGGATCGCCGGCGTGAGAACCACCGCGGTCGCATCATTCGACATGAAGATCGTGACCAGGGTCCCAGCGCCATACACTAACGCAAACAGCCTTGAGCAAGAGCCGTTCGCATTCCTCACTGTGATCGACGAAAGCCAATCAAAAACGCCATGCTCGCGCGCAAGCTCAGAAAGCAACATCATGCCGATCAGGAAAAGACAAACATCCATTGCTTTTGCGACGGCATGAGCCGCAAGTTGTAGGGGCACCAAGCGGAAGGTGAGTAATGCCAGGACTCCCGCCCCAATCCAGTAAGCCTCCGGAATACCCCGCGGGCGGATAAGCATCAGCACGATGCTCGTAGCCACGATCAGAAACATTAGCAGGTGCGCGGACGATATCAACTAACAAGGCTCTCTTTCTTGTTCAATTCCGAGCTTGTTCGATTCCGAAAACCGAGCGAGTTCGGACTGATTCGGTAGGAATATCATTGCGCAAAAGCGTCCCCTTTTGTTGGGGACTTGATTCCAGCCTCAGATCTTGAGGTTTCAACTGAGTTGGAGAGTGTTTCGGGAACCGCGTACCAGAGTAATGCGAAAGCGACCAGTGCGATGGACGCTAGCCCTAGAAAGGACGCGCGGTACCCGAGACGTTGAATCAAGGTTCCACCAATGGTGTTGCTGGCGGCAGCCCCGACGCCAACCACGGTTGCGAGCGCTCCGGCAGCCAGGTTGAAGCGGCCAGTTCCTCGTGTTCTGTCTTTGATAACAAGGATAGAAACGATGCCGAAGATGGCGTTCGGCACGCCGTCAAGCGTCTGAATTGCAATCAAAACTCCGGCAGAATGAGTAAGAGTATAAAGCACGCCGCGAATGCGTAGGACACCGAAACCGAGGAGCAACAGCGGTTTACGCCCCTTCGTGGCCGCTCGTTTTCCAATCCAAGCCGTACTGATAGAAATCACGAACTGCATTGAATATACGGGCGGGGTTCAAGAGACAGTGGTTACAATTTTTTACGATTGGCGCGCTTGTGGGCCAGGAAGTTGAAAGCTGCCATTAACTCATTTGCTAACACATCATCCATCAGATGGACGGTGTAAAGATGCTGAACATCATACGCAAACCTCGAAGAGATCGGACGCGAACTTCGGATTACGAAAAAGGCATAAGACGGTCTATTCAAGCGCAATGAAAAAGCTCCGTGGTAGGCGCCATGCCGCCCAGCTGGAATACATAAAGGAATTGGCTCAGAGCAACACAATAAGAGGTTCTGTAGTCTTATCTTCGCGCTGTAGCCGCAACCTGCTGACAGTGGCGTCTCCGCAGGTTCCTTCTTGCAGGCTGCTCCGTATTTATTCGAGCTGGTGGTACGATCCCATATGAAAAGAATCAGCGCCTTCAAGGCGATTCAAGCGGACATTGCTTTGCTAGTGCTGTTGTCGCTGGTGCATCCATCGCGGGTCTTCGCGGCGAATCCTGACCTAGAGACTGTTCTGAGTAGTTCCCGACAGCGTATTGAGAAATTGGACTACCGCGCGACCGGGCACCTTACACGGGTGGAAGCCGATGGCAAGCGCACGAGCTACAAGTTTGTCGGCAAAGCTCACTGGTTTCCCGATGGTTTGCGTCTGCTAGTTGAGATCTCTGGGCCTGGCTCAGAGAAGACGAATCTTCTTCTGCATATGACCGTGAGTGGGCACATGACTATCGAGGCAATACATCCTGGCGAGAAGGCCGCTAGCGTGTTGCCATTCGAACGTTGGAACGACCCACTCGTGGGAACAGACTTCACCTATGAAGACATGGTAGAGAGCCAGTTCTTCTGGAAAAATCAGGAACTCCTGACACCGGAGAAATATGGCGCGCGGGATTGCTTTGTCCTTAAGAGCATGCCCGGCTCTCAGGATCGGACACACGATGTTTCGGTAACATCGTGGATTGACCGCAGTATTTTGTACCCAGTGCATGTGGTCAAGACACTTCGCGGAACCGGACAGCAGAAGGAATTTATTTACTACGGCCTCCGGCAGGTAGGTGGGGTTTGGTCCGCATCGCAAGTGGAGGCAAAGGTCCAGGGCAAGCCGGGCTCATCGATGCTTGCAATCGAAGGGGGCTCGGGAAAGGCCAATCTTGGACGCAAGGACTTTGATCTCAGCCCGTCCAGCGCTCAAGAAGAGAAAGTGAAATAACCGGCATCGCTCCAATTGGGCCGTTGCGAGGCACTGTGTTGTCGCGGAGCCAGTTACAGTGCTCGCTGTTGTCATGGGAGAAGCTATTTATCAGACGTTGCGGGAGTTCCATACAAGGCAAAGGGCCACCAATTCCAGTCGCCGGCAAGTTGCAGGAGTGCCGGCCCGACAATCATCCGCACCACTGTAGCATCAATGAACACCGCGACCGCGAGCGTAAAGCCCAGCATTTGGACGACCAAAAAGCTTCCCACGGTGAATGCGACGAAGACGGCAATCATAATTGCCGCGGCGCTCGTAATGAGCCCGGCTGTTCGCGCCAAGCCCTCGATCACAGCCGCTCTCTCGGATAAGCCGCGCCGCCGCTCTTCGAGGACTCGGGTGACCAGAAAGACCTCATAGTCCATGCTCAATCCGAAGACGATGGCGAACGCGAGAATCGGCACAATTGGATATACGCTACCAGTTGGTCCGTCGAGCCCAAAAAGTTTGCCACCGTGGCCTTCCTGAAAAACGACAACTAGCGCACCGAAGGAAGCGCCAACGGAGAGCAGGTTGAGGAGAATTGCTTTGACAGCCGCAAATAGACAGCGTAACCCGATCAGGAGCGCCAGCAGGCTCCCCAATATGACTCCAAGGACCACCCTCGGCATCCGCTTTTTTACCACCGAGTCGTAATCTGCTTCGAGTGCGGGAACGCCGCCGACGCGCAGCACAGCGCCGGGTACGCCGGTTATGGCCGCGACATCGGAGGAACGCACATCTCGTACCCATCGTATCTGTTGATTGGGCGTGAGAGTGGTAGTAGGCAGCAACTCAATTAAGGTGGCCTGACCGTCGTTTCGAAGAAAACTCTTGCGCATTGGCTCAGGCAAATCGTCAATGCCATCAGCATTATCGGACATGCCCGTGAGCGTCGGAAGAGATAAGACCTCTTCCGCTCTAGGATCGCTCTGGAAGTACTTGGTTAAGCGACTGACGGCAAGCCAGCCTGCCGGTGAGAGCAGCGGAGATTGCGGCGGCAACTCCAGAACTACTCGGAGCGACTGCACAATACCCGATCGACCCATGCGTTGAAGCGTGTGCAGCGCTTGCACCGACTCGGCTGCGGCCGGGAGCGAGTTATGGTCGGGGACCCCAGGAGAGATTTTCCGGCCCTGGAATGCAAGTGCGAATAGCGGAATCCCGGCGACAAGTAAGGCTGTCCAGGGCCTGCGGGTTACGATGCCGCCCCACCGCACCCACCTCTCGCTCGCCGCGCATCGGTCCCGCGTTTTTGATCGTCTGTCTAGAATACTCACTTTTGCTGCATCGATGCGATGTCCTAGCAGACTAAGCGCCCAAGGCAGAATGGATGTACACAATATGACACTGAAGGCGGTCACCAGCAGGCCAGCTATCCCGATGGAGCGCAGCTCGCTGATGGGGACAATCAGGAGCGCCGAAAATCCAATTGCAACTGTCGTAGCCGAGATGATCAGCGTCCGCCCCGCTTGCCCGGCAGCAATATCGGCGGCAGTGCCGGGATCATATCCTTCCGCCAATGCTTCGCGAAACCGGCTCACCATCAGCAACGCATAGTCGATGCCCAAGCCAAGACCGAGCATCGTGGCCAGATTCTGTACCAGAATCGACAGATGCAGAAAATGCGAGAGGAGCGCCGCCGCACCCAACGCCATGGAGATGGAGAGCAGTCCAACTCCCAGCGGCAATAGCGCGGCGACAAGACTGCCGAAAGCCAGCACCAGCAGCACGAGAGTGACCGGCATCGCTCGTTCTTCGGCATGGGTGACGTCGTCGGCGCTGACCTTGCGAAGATCGAAGTTCAATGGCGTTTCGCCCGTAATTTCCAGTTTGATCTTGGGATATTGCGACCTAAGCTGACCTTCCATCCAGTCTGCTCTTGCCCGTAGTTTGGGGACCAACCCCTCCACAGCTTCATCGCGCGGGTCCAACCCGACGATGATCAAGGTCCCGCCGTTTTTTCCGATGAACAGAGGATCTGGCCAATCCACACTTGAGACCACCCCCGACACTCCTGGCACACTACGCAACGAAGTGGTTAAGAAGCCCAACGCATCTGCGCCTTTGGCGGAATCCGGATTGGGAATACCGCTGATCACGAGAATCAGCCGGTGGGCGAACGGAGACTGGAAACGCTGCGCCAGTTCCAGGTCAACTTTTTCGGATTCTCCGCCCTTGATGTGCACAACTGTCTCCAGGCGACGTTCGACTTTGTAGGAAAAGGGCAGGAGCGCAAGCGCCACGATAAAGCCAGACATCGCCAACCACAATCGGCGGCGAGCGGCATCATGGGCAGTCTTCGAGCTTGGCATTACCATTAGGAGATCGGTGTCGTTTCCTGGTTTGTCTGAAAGCAATGAAACGCGACTAATCTACATTCATGATAGGGCATGAGCGACGGCCGCGCGCCGGCTTTCGCCGCCAGATATCTTAGCGTGCTGGTGGGCTTCGTGCTCCGCTTCTTTGCGGCGCCGGCACTGAGACGAAGCGGAAGTGCAACATTCTCAACCGCGCTCTTTCCTGAACTTGGGTTGGCGGCGATTCTCATTCCTGCGCTATATCGCCCTGGAACACGCATTCCAATTCCCGTAGATTGAGGAGTATTACACGTTTCGAAACGGCTTCGCTGCGAAAGTGCAAAATGGCAGCATCATCGGTCGCACGGCTCCCCTATCTGGAGGCGAATTTCCCTTCAGCGCTGATGATACTTTTTCGTTATTGCGGCTTCCCCTCGTCTCTCGGCGGCTCCTTCTTTGGTGGTTCCTTCTTTGCAGGCTCCTTTTTGGCGGGTGGAGTGGCGGGTTTAGCCTCGGGTTTCGAAGCTGGCTTATTCGCAGCTGGCTTATTCGCAGCCGGCTTGTTTGGAGCCGGGACTAGTTTTGCCGCTCCTGGACGATTCGCGGGTTTCGAAGGTTCACTTCGACGCTCGGGCGTTGCGGGAGCGGGCTTGACCGCAGGCTGTCCCGGTCTAGCAGCGGCTTCTCCAGGCTTGGCTGTCGGCGGCTGACCTGGCCTTCCCGCGGGCGCGGCATTACGCGCCGGCGCAGGAGACGCAGCGCGGTTGGGTTGAGCAGCCGGCGTTGCGGGTTTAGCGGGTGCTGCAGCGCGCGCAGGCCTTACCGGCGCGATTGGTTTGCCTACGGCGACGGGCTTCGCCATAGCAACCACGGCCGGTTTGCCGTGATTGACGGAGGCGAACTGCTGTTTGTTTTGTGCCGCCGCCTTTTGCACCTGCAACTGCGTTGTCATGGGCGGAATGCGCTGCTCGCGGGTTGCCGCAACTTCAACCGGCAAAGGCTGGCGAGTGATGCCCCCTGGGCCGTTGAAGCTGCTGCGGCTATTGGTGACGTTGACGGTGGTGTTGTTGATAATGACCGTATTCGTTACGGTACGGTTGTAGGCGTGAACGTTTGTGACATTGGTTACGTTGTTGACGGAGCGGTTGTAGTCGAAACGATTTCCGTTCCAGTAACCCCCTTGGTAGCCGGCGCCGACGTAGCCGAATCCGTAGTTAATGCCGCCGTAATAGCCAATGTGCTGACCCCAATATCCGTAGCGGTAGCGGTATCTGCCACCGGAGAATCCCCAGTAGCCGGGCGTCCACAACAGGCCCACCTCGGGCGGGCGTGTCCACGCACCGGGCACCCAGTAATAGCCTTCCGATGAATAGCCCCAATATCCCGGCGTCCAGAGATAACCGTCGCCAGGGCATTCCGGTTGGGAATATTCGGGCAGCTCCGGCGGAGGTTGGGAGGCTTCGACGTCGGGTTGGCCATAGCTAGTATCGTCGTCGTCGTAATTATCGTTCGAATATTGATCGTTGCTCTCGTTCGCTTGAGTGTCGCTCGCCGGAACGAGGTTGGAGGCGGCTGCAGGATCTTGCTGCTGAGCGGGTTGCGATTGATCGGGCTGCGCCGGCTGAGTTTGGGCACTGTTGTCCGGGGCCGGGGCTGGATTGTTCTTATTGCATGCCGCGATGCCAAGCGTGAGGGCGACGGTTGCAGCTGCCAGAAGAACAGGGTGAGGGAATCTGCTGGTTTTTGTCATAGATTTTAGCGATCCGCAAGTTGGATGCGGGATTCTACCAAAGGGTTAAGAGCAAGATTTCGAGGATGCGAAATGGAGGCGCAACGCAAGCTCGCCGTGCAGCTCCATCTGCGCAACCAGACCTCGCAATCACCGCAGCCATGGACCGCAGGAGAGAACCAGCTCCTGAGAAGCCCAACTCACCGAAGCGAGCCGCGAGGCATGCGGCGGCTTACGGCAAGTTCACCAGGCCGCCCACGTGCCCGGTCCGCGGCCGGTCCTATGCCCGGAATGCAAGGCAGGAGAAAGCGCTGGCTAAGCACAGACCGTTACGTTCTGATCAAATTTCGACGCCAGAGATCGATCCCAACCGGAGTATGATCCGCGCCGAATTCGCCGCCGGTGGGGCTCAGCCGGACGCGCGGCAAATCGCTCCCATGGATCTCGATTTTTCGGCGTCCCACGAGGGGCGAGATGCGCGTTCGAAAACGTTCCAAATAAATTGAATTTTCAGTGATCCAAACGGAGCAAAAAATGCGACAAACTGTCGAAAGGTTTGGTGGAGCTAGTCGGGCTCGAACCGACGGCCTCGTCGTTGCGAACGACGCGCTCTCCCAACTGAGCTATAGCCCCGTACCGGATGGATCCCTAATTTCCCGTCCATTTTAGCAGCGTTCCCTCATCGACACCAACGGTGCTTGACGAATGCCCCAGTGCTGCGTCTAACCTAAACGGAACGCAGTGGGGAGTTTCTTTCTTCATGTTCAGTCAGCTCAATACCGGTGAGTCGAAAAGTCAGCATCGGACTCTGACCGTGTCGCTCGCGCTGCACGGCTTGTTGTTCGTTTGGCTGCTGCATGCACCTGAGCCTCGTTTGCTGAATCCGTCTTCCGTCGCGCTTGGGCGAAACGGCAAGCTGCTCACGCCAATCTACTTTCCTACGGATTCGCCCGACGATAGCGCTACCAGTTCGCCGGACCGTGCTACCGAGGTGTATCGTCACCAGCGGCTGGTCCGCGAGAAACTGCTTTTGAAACCGAACGTCGCGCTGGCGAAGGTGCCCTTGCCTCAGGCCCCCCTGGCTCCATCTACGGCGGAGGACAATTCAAAGACAGCAACACTTTCAAAGCTGGGCCATGGCGCCCCAGCCGGACTGCCGTATGGAACTCTGCCCGGTGGACCTGTGTTTGGTGACGAGATTCGTCCTGCTCTGCCGGTCGCCACGGTGGATCCCGTAGTTTATCCGTGGGAGCTTCCCGAGTCGGAAGGAAATGTGGTGGTGGAGATCACCATTGACGAGCGCGGAGAGATTGTTCGGAAAACCGTTCTCCACAGCATGGGCGCGAAGCTCGACGAAAAGTTTCTTGCCGCGCTGGAGAATTGGCGCTTTCAACCTGCCATGCGCAATGGCGTCGCCATCGCCTCCAAGCAGGACGCCATCTTCCATTTTCGGGCCCGGGGCTGATCCATCCTCGCACGACTCATGCTCCGCGCTGCAACCGCTATAATCGAAGTGTGACCGCTAACGACGTTCAACAGCTCGCATCCGCGGATTTTCCCACGCGTTGGGGCAAGTTCCGGATTCACGGCTTTCGGGCTGAATTTGGTTCCGACGGAAACCGCCGGACTGAGGAAGCTGTCGCCCTTGTGATGGGTGACGTTCACTCCACGCCTCCGCTGGTTCGAGTTCACTCGCAATGCCTGACCGGGGACGTTTTTCATTCCTTGCGGTGTGACTGCCGGCAGCAGCTGGAGATGGCCCTCTCGATGATTCGCGACCTGGGTGCGGGCATTCTGATTTACGAACAGCAGGAGGGCCGCGGCATCGGCCTCATGGCCAAGCTTCAAGCTTATGAGTTGCAGGACTCCGGTCTCGACACGGTCGAAGCCAACGAGCGCCTGGGCTTCAAGGCTGATCATCGCGACTTCGCTTTGCCCGCACAGATTCTCAAGGCACTGGGCGTCACAAAAGTGCGACTACTCTCCAACAATCCGGACAAGGTGGAAGCGCTCGAGCGCGCTGGTGTTGAGGTGGTTGAGCGCGTGCCCTGCGAAGTCACCCCAAGTCCGCACGCGGAAGAGTATCTCAAGACCAAGAAAGAGAAGCTTGGTCACATTTTTACTTCGAGCTAGCGCGGTCGCCATGCTTTATTAGGGATGCTAGCTTCTGTTTCTGCTTCGTCGCAATGACTTCAAAGCTTTTTCAAGGGACGGCTTATTCTTCCCCGGCAGGTAAGCCAGCGCTGCGTGAGCGAGCGATGCGTAGACTCCCTTCGCAACAGGCATTCTGCGCAAGATCTTGAGGTGTCGCCTCACGGTATCGATGTCGCCACGGATCATGGGTCCGCTGAATGCTCGCGCCGCATCGGATGCCGCGTAGTTTGCCAAAGTTTCCTTAAGTATCGGCAGCATCCTTCGCTTTGCTTCTTCTGGTTGCAAACCGGCGGCAGTGGCCACATGCTCGGTGGTCGCGAGTAAGGCCGTCAACAAAGGGGATGCAAAGGTGCCCCAGGCGTGGTAAGCCGCCTTATCTTCTTTTCGAATGGAATACGCACGGCCACCCAGGTTCTTTACGATGTGGCGTGCCATGCGCACCGCCGCAACGTCTCCTTCGATGGCAAAAGGTAAGCCCACTAACGACGGATGCGAGCCGCGAGACAAACGTCATCATCGGATGAACCGAAGCCACGATTGCCCCGCGTATTCTAAGTTGTGCGAGTTCGTCACTGGTAAGCGCGCCGCTGGAGTGCAGCGCAACTTTGCGGCTCCAATCCGCCGCAGCTTGCAGCGCCGTTGCGGCGCCGGCAATCGCTCCATCCGGAACACAGAACCAAACCACCTCTGCCTCAATATTCGCCTTCCCTGCCCTCGCGGCCAATGCGCCTACTTCCAGTGCCAATCGCCGGGCTCGACGCAAAGACTGAGAACTATCGCGCGAGATGATTTGCTCGACCCTGTATCCCGCTCGGTGCAAGGCTACGGTCAGAGCACTGGCCAGATTCCCAGCACCGACGATTGCAACCCGTAGCTTCAAGTGCTTTGCAGATCGCTGTCGCGGCATGCCCGGCAGGATAGCAGACTCGCTCCTGCCTCCAGACACGCCCGCCTGGGATGTCGTGCTTTATATTGTTGTGATGCGAAAGCTTGCTCACTCAGAAAAATCCAAGCCGTTCAAATCCACCAAAAAGTCTGGACCTAAAGCTCGGATACTCTCGTCGCGTACGGTGTATCGTGGTCCCGTCTTTTGGGTGACGACCGACGAAGTACAGGAGCCCGGCGGCATCAGAGCCCGCCGCGACGTGATTCATCACACCGGCTCGGTCGTCATTCTGGCTGTCGATGAATCCACTGCGACACCGCGGGTCCTGCTCGAGCGTCAGTATCGTCATGCCGCGAACGATTTCCTGTGGGAGCTTCCCGCCGGGCGCATCGATCCGGGAGAAAAGGCCTTGCTCGCAGCCCAGCGCGAACTGCATGAGGAAACCGGCTACACTGCCGCGCGCTGGCAGCTTATCTTTAATTTTTACGCCAGCCCTGGATTCGTGAGCGAGACAATGTCTGTGTTTCTGGCCACTGGACTTCGGGCAGGCAAGGCACAACCCGAGGCCGATGAAGTCATCCAAAAGCGCCTGGTCCCGGTGAGCAAGGCCGTTCAGATGGTGCTGACGGGAAAGATTCGGGACGCCAAGACAATCTCATCCGTTCTTTGGCTGGATCATCAGATCAGGAAGGGTCGAAAGCTGCATGCCCGCAAGCCGGGTGCCTAGCAGCGCCGAGCCGACCGACCGGTGTGTTGATAGGCTTTTTGCATTGTAAATTTCTCCACGCAGGGCCCGGTTTTGTTGCCTCTTTCGCCTTGACACTCCATCCTAATCGCTCCAAAATGCATCCTAAAGTCGGTCACGTCTTTGGGTTCCCCGACTGGACGTGCAGAAAGCGGGGGTTACGCGTGGAACGTCTGAAAGGTACGGTGAAATGGTTCAATAATGCGAAAGGCTACGGGTTCATCGGACGCGCAGATGGTCCCGACGTTTTCGTTCACTACAGCGCGATTACATCCGAGGGATACAAGAGCTTGCAAGAGGGTGATGAGGTCGAGTTCGAAATCACCGAAGGTCAGAAGGGCCCGCAGGCGGCGAACGTAAGCAAGCCCGCTTAACTTTATCACTGAGGCAGATCCTCGAACCCGCCGTCGCGACCCCGCGACCGGGCAGTTGTCTACTCTAATTCATTCTCTGCGGTGAAGGGTACGACTCTGTGCCACGCGCGAGCTCTGGCGCCGCACTCTATTCTTGTTTATCTTTAACCCGTGGACAATAAATCCATCGCCACGGTCCTCTACGAAACCGCCGACCTTCTGGAAATAGACGGCCAGGATTCTTTCCGCATCCGCTCCTACCGCAATGCCGCCCAAGCCATTGAGAATCACACCGAGCAGATCAAGGACATCATCAGCGAACCCAAGCAAGTTCTGGCAATTCCCGGCATCGGCAAGGGGATGCTGGTCAACCTGCAGGAGCTCTTCAAAGACGGCCAGCTCAGCGTGCAGGCCGACCTGCTCAAGAAATATCACCCGTCGATGCTCCAGTTGTTGAAGATCCAGGGCCTGGGGCCGAAGACGATTGCGCTGATTTGGAGCGCTTATAAGGTCTGCGACGTCGATGGCGTGGAAAAGCTCGCGCGCGAAGGAAAGATCCGCGAACTGCCGCGCATGGGCGAGAAGCACGAACAGAAATTGTTGAAGGCCATTGAAGATTATCGCCGCATCTCCGGACGGTTTCTGATCGACGTCGCCGAAACCGAGGCTCAAAAACTCACGGCTTATCTGGCGAAGTTTCCCGGCTTCGACAGGATCACTCCTGCCGGCTCGTTGCGCCGCGGCCGCGAGACCGTTGGGGATCTCGACATACTCGTCACCGGCGCAGCCTGCTGTAGCTCGGAGGAGCGCGAGAAGTCAGTGCAATACGTGGCGAAATATCCGCCGCTGATGAACATCATTGCCCAGGGCGACAACAAAATCAGCTTCCGCCTTCGCAACGATCTTCAAGTGGACGTTCGCCTGCTTCCTCCGGAGTCGTTCGGCGCGGCCATGCAGTATTTCACCGGATCCAAGGCCCACAACGTCGCCCTGCGCCAGCGCGCCCTCAAGCTCGGCTACACGCTCAATGAGTACAGCCTCGCGGATTTGAAGACCGAGAAGCCCGTGGCCGGCAAGACGGAAGAAGAGATTTATGCCAAGCTTAATCTCGACTACATTCCGCCGGAGCTGCGCGAAAATCTGGGGGAGATTGATGCGGCAGAAAAGCACACGTTGCCCGCTCTCATCACTCTGGAAGACTTGCAGGGCGACGTGCACATGCACACGGTCGAAACCGATGGCAAAAACACGATTGAAGAAATGGCCGAGGCTGCCCGGGCGCGTGGCTACAAATATATGGCCATCACGGACCATTCCAAGAACCTGGCTTTCGCCAACGGCCTGGACGACGCGCGAGCCGTGGCCCACATCCAGCGTATTCGCGAGGCCGGCAAGAAAATCGACGGCATCAAGATTTTTGCCGGCATCGAAGTCGATATCCTCGCTGACGGCGATCTCGATCTCTCCGACGACGTACTCGCGCAAATGGATGTGGTCATCGCCAGCGTGCACTCCGTTTTCAATCAGGAGCCGGCGAAGATGACCGAGCGCTTGCTCAAAGCGGTGGAGAATCCGAACACTTCCATCATCGGCCATCCCACCGGTCGTCTTCAGCTTCGCCGCGACGCCTATCAATTCGACATGGACGCGGTCCTCACCGCCGCGGCAAAACGGAAAGTGGCCATGGAGCTGAACTCCTATCCCGACAGGCTGGATCTGAACGATGTTCATCTCCGCCAAGCCAAGCTACGCGGTGTGAAAATCGTCATCAACACCGACTCCCATCACACTTCTCACCTGGACAAAATCCGCTACGGCATCCTGCAAGCGCGCCGCGCCTGGCTCACGAAAGACGATGTGCTCAATACTCTGCCTGTGGAGAGATTCGCGAAAGCGATGAAACACGGATGGAATTGAGAATTGGGCGGTAAGGAAGAGTGCAGAGTAGAATCGGACATTGTGAAGGATTCCGCCTCGGCCCTTGCGATGCAACGTAGATCGTTCCTGAAGAGCGCGGGAGTTGTTACCGTCGTAGTCATCGGCGGTGGAGTCTGGCGCGCCTACGAACAGGGCGTATTCAGCGTTGGTGAGGGGCCGGCTTACGAACCGTGGAAAGACTGGCGCAACGATTCCAGCCACGGGCCTCTCACGCTGGTGCACGCCGCTATTCTTGCCGCAAGTCCACACAACACTCAGCCCTGGCTCTTCAAGGTAACGAATTCCTCGATTGAGTTGTATATCGATACCCGAAAGAATGTCGGGGCGCTCGACCCTTATCTGCGCGAAGAACACATTGGGATCGGTTGTGCTCTTGAGAACCTCATGCTGGCCGCTGCGGCCAACGGCTATCTAGCCAACCTGACATTTCTTCCCGGCAAGCTGGGGCCAATTTCTCCCGAGCCCGCTCCGAAGCTCCTGGCGCGCGTCGATCTGGCTACGGGCAGTCCGGAACAAAGCGAACTCTACGATGCCATTCCGCGCCGCCATACAAATCGCGGACCTTATGCTCCCGATAGACCACTTCCTGCCGAATTCGTCGAGACTCTGAGTCACGTGACCACCAACGAACCAGACGTCAAACTTTTTCTTTTCACATCGCAGGCCGAGCGAAAACAGCTCGTAGAAATAATCTCTACCGCAAACGACATAATCTATGCCGACCCGGAGGTTGACCGTGGAAGCGGGCGATGGATTCGGAGTCACTGGAGTGCGATACAGAAATTTCGCGATGGGCTTACGCTTGACGCCTTCGGGCAGCCCCCAATCACGACTGCAGTTTTCAAGATGATGCCTCTGCGGATGTTGCGGTGGGCTGCATCACTAGGACCGAAGGGAGGATATTCCAGGCTGATGTTGCGTGCACCGCTGATGGGAGTCATTACGGTGCGCGACCGTTATGATCAGGAAAATTGTCTGCGTGCCGGACGGATTTGGCAGCGCGCCCATTTGTTTGCGACTGCTCGCGGCGTGGCCGGTCGGCCCTGCAATGAGGCCGTGGAAATGATCGACTACGAGAGATCTCATGACCAACCGGCGCAGCGGGCTAAACTGCTTGGCGAACTACTGGGCGACCCTGCGTGGCAGCCAACCTTCGTTTTTTATATGGGCTACCCGACGCTGGCGGCCCGCGCCAGCCCACGCCGCCCGGTTGAGAGCGTCGTTCTTTGAGGCCTCCGACGCGTTTCGGGGGGAAAGGGAAATACGAGATCTATGACTGAAGCAAAGCCGAACTCCACTCCAGTCCCCTCGGCACCTCCGAGCGGACCTACGGCCAGCACGCCGCCACCTGCGCAACGCGGTCCCACAATCCGTATCGGCGACGAATTCGGCACTGCCAAACGCAACCTGCCCCCCGTTAGAATCCTCCTGATCGCGCTAGGAGGGGTGCTCGTCATCGCCGGCATCGTATCTTTCCTGCAGCGCGCCAAGCCGCAAGGCGCGGGATCACTCGATCTCGTAACTGCAGTGCAGATTCCCAATCAAAATGCCTCGCTCGTAGCCCTGACATTTACTCTCCACAACTCAGGTGAGAAGCCGCTCTGGGTTCATCACATTCAAGGACAACTTGTGACCTCAACCGGAGAACTGACTAGCGACGCCGTCTCCGCTGTCGATTTCGACCGCTATTACCAGGCCTTCCCTGCTCTAAAAGAAAATGTTCAGCCCGCCCTAGCTCCAGAAGACAAGTTGCAGCCGGGTCAGGAACTCAAGCGCACCGTGATCGTGGGTTTTCCGGTTACACTGGATGCCTTCAATCAACGCAAGTCGGTAAGCGTGGTCGTCCACCCCTACGACCAGCCAGTGCCCGTCACCCTCACCAAATAACGGCCACCACTTGCATCATTGGTATGCCATGCGGTTTTATAGAAGGATGAATTTAACTGCCTCTTCTATTCGGACTCTGATAGCCCTCTTTTTAGTTGCGTGCTCTTCGATGGCCTCACCTGCTGCGGCCAAAGACAAGTATTTCGTATACGTCGGAACCTATACGCAGGAAGGCAGCACGAGCAAGGGCATCTACGCCTACCGGTTCGATCCCGACGGTGCGAAGCTGACATCCATCGGCATGGTCGCGCAAACGATCAACCCCTCCTTCCTTGCAGTCCACCCAAACCACAAATTCCTTTACGCAGTCAACGAGGTCGGAAACTACAACGGCCTGAAGAGCGGAGCGGTCAGCGCCTTCTCCATCGATCGCACTACCGGCAAGCTAACGCTGTTGAATGAGGTAGCGTCTGGCGGCGCCGATCCTTGCTATATCGTCGTCGACAACACTGGGAAGTATGTGCTCGTCGCAAACTACACGGGTGGAAGCATTGCGGCATTTCCGATCCTTGCGGATGGCCGATTGGGTGAGGCTTCGGCCTTCATCCAACACTCCGGACACGGCACGAATCCGCAGCGCCAAGAAGGTCCGCACGCGCACTCCATTGACCTCTCACCCGACAATCGTTTCGCTATCGTAGACGATCTCGGGCTCGATGAGACGCTCGTCTACAAATTTGACAGCGTGAAGGGCACGCTCACGCTTAACGATCCTCCGTTTGCCAAGGCCCCTCCCGGAGCCGGTCCTCGGCACTTTGCGTTCCGTCCCGACGGCAAGTTTGGTTACGTAATCAATGAAATGGGGTCGAGCGTTTCGGTATTTGGTTACGACACTTCGGGCGTCTTGCGTCCGCTGCAGACGATTTCAACTATTCCCAAGGACTTCACCGCCCTCGACGAGTCCGCTGAAATTGCAGTGCACCCTTCCGGCAAGTTCCTCTATGCCTCAAACCGTGGGCATGACAGCCTTGCTGTATTTGCCATCGACCCGAGCAAAGGAACTTTGACGCTCGTGGAGTACGCTCCCACGAAGGGGCAGAGCCCACGGAATTTCGCGATCGATCCTTCCGGAACGCTGATTTTTGCCGAAAACGAAAAATCGAACAATATTGTGCTCTTTCGAATCAACCAGCAAACTGGCAGCCTGACGCCAACCGGCAAAGTGCTGAAAATATCGCAGCCAGTTTGTGTGAAATTCGTGCCGATCGAATAAGGCGCTACTGCTTTTTCTGAATGAATCTCCGCCTGGCAAGATGGGTATCGGCGTCCGGTTTGATTTCGTCGTATTTCATGCAACTGATGGAGCCATCGACTTCCAGAACGGCCAACGCGACGTCGTGGACGTGGGCGATGCCGTGTTCGCGCAGGGCACGCTCCAGCTCGTCCATACTGACATGTTCTCTCGCCATGTGCGATTGAATGGTCTTTCCATCGTGAATGAGAAGGCTGGGCTCGCCCTCAACCACGCGGCGGAAGCCACGGTTGACGCCGGAAAGAGTCCCCACTAAATAGTTCAGCAACAACAAAGTGGAAGCTGCAACCACGCCACCCACAAGCGACGTATCCGGCCCCGTCATTGCATTCTGCACGGAATTGGAGAGAAGAAGCAGCAGCGTCAGGTCGAACGGGGTCATTTGCCCGACCTCACGCTTGCCGCTGAGACGTACCCCGATCAACACGACAAGATAAACCACCCCGGTGCGCACCGCGATCTGTAGCGCGACATGCGCACCCGCAGGGAAAAGCACTCCGTTCAATTGGCCGTCACCGGAACGGGCGCATTCTTCGGCGTGCTCAAGTAACCCGTAGCTTTATTCTTGTCGACCGTCCAAACGACCAACTCAAACAGCAGGTGCTCGCGACCGGAGTAAAACTGAATCGGCTCGGCTACATTGCGATCTTTCTTCTCGATGGTCCTGTCGTCAGAACTGACATTCAGAGTGAATTTGCCGTGCTTGGCATCCGTCTTCTTGAGTTGCAGGCTCACGGTTGCTACCGGCTGTGGTTTTGCGCCACGGAGCAAAGTGAACTCGTAATAGTTCCGATCGCCTCTATGCTTGAGCACTTCCAGATCGCTGCGCGTGTTGGCGATCAATCCGCTCTGCACCCCAAGGTCGCCCACTGCACTCTGCAGTTTGGCCTTGGTAGCTTCCAGGTCGGCCTTGGTGGAGGCAACGTCCGTCTTAACGCCACCCACATCGCTCTTCACGCCAGCCACTTCGCCGCTCACCTGGCCGATCTGTTCCTTCTGTTCTTGTTCCAGGCGGGATTCCGCGGCCCTTTGTTCCTGCTGCAGTTGGGCGGCGCGTTGCCCCAATTCCTTTTTCGTCATGCCGACCTGCCGCGCCAGTGTCTCCTCTGACGCTTCGGCGGTCTGCATTCGGTTCTTCAGTTCTGCGACCTGAATCTGGCTGTCGCTCAAATCTTTGGTTAACTTATCCACGTGCTGCTGCGTGGTCACATATCCATAGACGGACGCCGCGACAAAGGCGAGCGCTAAAATAATCAGGATCCATTTCCCCGCGGTCGATTGATGTTCCACGTGTAGTTCTTCGCCTTCGTCCGGCATCGTTCCTCCAAGAAGTGAGACTGCCCTGTTTTGTGGGGTCGCTCCAATTGTTTAGCACAAGAGCAGCGGTGTCAATGTGCGCTGGAGATCCTTCGGTTTGTATTAACGGCGTAACGCTAACGCCTCATTCAAACTGAGGCCGGGATTCCGCCGTATCGCAGCGGCTTCAGCCCCAGCCTGTTTTGCTGCCGACCCGATGGCATCGGCACGCAACTGCTGCTGCGACGCGTTTGGCAGAGGATCCTGCAACATCTCAGATTTGACCAAACACGCGTAGGCCATCCGCACGGGAAATCCAGAGCTATCGAGAAAACGTCCGTAGGCGAACCAGTCCTCGGCGCTTGCGGTCTGATCGCCAATCGATTCATCCAACTGCAGGGCGTGCTGATAAAGCTGAAGAGCCTCGTCCAATTTACCGGCTTCGCCCTGAAGCGCTGCTTCGTTCACGTCGGCAACGCTCTCCAGTTTGTCCTGCTTGGTTTGAGCCGCGATTTTTGCGGCTAGTTTGTAAGACTGAAGGGCTTGCGGCTTTCTAGATGCGCGCACCTGGCAATCGGCCATGCGAAGCAAAATGGCAATCATTTTCTGCGGCTCCGGACGGCTTGACGCCGCCTGCCGCGTCGTTTGTCGCGTGGTGATTTCAAGAAATGCCTTGTAATGTGCCGCTGCATCCAGCGGCTTGTCCTGGCGATCAAGTTGGTCGGCCAAATAAAGATGCGCTGAAGCATGGCCGGGATCGATGGCGAGCGCCTGGTTCCAACTCTCTACCGCCAGATCGGGATAGCCACGACGCTGCGCCAGAAGACCGCGATCGATCAGGAGATTTACATCTTTAGGCGTGTAACGAAGCGAAGCTTCCGTCAAGTGGAATGCTTCATCCAGGCGATTCTGCTCGATCAGGAATCGCAGCAGAGCCTGGCGCGGGCCCGGATCGGCCGGATTCACTTCTATCGCCTTTTGCCAGGCAGCTTCCGCAGGCTGCGCCTGACCTAAGTCTAGTTCTTGGCGAGCCAGTCGCATTTGCAACGAACTGTCGAATGAATCCAACGCGGCGGCGCGCTGCAGGTCTTTCAGATTGTCGGCGTGAAGCGCCAGATAGTAGCGCGCCTGATCGACCGTTGCCCACAACAGCAGCACGACCGCGACGCCGAATCGCAATTGGCGGGCGGCCGTGGTACCACCAGTAAGCCAACGCCACGCGGAAGATAACCGGCTGCCGGTTTCCGAAGCAGCATCGGAAATCCGAACCCGTGAGTTCAGCAAGAGCGACGCGATCCTTCCATCGCGCAGCTTCCAGATTGCGCCGTCCAGAATAAAGTGGTGAATGTTCACCAGCGAAGTGAAGATCAGAAAGCTACGGGTGAAGTCATGGTGGAACAGGCGGCTTGCCAGCCATGGGCCGGGAACAAACAAAGCGATGCCGCCGGCGATCAGCACTCCGAAGTAAGTCCAAGGACGCCAGTCCCGGCCGCTCTCGCCTGAGGCCTCGCGCCGGGCATAGTAGCTTGTAATCCATAAGTACTGCGCGGAATGCATCACTGCGAGCACGCCCGAACTGTAACGGGTCTGCGGAATGTCCAGACCTTTGATCAAGGAAATGGCCGCCGGCAAGAGAAACCACAGGCACTGCGATGAGAACAACGTGAGCGACGGCAGCAATTTCCGCCAGCCGGTTTCCCAAGCCAGCCGCAAAAGTCCAAAAGACGCCAGCGCAACAAACGCCACGGCAAGAAGGATTTGCTCCCAACGGCTTACGACCGCCGGAATTCCGATTGAAATAAAAAGAGGGTCGTTGGAAGGCCCGGTGTGGAAGCCCAGGAACAGGATCAAGTACGAAACAATGAAGGCGCCGTAGAGCGCGCGGCGCGTGGAGTCGCTCGGAGTCGCTCCGGCGCGACGAGCGAACATCATGAACAAGCCGTAGTTCTGACCGCTGTAATGCCACGGGCTCCAGGTCAAGTAAATCGTGAAAATCCAGGGCAGGATGCGAACCCAGGAGTGTGACAGGATCAGCGTGAGCGCAAGCAGAGCGGTAATGTGAACCGTGAAGATGCGGTACTTGTGAAAATCTTCCGCGCGATGGTAGGCGCGATAGATCGTCGCCATGAAGTGCGGGTAGTTAAAAAAGAGCGCCAGCGCGTAGAAAACCACCGACCAGGCTCGAACGCTCGACGCAGCTGAGAGGTATGAGAACAGCAAAAGCGGCGCTGACCATGCTCCGCATCCGACGATCAGATCGAGCCAGGGATTGTAGATCCAGGTTGATGCTGGAACCGCTCGCTCGCTCCCGTTGTGCTTCGGTTTCACGATCGTCCTTCTGTTTTGAGATCTATCTCGCTGCCATTCATCGAGCTGTTGGCTGCTCCTTAAGACGAGAGGAAAGGAGCGGCGTTCTGACCTGCGATGCTTGCGGTTTGTACGGATTATAGGGGCCAGAAAGGTATCTCCACTTAACCAGATGTGTCCCACGAGGGTAACGAAAGTAATGGACTGTCGCAGTCTTCTACAATGCGGATATGAAGAGTTGGGACGTAATTGTCATTGGCGGCGGAATTATTGGACTTTCACTCGCGCTGGAACTCCGCAAGAAGGGCGCGAGTGTTCTGGTCGTCGAGCGCGGCGAGCCCGGCCGGGAAGCTTCCTACGCCGCCGGTGGCATGCTGGCCGATTCCGTCATTGAAACTCCGGCTGCCTTGCAACCTCTAGCCTCGGCCAGTGCCCGCATGTACCCGGAGTTCGTGCATGAGCTGGAAGTAGAATCAGGGGTCTTCATCGATCTGCGTGATCAGGGAGCGATCGTGTTCCCTTCACCGGGACATGCCCAGGAGCATCCGGCATTCACCTTGCCCGTGCCGCTGGCTGAGTTTGAGCCGGTCATCGCCGACCCCACTCGCCCGGCGTTTTACTTACAAGAGCGCAGTGTCGATCCTAGGGCCCTAACTGCAGCCGCGCTCGCCGCCACCAAACACCGGGGAGTGGACTTGTCTTCAGGCGATGCGGTAACGGCCTTGAATTTGTCTGATGACCGAGTCAGCGGAGTGATCACCAAAAAAACCTCGTTTCTCGCCGCGAAAGTCGTCAACTGCGCCGGGGCTTGGTCCGGCCAGATCGCTCCACATACATTTCCTACCCGTCCCGTGAAGGGACAGATGCTCTGCCTGCTCTCGCCCACTCGCGAGCTGCTGAAACACGTGATCCGATCGCCCGATGTTTATCTGATCCCCCGGAGCGATGGACGAATCATCGTCGGCACTACAGTGGAGGAAGCCGGATTCGACAAGCGGACTGATGTCGCGACGATTCAACGTCTACATCGCGCCGCGGTCGCCCTCGTCCCAGAACTGGGGAATGCGAAGATTCTTGAAGACTGGGCTGGGCTGCGTCCCGGCACTCCCGACTCTCTGCCGATTCTCGGCGTAACCGCCACGCCCGGCTACTATGTTGCGACCGGACACTTTCGCGACGGCATTCTCCTGGCCCCGATGACCGCGCACGTCATGGCGCAAGTCATCGAAGGAAAGATTCCCGATCACGATCTCGTTGCATTTTCACCCGCGAGGTTTCCGCAATAAGCTTCGGGGCATCGTGCCCGCCCGCTGCCCTTCCCGGATTCCTTCAGGTATATACTGAAACGTTTCCGCAACCGCAGCAGTCCACACTGTTGCGTCTCGCACGAGAAAGGACCAATCTATGGCTTCCCCGGCAGTCGATTTCGCCCGCAATAATCAGCAGCGTTTTCTCAGCGAACTAAAAGATCTCCTTCGCATCCCCAGCGTCAGCACGCTCGACGAACACAAGCCGGACGTTCAGAAAGCGGCTGACTTCGTCGCCAACGAACTGCGCCGCATCGGCATGGAGAATGTCGAGGTCATCCCCACCAAAGGCCATCCCCTCATTTACGCCGACTGGCTGCACGCGACCGGCAAGCCCAACGTGCTGTGCTACGCGCACTATGACGTGCAACCGCCTGATCCGCTGGATGAGTGGCATACGCCGCCCTTCGAGCCCACCGAGCGCAATAACAACATTTATGCCCGCGGCGCCGTCGACGACAAAGGCCAGCTCTGGATGGAAGTAAAGGCCCTTGAATCGATGATGAAGTCCGGTAACGGCAAGCTGCCCATCAACGTTAAAGTGATTTTTGAAGGCGAAGAGGAAGTCGGTGGCGAATCCATTGCCGAATATGTTCGCAAACAGAAAGCCAAGCTCAAAGCCGATTTCGCCTTGGTCTGCGACACCGAACTTTTCGCGCCAAATTTGCCTACTCTATGCGTCGGATTGCGTGGCTTGGTTTATACAGAGATCGAAGCCTACGGCGCCAAGACCGACTTGCACTCGGGCGTCTATGGTGGCGCGGCTCCCAATCCCTTCTTCGCTCTCATCGAAATCATCAGCAAGTTGAAGGATTCCAAGGGCCACGTGCTGATCCCCGGCTTTTACAAGAATGTGAAAGCTCCCAGCAGGGACGAACTCAAGGCCTGGAAGCGCCTGCCCTTTAACGAAGAGACTTACCGCAAAACGGAAGTTGGCTCAAAAGTTCTCACTGGCGAACCCGGCTACTCGGTTTTGTATCGCACCTGGGCGCGACCCACGCTCGAAGTTCACGGCATGCCAGGCGGATTCGTAGCGGCCGGCGCCAAGACTGTGATTCCAGCCAAGGCGGCGGCGAAAGTTTCTATGCGGTTGGTGCCCAACCAGGATCCCGACGACATCCTGAAGCGCTACACCGCCTTCGTGAAGAAGCTCACGCCCAAGGGGATTGAGACGAAAATTAAAGTGTGGAGCAAAGGTCCGGCCTCCGTGGTTGGTACCGACAATCCTTACATCAAGGCCGCGACCGAAGCGCTGCACGATACATTCAAGAAAGAAACGGTGTTCATCCGCAGCGGCGGTTCGATTCCTATCGTCAACGATTTCTACGAGGGGTTGAAGATTCCTACGGTGATGATGGGCTTCGGCCTTCCAGACGATAACCTGCACGCTCCCAACGAGAAGTTCCACATCCCGAACTTCCACCACGGGATCGAAACCATTTGTTTGTTCTTCGAGAAGCTAGGAGCAAAGTAGCTTCCGATATTCCTTGCCGAGGGACGAGCCTAGCTTGTCCCTCGGTGCCAATCGGGCGGATCGCCCATTGGACCTTCCCCTTCTCGCCCAAACGCCTATCGCCGGGAACGCTACCCATAGGCGCTTAGAATCCTTCGAGCTCCCGATTCGGAATAGCAATAAAGCGAAAGCCCCTATATTCTCAATCGAAAGCAAACATAACTATTGACAAGAACTCGTAACAGACCTAAGCTTTGCCGATTCGGGCCCCAAGGACCGGCAAGAAGCCTTTGCCTCAATCGTTTCAAACCAACACGTCTCACCCACTAAGGAGATTCCGAAATGACATCCCTTTGGAAACTGCATTTTGTCTTTGTCGTATTCCTCTCGACCTCACTTCTCGCGCAATCTGGAGCAACCTTCTACGTGTCCAAGAGCGGAAGCGACTCGAATAGCGGCAGTGCGAGTGCGCCCTGGCTCACCATCGGACACGCGGCTCTGGAAGCTAAGGCGGGCGCCACCGTTTATGTTGGAGCTGGAACCTATAACGAGAGCGATTTGTTCGCCAATTCGGGAACGGCCTCCGAGCCCATTGTTTTCAATGGACAGGGCGTGGCCATTGTGGATGGCACCGGCGTCGCCTGCTGTACCACACCCACCTTCGCCTCCAGCAACGGCTTCCTGTGCTGCAACACACAGGGACTGTTCACCATCGGAGCTTCGAGTGGCGTGAGCTACTTGACCCTCGAAGGGTTCACCATCCAAAACTACAAAACTTCGAGCAAGAACGATGTTCCCGCCGGGATCCTTATTGCCGGCAGCGGAAGCGGGATCAATATCCTCAAGAACACGGTGAAGAACATACAAACATCGGCGGGGAAGAACGGCAACGCGTACGGTATCGGCGTTTTCGGTACCAGTGCGACTCCGCTCAGCGTGACCGTCAGCGGCAACACCGTGACCGGATGCCTGACCGGAGAAAGCGAGACCACTACCTACAACGGTAACGTTCAGAACTTCGTCGTCTCCAACAACGTTATTTCCGACAACGACAACATTGGCATGGACGCCATCGGCTTCGAGGGCGTCGGTCCGACGGGTTACGATCAGGCCAAGAACGGAGACGTCTACGGCAATCTCATCTATAACAACAGCGCCTTCAAGAATCCCGGTGAAGGTAATTCCTATGATGAAGACGGCCTGTACTGTGATGGCTGTACAGACGTGACCTTCGAGCGCAACACGCTTTACGGCAACGACTTGAATATCGAGGCGGCCAGCGAAACTTCGGGCGAGGTTTCGAGCAACGTGATCATCCGCAACAATCTGGTCTACGCCGCAAACTCCTGCGGAATCTCAGTGGGCGGCTATGCTAAATCGGGCACGGGTGGGAGCACCGATATCACAATCGTGAACAATAGCCTGTACGATAACGACACGCAGAAAACCGGCAGCGGTGAGTTTCAGATCCAGTACCGGGCAACGGGGATTTTGTTCGAGAACAACATTGTCTATACCGGCGCGGAGGGCCTGTTCATTTACGGTTACGTATCGGGCAGCGGAGTCACCTCTAACTACAACGACTTCTACACGACCAGTTCGACGACTACGTTCGAGCTGAACGGGAAGAGCTACTCCTCTTTCGCGTCCTACAAGTCGGGCACTGAAGAAGATGCGAATTCGGTATTCGCGAATCCCGCCTACCTCACTGCACCCACCTGCACTTCGACCAAGGAAAGCGGGCCTCCGACCCCGATCGCCGCCTGCTCACCGACGCCGAATTTTGATATCCCGACCAGTTCACCGGCCGAGAACACGGGCAACGCGAGCCTGGGCTCGGGCGATTTCGGGACGGTGGACTTCAACGGCAATCCGCGCGTCAATGCCAACGGACAAATCAACATGGGAGCGTTTGAAAAGTAGCTTCAATCCGGGCACGCGGCAAAGCTGCGTGCCCGCATTATTTCCCCGAGAACATCGCCATCGAGGATATCTATCCATGCGCCTCCAGTGTCTCGTGTATCTCCTGCTCGGCAGCTTGGCCTATGGGCAGGCTGCTATGCCTCCCGCCGGAGCGAAGGTGGAAGAACTCGCTCCCGCCGGGAGCGATCAGAACCCCGAACTCAAAGTTGCGCCGGATGATCCTGTCATTACGGTAAATGATTTCTGCTCCGATCCCATTGAACAGGGCAACGGCTGCAGAACCGTGATCAGCCGCGCACAATTCGAAAAGCTCACGGAGGCGCTGCAACCGGGCATGTCGCTGCCGCAGCGTCTCAAAGTGGCCAACGCGTACGCGAGCAATCTCAGAATGTCGGCCGCCGCGGAAAAACGGGGTCTCGACAAGACTCCGGAGTTCCAGGAGGAGATGCGCTTTGCCCGCATGCAACTTCTTGCCGAGGATCTGCGCCGCACTCTCCAGACGGAAGCTAATCGAATCACCGAGGCTGATCTCGAGGAGTACTACAAGAAGAATCAGTCCTCTTATGAACAAGCCGCCCTTGCGCGGATTTTTGTTCCTCGGGATAAATCAACCGAGGCCCAAACCGAAGTCGCCGAAGAAGTCATGGCAAAACTTGCAGTTGAGCTGCGCGCCCGCGCCGTCACCGGCGAGGACCCTGACAAGTTACAAATAGCCGCCTATCGTGCAGCCGGTATCCCGGGAGTCACTCCCAACACGAAGATGGAGAAGGTGCGTCGCACCACGTTGCCTCCGCAACATGAAGCAGTCATGGACCTCAAACCCGGAGAAGTTTCCGAAGTGTTCTCCGATCCCGGCGGTGCCCACTTCATCTACAAAATGATAAGCAAGCAGACCTTGACGCTGGAAGATGCAAAAACGGAGATCCACGCCATTATTTCCGCTCAGCGCTATCGCGACAGCATGAAGAGCTTTCAGGGTAACGTTATTTTCAGCGATGCCTACTTCAATCCCCCTGCACTACTGGCCGTACCGTCGCAGCTAAGTCGCAAAGGAAAGAGAAAAAAACCGACTATCTCCGACGCAAATCACGACTGAGTCGGCATCCCCGCGAGCTTCAGGCATAGGCTTAGGCGATTTAACCAAAATGTAACGCCGACGGCTTAGAATGAACTTCCGTTTCGCGGGAGGCTCCAGTTCTTGCTTCGTGTCTTCAGGCTCGCGTCTTCGGTTTGCGCCCTGCTCGTGCTATCTGTCAGCACTACGATCTGTCGTGCCCAAGTTGCGGAGCACCTCTCCCAAGTAAAGAAGTTATATGTCGATTCTCTGGGGAGCGACAGACACGCAGCCGCGATTCGAGAGCAGATGGTCCAGCGCCTGCGAAAGAGTCACGAAGTTCAGGTGGTTTCCGACCCGCGACAAGCGGACGCAGTGATAAAAGGCACCGGCCGGGTCTGGACCACCGGCCACGTTACTCTCAGTCCACATTCCAATAGCCTCAGCCATCCCACATTCGAAGGATTTCTGTCTGTAGAACTCGTCAGCAAGAGCGGCGAGACATTGTGGTCTTACCTGGTGAGTCCCAGCAAGTTCCCCTGGAACGGTATCGCGGATGACCTCGCTCGCCAGCTTGTGGGCAAGCTGCTGGCGGCTCTTAAGGGAGAAGATCAACCCACACCCGGTATCGCAGGCCCGACGCCGCGTCTCGAAGCAACGCTGAGAGGCGCCGGAGCTACTTTTCCGGCTCCGTTGTACCAGCGCTGGTTCGAGTTGTTCCAGGAGTCGCATCCCAACGTGCACATCAGTTATGACGCTGTCGGGTCCGCCGAAGGGATCCAGCGGCTTCGGGAACAGAAGGCAGACTTCGCTGGGTCGGAGATGCCCTTGTCAGACGAGGCCATGTCGGAGGCTCATCAACGACTCGTTCATCTTCCAGCCGTGCTCGGCGCGGTAGTTGCGATCTACAATGTAAAGGGGGTTCGCCAGAACCTCAACTTCACTCCCGAAACTCTGTCCGGAATTTTCCTGGGAAAAATCAGTAAGTGGAATGACCCGGAGATCCGGAAGTCGAACCGCAGTGCATCTCTCCCGGACGCCAACATAGTTGTGGTGCATCGCTCGGATGGCAGCGGCACGAGTTTTGTCTGGACTGATTATTTATCCAAGGTCAGTCCGCAGTGGAAAGCGGCAGTCGGCGCTGGCGCCTCAGTACCGTGGCCGGTGGGAATTGGAGCGGAGCGGAACGAGGGCGTGGCTTCCGCCGTACAACACACGCCCAATTCGATCGGCTACGTTGAGTTTATCTACGCAATCCAACATGAACTCAGCTTCGGGGCTCTCCGTAATTCGGCGGGGGAGTTTATCAAGGCGAGCATTTCCAGCGTGACCGCAGCGGCGGCGTCGGCAGCCGAAAGTCAACCCCAGGATTTTCGTGTATCGATCACGAACGCCAACGGCAGAGATGCCTATCCGATCGCTACCTACACGTGGCTCTTACTTCCTGAGGAAATCGCGGACAAAACTCGTCGGGATGCTCTGACAGAACTGCTTCGTTGGGTGTTAACGGCGGGCCAGAGGGAATGTTCCGCCCTGGGTTATGCGCCTCTGCCGGCGGAGATCGCGAAGCGCGCTTTAGAGTCATTCGATACGAGCAAGTGATGCCGGAATATCTGAACTCTGCGATTACGGCTCCGGCCGACCCAACTCTGGATTGTTTATCCCTGCTGGGCTGGGATACGATAATTCTGCTCTCGCGATTCTCCCTACCTCGTCTTTCCCCCACCCGTAAGCTAGGCAATTGCTGCAATGTGTGTGCAACCCAGAGCGCTGATCGATAAGGCTATACAACATATAGTGTTATATTGCTTGACCCCGCCCCCATTTCACCGTTACAGTTGCTTAAATTTGTGGTCGCCCTTCCAGCCGGGGACGAGACTGAGCCGCAGGCGCATCTTAATTCGGAGCAAGGGTATCCGTCTGGTTAACAGCTTGCGACGCAGCACAAAGTGGCGACTGGCCACTGATAACCGGCCACTGTTTTTCCAAGGAGTTCACGTTGCTTAAACTGAAGCGGCTTCAGATTCTCGGCTTCAAATCGTTTTGCGATCGCACCGACCTCAAATTCCACGGGGACGGTATCGCCGCGATCATCGGGCCAAACGGCTGCGGCAAGTCGAATATCGCCGACGCCATCTCCTGGGTGCTGGGCGAGCAGTCGGCAAAGACTCTGCGTGGATCGCGTATGGAAGACGTGATCTTCGCTGGCACGCGCGATCGCAAGGCCACCGGCATGGCCGAGGTTTCGCTTACTCTAATCGATCCGCAGGAATACGCTGACGCCGACGCGCCCACCGAGATCGATATTCAGGACGAATTGCCGGTGAATCCGCTTTCGTCGAAACATGCCGACGATTGGGACGAGTCGGTCATCCGCGCCCGTGCTGCCGCCGAGACGGAAGCCGCCGTGGAAGAAGCTCAGCCCGGCAGAACCGAAGAAGTGGAAGTGTCGCGCTCGAAGGTGAATACTTTGGCTGTTGCCTTCCCTGACGACGAGCCGGTCTTCTCCCTACCGGCTCACAATGTCGCCCCGGTAGCCTCCTCGGCTGCCGTTGCAGGCGCTCCGCAGGTAGTGCTCAAAATCCGACGCCGGAAATTCAACCCGCAGCAGTTTCATGCCGGAGAAATCGTCGTTACAAGGCGATTGTTCCGCTCCGGTGACAGCGAATATTTATTGAATGGCAAACTGTGCCGGCTGCGCGACATTCAAGATCTTTTCATGGGCACAGGCCTCGGACCAGAGACCTACGCCCTGATCGAGCAGGGCCGCATCGGGCAGATTCTCAGCAGCCGTCCAACGGATCGCCGGGCGATTCTGGAAGAAGCCGCTGGAATCACGAAGTTCAAAACCAAGAAGCGTCTCGCGGAGGCGCGTCTGGAAGATGCCAAGCTGAACCTCGCCCGCGTCAACGATATTTTCGAAGAAGTGACGCGGCAGATGAATTCGCTGAAGCGTCAGGCCTCGAAAGCCGAGCGTTTCGCCAAATTGCGCGAGGAGATGCGCGCCGAGTTGCGCGTGGTCCTGGCCAGCAAGTTCGCAGCGATCGAGCAGGAAAGCACCGAACTTGACGCCCAACTGAATGCCCTTGCCGAGGACATGCAGCACCGCTCGGAAGCCGTGCAGCAACTCGAGTCCGAGCATGGTGAAGCTACGGAGCGCGGCTACTCGATTGAAACCGAGTTGCGTGAGAATCGCGACCGCATCAGCCAGCTTGCCATGGAGATCGATCGCGCCCACGCGCGCCGTCGCCATAACGACGAACGCTGTGCGGAGCTGGTGGTTCGCTCCGCATCGGCGGAAGCTGAACTTGCCCAGGCCCGTCATCGCCTCAGCGCGCTTGAGGCCGAGCGCGATTCCAACCGGCAAGTGCTGGAATCCGCCGCCGCCGATCTGGCTGCCGCGCAACACGAACTTTCGTTGTCGCAACAGGAAGCAGCTGCCGCTGCAACCGCGCTGGCAGACCTCGAACAGCAGCAGGAAGAATCGCGCGTTGCGATCTTTGACACGGTATCTTCGGTCTCGCGCCTTCGCAACCAGCTCGCACAGGCCGAAGAGCGTCTAGCGGGTGCGGACCGTGAGGCACGGCGTCTGGAAGCTGAACTCACCAATGCGAATCTGCAAATAGAAGCCTTTGGCGGACAGCGCGGCCAGCTGGCTCTCGAGTTCGAAACGATAACGCAGCGCGTCACTGGAATTACGGAGGAGATCAGTCAACTTCGGCGCCTCATCGAAGCCAAGCGTCTCGAAGAGACGCGGGCCAAGGCCAATCTGGACGTGCTTCGCGCCGAGTTTGCCACCGCCCTCGGGAAAAAAGGCTCTCTCGAAGCGGTGATCGCAGAGCATGGCTACTCCACCGAATCGGTTCGTCGCCTCTTCCAGTCAGGAGTGATGCAGAGCGGGCTGGCCCCTGTCGGCGTCCTCGCCGATTTTCTTGAAGTCGAGCCACGCTTCGAGCGCGTCGTGGAAGATTTTCTGCGCGATGAGTTGAATTACATTGTGGTCAAGTCCTGGGACGCTGCCGATGAAGGCCTTCGTCTGCTGCGCAGTGATGTGGATGGCCGCGCCACATTCCTGGTTCATCCCGAAGACTCCCAAGCCAAGTTCTCCTTTGTGCTCGACGAAGCTGCGCACTGCGCACCGCCCACGGCTTCCATCGTGCCTCTGAAGAATACGATCCGGGTTCTTGACGGCTTCGGAAAGTCGCTGGAAGTCATTCTGCCGAAGCTACGCGACGGCTACATCGTTCCCGGCTCCGATACCGCGCGTGGTCTGGCGCTCGAAAATCCCGATGCATTCTTCCTGGCGCAGTCCGGAGAATGCTTCCACAACGTCACGGTGACGGGCGGCAAACAGCGCGCCGAGGGCCCACTTTCCATGAAGCGCGAGCTTCGTGAAGTCTTGCGGCAGCTCGAAGATCTGGAACGCGCTCTACGCGACGAAGAGATGCGCGTTCTAACTTTGGGCAGAGAAATTAAAGAGTTCGCTTCCCTGCTGGAGCGCCTGGAAGGGGAAAAACGCGAGGCCGAGCATCAGTCGATGACGTCGGGCCACATGCTGCAGCAGCTCGATTCCGAGTTGTCCCGCGTCACCGGACGCATGAGCGTTTCGCGCGCGGAGTTGCAGCGGCTAGCGGCTGAACGCTCCGAGCAGGAATCAATCATCACTGCCCGTCAGGCGGAGATAGCGACTCTCGAACAGACTCGCGCTGGACTCGAGCAGCAAATCGCAGCTGCCCAGGAATCTCTTGGCGTCTTGCGACAACGCCGTGAAGTCGCGGCCCAGAGCAGTTCGCAGCGCGTGGCACGAGTCGCGGCACTCGAAGAGCGCCATCGCTCGGCTACTGCGGTTCTGGGGCGCATCGATTCCCTGTTCATTGAGATGAACGAGCGCGTCCACGCCCTCGTTTCACAAATCGAAGCGGCCGTAGCTGAAAAGCTGCGGCGCGAAACTGAGAACCTGCAACTCGAACAGCAAGCGGCTGACTTCGAAGCGGAGCGCAATGCGGGCCAAGCGCGTGAGGGTTTGCTGCAGTTTGAAAAAGACCAACTTCGCGCCCGGCTCTCGGAGATCGATGAATTGCTTCGCAGCGCGCGCCAACTGCTCGATCAAGCGCGCGACCGTCGTGGTGAGATACAGGCCGCCGCGGCCAAGCTACAAGCCGACGCGATGTACATGGCAGAAACCTGCCTCAACGAACTCGGCATCGAGAGGCCTGCGCTGATGGCTGATACTACGCTGGTCCTCGTCACTGGCGACGAACTCGCTACCCGCGACCACTCTTACCGCGAGATGCGTTCCAAGCTCGAAGCCATGGGTCCGGTAAACATGATGGCGCTTGAAGAGTATCGCGAGACTGCTGAGAGGCACGCATTCCTTGATGCTCAGCGCAAAGATCTTATCTCCTCTATCGAGAACACCACCGCAACCATCCGCGAGATCGACGAAGTGTCGCGGCAAAAGTTCCAGGAAGCTTTCGCCAAAATCAACGAGAACTTCCAGACCACATTCAAGAAACTCTTCGGTGGCGGGAATGCCTTCATGAAACTCACTGACGAGGAAAATTCCGCCGAAAGCGGCATCGACGTGGTGGCTTCGCCTCCCGGCAAACGCCTGCAAAGCGTTCTGCTTCTTTCCGGCGGCGAGAAGGCCCTCACCGCGCTCGCCCTGCTGGTCGGCATTTTCCAGTACACGCCAAGCCCATTCTGCATCCTGGACGAGGTGGACGCACCCCTCGACGAAGCCAATATCGGCCGCTTCACCGAACTGGTGAAGGAGATGAGCGTCCAAACCCAATTCGTGCTCATCACCCATAGCAAGAAGACCATGAGCATCGCTCCTGTGCTTTACGGTGTCACTATGCAGGAGCCCGGGGTGTCGAAACTGGTGTCGGTTCGCTTCGGCGCGGCTTAGTAAAATACAAGCGAGAATTTGGCAGACCCGAGGTCACAGTAAAGCGCCACGATATCCACTTCTATCCTCAGCTTTTCCACAACCACGCGCTCGCGCAGCTCTTAGTTCTCCTCTCATTTGGTCTGTGCAATGCAGCCAACGTTTTCCTGCTCAATAGGATAGGTCCTTACCTTCGGGGAGTGATCTCCATCGTTGACAAAACTTTCTGAGGGGCTAAAATACGGCTCGCTCCTGCCTTAGTATTTCAATATGAGCTCTGAACTTCTCGATCCCGTTCTCTTACAAACAGACTTTCCCGATCTCCAACTTCACGCCAGCGGTAAGGTGCGCGACGTTTACCAGCTCGACGCTGACCGGTTGCTCTTCGTCGCCACGGACCGCATTTCCGCCTTCGACTACGTGCTCGCGACCGGCATCCCGCATAAGGGGCGTGTGCTGAGCCAGATATCGCTGTTCTGGTTCGACTTCCTGTCCGATATCGTCTCCAACCATTTGATCACCGCGGATGTCGAGCGTTATCCGCAGACGCTGCAGAAGTATGCTGACCAGTTGCGCGGCCGCTCCATGGTGGTCCGGCGCGCACAGATGTTCCCCGTAGAGTGCGTCGTCCGCGGCTATATCTCAGGGTCTGCCTGGAAGGAGTACAAAGCGACCGGCAAAGTGTGCGGCATCGAATTGCCAGCGGGGCTTCGCGAATCGCAGGCATTTCCCGAGCCGATCTTTACGCCGTCGACCAAAGCCACCAGCGGCCATGACGAGAACATTTCGTTTGCCCAGATGTGCGACATCGTGGGCACGGAGACCGCCAGCACTCTGCGCGATCTCACTTTGCGCGTTTACAAGAAGGCCGCCGATTACGCACGTCAGCGCGGCATCATCATTGCCGATACGAAATTCGAATTTGGCCGCACCGCCAAGGGGATCACGCTGGCCGACGAAGTGCTTACGCCGGATTCTTCACGCTTCTGGCCCGCTGACAAGTACGAGCCGGGCCGGGCGCAAGAGTCCTACGACAAGCAATATGTCCGCGATTACCTGGAGGAGATTCGCTGGAACAAGCAGCCACCGGCGCCCGCTTTGCCGGCCGAGGTTGCGCAGCACACCAGCGAAAAGTATCTTGATGCCTACCAGCAGATTACGGGAAAGAAACTGGATGTATGAGCGCAGGGTCTTCTACGGCATCCGGGTTCGCCGGAGCGCGACATGACGCCGGCGGATTGGGCGATTGTTGCGCTGATCGCTCTGAATGTTTTGCTGGCCGCCATGCATGGGTTCTTCGCCGAGGCACTGAGCATGGCGGGATTGGTTGTAGGCTACGTCGTCGCGGCCTGGCAGTATCAAAGGCTCGCCGACTGGCTGTTGAAGTTTCTGAATTCGGAGTTGCTGGCAGAGATTTTCGGTTTCCTGATGATATTTTTCGCGATCCTGATCGTGTTCAGTATTGCAGGACGCATCGCGAGAAGGCTCATGAAGGAAGCCGGGCTCAGCGGTTTTGATCGCCTTCTGGGCGCTTTGCTGGGCGTGATGAAGGGCGCGCTGGTGGTAGCTGTCGTCCTGATGGGGATGACGGCATTCACTCCGACCTCTTCGATGCTGGAGAAGTCGGAATTGGCCCCTTATTTCTTGGTGGCCGGGAGAGCGGCGATCTGGGTGGCGCCATCGGCATTACGAGCCAGGTTTTACGAGGGTCTAGATTTCTTGCGTAGAGCTCCGAAGGATTTGACGGGGACTCCAGCCGCCCCTGGGAAATAAGTACTGTTGGGTGTTCGAGCGAAGACATCAAAACGACGACTTTAAACGAAGAGAGAGACCTACCGTGAAAGATCAATTGGAAGCACTCATCCTGCAGATGTATAAAAGCAACATCCTCTACTCCGAGGGCGTGCGTGAGTTCAAGAAACGCTTCATTCTCACCGTCCTCCAGGAAAACAAAGGCAACCAGTGCCGCGCCGCCCGCGAATTGGGTATGCATCGCAATACCCTGAGTCGCACTATCGATGAGCTCAAGATCGATGTACGGCAACTACGGGATGGCGCGAAGCGTCCGCCGCGAAGTGCACGTCCGGTCACCATGGAAAAGAAAGCGATCCGCTAGCACGCGACCCTTTTGCGTAGTCAAAAATTTAAGGCAGCCCTTGCGGGCTGCCTTTCTTGCCAAATCCCCAACAACTATTGGGAAGAAGCTGCTTTGTGGTGAACCGCAGGCTTCGCCGGAGTCGGGGCTGCGGCTTTCAACAGCTTGCCCTTCTCCATCACCATCATGAACGGACTGGGGGTATACGAGGCAGGCTCGCCTTGGAAGTCGAGACTAGCTCCTTCTTTGGGAATGAGCTTCAGCGGAACCTTCTCTTCGAAGGTGAGCGTAATGTCTGCCTTCTTGGCTTCGATATCATCTTCACTGCCCGCGATGTCGAACTCGGTCGCAGTAGCTTTAATGACGGTTCCGTTCATCTGTACAGGCTTACCCTTGATGGCGTTCCACACGGCATCCTGATCTTCCTGTTTGCCGTTGGAAAGAACGAACTCCCAAGTCGCAAAGTCCATCTTGTCGGGCGGCGTGGCTACAACCATGTTGTGAGCTTGTTCCGGTGGGGTGGGTGCCGGCTTGATCGTAAATCCAGCGGGTTCAGCCGGGTTTGCCTTCGCCTGAGCCAGAAGATCGGTCCAGCCATCATCTCCGCCGTGATATTTGATGTACTGATTCCTCGCGTATTTCTCAATCTGCTGCTGATACTGCGGTGTCGGGGCAACGATTGAAGCGCGGGCGGCATACCATATCGCGTTGATCGAATCGGGTGGAATTTTCGGGTCCGGCGGAGTGGGGCCGGCATAGGCTAAGGCTAACGGATAAACCACGCTAAAGTCTGTGGGATTGGCATCAGCCGCCACGCGAAGCGCTTTCCGAGCGTCGTCATAGTCCTTATCGGTGAGATCCGCAATGCCGATGGCCGCGTTGAAGATAGCGGTCATCTGATCTTTCATCTTCTGAAAGTCAGCGTCGGAAGTACCGTCGGGCTTGGTGAATTTCGGCACTGCGTCCAGCCCCATCTGTCCGTATTTCTTGGCATCTTCCAGGTCTTGCTTGGCATTGGTATCCCCGCCCTGTGCCTTCAGGCGATCAAAGTAGGCCAGCAACGCCATCCCGCGAACATTGTTGGGATCGGCGGCAACCAACTTCGTGGCAGTCTCGATCGTCTTCTGCGAATTGTTCGTTCGCTGGTAGTCCTGCATCAGAGTTTCGAGCGCGGCCACCTTCATCACGCTATTCGGATATTGCGTCATGAATGCTTCCAGCCCGCTGATCTGGGCCGCGGGATCGGTTTGCTTGATCGCTCCCACGTAGGCGTTGTACTCGGCGGGGTCCTTAATAACTGGCGCGGCAGACGCTGCCGGTTGTTGTGCCGCTGGCTGTGATGGTTGTTGCGCTGGCTGCGCGGCACTCTGGGCCGCTGCGGTTGCAGCTACCCCAAGCACAACCGTGACCAGAATCTTTTTCATCAGTGTTGGCTCCTTGCACCTTTGGGAATCGAATAATGTCGTGAATAAGCGTTCTTGCTGAATTGTCGGCACTCTGCTTGGACCGTTTACGCGCTCCGCATCCTGTCTGGAAATCCAAGTCGCGTCCGGGCAGGCCTCGCGAAATCGGGGCGAACTGGGGTTTAAGGCGAATACCCTTCTTTCCCGGTTGGCCGGATTATAAGTACCTCGTCCTCCGAAGGCAAGCAACTTCCCAGTTTCCCCCCGCCATTGTATAAGATGCACGAGTGGCTCCCCGGGGAAGCCGTGGTTGCGTCCGCGGCTTCGCGACTGTGGACAACTCAAGATATTGCATATGAATGCGCTCCCAAACGATAAGGCCCATTCCCTTGCAGGGCAAGTAGCAGTGATTACCGGCGCCGGGCGGGGCATCGGAGCCGCCATTGCAATCTCTCTGGCTCGACTGGGCGCGATCGGGGTGCTGTGCGGACGAAATCGTCTCGCCCTCGAATCAACCGCGCAAGCTATTGCCCAAGAGGGCGGAAAAGCCGAGATCGTTCCCTGTGACGTTAACAGCCTTGAGTCAGTCGAAGCGGCGTCCAAGCACGTAATCGACTCTTTCGGGCGCGTGGATGTTCTGGTAAACAACGCGGGCATAGCAGGATTCGGCGGCCCACTACATCAACTTCCTCCTGATGCGTGGGAGCAGATTTTGAATACGAATTTGCGCGGCGTTTATTACGGTATCCGCGCGTTCGCTCCCTTGATGATTCGCGCCCGCTCCGGGCACATCATTAATATTTCTTCGCTCGCGGGAAAGAACGCGCTGCCGAATGGCGCTGCCTATGCAGCCTCCAAGTGGGGACTGAACGGACTCACGTACTCCGTGGCGGAGGAACTGCGCGCCTACAACATTCGTGTGAGTGTGATCTGTCCTGGGTCGACTAACACAGACTTCAGCCCGCACGCCGGCAAAAATCCTGCGAAGATGCTGCAACCGGAGGACGTGGCGCACGCGGTGGAGATGCTGGTGACGCAGAGTCCGCAATCGTTCGTGAGTGAGATTCTTCTGCGGCCTACGGAGAAACCGTAAGACAAAGCAGCTTGCGCGATGGATCGTGAGGGATCTACCTGCGCGTCACTTCTTGAACAGATTCTCGAATGCCTGCCGGGCGTCGTTCGGCCGCAGAGCGGCCGGCGTTGAAGTTTCTTTTTCGCGACTAACGCGGATTTCGTAGAACGTGCAGTCGTTGCGGGTATCTTTCTTTTCGATGCGCTTCGGCACCGGCTGCATGCACTCGAACCGGCTGCCCGGATCGAAGTACGCACACTGCTTGCAGGAGTGCAATTCGAATCCACACTTGGGGCAAAGCCCGGTGGGCGGCATCCCTTGCAAGACCGTTCCACACTGCGTGCATCGCGAGACGGCACGCGTTCCGGGCAAGTTCACGGGCTTTGGCCCCATGCTGTAGTCGCGTCTTGCCGCAGGGACCGCTGGCGGCTTTTCTACAGACTCCCGGCGCGGCTTTTCCTCGCGATCGCGATCCTGATATCCGTGCTGACGGTACTTAGCTGCCACAAAGCCTCCCCAAGCATGCTGGCGTATTGTCGCGCCAGTCGCGCTTTACGGCAAGTCTGAACCTGATCTTTCTCCGTCTACTCCGCTGCTTGTTCCTCGGTACCCAGAACTCCCTTCGCTACAATGGAAGCATGATCCACGAAATCTTCCCCGTCGGACCGCTGCAATGCAACTGCTCGATCATCGGCGACGAAACGACGCGCGAAGCGATGGTCATCGACCCCGGGGATGACATTGAAGACGTTCTCGCGCTTATCCGCAAGCATAACCTGCAAGTCAAGCAGATCGTCATCACCCATGCCCACATTGATCATGTAGGGGGCGCGATGAAGTTACGCGCGGCCACGGGAGCACCAATCCTGCTTAACCAGAACGACTACGCCCTGCTCAAAATGCTCGATGTGCAAGCGGCTTGGGTTGGCATGGCCACACCCGGTGCAGTCGAGATCGACCAGAGTATAAGCGCTGGCGATAGCGTAAAGGCTGGCGTCCACACCGCCACCATTCTGCACACTCCGGGTCACACCGAAGGCAGCATCTGCCTATACTTCCCTGCCGAAAAGACTTTGATCGCGGGCGACACGCTATTCGCTGGCTCCATTGGACGCACCGACCTTCCCGGCGGGTCGATGCAGAAAATTATGGAATCGCTGCATGCAACGGTGCTCGCTCTGCCGGACGATACCGTGGTCGTGCCCGGCCACGGCCCGCTGACCACGATCGGAGAAGAACGGGAGAGCAATCCATTTCTGGTGAAGAGATAGAGATTCTTGAGTGTTGATCGGCACCCGAATCTCGCAGGCTCTTAGCCGGCAACTACTAATTCCAAAAGTCGCTTGATCCCTTCCGCGAATTCGGTCTGTGCGGTGATCAAGCTCAGCACCAGATAACCGTCGCTCGGAAAGTCGTAAAAGTGCCCCGGATGCACCAGTACTGATTTTCGACGCAGCAGATCAACCGCCAATTCCTCATCGGTCTGCGTTACGGGGATGCGCAAAATTGCGTACCATCCGCCTTCCACATTTAGGCGCTGGCACATCTTCTGCGCGTCCAACTGACGGTCGAGTTCAGCGAGATTCACAAGCACGCGATCCAGTAGCTGGCGTTGAACCCTTTCCCGCTGCGCCAGAAGCGCCGGAGTTGCCCACTGGATGGGAGCATTCATGGAAAGGTACGTGTCGGAGATTACCTCAAGCCGTGCCTGTGCCGCATCTCTCTGCGCCGCCGGGCCGCTGGTGACAATCCATGCCAATTTCATTTGCGGCAGTGCTGAAATCTTAGAGACTCCGCTCAGCGTGAAGCTGAGCACATCCGGATTCACGACAAAGCTTCGTTGCGGCTCTCCGTTGTGGGAATAGTCGAGAAATACTTCGTCCGCGATGATCGCCAGCCCACGTTCCGCGCAGAAGGCGTTCAGCGACGCCTGCTCTTGCGCGTGCACATACGAACCTGTGGGATTGTTGGGGTGAACGACAACCACCCCGTGCGTCCTTCGCGTAACGACCTTCTCCAAGGACGGAAAATCCATCTGCCAGCCGTAGTCATAAATCAAGGGATAGGACACGAGCTTCACGTCCTGCAAGTCAGCAAGAAACTCAAACAAGGGATAGCTCGGCTTCGGAACCAGCAACTCATCGCCCGGATTGCAAAGCAGGCGAAACACGAACGAATAACCTTCACTGGTGCTGGTGGTGAGAATCACCCGCTCCGGGTCGAGGCTGTCAATCCCATGTTGCGTCCGGTAGTAGTTCGCAACCGCCGCCCGCGCGCTGCGCAAGCCCTTGGGCTGAGGATCGTAATCCATCGCCTTCGGCGAAGCCAACGCTTCAAGAATCTGTGCATCCTCGAACTGCAGCCCGATTCTTGTCGGATTCGAGATCGTCAAATCCAACACATGGGCGCCGTTCGATTTCACCTCTTCGAGCGTGTCCGTCAGTCGATTGCGCGTGAGCTTCCAGTTGGTGCGGTCGGAAAACATCCTAGGGTGTGCTTCTGCTTCTATGGGTGCAAGTAAAAGCCTAGATCCTGCGGCGGAGCAAGAGTCTTGGTAAGATCGTATTGCCGACGTACCTGCCGCACAGCGACGATCTTTTGCTGAAACTCACCGGCCAGCATGTCGTAGCGTACCAGAACATTATCCAGCCAGAACGGGTTATACTCCCGCAGCCATGCTTCCCGGTACATCTCACTCAGGCGCGTGGTCGCATCGCGCAGATCTTCAAGCCGCGCATTAGCATCCGTGATTTCCGCCAGGTCATTGTCCACGCGCTCTGCATCTGTTTGGTTCTGGAAAGCGTCCCAGTAAAACCTGTTGATCTCCTCGGTAAACTCGGCCTTCATGCCCAGTGCGTCCCAACGCCACGCACCCAGCGTCATGTCGGCTAGCGTGGTCTGGTTGGCTTGCGCCTTGTCAGAGTTGCGGTAGAGCGATTCCAGTGCGTGCTCCGCGCCCAAACGCATGTCGACGGCCGCCGGCAGAATCTTCTGCATAAGCGCTGCGCCTTCCTGCGTGAAGGGATCGGCCCAGAACAACTCGTCCGTCTCCAAGACAATGTGATTCTTCGCCAGCGTCTCGTGCCCGCTGTCCAGATTCTCCAGCACGTCACGGAAAGTGGAATCTTCGTTGCGATAGAAGGCCCAATCATAGTCATTCTTGAAATCGTCGATATTAGATTCGCCCGCTTGCCATCCTGCCGCCGCGCCAAAAACCAGCGCGGGCCATGCCATCCCATAGATCGACTCGCCATCGTCATTCCACGTTGTATTCAGCATGCCCATCGCGCCCAGGTCCTGTCCGTCACGCACAAAGTTGCGAATGTTCACGAAGGCGACATCCAAGTCCGGCCAGACCTGGCTCCAGTTGTTTGCGCCCGGAGCCACAACTACGCGGAGTCCGGCGTCGCGATACGGTTTGATGATGCTCTCGTAGCTGGGCTTCGCATCATAGTCCCAGGGAACCGCAATCATGTCCTTGGGCAGAATGGTGAGAAGTTGCGGATACTTCACCGCGATATCTCCCCAGAACATGAGTTGTTTGTGATAGGGCTGAAGAATGCCGCTCACTTTCTGCATGTGCTCGAGATACACCCGGCCCAGGCCGATTTCGCTGGCACGCGCCGCGGTTTGTCCATGACCCAGTTCAAACGTCTCGTCGCCGCCTACGTGCAAAAAGGGTCCCGGAAAAAGCGGCACCAGGTCCGCATACATGGCTTTGATCAGTTCATAGGACCGGTCTTTAGTCGGCGTGAGTACGTGACCATGCGGCCGCTCCGCCACGTCTGCGTAAATCTCATACTTCAGCATGTGATGGAGGTGTCCGAAGGTTTGCTGCTCGGGAAGAATCGTGACGTAAAGATTCTTTGCATAAACCACCAGCGCCTTGATTTCCTGAGGCGTAAGCGCGGCTTCTTTTGGTGCCATCAATGGCTGGCTGGCGAAATCGAATACGTGCTCCATGTAGAGAGCAAACAGATTTACCTTGTACCCGGCCAAGGTGCGGATCTGGTGTTTCATAAACTCTTCCGTTGGAATCGGACCTCGACTGATGTCGTCTTGCACGCCGCGCCACTCCATGCTGGGCCAGTCGCGAATCGAAACCGCCGGACAAACCAGACTTCCGCCATCCTCGTGAAGTAGTTGGCGCAACGTCTGCACGCCGTAGAAAAGTCCCTGGCCAGTGTTTGCGGCGACGATGAGATGAGCTTTGTCCGAGAACAGAAGGTAGCCCTGGTCGCCAATCGAATCCGCCTTCAGGCCCCTCGCTGCCAGGAAATTCTTGACTTTTTGGTCCTGCAAGCGCGCGAGAACGATGGTGCTGCGCTCCTGCTTAGCGTCTGGTTTTTCACCGGTAATGCTCACTTTCAAACCAGAACGGTCGTGGATCTCTTCCGCCAGCGTTTCCGCCGCGATGCGATCCTCGGCCTGATGCCCAAATTCGACGAGGATTCGGGTGGTGGGCTTCACGCGAAAGCTGCCAGCATGCAGTTGCACTTCCTTCGGCTGAGGAATCAACTTCAGTGGATTGTGCGGCTCGGGAGTTTCTGCGAGGGCTAGAGCAAAGAGAAGCAGCACGACCGGAAAAAACAGAGTGGCTCTTTTCATTCGGGTCCTTGAGACAAAACGGTCTGGGCTCTATTCTAGCGGCAACCAAAGACGAAAGACGGCAGAATCAGCTAGGACTTTCCGAACGCCTCTTTGTTTACCACGTAAGGCATTTTCGTGATGTCACCGCCGTAGTTCGCTTCGAGGACGTCGATCAATCCCTGGACACATCGTCCGGCCATGCCTTTGTTAGGATCGGCGTCGAGCCGCGTGATGCGGGCTGCGCTGGCGAAATGCGGAAACAGGCGGCAGCGGTCGGCAATCGAAGGAGTCGCGAAGCGGTGAGTCCGCTGGTAATGGCTCTTTTTCATAAACATCGAGGGCCGCGCCCGCAATCCAGTTCTCTCGCAGAGCACGCACTAGAGCTGCCTCGTCGACTACGGGTCCGCGGGAGTCGTTCACTAAAAATGCCGTCGGCTTCATCAGCTTCAAGGTCTGCTCGTTGAAGAGATGGTAGGTGGGAGTGGCGCTTTCGCCGGGCCGCAACAATGGCACGTGCACGCTCACGAAATCGGCCTGGCGCAGCGCGTCTTCAAACGACACATACTTGATCCAGTTTTTCTCTTTTGTTATGCCGCGCTCGTGGCGCAAGTCCATCGTCTCTTGAATGGCCTTAATGTAATCGTGATTCTCGTAGGCCGGGTCGTAGCACAGCATGTTCATATCGAAGCCGGCGCACTTCTTGATTAACGCCAGCCCAATGCGTCCAGTGCCTATGATCGCAATCGTCTTGCCCGTGACTTCATCACCCAGAAAGGGCAAGTAAGGATGCCAATATCCCCACCGGTTCTCGCGCGTGAGGTGTTCGGCGGGCCACATCTTACGGGCCAGAACACCCAGCATGAAGAAGGCAAACTCCGCGGTAGCTTCGGTCAGAACGTCGGCCGTATGAGTGAAAGGAATCTTAAAACGATTGGCATCGGCGCGATTGATATTGTCGAAGCCAACTGCGATTTGTGCCACAACTTTCAGCGTGTTCTTGCCGGCTTCGAAGACCTGCGCGTCGATCGGATCTCGAAGCGTGGTGATCAAGCCATCTATGCCGGACTTGACCTTGTCGATGATTAGGCTCTTCGGGGGAGCCTCCGGCTGAGGATAGACTTCAACTTCGTATCCGCGGTTACGCAGCAGGTCAAGCGCTTCTCCAATATCGCAGGTCGCAAAAATACGCAGTTTCTTATCCATGTCACTTTCAGCACGACTGAGATTGAATTTGACTCAGCCTGCCCCCACACTGCAAGACACCGAAAATATCATACGTGACAAGCCAACGACGTTCGGAGCCGCCTCTTCATCACGGTCATGCTGCGACGCGAAGCCTTGGGCTATAATGGCGCACCCATGCCACTCGCCTCTGGCACAAAGCTCGGCCCGTATGAAATTCAATCACCGCTAGGCGCTGGCGGAATGGGTGAGGTGTACCGTGCGCGCGACGCCCGCCTCAACCGCGACGTCGCCATCAAGATTTTGCCCTCTTCGTTCTCCGCTGATCCCGACCGCCTGCAGCGCTTCGCGCAGGAATCCCGCGCCGCAGCGGCGCTCAACCACCCCAACATTCTCTCGATCTTCGACATCGGTGAAGATCATGGCGCACCGTACGTAGTTTCTGAGCTGCTCGAGGGCGAAACTCTCCGCGACCGCCTGCGCGACTCCGCGCTCCCTTCGCGCAAGGCCATTGACTATGCCCAGCAGATCGCAAGCGGCCTGGCCGCCGCCCATGACAAAGGCATTGTCCATCGCGACCTGAAGCCGGAGAACATTTTCCTCACGCATGACGGACGCGCCAAGATTCTGGACTTCGGCTTGGCCAAGTTCACTCGCCCGGAGGCCGATGCTTCGGGCGAAGCACCCACCCAGCAAGTCATTGGCACAGACGCAGGCACCGTCATGGGCACCGTCGGATATATGTCGCCCGAGCAAGTCCGGGGCAAACCCGCCGACGCGCGTGCCGACATCTTTGCATTTGGCGCCATCCTCTACGAGATGCTTTCCGGCAAGCGTGCGTTCCACGGCGATTCTCCCGTCGATACTATGAGCGCAATCCTTAAAGAGGAGCCACCCGACCTTAGCGAGACCAATCGCAACGTATCGCCCGCGCTTGAACGGATCGTCCGGCACTGCCTCGAGAAAAATCCTGCGGAGCGCTTCCAGTCCGCGCGCGATGTGGCCTTCAACCTAGGGGCTCTCACCGATATCTCGACGTCCAGCCGTGGCGGCGTGCGCGCCATTCCGGAAGAGCCGTCTTCCCGCCGGTGGCTTCTGCCCTTGCTTGGTGGATTGCTCCTGCTCGGATCGTGGGTCGCCATCTATGAATTCGCTCGTCGCAGCGCCGCGACGGCGAATCCAACCTTCCACGAAGTCACCTTCCGTAACGGTACCGTCTGGGCCGCGCGCTTCGCACCCGATGGACAGACCATCGTTTACGGCGCAGCCTGGGAAGGGCAGCCGCAGGAAATATTCTCCACCCGCTTCGATAGCAGCGACTCCCGCACAGTAGGTTTGCCGTCCGCGCAGATTCTATCCATCTCCGCCAAAGGCGAGATGGCGATCTCATTGCATCCCACGAACACGGGAGCTTTCGCTCAGAACGGAACTCTGGCTCGAGTCCCGCTTGCTGGAGGTGCGCCACGCGAGGTGCTCGACAAGGTGGCTTGGGCAGACTGGACGCCCGATGGCCAGTCGCTTGCCGTTATCCGTCCCAGCACGATCGGAATCCTGCACTTGGAATTTCCGGTCGGGAATGTGATCTACGAGCCTCGCGGCTGGGTCAGCCATGTGCGTTTCTCGCCCAAGGGAGATTTTTTGGCGATCGCCGACCATGTGCCCGGCGGCGACGACGGTCGCGTCGTCATCCTCGATGCGCACGGAAATCCCAAAGCCAGTTCTTCTTTTTACTCGAGCGTCGAAGGGCTGGCCTGGGCTCCGGGCGGGAAGGAAGTATGGTTCTCCGCGGTCCCCGCCGGATCGGAACGTGCCGTCTACGCGCTGGATTTCTCCGGCAAGGAACGCCTCATCTACCGTGCGCCCGGCGGCCTGACCATACACGACATCAGCCGCACTGGCCTGGTTCTCCTGACCGCAGATAAATCTCGTATGAGCCTTTCGGCCCTCGCTCCCGGTGAAACGCGAGAACGTAGCCTGACCTGGTTTGACTGGTCTCTCCTCGCTGATATATCCGGTGACGGCAAGACCGTCATCTTCTCCGAGACCGGCGAAGCCGAGGGTTCAAACTATAGTATTTTTCTGCGTAAAACCGATGGATCGCCATCGATACGGCTCGGCGACGGTGGCTTTGGCTCACTTTCTCCCGATGGGCAATGGGTGGTGTCTATCGTAGGAGCACCGGCAAAGTTGGTACTGCTGCCCACCGGTGTGGGAGAACCGAGACAGCTTACCGACGACAAACTCGACCACTTCGACACCGGGTGGGCACCGGACAGCAAGTCGATCGTTTTCTCTGCCGCGGAGCCCGGACATGGTGCTCGCACCTATCTGTTAGATATTCAAGGGGGGCTGCCACGGGCCCTAACCCCCGAGGGTACTTCCGGGCGATTCGTCACACGAGACGGGAAGTACCTTCTTGCTTTCGACGTGAAACACCAGATCTGGCTCTACCCCTTGGCTGGCGGGAGTCCACGGCAACTGGACGTAACTTTGGGCTCCGAAGAATCTGCTGTCGGCCTTTCCGGAGATGGCAAGGGCTTGCTGGTGGCGAGTCGCGGCATCCCACTGAAACTTTTCCGATTGGATCTCGCTTCCGGTCACCGCGAGCCTTGGAAGGAGATTGCACCCGCCGATCCCGCGGGGGCGCAAGGTATCCCAACCATCCGATTTAGTGCGGACGGAAAGTCGTATGCCTATTCCACATTCCGCGTGCTCTCCGACCTCTACGTGGTCGATGGCTTGAAATAAGTCGCGATTTTCTCGAAGTAGCCCCGTCTATCGCATGCCCGCGTAGAAAAGATGCTCGCGCTCTTCCCTCTTCTCTTCCGCACGCTTCTTCTTGAAGGCCATCAACTCCGCAGCTTTGAGCGCGATGTGCTCACCGCTTACTTCGAATTCCTTGATCAACTCCCAGGGTGCGCCGGAGTCGCCAAAGCGGTCTTTTACCCCAATGGCGCCAGTGATTATCGGCAGCCCATACAGTTTTGAACTCTCGGTCAGAATCGCGCTGACCCGCCAGGCCAGAGCTCCGATCTGATGCTCTTCCGCCGTAATCACTACGCCAGTATCTTCAGCCGCGCGAGTGACGGCTTCCGCGTCGATTGGTTTGAGTGTGTGCAGGTTCAGAACACGAGTTTCGTAACCGTAATCGCGCTTCAGGATGTATGCCGCGCGCATGGCTTCCGGGACCATCGGCCCGCAAGCAATGATGCTCAGATCCTCCCGCTCACTTTCATGGGTCGATTCCAGGCGAGTTTCAAAAGCGTCGGCGAAATTTGCTGTCTCGCCGCGCAGGCGAATCACATTTGCTTTGCCAAATACAAACGGCGTCTTCTCATTCGTGACCACCGGCGTCGCTTCGCGGGCAAAGCGAATATATTTCGGCCCCACATGCTTTAGCAGCAGATAATTGGTGGCCTTGCGCGTCTCCTCCACGTCGCAGGGCACAACCACTGACATGTTCGGCAGGCCTTGCATGGCGAACAGATCTTCCAACGCCTGATGAGTGGCGCCGTCGGGGCCGACCGAAACTCCACCGTGAGCTCCCGCGATCAACACGTTGAAATTTCCATAGCAGACTGAGGTGCGAATCTGGTCCAGATTGCGAGCTGCGGCGAACGTCGCATAGGTTCCGAGCACGGGCAGCTTACCTTCCTTGGCCAAACCCGCGGCCGCCGACGTGGCGGATTGCTCCGCGATCCCCAGGCTGATCCAGCGCTTCTTGCGCTCGGGTTTATTGGCGTAGAAATCGCTGATGGTAATTGATCCGGAGATGTCCAGCCCAAGGCAAACGACGCGCTCATCGTCGCCATTGGTCGCCAGCGATTGGCCGAATCCTTTGCGCGTGGGCTCCATCTTGACCTTCATTGTGTCCCCGGCATTCCACCAGTAATCCCGCGAGAACTTCGGGATCTGGGCGTCGAGCTTGTGCTCCACTTCCGCTTGATACTGTTTCGCCTTCTCGAGCAACTGCTGCACCGGGAGACGTTCGCTAAGGCCGAGTTCCTTCAGCGCCTTGGTTAGTTCCTCGCGGGTCGGCGCCTTGCCGTGCCATCCTGCCTGATCCTCCATGAAGCTGACGCCCTTGCCCTTGACGGTATTGGCGAGAATAACGACCGGCTTCCCTTCCGACTCCTTCGCCTGCTGAAGCGCGTCCACTACTTGATTCATATCGTGTCCGTCGATCCGCATGACATCCCAGCCAAAGCTGGCGTACTTGGCGCAAAGCGGCTCAACGTCCATCACGTCTTTCACCCAGCCATCAATTTGCAGACGATTGCAATCGATAATGCCAATCAGGTTGTCGAGGTGGAAATGCCCAGCCTCCATGGCCGCCTCCCAAATCTGACCCTCCTGCTGCTCGCCATCGCCCATCAAACAAAATGTTTTGTGACGCTTGTCATCAAGTTTGGCCGCCAACGCGATACCTACCGCAATGCTCAAGCCTTGTCCCAGCGAACCGGTGGAAACCTCAACGCCGGGCAGCTTAAGCCAATGCGGATGTCCCTGGTAAGCGGAGCCAAGTTTGCGCAGGGTCATCACATCCTCGACGGGACAGAAACCTGCGACGGCCAATCCGAGATACAGGCTGGGAGCCTTGTGCCCAGTGGACCAGATGATGCGGTCGCGGCCAGGCCAGGAAGGATTTTTGGGATCGTGATTGGCGACTTTGAGATAGAGCGCAGCGGTAATGTCCATGATCGAAAGCGTGCCGCCGGCGTGGCCTGAACCCGCCGCGCACAGCGCGATCAGATCGTAGCCGCGCATCAGGTTGGCAGCGTCCTTTAGCTGCTCGATGGAGTAGTCCCGGATGATATTGCCAGTAGTGGAATCTGTGAGGGCCATGGCCGTCCCCTTCGCGCCGGAAGAAAGAAAAACACACGGAGCTACGCTGAGCTTAGTGGGATGAAGTACGCACTGCTGTGACGGAGATCACTATACGGGGTGACGGAGCAGCCAGGAGCAACTGAGGACGTTCGCTGCGCCTGCTCCTGTGCCGCAGGATTCAGCTAACATCCTTAACGATGAAGGATCTGGACAAGAAAGCCTTCGCCGGACTTCTGCGCCTTGTCATTACCCTCACACTGCTGCTGTTCCTTTCTGCGTGGTCCCTCCGTTACTGGCAAGCGTGGATTTTTCTAGCCGTGTTTTCCCTGTCCTCGCTAATGATCGGCGTCTACCTGATGAGGAACGATCCCAAACTGCTGGAGCGGCGGACTGAGGCCAGTCCATTCGCCGAGAAGGAACGAGGCCAAAGAGTCATCCAGATTTTCGCAATGACCGGATTCCTCGCCACCATTGCCTTTCCCGCAATTGATCATCGCTTCGCATGGTCTACCGTACCGCCGTATGTATCGATCATCGGCGATCTCCTGGTCGCGCTGGGCTTTCTAATCATCTTTTCTGCCTTCAAAGAAAACACCTTCGCCTCGAGGCTCATCGAGGTTGACCCTGAGCAGAAAGTTATATCGACCGGGCCGTATGCGCGAGTACGCCACCCGATGTACGCGGGGGCCCTGGTTATGCTTGTCGGTGTCCCTCTTGCGCTGGCCTCGTGGTGGGGATTGTTGCCGGTCATTCCGATGACCTTGGTGCTCATATTCAGGCTTCTTGATGAGGAAAACTTCTTGGTGAAGAACTTGGCGGGTTATGCCGAATACCGGAACACGGTGAGATATCGACTGATCCGGTTCATTTGGTGATCAACTGCGTCTCAATCACTCTACTCCGACTCGAACTTCCAGCGTGTGGATTTGCCCACGAATTCCTTCTCCCATAGGCCGAATACCACGCGAGGGCGAACCGCGAAAACTGGCTCCTTCATGGAGAGGATGTCCGGCTCCATTCCTTTCATGTTGAACTTGTACTTGCGCTCGTACTTTGGAAGGAACCTCCGGCGCGCCGGAACATCGGCGATCTCGGCGATGCCTTCCATAATGACCGCCTCCTGCGCGTGCTCCGTGCACACGACACACCTCTTGTTGTTCACCGCAGGTTGCGAGCCTTGCGCGACTTGCTGCCGGTGCTGAACAGAAAACAACCATCCTGCCATAGGCCCCAGACCACCATTGTGTGCGGGGAAACGTCTTGCTTGACCGTGGTGATCCAGTAGTTGTGCGATTTCTTCAGGCGCTGTTCCGCCCAACTCCACGGGAGCAAGCCTTTATTGCCTGTAGGCAGGCCGTAGCCGGGTGCATGCGGACGGCTGGCGTTCGGCTTTCCAGTTCGCGATGGGAGTCTTTTTCGCCGACATGAATCTGATCGCCGAAAATGAGCCCTGGGCAAACAAACCCGGTGCGAATGAACTTACAGATTCTTCCTCGTCCACTGATCGATGCGCTCGAGCGCCTGCTGCAGGTTCTCCAGCGAATTGGCTACGCTGAAGCGCAGGTAACCTTCGCCGAACGAGCCAAACGCGGTTCCCGAGAGCGCCGCAACTCCGGCTTGCTCCAGCAGCGCATCCGCCAGCGGCTTCGACTTCCATCCAGTCTTTGTGATGTTGGGAAAGACGTAGAAAGCGCCTTTAGGCATGCGGCAGGAAAAACCTTTGATCTTATTCAAACCGGCGACGAACACGTCGCGCCGCCGCTTGAACTCGCGGCACATATGATCGACCGAACTCTGATCTCCGCGCAGCGCCTCAATCCCAGCGATTTGCGTAAAGCTGGCGGTGCAGGAACTGGAATTCGTCATGAGGCGGGTGATGTGCGCCGCTAGATCAGGCCGCATGACGCCGTAGCCCATGCGCCACCCCGTCATGGCGTACGTCTTCGAAAAGCCGTCGAGCAGGATCGTGCGCTCCTGCATACCGGGCACCGACATGATCGAGAAGTGCTCCCCTTCAAAAAGCAGCCGGCTATAGATCTCATCCGACAGGACCAGAATGTTGCGATCGCCAATTATCTTTGCGACCTGCTCAACGTCCTTCCGCTGCATCACGCCGCCCGTAGGATTTTGCGGTGAATTAAGAATGATCAGTCTTGTACGGTCGGTGATGAGCGCCGCGAGTTCGTTTACATCCAGCGAAAAATCATGATCTTCGCGAAGCCGAATCGGGATCGCTTTGCCGCCCACGTAATGAATCATCGATTCATAGATCGGGAAGCCTGGATTGGGATAGATGACCTCATCCCCTTCGTCAATCAATGCCAGAATTGTAAAGAAAATAATCGGTTTACCACCGGGCACGACCACCACTTCTTCCGCAGCAACTTTAACTCCGCGAGTGCGGCTTACATAATCGGCGATGGTCTGGCGCAGTTCGGGCAAGCCCGCGGACGGGCCATAGTGCGTCCAACCTTTGTGCAGCGCGTCGATAGCGGCTTCGATCACATTCGCGGGAGTATCGAAATCCGGCTCGCCAATCTCCAGATGGATGATGCTCTTCCCCTGGCGCTCTAGCGCCCGCGCCTTGTTCAAAACCTCGAAAGCAGTTTCGGTGCCCAGCCGCGACATGCGCCGCGCTAGCTGTAATTCATGTTGTGTGGTTGGCATGACTGAAGAACCTCGCTATGCTAAACGGCACATTATACGCCGCGGTTGGAGGGAGATTGCGAGGGCTCTGATGGACGCCTGGCTGCGACAACGATGAGCGGAAAGACTCAGCGGCCCGATTGCCCTATTGGGAAGTTTGGACTTCCATGTTCTCGTCAATCGAAAGATGCGCGGGCGTGCCCGAGTTATCGTCCCCGGAGCGGGTAGCGACCACACGAAAGCCGCTGGAACTGGTCTCAATCTCGTAACTATAGGGAGGACGCTGCCGGGCGACGGTCACATAGTGGTTCGAAACCAGTTCGTCGAGGGATGCATATTTCGCTTCGCTGGCGTAGTACTGGCGCTCCGCCGTGGCGATGCTGATTAGATCGGCCCTCACGCCGGTGATGTTGATGGCAGCCTTCGGGCTATTGGCTCCGGCGGCGGCAGAAGAGCTCTGCGCCTGCCTGGAATAAATGTACATGCCAACGGCTAATACAATTACGACGCTGAGAAACCCGAACGCGCGGCCCATGAGTGTCCCTCCCAAAGCCAATTGCACCGCGAATGGCGATTACTGACAAGTAACTAGAGGGCAGGACCTGTCTAGCGGTGGAGCTCCAAGGGTTATTACCTATTATGTCAACCAGCCAGAGCCCTACTCTGAGACGCTGTGCTCTTCGTTTTGCGAACGAAGCACGCGGTCGACGGAATACGGAGCCCGGTGGCGGGGTTCGTGATAGTGGCGGACTTGCATCTCGCCGAGGAGGCCGATGGCCAGCAGATTCAAGCCGCCGAGGAGCAAGCCGAGAGCCAGCATCATCAGCGGACCGTGAGAGGCCATGATGGGAACATGGCGCAGGAACTTTTCCACACCGAGCCAGGCTACGACAGCGCTCCCGCCAAATACGCTCAGCAGGCCGAAGGTTCCAAAGAAGTGCAATGGGCGGGACAGATAGCGGAGTAAGAAACGAATCGTGATGAGATCAAAAAACACGCGGAAGGTGCGCGAAATTCCGTAGTGAGAAGCGCCCCGCTCGCGGTTGACATTGCGAATCGGCACCTCGCAAATCGACGCACCGTACCATGAAGCCAACGCCGGAATGAAGCGGTGGAGCTCGCCGTAGAGCGGAACCTGTTCGAGGATCTCCCGGCGGTAGGCTTTGAAGGTGGTGCCGAAGTCGTGGATATCCACACCGCTCAATTTAGCCATCAGCCAGTTCGCCATCCGTGAAGGGATGCGGCGCATCCAGAAATTATCCACGCGCACCTTGCGCCAGCCGCTCACAATATCGTAGCCAGCCGCAATCTTCTCCAGAAAAACCGGGATGTCCGCGGGATCGTGTTGCAGATCGCCATCCATGGCGATGATGTATTCGCCACGGGCATGATCAAAACCCGCGGCCAGTCCAGCAGTTTGCCCGAAATTCCGACGGAGCTTGACCACCGTCACGCGGCTATCTACCGCGGCGATCTCGCGTAGCATGGCAAACGTGTGGTCGCTGGAACCGTCATCCACCAGAACGATTTCGAAGCTTTCGCCAGCCGTCTCCATCACCACTTTGAGGCGGTCATAGAGATCCGTGACGTTCTCTTGCTCGTTGTGCAGAGGAACGACGATAGAATATTTGGGCACAGTCTTTTTATTATAGCCTGAACTGTTCCAGGTTCACGATCAATTTCTTCCGGCGCTTCCAAACTCTAGAAACTCCAACGGAACCGGTACTAGGAGCTCAGCCCTGCTCTTTAAGCTTCAATCGCGACTTGTTTTCTTCCATGAAGGCTTTGATATCATTGGCCGCTCCCAATAGCCGGTTCCACTGCTCGTAATACAGCGTGACCGGAAAACGCCCCAGCCCGTAGACGCTGACGCCACCTTTCTCCCCCACTTTGAATATCAGGTCTCCACTGCGCTTCTTCGTCTCCACTTCCTTTTCCAACTGGGACAATCGGGCTTTCAGCTCTTCGTACGTCGGCTCTGTCATGCGTTTCCTCGTCGATGAAGTTTGCTGGATGATTCTACAGTAACTTGCCCACGGGTTATCCACGCCGGACAACCTTCCAGGACGAATCGTGCCCCGAGAGATTGGATTTCGGGATGCGGACTCCAAGGGCACGGCAACGACCGCGTGGCAAAAGCACTAGCCGCATCGCAAAGGCAGAATTAGTATTTTCCGTGAAATATCGCCTGATCGATGTCCGGCCAGAACTCCTTTAACACGTTGAACACTCCGTCCAAGCCCACCTGCGTTCCCCAACGTTGGTACGTTTTCACCCACTGGTTGGATTCTGCCGGATAATACGCATTGCCGATGCCCGCAGCAGCCCCAGCCCCCACGACTTCCGACAGATTGAAGGTGCTGCCTCCCGAGTTGGTCCTGGTGATGAAAAGCCGACTTACCGCATAACCGGTCCGCTTAACGAATCCGCCTTTGCCCATCGTGTAATATCGCGGATCTTCTTTCGTCGCCGCTGGAACGATCGCTTCCGTCATGTAGTTCTCTATGGCGCCGTCGACAAAGACGTGCCAGTAGTATTTGCCAAAGCCCTCTGCGCCCTGCCCAAACGTTGGCTGCGACTTACTGGCCATGTCAGCTCCCGCGAGCACTCCTACAAAAATGAAATCGGAGTAGTCGAACGTATCCTGGGTCGCCAGCCACAGTTCACCCTTGAGATCCAACGGAGGCAAATGCTCGTTGGCGCTGACCGCACGGTAGTTGGGGATGATCCCCAGAATTCTCTTGGGTTGTTTGCCAACTTGGTCATTGGGGTGATTGGAATCTACGGGGGCGAGATTGGGCGTCGGCGCGTCGGGTAGGGTGGACTTTCCATCCGTTGGGGCTGCTCGCGGTGGGTCCTGGTTTTGTGAAACCTGGTTTTGGGAAACCTCGGTCAGCGAAACATCGCCCAGCCCCGACGGCACGGTTTCTTCTCTGGATTGTTCTCGTGCGCTCGCTGCTTCCTGAGCTTGAAGAGGCGCCGGTGCCAACATCCCGCCCAACGTTACCGCTATGCAAAAGAATCGAATCGCTATCAAATCTCCCCCAGGTTCATATTTTCCCGATCGGGTTCTATCTGCTGTGCTTTCAGCACGATTCCTGACACTTATTCGGGGTTGGATTGCTTGAGTCGGCGTTTGGATGCACGCAGCGGAGGAAAACGGTTAGGGGGAATCCGGATTGGAAGGGTTGGCCGGCTGCGTTTTCTGCAGCTTTCTCTCGTGGTAGCGCGCCTCTCTCCTCTGCACATAGCGGTGAATATCGGGCCAAAACTCTTTGAGTTCATTTCCAAAGGCGTCGAGGCCCATCTGCGTTCCCCAGTCTGACAAACTCGATGAAAAACCGCGATCGGCCGCGGGATAGTAAACGTTGGAAATAGCAATCGCGGTTGCGTTGCCCGCAAACTCGGGAATGTTGAACATACGTCCCCCCGAATCTGTTCGAGCAATGAAAATGCGGCCGATGGCATAGCCGAAGCGGTGCAGGAACGAGCCCCTGCCTAGTTGAAAATAGCGAGGATCGACTTTCAGGATCGTGGGGAAAACGCCACCCACCATAACGTTGCCATCCACCTGATCGGCGAACGCCGTTCCATACCGCTTCGCGTATCCCGACATTCCCTGCCCGAACGCCGGATCGGCATTCTCTTCTTGGCGAATGCCCGCCACAATGCCCACCACGGTGAATTCGTACGGGTCGAAGGAGCCCTTCGCCGAGATGGCGAACTTCTCTTTCCATGAGATTGGTTTTACTTGCGACTGACTATCTACCGTCAGATAGTTCGGCATTACGTAAAACATCCGGTCGTCTTTGCTCTTCTTTGTGTCTTCTTGGACCGGGCCGCTTGGGTCCTGAGAATTACTCTGGGCAGACGATTGGTCTCCGGGTTTATCTTGCCTCGAAGAACTGGTCGCTGGCGATTGGGTGGATTGGGAAGGGTCCGATGTTTGAGTCTGCGGGGCGCTTTGACCTGCGCAAAAAGCCACAGAAGATAAGATTGACACGATTAGTAGGCCCACGCGCGCTGAATGGCTCAGTTTCAAATTGATGATGGCTCCAGATCCAGTTGATTAAGATGTCGCCGAGGCGATGTTGACCGTCCGCCGTTCGCAGTTCGCTCGCTGCAAACAGACTCCGCAATCCTGCTGGTATTGCCTGCCTTGGTTAATCCGGAGGTTCAACGAGTCATCCAGATTCTGCAGTCAGTCTCCTCATTTGCTCCAGGATGACTTCCGTGCTCGGATCGCGTCGCAAGCGAGAGAACGCCTCTCCCCACTTTACCAGTAGGATGCAGTTGGGGGCGAGCGTGCCGTCCAAGCCCATCGTTTTCAAGTCGCGTGGGGTATCGACGCGGTAAAGGCGTTCAACGTGTGTTCTGCCAACTGGTTTGGGCAAGTTTCAAGGTTGGTCGCACCTACGGCTGGAGAGTCACTGCCCTGGTTTTTCCCCGACCGGCTTGAAAATAACTCCTTGGCTGGTTCGACTGTTCATGATCACGCGCATAGGCGTATTGAATCGCAGATGGCGGACGCACCCGTCTTCATCCACGGATGGTTGCTCGGTCAGCCACTCCCAATCGACCGATCCTTCTCCGGCATCCGGATTCACGGTGAAGTAGCCGATCTGGAATGCGGTGAGGTTCTGGAAGAAATGGCTGCCTTGCGAAGGCGTCACGCGAAAATCCCGGAATCCCGCTTCCACAATTACGCGCGCTCCGGAGATCTCATCCCATTCCACTGGGATTCCCAACCAAGGGTCATTCGATCCCCAGCGGCCGACTCCGATCAGTAGATAGGGACGATTGTCGGCGCCCAGCAGACCGTTAAAATGTGCGACAGCTTTGGCCACTTCCTGGCTGCGGCTGCGCTCGAAGCGCTGCGAATCAACGACTACTGCGTCACACAAGTTCTCGATGCGCCCATTGCCCAGCACCTTGTTGCTCTGGCAAACGAGTTGTTGCGGATCCACATCTCCAACCGACAAATCCTGGTGGTCGCGCGAAAGGGTCAGTGGACGGATCTGCAGGAAACCGAACTCCGCCGCTTCGCCTGATTGGCGCGGCAGCCGAACCGCAAACTCAATTTCCACAGGAATGCCCAGAGCGCTTTCTCCGGCCTTAACCAGGGTCTCAAGAATCGTTGGGAGAGGAAATAGATTGTGCTTGAGCATCGGCGCGAAGCTCACGATGCGTACGCCGGGGCGGCTTACGCCGTCATATACCGCCTCGTTATCGTCCGAGTAGGTGGACCCAACAGGAGGCAACGTGCCGTCGGCCTCGGCCGCGTCCAGACCGAAACGCATTTCATGCAGATGGCCGGCGCGTCCCTCGGGAACGCCGTTCAAGGAGAGCGCCCAGAACTCCGTTTGCGAGTTCGCGAGGATATCTTCCACTGAGGAAAATTGCACCAGATTCTGCGGATAGCGCGGGCAGAAGGTCAGACACTTTCCTCCATCAACTACCGCCCGGCCCAGACCGAGCGCCACGGCAGCGATTCCGTCGGAAAACTTCATCGGTGGCACGGGATAGAAATTGTGCGAGCGCACCACGCCTGAGAAATCCGGATAGAAGCGCCGTCCGTGCAATGCTCCAACAAGCTGCTGCACAATTACCGCCATCTTTTCTTCTTCCAGCCGATACGGAGTGGCGCGCACGTAGGCCTTGGCATGCCGGCTAAAGGTCGAGGCGTAGACGCGCTTGATGGCGTCGATCAACTCCGCGAGGCGCTCCGTGGGATCAGCCTGCTGGTTGCCCAGCATGAACGTCTCATACACTCCGGTGAAAGGCTGGTACTGCGAGTCCTCGAGCAAGCTGGAAGAGCGCACGGCGAGTGGATATGTGACTTGTTCGAGGAAGGCTCTCAGGTCTTCTTGCAACTTCTCTGAGAGTGGAGCGGCGAGAAATCTTTGCAGGATTTCATCGTCATCGTCGCATCCCAGCGCGAAGTCCAACAGATTATTCTCGCTCATGAATTGATCAAAAGCGTCTGAGGCCAGCACTAGAGCCGCCGGCACCGCGATGCGAATGTTAGGAAATCGGCGTGTGATGCGATTCTTACGCAAGAGATGACGCACGAAGGCGAGGCCGCGAGCCTTCCCTCCCAACGATCCCGAGCCAATGCGCAGGAAACCTGATTCGGACGGTTTGAAGGTTTCGGCGTTGAAGTCGCCGATCAGCAGTTCACTCTGTTCGCGCCGGTAGTCCTTAATCGACGCGATCACGTCGCGCCGCAAATGCTCCGGGCCATCGAAATCGGATACCTTGCGCGGCCGCAGCTTGGCGGCCAAAGCAAACTCAGTTCGCGCCATCAGCCAGTGGGAAAAGTGATTGCTCTGCGCGTGGTACATCAGGCTTTCGGCGGGAACTGTCTGCAGTTGTTCCTCGAGTTCGTTCAGATCCTTCGCCCGGCCCACTTCCCTTAAATCGGGCAGACGAAATACGAAATCGCCAAAGCCAACTTGCTCGGTGAGAATTCGCCGCAAGTCCTTCAGCAGTGTCGGCGATCGCTTTCGCAGGAACGAGTACCCTGCAGCCAGAGCCCGGGGACGAAACTCCGTGCGACTGGTCTGCAGCACAACCGGCACATCCGGCACTAATGCCTTCATTAATCGAGCAAGCTCAAAGCCCGCCTCTGGGCTGAGTTTGCCCTCCCAGGGAAATTCAACATCCGATACCAAACCAATCAGGTAATCGCGATACTCCTGCACCAGCTGCGCCGCATCTTCAAAGTTAGAACTTAGGAGAATTTTCGGACGGGCCTGCATGCGCACCAGTTTGTGCGCAACATTGATCCCTTCCTGAATCACTCGTCGCGATTGCTTGATCAGCTCGGTGTAGATCACCGGCAGGAACGACGAGTAGTAACGGATGTTGTCTTCCACCACCAGCAACACCGGTACTCCCATCGCTCGCGTGTCGTGCAACACGTTGCGCTTGTCCTCGATGTATTTAACGATGGCAATCAGGATGCGCGCATTTCCCTGCCACAGAAAAATTCGCTCGATATCGGTGACCGGATTCCTGCTGATAAAGTTCTTTACCTCGCGATAGTCGTAGGCGAGCACGACCACGGGAACATCAAGGCCACTACGCTTCACTTCATGCGCCAACTGTGCCGCCGTCATATCGGCTACTGCCAGGTTGGTGACGATCAGATTGAAGCGAGGTTGTGAGCGCGCGAGTTCCAGCGCCTCGGCGCAACTGGAAACATGTGTGATGCCGGGAATCTGCCGCAGATTCAGTTCGAGCGATTCGTCGATCAACAGCTCATTGAGTCGACCATCTTCACGCAGAATAAAAGAGTCGTAGAGACTAGAGACCAGAAGGATGTTCTGTACCTTGAAGGGCATCAGGTTGTCGAAGCCCTCTAAACGAGCTTCGGCATCGAGAAACGGCTCGGTCATGGAGCGAACAGACATGTGGCAGTATCCTACGCGAAATCTCGGACGACAAAAGGTAAGGGTGCCCCATCCTTGTCGCGTTCTTGGCGACAGGGTGGGGACTTTGATTCAGAGATTTGAAGACTGAGTTTTCTCTCTAGGATTAGCACCTCGAAACTCAAAATCCCCACCCTGTCCCTGCAAAAAGCGCAGGGACAAGAGTGGGGCACACAGTCATTCCAGCAGCTTAACCACCTATACCAAGCCCTGATCCAGCATCGCATTGGCTACTTTCAAGAAGCCAGCAATGTTGGCGCCGTTCACGAGGTTGCCGGGCGTGCCGTATTTCTCGGCCGTCTCATAGCAATTGCGATGGATGGAGATCATGATCTTGTGCAATCTGTCATCCACTTCCTCGCGCGTCCAGTTCAACCGTGCGCTGTTCTGCGCCATTTCCAGACCAGAAGTAGCCACGCCACCCGCATTCGCCGCCTTCGCCGGACCGTACAGAATCTTCGCATCCAGGAACAGCTTGGTTGCCTCCAGCGTGCTCGGCATGTTGGCGCCTTCGGCCACCAGCTTGATGCCATTCTTCAGCAGGTTCGCCGCATCCTTCGCGGTGATTTCATTTTGCGTGGCGCTGGGGAACGCGCAATCCGCTTTGATATTCCATAGCGGGTTGTGCTCCAGCTTCACATCCGTCGGCATGAAGATCGCTTTCTTGTAGCGATCCGAATAATCGCGGATGCGGCCGCGCTTCACATTCTTCAACTCCAGAATGTAAGCCAGCTTCTCGCGATCGATTCCATCCGGATCGTAGATCACGCCATTCGAATCGGACACGGTCAGCGGCTTCGCGCCTAAGTCGAGCAGTTTCTCGATCGTGTACTGGCAAACGTTGCCGCTGCCCGAAACCAGGCAGAGCTTCCCTTCCAGCTTGTCCTTGCGGCTCTTCAACATCTCTTCGGCAAAATACACACAGCCATAGCCGGTCGCCTCGGGACGAATTAAAGATCCGCCCCATCCCAACCCCTTGCCCGTGAGCACGCCGGTGAATTCATTGCGCAACCGCTTGTACTGCCCAAACAGGTAGCCGATTTCTCGCCCGCCCACGCCGATGTCGCCCGCGGGAACGTCCGTATCCGGTCCAATGTGCCGCTGCAGTTCAGTCATAAAGCTCTGGCAGAACCGCATCACTTCGTTATCACTCTTCCCTTTGGGATCGAAATCCGAACCGCCCTTGCCGCCGCCCATCGGCAGCGTGGTGAGCGAATTCTTGAATACCTGCTCGAACGCCAAGAATTTCAGAATGCCGAGGTTGACGGATGGATGGAAGCGCAGCCCGCCCTTGTAAGGCCCGATCGCGCTGTTCATCTCGATGCGGAAACCGCGGTTTACCTGCACCGCGCCTTGGTCGTCGACCCAGGGCACGCGAAACATCAATACGCGCTCCGGCTCCACCACCCTGTCGAGGATGCGGTTGGATTGATACTCCGGATGTTTTGCCAGCACTAACCGTAGAGAATCGAACACTTCCCGAACCGCCTGATGGAATTCAGGCTCGGCTGGATTCTTCGCTTTTACGCTAATCATTACATCGTCAATGTAGTCGCCCGGAGCCTTGATTCCGGGCGATGTCAGAGTGCCAGACGTCATGGTCCTACCTCCGTAAGTGTGTGAATTATTAAACCCTTAATTCTGCTCTTATCCACGGCACAAGCAATGACCCGGAGCACCCGGCGGGGTGATCTTTGTCACGGCAGTTATTTGCTTCTTGAATCATGGAGTTACCGCGAGAGTCGCTTCGCATCGGAGACGACCTCGCGAAGTGCAGCAGCTCACAATTGAGTCGGAACGACTCAAGCCGCTGTTGAAAAGCATACGCCTTTTAGGAAGGGGAACAGCGGATAAAAGGCAATACTCCGAGGCCGCTTCGTCTTCCGGGAATCTTCAAGCCCGCTGCTGTTTCTTCCGGCAGTCTTCACAAACCCCGTAGATTTGAAAGGTATGGCGGGTTGTGGCGTAGTTGTGGCGGCGTCCGATTTCCTGTTCCAGCAAATCCACTTCGCGGGAAAAGAATTCCACCGAACTGCCGCACTCCGTGCAGACCATATGATGATGGCTGCGCCGGTTGTACTGGTGCTCGTAACGGGCGATGCCGTCGTGGAAGGCGACTTCGCTGGCCAGTCCACACTCGGCTAACAATTTCAGCGTGCGATACACCGTGGTGTAGCCGATGCCGGGGTCTTTTTTCTGCACCAGGCGGTGCAGTTCGTCGGTGGAAAGATGGTCGCGCGTCTCCAGAAATGTGCGCAAAATCGTGTCGCGCTGCGCCGTCTGCTTCAGCCCCACCCGCTTGAGATGCTGATGCAGAATGCCCTGCGCTTCGCGAACCATCTCGCGCGAGATCGAAGGCTGGTCATCGATGCGTTTCTGCAACATGAAAGCTCAGGATAGCATCCGTGCATCTTGCAGATAAAATTCATTTTGAACGGCGAGTTCCCGAGCGAAAGACGGGCTCATTTGTGCCATATGCCCGTCTCCCCCTAGAATCAAGTTGCTCATGAGCACCTTCACCGCAACTGGCGCCCCTGCGTCCCGGCGTTCGCCCGGACTACGCATTTTCCTCTGGCTGCTCGCGTTCCTGGCGCTGGCGGCCGCAGCCGTGGTCGCCTACGCCTATTTCGTAGCTCGCTCTGCGCTTCCCCAGCTCGACGGGAATCTTCCGGCAAGGGGTTTATCGGCTCCGGTGAAGGTGACGCGAGACACTCACGGGGTTCCTGCCATCGAAGCGGCAACCTTGGAGGATTTGTTTTTCGCGCAGGGCTACGTGACGGCGCAAGATCGCCTTTGGCAGATGGATGTGATGCGTCGCTTCGCCGCGGGAGAATTATCCGAGATTCTGGGCGAAGACACGCTCAAGATCGACCGCGAACAGCGCATTCTTGGATTGCGGGCGGCGGCGAAGAAGTCTCTCGCTATGGCCACCTCGCGCGACCGTTCGTACTTTGACGCCTACGCGCGCGGCGTGAATGCCTTCATCGAGGCCCGTGGAAATTCGCTTCCCATCGAATTCCGTATTCTGAAATATCGGCCGAAACCGTGGCAAGCGGAAGACTCCATCGTCATTGCGAACCAGATGGTGAAGGACCTCAACTTCTACACCTTCGAGGACTCGCTCACGCGAGAAAAAATCCTGGCGAAGCTGGGCCCGGAGTTGACTGCCGATTTATATGTGAACCGCTCGTGGCATGATCGTCCTCCCACCGTCATGCGCGAGGACATCAACGAGAATCAGCAGAACCAAGGCGACTCCGATGACGACGATGACGACGATGACGATTCCGGCCCTGATAATGCCGTAACCCAACGTGACCGCGCGCTCGAAGTTTGGGCGCAGCAAGCTCCCGAAGCAGTGAACGGATCGAACGACTGGGTAGTCTCCGGAGCGCATACTGTCACAGGAAAGCCGCTGCTCTCGAACGACATGCATCTCGGCCACCAGATGCCGAACCTGTGGTACGAAGCACATCTAAAATCCGGAGTTCTAGATGTTGCCGGTGTGACGCTGCCAGGAATGCCGTATGTGATTGTCGGCCACAACCAGCGCATCGCTTGGGGATTCACTAACGTAGGCCCCACCGTGACCGACGCTTTCATCGAGACCTTCAACGCGCAGGGTGCATACGAGACACCGCAGGGCTGGAAGCAACCGGAGCACCGCCCAGAAGTGATCCACGTCAAAGGAAAGCCGGATGTCACGGTGGATGTAGAGATCACGCGCCACGGGCCGATCATCAGCGAACTGATCCCCGGTGAGATGCGGCAGATAGCACTGCGGTGGACGCTTTACGATGGCCTTCACATGCCATTCTTCGATGTTGATACGGCGCAGAACTGGGAGGATTTTCGCAAGGCGTTTTCCCAGCTTGACGCGCCGGGACAAAATGTCGTCTATGCCGACCTCGACGGCAACATCGGTTACCAGACCACCGGGCATGTTCCGATTCGTGCCTCGGGCGATGGTAGCCTCCCGGTCAGCGGCGCGGACAACGCCCACGAGTGGACCAGCTACATTCCCTTCGACAAGCTGCCGAATGTTTACAATCCTCCCTCGGGCGTAATTGCAACCGCAAACGGCCGTATCACGCCGGATGGATATCCCTATTCCATCAGCGTGGAATGGGAAGCGCCGTGGCGCACCGCCAGGATTTATCACGTGCTGGAATCTGGAAGGAAGTTCGCGCCCTCCGACATGCTCGCGCTAGAAAACGACGTTCAGTCGGAAAATGATCTATTCGCCGCAGAACGCTTTGTGTATGCCGTCGACCACGCAGCCAAGCCCTCGGCGCGGGCCAAGCAAGCTGCCGATCTGATGCGCAACTGGGACGGCCGCATGCTCGCCTCCGCCGCCGCACCGACCATTGCTGTGCGCTCTGCCCAGGAACTGACGCGGTTGTTGCTAGAACCCCGCCTTGGGAGCGCGCCAGAGGATCCAAAACAGCAAAAAGAAACCTTAAGCTGGAAGAGCTACGGCTGGGAGATGCGAACCGTGTGGTTGCAGAATGTCATGCTGCACCAACCCAAGTGCTGGTTGCCGGAAAAATATCCCAACTATGAAGAACTGCTGACGGCCGCGGTAGAAGCTGCAGTAAACAACCCGGATGCCCCAAAGGATTTGTCATCGTGGCACTGGGGCGGGGTCAACGCAGTAGAAATTGAGCATCCGATTCTCAGCAAGATCCCCCTGCTGCAGCGCTGGGCAGCGCCGGGCGTAAAGGAGCAATCGGGCAGCGGCTACACGGTCAAGGCTGTCACTCGCCATCACGGGCCCTCTGAACGCTTTACCGCGAACCTAGCAGACCTCGATCAATCCACCTTGAATACCGTAACCGGCCAGGGGGGAAATTTTCTGAGCCCTTTCTACATGGATCAATGGAATGCCTGGTATGAAGGCTCGACGTTCCCGTTGCCTTTCACGCCGCAAGCCGTGGAGAACTCCGGCGTACACCGCTTGACTCTGCAACCTGCCAAATAATCCGGCCGCGCCTCAGAAAAAGTCGATGGATTTCACGTCAGTGATGTAGCCGGGGATGATAATGGTTCCCGTCTCAATGTATTGGTTGGGAGGCAGCAAAGCATCGGTGAATAAATCGTAGACGCGCAGGTTGCCGCCCTCAGCAACGTACTCCACATAGCGGCTGTTAAAGCTCTGCAGGCCGGTCACGTCGCCATTGTCCGGAGGAATCACCACACTGGCGTTTGTCGTGTTGTAAATCGAAAGACAACCGCGTACCTCGCCGGCGACATTATTGACATTTCCAATGTTGGTGCAGTTCATCGAGCCAATGAAAAGCTGGCCGCCGTTGCCCATGTCGATACGGTCATGGTAGCCGTCGGTAATGACTGCACTGCCAGTCACGGTCATCGAATTGAGGTTCACCAGATCGAGACGTCCGCAAACGGTGGCCGCGGTGGTCTCGCCGCTACAGGCGGAATTGGTTGGCGAATTGCCGGCCACGTAAAGGGTTGACCCGCTCAGGAACGCGATCGTTGCGCCGTCGACGTTTACCGAAGCTCCTGGTGTCGGCGGAGTAGCGGCCATGTTCAGAATCTGCACGCTGGCCTGTGTGCCCCCGCACTCGGCGCCACAATTCAATACGTAGGCGCTGCTGCCATCGCTGCTGAACACTGCATTCACCGGACGGCATCCCGTGCACAGCGGCACGGTGAGCGTGACTGGAATGGCGGTATTCAAGAGCGCCGGTGAAACCACTGTCACTGCATCCGAGTCGTTACTGAAAACCAGCAGCTGGGTTCCGTTGGGATTTGATACCACGGTCTGTGCGTTCGGCACACCGATGGTTGCCGTGATTCCGCCGGACGTAAGGTTCATCGCCACCAGCGCGCCGGGCGACGTGCCAGTCAGCGGAGCTGAAGGCACAGCGGCGTAGCCAGCACCGGGCTGCGGTACGACCATGCTCATCGTTGAGCCTGGAAGCTGGATGCTGCCAGTTAGCGTCTCCTTAATGGTGTTGACGACCTCGACCTTGTTTGTCGCCAAGTCCAAGGCCAGTAAGGTCGCTCGGTCCGCAGAAATGGCCATCAGGCCCGGCGAGGTACCGGCGCTGACCTCGCCTCTTCCCAGCGTATCGTATTGGCCGTCGATGATTATCAATCCTCCGGACGCCGTGGCGCTGGAGACGCTCTGTGAAGCGAGAACGCGTTCGGTCAAATTACTCGGAGGCGCGGGCCCCGCCGTCGTCGCGTTGCCGCAGGAGACCAGATCGGAAGTGGCGACGGTGAGTACAACCAACAAAAGAGCGGATTTCTTCAAACGTCAGGCTCCTAACTACAGGAAAACCAGAGATTTAAGTGCGAAATAGCGGATTATAGCAGAGCTCGGGTGCACAATCCCTCATTCGACCCCCGCTCTATCCGTACTTTTCCCTTCAGGTGCAAGATTTTGTATTCATCTTGTATGCTTTCAATATGGCGGAAGACATTCTTGCACGCATCAAGCAATCCCCGGTTCTCTGCGATGGCGCGATGGGGACGCTGCTCTATTCCAAAGGCGTCTTCATCAACCGCTGCTATGACGAGCTGAATCTATCGCAACCCGATCTGATTCGTGCCATTCATCACGAATACCTGCAAGCCGGGGCTGAAATTATTGAAACTAATACTTTTGGCGCTAATTCCTTCCGGCTCGCACGGCACAGCCTGGCTGACAAAGTACGTGACATGAACCGGATGGGTGCAAAGCTGGCGCGCGAAGCCGCCAAGAGTTTCGATGTATGGGTGGCGGGATCAGTTGGCCCATTAGGGACAAGAATCGAGCCTCTGGGAAAAACTTCGTTTGAGGAAGCCCGCCAGGCATTCCGTGAGCAGATCGCGGCGCTGGCGGAGGGTGGCGTTGATCTCCTGATCCTGGAAACTTTCGGATACCTCGAAGAACTTCATCAGGCCATGCTGGCCGCAAAAGACCTTGGAGCAAAATTGCCCTTGGTCGTGCAGGTTACGATCGATGAAGATGGCAACTGCCTCGACGGCTCCGATCCGGAAACCTTCACTCCTCGCCTCGAAGAATGGGGAGCGGACGTGATCGGTTGCAACTGCAGCGTGGGTCCAGTGGCTATGCTCGACGCCATCGAGCGCGTCCGAGCCGCTACTTCCCTTCCGCTGGCTGCGCAACCCAACGCAGGCATTCCGCGCTCGGTGGAGGGCAGAAACATCTACTTGTGCTCTCCGGAATACATGGCCAGTTATGCGCGCAAGTTTGTCGCCGCCGGAGTCCGCATTGTCGGAGGATGCTGCGGAACTACTCCCGACCACATCCGGGTGATGAAGTCCGCGCTTCGAGTCGGTGAGGCCAGAGGGAAGTCAAATCCGGCTCACGCCTCCGGAGGCGCAGCTTCGCCGGTTGCGACACCGGCGCAATCTTTGGAGGAGCGATCTCTGTTAGGGGCCAAGCTTGCCCGCGGCGAGTTCGTAACCATGGTCGAGGTGGTTCCTCCGAAGGGAACGGACATCAGCAAGGAGTTGGAGGGCTCGCGTTTTCTGAAATCCGTAGGAGTCGACGCAGTGAACATCCCCGACAGCCCGCGGGCGTCGGCGCGCATGAGCAATCAGGCGCTTTCTTTGCTGGTGCAGCGGGAAACGGGAATCGACGCCATTCTGCATTACACCTGCCGCGACCGCAATGTGCTCTGCATCCAGAGTGATCTTCTGGGAGCAGCCGCGGTCGGGATCAAGAACTTGATCTGCATCACGGGCGATCCTCCGAAGATGGGTAACTATCCCGATGCGACGGCGGTGTTTGATGTCGATGCCATCGGCTTGGTGAACATCGTCCACAACCTGAACCGGGGCCTGGATCTCGGCGGCAACCCCATCGGCACCGGTACCGGATTTGTCATCGGCGTAGGCGCGAATCCTGGGCTCACGGACCTCGACGAAGAAATACGCCGTTTCGAATACAAAGTAGCCGCTGGCGCCGAATACGCCGTGACGCAGCCGGTATTCGACATCCGCCTGCTGGAAAACTTCTTGCGCCGCATCGAGCACTGTCGAATCCCGGTCATCGCCGGGATCTGGCCGCTGGTCAGCGTCCGCAACGCTGAGTTCATGAAAAACGAGCTGCGCGTTTCCGTGCCCGATTCCATCCTGGAACGCATGGCCAAGGCTCAAACCCCTGAGGCTGCGAGAGCCGAGGGCGTGGCCATTGCCCGGGAGATGCTGCTTGCTGTCCGCCATACGGTGCAAGGAGCGCAGATCAGCGCGCCCCAGGGCCGCTACAGCTCAGCGGTGGATGTTCTCGAAGCTCTCGGAACAAAAGCTCCAGCTCCGGCCTAGATTTCCCCTTCTGAATGCACGAAGGTCTATTTTCTCTAACTATTCACAATAAAAAACTGGACATCTGCAGCGATTCGTAGCATTACAATAGAGGTGGAGCGAAACCCCGTTGGCCAAGTTTGAAGAATGCCTCCAGCGACTGGAAAAAATTGTCCAGGAACTGGAAAAGGGAGATGTGCCTCTGGAGACGTCTCTCACCCTCTTTGAAGAGGGTATGAATCTTTCCTCCGCCTGTCGCAAGGAATTGGAGCAGGCGGAAGGCAAGGTTGAGATTTTGCTCAAGAAAAATGGGAAGCTCCAGGCCGAGCCGTTTGAGCCCTTGGCGGAAAAAGCGTCCGCGCGCAGGTAGGCAACCGATCCGCATCTGGAGCTTGATTGTAAATGTCTGTGGAGTCGTGGTCTTAAACCCTTCCCCGCAGCCCTAGTCCGCCGTTTCTGACGGTGTTAAGTCAGGAGGATCTATGGGCTTTAGTGTGGTAGTTCTGGAAAGTGATCCCAGGGTCGCGCAGTGTCTGGCGGGCAAGCTCTCTTCGCACTTCCACGCCGTACACTTAACCCACTCTGGCGACGAACTTCGCGAGCGCGTTGCGAAGAACCGTCCCGAAGTCGTTGTCCTCGATATGGAATACTCGCGTCTCACCGACGTGCGTAGCCTGCACCATGATTTCCCTTTGCTTCCGATTGTGTGCACTCATCGCATTCCGGATGAGCAATTGTGGATCGACGCGCTGGAAGCGGGGGCCAGCGACGTGTGCGGTTCTGATGACGTTCAAAATGTTCTCACGTCGGTCTTGCGAAGCGTAGCGATTGCTCAGACCGCCGCAGCATAGATCGACTGTACTTTTAGGGCGAGGGCGCCTCACGGCGTCCTCGTTTTTCGTTTGGAATGGAACGTCCCGCCTAGCGCGCGCCCGCTGCGGCAGCTTTCCTGCCGGCGCCGGAGTCCAATTTGAACTGGCTCACGATGTTCTGCAGATCGAGAGCCATCTCGGAAAGATCGCTGCATGCCTTCGCCGTTTGCCCGGAGGCAACCGATGATTCCTGAGTGGCGCTCGAGATCTGAGCTACGTTGGCGTTGATCTGTTCGGTGGCGCTGGATTGCTCGGTGGCTGCGGTCGCAATCTGTGCAATCATGCCGCCTACGTCCTCCGACATTTTGATAATCTCTTCGAGCGCCGCGCCCGAAGCCGTAGTCTTCTTCACTCCGCTTTCCACTTCCCGGTTGCCCAGTTCCATTGCCTCGACAGCGCTCTTGGTTTCAACCTGTATGGACTCGATCATCCCGGCAATTTCTTTCGTGGCTTGCGCGGTGCGTTCGGCAAGCTTTCGAACTTCATCCGCCACTACGGCAAAGCCGCGGCCTTGTTCCCCCGCCCGTGCCGCCTCGATCGCGGCATTCAAAGCCAGCAGGTTCGTCTGGTCGGCAATGTCATCGATCACAGCAACAATTTTGCCGATCTTCTCGGAACTCTTGCCCAGTTCGGTAATTCGCATTGCGACCTTGCACGTGGAATCGGCGATGCTACGCATGGTAGCCAGCGTCTCCTGCACAGTCTGACCACCCTGGCGGGCCGCCTGGGCAGCGTTGTGAGACGCATTGGCAGCCTTCAGCGAGTTCTCAGACACTTCATGAACCGTGGCGGACATTTCTTGCATAGCGGTGGCGACCTGCGTGGTTTGGTCTTTCTGCGTATCCGCACCCTGCGCTTGCAACGTAGCCGAGGAGGAAAGTTCCTCGCTTGCGCTGGCTACGTGAGCGGAATTGTCCATAATGGCCACGATCACGCGTTTCAGGCTGCCACTCATCTCATTGATCGCAGCCGTCAGTTCCCCCAGTTCGTCCTGGCTGGAGACTTTCAGATCGTCATGTGTCAAGTCGCCCGCAGCGATGGCTTCCGCCTGAATCAGGACAGATCGGATTGCGCTGGCGATTCCATGGCTCAGGAAAATGGCCACGAAAATGCCGACGGCCAGTCCCGCTAGTGTGATCAGGCCCATTGTTAGGTTGAGTGAGCGGTTGTCCGCATTCAGTTCGTCCCGGGTCAGGTCCACTGATCTGTCAAAGAATTCCGCCATGGTCCCCAGCGATTTCTTCAACCCGATGTTGATCGGCGTAGCTCCCTCGGCAGAGTCGTTACCCGCCTTTACCACCGCTCCGTGCTCACGGCCCGCAGCACGCTTGATGGCAGCTTCCTGAACCGCGCGAAGCAAGGGAAGCTGCTTCTTCATCTCGTTCAGCCGGTCCCGATTCTCCTGCTCCCACTTGGGAGCCAACTCGTCCATCCCGATCATGTCTTTTTCGATATCGCTCCAGGTTCCATCGAACAGCTTTTTCGTCTCCGCCAGCCGGGCCGGCTCCGTTCCAGCGAGAATGGCCTGGCGACCTTTGACCTGGGTCTGATTCAGATCCCGCTGCAGCCTGATCGCGGCTTTGAGTGACGGCACCCGTACCTCGAAAGCCGCGTCCTGGCTGCGCTTGATCTTGCCGGACTTCAGGTGGGCCACCGTGGCACTAAACACCATCAGGCTGAGGATCACTCCAAAACCCAGCCCCAGCTTCTTTCCGAGTGTCAGTTTCATATCTTCTCTCGTTGTCCTCTGCCACAAGTCGCCTTGCGGCACTCCTCACTCAGTCTCGCGATCGTGGTGATAAGTTTATCGGCGAGTTGTATTGGAATCTTTAGAGCTGGCAGTCGCACCTCTTTTCCCCTCCCGTAAGGATGCTCCGCGTACCTGCGCCTTGCTATACTCACTGCTCAATGCTGCAAGAAACTCTCGAGCAAGGACAGGCGCGAACCGACGCGGCGCTGGATCGACTGATTCCACTGGAAACCCAGGATCCCATTTCCATTCACAAGGCCATGCGCCACAGTGTTTTTGCCGGCGGCAAGCGGCTGCGGCCGGTGCTCTGCATGGAGGCTGGCCGTATGATCACAGGATCATTGCCGCCGAAAATAGAAGAGCTGGGTGCGGCGCTTGAAATGCTACACACTTATTCGCTGATCCACGACGATCTTCCTGCGCTCGACAACGACGATCTTCGCCGCGGTCGTCCTACGTGCCACAAAGTGTTCGGCGATGCCATCGCCATCCTCGCCGGCGATGCGCTGCAGACCCAGGCCTATGAAGTTCTGGCGCGCCTGCAATGCCCCGCCGAAGCGAGAGTGCGGATTATCGAAGAAATCGCGCGCGCTACCGGCACGCTCAACGGCATGATTGGCGGCCAGGTCGTGGATCTGGAGGCGGAGCATACCCAGCCCACCGCCGAAATGCTGGAATATATCCACCGCGCCAAGACCGCTGCGCTGATTTCAGCCAGCCTGGTAAGCGGGGGGCTTTATGCCGGAGCAAAAAACACTGAAGTCGAGAAGCTACGCGCATTTGGTCAGTCGATTGGTCTGGCGTTTCAGATCGTCGATGACGTCTTGGACGTGACCCAAAGCTCCGAACAGCTTGGCAAAACTGCCGGCAAAGATACCGCCGCTCAGAAGGTAACTTACCCGTCGCTATTCGGCGTTGAAGAATCTTTGCACCGGGCGGATGCGCTGGTGAACGCAGCCTTCGCTGAGTTGGACAGCTTCGGAGATCGAGCCGACACGCTGAAGGAACTGGCGCGTTATTTAGTGGAGCGGAAGAAGTAGCAGGAGCACATGTCCGTATCGACTCTCGACATCCTCGCGATTGCCGCGCACCGTGATGACGTAGAGCAAACCTGCGGCGGGACGCTGTTGAAAGCCGCGCAACGCGGCCAGCGCACCGGTATCCTCGATTTGACCCAAGGTGAAATGGGCACCCGCGGCACAGCTGAGGATCGGGCGCAGGAAGCTGCGGATGCGGCGACGATTCTTGGCGTAGGGTGGCGCCGCGCACTCGATATTCCCGATGGCCGCGTCGAAAATACCTGGGAAAATCGCTTGAAAGTTGCGGGCGTGATCCGCGAGACTCGCCCGCGCGTAGTGATTCTGCCTTACTGGAAGGGACGCCATCCCGATCACTACACCTGCTCCGTGCTCGGATATGAAGCGTGCTTTCTTGCCGGACTCGCGAAGCTACCTCTCGGCTCTCAGCCGTTCACCCCCCATCGTCCCTTCAAAATAATCTACGCCACGCTTTACTATGACGTACGCCCCACTTTCGTGGTCGATATCAGCCAGCAGTTCGAGCAGAAGTTCGCCTCCATCCTGGCGTACAAGTCGCAGTTCAGCGATCAGGAGGCTGGCAAAGACCTCTTTCCCGCGCACGACGAAATCCATGCGCGCGTGGAATCGATGGCGCGCTACTACGGTGCCCTCGGCGGCGTCACATACGCCGAGCCTTTTCTTCAAAAGGAGGTTGGGCTGGTGGAGGACTTGTTGGCGATTCCCGTCAAGTCGATCTGATCAATTCTCCGTTATGATTGCGATTTGCGCTTTCGGCATGCGCGCCTCAGCCTTTCGAAGCGTTCTGCATTAGCTTCTTCTTTCGATTCACCAAACTTGCTGCACAACGAGTAGGTCTCAGCGAGCAGGGCGTTGCTTTGCACGGTTTCCTCGACGAGCGGGAAGAAGCGGTTGAAATGGTGTTGGAGCAGGTGCTCAAGTAGCACCGTTGCCACGGCGGCGCGCAGATCCTCGTCGGCACTGCTGCCCCATCGAACGATGAATGGCCAGATGGCATCAGGGTCACTCTGAATGAAGTCCGCGATCGAGATCATGGCTTGCCATCTCGGATCCTCCTCACCTTCGGTGGCGGCGTGCCCGGGCAGAATGCGTTCAGCGCTTGCAATGGCTTCCCAGACATTCATAACTGTCAAGCTAGTCGGTGGGTCGACGAATCAGTTTCACTACGGATAGCATGGTCCTCCCTATTTTCTCCACGCCACCGCCAGCCCGTCTCGGATCGGCAAAATCGTAGTGAAGAAATCGGCCGAGCCGTAGAGCAGTCGGTTGAATTCGAGAATCGCCTTGGTTCGAGACTCCTTTGGATTCTTCTCCGCGACTCGCCCGCTCCACAAAACATTGTCAGTGATAAACAACCCTCCCTTGCGCAGCCGCGGCGATACCATTCTCAGCACGCGCGGATAATCCTCTTTATCCACATCGTTGAAAATGATGTCGAACTCCTGTTTCTGCTCGGAGAGCACTTCCAGCGCATCTCCGGTATGCAGCGTAATGCGGTTGGAAACGCCAGCACGGTCGAAGTAACCACGCGCCCGCTCGGCATTCTTCGCATCACCGTCGGTGTAGATCACGCGGCCCTTTTCTCCCACTGCCTGCGCCCACCAAATTGTCGAGTATCCGATCGCAGATCCGAGCTCGAAAACCGTTTTGGCATTGATCATCAAGGCAAGCTGCTGCAGCACGCGCGCCACGGCCGGACCAACGATAGGCACGTTATGCTTGCTGGCGTACTCTTCCATCTCCTCCAGCACTGGGTCGCGCTTGGGCAGCATCGCGTACAGATAATCGTCGACTGGGCCGGTGGTGGTGAAGTTGTAGTGCCGCCAGCTAGGCTTACTTTCTTGCTTAGTTTTATTTGCAGGCAATTTATGACCTCGGGGGTTCGTGATTAGGTGATCCGTTACCAGTTTTTCAATCGTGGAGGGCGATGCCTGGCTTCATTGTCAAAATCTCAACGCCCGTCACCAGCTTCTTTAACTCCCCGGGACTTCCAGTCAGCACCGGAAATGTGCCGAAGTGCATCGGAATAACCGTTTTCGGCTTGAGCAGGTTGCAGGCGTAAGCCGCTTCGCGCGGCCCCATGGTGAAGTGATCGCCAATCGGCAGCATGACGATCTCCGGCGCGTAAAGGTCCCGAATGATCACCATATCTCCGAATACGTTGGTGTCTCCAGCGTGATAAATCTTAACGCCGTTCTCGAACTCGATCACGTACCCGCAAGCTTCGCCGCCATAAATAATCTGGTCGCCATCCTGGATGCCGCAGGAATGATCCGCATGCACCATAGTGACCTTAATATCGCCAATCCTTTGCGTGCCGCCTTTGTTCATCATGGCGGTTTTCTTGGCGCCCTTTTTCTCCAGCCACCCGCACATCTCCGGGATGCCCACAACCTGCGGATTGTGTTCCTTGATAACTTCCACCGCATCCCCGATGTGGTCGCCATGCCCGTGCGTGACCAACAGCGTATCGACTTTCTTCACCTTCTTCTCGGACGGAGGACAGGCAGGATTGTTCATAATCCACGGATCGATAATGATGGTTTGCCCTGCCGGCGTTTCAATGCGAAATGTCGCGTGGCCCAGCCACGTAAGTTGAATGCCTTTCAAATTCATGGACGATAACTCCCCCGCAGCCCTTACGCAATTTAGTCGTCATACGCCCCGGCAATGGACTGCGGCCGAATTTAGTTTAATATGAAACGCCATGACTGAACTCAAGGTGCTAATTTCGCGCGAGCAGATCACAAAACGAGTCGCAGAACTGGGAGCAGACATCACCCGCGACTTCGCAGGGCAGCCGGTGATTCTCGTCGGCGTCTTGAAAGGCTCGGCAATTTTTTTGGCCGACTTGGCTCGACAGGTAAACCTGGACGCGACTTTTGATTTCGTCGGAATCTCGAGTTACGGTAATCGCCCCAGTCCGACTCAAGAGCTGAAAAGCGGTTGGGATTCCACCGGCGAGGTGAAGCTAACAAAAGATGTCGACCAATCCATGAAAGATAAGAACGTGATAGTCGTGGAGGATATTCTAGATACCGGATTGACGCTGACCGTCCTGAAGAAGCTATTGCTGGCGCATCAGCCGCGATCGCTAAAGATCGCCGCTCTGCTGGATAAGCCCTCCCGCCGCAAGTTGCCGCTCCAAGGCGATTATGTCGGTTTCACCATTCCCGATGAGTTCGTAGTGGGCTATGGCCTCGATTACGCCGAACGCTATCGAAATTTGGCCGATATCTGCGTCGTGCCGCGAGAGTAGGAGTCAGTCAGTCCCACGTGCTGGATAACGAGCAAGCGACACTCGGTACTCGATACTGGGTGCTCAAAGAAACGGCTGCTATCATAGAAAAAACATGGGATCTCCTCTGAGCAAGCCTGTAGATCATTTACCTGTTGAGCCACTATTGCTGGAAGTCGCTGATGTTCTGGCGACCTCGCTCGACCTCGATACCACGCTCCGCCGCGTCGCCGAGGTGGTACGCAAGGTCATCGACTATGAAATCTTCGCCATTCTTCTGCTGAACGAGAAGACTCAGGAATTGCGCTTTCGCTTCCAGGTGGGTTACCCGCCGGAGTTTGCCGATCGGGCTCGCGTCAAGGTGGGCGAAGGAGTCACCGGGCAGGCCGCTCAGTTGCGTCAAGCCGTTCTGGTGGATGACGTCACCAAGGATCCAACCTACATCGCCGCCATACCGAATGTGCGCTCGGAATTAGCCGTGCCTCTCATCACCAAGAATCGAGTGATTGGCGTCATCGATCTGGAGGCGCAGAACCCCGGCTATTTCAACGAGGAGCACAGCCGCCTGCTGACTTTGGTCGCCTCTCGAATTGCGGGCGGCATCGAGAATGCCCAACTGTACACCCGCACGACGCGACAGGCCCGCATTCTATTATTGCTGAATGAAATTGCCCGGGAGTTGTCCTCCATCCTGAATCTGGACGAACTCCTCAGCCGGGTCGCGGAACTGCTGCGGCGGCTGATTGATTACCAGATGTTCAGTATTCTGTTGCTGGATTCGACCGGCGAGAAACTACAACATCGCTTCTCGCTGCGCTTCCATGAAAACATCCACCTGAAACACGAGGTGCCGCTCGGACGCGGCATCGTTGGCCATGCGGCCGAAACCAGGCAAGCAATTCTTGTGCCCGACGTGAGCAAGGATCCCCGCTACGTCGAGGCCAATCCGGAAACGCGCTCGGAACTGGCAGTGCCCCTGATCTACAAAGACAAAGTGATCGGCGTGCTGGATTTGGAGCATACGCGCCGGGGTTTTTTTACTGACGATCACCGCCGCACCATGATGACGCTGGCTGCGCAGGTCGCCATCGCCATCGAAAACGCACGACTATACGAAGAGATCGCGCGGCAGGAGCGCCGCCTGGAGCGGGATTTGGCGCTGGCGCGCGAACTGCAGATGCGCTTGCTGCCGCAGACTCTTCCCAAACTGGCGAATCTGGAGTTGGCGGCGAAATTTGTTCCCGCTCGCGCCATCGGCGGCGACCTTTACGACTTCATTCCCTATTCACTTTCGCGCCTCGGCATCGTGATTGGCGATGTGAGCGGCAAGGGAGCGCCTGCCGCTATTTATGCGGCCCTGGTGAGTGGAATCCTGCGCTCGCACGCCCCCATCGAACCAGGTCCCTCCGAGATGCTCCGAGCGGTGAACCTGTCCTTAGCGGAGCGCCGCATTGAAGCGCAATTCGTCTCCCTCATCTATGCCGTGTGGGACGATCAGCACCGGACGCTCTTGGTCGCCAACTCCGGCTTGCCGCGACCGATCCACGTACATGCCGGCAAAAACCATGTTATCGAAGCGACCGGCTTACCGCTGGGACTTTTCGACGACGCGAACTACGACGAATTCCGCTTCAAAATGAAGCCCGGTGATGTATTTGTCTTTTTTAGCGATGGCATTCTGGATGCGCGCAACCGTAACGGCGAAATGTTTGGCCGAGGACGGGTAGAAAAACTGATCGCGGAATGCGGAGGGAGCTCGGCGGATTGCGTGGTCGATATTTTGTTCAAAGCCGTGGCTGAGCACTCCGCTGGCGTCGAAACCTTTGACGACCAAACGGTAGTTGCAATCAAAGTGAAGGACGCTCCGCCTTCCAGCTCCCCGAAACGAAAATGAACCGGCGTAACCGAGTATCTGACAGCGAGCGGCCGCCGGGTTTCGTTTTTCGCAAGCCCCAGCAACCATCGCGCGGCGATATAACGTCCGCTCTGCACTGCGAGGATATTCCTCTTGCCAAACTTGCAGAGCGCTTCGGAACACCTCTCTATGTTTATTCTGCGATCTCCATCCTCAAGCGGCTGGCCGCTTTCGAGAAGGCGTTCCGCCATCTTCCGCACACAATTTGCTACTCCGTAAAATCAAATTCCAACCTCAGTATTCTGCGCTTGCTGGCCCGCGAGGGCTGCGGCTTCGACGTGGTTTCCGGCGGAGAACTCGAACGCGTGCAGCTGGCCGATCGCCGGGCCGCAAGAAAAGTCGTGTTTTCCGGAGTAGGAAAGTCCCGAAAAGAATTGACCGCGGCCCTGCAGGCCGGCATCCTCCTCTTCAACGTCGAAAGTGAATCGGAATTGCGTGCACTGGCGGAATGTGCAGCCCGCCGCCGGACCGTCGCGCCAGTGGCTCTTCGCGTGAATCCGGACGTGGCCGCCGACACCCATCCCTACATTTCTACGGGATTGCACAAGCACAAATTCGGAGTGCCCATCCGCAGCGCGCGCGAACTTTACGCCAAAACGTCCAAGGCAAAGTATCTGAAAGTTGCCGGCGTCAGCGTTCACATTGGCTCCCAGATTACCGACGTCGCGCCTTTCGGAGAGGCTGTGGGTCGAGTGGCCGATCTGGTTCGCGAGCTGCGCGCGGATGGCCACTCCATCGACTTCGTCGACATTGGCGGCGGACTCGGCATTGAATATCACGAGTCCAGCTTGGGGTTTTCCGATTGCTTTGCGCGGTATGCGCGGGCCGTGACCAATCCACTGCGCGGACTGAACGTCCGTCTGCTGCTCGAGCCCGGGCGATCAATCATCGGCCCCGCGGGTATTCTGCTTACCTCAGTCCTTTACAGAAAGGAAAATGACGGCAAACATTTCCTGGTGGTGGATGCTGCCATGAACGATCTGATTCGGCCTTCGCTCTATGGCGCGTATCACGAGATCGTTCCCGTTATGCGGACTAAGCAGTCTTCTGCACAGAATGAAACCATCGATGTAGTCGGTCCCGTGTGCGAATCGGGCGACTTCTTCGCTCGCGATCGCGAGTTGCCGCACACGGAAGAAGGCAGCTTGCTTGCGATTCTCGATGCCGGCGCCTACGGAATGGCGCTCGCATCAAACTACAATTCGCGTCCTCGTCCCGCCGAAATCCTGGTTCGCGGAAAGTCTGCCAAGGTTATCCGCCGTCGAGAAACGATACACGACCTGTATGCGGCGGAATTGTAACTGCGAACTGCTCGCGACCCAGCCCTATCTTTCTCCCCACTTCAACTTCGTCCGCAGCACGTGGAAGAAATCATGGTCGGTACGAAACAGGCTGACGCTATGTTCGGATCGCCGGCACCGAACTCTATCACCGTCGCACAAATCAAGCCCCGGCTGCCCATCCAGACTGAGATACGCAACCTCTTCGTCACTCCGCAGTAGAAGTTCAACCACCGCCGAATCCGGCACGACGAGCGGCCGGTGCGTGAGCGAATGTGGCGCTACTGGGGTGATCACGAAAGCATTAACCGTCGGCATTAATACGGGGCCCCCGGCGGAGAGTGAGTACGCGGTCGATCCCGTAGGCGTGGCGACAATCATTCCATCTGCCCGGTAGCTCGAGACGAAGACCGAGTCGATGAAGAGATCGTAATTATTCAGACGGGCCAAAGCGGTCTTGTTGACTACCGCGTCGTTGAAAACCAGATAACTTCCCAGAATCTGTTCACCGCGCAGCAAGTCGCACTGCATCAGCGAACGGTGCTCCACGGCAGCGCGTCCCTGCGCAATCTTGTCGAGCATGGGAAAAAGCGAAGAGAGCGGCACGTCCGTAAGGAAGCCGAGAGAACCCAGGTTCACCCCGAGCAGCGGTACATCAATCGGAGCGGTCGCCCGAGCCGCGGAGAGCAAAGTACCATCCCCGCCCAGGACTACCACGAGATCGAGAGGCCGCGATGACATTTGCGAGCGCGCCACTTCCTCTTCGCCGTCGGAATACTTCGCAGTCTCGGGATCAACGATGACTTTGTAGCCGTGAGCATGCAGCCAGGCCAGCAGTTTTGGGATAGTCTCAGCCACCTCGGTCCGCGCCGGACGAGAGATGATGGCCGCTACCTTGGAGTGGGAAGATGAGGGCGAGATTGCCATGATGAAAGAGCGAAAGAAAGATTGTACCGAATCCCGGCTGAAATCTTTAACCGACTGTCTCGAGGATTAGAAGACCCCCCGCAGCAAGAATTCGCGATTCCCTTCTGCGCCAAGGATCGGCGAATCGAGCACTTCCAGGCTTGAGCAGCCAAGACCCTCCAGCGTTCTTTTAACTTTTTCTATGGAACCAAGTTGCGCGGTTTCGTCGCGCACAATCCCTCCCTTCCCAACGAATTCCCTCCCCGCTTCGAATTGAGGTTTGACGAGAACGATCACCTGCCTGCCGCGGCGCTCGCCGGCAGATTGCGGGAAGACCGCGTTCACCGCCGGTGGCAGCACCAAGGTCGCGGAAATAAACGCCACATCGACCGCGATCAAGTCCACCATTTCTCCGACACTGTCACTCGTCACGTAACGTGCGTTCGTCTTTTCCAGCAGTCGAACCCGAGGATCCTGACGGAGCTTAAAATCCATTTGCCCATAGCCGGTATCGATTGCGATCACGCGCGCGGCTCCATGTTGCAGCAGGCAATCGGTGAATCCCCCGGTGGAAGCACCCACATCAACACAACTTTTGCCTTCAACATCAATCTTCCAATGTTCGAGAGCGCGCTCCAGCTTCAGTCCGCCACGGCTCACGTACTTTAGATCTTCACCGAGCAAACGCACGGCGGCGTCGGCTGCAACTTGAGTGCCAGCTTTGTCGAACTTCTGCTCGTTGACCAACACTTTTCCTGCGATAATGAGCGCCTGCGCGCGATCCCGCGACGCCACGAGCCCACGATCGACCAGCAATTTGTCGAGCCTCAGCTTCACCATCGATCCATCCACAATGTCTGGAACGGTGTCGCGTAGCATGGTGCACTTACCACGAAAGTGCCAGCACTCGCTCCGGTGCAAAGTGCTGAACCATCTTTCGTTGAATCACTTACAAAGATACTGCTGTGCTTTTCCACAGAATTTTCCACGGTTGTGTTGAAAACTTTTTGAGAGGAAAAAAATTAAAAGCCGCCCACCCGGGCGGCTGTCAAACATTCTCGCGCACCAATCAGCCAGCAACTTCTTCCAGCAACTTTTGATCAATGTCAAAGTTGGAGTGTACGTTCTGCACATCGTCCTGATCTTCCAGCGCTTCCATCAGCCGGATCATGGTGTTGGCCGCTTGGCCTTCCAGCTTGATGTAGTTCTGCGGAATCATGGCAACGCTCGACGATGCAGGTTCGATTCCCGCCTTCTTTACCGCTTCGAGCACTGCTTCGAAAGCCGAGGGTTCGGTCAGGATTTCCCAATTCTCGCCGTCGTCATTCAAATCTTCGCCGCCGGCTTCAAGGACAATGTTCATCAAGTCGTCCTCTTTCGCGGCGCTCTTGGGAATGATGATGTCGCCCTTCTTATGGAACATCCATGAGACGGCGCCTGCCTCGGCCATGTTGCCGCCGTTCTTACCAAAGCAGTGGCGGATTTCACTCACGGTGCGGTTGCGGTTGTCGGTGTTGATGTCGAGCAGGATCGCCACACCACCCGGACCGTAGCCCTCGAGAGAAAATTCTTCGTAGGTAGCGCCCGGCAGTTCGCCAGTACCACGCTGAATCGCCCGCTTAATGTTATCGGCTGGCATATTCTCCGATTTTGCCGCGAGAATGGCGCCGCGCAGGCGGGGATTGGAATCAGGATCGCCGCCGCCGTTCTTCGCGGCAATGCTGATTTCCTTAATGAGACGGGTAAAAATCTTGCCGCGCTTGGCGTCGAGCGCGCCCTTCTTATGCTTGATTGTGGCCCATTTTGAATGGCCAGACATGGCTAGACCTCGTATCTAATGATCTTGATTGGCGCGGGATTCGCCCGTAGATGGAATCACAGGCTGCCTCGATAAATCCGCAGGCGAACCGAAATTATACCACGACCCGTTTCTCCGGCCGCCGCACTACCCCGATAATAAACACCACCGCAAACCAGAGCAAGCGCTCGCTTCACACGTCCATCACGAATGGGTCATTGACTGCAGTGAATATGCACCCTAACATGCCTGCGGGGCGTGTTTTGCACATGATTGGCCGAGTTATAGGTCATTATCGGGTTATTGAAAAAATCGGCGCGGGAGCCATGGGCGAGGTCTACCGGGCACGCGACGAAAGGCTCGGCCGCGACGTCGCTCTGAAACTAATCCGGCAGAGTTCCAGCGGCAATGCCGATCATCTCCGGCGCTTCGAGTTGGAAGCCCGCGCCGCCGCCGCACTCAATCATCCTAATATTATCGCTGTTTATGACGTCGGCTCGGACGAGGGATCTCCCTATATCGTCTGCGAGTTGCTGGAAGGTAAGACTCTGCGGCAGCGACTCTCGGAAGGCCCGTTACTCACCCGGCAAGCCATCGATTTTTCCCTCCAGATCGTGCAAGGCCTGATCGCGGCTCACGATCGTCGCATCATTCATCGCGACCTTAAGCCCGAAAATCTGTTCGTAACCACCGATGGCCGGATAAAAATTCTTGATTTCGGAGTGGCCAAGCTGCAATCCGCTCCAGAGGAATCCGCCCGAACGGCAGAGAACCTTACCACGGTCACGAAAAGCGGCGCCGTAGTCGGTACCGTCGCCTATATGTCGCCGGAACAGCTGCGAGCCAAGGGTATAGACCATCGCAGCGATATCTTCAGCGTAGGCGCAATTCTTTACGAGATGCTCACCGGTCGGCGAGCATTTCGCGGCGAAACCGAGGTCGACACGATCACGGCCATACTGCGCGAGGATCCGCCCGAGATCGACCTGAGCCAGCCAGGTGTTCCCGTGCCGCTCCAACAGATCGTCCGCCATTGCCTGGAGAAAGAACCAGAAAAGCGCTTTCAATCAGCTCGCGATTTAGCCTTCGCCTTGGAAACTTTGGCGATTGCTTCCGGCGGACGAGCACCCATTTCAAAACCTCCGAAGTTGCAGACAAAGATACTCCCTTGGGCAATCGCAGGAGCGCTTCTCATTGCAACGCTGTTGATTGCCGGTCGCCCATCGCCGCCGACCACGTCGTCTCTCACATACCGCCGCCTGACTTTTGACGAGGGCACACTCTATTCGGCCCGGTTTGCGCCTGACTATCGCTCGGTAGTATACGGCGCCGCCTGGAACGGCTCACCGCTTCAACTCTTCTCCACCGTGGGCGATTCCCTCCTAAGCCAACCACTCAACCTTTTCGATGCAAACTTGCTGGCGATTTCCAAGTCCGGCGAATTAGCGCTGGTGCTTCATGGCGCTCACACGGCGCACCTTCAGATTGAACAAGGAACGTTGGCTCGTGCACCGCTCGCCGGTGGTTCTCCCCGCGAACTCTTAGAGGACGTCCGCTGGGCCGACTGGGGCCCGGACGGTCAGTTGGCCGTTGTCCACCGCGCCGACGGACGTGATCGCATTGAGTATCCTCTGGGCCACGTCTTGTATCAGAGCAACGGCTGGATCAGTCACATCCGTCTTTCTCCGCAGGGCGATAAAATCGCTTTCATCAACCATCCGTCGATGTGGGATGATCGCGGCCTTGTTTGCCTCATGGATCTCGCCGGGCAGGTGAAGATACTTACTCAGGAGTGGGACTCGGCGGACGGGCTAGCCTGGAATTCCGGTGGAAAGGAAATATGGTTTACGGCCGCCGAAAATGGCTATACGCGCGCCTTGTTCGCTGTGAGCACCTCGGGCAAAGTTCGAACCGTTCTTAAGATTCCAGCGGGAATGACCCTGCAGGATGCAGCGCCAGACGGCCGCGTAATGGTAAGCCTGGATGCAGAGCGGCTCGCTATGGCCACTTCCACAGCCAAAGGCGAGTCCATCAACCTTTCCTGGCATGACTGGGATGTTGCGAAAGATATCTCGAATGACGGACGGTCCGTCTTGTTCGAGGACGCAAGCGAGGCCGCACCCCCCAGCTATTCTGTCGCGATTCGTAAAATCGACGGGACACCACCGACACTGCTGGGTGATGGGAGCGCAGGCGGCCTTTCCCCGGACGGAAAATGGGCGATTTCCATTCTTGTCGGCAGCCCAGGCCGGATCACCCTGTACCCGATCGGGGCCGGACAGCCCCAAACCGTTCCCGTCACCGGACTCGAACGCATTCACAATGGCATTTCTCATTTCCTCGCGGACGGAAAACGGATCACCATCAATGGCAATGAAGCCGGTCATGCAGTGCGATGCTATTTCGTGGATCTGGACACCGGAAAACTGACGCCTGTCACACCGGAAGGAATTACCGGCGGATTGGTCTCTCCCGACGGCCAATCCATTATTGCCAACAACGGTCCAACCGCCGCTGTGTACCCCATTGCCGGTGGCGCTCCGCACCCCATCCCCGGTCTCGAACCGGGCTTCGTTCCTATCCAATGGTCAGAGGATGTTTCGGCTATTTATGGCTATCGACCCGGTCAGGTTCCCACAGGGGTTTACAAAGTCAATTTAGTCACCGGCGAAAAAACCCTTGTCCAGGACTTGCAGCCCAAAACGTCTGTCGGCATCGTTTACATCGCTCCGGTGGTTGTGAATCGCGATGCTTCACGCTTGGCCTACAGCTACTACCAGGTTTTCTCTGTTCTGTATGTGATTTCCGGTTTGCACTGAGCCCGCGGCTTTTCTAGTCGAGTGATCCCGAAAAATCCGCCCGAACGTAGTGGAAGAAAATGGAGGTGGACGTGTATCCCTCGCCAAGCGCGTCCCGGTAATGTGGAACCTTCGTCCCCCGATAAACCAAACCATCTCCCAGGGCCTGAAAAACCGTAGCTCTACCTTCGGAAGTATCAAGGCGAATCGGCCACGAAGTTGCCAGCTCAGGTTCGGGAGAAAAATCCAGGCATAACGTAACGCTAAACTCGCACTGCTGGCGGTCCGTGTGCTTTTTCAGCTCGGCCCCGCTCAAGTAGGACGCCAGATAAACATACGAAGGCTTGACCGTCTCCCCTACGATGGCGCTCACTGCACTAGCGATCTGGTGGTGAAAGTAACGGGCCACCGGTTCATTGTGAGCCACGTAGCGTCGGGCACTCTGATCGTCCCCCAGCCGTATCGCACCCCTCCGAATCGCATACCGATAGTAACGTCGCAAAGCCGCAAGATTGAAAGGATGAATTAAGTTGCGCAGAGGTGCATAGTTCCGCTCCCGAAACGCCGAAGCACCTCTGCTCACAATTTTCGACCACTCCGCTGCGCGCCGCTCGGCGTGATTGGCTGGAGTCAAGATACCAGCCTGCGCTAGCAAGAGCCTTACTCCGCCGGGCAGAGAGAGCGCGGGTTCGCCCGCGCGGAGCCGCGAAACTGCAGCTTCGAGTCGCGGTCCCAGCCAGAAGGGATGCAGCGTGCCGATAGCCGGATCACGTACCCACGCCACTGTACACTGCAAGTAGAAACAGTCGAGCAAATCGCGATGCGCTTGCAGTTCCTCGGGAACTTCTCCCGCAGGCAAGATCACACACGCAGGGTTAAGAAATAACTCTTGGGCCGCGCCCGTCTGGGATTTTTGCCGATTGAGAAACCACAGCGGAACCAGATGCAGTGGCAACTCGTCCAGCAGACAATGAAACTGATGTGGCGGCAGCATCGCGGTCTGTCGTTGCCGCGATGCCGCCCCCATGAGGCCTGCAATCCACTCAAGCCATGCCGTTTCTTTTACTGGTGTAGCCATCCGTTAACCGTGAAGCGACTGTCGGCGAAAGCCCGCGAGCGGCAATGCACTGGAGTAATTTCGTGCAGTGTCGAGCACGGGAAAAACACGATCTGGTTCTGCTGTGGCACAATGGTCTCGTAGCTCCCCGTGCCCAGCGGGTATTCGCCCTTCTTCTGCGAATCGTGCAGCCGCAGCTCTCCACCCTCGAACTGGCTCGGTTCGCGATGGAAAAAATACACGAATGTCATTCGCCGCGATGCGATCCGTTCCTGCGCGTCGTCACAATGCGCATGGAAAAAGTCTCCATCATTGCTCGCGGTGATTTGCACCTCCGTTCGCGTGATGGGAAACTCCTCGATCCCGAGTTGTTCCAAAACCTTTGGCAACACTCCTCGGATCCGATTGAGGATTACTTGCTCGTGCGCTCCCAACTCCATCAGAACGCGCGAGCGACGATGGCTGTAGTCAGTTTCGCCCGACTCCCCACTGGGCGAAATTACTTCGCTATTCCGGAACTCCACTTCATGCTCCATCGTATAGCGAATCAGTTCCTCCACCTCCTGCGGAGCCAGGAACTCATCCAGCACTACGCACTGGGCCCGAACCACTGCGGGAGTTTCCAACACAGCGACGCCACTGTTGGAAGCCGGCTGGCTTTTCTGTGCTTCCTGTCGCCCGACTGCGGTCGCATGACGCAGATCAATCCCCGGTGGTCCACTCGGGGGTTGCGGCCCGGGTCCTGGCGGGTGCGGTCCAGGAATATCATGCGGGCCGGAAGGCGGTTGCGGTCCGGGACCCGGCGGTTTCGGTCCGGCAAACACCGTTGCAGGCATAGTTTGTTCGGAGCCACCGGAAGCCGCGCCACGCGCCACAATCTGCTCCACGATGCTGCTCCCCAACAGGGTAAAAGCCCGTTGCGCGACTGTTTCACCTACAGACCGCGCGATGGCTGCAGTTACTGCTGATTGAGTCTCTGGATTGCTGGATGCATCCTTGGCGTTTTGCAGGAGGCTCATCAGTAACTCCCGCTCGCGCGGACTCAGGATACGTTCATCCTGCATCAATGTTTCAGAAAAGGCGTCAAGAATCTGTTTCGACGTCATTGAGCACACTCCTCCCTAGCTTTGTTCTAGGCGTTTAGTTCCAGTGGGGCGTGAATGGGAAGCGCTTCGCGGCTACACTAGCAGGAGATCAGTGGACTTTCAAACAGAATTTTGTTTCCGGCATAGAAATTTACATCTCTTTACGGGGAGCGTCTAGCGGTTCGCCATCGCGCCTACCATGGACCGAAAGATTTTCATTCCATCGGTGCCGCCAAGTTCGGGTTCAGCGGAACGCTCCGGATGAGGCATCATACCTACGACGTTCCCCCCCGCGCTGCAGATGCCCGCGATGTTCTCCAGCGAGCCATTGGGATTCGCCGAAGCCGTGATCTCACCGTCGGGAGTGCAATAACGAAACACAATGCGGTTCTCGCGACGCAGTTCGTCCAGCGTTTCCGCATCGCAGAAGTAGTTTCCCTCCATGTGGCCAATCGGAATGGTCAGCACTTCTCCCTGCGAGCAGGCATTTGTGAATGGAGTCGCCGCATTTTCAACCCGCACCTGCACCGGTTTGCAAACGTACTTCAGCCCTGTGTTCCGCATGAGAGCGCCGGGCAACAGCCCTGCTTCACACAGGATCTGAAACCCATTACAAATCCCCAGCACCAACCCTCCCCCATCGGCAAAGCGGCGAACCGATTCCATCACGGGAGAAAACTTCGCAATCGCTCCGGTCCGCAAGTAATCGCCGAAAGCGAATCCCCCAGGAACAATGATGGCATCGCAGTTTTCCAGATCGTGCGATTCGTGCCATAGAAAACATGCCGGCTGCTTCGCGACCTGCCGGATCGTCCAGTAAGCATCGTGGTCACAGTTCGACCCGGGAAAGATGATGACGCCAAATTTCATCTTCAGTTCCTTGATGTGGGATTTGTCGTCAGTTTAACACGCGCGATCCAGCAGATCGCCCGATGGGCCAGTTCACGATTATTTTTGGTGAACAGCAACATCCAGATTGGACGAAGGCGGAGTCGCGGACAGGCTCGGCGAACCGGCCTCCGGCTGCAACGCAGGTAGTTGGAGGGGCCCTGGGTTCGGATCCGTAGTAGTCATTGCCATTGCTTGCGGAGGAGGCGGCGGTGGCACCCCTTTGGCTTTCACGATCGCCCAGTGCCATTCCTGATCCGGAAAAAGAGCGAAGTTCAGCTGCGTGCGGAACAGCGCCGTCGCGGAGGGTGCAGCCGATCCTTTCACTTTCAACAGCATTGTGACGTCAGGCAGCTTCTGCGACGAATCTTGCGCAGGATGAGAAGAAGCGCCAGCGACTGCCGGCACAATCCGCGCGTGCCCGTAGGAGGAAGCGGCGTCTCCTGGCTCCGGACGCCTCACAATGGTAAGCCCAATCACCACCTCGCGCAGCTCCCAGGAACTTCCGTTGTGTACCGACACTTGCAAGGAGTCCCCGTCGATGGTGGCGGGGCCTTCCAACTTCCCCAGTTCGCTTTGTGGCAGTTCGTTCAAAGGGACGGGATCGGCGAGAAGAGAGCTGGTCTTTGCGCTGAAACTAAGACTGCAACTCACGTCCGGTGAGGAGACGTGAAAATCTTTTCCGCCCGGATCGAAAGAGAACACCATCGTAGAGCCCGCGGCCCGCCGCTTTTCGGCATCCTCCACTACTTTGGAAAGGTTATCGTTATCAATCACCAAGTCGGATTGAGCAGACTTGCTCCGAAAACTTCGCGCTACATCGCCCAGCGGCGTATCATCCGGGTCCTCTTGCGCGCGAACCCGCTGCGGCAATGCCAGCACAAGCATGCCCGCGACCAGAACAGCCGTCGCCCAACCCGTTAATAACGATAATAGTGTTTTCACCACGATGCCCCAAGGACCGGCACATCGTCCGCACCAAGTATGGCGGCGCGTGATTGAACTGCGAGCCCGCAGTCCATCACCGCGAACTCAAGCGGTCCTTCCAAGATTGTAGTGAGAGTGGCCGGCGAAACAGAGATAACTTAGGCAAACCCTAGTACTAGACCTTCCGGGTGGACCGGAAAGTTAATGGGCGCGCGCTAGACGAAATGGAGGCGCAACGGGGCGCGCGCCCAAACTCTAAAATCCCAACTTCTACAGCAAGCCAGAAGACCGTAACCGAACTACTGGATCAGCAACAGGTTGCCGTTTGAAGATCCAACGTGCCACCGCGAAGCCTACGGCCGCATAACACAGATGCATGAACCTCATACACACCCCCGAGACATCACAGTCGGCTACCACATTAGGGGAGGATCAGCATCACTATCGGCAAGTTAGCAGCCCGCAACAGTGTGTACAAGGCACATCGGTGCCATCGAAGTGGCACGGAAGTAATACGTTGGTCACTCGCGAAACAATAGCAGGGACGCGGAAAAACTCCTTTCCAAGTTCACGCGAAGTTGAACCAGCGTTTCTTGGTAGGTCGGGGGGGCCAAACGACTTTTCCTTCCTGAGGGTCGAACAGAGTGAGGTCGTGTTTTTTCGCCAGCTCAATGGCGACCGATCGGATTTCGTCGGCCCGGGACCAAACAGCAGACATGATGACATGATGTCCTGAACGGTTAAGCAACACTGACCACGGGCAGTTGTCAACTTCTTCCTCTGGCACGTCATCGATCTCGGGATAGCGCCGTGTCAGTTCCGTATAGAATTCTTCGATTTCGCATGCCACTGGCCCGCCGCCGCACTCGTTATTACAAAGCTCAAGATAGGTTGCTTGCGCTTCGGAATCGCTTGGCAGGGTGCCATTATGGTCATCCTTCCATACGGCCAGGTCGAAGCTCATGAAAGCTCTCTTGTTTCTGCAGAAGAAAATGCTGAGACGAACTCATGCGCGGAAAGGACGAACAACAGACACTTGGATGCGTTCGGCCACATCAGCCCGAGCAAAGAGTTGCTTAGGATCACCCATTGTTCCACAGCCTGCTAGGCAACACTATGCCTAATGAGCGTCGATGTTTTCCACCTCTGCTGCTCGACCCGCAGGTGGCACCACCACCGTGGAGAGGCTGCCTTCCGCCGTCAGTTTCTGGAAGGCGGCCAGATCGCGGCGTTGCAGGTCGTCCCATCGGCTCAGCAATTCTCCGCTTTGCCGCTTCAACTTCTCGAACTCCAGCTGCTCAGCCTCGGTGGGCGCCGAGTCTGCGCTGCCCACGTCCATCGCGAGGAAAGCCCACTTGGCATCAAGCTGAGGCGGGTAGGCCAGTGAATCTTCATTGGCGCTGATTGTCAGATTGATCAGCAGATCGCGCACCCCAACCAGTTTCTTCTCCAGATCATCGGCCGACGACACAATCGCCTTCGTGCTGGCATTCTCCGGTAACCGCCTTTTCAGCCCAGCCACTTGCGCGCGCACATCCTGAATTTGATTGACGGCGTCATACACCTTGTTCAGTTCCTCGTGAATCTGCGTCAGCAGGCTGAACTGCGCCGCCAGATCCGCCTCACTTACCTTCACTCGCGGATCCAACTTCACTTCCAATGCCGCAGTCTGACTCACACTCCCTACCGTCAGCCTCACCTGATACTCACCCGGCGCAGCCACCGCGCCCTTCGCGCCCGCGTTGTACTCCCAGAGATAATAGCCGGGAACTCGATGAGCTTCCTCATAGCGCAAATCCCACACGAAACGATTCAAGCCCGCATCCGGCTTGATCTCCTTTTCCGGCTTCTTGTCGTCCGGCCCCAGAGGTTCGTCGGGCAGTTGTGCTTCGGCGCTCGAATATTTCCGAATCACTTTCCCCGATGCGTCGAGAATCTCCAGCTTCGTCTCCGTCCCCGTTTTTGGAGCATCCTTAAGGTAGTAATAAATCACAGCCCCGACCGGCGGATTCTGCCCGGTGCGCTTTGAGGGATGACGTTCTCCAGATTCTCCCGCTTGAATCCGGTAAGCCGCTCCCGGCGTGTAGAGATGAACATCTTGTTTCGCCAAGTCGTCCGTGAATTGCCGCAACGGGCTGACGTCATCCAGAATCCAGAACGCCCGCCCATGCGTCGCCACCACCAGATCGTTATCCTTGATCACCAGGTCATGAACCGGAGTAGTCGGAAGATTCAACTTGAGCGATCTCCATTCCGCGCCATCGTTGAACGAAACGTAGACTCCATTTTCCGTTCCTGCGTAAAGCAGGCCGCGTTTCTTCGGATCCTCTCGCACGGCTCGAACGAACGAGCCCTCCGGGATCCCCTTGGTCAGCGTCGTCCAGCTTTGTCCGTAATCGCTCGTCTTATAGATATACGGTTTCAGATCGTCATTCTGATGCCGATCCACGGCCACATAAGCCGTGCCCGCATCGTGCGGTGACGCGTCGATCTGGCTGATCCGGCTCCACTCGGGCAAATCTTTCGGGGTAATGTTCGTCCAGCTCTTTCCTTCATCGCGCGTCAACTGGATCAGACCATCGTCGGTCCCCACCCACAGCAAACCTTTCGTGATCGGCGACTCCGCCACGGCAAAAATCGTGTCGTAGTACTCCGTTCCGGAATCATCTAGCGTAATGTCGCCGCCGGAAACACTCTGCTTGCTCTTGTCGTTGCGCGTCAGGTCCGGACTGATCACCTGCCAGTGCACGCCACCGTCCGTAGTTTTGAACAGGCGCTCGCCCGCGTGATACAGCGTGTTCGGATCGTGCGATGAAATCAGCACCGGTGCAGTCCATTGGAATCTGTGTTCCAGATTCGCCGCACCATGAGCATCGGAAAGTTCCGGCTGCTCGGTGATCGATTTCACCTGTCCAATGTGCCGGTCGTAGCGCGTGATGTTCCCTTGATAATCTGCGGCGTAAACAATGTTCGGATCCGGCGGGTACGGCGCGATGTACCCAGCCTCGCCTCCGCCCACGTCATACCAATCCGTGCGGTCGATGGAACCGTCATCACTGCGGCTGGCAATCGCCACCGTTCCGCTATCCTGCTGCGCTCCGTACACGCGGTAGGGCGTGGCCGAGTCCGTAATCACGTGGTAGAACTGCGCCGTCGGTTGGTTGTCCTCCAGCGTCCAATTCTTGCCGCCATCCAAAGTTACTGTCACTCCACCGTCGTTCGATGCGATCATCCGCCGCGTATCCCGTGGATCAATCCACAATCCGTGATTATCTCCGTGCGGAACATGGATTCGATTGAACAGGTGTCCGCCGTCGGTCGACTTGTACGCCTCCACATCCATGATGTAGACGACGTTTTCATCTCTGGGATCGGCGATGATGTGCATGTAATACCATGGCCGTTGCCACAAACTGTGACTCGGATTCACAAAGTCCCAGCTTTCGCCGCCATCGTCGGAGCGATACAAACCGCCATCCGGATTGTGCGCCTCGATTAAGGCATAGACGCGGTCGGAGTTGGCAGCAACCGCAATGCCGATGCGCCCATAAGGACCTTTGGGCAGGCCATGCTCTTCCAGTCGCTTCCAGGTTGTGCCGCCGTCATTCGAGCGATAGAGCCCACTTCCCGGTCCGCCGCTGGTCATGCTCCACGAGGTCCGGCGCGCCTGCCACAGCGCGGCGAACAGAATATTAGGGTTATGCGGATCGAAAGCTACGTCGATGCCGCCAGTGTTCTCATCTTTATAAAGAACTTTCTCCCAAGTCTTGCCCCCATCCATCGTGCGGAAGATACCGCGTTCCGCGTTCGGTCCGAAGGGATGGCCAAGCGCTGCCACGAAGACAATATCCGGATTGCTCGGATTAATGATGACTTTGCCGATGGCTCGGCTATCGTGCAGCCCAATGTTCTTCCACGTCTTCCCGCCATCCAGAGACTTGTACACGCCATCGCCGTGAGCAATGTTGCCGCGTATGCAGGCCTCGCCCGTACCCACATAAATCGTGTTGTGATCCGAATTAGCCACCGCCAGGCTGCCAATCGACCCACTTCCTTCCTTATCGAAAACGGACGCCCACGTCATCGCGCCGTCGGTCGATTTCCAGACCCCGCCTCCGGTCGCGCCGAAATAATAAGTCGTAGGATCCCCCGGGATCCCGGCCGCGGTTAGCGACCGCCCGCCGCGGAAAGGTCCGATCATGCGATACTTCATCCCCTTGAAAAGCTTATCTTCTGGCTTGCTTGAGTCGTTATCAGCGGAGCCGTTCGCGCTCGACGCACTCGTGCTCGACGTCGCCCCGGATTCGGCGGACTTCGCCGCCTTCGATTGCCGCTCGGGCTTGGTCTGCGCGAAAACTATGTCATGTGTGCCGAGCACCATCAAAACGAGAACTAGCGGCAACCACGCGATCAAATTCCTTAAAGATGTGTTCCCCAAAAAAGTCCCTTGATTAGCCATGTTCGGATTGCTCCCCCAGGAGAATCGTACAGATCTTTATCACGGATGGTCTATCGTACTGCTGCTGGTGCAGAATGCAAAACCCGCACTATTTCTTCGTGAGTATCCGACGGGCCGCTTGAATTTCCTTCTCTTTCGCCGCATCCACTTTCGGATAGGCAAGATCAAGTCCTTCCAGCGTCTCCACAATTGCCGCCGAAACTACCAGGTGCGTGAACCACTTGTTATCCGCAGGCACCACATACCACGGGGCATGTTTACTCGTCGTTTGCCGGATCATGTCTTCGTAGGCATCCTGATAATCGTCCCAGTAATCGCGCTCATGAATATCCGCTTCGGAAAACTTCCAATGTTTTTCCGGTTCATCCAACCGCGCTAGAAATCTCTTCTTCTGCTCTTTCTTCGAAAGATGAAGAAAGAACTTCCGGATCACCGTTCCGTTCCGCGCCATGTATCGTTCAAAACTGCGGATGTCTTCGAAGCGCTCTTTCCAGATGTCCTTCGTCACCAGCGCAGGCGGTACTTTCTCACTCTTGAGTACCTGAGGATGCACTCGCACCACCAGCACCTCCTCATAATAAGAACGGTTAAAAATCCCGATGTGTCCCCGCTCCGGAAGATGCTCGGTTGTCCGCCACAAGAAATCATGCTGCAGTTCGGTATCGGAGGGCGTTTTGAAGGAAGTGACCTGGCATCCCTCGGGATTTACTCCGGACATAACATGTTTGATCGTCCCATCTTTGCCCGCCGCATCCATGGCCTGAAAAATCAGCAGCAGCGCCCAGCGATCCTGCGCGTAAAGCTTGGCTTGCAAGTCTTCCATGCGCGCAACATCCTTCTGTAACTGCTCTTTGGCTTGTTCGACGGAGCGCCAGTGCCCGGTGTCAGCCGGATCGTAGTCTTTTAGCTGGAAGTGCTTGCCATCATCAATGCCGTAGGATTTTGCCAATTTGGCAGTTTTCATTCGTGGTCGGCTCCGGATCAATCGCTGTAGAAAGTCTACACGCACTCCGGATCGCCAGTCGGCCCGCTTAAGCAGTAATCGGTTTCTCCCGGGCCACAGGAAGTCCGGCCTGTTGCCAGGCGTCGAACCCTCCCATTACATTCACCACGTTCTGAAAACCGGCTCGCTCTAGCAAACTGCAAGCAATCATGCTGCGGTACCCGCCCTTGCAGTGCACTGCGATTGGAACCTCACGATCAATCTCGGGAGGGGCGACTTTGAAATTATCCAGCGGCCACCACGACGCGCCCTCGATGTGCCCGGCTTCCCACTCCGCCTCGCGGCGAACGTCCAGCACTTGCGATCCGCCGCCTTGCAACTGCTCGCTCAAAGACTCAACGCTTATCTGTGGAAGCACAGCAACCGGCAGTCCCGCCTCACTCCACGCCGCGATGCCGCCACTTAGATATCCCCTACAACGCTCAAGACCAATCCGCGCCAACCTCATTCGGGCTTCCGACACCGCCTCCTGCGAACCCCCAATCAGCAGTGGCTGCGCATCCAAACCCAGCAATGCTCCGGCCCATGAAGCGAACTGCCCCGACAACGCAATGTTTATCGATCCCGGCACATGCCCCGCTGCGAACTGCTCGCCCGGGCGAACATCCAATGCAATCGCCCCTTCCGCCAGAAGAATTTTCAGCTCCCCGGGTTCAACCTCCAACAAGGCCGGCAGATCGGCCAGCGTCGACGCCCCCGTGCGATTGATCTCCGCATCCTGCAAAAAATATTCCGGACGCGCTGGCAAGTTGCTCGTCAGTTCCCGCACGAACTCCTCTCGGCTTTTGATCCGCAGCGCGTAGTTTGTGAGCCGCTCCGTCCCAATCGTCGAAACCCGCTCCGCGCGCATATTCCGACCGCACAACGACCCGGCTCCGTGAGCCGGATAAACTAAAACATCGTCCCCAAGGTTGAGGACCTTATGGTGCAAGCTGTCGTAAAGCATCCCCGCCAACTGCGGAGGAGTATAACGGCGGGATAAATCTGGTCGCCCCACATCCCCCAGGAACAATGTATCGCCGGTCAAAACCGCCCACGGCGCCGGGGACTTCTCTTCGTCTGTAATGACGAAGCACATGCTTTCCGGTGTATGCCCCGGTGTCTCCAACGCTGTGATCGATATTTGCCCAACTCGCAGCCGAAAATTATCTTGCAAAGGGACGTGAGGAAACGTTGCCTCGGCTCGCGCTCCGATATAAATCTTCGCTCCGGTTCTCGCCGCCAGTTCCCGGTGCCCGGAAACAAAATCGGCATGCAAATGAGTTTCAAAGATGTGGCGAATCGAAACTCCATTCGTCTCCGCGGCCTGCATATAAATGTCCACATCCCGCTGCGGATCGAATATTACCGCCTCGCCTTCAGACGCCAGCAGGTAAGACGCGTGAGCCAGGCAACCCAGATAAAACTGTTCGAAGTACATCACTCTCCTTCGCCCACCGGATATCGAACCAATTCTAGCCCGCAAGGACGCCCCGGCTGGACAGCGCCGCGATGCGGCTTTTCACACCCGCAGAATCATGACTTCCGTGGCTTTTATAAGGGCGGCCGCAGTTTGGCCTGGCTTCAGCTGCATTTCTCGCGCGGAGCGTGAGGTGATGATCGACGTGATCTGCTGATCTCCGATGGAAATTCTTATCTCTGCCATCAACCCGCTAATGCGAACTTCATCGATTCGCCCAATTAACTGATTCCGCCCGCTGACGTGACGAATGACTTCTTTGCGTTCCTTCTCCGTTCGCCCTCGCGTGCGGAAAAGCAACCGGTCCAGTTCACTTTGCGGAATACGGTGGTGTCCTCCGGCGGTCTGGAGACTGCGAATCTTCTTCTTGTAAATCCACTGCTTGATCGTAGGAAAGCTGATCCCCAGCTGCAAAGCCGCGTCCCGCAGCTTCAGCAAGACCTCATTCTTATGCTCGGATTTGCTGTTCCTCGGCATCGGGACGCCATCGTAGCGGGAACGAAGTTCCCGGTCAACTCAGTCGCATCCGCATGAGTTAGCCCACCGGCTCATTGTACAAATAGACCATATCGTACACTTCTGGACAGTAAAATCGTATCTCATGTACACTTTCGACTTCTGTCGCAAACGAGTGACTTTTCGAGGTCGAAAATGCGCAAGGCTTACCTGTTTATCGCAGCCGTTGGTTTTTTGCTTTCCTCATCCTCGGCGTGGGCCCAAACGGGAGCCAGCCTTTCCGGCGTGGTGACGGACCAAACCGGCGCAGCCCTTCGCGATGTCGCAGTGACAATCAAGAACGCCGACACAGGTGCAACGCGCACGAGCGCGACCGACGGTGCGGGGTACTATCAGGCGTCCGGCCTGCCTGCGGGCCGCTTCGAGATTCGAGCGACGAAATCCGGGTTCGCCGATGAAACGCGCACAGGAATCAACTTGGCGGTTGGCCAGGAAGCCACGGTCGACATCAAGATGCAGCGAAGCACCCCCGACGCCTGCGCGAGCGGCCATGAGTTCGCCACCACCGATTGCACGCTGACCTGGCACGGCATCACTGTGTACGGTGCCTATGACGTCGGCGTCGGCTGGGTCAGCCACGGCCTACCGGAGAACGGCTACAACTATGAAGGCGCATCTCTGGTGAACCGGAACGGCTTTCAACATCGATTCCTCGTCGCGCCCAACAACCTGCAGCAGACGGGTCTGGGCATCAGGGGCAAGGAAGAGTTTGCGCATGGCTGGTCCGTTGTGTTCAACGCTTCCACTGGCATCAATCCGCAGTCCGGCCTGCTCGCCAACGCTTCAAAGACTGACATCATCAACAACGGCCTTCCCAGGAACAGCTATTCGTACGCCATTGACGGCGCCCGCGCGGGCCAACCCTTCAACGACGAATATTATGCCGGGGTATCGTCCACGCATTTCGGCACGCTGACCTTCGGTCGTCAGCGCTCGCTCGGCACCGACGCGATGCTGCTTTACGATCCGGCTGGCGGCAGCTATGCCTTTTCGTACATCGGGTACAACGGCACCATGGCCGGCGGCGGCGACACCGAAAACAGCCGTTGGGATGACGCCGTGAAGTATCGCATTGCCTACGGCCCGGTCCATTTCGGTGCGATGTATAAATTCGCCGACGGCTCTGCCGGCTGCTACTCGGCCTCTGCAACCTGGACTGCCACCACCTGCACGCCGGAATCGGCGCACAACAACGCCTATGGATTCGACCTCGGCGCAAACTACGGCAAGTTCTCCGCCGACATCGTCCCCCAACATTACAACCAGGCGATCAGCGTGCTGAACCCCTTACTCGGCCCCCAGAGTCTGTCGGCGCCATATCAGTCGACCACGGACAGTATCAATACCAACCCCATCAACGGCGGGGTCAATCTGATCGACCCGAACGACACTGTCTATGGCATCGTGACCGACAACTACGCGATTATGTTCGCAGCCAAGTACACATGGGATCCGATCAAATTTTTTGCCGGCTACGAATACATCTGGCAGAACAACCCGAAGAACCCGTTGGGCGTTGGCGCCTCGGACCAGGGCGGTTATTTCATGAGTGGGGTCGAAGACAACAATCTTGATTCTGAAAAGTTGGTGAATATCTGGTGGACGGGCGTGAAATACGCCATCGACAGCAAAACCGACTTCACTTTCGCGTGGTATCAACAGCGGCAGAACGACTTCCGCGTTCCGCAGACCTGCTCGCCTTCAGCCGGTTTCCGCAGTTCCTGCGCGGGCACCCTCAACGAGGGGTCACTCTATGCGGATCATCACTTCACCAAGCGTTTCGACGGTTTTGCCGGAATTGCGTATTCCTGGGTGAGCGGCGGTCTGGCCATCGCTATCCCTCATAAACCCGGCGTCCCCTATTTGAGCAACAACAACTGTGCTCCGACAGTCGGTGGCCGTTTCACCTTCTGATCGCTTCCTCGGCGAGAGGCAGGATCATCCCTCCATCGTCGACACGTCTCCGGCGTCGACTCCTGCTTCTTTCGCCTTCAGAAAACGCCGCAGGATCTTCCCCGATCTCGTCTTCGGCAACGATGCCACAAATTCCAACGACGACGGAGTCGCAATCGGCCCCAGCTCTCTCCGCACGTGTTCGATCAACGCCGCGGCCAACGCATCGGAAGCTACGTGGTCGCTGCGAACCTGCACGAACACTTTGATCGTCTCACCCTTCATCACGTCCGGCACTCCGATTGCCGCAGCCTCCGCCACCGCGGGATGTGATACCAGCGCGCTCTCCACTTCGGCCGTGCCGATGCGGTGTCCCGCTACATTGAGCACATCATCGTATCGGCCCAGCACCGCGATGTATCCATCTTTATCTTTCATAGCAACGTCACCCGTTACATAGCAGCCGGGAATCACCTGCCAGTCGCGTTCGTAGCGTGCCGGATCGCGCCAAACCGTGCGCAGCATGTGCGGAAACGGCCGCTTCAGCACCAGTCGGCCGCCAACTCCGGCGGGCGCGGACTTTCCGTTTTCGTCCAGCACATCGGCCTCGGCTCCCGGCACAGCTACGCCAACTTTTCCCGGACGCATTGCCATCGACGGCGGCGTCCCCAGCGTCGGCCCGCCCAACTCAGTTTGCCACCAGTTGTCAATCACGTATCCCCACTTCCCGTCTCCAGCCAGATGCGTCTGTGCCCAGCGCCAAGCCTCAGGATTCAACGGCTCTCCCGCGCACGCGATCACACGCAGGCTGGTCAAGTCGTGCGCCGCCGGATAACTCTCTCCATAGCGCATGAACATTCTCAATGCCGTGGGTGCGGTAAACATTTTGGTAACGCCGTAGCGCTCAACGATCTCCCAAGCCGTCCCCGGACTCGGATAGTCGATTGCTCCCTCCCGAAACAACGTGGTCACACCCGCGCACAGCGGCGCATAGACGATATAAGAATGACCGACCACCCAGCCGATATCCGAAGTGCACCAGAAGATATCGCGATCGCCGACGTCGAAATAATTTTCCAAATGATACGTAGTCCCCACCATGTAGCCGCCATGCACGTGCAGAACGCCTTTCGGCTTGCCGGTTGAGCCCGAGGTGTAGAGCAAGAACAGCGGATCCTCTGCGTCCATTTCTTCTGCGGGACACTCCGGAGAAAATTTCAGCAAGTCATTGAAGTCAACTTCGCGCGGACCGGAAAGCTCTGCCTTGCTCCGCGAATACACCACAACTTTTTCGACGAACTCCAACTTCTCCACCGCTTCATCGACGATCGCCTTCAGCGCAACCGTCTTCCCGCGCCGGAACCCCACGTCACCCACAATCACTACCTTCGCCTCGGCATCAACAATCCGATCCTGCAAGGCCGTGTGCCCCAGACCCGCATACACCACCGAATGGATCGCTCCGATTCGCGCGCACGCCAGCATGGCGACTGCACCCTCGATCGTCAAGGGCATATAAATGACAACCCGATCGCCCTTCACCACGCCCAGCGATTTCAGGCCGTTAGCAAAGCGGCAGACCATGCGGTGCAGTTGTCCATAGGTGACAATCCGTTCGCTCCCATCTTCGCCGAGCCAAATGAAAGCGGCGCGATTACGCCGATCCGAGTTCGCATGCCGGTCCAGCGCGTTGATCGTGATGTTGGTCTTGGCGCCGGTGAACCACTTGTGATGTACGCCGTCCCACTCGAGCACGCGGTCCCATTTCTGCGACCACACAAAGCGGCTGGCGTAGTCCGCCCAGAAGACTTCTGGGTATTTCTGTGCGCGCGCACATTCTCCCCGCCAGTTTTTCTGCACAACGTTGCGCGCCACAATTTCCGGCACCGCGTATTCCTGATCCAGGGCTAAAAGGTTGGAAATATTCTCTGGCTTGTCAATGCTTAGAACGTTCATGCGGACCTCCGCGAAGGCGGCGATTTACTGACGGACTGCCGTGGATTCTGCTCTGGGCATGTACCCTCCGCAGTGACGCAAATCACAATAGACCGTGTCTCCACGACGGAGAAATACGACTCCAAGATCGATCACATTCCCTCGCAACTCTTGCAGAACTGCCTTGCCTGATGTTTCAAATCACTTTGATCAGTGATCGCTGTCACAGCGTCCATGGATTAAACAACATAAGTTTGCGCACCATGTGCCCGGCCGCCGTCTGAGCCGGTAGGAGCACCGTCCATGTTGACGATGACAAATTTGCTGCCGTGCATTCCTTCGGTTCTCTCCCCGCCCGTGAATCTAGGTTGCTCTCGTTTGCTCTCCTCAGCCATCCACCCATCACAATTTTTATTTACAACTAGCAGTTTGTGTGCTAGCGTTCCGGCCCCTAGGGCTGATCCGAATCCTTTCGAACCCTTGAGCCCCAACGGAGATCAGCCAGAATCGCGAACCCCAGGTCAGAATGTTGTGCACCCCAGGCCCCTCGGCAAGCAGTGGTCTTGCTTGCCTATTTCAATGAAAGGCTCCCGGTTAGGAGAACAACACCGTCTATGACCTTCAAGAAATGGCTTTGCAGTTCTCTGCTAGCAGCCGTATCGGTCGCGCCCGTCTTCGTTTTTGCCGGAACGAATGATGCCGCAGACGCGAAAAATACCCCCTCAGCCAATACCGCAAATGCCGACGCCACAGCCACTCCTAATCCCGCGCCGAGCCCCGCTCTCGCGGTTGGAGACGCCAACGTCACAGCCTTGCTCGGTGTGCTGGTGATGAAAGGGGTTCTCTCTGCCCCGGAGGCGAATGCCGTACGCAATGCCGCTCCCAACGCTCAGTTTCAAGCTCTCGTGGAAGCACTCACGCGCAAAGGCGTGGTTAGCGCAGCCGACTTATCCGCGATCTCCAACCCCGCGCAACCCTCTACTACTCCGTTGACGGTCGCGGCACTTCCAGTGGTCGCGGCCACTTCCGCTCAGCGCCAGGAGGTCGCCCAGAATCCTCCCCAGAAAAAGCCCGCTGCCCCTAACGTGGTGCCGGCGGTTGCTCCCTTACGCGTGCTGGCGGTTGATCCGCCCGTGAAAGACGGATTGGTTCCCAGCTTCAAGGTTGGCGCTGTCAAGGTAACTCCATATGGGTTTATCAAAGCCACAGTCGTACATGACAGTAGCGACCCCAATGGCGATGATTTCCCCTTCCCCGGAATCTTCCTGAATTCAAGTACGGCGCTAAGTACCGGCCCGACCCAAGATCCGTCTTTCCACATAAAAGCGCGTTCCTCGCGCTTTGGATCGAGCTTCGAGTGGCCCGACATTTCCAAGCACCTTACCCTTACCGGAAGGGTGGAGGGTGACTTCGAAGGCGGCTTCACCGTAGTGGACAATGCGGATGTGACGTCGATTCGCAACCCCCAACCGCGTCTGCGTTTGGCCTTTGCACGGCTCGACTACGACAGTGGCGAAGGTACGGACGTATTCTTTGAAGGCGGACAGGACTGGAGCCTCTTCGGATCCACCGCCCTGCCGAACATTCTGGAAACAACATTCCTGGGTGCATTTTCGGGCGATGTCTGGGAGCGCACCCCGCAATTCCGTTTCGGTCTGGTGCAGAACTTGGGCGGATCGGCGAACTTTAAGCTTTCTCCTGAGTTTGCCCTCATGATGCCGAGCTCGGCTGAAATCTATAGATTGCAGGGCGCGACGGGCAATGCCGTGGGTGGTCTTACGGCGCAGATTGGTGAAGGCGAACGCGAGGGAGCCGACTCAGGTCGCCCCGAGTTTGAAGGCAGGCTTGCGCTTGAGTTCCAACTCGACAAGGCGCCGGCAGTGTCGTCAGCACAGATTTTCTGGAGTGGATACGAGGGCAAACGGACTTCAATCACCACGAATGGCGATCTCGCTGGCTTGACCAATATATTGGCCCAGTTTCCAGCCGGCTTTACGAACAGCAGCCACATGTTCGGGAATCAGCTGGGCGTGCAGCTGCCTACTCGCTGGTTCACGCTCGTGGCCAGCGCCTATCGCGGCGGCGACATGCGCTTCATGCTCGCCGGACAGCTGAACACCTTCTTCACCGATACCACCGGGCTCTACAACGTCACCAACGTCGCGACCGTCGACAATGTCCAGGCGGCCACCGGAGGGATGGATATAGGCTGCACGGTACCGGTGGCAGCCGCCAGTACCTGCTCGGCTTCAGGCGGTATATGGAGGATTGCGCCCGAGCATCCCATCAGCGCTTTCGGGGGATTCGTCAATCTCGGACTGCCTCTGTCCCGCTGGTTCAACGCGAACCCAAAGGGGCATAACGCCGCCTGGAATCTTTACCTGCATGCTGGCAAGGATCAGGTCGTCCACCACGATCTCGCTCACGCGAACGGCTTCGGCTGCACGAGCGCAGACGGTCTTACGCCATGCAACGGCGGACTGCCGCTTTTGCAATCCAGAATGCTGGCCGCGACTCTCTACTACAAATTAAATCCGTACATCACGTTCGCATTCGAACAGTCGCAATATCAGACCACCTTATTGCCAGACCTGACCAACATCGGCGTGACCTACTCGATCGCCGGACATGCGGCCAATAAGTGGAAGGATCAGCGCACTGAGTTCGGGCCCATCTTTACTTTCTAAGAACAGGCCGCACGTCCCTAACTTAGCGTTACAATGCGTGCGGCCTGATACCGAAGATGCAATCGCCCTTGCTCGGCGAGCGCGATTGCACCTCCGCCCAGTCTCATGCGCCATTGTTAGATCGGTAATTCGTCGTTTAAGGAAGACGCAGCCATGAGACCTATTGCTGCCCAGGATGGACTTGGGACTCTGGTGCCACCCGGCCTGGGCGCTGGAGTTAGTAAGTTGCGCCGCAAAAGTTAGACCGAAATTCTGTCCCGAGAAACAACGGTTCGCGCTTCTCATTTCAGGCTCTGTATAAGGAGAAAGAATATGGCTAACGCAAGTGTTGCATCCGATGCCGGCACGCTTGGAATCAATCGTTGGTGGCGTGTAGTTGGCGGGTTGTCCATGAACATTGCGCTGGGTTCGCTTTACGGTTGGAGCGTGTTTGTTGCCCCGCTCGAGAAAGAATTCCATTGGAAACGCGCCGAGACCTCGATGGTTTTCACCATCGCCGTAGTCGTCTTCGCGCTCACATTCATCGTCGCTGGGCGCCTGCAGGATAAGCTCGGTCCGTTCAAAATTTCCCTGGCTGGCGCTGTTTTGGTGAGCTTGGGCTTTTTTCTCTGCTCCCATGCCGACAGCCTTACCAAGTTCTTCCTCTTCTTCGGCGTTCTTGGAGGATTGGGCAACGGCTTCGGCTACGCGACTCCGATTCCGGTCATGTCAAAATGGTTCCCGGACAAGCGCGGCCTTGCCATCGGACTGGCCGTTGGCGGATACGGCGGCGGCTCCGCAATCTTTGGCCCGTTGGCCGCGAGCTATCTGATCCCACACTTTGGCTGGCGCACCACTTTCCAGGTACTGGGCGTAGTGTTCTTTGCTATGACCGTCTTCGGCGCGTTCCTGCTGAAGAATCCGCCCGCCGGTTACAAACCTGCCGGTTGGACTCCCGCTCCCGCTTCCAAGGTCGCGGCCACTACCTATGACTTCACTCCCGGCGAAGTGCTGGCCACACCTTCCTTCTACTTGCTGTGGGTTGGATACGCCTTTGGCTGCGCGGCCGGCCTCATGGTCATCAGCCAGTTGGTGCCCTTCGCCAAGAGCGTTGGCATACCCAGTACCACCCTGGCTTCCTTTGGCCTGGTCGTGGGCGCTACAGGAAATGCGATGGGCCGCATCTTGTCGGGTTGGATGTCAGACCACTTGGGCCGCATCAATGTCCTCCGTCTGATGATCGGCATCTCCATGATCGCCATGCCCATCCTCTATCACGTGGGCGGCAACGTCGTTGCGCTGTTCGTGATGTTGTTCATCGTTTACTGGTGTTACGGCACGCAACTTTCGGTCAACGCCTCCACCGCGGCCGATTTCTGGGGCACCAAGAATGTGGGCATCAACTACGGCTTGCTCTTCACTGCCTGGGGCGTAGCCGGCCTGCTGGGTGGCCGCATCGGCGGTTGGATGTTCGACAAGTACCACAACTACCAGATGGCGTTCTACACCGCGGCAATTCTGGCGGCGATTGCTCTGCTGTGCGAATTTGTTGCCAAACGTCCGGCCGTGCCGCAAGGCGGGCTGGCCGAAAGGCATGCTTCGTCGGCAGCCTAGCTTGTGAAAGTCGGGCCTTGCATAAGAAATTGTTGTAATTGAATCCGCTCCGGGCCATGCGCCAAACTCGGAGCGGGTTCCGCGCGAGTGACGTGAGGCGCTGCTTGACTCTGTCGACGAAAAAACGCTGGCGGAAAAGCGCTTGATGCATTACAAATTCAGCAATCAAAAGGGGTAACCGATATGGCACAGATTCTTCAGAAACAACCGGTGGTCAGCGAAACCACAGAAGCTCAGATCGCAGTTCATTGGCGGGAGGAAGAATACTATTATCCCTCCGCAAAATTTGTCGGCCAGGCCAATCTGACCGATCCCAGCGTCCTCGAACGCTTCAGCGAGAAACATTTCCCCGAATGCTTCCGCGAGTACGCCGATCTCTTGACTTGGGACAAATACTGGGACAAAACCCTCGACACCAGTGATCCCCCTTTCTGGAAATGGTTCGTTGGCGGCAAAATCAATGCCTCCTACAATTGCGTGGACCGTCACCTCGCTAAATACAAAAACAAAGCCGCGTTGATCTTTGTGCCCGAGCCGGAATCGGAGACGCCGGTCTCCGTCACTTATCGCGAACTCTACGTCCGGGTGAACGAGTTCGCCGCCCTGCTGCGCGATTTCTGCGGCCTGAAGAGCGGAGACCGCGTCACCATTCATATGCCGATGGTTCCCGAGCTGCCGGTCACGATGCTGGCCTGCGCGCGCCTCGGAGTCATCCACTCCGTTGTGTTCGGAGGTTTCAGCGGCGAGGCCTGCGGCATGCGCGCCGCCGATTCCGGCAGCCGTGTCCTGATCACCATGGACGGCTACTACCGCAATGGCAAAATGATCGATCACAAAGCGGGTGCTGACATTGCGCTGGAGATAGCCAAGAAGGAAGGTCAGACCGTAGACAAGGTTCTGGTCTGGAGACGGCACGCGGGCAAGAATGCCTCTGCCTCACCATTCGTAAAAGAGCGCGACTTCTTCGTCGATGAGATTCTTCCCAACTATTCCGGTCAAATCGTCCCTCCGGTCCCCATGGATGCGGAAGCGCCTCTCTTTCTTATGTACACCAGCGGCAGCACCGGAAAGCCCAAAGGCTGCCAGCACCGCACCGGCGGCTACCTTTCTTACGTGGCGGGAACTTCCAAATACATCCAGGACATTCATCCTGAGGATGTCTATTGGTGCATGGCCGATATCGGCTGGATCACGGGCCACTCTTATATTGTGTATGGTCCGCTGGCCCTGGCCGCTACCAGTGTGCTCTACGAGGGTGTCCCTACTTTCCCCGATGCCGGCAGAGTCTGGAGAATCGCCGAGCGGCTCGATGTCAATATCTTCCACACATCGCCCACGGCCATTCGTATGTTGCGCAAGTCCGGTCCCGATGAACCCACCAAGTACAACTACCACTTCAAGCACATGACCACCGTCGGAGAGCCCATTGAGCCGGAGGTTTGGCGCTGGTATCACGACGTTGTGGGCAAAGGTGAGGCAGTAATTGTGGACACATGGTGGCAAACCGAGAACGGCGGATTTCTCTGCAGCACCAAGCCCGCGCTCGATCCCATGAAACCGGGTAGCGCAGGCCCAGGAATGCCCGGAATCTATCCCGTGATCATGGACGAAAACAACGAGCCGATTTCTGCTGGATCAGGCAAAGCAGGCAACATCTGCATTCGCAATCCCTGGCCCGGAATCATGCAGACGATCTGGGGCGATCGCGAGCGCTTCGTCACCCAGTACTACAGCAAGTACTGCAAAGATCGTAGTAGTAAGGACTGGCACGACTGGCCCTATTTTGCGGCAGATGGAGCAGTGCTGGCTGTGGACGGCTATTTCCGCATCCTCGGTCGCGTCGATGACGTCATCAACGTGGCCGGACACCGCTTGGGCACGAAAGAGATCGAGTCGGCGTGCCTGACCGTTTCCGAAGTGGCGGAAGCCGCAGTCGTGCCCGTCGTCGATGAGATCAAAGGCCGCGTGCCCGAGGTCTACATCGCTCTCCAGCCGGGATTGCAAGCCAGTCCGGCAATTATTGACAAGGTCAATAAGGCAATTGAAACCATGATTGGAAAGATTGCTCGTCCGCGTCGCATCCTTATTGTTCCGGACATGCCGAAGACCCGATCCGGAAAGTTAATGCGTCGTGTTCTCGCAGCTCTTTCCAACAACATGAACACCGGCGATATCACCACTTTGGCCAATCCTGACGTGGTCGAAAAAGTTCGCGAACTGGTTCAGGGCAAAGATGCCGTAGCACTCGCCGATGGACCCGAAGACTTGAAGAAATTCGGAACGGAAGAGTAACACCTGCCATCAGGAGCAAACCTCGGCAAGATTGCCGGGTTTGCTCCTCGCTCCATTCACCCAGTCAGACCCGCCCCCACAATCCTTTGCAGACGTGCGCACTTCAAGCGCCGGGCGTATCTCCTTACTTACCTTCCTTTTCTACGGTTTACAAGACTTAGCTCATCTCAAAGACGAGGATGGTAAATCTCCGCGGAAGCCAAGACTTCACGACATCAACCTCTCCATTGACGTTAGTAACTATTTTGTTATAGTTACTATCACATTTTTGCAAAACTTGGCGTGAAGTGCAGCGGTTGCATGAGGAAGGAATAAATGGCGAGTACGCTCGTGATGCGGAAGTCGGCAGCAGAAAATATTGGTGAGGGCCCCGAGATCGGGCTGCGGCAGCGGAAGAAGGCCCGCCTGAAGCAGCAGATTATCGAAACCTCGATCAAACTATTTCGCAAGCACGGATACGAAGAAACCCGCATCGACGACATTGTGCAAGCTCTCGAAATCAGCCAGCCGACCTTCTTCCGATATTTTCCGACCAAGGACGCAGTTCTACGAGAGGTAGGAGAGCGCGGCTATGCCTGTATCTGCGACCGACTGCGCTCGGAACTCTCGAGCAAAGCGGGCACGGAAGAGCGCTTGCGTCGTCTCTACGTTTCCATGGCAAAAGAAGTGGAGGCCGACAGAAAGCTTTGGCAAGCCGTGGTGCTGTCCGGTGCAATGGATCCCGTGAGATCCGCGGAATTACGAGGTCATGAGGAAGCGGCTGCCGGCTTGTTGCGAGAAATCTTGACGCAAGGGCAGAAGCGAGGCGAAGTGACTCGAGCTTTTCCTGTTGTGCACCTCGCTGAGTTCATGGAAGGCCTTTACAACACGGTCGTGCGGCAATGGGCAGTGGATCTAACTGGGCCGCACAAGCTCACCGACCGGGTACGAAGCGCGGTGGAGTTTTTCCTGCGGGGCATCCGGTCATAAGCGTTCTTCTCCGATCACCCTACTTCTGGAAAGGAAAGCGCGATGAAGGCCGCTGTTTTGCACGAATTCAAGACGCCGTTAGCTCTGGAGGAAGTGCCTCGGCCGGAGCCCGCCGAGGACGAGGTCCTCATCGAAGTAGAGGTTTGCGGCGTCTGTCATTCCGATTTGCACGTGGCTGACGGCGATTGGCCGCAACTCGCCAGCATTGTTAAAAAACCGCTGATCCTGGGCCACGAGATCGTAGGCCGAGTGGTGGCGCGAGGTTCAGCAGTCCAGAATTTGCAGGTAGGCGAACGCGTCGGAGTGCCGTGGGTCCAGTGGACATGCGGGGAATGTGAGTTCTGCCGTGACGGTCATGAGAATTTGTGTGTGCGTCAGCGCATCACCGGCGTCACGACGGATGGCGGATATGCCGAATTTGCCAAGGCCCCAGCCAGCCACGTAGTCAAGATTCCGGACACTCTTCCTTCCGAGCAGGCGGCGCCGCTGCTTTGTGCGGGTGTCACCGTGCATCGCGCTCTCAAACAGGCCAGGCTTAGAGCCGGACAGCGACTGGCGGTCTTCGGCGTCGGTGGTCTTGGCCATCTTGCCGTGCAAATTGGACGGGCAGCAGGTGCAGAGGTGACTGCTATCGACGTTACGGAAGAAAAGCTCTCGCTCGCGAAATCGCTAGGAGCAGCCCACACATTGAACGCGTCACACCCCGACGTCGTGAAGCAACTGCGTGGCTCCGGTGGAGTGCACGTTGCCCTGGTCACCTCGGCGGCCAAATCCGCATACGATATGGCATTCTATTGCGTGCGGCCCACGGGGACCCTACTGGCGGTGGGGCTCCCCGCCCGTGAAATCTCGTTTCCAGCGATTCTGATGGCGGCCGGAGAGATCCAGATCAAGGCCTCTGCAGTCGGTACCAGAGAAGATCTGCGAGAGATCCTGGCGATGGGAGCAGCCGGGACGGTTCATTGCCAGGTATCCAAACGCCCCCTCGCGGATACCAATCAA
>CAWALR010000010.1:0-13432 GCA_963782835.1 uncultured Acidobacteriaceae bacterium | reverse complement strand
TGCAGGGCGAGTTGATGATCACGCTGGAAAAGGAAGAGTACCGGCTCAAGGCCGGGGACAGTTTTTATTTTGAGAGCGCGACACCGCATCACTGGAAAAATCCTGGGCGGGCGGAAACCTGGGTGCTGTGGGTGAATACGCCCCCGACGTTCTGAGCGCGCGATTGCTTACGGGCAATGGGTGGCCGTCCCGAGGAGTGAAGGAGGAACAAGGAAAATGCGACGCTGGATAGTTCTGCCGTTCCTGCTGACGTTCATGGTGTTTGCCGGGTCGTGCACCAAGAAGACGCCTTCGCTGAATCTACTGGTGTGGGAAGGCTATGCCGATCCTTCTTTCGTCAAGGCTTTCGAGGAACAGCATCATTGCAAAGTGTCGGCGTCGTACATGGGATCGAGCGACGAGCTGACGACCAAATTGAATGGCGGGGCCGCGTCAAATTATGACGTCATCTCTCCATCAAGCGATGTGGCCACTGCCGTTGCGATGAAGGGATTCGCCGCGCCGCTCGATCTTTCCAAGATTCCCTCATACGCGCAGCTCTCTCCGCAGCTGGTTTCCCTGCCGCTGGTGCGCCTGAACGGCCAGGTGTACGGCGTTCCGTTCATGTGGGGACCGGATCCACTGCTCTACGACACCACGGTATTCGCACAGGCTCCCGAGAGCTGGAATGTGCTTTGGGATCCGAAATACCGCGGGAAAATTTCGGTGTGGGACGATCTGTCCACGGTCTACATGGCAGCGCAGGTGCTGGGCTACGACAAGCCCGATTCGTCGCAGCTTTACAACTTGAGCGATGAGCAACTGGAGGCCGTAAAGAAGAAGTTGCTGGAATTAAAACCGAATATCCGCAAGATGTGGTCGACCGGCGGGGAGTTGACGAATCTCTTTCAGAATCACGAGGTGGTGGCCGCGATGGGATGGCCGCTGATGACCAATCAACTGCGCAAAATCAACTTTCCGGTGGGAGAGACGATTCCGAAGGAAAACACCACGGGCTGGATCGATCACCTGATGATTACAGCGGGCAGCGAGAACAAAGAACTCGCCGAGGAATTTCTGGAGTACATGATTGAAGCACAGACACAGAAGAAGGTGACGGACGTTACGGGATACACGCCGGCGAATCCGCGAGCGGCGCAGTTCATGACGCCGGCAGAAATAAAGAGTTTGCACCTTGACGATGTGGACAACTACCAAAAGCGGCTTTATTTCTGGCAGAATGTGCCGCGGCGCGCCAAGTATAACGAGATATGGAACGAAGTGAAGGCGGCGCAGTAAAGCTGGCTTCGGGTGAAATCTCCCTGAGCGAAGTCTAAAGGGCCGTCAGATTTCGGCTTTGTCAACAATCGGTGAGAACGTTGGGATTGATGACCACTTCTGAAACTGCTACGAGGTCTGCGGACACTCCGGCCCAAGCGCCGCTGCTCCGGATTCAGAATGTTGCCAAGAGCTTCGGCAAGAATGTCGTGCTGCGCGACATTTCTTTGGATGTGGCGGAAGGGGAATTTCTCACCATCCTCGGGGAAAGTGGATCTGGAAAGACCACGCTGCTGCGCATTATCGCGGGCTTTGAGAATGCGAGTGCCGGCGAAGTATGGATGGGTGAGGAGCGACTGGACCGGCAACCTCCTTACCGGCGCCGCGTGAACACCGTGTTCCAGCACTATGCGTTGTTTCCACACCTCACCGTAGAACAGAACGTGGCGTATGGGTTGCGTGTGGCGAAGAGGCCTGAAGCGGAGATTGCATCGCGAGTTGCGGAAGCGCTGGAGAAAGTGAAAATGTCGGCGCACGCGAAGTCGAAGCCATCCAAAATCAGCGGAGGACAGCAGCAGCGGATCGCTCTGGCGCGGGCGCTAGTGAACCGTCCGCGACTGCTTTTGCTGGATGAGCCGCTCTCGGCGCTGGACGCGAATCTGCGGCGGCAGATGCAGGTGGAATTGAAATCATTGCAACGTGAAGTCGGCATTTCGTTCATTTTTGTGACTCATGATCAGGAAGAGGCGATGGTCATGTCGGACCGGATCGCGCTGCTGCGGTCAGGAGAACTAGAGCAGGTGGCAACTCCTCGTGAAATTTATAAGCGACCTGCTACCGCCTATACCGCGCAGTTTATTGGGCACACGAATCTTCTGAAAGCCAAAGTGCAAGGAGGTGTGGTGCGTTGCGCTTCTTTGACGTGGACGACCGCCCTTCCGAATGGTCCGGCTCTGTTCTCACTGCGGCCGGAGAGTGTTCGATTGGCTTCGGGAAATGCTCTAGCGGCAGAAAGCATACGCGTTCGTGGCAAGGTCCGGCATCAGGCATTTCATGGAGCGACCGAGTTGATTCGCGTGGAATGCGGCGACGGGCTGGTGCTAACGGTACGAACTCCGGGCAGCAGCGGACGGTCGGACGAGGTCGAACTGGAGTTCTCTCCCTCTGATGCTGTGCTCGTGCGTGAGTCTCCGGAAAGAATTTGATGTTCTCGCGAACCTACAAAGCGGCGGTCACGTTACCTCCACTGGTGTGGGTGACGGTGTTCTTACTGATGCCGTATCTGCTGATGTTTTGCTACAGCTTTTGGTCGGTGTCCGCGTCGCAGACGATCGTGCATTCGTGGACGCTCGATAACTATAGGCAACTGCTGCGAGTGGACGTTTACTGGCAGACTCTGCTGCGATCCATGTGGATCGCGGCGCGCGTAACCATCTTCTCCCTGCTTCTCGGGTATCCGCTGGCATATTTTCTTTCTTTTTATGCAGGGAAGAAAAAGGATCTGCTCTATCAACTAGTGATTATTCCTCTGTGGGTTAGCTACCTGGTTCGGGCTTACGCGTGGAAGACGATCCTGGGCTCGGATGGCGTGCTGAACACGCTACTCCAGTATGTGCATTTGACGAAGCATCCGTTGGAATTCCTGCTGTACAGTCCGTTTGCGGTGGTACTGACGCTGACGCATATCTACACTCCGTTTACGTTTCTGCCAATTTATGCGGCGCTGGAACATATTCCGCGCAATCTGGTAGAGGCCTCGCATGATCTGGGAGCTACTCCGGGGCAGACATTCTGGAAGGTAATTTTCCCGCTCTCGATTCCGGGAGTGCTGGCGGGAGCGACCTTTGCTTTCGTTTTGAGCCTGGGTGATTTTCTTGCGCCACTGCTGTTGGGCGGGCCGAGCGGCATCATGATTTCCAATATTGTGGTCAGCTTGTTTGGCGCGGCTTTCAACTGGCCGCTGGGCGCGGCAATTTCGCTCTGCATGCTGGCGCTGGTAGTAAGCCTGCTGTTTTTCTCCGAGCGTCTGGAGAAGAAGTGGAGCTTCTCATGAGCGAGCCATCTTTTGCCTCGGGCTCACGCTGGTTGCTCTTCCATGCGATCGCCGTATTCGGATTTCTCTACTTGCCCATCGCCATCCTTATTCTTTATTCGTTCAACGGCGAGGGGGTGGGCGGATTTCCGCCGCATCATCTGACACTGGACTGGTATCGCACACTGTTCGCGGATGGGCCGATCTGGGATTCGGTGCTCAACAGCGTGCAGGTAGCTCTGGCGGCGATGGTGATCTCTCTGGCGTTCGGCGTACCGGCAGCGTTGGCGCTGGAGCGCACGCAGTTTCCGGGCAAGGCGGTGTTTCGGCGGTTAGTCTTGCTGCCCTTGATCCTGCCGGGGATTATCACGGGGCTTTCGTTGCTGATGCTGTTCAACGTGATGGGCACCAAACTTAGCTTGATGACGATCATCCTGGGACATGGAACCGCGTTGATCTCGGTGGCGACGACGGAAGTATTCGCGGGCCTGCAGAAGCTGGATCGGGCGCAGGAAGAGGCTTCGCTCGATCTTGGCGCGAATTACTGGCAAACATTTTGGCGGATCACGGTGCCGAACTTGAAGCTGCCGATTATCGGCGCGGCGTTGCTGATCTTCACACTGTCGATGGACGAGATTGCCGTCAGCTTCTTTTTGATCGGACGCGACAACACGCTGCCGCTGGAAATATGGGGACGGCTGCGGCGTGGAATCACTCCGGAGATCAACGCGGTGTCGACGATTATCTTCGTGTTTTCGCTGGTAGCGATTGTGCTGTGGTATCGCTTGCGGATGCGTGGCGAAGGCGCGTCTGGCGTTGGGACCGAGATTGTGGAAGCTGCGGAGGTGCATGCATGAGCGCGAATCGCAGAGACTTTATCAAGTTTGTGGTTGCAGGCGCGGTAACGGCGGGATGCCCGATCGATCTTTCATTGGTGGCTGCTCAGACAGCCGGCGCAGAAAAAGGTCATGCCGCTGATGTGGACAGCGAAGACAATCGAATCTGCCATCAGGTGCGCGACGGCAAGGTTTTCACGCGGCCTCCGGCCTCGGCGCGGCATGACGTGGTCATTGTCGGCGGAGGAGTGAGTGGGTTAGCGGCAGCGTATCGTCTACAGCATCGCGATTTTTTGTTGCTGGAGAAAGAACCGCACTGGGGCGGCAACGCTTATGCGATGCAGTATGAGGGCAGCGTCTATGGAACGGGATCGGCGTTCTTGACGAAAGATGAATATGCCTACCACTTCGCAAGGGAGATTGGATTGGAGCCATTGCCCGTCAACAGCCCGGACGGAACCATCATTCATGGTGAGTTGGTGCTCGATACATGGGGTGAAGGCGTCGACAAGCTGCCTTATGCGGCTCCGGTACGCGAGAGCTTCAAGAAGTTCAAGAAGGAGATGCTGGCGATTGACGTGGAGAAGCGCGGCAAGGAACTCTTCAATCAACCATTTTCAGATTTCTTGAAAGGGTATCCCGAAGAACTCACGCAATGGTGGGATAACTTCGGGCCCTCCAACTGGGGGGCAACCAGCGGAGACACGGCGGCGGGCATCGCCATTGAGGCGCTGCAGGAGATGGTGGAAGAAAGTCGAACCGACGATCGCTACACCTGGCCCGGAGGCTTGGGAGCGCTCACCAAGAAGCTGGCGGAACTTTTGCAGCCGAGATACAAGGAGCGCATGCAGACGGGCGCGACGACGGTTGCAGTGGTTTCGGAAAGAGACGAAGTGCTGGTGACTTATATGCTGGGCGGCGAACTGAAGACGGTCGCGGGGAAAACCGTAATCATGGCGACGCCCAAGTTCATTACCAGGCGCATCGTCGCGGGGCTGCCCGACAAGCAGAGTGACGCCATGCAGCAGATTCGCTACATTCCATATCCGGTGGTGAATCTGATTTTCGACAAACCGGTCTTCAATCACGGCTACGACACATGGTGTCCCGGCAACAGCTTTAGTGACGTGGTGGTCGCCGACTGGGTGATTCAGAAACGGCCGGGCTACCAGCAAAAATTCAACACACTCAGCTGTTACACGCCGTTGAAAGAACAGCAGCGCAGCCAGTTGCTGAATGAAGCGGGGGCGCGCCAGATCGCCGCCAACGTTTTGAGCGATTTTCAGAAGCTGATGCCGGCGCTTGATGTCGATCCGGTAGAAGTGCATATTTACCGGCGCGGGCATCCTTTATATATGACAACGCCTGGGCTGTACACGCAGGTTCAGCCGCTGGCGCGGCATCCGATGGATCGCGTGTTCTTTGCCAACACAGATTCGGAGGGCCCGGAATCCACGACCAATGGAGGAATCCTGGCGGCACAGCGCGCCGTGAAACAAGCGGAAGCACGGCTGGCCGGAAGGCCCGCGCCGAAACAGACAGCGGTTGCAGGCTAATGTGTTTCTTAACTTTCGCTTGTCGATATCCCGCGGATCCGCAGCCCGACAAAGTAAAGTCCTACGTAACCTCCTGATAAGCGGCAACCCATAGTAAAGTTATAGGTAGGGCTTTTGGCGGCGGATGCCGTCAGCTCCCGCCGGCAGGTCTAACAACAAAGGACAACCATATTTTGAGTTTGAGCATTCGCAACATCGCCATCATCGCGCACGTCGACCACGGCAAAACCACGCTTGTGGACGCCATGCTGCAACAGAGCGGCATTTTTCGCTCCAACGAGCACCACGTCGAACGCGTGATGGATTCGAACGAGCTGGAGCGCGAGCGCGGCATCACGATTCTTGCCAAGAACACGGCCATCTTCTATCACGACGTGAAGATCAACATTGTGGATACGCCCGGCCACAGCGACTTCGGCGGCGAGGTGGAGCGCGCGCTGAAAATGGTGGACGGAGTGATGCTATTGGTGGATGCCAGCGAAGGGCCCCTGCCGCAGACGCGGTATGTGCTGAGCAAGGCGCTCGAGGCCAAGTTGCCCCCCATCGTGGTGATCAACAAGATCGACCGTCCCGATGCGCGGCCGCAGGAAGTACTCAACGAAATCTACGACCTGTTTATCGATCTGGACGCGAAGGAAGACCAGCTCGATTTTCCGGTGTTGTACACGAACGCGAAGGAAGGCACGGCGTCAACGGACGTCAAAGTCGCGGGCGAGAATCTGCGGCCGCTGTTTGACGCGATTCTGAAAACGATCCCGCTGCCTCAGGGCGATCCGGCTGGTCCATTACAGATTCTGGTTGCGAACCTCGACTACAGCGATTTTCTCGGACGGTTGGCAATCGCGCGTGTGTTCAACGGAACCATGTACACGGGCGAGGACGTGGTCATCGCGAAGCGCGACGGATCGATGCACAAGACCAAGATCACGAAATTGTTTTCTTTCTCAGGGCTGAAGCGGACGGACATTACAGAAACAGTGCTGGGCGATATTGTTGCCGTGGCGGGCGTGGAGGGAATCACGATCGGCGAGACGATTACGGATCCGGTGAATCCGGCGCCGCTGCCGCCAATCGTGATCGATGAGCCGACCATTGCGATGACTTTTACGGTGAACACTTCGCCGTTCGCGGGACGTGAAGGAACTTACGTTACATCGCGCAATCTTCGCGAGCGACTGGCGAAGGAGTTGCTCACCAACGTTTCTTTGCGCGTGGAGGAGATGGGAACGACCGACTCGTTCAAGGTCCTCGGGCGCGGAGAGCTTCAGCTTTCGATCACCATTGAAATGATGCGGCGCGAGGGCTACGAGCTCATGGTGGGCAAGCCGGAGATCGTCACCAAGCGGATCGATGGCAAGTTGATGGAACCAGTGGAGCATCTCACGGTGGATGTTCCCGAAGGATTTGTAGGTGTAGTGATGGAGCAATTGGGATCGCGCAAGGGCGAGGTCCTCAACATGCACAACCATGGCTACGGGCGGGTGCGGATTGAGTTTCGGGTGCCCAGCCGCGGGCTGATTGGGCTGCGCAGCCAGTTGCTCACCGACACGCGTGGGACGATCGTGATGAATTCGTTGTTTGATGGATATACGGAATGGCAGGGAGAAATTCCACATCGACTTACAGGGGCGCTGGTTGCGGATCGTGCCGGTACTTCGACCGCATATGCGCTGTGGGGTCTGCAGGAGCGCGGAGAACTCTTCGTGGCGCCCGGGGTTGAGCTGTATGAAGGAATGATTATCGGTGAGAACGCCAAAGACGATGACCTGGAAGTCAACGCGGTGCGGGAAAAGAAACTCACCAATATGCGGGCTTCAACCGCGGATGAGGCCATTCGACTGGTTCCCTTCCGGCAACTGAATCTGGAACAGGCGATTGAGTTCATAGCGGATGACGAATTTGTCGAGATCACTCCGAAATCATTACGGCTGCGGAAGAAAATTTTGCAATCGAATGGCCGCAAGAAGCGAGCAAAGGAGGCCCTGGAACAAGTGTGAAGTCTCGCGTGCAAATCGGGAAGTCAAAGACAGCAGCTCCGCTTCGCATGTTTCTGGTGCCCTGTAGTTGCGGAACGACGTTCGCGGTCACAGAAAACTATGACCATCGCGGGACAGCGTGGAGTCGATACATGATCTGTCCGGGTTGCGGCAAGCGGCATGATCCCAAGAACCGGCTACTGCAAGTGGGCTATCATCGCGAAGGATACTGGCAAGTGGATGAATGCTAGCCGAGCCGTGCGAGGGCGTCCGCGCGATTTGACATGCCCCGCTTGACAAACCTGCTATACTTCTGGCCGCATTCGACTGCCGCCAGCTCCGGTCTCGATTTTCAGGAAGGTGTCCCCGACCTGCCAGTCCCGCCGAATTGAGCTTGCACTTCGACAGCTCAATGCAGAGGGGCGCTGCGTGAAGAATATTTTCGTGGGGAATCTGAGCTTTAACACATCCGAGGACGAATTGCGGCAGATGTTTGAACCGTTCGGGCAAGTGGATCGAGTCAGCATCATGACGGACCGCGATACTGGACGCTCACGCGGGTTCGGCTTTGTGGAAATGGCCAGCAACGAAGACGGAGAGAAGGCCATCACGGCCTTGAACGGCTCGCAAGTGGGAGGGCGTACGCTTAACGTCAATGAGGCGCGGCCAAAGACAGAGCACGGCGGGGGCGGGGGACGAGACCGCGGAGGCCGAGGCGGGGATCGCGGCGGAGATCGTGGAGGCCGCGGCGGTGGTGGCGGTGGCCGGGGTCGCTGGTAAGAATCTCCAACTCAAAGGAAACGCAAGTGATGTTTTTTGCAACTGCGGGAGGGTACCGTACCTTCCGCAGCCATAGTTTTGCCTGTAGAACGTCCAGCGTTATTTCAACTTTGGGGCTCGCGGAGTCTTGCGCTTCCCAAGCAGAATGCTGAATTGAAGCTTCTCGCCTCGCCCATGTAAACTGAATATCGCTAGTGTGCGCCCGTAGCTCAGATGGATAGAGCGATTGCCTCCGGAGCAATAGGTCGGGAGTTCGAATCTCTCCGGGCGCACCATTCTTCTTCTTTCTCCTCAATCACTTCTGCGGTTTCCGACCGAGGAGGCATTTTTGGAACTTCTGGGCTGTGCCCAGAATTGTGCCCACCTATACTTGTAAACGCGGCGCGAGGCCGGCGAGCCAGGGCTTAACAGCAATACGCGAATTGCCCTATTTCACGGTTTGCGACACCGATCCAGAGGCGGCGCTATAGTCAGCGTTCCCTGCGTAGGCTGCCGTGACAGTATCCGTCCCGGCCGGCAGCGCCTTGGTTGTAAACGTCGCCGTGCCCTCCGCCATGATGCTGGCCGTTCCCAGCTGAGAGCCGCCGAAGCCAAAAGTCACCTTCTGGCCTTTCGGAAGACTCCCATTGCTGCTCACATTTGCGGTGAACTTGACGGGCTGATTCAAGTTCGACGGATTCGGTGTAGAGGCAAGCGTGAGCGAAACCTGCGCCTGAGCGACTTGTTGCGCCAGTGATGCCAGACTCTTGCTGTTGGTGGAGTCGCCGTTATATTCGGCGGTCAGGGAATTGGATCCCACTGGCAACTTGGCCGTCGACAGCGTGGCCACGCCCCCACTTAAGGTCGCAGTTCCTCCAAGGAGCGTCTTCCCGTTCCGGAAGGATACGGTTCCTGTCGGCATACCGCCGCTTTGCGAGGTTACCTGAGCCGTCAAGGTTACAGACTGGCCATAGTTTGCCGGATTCGTACCCGAGCTGAGAGTTGTATTGGTGACGGACTCGGTTAAGCCGAAAATTTTCAATACCTGATAGCTGGCGACAAAGACTTCCCCGTTAGCAACCACGGGTACGAGATTGGAGTTCCCGGTCGGATACCTCCAGGTTCCGGCCGACTCGTTGTAGATCGGCCGCAGGGTCGATCCGGAATCGGGGTTAAACGCGAAGAGATGGACATTCCCGGAGGCGGATGAGCCAGATCGGGACAAGGCCCAAATAATAGCGTTGCTGGTCCCGTTGGAGGAGATGCTCGTGAAGAACCCGCCGCCGTTAGAGCCATTTGGCACGTTAGTCGACTGCGACACCTGGTTGAGCGACGGCGAGGGCGAGGTTAGCACCTGGTAAACCTGCACGTTGGTTCCTCCGCTGCTCACAACCCGTGGGATCGAGTCGCTGGGGTCGACATAATAAGAGGGCCCGCACCAGCATCCGCCGATACCGTAGATGCCGAGAACGTTGTTGCCGCTGCTTGAGTACCCTCCAAGATTGTCTTCGTTCATGAAGAACATATTGCCTTCCTTACCGGCAGCTACGGCCAGGTGAGGAATGGAACCTGGCTGGTCGGGAAGCACCATGACTCCGCCCGAGCCGAAGTCGGAGTCTCCCTGATCCAGCGACGACCAGTCGGAAGGCGTGAAAAGGTCGAGCACGCTCGACAAGTCGGGACTGAGCTTGACAACGCTCTCCTGAATATTGGTTACGCCGTCATAGGTCGTGCCGGAGTAGTCGGAATTGCCGGTCACCACGAGAATATTTCCCGAATCGTCGACAGAAGGCGCGTAGCCCGACATCCAGATGGAAGACAAAAAGAAGGTATTCGGCGCGGTGGCCTGAAGATCGAACAGGTCGTTGGAAGACAATGGTGTGAGGGTGCCGGTTTGCCAGCCGAGCAGCCATCCGCGGGACACGTTGCCGGCGAAGTCACAGAAACTCCCAAAGCCGGCATACACATTTCCGTTCGCCAAGAGCAATCCGGGACGCTGCCGCTGATAGGTTGCGTTGAAGGCGAACGTGCTGCCGTCGGTGAGCGTGTGCGAAGCCGACACCGTCTGCGGGGTAACTTTATCGGTGAGGTTGCCGAGGCTTAGCGCGTGCAACACATATTCCGGGGAGCCGCTCTGTTGCGTATAAACCATCACATAGAGCGTGCCCTTGCTGGCATCGATCACGGGCGTCGAATTGATCCCGACATTCGGACCGTTATTGTTGCACCCCAGCGGACGAGGGACCGGCGTGCCCAGATTCACGCTCAACAGGACCGTCCCGCTTTGGGCGTCGATGGCAAAAACCGAGTCACCCTCAGTCGCGACATACACGACGTTATGCACGCCCTGGTAGGATCCAGCCGTGATTTGGATTCCGGGCATGTAGAGCGGCTGCGCGTCGACCTGGTCGTCGAGGGGAACCGAATGCAGCAGTCCAAACGAAGCGCTGTTCACGTTGAACGGAGTCAGGCTTGTCTCATTCTGGTTCCAGCCGGTGCGGTAGTTGTCGTAGTGATACGTGGTGACCGACTGACTCCAGACCTCGCTGGCCGACAGAGCGATGACGAACATCGATAATACAGACAGGATTCGGGCAAGAGATCTAGACATCATGGATTCCTCTCAGGATTCGATCGGAGAATGGTGGCTTGGGGGCAAAGCCGACTGTTTCCGCATCGGCAATGTTGGGGGGACAGTCTACCAGCAACAGCGCAAACGGGGCAACCAGTATGAGCGTGCGGGAGTCGTGTGTACCGAGCTACCGTAGCTGGATGAGTCCTGTCTCGCGCTTACTGTCGAAAGTGATAGTTGCTGAAATCAGGCGATTGCGCTCATTAACCCCCTCGGGCGGCATGATGAGTGTAATTGATCTATCGCCAACAGCGGCTCGTAAGGTGCTCAGATTGAGCCCCAAATACTGTAGCGGCTGATAAACTCTCAGCGTTACGTTGCGCTACGATCCGCCGGTTTGGTCCATGTGTTGCATGCATCCGAATGCTTGCGTGATTCCTGCGGTACGGGCGGGGAAGGTGAGCGAAATGCCTAACGGTGGCTCTGATTGCTGCGGGACTTGTTGGTTCAACCGCAAGAATCATGGCGCGGCTGGATACGCGCATGTCCGTTCGACGGAGCCCGCGTACTGCGAGATTCGGAATATCGAAATCCCGGATCCGTTCTGGACGTACTGCGCGAATCACCCTCACCGTTCTCCAGAGCGTGATCGGGTTCCAATCGGGCCGATCTTCGTCGATCGAGGAAAGGGTCGTGAGATCTTGAAAGACTCTCCGAACACGGAGGAGGTTCGGGCGGCTCTTCTCAGCCTTCTTGCAGGAATCCACGAGGAGCCCATGGAAGAGTATCCGATAGGTATCTACCGAGACGAGGTCATTGTATGGCAGCTCGGAGAATTTCGCGAGCAGCGGGCCATCCGTGGCCTAGAGCGGATTGCCAAATTTGATCCACGTGCATCTGCCGGTGAACCATTCCGACGGTTCCGCGCTTCGCTCGTCAAAGCTGCAGAAGTGGCCCTGAAGAAGACTTCGGGCGAACCGCAGGGCTAGCGGCATCTATGCCGAGCATAAAAGCAAAGCTTCAGTCGCCAACAGGTTAACTGAAATAGCTGTAGTACTGACGGAAAATGACCGGGGCCATTGCCGAGACCAGATTACCAATCAGTGAGGCAAGTAAGCATCGGGCGACGGACGGGAAGGCCTGATGTGCTTGGGAAGAGGGGGCATAGCGACAGATAAAGTAGGCGAGTAATCCCTCAACTAGCATGACCAGAAGTTCACCGGTTCCAATGGCATTGGCCGGACGGACATTTTGGCCCAGCTCCAGCCAAAGGCACCACCATAGAAATGCAGGATATGTAACCAGATGCATAGCGAGAAGCCACAGCGCAAGAAAACGTGGCTCCGCGATTGCGATAGAACCCGGAGGAAACAGGCAATTTCCAGACCGAAGGACACGGCGAGCAAAAGAATCACTGCCGGTTTGCTTAAGTCCTCGGTGAGATCATTGTGGGGAATAACGATGGGATTCGCATTGGCAATCACTGAAAGAAATAATCCACTCACAAAGATGAAAGGGTGAATGGAGTGCCGATTCATTTTGTTTCAGAGTCTGACCCAGCAAAGGTGAGGGGATTTGCCATAGGGGGCAGATTATAGAGAAGAAGGCCGCCTCTCGCTGATAATTTCAACCCCAACTGTTCTAATCAGGCGTTTACACTCATTGACCCCCAAACCGGGGGGTTTTGAGTGTAATGGCGATTTTTCACCAAACTACCCGCTTCGAGTGGTGGCAGATGACTTGATCCGGTGTATCGGGAGCCACAGCAGAACCGTAATTCCGATGGACACGAGAATCAGGAGAACGACGAACAACAACAGCCAATCGCTTGTCATCGCATAAATCCAGAGCTCGATTTTTCCGCAGTACGCCTTCGGCACAACCAACAGAAGCTCAAGCCAGCGTGACCTTGTTCTCGCCGTCCATAGTCCATAACCCGAGATTAGGCAAAACAGACAAAACAAAAGCCCCCATTCTTGAGTCCGCGCCCACGACGTTGGCTCTAGCCAGTAGTTGCGAAATTGCCCAGTTCGGATGGTGTAAAGTTCTGCCCCGGAGAGTACGCCTACGACCACAGCAATCATCCAGTCGCAAATCGCCGCGAGTCGAAATAGCCGGCGGGAATTCACAGGTGTGTAGACACCTTATTGCCCACGCATGTTCCAGTAATGACCGGATTCCAGGTCAATGAGTGTAATGGCGATTTTTTCGCCAACCATTGCTTTGTGGCTTGACAGCAGGGCAGCCTATTCGTCAAAAAAAGGATGCCCCGTACTTCTTTATTACGTACTGACGCGGTGGAGTGTCAATGTCGGTGATATGCTCTGGACCGAAAGTGACGGTATCACCTTCTCGCAAGCGAAGATTCTCCGCAGCGCCGGGATCGCTGTCTAAGACACCAATATAGCCGCGCTCGGTCCGAGCCTTAACGATTACCCTCATCC
>CAWALR010000009.1:0-274957 GCA_963782835.1 uncultured Acidobacteriaceae bacterium | reverse complement strand
CTGGTAAGGGCGAATTCTTATGAACCTTCCGTTGACGCCCCTACGCTTCCTCCGTTACTCGGTAGAGCAGTTTCCTCGCAAGACGGCAGTGGTCTGCCGCGAACAGCGGTTTACGTATGCCGAATTTGGCGACCGTGTAGGTCGTCTGGCCGGGGCGCTGCGCGCCGCCGGAGTGAAGCCCGGTGATCGCGCGGCATTTCTCAGCCTGAACTGCCATCGCCTGCTGGAAGCTTATTTCGGGGTTCTCGAAGCGCAAGCCATTTTGCTTCCCCTTAATATCCGGCTGGCGGCGCCAGAACTCACCTACATCCTCAACGATTCCGGGGCTGAGGTGCTATTTCTCGAAGAAGAGTTCGTCGGTCTTGTAGATTCCTTCCGGCGGGACTTGCGCACGGTGCGCTCGTTCATTCCGCTCAGTGGCCAGCCCGACGTGCCCTGGGTCTGCGATCAGAACTACGAGGAGATACTGGCCGCAGCGATTCCTTTCCGTGAAGATTTGCTGGCATTCGATGAAAACTCGGTGGCGGAGATGTTCTATACCAGCGGAACCAGCGCCAGCCCGAAAGGCGTGATGCTCACGCATCGCAATGTGTATCTGTATGCGATGAACATCGCTTTGCACTATCGCATTGCCTACGATCATGTGGTGCTGCACACGATTCCTTTGTTTCACGCCAACGGCTGGGGAGCAGCCCACACAGTCACGATGGTTGGCGGAACGCATGTCATGCTTCCGCGGTTTGTGCCGGAAGAGGTATTCAGATTGGTGGAGCGGGAGCGAGTTCGCCAGCTTAGTCTTGTGCCGATCATGGCTGCAGCCATGATCCATTCACCAGCGCGCTCCAAGTATGACCTCAGCAGCGTTGATTGGGCCACAATCGGCGGTGCCGCATCGTCTCCGACTTTGATACGCGATGCTGAGCAAGCTTTCGGATTCAAATGCTTCTCGGGATACGGGCTGACCGAATGTGCCCCTTCGCTTTCTTCGGCCGAATTGAAACCGGATATGCAATGCACTCCAGAGGAGCGGCATTTGATCCAGGCCATGACCGGCTGGGCCTTCCCTGGGTGTGAGCTTCGCGTTGTTGACTCTGAAGATAACGACGTTCCGCACGACGACCTGACGATGGGAGAAATTATTGCCCGCAGTGACGGAGTCATGGCGGGTTACTGGCAACAGCCCGAAGCGACGGCTGAAGCCTTACGCGGAGGATGGTTTCGCACTGGCGATATGGCAGTGATCGCGCCGAACGGATACATCCGAATCGTCGATCGGAAGAAGGACATTATCGTGAGCGGCGGGGAAAACATTTCCTCGCTCGACGTCGAGAAGGTGCTGGCCGCGCACCCCGGAGTTTTCGAAGCTGCCGTCATCCCCGTTGTCGATCATAAATGGGGCGAAGTGCCGAGGGCTGTGGTGGTGCCCAAGCCTGGATGCAAGTTGAGCGAAGCGGAATTGATCGAGTTCTGCCGCGCCCGTCTCGCCCATTACAAGTGTCCGCAATCGATTGAGTTTTGCGAGAGCCTGCCCCGAACCGCTACCGGGAAGGTTTTGAAGCGGGAGCTGCGAAAGAAATATCAGGAATTGCCCTATGAACCAGTTCGTGAAAATCACTAAAGAGAACGATGTCGCAGTCATCACCATCGACAACCCGCCGGTGAACGCCCTCAGTCCGGGCGTGCCGGAGGCCATCGTGGCAGCCATCGATGAAATCAATGCTGACCCGGCAGTCAAAGCTGCAGTTGTAATCGGGGCAGGCCGCACTTTTGTCGCTGGAGCCGACATCAAAGAATTCGGCAAGATGACTTCTGGAGCTTCGCCCCGCAGAACCCTGCTTCCGTTTCTGCTTCGCATTGAAGATAGCCGCAAGCCGGTAGTGATGGCGATTCACGGCACCGCATTTGGTGGCGGACTGGAACTGGCGATGGCTGGCCACTACCGGGTCGCATCGCCAGGCGCACAGGTCGGCCAACCGGAAGTGAAGCTGGGAATTATTCCGGGAGCCGCGGGAACCCAGCGTCTGCCGCGTCTGGTGGGCGTAGCCAAAGCAGTGGAGATGTGTGCCGAGGGCAAGCCGGTTTCAGCCCCCGACGCTGCCGCTCTAGGACTGATCGATCGCGTGATCGATGGAGACCTGCTTACCGAAGCGGTAGCCTTTGCCCGTGAAATCGCCGGCAAGCCGACGCCCAAAACGCGGGAACGCATGGGGAAGCTGGGAACCCTTGCGGAGAATACGGTAATTTTTGCGGCGGCGCGCGATGCCGCCCGCAAGAAGCAAAGAGGGATGAAGGCTCCGCTGTCGGCGATTGACGCCGTGGAAGCGGCCACCACTATGCCGTTCGAAGAGGGCTGCCAGGCCGAGCAGAAACTTTTCACCGAATGTCTTTTCTCCGATCAGTCGAAAGCGCTCATTCATGTTTTTTTTGGCGAGCGCGAGGTGGCGAAGATTCCTGACATTCCCAAGGAAACTCCCTTGATTCCTGTGAACCGAGTTGCGGTTGTCGGCTCCGGAACCATGGGCGGAGGAATCGCGATGGTATTTGCCAACGCTGGCGTTCCGGTGCTGCTCAAGGACGTGGATGAAGGCGGCGCTCGACCTAGGCATGGAGAAGATCCGGAAGAACTATGCCAATTCCGTGCAGCGCGGACGTTTCACGCAGGCGTTCGTGGACGAATGTCTGCAGCTGATCACGCCAGCTCTCAACTACGATGCCTTCTCCGAATGTGGACATGGTGGTGGAGGCGGTCTTCGAAGGCATGGCGTTGAAGAAGAGCGTATTCGCCGACCTGGACCGCGCCTGCAAACCGGGAGCAATTCTGGCCAGCAATACCTCGACGCTGAACATTGATGAAATTGCCGAAGCCACGTCGCGGCCGGAAGCGGTGATCGGAACGCACTTTTTCAGTCCCGCCAATGTGATGCGCTTGCTCGAGATTGTGCGCGGAAAGGAGTCGAGCAAGGAAGTAATTGCCACTTGCATGCAGCTGTCCAAGAGGCTGGGCAAGATTGGCGTGCTCGTCGGAAATTGTCGCGGCTTTGTTGGGAATCGCATGTTTGGCCCCTATCGCCGCGAAGCTCAGTTTCTCGTGGAAGAAGGGGCCGACGTCGAAGCAGTGGATCGAGCTCTGGTGGAATTCGGAAATGCCATGGGTCCGCTAGCGACCGGTGACCTGGCTGGGCTCGATGTTGGTTGGCGAATTCGCAAAGAGTACCGCCATCTTGAAAAACCCGGAATCCGCCAGCCGTTCGCCGAAGATCGGCTTTGCGAATTAGGGCGCTACGGCCAGAAAACTTTGAAGGGCTGGTATCGATACGACGAAAACCGGCGCGCGAATGTGGATCCCGAAGTAACGGCTCTGCTGCGGAAGTGGAGTGCAGAAGCCGGAATTCCGCAGCGGCAAATCTCCCCCGAAGAAATTGTCGATCGTTGCATCTATGCGTTAGTCAACGAAGGCGCACGGATTTTGGAAGAGCGATTCGCGCTGCGTGCCGTCGATATCGACATCATTTATCTCAACGGCTACGGATTCCCCGCCTACAGAGGCGGACCAATGTGGCATGCCGACACGGTGGGTCTACCGAAGGTCTATCAGCGCATTTGCGAATTTCACCACCAGCATGGAGAACTGTGGGCGCCGGCTCCTCTACTAAAGCGTCTTGCGGAATCGGGCAAAACGTTTGCCGAGTTCGACAAAGAGCAGAGCTGACGCGGGATTGCTGGAGCGGGTGAATTCAGCATGAGGCACATTACGTTGGTGCGCCACGCGCAAGCTTCGTTTTTGGAGGCGAATTACGACAAGCTGTGTGCCAATGGTGAGGGTCAAGCCAGATTGTTAGGAGAGTATTGGTTGCGGCGAGGCATGATTTTTCACAACGCCTACTCGGGTCCGCGCTTGCGGCAACTAGAGACCGCCAGGATTGTGGCCGATGTCTATCGCGTCGCGGGTCGTAGTTTTCCCGAGATCGTAGTGACGAGTGAATTCGATGAATATCAAGCTGAGGCCGTGATGCGCACGAGTCTTCCACAACTCTTGCGAGTGAACACCGAGATTAGGGAAATGAGCAGCGCCTATGAGAGTGCCAGCGCGCCGGACGAGCGACGGAGGACTTTTCAAAGGCTCTTCGAAGCCGTGATCGGTAAATGGGTGGCAGGAGAGATCGCGGCGGATGGCATTGAATCGTGGCACGAGTTTTGTTTGCGAGTGGAACGCGGGCTGCTGCAAGTGATCCGCGGTACTACGCCGGCGGCAGCCGCTGTGGTCTTCACTTCTTCGGGGCCCATCGCAGCGGCGATGCGTCGCGCACTGCACTTATCCGCCGAGGACGCGTTGCAGCTCTCCTGGATGTCACGCAACGCTTCGTTCACTGACTTTCGAGCATCGGGCGAGCGTTTCATGCTGAGCGCGTTCAACGCATATCCGCATCTCGATGAGGATTCACTGTTGACCTACTGGTAGCTGAGACAGCACTTGCGCGTATGGTGGCACTCTGCGATCAAGCCGGAACCGTAAGGGCGGGCGAAGAACTCGATCTGGCCCGGCTGCACTCATTTTTGTTCGACCACCTCGGTCGAAGCGGATCGGTTTCCGTGGAACAATTTCCCAGCGGCCACTCCAATCTCACCTATCTGGTGCGATTCGGGAGCCGCGAAGTCGTGTTGCGGCGTCCCCCTTTCGGAAGCAAAGTGCGGTCAGCACATGACATGGGTCGCGAGTACCGCGTGCTGTCAAAACTGCATACTTCGTTTCCCGCGGCGCCCAAGACCATCCTTTATTGTGACGATCTATCGATTCTTGGCGCGCCCTTCTACCTGATGGAGCCGATCCGAGGAATGATCCTTCGCCGTGACCCGCCTGCGGATGTTCCCTTCCCGCCCGAGACGGCGCGGCGATTGAGCGAAGTTTTTGTCGACACTCTTGCTTGTCTGCACCGGGTGAATTACGCGGCGATCGGCTTGGCTGATTTGGGCAAACCCGAAGGCTACCTTGAACGCCAGGTGAAGGGCTGGATCGAGCGCTATCGCAATTCAAGAACGCACGACCTGCCGCAAGTCGAAGCCATTTCTGAATGGCTGATCGACCGAATGCCCTCCAACTATCAAACCGCTCTGATCCACAACGATTACAAGTATGACAACCTCGTGCTCGATCCTGCGGATCCGACGAGGATCATCGGCGTCCTCGATTGGGAAATGTGCACGCTGGGAGATCCTCTGACGGACCTGGGAACCGCCCTTGCGTACTGGACTGATCCGCAAGATCCCGAAGAGCTCCGCGAAATTCGTCCGGCGCCCACGACGTTACTCGGAACCCTAAGCCGGGCGCAGCTGGTCGAGCGCTACGCCTCGATCATCGGCTTGGATCCAGCAGACATGAGCTTCTACCTGGCATTTGCCCGCTTCAAGGTTGCGGTCATCATCCAGCAGATCTACTACCGCTACGCTCAGGGATTGACGCACGACGAGCGTTTCGCGGCCATGCCGAAAAGAATCGAAATCCTACTCCGCGCTTCACTGCACTGCGCGCAAAGCGGGACGATATGAAAGAGCGCTCAATATTTGTAATACCGCACCAGCCACTCGGCCACGCAGCAGGGCTTGTCGGCGAATTCACCCTCAACACGGATGAGATAGGTGGCGTCCACAAACTCAGGCGACTCTTTCGCCGACAGCACAGTCACGCGAGCGCGAACCTTCGAACCGGCGCGAACTGCGGAAGGAAAGCGAACTTTATTCAGCCCGTAGTTCACGGTCATTCGAACGCCAGAACCGATATGGATCGCCTGTTTCAGGAAGTAGCTCAGCAGCGAAAGTGTGAGAAAACCGTGGGCGATGCTTCCGCCAAAGGGCGATTCCCGTTGAGCGCGCTCCGGGTCCAGGTGAATCCACTGGCGGTCTTCGGTGGCATCGGCAAATCTCTGGATGCGATCCGGCGTGACCACGAACCAATCGGTCGCGGGGAATTCGCGCCCCTCAAACTGTTTCAAAGAATTTAGATTCTCAATCTCAAAAGATGGCATAGGAGTTGTTTATGACGACATTAACAGACGTGGCATGCAAGACGACAAAAGGGACGAGCTTTCTAATCGAAGACTCTGCGCCCCAAGATATTTTCACACCCGAGGACCTCAGCGAAGAACATCTCGCCGTCGGCCACATGGTGGATGAATTCTGGGCCAACGAAGTAGAACCGAATTTGCCCGCAATCCGCGAGAAAAAGCCGGGCGTCGCCATGTCCGTGCTGCGCAAATCCGTCGAGCTGGGTCTCACTGCAATGGCGATCCCTGAGGAATATGGCGGCATGGCCATGGATTTGCCGTCCCTCATGGTCACCGCGGAACGGATGGGGCGGGACGGTTCCTACGGCGGCTGGCACTCGGCTCACACTGGAATCGGTACCCTCCCGGTCGTCTACTTTGGAACTCCGGAGCAGAAGCGGAAGTATTTGCCCAAGCTTGCGAAGGTTGAGATGCTGGCCGCCTATGCGCTCACCGAGCCCCTGGCCGGCTCCGATGCTCTGGCCGCGCGCACGCGCGCCGACCTCGCGCCCGATGGCAGGCACTACATCCTGAATGGCCAGAAGATGTGGATCACGAACGGCGGTGCGGCCGATCTATTCACCGTGTTCGCCAAGGTTGGCGGCGAAAAGTTTACCGCGTTTCTGGTCGAGCGGAATTTTCCCGGCGTAACCAGCGGCGCCGAAGAACACAAGATGGGAATCACCGGCAGTTCCACCACGGCGGTATACCTCGATAACGTTCCGGTGCCGGTGGAAAACGTGCTGGGCGAAATTGGCCGCGGGCACGTGATCGCATTCAACATCCTCAATATTGGACGCTTAAAGCTGGGTCCGGCCGGGGTTGGCGCTGCGAAAAACGTGCTCGCAATTTGCCTGAAATATGCCAAGCAACGCAAAGCCTTCGGTTCGGCGATTGCCGAGTTTGGCGCGATTCAGCACAAGCTGGCGGAAATGGCGATCCGCATTTTCGCGGCGGAGTCGATGACGTGGCGTGTTGTGGGACAGATTGAGAATCAAATGCATGCTGCTTCCCCGGGCTCTGCGGACGGCACCCAGGAACTGAAAGCGATTGAGGAGTTTGCCGCCGAGTGCTCCATGATCAAGGTCTACGTCAGCGAAATGCTGGACTATGTAGTCGACGAAGGAGTCCAGATTCACGGGGGCTACGGATATCATCAGGACTACGTGGTGGAGCGCGCGTATCGCGATTCGCGGATCAACCGTCTGTTCGAAGGCACCAGCGAAATTAATCGCTTGGTGATCACCGGCATGCCGTTGAAACGCGCCGCGCGCGGGCTTCTCCCTCTGCTCGATGCCGCCCGTGCCCTTCTACAAAGTGGCGACGCTCTAGCCGTCGTTGTGGCCGGAGACCCAGAACTAAGCCTGGTTCGCAATGCGAAAAAGATTGCCCTCCTGACGCTGGGGCTCGCGTTCGAGAAGCATGGCGCGAAGCTCGAACAGCAACAGGAGATCATCCTGAATATGTCTGACATCATCATGGAAGTGTTTGCCATGGAATCGACCCTGTTACGGAGCCGAAAACTGGCAGCCGCCGGCGGCGGAGCGAATGCCGCGGATGCCTGTTCTGTGTACCTGCGTGATGCCATCTCCAGAATCGAACTGTCATCACGGACCGTGCTGAGCGCCTGCGCGCAGGGCGACGAACTGCGGAGGAATCTCGCACGCTTGCGCGCCTATGCCGCGCACGATCCGGTGAATTCGATCGAACTCCGACGGCAGATTGCACGACGCTTGTTGGCGAGCGAACGCTATACGGTCTGAGGAAAGCCTTCAATGTCATTCGTTCAAAATCAAGGAGCGAAGCTCTATTGGGACGAGCAAGGGCGAGGAGAGCCGGTGCTGCTTATCATGGGCCTCGGCTATCCGTCGGCTCTGTGGCATCGCTCGCGCCCAGTACTGTCGCAACACTTTCGCACCGTCGCGTTCGATAATCGAGGCGTAGGCCTGAGTGATATTCCTCCCGGTCCGTATTCCATTGCCACGATGGCATCCGATGCCGCCGCCGTTCTTGATGCGGCCGGCGTTTCCCGTGCCCATATTTTTGGAGTTTCCATGGGAGGCATGATTGCGCAGGAATTCGCCGTGCAGTATCCGTCAAGAACTCGCTCGCTGATTCTGGGCTGCACGTCGCCGGGCGGACCCTCAGCGGTGCGCGCCGAGCGAAACGTCTCGAACATTCTGATGGCCCGGGGCATGACTCTGGAGCAAGCTCGGGAAGCCATACTTCCTTACATCTACGACGCGGATACCCCGCGAGAGAAAATCGAAGAGGATCTCAGGCTGCGCCGGAAATGGATTGCGTCAATGGAAGGCTACACCGCACAACTTCAGGCAATTCAGGCCTGGGAAGGCTACACTCGCATCGCTCAAATCACAGCTCCCACGCTGGTCATCCACGGAAAGTCGGACGCACTCGTTCCATGTGCCAATGGCGAACTGATCGCGAGCCTGATTCCAAATGCAAAACTGGTTTTGATCGATCACGCAAGCCACCTTTTTCTCACGGACCAGACTCGCCTGGCCCACAAGGAAATACTGGAATTTCTTTTGTCGCATGTTGCAACGGAACAGCCAACCGGAACAACACAGCCGTGAGCCAGCCTCCAATTGCGCCGAGAGGCCTGCATCCAATTCACGCCAGGCATAATGCATCATCAAAACAATTCATTTGATGAATTCTGCAAATGCGGATACGCTACGCGCCATCATGTAGATACGGCGCCCTGAAGCCGGTGCGCGGAGCTTTTTTTCGTTTTCATTCAGCGAATTCAATACAGAACAAAAAGCGCAAGAGTCTTTGCTGGAAACAGTGAGATCGGAAGAGCCCGCCCGCCCCGTCGCTGGCCGAGTGCTCGCAGATCTTCGTTGTGATTCAACAAGCCCGGTTAGAGGGAAAGTATGAGTCTCGAACAGATCAACGTTGATCGTCGCGCGGCTTCACGTAATTTGGCCTGTACTTGCAGCCGGATGTCTGTCTACCTCCCGTTGAAATTGATCGCACGCGTTCTTGCGTGCGTCGTGTTCACCGCTCTGACGGCTCACACCCAAGGCGTGGGCACGTCGGGAGAGATCACTGGAACCGTGACCGACTCTGCCGGAAATGTTGTGCTCAACTCCACCGTCAAGGTTGTGGATACGCAGACCGGTCTGACGCGCACAGCTGTCACGAGTAGCACGGGGCAGTTCCGAATCACGGGACTTTCGCCAGCCACTTACGAGGTAAGCGTGGCAATGTCAGGTTTCGCGACCGAGATCCGAAAAGGAGTGGTTGTCGCCATCGGGCAGACGGCCATCTCGGATTTCAAACTGAATCCTTCACGGGTGGCGACAGTCGTCGAAGTGACGGATCAGCCGCCGGTCGTAGAAACGGAACGTGGAAGCCAGGCAGACAGGATCTCGCAAACCTACATCGCCGACCTGCCGATCGACCGGCGCGATTATCTTACCTTCACGTTGCTCGCCCCAGGTGTATCCGATTCCACGCGGCTGGCGGGAGACCAGGATTTCAGAGTCGCGCAGACACCGCAGAGCGGCCTGTCCTTCTACGGCAGCAATGGAAGAGGGAATGACATCACGGTGGACGGCGGCGAGACTTCGGGCGATAGCGGTGGTGTGCGCCTGACGGTGAGCCAGGACGCCGTGCAGGAATTTCAAATCAATCGCAGCAACTATGCCGCAGACCTCGGAGCCGCTACCGGCGCTTCGATCAACATCGTGACCAAGTCCGGCACCAACCGTGTGCACGGCACCCTCTTCGGCTTTTTTCGCGACGATGCGCTGGATGCTCGTGATCCTTTTTCGTTCACTCAGGCTCTGCAACCCGGCCAGACTTTCAATCCTGCTAACCCCGACACAGTCGGCTCGCCGATTAAGGATTCTTTGACGCGTCAGCAATTCGGCGGAAGTCTGGGCCTTCCGATCAAGAAAGATAAGACGTTTCTGTTTGTGGCCTTCGAAGGCTTACGGCAGAATGCGCAGAACGCGGTTCCAATCTTAACCAATACGGATATTTTCCGACCCACTCCCGCGCAGAACGCCATCATTGGCGGACTGGCAGCGTCCAATACAGTGGTACCTTGCCTGCCGGGCGTCACTTTGCCTTCGAACATCTGCGCTTTTGCATTGCAAAGCGTTTTGACACTAAATCCGAACCCCGGCACCAACCCTTTCATCACTCCCGGCCAGGCCGCGCTAAATGTCTTCCTGCAAAATCAGTTTGAAACCCAGGGCGGACTTTTTCCTTATGACACGCGCGAGTATCTGGCATCAGGGCGCCTCGATCACCGCTTCAACGCGGACAACGAGATTTCCGTCACCTACAGGTACGGCCACGATCTCGAAGAGTCGCCCGACGTTCAATCGCTAACCGCCTTTTCAGCGGGCAGCTCCACGCATGACTACGATAACGATTTCCAAGTCGCCTGGTATCGACAGTTCAGCGCAGCCACCCAGAACGAGCTTCGTGCGCAGTGGGATTACTGGCATTTCAACGTGATTCCGAACGCCCCGGCAGAAGTTGGACTGCAGATACCAAGCTTCATCAATAACCTGGGAACAAATATTTTCCTGCCCAACCTCACCATCCTCCGCCGGTATGAATTCGCCGACAATTTGACCGTAATCCGCGGCCGGCACAATTTTAAATTCGGTGCCGACGAAATTCTCCGTGGCAATCACACGGAATCGCACACATTCTTCCCCGGCCGCTTTGTGTTCGGATCGCTCCCCGGAGCCGCGCTCAGCCCCGAACTTGCCAGCACCACCATCAATCCGCTACAAGCGGCATCGTTGGGCCTGCCCGAGATTTATCAGCAGGGTTTCGGCGTCCCGACCTATCCTTATTACACTCGTCCGTTGACAGGGATCTACGCTCAAGACTCCTGGCAGATCGCCACTAACTTCACCTTGAACTACGGCCTCCGCTACGAACTGGACTCGCAATTCGCTCCTCTGACGACTTATAAAAAGGACTTTGCTCCCCGGGTTTCCTTTGCATGGGACCCCGGCAATAATCACAAGACGGTAATCCGGGGCGGCTACGGAATCTTTTATGGACCCGTGGATGTTCAAATCCCCGACGTCGACTACAGCCTGGGGGCTTTGAATGCAAACAAGTCCGCGGTCGAGAACAGTACGGGCGCTGGCCAGGTCGCCAACGTTAGCGGAATCTGCGGGGTCTCACAGTTTGGCATTCCGATCATCCCCGGCGCTGGAGGCAGTCCCTGCAACCGGGAAATTTCCATCTATGCGGATGGTTTCGCCGGAGTTCCGGCCTTGGGCATCGCCGGATCGGCAACCATTTTCCAAACGCTCTTCGCTCAGGGACTAATTCAGTGCACCACTCCCACCCCCGGGAACAATGCTTGCGTCACGCCGGCGGCTGTCGCTCCATTGGGTATCGACGTGACCAACACCGGCCCTCTCTCTCCGTTGCAAGTGCTTTTCGTGAACCAGCCGAATTATCGCCCTCCCATTGCGCAACAGGCCTCCTTCGGAATCGAGCGGGAGCTTGCGCCTGGACTGTCGATTTCCCTCTCGGGAGTTTACGTTCACACCCAGAGACTCCCGATCGCAATCGACACCAATCTCCTGCCGGCGCCCTTCAGCACGGTAACTCTGGCGAATGGCGAAACGGTTTCCTATCGTAATTGGAATACGAGCCCGGAGACGGACCCGCTGGGCGGAACCGAGGGTCTTCCCTGTGCAACTGCGAACTGCTTTGTAAATCCGCTGATTGTTCAAAACAACCAGTACAGCTCAGAGTCCTACGCTCTCTACGAAGGCGGCATCGCCGAAGTGAAAAAGCGTTTCGGCAACCACTTCAGCGTCTTCGGGAATTACACCTTCAGCAAAGGCTTCGACACATCCACCGACTACAACACCGACTACGGCCCGCAGGATCCCACGAACCTTAACGCAGATCGTGCCCTTTCCGAATTTGATCAGCGCCATAAATTAGTGATTGCCGGTGTGATCGACAGCCCTTGGAAACAGAGCATCTTGTCCGGTTTCCAACTGGCTCCCATCTTCTCTGCCCATAGTGGTCATCCCTTCAACTTGCTCGCCGGAGGCGAGGTGAACGGCAATAACCACACTACCAATGAACGTCCCATCGGTGCCCCCCGTGACACGGGTCTCGGTCCCGACTATTTCGACTTCGACATGCGCTTATCCTGGGCACATAAACTGTGGGAGAACGCCAACCTGCAATTTACCGCGGAAGGATTCGACATCGCGAACCACACCAACTACGCCAGCGTGAACAACGAGGTAAGTCCTCTCTTCGGATTCACCCCGGGATTTACAACTTTCAACGTGCGCGGCATTCAACCTGGCTCGGCGATTGTTGGTGGTGGAACTGCGACTTCAAGCACGCCGCTGGCCTTCACTTCCGCTTTCCCGAAGCGCCAGGTCCAACTCGGTGTGCGTCTCACGTTCTGAGGCTGCGCTTTAAGGCAGGCGATCGTTCGCGGGTCTTATCCTATGGGTCACGCCGAAGCTATGCACTTTGTTTTATATTTCCCCAACTCCAGCTTCGCAATTAAGGCCCGATGAACTTCGTCAGGACCATCTGCGATTCGCAGGGTGCGAATCGTCGCAAACAGTTCGGCGAGCGGAAAATCTGCCGAGACGCCGGCGGCTCCGTAGATTTGAACGGCCTGGTCGATAATTCGCAGAGCGATATTTGGCACGGCGACCTTGATCTGCGAGATTTCGCTGCGGGCTCCTTTGGTACCAACTTCATCGAGCATCCATGCAGCCTTCAGAGTCAGCAGCCGGGCTTGCTCGATCATGATTCGTGCATTGGCAATGATATCGACGTTACCACCGAGTTCCGCGAGCGGTTTTCCAAACGCCACCCGCTTCAACGAACGGCAGCACAAGAGTTCCAGCGCGCGTTCAGCCGCTCCCAGCGTGCGCATGCAGTGGTGAATGCGCCCCGGACCAAGTCGCCCTTGCGCGATTTCGAAACCTCTGCCCGGTCCGCCAATAATGTGGTCGAGCGGAACTCGAACACCCGTGAAGCTGACTTCGCCGTGTCCGAACGGGGCGTCGTAGGAACCAAACACGGGCACCATCCGCTCGATCTTCACGCCCGGAGTATCGATCGGCACCAGCACCATCGTATGACGCTGGTATTTTGCAGCGGACCGATCGGTTAAGCCCATAAATATAAGCACACGGCAATGAGGATGACCGATGCCAGAGCTCCACCACTTTCGTCCATCGAGGACAACATGATCGCCATCGATGCGCGCCGTAGCTTTCATATTCGTGGCATCCGAGGAAGCCACGTCAGGCTCTGTCATGCAGAATGCAGAACGAATCTCGCCCGCCAGCAGCGGCGTGAGCCACCGTCGCTTCTGCTCTGCCGAGCCGTATTTCACCAAGACTTCCATATTTCCGGTATCGGGCGCATTGCAGTTGAAGACCTCGGGAGCAATCGAGGAGCGGCCAGTGATCTCCGCCAAGGGGGCATAATCCACATTCGTGAGCCCTGCGCCAAATTCCCCATCGGGAAGAAACAGATTCCACAAACCCTCGGCCCGCGCCCGCGCCTTCAAACTCTCCATCACGCGAGGCTGTTTCCAATTCCGCCAGTCGGGACGGTTTTGCAATTGCGCGTAATACTCAGGCTCTGCCGGCAAGACGTGTTCTCGAACGAACGCCGAGAGGCGCTGGATATAGCCTTGGGCCTGCGGCGATAAGGAAAAGTCCATGATTTCGGCTCACAAGAAAGGCACTTTAGCCTAACGATTCCTACATAATTCTCCAAATGAATTGTATGAATCCTGTAATATACGCACCGTGCATTTAAGTCAGGTCGACCTCAATCTGTTCGTGGTGCTCGAAGCCATCTATCGCGAGGGCAACATAACCCGCGCTGGTCAGCAACTGAACCTTACGCAACCGGCAATCAGCCACGCGCTGAAAAGACTGCGCGATATGCTGCAGGACCCGCTGTTTGTCCGCCAGGGCGCGCACATGATGCCGACACCGTTCACCCGCAACATGATCGAACAGGTGAGAGAGGCGCTACAAATTCTGGAAGTGAACGTCAGCCAGAGTCACAAGTTTGTTCCCGAACACTCGCGGCGAAACTTTCACCTTTCCATGTGGGAGTATCTTGAGGCCCTCATCCTTCCGCCGCTGCTGCGTCGTTTGACCCACGCTTCCCCCGGAATGTCGATCACGACATCACGCGTCAAGCGCAGAGACCTTGAAACTGAGTTGGCCAGCGGTTCACTCGATTTGGCGATCGAGATTCCCATGACCGTAAGCGATCGCATTCGGCAGAAGTGGCTTTTGAATGAACCCTTCGTGGTGATTGCTCGCAGGGGTCACCCCGCCATCGCGGGCACTCTCGATCTGGAGACCTATCTCTCGCAGCGCCATATTCAGGTCTCCTCCCGTCGCCGCGGTCCCAGCCTGATCGACGTCGAACTCAGCCGCCGAGGATTTCGCCGCCAGGTTTGTCTGCGCAGCCAACACAACTTCACGGCGTGCATGGTGGTCAGCCAGACAGACATGTTGTTGACCTTGCCGGAGCGCCACGCGCGCCTGCTGAACATGGCATCGATCAACCACGTGTTTCCCTTCCCGCTCCCTGCCCCCCGTCTGGAAGCTCACCTGTATTGGCACGAGAGTGTCGAGAATGATCCGGCAAATCGTTGGCTGCGTGAACAAATCGAAAACGTTTTGACTCCGCCAGCGGGAGCCTCTGAGACGTTGCGCCTGCCCGGCGACAAACGCCCGCGAGCTATTCGTCGCCATTCGACCCGGTGACTTTTCACAGCCAGCCAATTATTTTGAAGCGAAGGAATTCCTGAGAAGCGTGCCCTAATCCGCCTTAGCCGTGAAGATCAGAAAATAATCCATGCCGTCGGCTTTCACGAAATCCTGCGTGTCGCGCAGTTCATATCCGGCCTGGGCGGCTTCGCGAACCACCACGTCTTTACTCACGCCATGATTTTCTCCATTGCCATTGCGATCAATGATGCCGATCTTCGCGCCTGGTCGAAGCGATCGGCGAAGGTTCCTGAGTAGTACAACCGGATGGGCAACTTCGTGGTAGGTCTTGAGCAGCAGCACGGCGTCGATACTGTCGGATCGGACTTGCGGGTCGTCAGGTTGGCTGAGGATCGTCTTGATGTTTTGGAGGTGGTCTTTTTTCGCGCGCTGGTCAATGTAGTGAATTGCTTCGGGGTTGATGTCCACAGCATAAACTGTGCCCGAGCCCGTGACGCGACGAGCCGCGCGCACCGTGAACCACCCCGATCCGGCGCCGATGTCGGCAACGTTTTTGCCGGGCTCAATGCCAAGCATGTCCATGACGCGATTGATTTGCAGGCGCTCATCGCGCCCTGGAGCATCGAAAATGGAGAGATCGCCAGTGTAGGGGTTGCTGGTCTTGCGTTCTGTCGACGGCGCTGCGGAACCGGCCTGGCCCCACACCGGTGCCGGCCCCCACAGACCTGTCAACAATACTGAGATCGGCCCAATCCATCTGAGCGCTCTGCCAAAAGATTTCCTGTTCATTGTTTCCCTGACTGCGTTCACTCCGCTCGATTGGGCGAGGAATGCAGACGAATTCGGCCTTGATGAATTCGTTCGTAGCATGCACCACAGAGTAGTCGTGGCCTCCCATATCGACAAACGAACGATGCGGCGACAAGCACTATGTCTAAACATAGCTCAAGCACACCAGGCATAATTTTGGGCACAGTCCATCACGGTGACGTTTTGGCATCGCCAATTAAACCACTGAATAGTCTTTACCCGTTGCTTTATTTCAAACCAAGCTCACCATCGTACTGTTGGATAACCCCGTAGCATTCGCAGGCGGAGTTTTCAAGTTTCTTGCGATTCACGATCTTTACCGCGCCACGGGTATACTCGATGAGCTTCTTCTTCTGCAAAACACCAGCCGCCTCGCTCACGCTGGGTCGATCTGTTCCTAACATCGTTGCGAGAAAATCATGAGTGATGGGCAGCGAGCCTGAATCCACCCGATCCTGAGTCATCAGCAACCACCGTGCAAGGCGCTGCCCAATATTGTGCAGCCGATTACACGCCGCCGTTTGTGCAACCTGCATACTCCGAATTGCAGCATAGCGGCATAACATCAGTTGCAGGTGGGGAGCGGATTCCAACGTGTTCTGCAAAGCACCGACCTCGACCCGAAACCCATCGCCCGTGATTTGCACGACCGCATGGAGCGGGCTCCTGCTCAGGCCGACAGCCGCCAGTGTGCCGGTAAAGCCCTCATTCCCAACTATGCCAGCTTCGGCTGTTCTTCCATCTTTCATTACGACTACAAGGGAAATCAAACCTCGATTCGGGAAATACGCAAATTCCAGCTTTCCACCCGCCTCATGAAGGACTAGATGGTTCGGCAAGCTGATGTATTCGAGATGGGGACGCAGAGAGCTGTAGTCGCTATCGGAAATCGATAGGAGTATGAGGCTGCTGACTGGTTTCCCTTGGGTATTCGTCCGCTCGCCAGACTGGACGACTCGGCCGCGTTTGCCTTCCATAAATCATCCTCTTGGGTAATCGTGGGTTCACCGAATTGGAAGAAAAGACCCGGGCTCATTCCCTCGAGACTTCTCTCCGCCCTCACCCTCTAACACGCAGCAAAGCTTCTCAATCAGGGTCATCAGCTTCTGCGGGTCCGTTTCCTTACCAGCCTGTTCTGCGATGGATCTCCAGTCCTTCTCCTCAAGGTGCGGGGCCATTAGCGGGACTCCTTTCTCACCACTCACGAAGTTACCTCGGGCTTGGAAGCCGGGTCTGAGCAATAACGCACATTCAGGAGAGACACGTAGCGCAGAACGCGATCAGGCGGTAGAGCAAGCCGTTGGAGCGCCGCCCAAGGGGGACGCACGGGCGTGCGCCAGAACAAAATCCAGGTATGTAGGATGCCCGACAGACCCATCAAAATTGGCGTATGTAGACTGCGGTCTTTGATCCCTATGACAGCACGCTAGTACTCGTTGGCGCGACAGAGGCAGCCATGAGCAGGAAGCTGGTATGGATTGAGCTGAAGCGTTTTCGAGGTTTTGGCTGCTCCGAATGTCGATGGCGATTCAAACCCTCCGGCGCTCCTGAAGGCAAATCTTTCGATGAAATGATGCGCAATTTCGAGTTGCAGCGCGACAAAGAGTTTAAATCCCATGTTTGCGCCGACCACGCTGCCGACGAGAGTCCAGGATAGATTATGTAACAATCTGCAATCGCGATAGCGGATGCAACTCGCCGAGTCTGGTCCGAGGCGATACACTCCTCACCCATAAAGTCCTCTTCTCCCAACATGGCGACGGTAGCCTCTCTGCCTGGCGTCGATAGGACGGTGAGCCTTGCTCGACCTTTTTGCAGGTAGAAAACAGCATCACTCGGGTCGCCTTGTTTGAAGAAAGCTTTATCTTTTGGATATTGCAGGATTGTTCTTCCCAATCCGGTTTGGGCGAGGAAAACCTTCGGATCAAATATCCGTGCTTTGCCACGCATAAAACGCTCCGCACGGGGAACCCCGATTCCAAAATGATGGACCTAGCAAGTATAAAAAGCAACGGTGTTCAGTGCTAATTACGAAATCCGAACAAAGCGTCTTTCCGTGATACAAGTGTGCAATTTTGAACAGACAGCGTTGGAAGGGGTTCGCTACCGTTTCGTTAACGAAAGATCTAAGTCTGCGAGGGGGCAGAAAGAAGTACTGGGATGCCAAAAATTTTACTGGCAGAAGACGACGATGCTGTCCGCGGTATGCTGCAGGCAACACTGGAGCGCGATGGCTTCGATGTGGTAGCCGTGGCAAACGTGCGCGAGGCATTGAGCCGTATCGCTTCGGAAACTTTTGACGCCCTTCTCTCTGACCTGCACATGCCGCATGCCGGCGACGGGTTTACGGTCGTCAGCGCCATGCGCCACACACACCCGGAGGCGGCAACGCTGGTTCTCAGCGGGTATCCCGAGCTCGACGAAGCGCTGTGCGCCATCCGCTTACAGGCGGATGAAATCCTGGTAAAGCCCATCGAAATGTCGGTACTCCGGGAGCGCATCCACCAGAAGCTCGCGAATCCCGCACCGTATCGGCGAGTGACCACGCAGAGCGTGGCCTCGATATTGGAGAGTAATCTTGCTGCGACGATTCAGGACTGGATGGCACTCGTGCAACACAACGAAGAGCTGACTTGTATTCCATTGAGCTTCGAAGCCCGCACCGGTCATCTTCCCAGTCTCATTGCTGATCTGATCTACCGTCTACGCCTCCCTCAAAACCAGAAAGCAACCATCTCCGTCCCGGCGCGTCAGCATGGAGATTTACGCCGTCAACAGGGCTACAGCGCCGCGATGGTGGTCGAGGAATCGCGAATCCTGCAGGTCAGTATCTTTAACACCCTGCAAAAGAACCTGGAGCGGGTGGATTTCAGCAACGTACTGCGTGACGTCATTACCATCGCGGACGAAGTGGATTCGCAATTGAAGCAGGCCGTGCTTAGCTATGTTGAACGCGGGCAGGCGGGGGCCTCGGCCGCCTAAAAGCCGTCTCGATTATCATGGCCCTCATTTCTGGAATCGGCTGCACCGAAACGATCTCAGAAATTACTATTCGTTCCGAACGATCTTGCTCCGTTCATCTCCGATTCCGTTCCGGTAACCCTTTGCCGACCCTCTCCAGTCGCCCACACCTGTTGCAACCAGGCGTTTGCACTCATTGAGAACTGGCACACCAGGTTGTATGAGATTGCGCCAACTGACAGGAGGTATGAACAAGTCGAGTACGCTCGCAAGAAAAGAAGGCTGGACTCAAAGACTGAATCCAGCCGAAGTTTGAACCGGTCGTGAGGGTCGAATGACGTACAGAGGCTAACCCATGACCGTGTTCCGTTCGCTAAATAGTGACATCAGCATACCCGCTGCGGGTTCTAGTAGATGGTCAATATCGCACACTTTCCGGGGAAATGAACAGACGACTTCTTGAAGAAGCGATCACCCCGTTGGCAGGGTCATGAGACTAAGCGCGATTTTGCGCCAATTGAGATTGCCGGCGGCGACGCGCTGACACATTGACTTTCGACACCAAGGATGAAATCATTATTTCGTTGATAGGGTCGCTGTTCTGCCCGCAAAGTTGACGTTGCTCTCGCCTTCTACCGCATTCATTCCATCCTTCATAGGAATTTGCTCTCTGCATATTTGGGAAGCTTGGAGGTCATCGGATACGTGGTAGCAGCCAAGAGACTCCGCAAGTTCGATCCCAAAATATTCCTGTCGACCGTCGACGGCGGTAGGAAGATCTCAGCATTCTCCAAGAAGCAGACGATCTTCGTTCAGGGCGATCCGTCTGATGCTGTTTTTTATATTCAGAAAGGGAAAGTCAGACTCACAGTTGTGTCGAAGGCCGGGAAGGAAGCCATCATCGGCATTCTCAACGAGGGCGACTTCTTTGGCGAAGGCTGCCTGACAGGGCAGCTACTTCGCCTGTCCTCCGCAACCGCGGTGACCGACTGTTCCGTGATGCGAATCGACAAGAAGTCCATGATGGCCGCGCTGCACCGAGAACAGGCATTTTCCGATATGTTCGTAGCATATTTGCTGACACGGAACGTCCGCTACGAAGAAGATTTGGTGGACCAGCTTTTCAATTCCAGCGAGAAGCGACTGGCTCGTATTCTTCTGCTGCTGGCGCACTTCGGGAAGGACGGAAAGCCCGAAGTCGCAATTCCCAAAATCAGTCAGGAAACTCTGGCAGAGATGGTAGGCACAACCCGCTCGCGGGTCAGTTTCTTCATGAACAGGTTCAGGAAGCTGGGCTTCATTCGCTACAACGGTGAGCTTGAAGTCCATAGTTCACTTCTCGCCGTTGTTCTCCACGATTAGAACGCCTACAATACACGTATGGGGTGGTTACCACCTTCTCCTCTTTCAGGTCTTCTGACCTAAGCCAGTCCATCTGAAGTTCTCCCCTCTTAGGTTTTTCAACGAAAGAGCGGTGTACCCATGGCTTTTGAAGCGATTCTGGACGAAGTCGATCAGCTCCACAACGTCAGCGCTCGACTTGAGGGACTGGCTGACCAACATCCGCCTGTGTCAGAAGCACTCGTGAAAATTGCCGGAAATATTCGCAATACTGCGACGATATTGGCAGTGCTCGTCGCGACTAAGTTTCCAAAGCCGATCTGAGTTGCACCAAAAGACTGCGTGCAGCAAGATCGTTTGAAAATGTGCAATATTGAGCAGCCTGCGGACACTACTTTCGTACAAGCTGAGGAGCAGGTCACTACGGCGGAACCAAACGTAGACTGGCATTATGCGAAAGAACCTGATCGCCCCGATTCCGCAAAATGCTCCGGCTCCAGATGAGGCCTGGCTCGACCTCGACGATTTGGCCTTGGTCGAGGTGACATCTGAAGATAAGGAATATCCAGTCGAGTCCGCATTGGTATCGGGGAAAACACAGGGCTGGCGTGCCGCCGATTCTGGTGCCCAAACCATCCGCCTGATTTTCGATCAGCCGCAAAACCTTAGACGCATCTCGCTCGTGTTCGAAGAAGCAAAAACTGAACGCACGCAAGAGTTCGTCTTGCGATGGTCTGCGGATAAAGGGCGCTCGTTTCGGGAAATTGTGCGCCAGCAATGGAATTTCAGTCCTCCTGACGCAATCCGCGAGGTTGAAGAATTTCAGGTTGCACTCTCGGCTGTCACCGTTCTTGAATTGGTCATCGTGCCTGACATCAGTCGAGGGTCGGCTCGCGCCTCGCTCACGAGTCTGCGCCTGTCTTGATAGGCCGCCTGCCTGCTGCGAAATTAGTCGTCAGGACTGAGCGGTTTGGATCAGCGGAGCCATGCTTTCTAAGCCTATATTCTGCTTATCGAGCAGATGACCAGGCGAAGGAAAGACTCTGGGTAATGGAAAATGGGCGGTATCAATAAACTGACACCCAAGCTGCGCAAAGCTCCGCAACCGCCTTTGTCACACGCTGGAGCTCCTGCTGACGCGGACCGGGCCAAGAGGCCACCGCTTGTCCAACCCCCTGCTCCTGACTCGGAACTGAACCCCGGAGATCGCGTCGAAGGCTTGGCTGATTTTGGAAAGCCGACTGGAGAATTCGGGACAGTTGAGCAAACCAACGACGACGATGCGCTTGTAAAGTGGGATGATGACGGTCGTATGAGATTGCATCAACTTTGGCTCAAGAAGGTCAGCAACAAAGCTTATCCCCTTGCCAAGCCAGCAAGTGCATAGCCGCAGGAGATCGCGATCATCAAGGCTGAGATGGGTCGCCCGGGTTGTCCGAGGGCAACAGGAGTTGCCGTTTGGCTCGCTTTCCGCCAAAGGTACACGACGGACCAGACTCCGCAGCATCGGGTCTGCTCTGGAAACAACAACTTGCGGGTCGAGGCAGAGGGCCACTGAAATGCACCATAATAAATCGAGTGAGCAGTCTTCTCCTCTTTCAGGTTTCCTGAAACTAAGTCAGCCCATCTGAAGTTCTCTTCTCTTAGCGACTACAACCCTTAGGAGGTTGCCTATATGTTTTCACGCAATGTCTCATTCCATCTGAAGTCGAATATGCTCGCCGACTACACCCGAACTTTCGAAAAAGACGTCCTGCCCTTGCTGCGTAAGCAAAATGGCTTTAAGGACGAAATCACTTTGGCCGGTCCAGGCGGAGTTGATGTGACCGCGATCAGTCTGTGGGATAACAAGAACGATGCCGACAATTACAACGCCCATACCTACCCGCACGTGTTGAAGACGCTGGCGAAATTCATCGAGGGAACGCCCCAGGTTCACACTTTTGACGTTGTCACCTCAACCCTCCAGCAGCACCAACTCGTGGCCGCATAAAAGACACTGTCAGTTGGTTGGGCGCGGGAAGGCGCAATTACGTTCGCCTTCTCGCGCCACTCACCAAGATGCACTTGATCACCGAGCCATCGGAGTTGCTGAAGGCCGGTAGCAGTCTAGTTTGGCTAATGACCGAAAAACAATGCAGCTCTGATCGAAACATGCATCGCACGCTCGTCGGAGGAAGTTGCGAGGCCATCGCTGGAAGTTGACTAGCCGCCCACGACTCGCTCTCCCGCTCTTGGACCTCGAATTTCGCGCTGGCTTAAGAGTCTCAGTCCAGAAAACGATCCAGCCTAGTTTCTCGTACTCCGATCGGCGGGTGTGAAATAGCGCACCGTCACATCTTCTCCCATGTGAATGACCCGATGCTGTCCGGCGGAGCCCTGATGCGGTGCGGGTTTGGTAGTGAAGTAGCGTACCGTCACATCTTTTCCGATGTGAACGACTTCCTGCTCCGCGAGTCCCACCCGCCGGTGGGGTCTGGCACTCCTGGCCTCTTCCCCTGGAATTGCCACGGTCTGGACTGCGGGCTTGTATTCCGCGAGCATTGTGTTTGCGGGTGGCAGGGAGACCTGCTCGTCGACCGCCGACGTTCTCCTCATCTCGAAAGATCCCGCGGACGAAGCCGTATGGCGGCCGCTGTAGGCGATCCAACAACTTGATGCGAGGACGATAGCAAATGCTGCTGCGTCCAAGTTCCAAGACCGCTTGTGCCTGGGAAAGTGCTTCGCTTGCTGCATGGGCACTGCTTGAAGCGGTTCGGGCGACGTGGGCTTCAGCGACTCCCAGTCCGCTGGCATTATGGCTTCGCACGGCTGCATAATGCCCGATTGAGATGGCAGGTCGGCGAGAAGTTCTGTCGCGGCGCAGACCTTAGGGACGTAGCATTCCTCATGAACCGCCTGCCCGTTCTCATCAGTATTACTGGTCTCAAGAGGAACAGGGCTATCGCAAATACAGCAACCTGGAAGCGGCTGCGTGCCTCTGTGAATGGAAGGTGCAGTCATTTGACCGAAATCACTGAACTGACGGGATGCAGTTACCGCAGAGAGTGGGACTATCGCTCTCATCGTAGTTCCGTGACCATCCGACTCTATTTCCAGTTTTCCGTTCAGTTCATTCATGCGCTCGCGCATTCCGGCCAGGCCGACGCCGGTTTCTGCGCTTGTTTCACGAAGTCGATCCAGACGCTCCGCTGGTATGCCGCATCCATCATCTTTTATTTCCAGAGTTATCTTCTCAAGCTGCTGCTGGAAGCAGACCGTTACGTTGGAAGCTCCGGAGTGGCGATGTACGTTCGTCAAGCTTTCCTGCAGGACGCGGAAGAGGGCAACCTCTAGCCCGATTGGGAGTCGCTGTTGAAGAGTTGCAATATCCCACTTTACGGTGACTCTGCTGCGCTTGGCGAAACCCTCGACGTACCACTCAGCCGCGCAGGCAAAGCCGACTTCATCCAGCAAGGGTGGGTGCAGCAGGTAAGACGTGGTACGAATTTCTTCGATGGCCTGATCCGCCAAGCGGGTTACGTCTGAGATAAGCACGGCTACAGACGGGTCTTTTTTGTAGTGTTCCTCAAGAAACGAAACACTGATTTTCAACGCTGCCAACGTTTGGCCGGTGCTGTCGTGCAACTCACGAGACAGCTTCCGTCTTTCTTCGTCCTGCACCTTTAAGAGCCGCTGAGATAGGTTCTGCAGCTCGGCCGTGCGTTGCAGAATCGCCGATTGCATTTGCGAATGCTCAAATACCATTTGCTTGGAGTTCCTCGAAAGGGTCCACATAAGTCCTCCTTGGAGCGACAGGGAGACAAACAGGGTCTCGTGTTCAAGTGGGAGGATTGTCCCACGGTGGCAATCTGGATTCTGATCACAATTGCACACGCTGTTAAAACGGCATTCTTCGCGGCGACGCAAACACGAAGCGAACAGGGGCATCGGATTCGCATGAAACGAACGCGTTGAGTTGTAAGAGTCGCCCTTCGGCCGGTGTTTGATTTTCAAGCGTGTACAAAAGCGAACAGTCACTAAAACTCGTCATCGGATATCTTGACGACATTCGTGATCTGAAATTGCGGTCGTAGCTCTGTGTTCGCGGTTACACTCATTGACCCGGTGGAAGTGGAGGCCTAACTTTAGGTGTGGCGCAGCGGAAGTGACAACAAGCTGCGCCACCTGGAGAAGAAGGAAAGTCGCGGGGGGTTTTTGTGGGATGACCGCGTTGTTTCCTTCAGATTACCTCGCTTTGAAAAGCAGCTTACTAATGCCCCAGTCGAGCGTCTGTTCAAAACTGCACAGTATTGACATTTTTCCGTTACTCGATTCGGCTCGATACACTGCAAAAATTCCATATCCGCCAGTAAACTTCGGGTGTCTGGTAATCTTCCTCACGCCCTTATCATAGGGGGCGTTCAGTTGCTTCGGATCGAAGCGAAGACCCATCTTCCTGGTCTTTTGCTGGCTCCTTACAAGCTCCAGCAACTTCATTGGATCCAATCGTCTCGGCGCAGTCGCCTTTTTCGTCATAATCGCAGGCGTTGCCGGGGTGGGCTTGTTTACATTTCTGGCATAGTTGAGTAGCCATTTTCCACGTTCTCCCATTTGTAATGAATCGTGTCGAAGCTGCGACCTGACTGTAGCGGCCTTGCAACACCCAACATCCCTACACGCGGATGGTGAATTTTTTTCAAAACGACTATCCCTGCCAAACATGGTTACCGCAATGGCACGTCACGGTTTCGGTAGGCTGTTGCTTGGTTAATTGCTTTTTGCAGATGGGGCACGGTTTAGTCATCACGTACGTCATAGTCGTTCTCCTCGGCTGAATCACTCGATAGCGAGAGCCGGTTACAAGCCCATACCTTCGTCTGGCATGTGACGGACTATTAAACGTAATCGTACCCACCCTGCGTCCGACCTGTCTGGTCAAGAAGGATCACATCCGGGGCACGCTTCTCCAATACTCCAATTAAGGATCTCGCAATCCCCACAGTTCTAGCCGCCACGCGACCGCAACCAACGAGCGACCGTACGCGGCCAAAGTCGCACACAACTGATTCCTTCTGAATGGACTGGACTTGGTGCCGGGAGGGGGAATCGAACCCCCACAGAGCTTTCGCCCCTGCGGATTTTAAGTCCGCTGCGTCTGCCAATTTCGCCATCCCGGCTCGCGATCATTCTAGCCTACCCGCCTGCCTCTTTTGCCGCGGACGGCCCTTCCTACCATGTGCCAGCAATGTCATTTACTTGATTATTTTCACGGGCTACCCTTCTTCATACGCCAGCATCTCTCAACAACGCCTTGGAGGTCGCATGAACGTTCCTTTGAAATCGTCGGGTGTGTGTCTGCTCGTTTTTTTATTCTCTCTGTGGTTGGCTCCGCCATTGCGCGCCGGAAACGATGTGCTCGGTCAAATCGATCTCGATGGCGCAACCAAAGTCGAGAAGGATGCCGGCGTATGGGTCGACGGCCAATACGTCGGATATCTGCGCGAACTCAAGGGATCGAAAAAAATTCTGCTTCTTCCCGGTGAGCACGAAATCATCGTTCGCCAGGGCGGATATGTGGACTTCGTCCACAAGCTCACGGTGCGCGCGGGAGAAACCCAAAGCCTCGCCGTAAAGCTGGAGAAAGACACGCGGGTTCAACTTCCTAAAATCACCGCTGAAATCAAGCTGGAGGTCAACCCCAATCGCGCCGCCGTATTCGTCGACGGAGTATTCGTTGGCCATGTCGCCGAGTTCGGAGGGATGGGCAGGGCTCTGTTGGTCGCCCCAGGCAAGCGCAAAGTCACCGTCAGCCTGCCGGGCTATCAAACCTTCGAGACCGATATCGACCTGGTGGCCAATCAGAAATCGACGGTCAAGACTGATCTGGTAAAAGGTGGGCCGGCGGAAGGAACGCCTCTGCCGCAGTAGTCAGAAAGCAGCAACAACGCTTCCCTATCCAGAGGTGGTGGCGCTGAGCCCGCGTTGTTTGCGCAGCATCTCCACAAACGGCTCGGCCGCCAGTTCGGCATGATTGCGGAAAAGACCGAGCAACGGGTCTTCTCCATCCCTAGGTTCGGAGGCGGCTTTCGATCTTTGACCGATCTCGTTTTCCAGACCTTCCGGCTCAACCAGAAGCTCCGGCATTGCATCAGGAGTTTGCGTCAGCCGGCTAAGAAATGTTTCCAGCAGAACGCGGTGCTCCGCTGTGGTCTGGGTGAATTCCACACCCATTCCTTTATCGGGATGCATCACCCGAACCACCCCTTCCGATCGCAACTCTACCCCGGCGGCGCGCATGGAGAGCGTTACTCGGGTGGAAACCGGAAATGGCGAACTGATCTCGAGGTAACAGCCACCCAAACTCAAATCCGTAAGCTGGCAACGCACCGGAGGATCGTCCTTTTCTGCGTCTGGAGTGTTGCGGCCAAGCCACTCGCGCAATTGACGCGCAACTTCCGGAGATGAATCCAGGAAACGCAACCCCACCTGTGTCCCGCTTCCCTCCCACGCGAACTCCGCTGGAACCTCCAGCTTCGTGGTCGAACCCGGAAGCGTAAATGACAAATCCCATTTGCCTTGCGGCTTGCTGCGTTTGGGAAGCGTGATCGCTAACCCTCCCTCGCCCACATCGGTTGTGTTCACCTTGAAGCGGTTTCCCGACTGCGCACTCACCATCTCCACCGGAAAGCGTACTGAGACTCTCGAATTACGCCGGCGTTCCCTCTTCATCAAGGCTCGCGCGGCGCGAAAACTTGACTTGGCTCGCTCGGCGGAAACTGGCTTGTAAAGGGTAAAGTGCGCCCCAATCTCGAATGCCGATCGCAGCCCGATCTCGGGATCCAGAATGGCCACGGCTACGGCACGTTTGTTGCATGGAGCTGTCCGCGCGCCGCGCAGCACATCGGCCGCTCCCGGTCCTGCGCAATCCACAATAATTGCTTCAAACCGGTCACGGGTTAAATGTCGCAGAGCGGTCTCCGGGTTCGTGCAATGTTCAACCCCAATATCGAGGTCGCCCAGAGTGCGGCGCAGTACGCGCACGATCTTATCGTCCGAACACAGCAACAGTGACTTCAGAGTCATAGCCCGCTCTTAGAACGCTTCCAGTCCAGGGGTATACCGCCCGACCACTGCGATGAATACCCTCAACTCTAAGCCCGCCTGCAAAGCTCAGGCAATCATGTCTTAGGGGCGGGAGGTTACCCTTGTAACCTTCCCCGTTCCCTATAATGATGGTCCCCAAGTTCTGATGGCACCGTCCTGAACCTTCCAATCTTGAACCTTCCAAAAGGTCAAGCCCCAGCGCGACAGCGGCCGGTAAACGCCCCGCCAAGTCACAGCCAGCCAATGACTTAAAAGACATTTGTAAAGTGAACCCCTCGCAAATCCCTGGGTTGACTTTAATTGCATCTTGGCCTACTATGTTCAGTCTCCGACTAGCTTTAAGGGCCCCTTGGACTCTAGCTCTGTCTAGTAATCCTCAGACATTGTTCTGTTTCCTGAATCCATGGAGCTCTCGGAGAATCATATAGTTAGGCCATTTTTAAGGGTTGATCGAATCCCCCATTTGTACGAAAGGCATTAGTTCATGGCGAAGCGACGCGGAAATCCAAACTGGGGCAAGCCGGAGCCAATAGGACCGGTGGTTCCTACCATCACGGAGTTTGAACAGGTGGTGCGCGAGTACAAGCTCACCCCCGACCAATATTTGCGCTCCACTCGTTTGCGCGAGTGGGCACGCCGCAACAAGAATTCCAAGTACATCCCTGAGCCTCTTCTGGAAGCTTGGGGCTTCGAGATAGAGTCCACGCTCTAAAGCGTGAACTCGAGAATATTTTCCAGGGTCGCTGATCGCGGCCCTTCTTTTTTGCGTGCTCGACTGGTTGCACATCCCGCTCCCTGAATTGTTCGCCGTGCTGGCGGCCGTCGCCTTCGCCGCCGGCCTGAATGTCTATGCCACAGTCGCAGCCCTGGGCGTGCTGGCCCGCTTCTCCCACCTGCCCCTTCCGCCGTCTCTGCATTTACTCGAGAGCTGGCCGGTCATTGCCGCCAGCGCCGTCCTGTTCGTGATCGAATTTTTCGCCGACAAGATTCCGGCTTTCGACTTAATCTGGAGCGCCCTTCACACCTTCGTTCGCGTGCCCGTCGCGGCCTTGCTCGCCTATGGAGCCACAGCGCAGCTCACCCCCGCCGATCAACTTCTCGCAGCTTTCTTGAGCGCGGCCATCGCCCTCGCCGCCCACGGAGGCAAAACTGCACTGCGTGCAGCCGTAACACCGTCCCCCGAACCGGTCTCGAATATTACCTTGAGTTTGGGAGAAGACGTTCTCGCCGTTGGTCTGACCTGGCTCGCCACCCGGCATCCCTACGCCGCCGCTAGCATCGTCGCGATTCTGCTCGCAATCATTCTCTTGTTGGCCCGAATCGTCATCCGAGCTCTGCGAGCCTTATTCCGAGGCGCGGAGGAAGAACTGACAGGCCGTCCCGCGTAGGCAGACTATTTTTCCGAGATCTCTGAGAACTTGTCTCATAAATGGTTTCGGGAAGGCACCCCTTCAGTCTCTAGCCTCCCCTGAGCAAGCGAGGCGCGCCGAAGGGTACCGCCCAGTCCTGATGGGACGCGGCCTTTAGCCCCTGAGGAGCCCGAGGTTTACTTCCTCGGTTCTCTATGTGGCTTCAAGTAACCACCGTATACCGTTTCCCGATATGGAACCTTCGATTGCATCCTCTGCAATTTCGTCGGCATCGCTCGACCACCATCGAGCATCCAATGATCAATTCATCTACGCGAGGAATCATGTCAATTTTCGACGAAAAATATCGGGTGGTTGGCGTCGAGAATGATCGACTCCGCGTGCGCGGCGTTCACAGTGGCGATGTCTTAACCATTTTGAACCCGGAACCTGAATTTCCCATTTCTCGGGAAGACTACCCCGTGGGCAAATTGATTGCCCTCACCGATCCCTCGAAAGTCCTGCCGAATTAATCTCTATCTACCCATTCTTCCAATAGCTAGGATGCTGCTCCAATGATTAGCCCACCCATCTCGTGCTACCGTATCGCTGGGAAATTCTGGGCGAAATTAATTCGCTTCTAGGAAGGGTCAGAGGAGGGCATGATGAATCGAGAACGGGCACTGAAGGTTGTGTTGGTGTTGGTGGGATTGATCTTTTTGCTCGGTGTCTACCCGCTGATGATGTTTCTCTGGCCGAGCGGGTGGCGATGGCAGCCTAACCAGCCGGAATACGAGCAGATGATCCTTGGCGTATACGCAACACTCGGTATTTTCTTACTGCTCGCATCGCGCAACCCGTCGGCAAATCGCAGCCTGATCGCCTTTACCGCATGGTCGAGCCTCGTGCACGCTGCCATTATGGCCGTGCAGGCATTCCAGAATATGAGCGAACGCGGACATCTGCTGGGTGACGTACCCGCGCTTGTTGTTGTCGGCGTTGCGTTAATCGCGCTCGCACCAGCGAAACAATCGTCGTAGCGGGCATCCTCATCCCGTTCGCAGACGTGAGCAGGCTGCCAAAGAGTCAATGAGTGATACGACAGTTGACGAAAACCATGATGTTACCTGAGGGACTCACGGCATAAAAGGAAGACAGTCCGTCTCCGGGATTAGGAAGATTTTTCGAAGCAATGTAGGCCCGTTCATCTTTTGCACAATGCAAAAGACGCCATTCATGGCGAGAGTCACCCGGTCATCGCCCTTCGACGATACGAAAATCCCTTTGTGCGGCGTTGTCGAACACCTTGAGTGCCGGCTTGTACAAGTCACTTTCATATGCAGCGATCGCCTTTTCTAGGTTCTCGAACTCGACGATCACAACCGACTGATCTACTCCCGCCTCGTGGGTCCTAGCAGGTTTGCCTCCAACGATCACATGACCTCCCAGGGCTTCGAGCGCAGTCGCTGCAAGCTTCGCGTATTCGGAAATAGTGGCCGGATTCGACACCGACTCGTAACACACCACCCAGTAGCCCTTCTTTCCCATAGAGTCCTCCTCATCCTTCCTGAGCGTCCCAGCACCCTTCGCAACGGCACTTATGATTCTCGCTCTGCCAGCTCAAAAATGACAGGGCCCGTCTCCTGGAGAGGAAGCGCTCTGAAGCAATGTAGGCCCGCCGATCACATCTCCACAGCGTCAACGTACCACCGTTCGGAAAGATAACAACTTAGATCGTCGAGCCTACTTTCCACGTCTTACACAGGTTTCATGTTCGAATCGCCGCCCCGGAACGCTACTCAATTGACGTAACCAGGCGATTACAATTATTGCTGCGAATCCTTCCCCGCACAACGCAAAAGCAGGAAGGAACAAAGAAGAGCCGTTTACCCAGCTCACCGGAGTTTTTAATTTACCTGGAAAAGTTCATTGTGACGTGCATGTAGTAGGGAGCAAATGGGGGATGTCGAAACTCGTCCTTTAACAGCGTCGGTCGAACGCAGGCAAGCATGTTGGTTTCGTGGTCCGTATAGAGTCGCAACACGCGACCGTCGGTTCCAATCGCCACAACGAACGAGAACGTCGATGGGTCCGGGTGTTCGGTCGACTTTAAACAAGATTGAAAAAGAGGCATATATTTCTGTTGGTAGTAGTCCCTCAGGTCAACCTCAGAATATATACGAGTTGCGCGATCCCTATCTTCTGTTTTTGCCAGCGCGACAGCTTCCTTGAATGAACCAGCAAGGTCGCCTGCCATGCTGGAGGTCGTCAACAAAAACATCAAGGCCATGGTGTAGAGCTTCTTCATGAACACAATTGCAGCACCCAAAGAGGAAGAGCCGCAAGTGACGTTAGATTCAAGGTCCTAGGGATACGTCAGCATTCGTCCTGGGAGTGCTCGGCTCACAACTGTTCGAACTAGGCGATTACACTCAAAACCCAGGTGACCGGGGTCAATGAGTGTAATCGCGATTTATCGTCAGTCATCGGCTGGACCAGCCGTCAGATGGGCGCTTTCGACAAGAGGTCGATGTGTTCGTCTGGTTGGGTGAGTTCCAGTGTCAATTCCGTCAATCGCCAACGTCCATCATCTTTGATAGCCCGTGCCCGCAGGTTTCCTCTTCGCATTCGACCTTGCACAGGAATCAGGATTTCCCCTCTTCCAGTGTTGCCCAACTGCCAACTGCCTTCGGTGAACCAAGCCTCCGAAACCGGGAGACCGAGAACCTGCTTGAATTGCGGCGACTGGTGTGCCGTTGTTACAGCCACTTTGTAGATCCCGCTACTCGTCGCCATGAAATGTGGCACGGTGAGCATGAGGACGACGAAAACGGCGGCACCCCACAACAGCTTACGCAACTTCGCTGATGACCACCTCGAAGCAGACATTGCGGCGTTTACCTATAGCGGGACTCTATGCCGAACTGAGCCGAGTTTCCACAAAATGACGGAATCAGGCGATTACGCTCATTGACAACTCATTTCCAGTTTGGGAAGTTTCGCGCTGAGATCACAGCAATTCCGTTCACAACGAGCAATGCAATCAAGCTAGCAATTGCAGATTCTACCGATGACGTTAGGCGACCAGAGAAGGCGAGTGCCAGCAGAGTGCCGAGGTTGAAAAGAATGAACCACCATTTCCTGCTGATTATTTCGTGGAAGCTCTTCATCGCGTTTATCTGACGATGCTATCACCCCGGTGACCCAGCTGTTGAGAACAGGCGATTACACTCATTGAGGTCAATGAGTGGTTATGGCGCAGGCTTTAGTCGCAGCTCCCGCTGTTTGCGGGAGCTGCGCTGCAGAACGGACTGTTCTAGACGTGAAGGTTCGTGCGCTGGCCGGAAGCGCTAGTGGCTACCGACGGGTTTCTGGAGCCAAGGAATCCATAGAATCCTGGGGGCGCTGATGTTCGTGCATCCGTGCTCACCGGGACCCGCAGGACATCCCCAATAATTTTCGGTCGCATCGATTGTGCCGGTGCACACCGTGGAACCGTCGAGTGCACAAACGTCCCCCACTCCAATGCCGCTTCCCAGCAAAGAGTTCAGATGCATATCCACTTCGGCGGGAGTATTGACCGCTATGTCGATATCCTCGTCGCTGATTACGTTCTGGGAAATGACGGTGCCACGAACCGGGGAACCACCATCGCCGCTATTGATGTTGATGCCCACTCGTCCGGGAGTAGCGGTGTCGGCCTGATCGGCGAGATTAGCGGCAATCGTATTGAGGATAATCTTGTTCCCACTCATATCATCTGCTGGAAGCCCAAACGCCGGTCCCACGTGCGTGTGCAACGCAACGCCTCCAAGTCCGTTATGTATGAGCGTGTTCCCAATGATCACGTTGTCTGACACGCGGCCGCGACCCATGCCGTCGGAAAACATGCCCGCCCCCGAACCTCCAACTTTCACGCCGTTGTTGTTAGAAATGTTCTCTGCCACGGTGTTGTGGTCCACCCCAAAGTGCGGACCGTAAGGTGGCGAGGTCTTGCCCGTCGGCGGATGCGAGGCCAGCACGATGCCGCACTCCAACGGGTTGTTCGTGATTGTATTGTGGATGAGCAGGTTGTCATGGCTTTCGGAGGTCTCGTCACTGATCAGCACACCATCGGCGTTTCCGGTGATGAAGTTCCCAGAAACGATGGAGTTGGCTGTCCCGATCAAATGAACAGCGCCGCCGCAGTCCCCGGTTTCATCATTCTCATAAACGCCATCACCAGGCTGATTAGGGCAACCGGTTGCAGCTCCGGTGAACCCCAAGCCCGGTGTGGCATCGTTGTTAATCACGCTGTTGTCTTGGATGGTGACATCCGATGCGCTTACCACCAAAACGCCCTCAAAGTCTGCGTTCTCTACCGTAAGTCCGGTAATAGTGACCTGCTTCAGGCCGGGATGGTCGAAACCATCCACGAAGATGCCGTGGGCGAGACCGGTGGCATTAATAATCGAGGCGCTGGCACCGGCACCGATAATCGCCACTGGAAGACCAATATCCACTTCTTCGCTGTAGGTGCCCGCTTCAACCTGGATAAGATCGTTGGCAGCGGCATGGTTGACGGCGGTTTGGATGCTCTTGAAGCAGTTGCGGGAACCGGCCGGATTGACGCAAAGGGTTCCAGCCACAGCAGTCTGGCAGATGGCGACGAACACCACCGCAGAACAGAGAATCAGCATTCGGCTCAATCGTGTTGGTTGCATGGATGCTCTCCTCAAGTACAGCAATGATTCCGAGGTTTGCGAGCCGGGTACGCAGCGCCGGTCGCGGGTTCGAGATGATAACGTTGGAAGTCTGGCAGGAATGCGGCGGATTGCGCCCGCGGCCCTCGCACGCAGGCTAGCTGTAAAACCGCGCAGAAAGTCGAGCGGTTCTTCATGGACAACCCTAGGGAACGGAATCGGACAGGACCAGAGGTGAAAGTCTCGGAATCCTAGCACTTCTAGGTTTTCAGATCAAGGGAGAATCGTGGCTGTTGTAATCAGGCGATTACACTCAAAATCCCCGGGTCACACAGTCGATGAGCGAAATGGGGATATTTCGGCCGTCCGCGGGCAATGAGTGCAATAGCGATTTAACAACAGTTGGCTAAGGTGCTAAGGCTGAATCTCGTATTATTTCGCAGGCCTTATCGGCACAGCCATGATTGTGGCCAGCATGGTTGCAATCGCCTTCTCTTTGCCCCCGTTGATGGCAAAGGCATCCGCCGTACAAACTGTCAGCGTCCGCCCTGCTTTCTTCACTTGCGCTCTGGCCACGAAGACCTCGCCCGCGGCGGGCGCCAGGAGGTTCACCTTTAGCTCCACGGTGAGGACCTCTTTATCGTCTGGTGCCATGGTCAAGGCGGCATAACCGCAAGCAGAATCCAGCACTGCAGTGATCGCACCCGCGTGCAAATAGCTGTTCTGTTGCGTAAGATTCGGCGAAAATGGCAGGCGAATCTCCACACCACCTTGAACCACTGCTGTAAGTTCGGCCCCCAAAGTGGACATGAAGGCCTGCTTGGAAAAGCTCCGTCGAACGCGTTCCTCGTGCGTGGTCACGTATCTCCTCGATTAGTCGGGGGCCTCTCAGTCACACTTTTCGCAATGTTAAATGCTTCTTGCGAAATGAGCCTTGGAATCTGGACCCCTAACTGACGTTAACCCGTAACTGACGTTATCAGGAGTTACACTGATTGAGATTTATGGTCATTTCACCACAGAATAGGGAGAGCATCTTGGGCGCGAGAATTCTCATGGTTCTTAGTGCGAGCATTATCTTCACGCTCGGAGTCGTCCACCTCGTCTATACGTTCTGGGGGCCAATGCTCATGCCCCGTGATCCCGCGCTGCAAATCAGCATGAGCCAGATTTCACCTGTGATTACGAACGAAACAACAATGTGGCGGGCTTGGCTGGGCTTCAACGCCAGCCACAGCATGGGACTTATTTTGTTCGGCCTGGTTTTCGGTTTTCTTGCAGTGGCTCACGGTCAGCTCCTCTTTCGGTCGCCATTCCTGCTCGTCGTCGGGCTGGCAATGCTTGTTGGTTTTGTTGTGCTCTGCAAGGTTTATTTTTTCACTGCGCCTCTCAAGGGCATCAGCATTTCTTTGGCCTGCTATGTCGTCAGCATTGCGCTATCGCGGTTCTAACTCAGAAGGCCGAAAAGTGTAACGAGGACGTTCCATCAACAACTGCATTGTCTCCAGTTTCCGGCCAACCCGAACCACTCCATCCGTCAGGTTCAACGCCCGGTTTGGCAGAGGTCCGGGACATTATGTTTTCGATCATCCACGTTCTCTTTTCTCCGTCGCCGCATGAAGAAATATCGTCTGTCCCACCGCTAGTCGACCGACGCGAATGACCGCGCCGTAGATTCCCGCGTGGTTCTGGTTTGCGCGCACCACCGCCTTCAGCACTTCGGGCGACGGGCTGGCTGAGTCGGGATCAAGGTTCACCATCGAGCAGCGCTCGTCGCGCATCGTGACGCTGACAGCGGGGGCGTCGTCCCCCTCGCCGAATGAGAGCACACCGCCCAACCACTCGTCCTCCTGAAAGGGAGCCGATCGCAGTGAACGAACCACAATATTCGGACGAAATCGTCGCACGTCCGGGCTCCGCCCTGCGAGTCGCCCGATCTCGCGCACCGTATCGGAGGCGATCACAGAAATCGTGGCTTCATCGAAGATGCCATGCTTCAAGTGGATCATCTGCACCGGAGCCCCATGCCGACGTGCGACCTCCCTGGCCAACTCCTCCCCGAAGACATTCATCTCTTCACCATCCGGCGTGCGAATATGCGTCGGAAGGTCTCCATCAGCACCGCCCTCACGGCGGTGCGGAGCAAACAAGACCAGGTCGGGCAGCTTGCTTGCAGTCAGCCACGGGAACCCGCTGCCCTCATCCATCCTCCGCAATGCCAGGCGCCTGTCACCATCGAGTCCGTGCCAGCCCAGGTTGGCGGCCTCGAGTCGTTCGCCAGCCATGGACTTCACGGGATACCGGAAAATTGCTTCCACCTGTCCGATTTCTATGAGCATGCTCGTTGTATCTGGCGTCCCAATTGGCAAGGATTGCAGCGGATGGTTAATGTAATCAAGCGATTCACACCGGTTGAGACTTCTGGACGCGTCATTTCGCGTGGCCTCAATTCTTCCACATCCGGGCGGGATTCGCATCAGCGTAAGCATTGAAACGGAACCTCTTCCGAGGTAACGGAGCGATCAAGGAAGCTCCTGAGGTGATTTCAGTCACCAGGGGACGTGGGGCGGCTCACGGCCGCTCTGCAATTGCCGATGAGAACCTTAGAGTTGGAGACGCAATAAAGTTGGAGGGGCAATAAAGACATGTCGTCCGAACAGATTCCTTTGTGGCACACCGTTACGCGTCCTTTTGCAAGTGCGCTGGAATTCGCGTTCGGGTGCCACCACGCGAAGCTGAGCCGCGTTTTCACCATCGAAGGCCACAGCTACAAGGTCTGCTGCGGTTGCGGCGCGCACTTCGAGTACTCGCTGCGAACCATGTCGATCACGACTAACCATAAACTCCTCTCGGCTCTGAGACGGCTGCGCGCCGGGCGTATTTATCGGCGAAGAAGGTCGATGCGCCCCGCTTCCCGCTCCTGATTACGCTCTCTGGGGAGAAGATTTTCACCCGAGCATCAGCTGAGACGGGGTGGCTCTGTCATCGATCCGTGAACAGATGGTGGAACTCCGTAGGAAAGACGCTACTGGTAGCGGCCTGCGTGCCATTGTTTTAAGAAGCGCGATTACACTCGAAGTCCCGTCAATGGGTGAATCGAGATATCTCGCAGTTCGGGGCGTCGTCACCCGGGCCGGTCAAGCTGTAAATGTGCGCCAAGACACGACGTGACTCGAATCACTGACAATCACGCGCTCATCCGCCTAGCATCTCGCCTCGATAAGAGTCTCGCCTCTCCGAAGCGCCGTTCCTGCCGTTGACGCACAGCCCCCCTGGAGGCGATGGAATCAACCCTTACATCGGACGTAGCCATTCGTCCTGCGGAGGTTCAACATGATAGACCTGTTTTCGAACTCCAAAAAGCCGGCTTGGATCTGGCCGGCTATGCTCGCCTTACTAGCCGCTATCCTGCTGTTCGGGACAACGGCGTTGGCCCAGGATGTGGTGCAGACGCTCGCACTATCGCGCGCGCCGGTGTCAGACCCGCCGCCTGCGGTTTTGAGTGAGAGCTTCATCGTGACTGCAACCCCGGCCCCGACGGCAATCGTGATCCTGCTTCCCGGCGGTGCCGGACTCATCTCACTTACTCCTACCGGTTCCACGGATGGCACGCTGGACGTGAATTCTCATAACTTCGTGGTGCGCAGTCGTTCCCTGTTCGCGGGCCACAACCTCGACACCATCACCCTCGACGCCGCCACCGATTTTTATTTGCTCCCCGATGGTCTAGCCGGCCAGGAAGGTAGCGCCGCCCATGTTTCCGATATCTTGGAAGTCATTTCGTGGGCGCGGTCGAAAGCGCCTGGACTGCCAGTCTGGATCGTGGGTACGAGTCGGGGAACCGGCGGAGCGTTCGTTGCGGCCTCCTACGGTCCCGCGGAAGGTGGGCCGGACGGCCTGGTTTTCGCTGCATCGGTCAACGATTCGAATGATCCCGATTCTCTGCTCGCGGCGAACCTGGGGAACATTACCGTGCCCGTGCTGATCATCAATGACGCGGGCAGCACCTGTAGCATTGCCAGCGTTGCGGGTCAGTCTCCTGTGCTCAAGGCGTTGAAGCACTCGCCCAGAAAGGGCGTCGAGCAAGTTCCGTCCGCCGGCCTCACTGCCTTGACTGGCAATTGTGATGCGCTTTCGGGTCACGGTTTTTTTGGCAGCGAGGACACTGCTGTCCGCGATATCGCTGTATGGATGGCCAAATGAGTAGCTGAGGGTAGGCATTGTTTCCAAACTGAGCCACGACCAAATCCGCCTCTACTGCGCATGCCCCGGGGGTCGGCTTCGGGGCTTGCCGTGAGCTCGGCGGCACGGTTCGGGGATTCTGCGGATGCCGGAGCGGTAGTGGCGCAGCTGCATAGCGCAACAAATTTTGCGGGAAATTTTTTTCAACAGCCACAGCCGATCACACTTCACGCCCCTGCGTAGGATCAATGAGTGTAACGGCGATGTTTCACCACTTGAGACATACTTATCTTGAGACATCGCGAGCTGAACAATTCTTGTCTAGGGTCTTGATCGACGTAACGGTCAGGGTTACCGGAGCTGCAGAGCCAATCTTATTCATCGCGTCAGAGCTGCTCGCCAATGTGGTCGATTCGGAACCGGTCACCTCTACTCGCTGTCCCAGATAATGTCGGAATCTTATCTTGTGGCTACCCTCTAGCTCATAGGATACGGTCGGGTCCTGCTTCATTAATATGTAATCGCCGTTAGAACGGCTGACGCAGCCTCGCATTGTCACCTGACCTTTGGAATCGTTCCCACCTTGTTGGTTGGTCTTGACAGGCGCATTCTCCTGAGCCAATAGAAGGCTCCCCGATAACAGCAAAGCGCACAGAAGAGTTTTCATAGGCTTCTCCTTTTAGACAGTCGGATGGCGAGGCGATTGCTGCGGCTTCAATAAATCTTTAGCAGGCCGATGCTACTTGACGTGAGTCTCCTAGGAGACGAACAATTCCAATGCTCGCATAAATTGCAGCAGCCTGCCATCGAGACAACTTCGCCAGCAACTTGCCCTCACTTAATTGGTGGACACGCCAACTTCTTCGAATCATTTGGAGCAGCAATTAGGCTTCAATTGACGCTATCAGGCGATTGCGCTCAAAATCCAATTGCGAGCTATGTCAACGTTCACTCTCAGTACGCTCACTACCGTGCCAACAAAAAGGCCACGGCCAAAGCCGTGGCTCTCGAGTGAGCATTCCGATTAACCCGCTTTTCGATATTCGTCCTCGCTCCCTCCCGTCCCGATCACTTCCTTCCGCCTTTCCCGCAAGCGATCCTGGAACGTATCCCAGCGTGGCCCAATGCCAACCGCGCTCACGTCGATGTCCACCGTGCTCGTCCCCGCAGCAAAGCCAGGCTCGACTGACTCGGCATCCTCGATCTCCGCATCTTCCACAGATTCGCCTCTCAACGCATCCGAAGCCCCCGCTCGTGCCGAAGACGAATTCCCCGGCATCTGCTGCGTCGTCGGCGTGATATCCCGATCGGTCCCAGCCCGGTGCATCACCGGATCAGCCTTCCACGTCGAGCTGTAGCGTCCTTCATAGTCCGACCATTGTTCGTCCGATTCCAGGTCCGTCTCCTCGTACGGCGGAAAGCTCTCCACCTGTGCCTTGGTCAAATCCACCGCAAAGTCGTCATCGTGCTTGGCCGACGCCCGCAACCTCTCCGCCGGCACGATAAACTTCTTCGTCCTCAGCCATCCCCCAGTATCGACCACCACATAGCGAATCAATCCGCTGGAGAAGTCGAAAATTACATCGTCAATCTTGCCCAGTTTCTCGTCATCCAAGCCATATAACTTCGCTCCCCGTATGTCTTCCGATGCATCCGTGAACCGGTAGTCTCTCAGCATTCCGTAATTAGCCATAGATTCGTCCTCCGCAAAATTTCTAGACCGCGCTTCCCTTGGATGTCACTCTCGCGCTACGCGTATATCAGGGAAATTTATTTTGCGAATCAAGAATTGAAGATACGAGGTGAAAGATAACAAGACGACTGGATTCGAAGCCGGGAGTCGCGCGTAATGCCGTCGCTCTCAACCTCTAAGGGTTATGATTAGGATACGTCCCGCCAAGTCCGCTACTCGAATCATCTATAATCTCGTCAAGGTATCCCCAAACCAAGATGCAACTGCTCCCATACTTTGCCTTTTTCGTCGGCGGCGAAATTCTCGACCTTATTTCGAGCACCGGTCCCGTCGCCAAGTTCGTCCTGATCACCTTGCTGGCTTTCAGCCTTATCTCCTGGGCCATCATCCTTACGAAATGGAGCCTGCTGCGCCGCGCCCGGGTCCAAAGTGGACGCTTCCTGCGCGCTTTCCGCAAAGCTCAGCGCATGCAGGATCTCGCCACCGTTGCCGATCAGTTCCGTCCCAGCCCGCTGGTCGGAGTTTTCGAGGGCGGCTACCAGGAATACAAACGCCAGCTCTCCACTCCCAGTGCAACCCTGCGCAGCCTCACCGCCGTGCAGCGCGGCATGCAGATCGGCGCCTCCGAAGAAATCACTCGCCTGGAGCGCAATGTTCCCTGGCTCGCCATCACCGCCGCCGTCACCCCCTTCATCGGGTTATTCGGCACGGTCTGGGGCATTATCGACGCTTTCCACGGCCTCGGCACCGCCGGCGGAGCCACGCTTCGCGCCGTTGCCCCCGGCATCTCCGAAGCTCTCATCACCACCGCGGCCGGACTCGCCGCCGCCATCCCCGCCGTCATCGCCTACAACCTGATCGGCAATTCCATTCGCGTCTTCGCCGCCCGCGGCGATGATTTTTCTCTTGAAGTGCTCAACGCCATCGAGAGCATCCAGCCGCAAGCCGCAGCTGAAGTGAGGCGCTGATGGCTTTCACTTCCTCCAACGGCCGCACGCAGACCGCCCTCGCCGATATCAACATCACTCCGCTGGTCGACGTCGTCCTCGTCTTGCTCATCATCTTTATGGTGACCGCTCCCATTCTGCAGTCGGGCATCGAAGTCAGCGTTCCCAAGACTCGCACCGTCAAAGAGATCACTGAAGAACGCACCGTTATCACTATTAATAAAGACCAGCGCGTCTTCCTCGGCAACGACGCCATCAACATCAATCAGATTGCCGCCCGGCTCCGGCAGAAAATTCGCGACCCTCACAACCAGTTCATTTTCATCCGCGCTGATGAAAATGTCCCCTTCGGCGCCTTCGCCACCGTCATGGACGCGGTAAAACAGTCCGGCATCACCAACGTGAGCATCGTCACTCAGCCGATAGAGCAAAATGGCGCAAAACGCTGAGATTTTTTTCGAACACGATAGTTGGCCGCGCGCCCTGGCGTGGTCCGCCGGATTCCACATCGCGGTCACCGCTCTCATCGTGATTTACTCCGTTTTCTTCACCGGACCCAGCGGCCAAGGTTGGGGAACCGGCGGTGGTGGCGACGCCATGGGCGTGACTCTGGTCAGTTCAGTTCCCTTGCCCACCACGCCCGCCCAGACCCAGAACGTTCTCGCCAACGAGTCCAAAGGCGTCACCAAATCTGAACCTAAGGTAGAAGAGAAGGAACCCGACGCCATCGAGATTCAGGGCAAGAATGCGAAGATCAAACCGAAGAAGCCTCCCACTCCGACCAAGGCCAAACCTCAGCCCGAGCCTGAAGAAGAGACCAATCAGGTCGCATTCGGTGAAGGGGGCCCGGTCAGCGGACCCTACGGCAGCTTCGCCGCCGGCGGCGCCAAAGGCGGCTTCGGAGTAACCGGCAGCGGCGGCGACTTCGGCACCAAATATGGCTGGTATGTGCAAGTCATTCAGCGGAAAGTCTCCGAGAATTGGCTGAAATACGAAGTCGATCCCCGCATCACCACCGCGCAGCGCGTCTACATCACGTTCGACGTTGCCCGCGACGGTCATCCTTTCAACGTGCAGGTCGAGCAATCCAGCGGCGTACCATCACTCGATCAATCGGCAACCCGAGCTCTACAGCGCATCGATACTTTCGGTCCGCTTCCGCCCGACTATAGCGGCAGCAAAATTTCCGTGGAGTACTGGTTCGACTACAAGAGATAAATTTTCGTGCCCGCGTACCCACAAGCCGGTCACGAACATCCATAAATAAATGCCTTGAATTTCCAATCCGATGGACAAAAGCCAGTAACGCATTCACTTGATTATTCTTCAGGTTCCAGTTTCATGACTATGATGGTTCATAACTTGCCAATGAGAACATATCGGAGTACGATATTGTCGTACACAGTATCCTTTTGCCCGGCCCTGCGTCACGGCTCCAAACGGATGGACGATAGCCATCGACAATCTCCGCTCTCAGTTCCCCGCGCCAAGCTTCTCGCCGGGTTAATTTCCCTCCTCGCGCTTGTTCTTTTGCTCGCTTCTCCATCGTTCGCTCAGGATTGGGTGCGTACCGGTTCCGGCCTCGGCGTCGAAAAAGTTCGCCTCGCGGTTCCCGATTTCAAACCCTCATCCAGCGATCCCCAAAACACCGCGCTGCTCAAGACCTTCAACGATACTTTCTGGGGTGATCTCGATAACTCCGGCGTCGTCGAACTAATTTCCAAGAGCTTTTATCCCTTGGAGGTCCCCGGCCAACCCCCCGAGGTCACCTTCGGCGTCTGGAACTCTCCGCCTCCCAACGCCGCCATGCTGGCCTTCGGAAATCTGGCCGTTGCCGCAGGCAAACTCACCGTCCAGGGCTGGCTGTACGACGTCAAAAACACCGCGTCCCCGCTCGTCCTCGGCAAGCAATACACCGACGTTCCCACCGACGATGCAGCCCGTCTCATCGCCCATAAATTCGCCGACGAAATCATCTTTCGTCTGGGCGGCGGCATTCCCGGAATCGCCGAAAGCAAAATTTATTTCGTCAGCGATCGCTCCGGCCACAAGGAAATCTGGGTCATGGATTACGACGGCTCCAATCAGCGTCAACTGACTCGCCAAAGCTCGATCTCGCTCTCGCCCCGCATTTCGCCCGACGGTTCCCGCCTCGCCTTCAGTTCTCTAACCAAGTCAGGATGGGAAATCCTGATGTACTCCATCGATCTCAACCGCTTGGTCAGCTTTCCGCATTTCGGCGGCACCAATCTTTCGCCTTCATGGTCACCCGATGGCGCCCGTCTGGCGCTCTCGTCCTCGCGCGGCGGTCATTCAGAAATCTATGTTTGTGACTCTTCCGGCGCCAACCTTCATCCCATGACCACTGGCCGCGGCCCAGACGTTTCACCTACGTGGAATCGCAAGACCGGCGCGCAAATCGCCTTCGTCGGCGGCGGTACCGGATTGCCTCAGGTCTACACCATGGAAGCCGATGGTGCCAACCAGCAGCGCATGACCGATCAAGGTTATGCTGTCTCGCCGAACTGGTCGCCGAACGGACAATTTCTCACTCTCGCCTGGACGCGCAAATATGGTCCCGGCGAGCCCGGCTCTTCTGATATTTATTTGATGGATATCGCCAGCAAGCAGTGGGTTCAACTCACCCACGATGGCGGCCGCAATGATTTTCCCTGGTGGTCTCCGGACGGCCGTCATATCGTCTTCCAATCCAGCCGCTCCGGGAAGGAAGAAATCTGGGAAATGCTGGCCGATGGCACCAAGCTCCATCAACTGACTTTTACTGGACGTAATTCGCAACCGAATTGGAGTTGGAAATAAACACTTCGTCTGAGTTCGAATCCGATTTCGGGCTCGCAGGAGGATTTAACGTGAAGGGGATCAACATGAAACGTCAACTTTTCAAATCAGTCGCCACCGTCATCGCACTGAGCGCCATACTCATGCTCGGAGCTTGCAAGAAGAAAGCAGCTCCGCCACCGCCGCCACCACCGCCACCGCCGCCTTCACCAACGGCCTCCATCTCGGTCAGTCCCGACACCATCCAACCGGGCCAGTCCGCCACTCTGACATGGCAGACCTCCAACGCCACCGACGTTTCTATCGACGGCATTGGCGCGGTTCAGGCCAGTGGATCGCAATCGGTCAGCCCGACTGCTTCCACCACCTATCACCTGACGGCCAAAGGTTCCGGCGGATCGCAAGACGCGACTACGCGCCTGACGGTCACTCAGCCGCCACCGCCCCCCGCCCCGACCCCATCAGCCACTGACGAAGATCTCTTTGGCCAGAACGTGAAAGATGTCTACTTCGATTACGACAAGTCTGATATCCGGGCCGATCAGCAGGGTGATATCCAGGCCGATGCTCAGTTCCTCAACCAGCATCCCGGAATCAGCTTCACCGTCGAGGGACACTGCGATTCCCGCGGCTCAACCGAGTACAACCTGGCCCTGGGCGATCAGCGCGCATCCTCGGTAAAGAACGCGCTGGTAGCGGCCGGAGTTAGTGCCAGTCGCATTAAAACCATCAGCTACGGCAAGGAAAAGCCGTTCTGTATGGAAGAAAACGAAGCCTGCTGGCAGCAGAACCGCCGCGGCCACTTCGTCTATCAGAAGTAGTTGGCCGTTCCCGGTCAGGGGCGGAGATCTCTTCGCCCCTGACTTTCCTTGTTCCCGGCCAACTCTTCACAACCCACGCCGCGCCCAATCCATCTAAAATGGTTTCAGGAAACCTTTGCTTATGAAACTACGACGCTGCTGCACCCGATTCGCCCTGCTCGCTACGCTCTCGCTCGCTACCATGCCGGCGTGGGGCGTCAGCAAAGAAATGGTTCAACTGCAAACCCAGGTTCAGCAACTGCAGGAGCAAATGACCGCCATGCAGCGCAGCTTCGACGAGCGCATGGGCGTCATGAACAATCTGGTCGAACGCGATACTGACGCCGTTAACAAGGTTGCCGCTGCTGTCACTCTGCTGCAATCCACTCTGCAGAAACAGCAGGGCGATTCAGCCTCGCACGTCGATCAACTTTCCGGCCAGATCCAATCGCTCAACGACAGTCTCGACGAACTCAAGGCCCGCCTTGCCAAAGTCAGCAAGCAACTCGAAGACATGCAGGCCACGCAGCAAAGCACCGCCGCAACGGCCGCGCAGCAACAAGCGCAACAGCAGGCTCTGGCCGCTGCCCCACCGCCCGACGTGCTCTACAACAACGCCCTCCGCGATTACAACGGAGCTAAGAATGATCTCGCCATCCAGGAGTTTTCCGACTACATCAAGTTCTATCCCAACACTGATCTCGCCGGAAATTGCTACTTCTATCTCGGCGAAATTCAATTCCGTCAGGGAAACTATCAGCAAGCCGCGCAGAACTACGACCAGGTCTTGCAGAATTTTCCCACCGGAAGCAAGGTCGCTTCCGCTCAGTTGAAAAAAGGTTTTTCGCTGATCGAACTCGGCAAACAGGATGACGGCGTCGCGGAACTCCGCCACGTGATCCAGCGCTACCCGCGCTCCCCCGAAGCTCTCCAAGCCCGCGAGCGTCTGCGCAAACTCGGAGTCTCCTCCACCGGACGCTCCGGCGAATAAGTTTCAGCCTATTCGCCAGAAGGCGTCTAGACCCAGCGGTCTAGGTTTGGGAGGCCAGATTTTAGGTGGCCAGATTTTAGGTGGCCAGATTTTAGGTGGCCAGATTTTGGGCGGCAGGATTTTGGTGGCGGGATTTTAGGTGACACGATTTTTGGGTGGCGCAGCGCTTCAGCGCTGCGATAAACAGCACCGCCCCAAAGCGGCTTTAGCCGCTGAGGTAACGACACTCACACCTGATAAGGAGTACCCCATGACCAAAATTTCTGACAACGATCCCGACCGCGCCAAAGGCGCCACCGACGACGAACAGCACCATCACGACGGAAACGCCGGCCTCGCCGATCAACTCGGTCATCGCGATCAGGATCCGATCCTGAAAGACGCCGATTCCGACTTCCCCGAGCCCGGCAGCAATCCCGAACACTCCAGCGGCCGCCCTCGGTCCACCACAAAGAAACCAAAAGTCGCCTGATCGCAGCGCGAGAGCCCAGCCTTACCCTGTGCTTGCCCGTGCCCTCTGTATTCAAGGCTTCCCCAAGCCTTCAACCAAAACTTTCTCGACCTGCGCCCAAGCCTCCGACCGCGGATCCACCACATCAAAGTGCCCCGCACCCGGAATCGTCACCAATCGCGCATCTTCCTTACTCTTCACTTTCGCATCCACATAATTCTTGCTGAGAGCCGGCGGCACAACGTCATCCTCTGCCCCATGTACCAGCCACTGCCGCGTGCGAATCACCACCTTCATCGGATCCGCTTCCCGATAATGCTCCGGCACGTCCGCTGGCTTCCCGCCCAGAAACTCCACCACCGCGTCGTTGCTCAAATGCAACTCGTAAGCTCGCTGCAAATCCACCACTCCCGCCAGCGAAACCGCCGCGGTCAATCCCGACTCATGCGCCGCCAGGCACAGTGCCAGCTGACCTCCCGCCGAATGTCCCAGCACGATCACCCGCCGCGCATCGAACCCATATCGCTGCGCATTCTGCAACAAGAATTGATACGCCGTCCGAATATCCTCAAATGTTCCAGGCCATCCGCCGCCCGCATTCCCCACTCGCCGGTACTCCACGTTGGCGGTCCATACTCCCTTCGCTTTCAATGCCGCACCCAAGTGCCCCAAATATTCCAGATCGTACCTGGCTCTCCAGAAACCTCCATGAACGCAAATCGCCAGAGGATGCGCTCCACTCGCCTTAGGCATTCTCAAATCAATAAACTGATTCGCGTCGCTCCCATAAGCCACTCGCGCATCCGCACCCGGCGGAGCCAAACTCAGAATGTCATCGGAGGATGTCATGCTGCTCGTACTAGGTACTCGCTACTCGTACCGCAACGCCTCAATCGGATCCAGCCCCGCCGCCCGCATCGCCGGTACCATCCCGCTCACCACGCCCACCACGGCCAATATCCCCACCGCCACCAGCAGAATCATCGGCGACACAATCAGCCGTATGTCGCCCGCCTCCGCATGTTTCGCCATTGCGCTATAAAACGTGATCCGTCCCAGCGATACCGATACCACATACGACAGCGCAATCCCCAGCGCCCCGCCTACCGCCGTAATCGCCATCGCCTCAGCCAGAAACTGAAATAAAATATCCCGCCGCCGCGCACCCAGCGCCTTTTCCACTCCAATCTCGCGTGTCCGCTGCGTCACCGAAACTAGCATCATGTTCATCAGCCCCACCCCGCCAATCCCCAGCGTCAGCGAACCGATGAATCCCAGCAGCACCTTCAGCGCCAACGAAATAATCCCGAACTGCGAGAGCTGTTTTTGCGCGTCGAACACAGAAATCGCCCGCTTATCATCCGCCTTGAAGTTGTGCGCCGCCGCCAGCGTATCCCGCACCGTCTTGTCCAGCCGATCATGATCCAGCCCCTGCGAATCCATCCAGATCCCATCCAGATAATGGTTGTCCTTCAGAACGTTCATCGCGTTGTACGGAATGTAAATCGTCCGGTTATCGTCGTCGTCGCCCTCCTGCATGCGCGGCTTCACCACTCCCACCACCTGAAACTCCACTCCGTTGATCCGTATATCGTCCCCCACCGCCGGCATCCCCGAGAACAATTTATCCTTCGCCTCCGACCCAATCACCGCCAGCAGCCGATGCCGATCGTTATCCTCGTCATCGAGAAAACGTCCCCCAGCCATGTCCAGATTCCAAATCTCCTCAATCGCCGCATCCAGCCCCATCACCGGCATCGTGAATGTCCGGTTCCCTTTCTGCACCGACGAATCCTTCTGCGACATTCGCACCACATGTTTGCACAGCGGCACATTATTCCTCAGCAGTTCGATATCGTCGTTCGTGAAGCGAACCTGCACACCCGCTTTATTTCCCCCGGCTTGTTGTGACGTCCGTCCCGGAAATATCCCCACCGCCGTCGCCCCAAAACTTTGAAAAATATTTTCGATGGCCCGCCCGAATCCGTTTCCATACGCCAGCAGCAACACCACCGTCGCAATTCCCCACGCCATTCCCGCCATGGTGAGCGTGGTCTTGCGCAAGTCATGCCGCATCGCCGCAAACGCCTGTCCCAACAAATCCCGATGCATAAATTGTTTTCTCTACCCTGTGTACCCCAGTGTCCCCTGTGTCCAGGATTTTTTCCCTGCCTGAGCCCGCACCGAAGACTATCTTCTTCGCTGGCCACTGATCACCGTCCACTGGCCACCGCTCTACTCCTTCCTCAACGCCTCCACCGGCTGCAGCAAAGCCGCTCTCCTCGCCGGATACAGCCCCGCCGCCACTCCTGCCACCGCCAGCGACACTACTGCCAACGCCGCCGTCCGCGCCACCAGCTTCGGCGGATCGAATCCCTCCCCCAGCGACACCGACGACAACGCCGCCATCACCCCCGCAGCCGCAGCAATTCCCGTGAGTCCGCTCAGCAATGTCAGAAATGCTCCCTCCACAAAAAACTGAAACATGATGCTCGCATTCGTCGCTCCCAGCGCCTTCCGCAGTCCAATCTCCTGCGTCCGGTCCGCCACCGCGACCAGCATAATATTGATGATCCCAATCGCTCCCAGCCCCAGCGTCACCAGACCCACGCTTCCCAGAAAAACATTCATCGCATCAAAAATCTTTCCCACCTGGTCCACCGTATTCACCGTATCCCACTCGTCGAACGAATCCGGATTGTTAGGATCGAATCCATGGTTCCGCGCAATCACCCGGTGCACTTCCTCCATCGCCGTTTCATGCAGCGCCCGTGACTTCGGCTGGTACTCGATCAGCGAGATTACCCCTTCCGCCTCGCCCACATTCGTCGGCGGAAAATACTCGCGCATCGTGTTGTACGGCACAAAGCATTTCAGATTCTGGTTGTTGTTGTCCCCGTGCCCAATGCGCTGCAGCGTTCCTACCACCTGAAACCGCACTCCGTTCAGCAAAATCGTGCTCCCCACCGCCGGCCGGCCAGAGAACAACGTCCGCCGCGCCTCATCCCCCAGCACAATCACCGGACGCTTCTGAGCGTCGTCCATCGCATCCAGCCAGCGCCCATCCTGAATCGGCAGGTAACGGATCTGGTTAAACATCGCCAGCACGCCATTGATCTGCCCACTTGCCTGGTAGAAATCGCTCACCGCCCGGATATCGTTCCGCGAAATCACCGGCGCCGCCGCTCCCACGCTTCGGCACTCTCGCAGAATATCGAGGTAATCCCGGTAGGTTAGGTAATACTGCCGCAGCGCCGTAAAGCTCCCTTGCACCGCCGGAGCCCGCCCCGACCATATAAACATCACGTTCTCGCCCAGCGTGTCGAACTGTTTTTTGTTTCCCGATCGAAATCCTTCACCCAGCCCCACCAGCAGCAACAGTGAAAACACTCCCCATGCAATTCCAAACATGGTCAGAAACGACCGTAGTTTGTGCCCCCACAGCGTTCGCAAGGTTTGCCCGAAGATGTCGAACAGCAGCCGCATTCCAACTGATTATACGGTCTGCAAATCTTGTACCCCACCCCTCCCAGTGAGTTATGATCACCCTATGAAATGCGCCGCCAGGGCGTGTCTCTCGCTGCTTTGCCTTTTGGCTGGAGCGTACGGTCAAGTCGTCACGTCTCCAGCTGCCCCAATCGCCAGCCAACCCACTGAAACTTCCCCAACCGTCGTCGATCTCTCGTTCCCGGAACTTCTAAAATCGATTCCAGAGCTGCGAGGACTCGAGCCCGCTCAGGACCAGGAAGAACTTCCCACCCTTCTCGACAAAGTTGGCGCCACTGCCGAAACTCTCTTTCACAAAATGCCCAGCCTCATCGCGCATGAAGAAGTGCTTCAGGCGCGCGGCAACGCCAAGCCCACCCGGCAAAACTTCGAATATCTCATCCTCTCTCACCACACCGAAAAGGATGTCACTCTCGATGAGTATCGTGTCGACCTGCACACCGCAACCCAAACGTTGGGTGATTCCTATAACCCTGCGGCGGTCATCTCGGGCGGGGTATCAATGGCCGACCTCGAGCGCCTGAATATGGAGGCCAACACACACAACAAAGGAGCTCTTCCTCTGAGCCAGGGTTTCGCCAACGGCTGGGTCTACTTCTATCCTTCCAATCGCTCTCAAGCTGCCTTCCGCTACCTGGGACGACAGCGCGTCAACGGACACGACAACTTCGTAATTGCCTTTGCGCAAGTACCAGCTTCCGTCCAATCTCCCGGAGAGCTTCACTTTGAGGATCAGACGCTTCCCATCTACTACCAGGGTATCGCCTGGGTTGAGGAGTCGAACTTCCACATTGTGCGCCTCCGTACCGATCTCCTCGCTCCTATTCCCGCCGTTCACCTGCAAAGGCTCACCGCCGCCATTGATTTCGGCGTAACCCAGGTCGCGCAGACCGACCCTTTATGGCTGCCCCAAAAAGTGGTGATTAATGTCGATGTCAGCGGCCAGACGTTCCGCGAGCAACATCTCTATTCCGGCTATCGTACCTACGTCGTCAAAACGAAACTCATCTACTGACCTTCTTTACACTCATTGACGGATCCGGATGCAAACGCCTGCTCACATTCAGCATCACAGTTCGCAGGGCGGGATCCGAAATCCACACAAAACCAGGACTTTGAATTGGTAGCCAAGCCATACCCCGCACCCGAGGCGTCGGTTCTCGTGCCCAAGCCTCAGCAATCGATGATCTTCAGTAATTTGGATAGAAAGGTAATTAAGATAGAAAGTCTGGGAAGAGGATAAAGTTAAGTTTATTCATGTTGCTCCAATTCAAGTCTGATCTCATAATTTGTGCGTTTGTCACGTTCGGATTGAGCTCGTCCTGCTTGGCGCAGTCCCCTCAACCTGCGCCCCTCCCGGAACAACACGCTCCAGAACGGCCCGCAACATCAACCGACGGCACGACGCCGCTCAGCCCACCCGTGCCCGGAAGCATCACCGGAACGGTTGTCGATCAAAGTGGAGCTGTGGTCACCGGAGCTCGTATAAAGCTTACCAGCGACGATCAATCCCTGAATCAAGAGGTGCAGTCCGGCACCAATGGGGAATTCTCCTTCGCCAACATCGCTCCGGGCGGTTTCCATCTAGCCATTTCGTCCCCCGGCTTCGCCCCCCAAACCTCTTCCGGAACCCTGCATTCGGGAGAAATGTTCCTGGTCCCGCAGATCGCATTGGCCGTTGCCGCCAATGTATCCGAGGTGAACGTCGGTCTCTCTCGAGTCGAAGTGGCAGAAGAACAGATCAAGGTGGAAGAGACGCAGCGCGTGCTTGGCATCGTGCCGAATTTCTATGTCACCTATACCCCCAATGCGGCTCCGCTCACTCCTAAGCAAAAGTTCAAGCTCGCCTGGAGAACCTCCGTGGATCCCGTCACCTTCGTGATTGTTGGGGCCGCAGCCGGAGTTGAGCAGGCACAAAACCACTTCCGCGGATATGGCCAGGGCACCGAAGGTTATGCCAAGCGCTTCGGTGCCGGTTATGCCGACACCTTTTCGGGTATATTCATCGGCGGCGCCATCCTACCCTCGCTTCTGAAACAGGATCCCCGTTTTTTCTACAAGGCGACCGGCAGCTTCCAGTCCCGGTTTTTGTACGCCCTCGCCTCTTCCGTGATTTGCAAGGGCGACAATGGTCGCTGGCAGCCCAACTACTCGAACATCCTCGGAAACCTGGCGTCGGGTGGTATCTCAAATCTCTACTATCCGGATCAAGACCGCAACGGCGTGAGTTTAACCCTGGAAAACGGCGCAATTGGCATCGCGACCGGCGCCGTCGCAAATCTCCTGCAGGAATTTGTCATCCGGAAATTGACCCCGAAGGCTCCGCCCACCGACCCCGCTAGGCCCTGAAAATTATTTTGTGCTCCCCCATAAATCATTTCTCTCTCCGGCGAAACTCCGTTATGCTCTACCCGGGATGAACACGCTGCCTCTTTCCGAACTTCTCGGCGCCACGGTGTATGACCCGTCCGGCGCGCCGTCCGGCCGCGTGCGCGAAGTCACCCTGGCCCCTCAGGAAGACCGGACCCGCATCGCCTCGTTCATTGTTAAGACAAAATCCGGCAGTCGCGTTCTTCCCTTCTCTGCTATCTCAACCATCGACGATAATATTCACGCCTCCACCGGTCCCGCGGACTGGCCCGCCGCCAACGGTTCTGAAGGATTATTCCTCCTCGATCGCGATCTGCTCGATCAGCAAGTCATCGACATCAACGGGCGCAAGGTCGTTCGCGTGAACGATGTTGACCTTCAGATCGACTCCGTAATCGATGGCGGCACCACCCACACGATATTGCGGGTTAGCTCTATCGACATCGGTGCGCGTGGCGCCGTACGCCGCCTCCTGCGCGGCCTCGCACCCCGTGCCGCTTTGCATCTCCTGGTCGAGAAGATTCCTCCCCGCACCATTCCCTGGACCTTCGTCGATCTCATCGAAACCGATCCCGCTCGCCGCATCAAACTCAAAATCTCTCACGAAGGCTTGGCCAAGCTTCACCCCGCCGATATCGCCGACATCGTCGAAGACCTCGCGCCCGACGAACGCGAAGCCGTCTTCCGCACCCTCGACGAAGATGTTGCCGCCGAGACGCTCGAAGAAGTCGAGCCCAATATTCAGAAGTCGATCGTCGAATCCCTCGACTCCGAGCGTGCTGCCGAGATCGTAGAAGAGATGGATCCCGACGCCGCCGCCGATCTTCTCGCCGATCTCTCCCAGGATCACACCGAGCAAATCCTCGTCGAGATGGAGCCCGAGGCCAGCCAGGAAGTCGTCGAGCTTCTCGAACATCGCGAAGAAACCGCTGCTGGCCGCATGACCACCGAATTCCTCGCGCTCCCCGTCGCGGCCACCGTAGAGAACGCCATCGGCGTCCTCCGCGAATTCGAAGGCGGCGTTGAAACCGTCGGCACCATCTACCTCGTCGATTCCAAAGGCACTCTCGCTGGCGCCGTTCCCCTCGCGAAACTCGTTCTCGCCCAGCCCAATACTCCGCTCCTGTCTCTACTTTCCGAGCCGCTCATCTCAACTCACGAAGCTACCAGCGACAACGAAGTCGCCGAACTCTTCGACAAATACAATCTCGTCACCCTCCCCGTCATCGACGAACACAGCAAACTCGTCGGCGTCATCACCTCCGACGACGTAATCACCATGCTCCGCGCCAAACTGTAAGGGATTGCAGCCGTCGGCACAGATCGGGAAGGGCACGACTTCAGTCGTGCCGTCGCTCAAGAAAATGATCGCGGCTTTAGCCGCTGGGGTGAGCTCGCGAGCGACCAGTTCTCACCCGCGGAGCGTCTCAACCCAACAGTCATCTTCCAACTGTTTATAATCATTCGTTCCCAGGAGACTCCCTTTGCCCTTCGACGACCTTCGCCAGTGGATCGCCGCTCTCGACCGCGCCGGCGAACTCAAACGCATCCAAACCGAAGTCGACCCCATCCTCGAAATCGCCGAAATCACCGACCGCGTCAGCAAGATGCACATGCAGAAAAAAGAAGAGGGTGCCCCATCCTTGTCGCGTTCCTTGCGACAGGGTGGGGATTTTGACTCCCCATCCTCCGCCACGAAAGAGGGTGCCCCAGGTCTCGCTTCTTCTGCGAGACCTGGGAACCATCGATCCGGCAAACCCGGTGGCCCCGCCCTCCTTTTTCAAAACATAAAAAATCATCCCAACTCCCAAGTCCTCATCAACCAGTTCGGCTCCGAAGCCCGCATGAAACTTGCCCTCGGCGTAAACTCCTTCGACGAATTCGCCGACCGCATCCGCGTCTTCATGGACCTCAAATCCCCGCAAGGCTTCCTCGACAAACTCAAGATGCTCCCGCTCCTCACCGAAGCCGGAAAGTTTTTTCCCAAGACCGTCCCCACCGGCCCCTGCAAGGAAGTCATCAAGCGCGACAACTTCTCCCTCCTCGATTTCCCCATCCTCCAATGCTGGCCCCAAGACGCCGGACGCTTCATCACCCTCCCCTGCGTCGTCACTCGCGATCCCAAATCCGGCAAACGCAACGTCGGCATGTATCGCCTCCAGGTCTACGACGCCACCACCACCGGCGCCCACTGGCAGCGCCAAAAAGTCGCCGCCGAACACTACCGTCAGCGCATGCGGAACGCGGGTGCCCCACCCTTGTCGCGTTCTTCGCGACAGGGTGGGGATTTTGACTCCGCATCCGCCGCCGTCGATCTCATGGCCCGCACCTCCGGCGGCCAGGTTCTCTCAGAAAATCCCTCCGGCCGCATGGAAGTCGCCGTCGCCATCGGCACCGACCCCGCCGTAACTTTCTCCGCCATCGTCCCCGCTCCTCCCGACGTCGAAGAATATTTAATCGCCGGCTTCCTCCGCGCCGCTCCCGTCGAACTCGTCAAGTGCGAAACCGTCGATCTCGAAGTTCCCGCCTCCAGCGAAATCGTTCTCGAAGGCTACGTCAACCTCGACGAACTCCGCACCGAGGGTCCCTTCGGCGACCACACCGGCTTCTACTCTCTCGCCGATCTCTACCCTGTCTTCCACGTCCAATGCATCACCCACCGCAAGGATCCCATCTACGCCACCACCATCGTCGGCAAGCCCCCCATGGAGGACGCCTACATGGGCAAGGCCGTCGAGCGCGTCTTTCTTCCGCTCATGCGCCTCACCATTCCTGAATTGATCGACATCAATCTACCCATCGAAGGCGTCTTCCACAATCTGATGATCGTCTCCATCCGCAAGTCTTATCCCGGACAGGCGCGCAAAGTGATGAACGCCATCTGGTCGCTCGGCCAGGCCATGTTCACCAAGGTCATCATCGTGGTCGATGAAGATGTCGACGTGCAGAACATTCCTGACGTCACTCTGAAAGTTCTCAACCACATCGATCCCGAGCGTGACATCCAGTTCACCCTCGGCCCCATCGACTCGCTCGACCACGCCTCCCGCCTGGCCAACTACGGCTCGAAGATGGGCATCGACGCCACCCGCAAATGGCCCACCGAAGGCTTCACCCGCCCGTGGCCCGATGAAATTGTGATGGATGCGAAGACGAAAGCCCTGGTCGATAGCAAATGGAAAGCGCTAGCGAAAGAGTTAAGTATCGAGTGATCCGGTGCAGCACGAATATCAAAATCCCCGCCCTGTCTCCGCAAAAAGCCGCGGAGACAAGGACGGGGCACCTGCGGCATATATCGATCGCGGGTGCCCCACCCTTGTCGCGTTTGTTTGCGACAGGGTGGGGATTTTGACCTCCGATCCGTTTCCTATTCCCGGAACACTTGACAATATTATTCCCTCGACCTGAACCCGTGTCCTCCAACCCGGCATGCGATGATCCCGTATGCCCTGGAGTCTCAAACACTTTCAGGAAGCGCGCTGTCTTCACTTCATCACTTTCAGTTGCAGCAACCGCGAGGTCGCCTGAATACTCCCCGCTCCCGGGACATCTTCGAAGAAACTTTGGAAAATGCACGCCAGTGGTACGGATTCTACGTTGCAGGATATGTGGTCATGCCCGAGCACATCCACCTGCTCATAACCGAGCCGGAGCGGACGAAACTCTCGATCGCGCTCCAAATGCTCAAGCAGAACGTGGCTCGGCAGCTGCGCGAGCTCGAGGGTGGGCCATTCTGGCTCTCTCGTTACTACGACTTCAACGTCTGGAGCGAGCCCAAACGCATCGAGAAGCTGCGCTACATCCATCGCAATCCGGTAACCAGAGGATTGGTGGCCAGCCCCGAGCTGTGGGCGTGGAGCAGCTTTCGACACTATGTCTCGGGAGCCCAGGGCGTCGTAGAAATTGAATCGCAGTGGACGGCGCGCAGGAGAGAACAACTCGGCATCACGTTGCAGTGGGTGCCTCAAGATCAAAGTCCCCGCCCTGTCCCTGCAAAGAACGCAGGGACAAGGACGGGGCACCCTCATCGATAGAGCTCCCCAAGGTTAGGAACAACCAGGGTGCCCCGTCCTTCCCGCGCACTTTGCGGGAGGGCGGGGATTTTGATCTGCCTGACCGCCCCGCTCACTTGTCCGTCTGACGCGAACTGATTCTCGAGCGAGGGCGGGACCTTTTCCGGGGCTGGAGGAGGTGCCAGGCGTCGCGGTATTTTTCGTGGCGACGGCTGCCGCGGCGATCGCCTCCGAAGGGATAGACGCGAACCATGAGGCGTCCGGCGAGGGCGCGGACGGGGATGAGATACCAGATGTCGGTGCCGAGGATGATCACCGCGAGGAAGTCAACTTTGGACGGCAGATAGGGCAGGTGTTTGCGGGTGGTTTTCCAGTAAGCGTTCACGGTGTAGGCGCGCCAGTGAGTACAGGTGCTGGATTTTACCTGGACGCGCCAGAGGCGTTTGCCGGAATCGACGAGGAAGTCGTAGCGGTGGCTTTCACCGTAAGGTTTGGCCACGGTGAGACCTTTGGTGGTGGCCTTCACCATGAACATCATCTCGGCCAGTTCGCCGAGCTGCTTGCGGGTGGCGTGCTTCCATGTGGGATAGACGATTTTTCTGGCGCGCTCATGGAGAGCCCTGCCGGCTCGCTCGAAAGCTGTCCCTGGAGGACGACCGAGGCGCTTCCCGCTACGTGTTCTCGCTTTCATACTTTTGCCCCACTTCCCTTGGTTCGGATGATTTGGTTCGGATGATTCTGATTGGGTCCAAAAACACGAATGGCACAGACCCGGTAGGCCTGTGCCGCTTGTTTTTACCCTATATATTCAGAATACCAAACCGCAGGGGGTAAATGGGACATGAAACCCACATTTATATCTCCCAGCTAATCATGCACTTAAGCGAAAAAGCTCACATTTGCCCTCTTGACAAGATTTCTGGAGATGACGTGACACATCCGAAATCAGGAATTTCGTGTCCAACTCGGGGAAAAAGCCGCTCCCTCAGGGGCTAAAGCCCGCGTCTCTGTTGGCTCTGGGCGGCACGACTGAAGTGTGCCCTTCCCAAAACCCATTTGTGAGGCTGCTTCTAGTCCCGCTTCTTACTTTTCTTGGCCTTCAAACTGATCGCGATCTTGAGCACAGCTCCATCCACGGGATCAACCTCGAACACTGCTTTGCTCGAGTAAGCTGCGCTGTCCAGCCGGTAGGTGAAAGCGCTGTACGACTGAAAAATGTTGGTGTCATACGGGGCGCCATATTTGTCTTGTAGCTGGGCAGCAGTATAGTTGCGGTTGGCGAGCTTAAGGATGAGGTAGGCGTCCTGCCGCTTCTCGCTTTTGAGTGCCGCAATTTCGGAGAAAGGAAAAGGCTGGCCTTGCATCGGGTAGTCCACGCTCGCCGTCTTGTGCCCGTGGACCATCCCTTCCTGCACAATTCCTTCGATCCTTTTGTCCACTTCCCCATCCAACGTAAAGCCTTCGCGCATGGCGGCGCAGCGGCCTTTATCCGGACGGCACTCCGCGCGAATTTCATTCGCGACAAAGACGCGCATCGCCTTCGAGTTTTCCAACACTGCTTTGATGCCTTGCTCTTCAGGCAAAGCGGCGGCCGCGGAAAGGTACGGAACCATCTCGCGCCAGTCGAAGTTGTCGGCTGAGAAACGTACCTGAGGACCGATGTCGAGCGGCTTGTTGCCGCCGTTCGCAGCTCTCGACAACGGCGTAGCGAAAACCGAAAGCAACATCAGCAACACGACTGGCAGGGTGAAGGACTTCATTGAATCCTATTTCAGCTTTACGAAAAGCAACACGTAAATCGCCCATACTCCCACGGTGAGAGGAAACTGCACCACCGCCGCATCGCGCAACGCGCCTCCTCTGGGGAGTGCAAACGTAAGGAACATCATCGCCAGAGCCGTCAGCACACCAAGGATCAGTTTGCTTTTCCAATTCATGGGTGTTGGACCTCGCTTTCCTTTTGCTCGGACCTGTCTTCCCGCAGCCCGCGAGTATACGCCCGGAAGGCAGGCGGAACAAGGATTTACCGGCGGTTCGTTCGGCGTATAGGAAAGATTGTCCGCGCAGATTAGCGTGTGGTTGTAGACCAGGAACCAGCCAGCAGATGGGAGCAGCCTGAAATTTCACTCTTTCGGTATACTAGGTAAGTATGCCGGTTCTGAAAAACATCGCTGCCATCGCCAAAGGAATGAGCATCACCTTCATGGAGATGTTCCAGCCCACGACGGTAGAAAATTATCCCGACGGCAAAGGTCCGCTGCGCGGCGCGCGCATCGAAGCCCGCTTCCGCGGCGCTCACGTTCTGCAGCGCGACGAAAATGGCCTGGAAAAATGTGTAGCCTGCTTTTTGTGCGCGGCAAATTGCCCCTCGAATTGCATCTATATTGAAGCCGCCGACAACACTGCCGAACACCGCGTCAGCGGCGCCGAACGCTACGCCAAGGTCTACAACATCGATTACAACCGGTGTATTTTTTGCGGATATTGCGTGGAGGCTTGTCCGACGGACGCGATTACGCACGGGCACGGGTTTGAGCTGGCGACGTTTAACGCCAGCAATCTGGTTTACCGCAAGGAGCAAATGCTGGCCCCCCGGCCAGCACACATGGGAGCGAACGTTGTGTTTAATCAGGCCGATGTGGACGGTGGGGCTCCCAAGGAGATGGTTGCGGGGAGTTAGAATCTTCAAGTTCGAAGCACTCACGCCGGTCCGCGAGGGCCGGCGTTTGTATATTGCGAGTTGCGAGTACCGCAAGAACAATTTCTTCGCCACGGATTTACGCGGATCGACACGGATAGAACTGAGGGCTAGGAGCTAAGAGCTAAGAACTTCATCATGACTGATTTCTTAAAGACCGTGAAGGATCGCGTGGTCGTCTATGACGGCGCGATGGGGACGAACATACAGACGCGCAACCCTACGTTGGACGATTACTGGGGCAAGGAAAATTGCAGCGAGGTGCTGGTGCTGAGCCGTCCCGACATCATTCGCGAGATTCACGCGGACTTCTTCCGAGTAGGCTGTGACATTGTCGAGACGAATACGTTTGGCGGATCGCGCATCGTGCTGGGCGAGTTTGACCTGGCGGATCGAGTGCGCGAGATCAACGTGAAGGCGGCGCAACTGGCGCGGGAAGTCGCGCAAGAGTTCTCGACGAAAGACCGGCCGCGGTTTGTGGCGGGATCGATGGGACCGACGACGAAGCTGCCATCGCTGGGACACAGCAGTTTTGATGCGATGGTGGTGGCGTATGAGGAGCAGGCTTCCGCGCTGATCGAGGGCGGCGTGGACGTGTTGTTGATCGAGACTTGCCAAGATTTGTTGCAGGCGAAGATTGCAGCCATCGGCGTGCTGGAGGCGATGCGGAAGGCCGGAAAGCGATTGCCGGTCGCGGTGCAAGTGACGCTGCAGGAGACTGGCGCGATGTTGCTGGGCACGGAGATTGGCGCCGCTTTGACGGCGCTGGAGCCATTTGATGTGGACATCCTCGGACTAAACTGCGCGACGGGACCGAAGGAGATGAACGATGCGGTGCGCTACCTTGCGCTGAATTCGACGAAGGAAATATCGGTCCTTCCCAATGCCGGGTTGCCACATAACGAAGGCGGACACGCGGTCTACAAACTGACGCCGCAGGAACTGGCCGAGTATCACAAGCATTTTGTCGTCGATTACGGTGTGCGAATTGTTGGTGGATGCTGCGGAACTACTCCGGCGCATTTGAAAGCCGTGGTGGATGCGGTTTCCGGCGTGGAACCGGCGAAGCGCGAGGTGAAGCGAGTGGGCGCAGCTTCGAGCGCGTATACATCGGTTCCTCTCGATCTAGAGCCGAAGCCGCTGATCGTCGCCGAAGAAATGAATACGACGACCCGCGTGGAGCATTTCCGGAATCTGGTGAGGGGAAAGAAGTACGACGACATTCTGGCGCTGGCGAAGAAGCTGGTGAATGACGGTTCGCACATGCTGGATTTGTGCTGCGCGATTGTGGGCGAGGACGAGAAGGGATACATCACTTCGATTCTGGAAAGGATTGCGACGCGGGTTCCGGCGCCGATTCTGGTGGATTCGACCGAGGCGGATGTGGTGGAAGAGGCGCTGAAGCGGATTCCGGGGCGGGCGATTATCAACTCGATCAACCTGGAAGATGGAGAGAAGCGAACGTCGCTGGTGCTGCCGATGGCGAAGCGGTATGGAGCGGCGGTGATTGCGCTGACCATTGATGAAGACGGGATGGCGCTGACGGCGGAGAAAAAGACGGCGATCGCGCACCGGATTTTCGATCTGGCGACGAAGAAGTATGGACTCGACGGGACAGATTTGATTTTTGATGCGCTGACGCTTCCGATTTCTACGGGGCAGGAGGAATACCGGACCGCGGGAATTGAGACGCTGAACGCGGTTGAGCGGATCAAGAAAGAATTGCCCGACGTGAAGACGATATTGGGCGTGAGCAATATTTCGTTTGGGCTGGATGCTTATCCGCGGCGCGTGCTGAATTCTGTGTTCATGCACGAGGCGGTGAACCGTGGGCTGGATATGGCCATCGTGAATTACACAAAGATTTATCCGCTGTACAAGATTCCGCAGGAAGAAGTGGATCTGGCGCGGAAGCTGATTTTCCACGACGAATCGGATGGCGATCCGCTGCAGAAATACATGAATCACTTTGCCGGGCTGAAAGGCAAGCCGGCGGCTTCGACGACGGCGCATGTGGACACGCTGTCGGTGGAAGATAAGTTGAAGTTCGCCATCATCAACGGCGAGAAATCGGTGGGCGAAGGCGCGCATAAGACATCTCTGGAGGAGTTGCTGGAAGAGGCGCTGGGATCTTACTCTGCGCTGGAATTGATCAACACGGTTTTGCTCGACGGGATGAAGACGGTGGGCGATTTGTTTGGCGCGCGCAAGATGCAACTGCCGTCTGTGCTCGATTCAGCGGGCGTGATGAAGCAGGCGGTGGCTTATCTTGAGCCGAAGATGGAGAAGAAGGCAGGCGGATCGCAGAAAGGCACGATCGTGCTCGCGACCGTGAAGGGAGATGTCCACGATATTGGAAAAAATCTGGTGGACATTATTTTGTCGAACAACGGATTCAAGGTAGTGAACCTGGGGATCAAGCAACCGGGGGACAAGATTATCAGCGCGGCGCAGGAGCATGGCGCGGATGCGATTGGGCTGAGCGGGCTGCTGGTGAAATCGACGCTGGAGATGAAGTATGTGATCCAGGATTTGCAGCGGCAGAAGCTGGAGTTTCCTGTGATTTGCGGCGGTGCCGCTTTGACGCGGAAGTATGTGGAAGACGATTTGCGGCGGGAGTATGAGAATGCCGTGTTTTACGCAGAGGATGCGTTTGCCGGGCTGCACGTGATGGAAGATCTGGTGACGGAGGATGGAGCGCGGGAGTCGCGGCTGAAGGACGGGCGAACGGTGAAGGAGTACGCGAAAGCGGCGGCGGTGGATGAGGAGACTGGTCCGGTGTTTTCGGAGCGGAGCGCGGTGGTGACGGACGCGCCGAATATTCCGGAGCCTCCATTCTGGGGAGTGCGGGTGAAGCATTACGATGTGCGCGATGTGTTCCCGTATATCAACGAGACGGCGCTGTTCAAGAATCAGTGGCAGCTGAAAACGGCGTCGCAGGCGGATTACGTGCGCCTGGTGGAGGAGAAGTTTCGGCCGATCAAGAAGAAGATCGAAGAGGAAGTGGCGGAGTCGGGGCTGTTCGATCCGAAAGTGGTGTACGGGTATTTTCCGTGCCAGAGTGATGGGAATGATGTGGTTGTGTATGAAGTACCGAGCACCGAGTCGCGAGCGGCGAGCGAAGGCGCTGCGGGCAGAACAGCAGGTTCCTCGGCTTCGCTCGGAATGACAAAGTCTAGGGAGGGAGCAGGAGCAAGGGAGCTACTAAGATTCACTTTTCCGCGGCAGCGGGAGGGGCGACGGCTTTGTATTTCTGATTTTTTTGCCTCTAAGGCGTCGGGGAAGATGGATGTGATTGGGTTTTCGCTGGTGACGATTGGAGCGAAGGCTTCCGTGCAGACGCAGAAACTGTTTGAGGGCGGGGAGTATACAAAATATTTGTATCTGCACGGGCTGAGCGTGGAGACGGCGGAGGCGCTGGCGGAGTTGCATCATAAGACGATGCGCGAGGAGTTGGGGATTGCGGGCGAAGATGCGCCGGCGATTCGCGATTTATTCCATCAGAAGTATCGCGGGTCGAGGTATTCGTTTGGGTATCCGGCGTGCCCTAATTTAGAAGATCAGACGAAGTTGTTTGTGCTGTTGAAGCCGGAGGAGAATGTGGGAGTGCGGTTGACTTCGGGATTCTTGCTGGAGCCGGAGCAGAGCACGTCGGCGCTGGTGGTGCATCATCCGGGGGCGAAGTACTTCGTGGTGTGAGGGGGGATTCTCACCACGGAGGCACAGAGACACGCAGAAGACAATACGGATGTCTTGAAAAAGGGACGCTCGGTGAGCGTCCTTTTTCATTTGCCAACCAGGGGCGCGGGAAAAGCATCTTCTTTTTCATGATTCGCAAACTACAATCCGGTGAGTTTCGTTTGTATTCGCGCAAAAAGGATGCGAAGACTGGGAAGCGGAAGAATTTGGGGACTTTTTCTTCTTTGGCAGCGGCTAAGAAGCATGAGCGGGCGGTGCAGTATTTCAAGCGGACGGGATAGGCGGGCTTTGCCCGCTGGACAGCCCCTTCGGCTCCGCTCAGGGCGGCGGGCTTGGGCGGCCGTCCCCAGATGAGCCCTGCCGAAATCAGAAGGTAGCGGCGAGGCGGAGGGCGTAGCTGCGGGGCGGGCCGATGGCGTTGGCGGAGAAGAGGCCGCCGAAGTCGAGGATGTTCAGGCGGTTGTTCAGGTTCTCGCCGTCGGCCTGAAAGTTGAGGGCCAGCTTGTCGGATTCGTAAAGTTGAGCGCCGAGGGAGGCGTCGACGGCGAGGGTGGGCTTGATGCGTCCGCTCGCGAAGTTGATGCGATCGACGACCGCCTGGCCGTACTCGGCCAGCGACTGCTGGTAGGTTCCGGTGAAATCAAAGGGCAGGCCACTGCCATATTCGGATCCGGCAGCAATCCACACACGAGAAATAAGCTGATAGCGAACGCGGGCGCGGACGGTGTTGCGCTGGTCTTGGGAATCGGGGAAATGTCCGGTGAGCTGAGTGGTCGCGTTCACGGCGTCGGAGCCCAGGAACAGGCCGCCGGTAACCGGGAACCAGGCGTTGCCGACGATGTAGGAGTAGCTGAGAAAGCCGGAGAAACGGTTCCAGTGCGGGAGTTCGAGCTTGCCTTCGGCGCCGTAGATTATTGATTTGCGGAAAGCTATGGGAAAGCTGACGGCGGTGTTGAGGATTTGATCGTCGTCGGCGTAGTTGTTGACGTAGCGACGGAAATAATTTGCGTCGAAGCGAAACTGGTTCAGGAAGCTCTTGGTTGCACCGAGTTCGAAATAGTTGCCGTGGGAAGGTTCCACCGGCAGGCGGAGAACGGTGGGTTCGAAGGACTGCACCTGGGGAGAAGTGGAAAGCAGAATATTTTCGAAGGACGGAGTTTGAAAAACACGATCGCAGGAGGCGTGGAGGATCAATTTGGCTGCGGGAAGATAGCGCGCGATGGCAAGGCGAGGGCTCACGGCATTTTGATTAGCGAGTAATTGATAGTGGTCCCAGCGCAGGCCGGCATTGATCGTCCAGTCGCCGAAGTGGATGAGATCTTGAACGAAGGCGGCCTGTTCGAGATCGGGACGGTTGCCGGAAAATCCGAAAGGGCTTGTCGTACCGGGGTCGAAGGGATAGCCGGGATAATTTGGATTGGCAGTGATGGTGTCGGTGAACTTTTCGTGGAGGAAGAGATTGTCGGACTCGAGGCCGGCTTTCCATTCCTGATGGCCGCGGTGAAGGGAGATGGAGCTATTGAAATATCCTTCGTTGAAGTAGTTGTGCTGAGAAACGATGACGGGCCAGGAGGAAGGGTTGGAATAGAAGTCGTTGGAGTTGTTGCGAACCATACCGCGGAGATCGAGAAGAAAGTTGGGCGAGAAAATGTGCTGATAGGAAGCGATGCCGATGGTCTCGAAATCGTCGGCGGTCTGGAGTTGAGGAAGAGTGCCGAGCGGAGGCGCGGGCTGGCCGAGTTCGGGCAGGAGTTGCAGATCTTGCTGGACTTGCTCGTTGGGAATTTCGTAACGGGCGAGTTCGTGGCGGACGCCGAGGGTGAGGCGATCTTTGGGAGTGAAATCACGCTCATAGCTTAAAGAAAAGTCGCCGGTGGTACCGCGGTTGGTGAAATTTTCCGGAACGACGGGATTGAGGTAGTGGGCGGTCATGTTGCCGGAAGCGCTGACGCCGACGGTGTTTTTGCCGAAGGAATCTTGCAGGCGCGCGAAGGCGCCGGCGGTATCGAAGCTGCCACCGGAGAGAACGGCCTGGCCGTGGGGGCCCGGCTGGGAATCGTGCAGAGTGTTGACTTCGACGACGCCGCCCATTTTGCGTCCATACTCGGCGGGAATGCCGGCGGTGTAGATGGTCAGGGAGTCGACGTCGTCGGCATCGATTTCAGGGCCGAAGCCGGGAGAGCGGTTGTCGGTGAGCGGGACGCCATCGACGACAAATTGAGTTTGATATTCGGAGCCGCGAGGATGGAGAACGGCGTTGCCTTCATAAAGCCAGCCGGGCTGCGAGTTGATGAGATCGGGAAGCGAGCGGCCGGGGAGGGTCGCGGGGCGAGTGGCGATGGCTTGCTGATCGAGATGGTTGACGGCACCGGCGCGGTCGGGATCGAGAAGAGTATTTTGCGCGATGACTTGAACGGCAGTGCTGAGGGCGGCGATGTTGAGCCGGACGGCGTACTCGGTGGGAAGGGCGGAATGGATCTCGATGGGGCCGTCGTAAGGGGCGAAATCTGGCTCGTGGACCTGAAGGCGATACTGGGCGAAAGGGAGATTGCGGACGACGAAGAGGCCGGAATCGTCGGCGGAGAAGATGCGGTGGAACTGGATGGCGTCGCTGGAGAGATCGATGGAAGCCTTGATGGGCTGGCCGTCGGGGCCGGTGATTTTAAGGCGAAGCTCTCCGGTATTGCTCTGCGCCAGGAGCGGAAGCGCGAGGAAAAGGATGGCGAAGTGGAAAAATGAGCGCACAGTTGGCTTGGGGAATCTTTATGCTACCAGCTTCGACAATCAGGGCTGGAGTTACCAAGGAAACGCAGGGCAGGCTGGCGTTGATGCGGATTTTACAAACGATGACAGATTGGTGACAAACGCGGGGGCGTGCAAGGGCATGATGAGGGTGCGACCGGGAATAAAAGACCGGTAGCGCGATCTTCAAGCCCTCGGAGAAATTTGAGGGAATGGGGAAACAGGTGTTTTCACCGCAGGGGGTGAAGACGCCTGTTTTTGTTTTGCGGCAGCGACCTCAGGCGCTAAAGCCACCGGTCGGTTGTGCGTCTTATCGCAGCGCTGGAAGCGCTGCGCCGCCCAAAAGAGATACCCTCTTCACTTGGTCTCACATGTGATTCTACTTTCGGAGGAGAAGGTCGGCGGCTACGAAGAGGGCGAAGACGACCGAGATGACGCCGTTCATGGTGAAGAAGGCGGCATTGAGGCGCGAGAGGTCGTTGGGCTTGACCAAGGAATGTTCGTAGAGCAGAAGCAGGGTGACGGCAATGACGCCGGCCACTGCGAGCTTCCCCAGCGCAAAGGCGGGCAGAAGCGCGAGAAGAAAGATCAGCATGACGAGATGAAAGGCACGCGCGATCCAGAGGGCGGGGCCGATTCCGATGTGGCGAGGGATGGAGTGCAGTCCGGAGTTGCGGTCGAATTCGAAATCCTGACAGGCATAGAGGACATCGAAGCCAGCGACCCAGAAAGTGACCGCAGCGGTGAGCAATAAAATGCGCGGATCGAGGGAGCCGCGGACGGCGATCCAGGCGGCGGCAGGGGCGATGCCGAGAGCGAAGCCGAGGACGAGATGAGAAAAGCGAGTGAAGCGCTTGGTGTAGGAGTAGAGCAGCAGGACGGCGAGCGCGACCGGAGAGAGCCAGAGGGTGAGGCGATTCAGTTGGGAAGCGGCCAAAATGAAGATGGCGCTGGAGACAACGACGAAGGTCGCGACAAAAGCGTGAGACAGATGACCGGCGGGAAGGGCGCGGGTGAGAGTGCGGGGATTGGCGGCGTCGATGGCGGAATCGGCGAGGCGATTGAAAGCCATGGCGGCGGAACGGGCCGAGAGCATGGCGGCTACGATCCAAAGAAGTTGATGGGCGGTGGGAAGGCCGGAGGCGGCCAGCATGGCTCCGCAGAGGGCGAAGGGGAGAGCGAAGATGGAGTGCTCCCACTTGATCATCTCGAGAGTGACGCGGAGGTTGTGAAGGACGGGCACAGGAAGATTGTAAGGCAGTTCCCGGTTATCAGTTCTCGGTTCTCAGTTCTCGGTTTCTTGTTCTCAGTTGTCAGTTCTCAGATCTTCATTCCCGGGCGGCGGGGAGCCAGAGGAAGTCGGAGTGGCGGTATTCTTCGAGCGTGTTTACGTCTTTGCGCGTGATGGCGGACTGGCAGCGATAGCGCAAACCGGCGAGCAGATGCCATGATTTTTCGCGGCCTGCTTCCGAGCACTCGACAAAAACGACCGGCCGGGCGGCAGCGAGGGTGCGGCGCATTCCCTCTAGAACGAGAGCCTCGGCACCTTCCACATCGATTTTGACGAAAGTGGGAGGCGAAAGGTCGCCGACCTCGACCAGGTCGTCGATGGAGACGGTGCGAATGGTAAATTCCGTCGCGACTGGGTTGGCGTTATGCCAGACCAGACTTGCGGTCGACGGATTTTCCACCAATCGGATCACGGCCTGACCGGCGCGGTCCGAGGCCGCGCACTCGAGCAAGCGGACGTTGGTGATGTGGTTGATGGCGATATTCTTCCGGAAGGCGGCAATGTTCAGCGGAATGGGCTCGAAGGCAATCACGCGGCCTTGAGGGCCGACGCGCTTGGCGAGGGATAGGGAGACATAACCCAGGTTCGCGCCGATGTCATACACGGTATCGCCGGCAGAGACGAATTGCCGGATGGCTTTCTGCAGGTGGGGCTCGTCTATTCCGAGGAGATAGCTGAGCTTTTCGGCGGGAGAAACCGAGATGCGATAGCCGGAGGCGAGCCCGCTGAGGATTCTGTGCGGCTTGGTTTCTTTCCCCCATAGCAGGACAACACATGATTTCGCAAAGCGACGAACGACTGACATGGCTTGATTGCCTTGTATCACGCGTGGGAATTGGCCGCAAGGGTGGGAATAAGGAAGCGAGCCAAACGCGCTGTTACTGCGTCGCAAAGAGCGCGACGCATCGCGCGGCTCGCCCAGATCCCTCGCTGCGCATAAAAACGCTTGCTCAGGATGACAATCAAATCTCATTCCGAGTCGGAGATCAGGGGAACGAAGCGAACGGGGTCACGGAGGGAAACGACGGGCTGGCCGTCATGCATGCGAATGAAGTGGAGTTGCTGGGAGTCGGGCGGACCGACGGGGACGATCATGCGCCCACCTTCGCGGAGTTGAGAGAGTAAGGCGGGCGGCACATCAAGAGCGGCGGCGGAGACGAGGATGGCGTCGAAGGGGGCTTGGGTGGGAAGACCGAGGGTGCCGTCGCCGGTAAATATATAGACATTGCTATACCCAAGCGCGGCGATGATGGCGCGAGCGTTGGCTGCGAGGGCAGGGTGACGCTCGATGGAAAAAACTTGTGCGGCGAGTTCCGCGAGGAGAGCGGTGACGTAGCCGGAGCCGGTACCGATTTCCAGGACGATATCGGTGGGGGCGATTTGCAAATACTCGAGCATGACGGCGACGACGTAGGGTTGGGAAATGGTTTGCTCGTCACCGATGGGCAGCGGGTGGTCTTCATAGGCTTCGGCGCGATAGGGCTCGGGAACGAAGGCGTCTCGAGGAACTCGCAGCATGGCGTCGAGCACGCGCGGGTCGGAGATGCCGCGGGCGCGGAGTTGGGAGTCGATCATGCGCTGGCGGGCGGTGAGGAGATCGGTCATAGGCAGTGGCTAGTGGTCAGTGAGCAGTGGTCAGTGAACAGTGAAAAAAGCGATTCGGCCTGGGCGGCACGACTGAAGTCGTGCCCTTCCCGACCCCATTTGAGAGATGCCTCTCGATAGTCAGTGGCTAGTGGTCAGTGAGCAGTGAAGAAAGCGATTCTGTTGCTGATCACTGATCACTGGGCACTGATCACTGATTTATTTCTTGCGGCGGCGGACCCGGATATCGAAGCTGACGACGCCATTCTGATCGCGGGTACCGACGACCGAAAGGTTGCGATTGAAATAGTACTCGCCCTGGATGATCTGTTCCGAACTTTGAGAGACGTTGGTGGAATAAGTCAGAGAGACGTTATTGGCGAATTCCTGCTCGATGGTGATTTGAGGGCCGTTGCTGATGGGATTGTTTTCGGTGGTAAGTCCCTGAGGATCGATTTTGATATTGCTGGCACCGAACAGCCGCTGCAAGCGATTACTGACGCTGCTGTTCAGGGCCTGGCTGAGGATAAGGGCGGTAGCCTGATCGGAAAACGCGGTCTGGCCGGATTGTTCCTGGAGTTGCGTAGACTCGTTGCCGGTGCGGCCGAGAGCGAGCAGGGCAATGATATCGGATTTCGGGAGAGGCGGCTCGGAGCGGTAGTTCAGATTGAGGCCGCGATCGGGCGTGCCGGTGACGGTGATATTGAGATCGTAGTTGCGGACGTGAGTGGAGGCCTGGAGATTCAGTTGCGGCTCGATGGAAACCGGGTTGGCGAAATTGATGTCGCCGCGCTCGAGGGTGAAGCGGGTTCCATGGAAGGTGGCTTGGCCCTCGAGAACGTCGACGCGGCCGAGAACGGCGGGGCGCGCCGCGGAACCGCGGAGGCGAAGATCGGCATCGCCTGAGAGACGGGCGATGGCGGTGCGCATCTGAAGTTCAGGAGCGGTTCGAACGTGGATATCTAGTTTGATGTTGTTGAGCGGAGAGTTGGCGACAGTAAGAGGAGAGCCCTGACGGCCACGCTCGAGGTAGGAACTGAAATCGAAGCCGGGAGTGACGGCGATCTTATTAATGATGATGTCGCCGGAGACGGAAGAGGCTGAGCGTGTTCCCACCCAGTGGAGCTGAGCGTCCGCCGTGGAACTGACTCCGGGGGGATAACGGAGGCGCACGTCTTTAGCGGAGGCGGTGAGATTGAAATTCAGCTGCTGATTGAGATAGGTGGCGTCGCCCTCGAAAGTTAAGGTGCCACCACCGGTGTGGGCGGTGAGCGTCTCGATGTGGGCACGATCGCGAGTGAAGATTAGAGAGCCGTTGACTCCGCTGAGACCACTGGGAAGGTTCGCGTAAGAGAGGGAGATATCGGCGAACTGCAGACGGCCTTGGGGAAAGGGATCGGTGAGAGTTCCACCGACCGTCATATTCAAGGTGGCAAGCCCGGAGCCGGCGAGGTCGGGGGCAAAACCGGAAAGCAGTTTGAGATCGAGATGGCCCTCGGCGGCCAGATCGAGGGCGCGACTTCCGGAGAGTTGAATGGAGCCGTGGACGGCCAGGTCAGTTCCCTCCCCCAGCATATGGAATTGCTGAATATCGAGGGATTGGTTCGCGATTACGAAACGAATGGGGGCTTGATTGTCGAGTTTGACCTGTTCGAGATCGAGAGATAAGGAGCTGAGATCACCGTTCACCGTCCAGCGCGAAGGCTGGAGCAGTTCGCCGTGCAACTCGAGATTACCTCCGACGGAGGAATATCCGGTGAGTTGAGCGCCGAGATATGCGTGCCACACAGGAACGAGATCAAGCTGATCCGCGTGGAAGGAAAGATCGGCGGGATAACCATCGCGCAACTGTACATTGCCGCTCACCGTTAACGACCCCTGCTGCAATTGGGAGGTGCCGGTGAGATGAAGCTGGTTGCCTTGTGTAACGGCTTGCAGGTCGAACTCGCCTTCGAGTTTGCGATCGAGTGTGAGTTTGCGAATGTGAACGTCGGCGTTGAGGGCAGGCGCATCCGGCGTGCCCGAGGCTTTGAGTTTGAAATCGGCACGGCCTTCGACAGAGAGCCCGCGGGAGTAGAACTGGTAGTCGTGCGCCAAGTCGAGATTATTTCCGTCGACATCGAGATGGAAGACATGGGTCGTAGGATTGAAGGAAGCGTTTCCGGTGACGACGGAATCGTCATGGAACAAGTGCATGTTATCGAAAGCAAGTTCACCATGGGAGAAGTGGAAGGCGGAATCGAACTGTTGGATGGCCTCGCCGTAAGCCGAGGCGTGGTTGAGATGGAGTTGCCCGTCGCCGTGAGCGTCGGATCGGGTGCCTCCGGCTTGCAGAAAGAGATCGGCTGTGCCGGTAAGAGGATAGTTGTAGCCGGCTAACGATTCCAACGAGGCCAGGTCGGCATTGTGAAGATTGGCGCGAAGCGCGAGGACGCTATCACCGGTGAGGTGGCCATGGTTAAGGGTGGCGGAGGCGTCGAATTCAGCGGATGTGTCGCCCCGCTGCAGAGTGGCGCTGTGAAGCGAGACAGACTGGAAAGAAAGCAGGAGGGAAGCGGAAAGAGAATCCCACTGCGTTCTGAGCTTCGGCGTGTCGGCGGTGGCGGGGACGTTGACCTCGAAATCGTCGACCTGGAGACTTCCGGCAAGTTGCGGAGAGGAAACGGACCCAGCCATATTGCCATTAAACGAGGCGCGGCCATTCAGCACCACGGGAAATAGCGCGGGGCCGCGCACAACGGCAGCGAAAGGAAGCCAATCGGCGAGGCTGGAAGTGGAGACCGACAGGTGCAGGGCGGACGAAGAAGAAAGCGTGCCGGAGGCCTGAACGCGGCTGGTGGGGGTGGTCAGGCTGAATTGCGGGAGATCGAGCGTGTCATTGGCTGCGTGGTACACCCCGGTGGCGTGAGCGGTGAGCGGCAGCTGGGCGGGAGCGAGGCGGTCGGGCGGCTTGACGTCGAGAGCGAACCGGACTTCGGCATCGCGACGAGTTCCCTTCCAGCGAGTTTCGAGGGTACCGGAGGCCAGTCCGGCGGGATGTAGCGCCTGCAAGGGATGTTCTGGCGCATTCAGTGCGACGGCGAGTTCCTGGGCGGAGATGTCGCGAAGGCGAAGAACGATCAATGCGTTTTGGATCGCGGCCGCCTTGGGCTTGACGGCTGGCGGGCGGGATTTACCCGGAAAAGGAGCGGCGGAAATGGTGGCCGTCTCAGAAGCCTTTCTAGCGGCGGACGAGAGGTGCTGCTCCGCGGCGAGCCACTGATTGATTTCGGCATCGCCGGTGACGCTTCCGCCAAAGATTTTGCCCTCCAGCCGCGACAGTTTGAGTTGCTGATCGCTGACCGAGTAGCCGGTAGTCAGAGATGCCTTGGAGAAAGCGACCTCATCGGACTGCCAGGCGAGATCGCGCAGGGTGAGCAGGCCATTGGAAGCGAACTGGTCGAGGGACCAGTCGCCGTATCCTTTGAGTTCGAGGAGGCCGCTGCGAAGTTCGCGACGCCGGGTGACGGAAGCAGCTTCCGTGAGATCGATGTGGGCATCATAGGCGGCTTGGATATGTGGACGGCGAAAGTTAGTGACCCGGCCGTTGGCGGAAAGATTGGAGTGGCCGGAATTCCATTTGAGCGCAGAGAAGGTGGCGGAATCTGATGCCAGGCTGAAATCCACGGAACTCATCCACGCGAAGGGCCGGCAATCGGGCAGCTTGGTATCGACCATGCCAAGCAGGAGACGGCCGTGGTAGCGAGCGTGGAGATAGGAATAATCCATCTGCAGGGACATGTTGCGAGCGGCGAAATCAAGAGGGATGGTCTGGTCGTCCCAGAACAGACGGCCCTGGCGAACGTCCAGACGAGTGATCGAAACTGAGAAGAGTTGTTCGATCGAAGCCTGGGTAGAAAACCCGCTTGTCCGCCCGGGGAAGTTTGTGCTGCCGTCGGGATAAAAAATGACGTGGGCGACGGGCTGATCGAGAATCACTTCATGAAAGGCGAGCTCGGAACGAATCAGAGAGCTGACCTTCAAACGGGCGACGACGTTCTCGACGTGAGCCAATGGGACGTCGGTGGCGGCCTCGCGGCCATGCACCGTGATATTCCGCACCTCGACCTGCAAGCGAAACGGGATGGTGTGGAAGCTGCCGATTTCAGCGCGGCCTCCGGTGATGCGCTCGACTTCAGCGACAAGGCGACGGCGAACCAGCGCCTGGAAAGAATCTGTATTGATGTAGATGGTCAGGGCGAGCGCGGCAGCAGCCAGCGCACTAATGAGGATCAACAGGTACTTCCACCAGCGGCGGGCTGGTTTGGCTACGGCCTCCGTCACTGCGATTGAACCCCTGAATCGTTGGACGAGGACGCGACGCCGGGAATGTGGACCTGACCTTCAGAGCGTAAGGTCTGCAGCCAGGAGACGAGCATCTCGCTGACTTTTTCCTGGGTGAGCAGTTCGCGGATCTTGCCGGAAACCTCGGTGAGCGGGACTTCGGAGGCCCCAGCCTGTTTCAATTTAGGGACAAACTGGTCGCGGTAGTAGGCCTCGATGGATTTGGAATCGATTTGCACGGCGGGGCGGAGGCGAGCATCGACCAGGCGCATCACGTCGATCTCCTGCTGCACGTGAGCGAAGAGATCTTTTTCGATGAGGTGGTAGGAGGCAAGCAGGGACTGCCATGCATTGTCGGAGTCGACCTGAGGATATTGTTTGCGGGCATCGACGATGCGGGCGGAGACTTCGGCGTCAGTGGCATGGCGGAAGTCGGCCGACTTCATTTGCTCACGCAGCAGTTCCAGGTCGATGAGGCGGTCGAGAGCCGCGCGGCGATCGTCGTCGGTGAAGCTGGCAAAGGAGCGGTTGCTGAGGAGCGCTTCGTAGCACAGGGCTTCATCCCAATCGGATTGCAAAATGGCGCGGCCGTTTACCGTGGCGACGATGCGATCGATGACCTGAGGAGCGGGAGCAGCGGTGGCGGCGCGCGGAAGGGCGATAAAAAGGAGAGCGAGTAAAAGGGCGAGCGCCGCGGCAATCGAAGTATGGTTACGAAATCTCATTAAAATGGCTGTCCTATGCTGAAAAAAACATTGAAGTGGCGCAAACGCTGCGTCTCGAAGTCTCCCGTCAGTTGTCCGCTGGAATTGATGATGCCCTGGAAATAAGACGTCGGATTCAAATTGTACCCGAAGTCAAAGCGCAGGGGGCCGATGGGTGTTTTATATCGTAAACCAATTCCCATGGCGTGCGAAGTATAGTCGTAGCCGCTGTTATTGAATGAGGTAACACAGGCGGAGTTGGGCACGCCACCTGCCTGCAAACACTGTGAGGGGTCCGGCTGGTGCCAGCGCAGCACGCCCTTGAGCATGTCATGACCGGCGGTGAACACGTTTCCCATATCGTGAAAGAGAGCGAAGCCGAAGCCTTCCCCGAGATAGGGCAGGCTGACCGAGGGGAAGCGGAGTTCTTCACTGTTGACGAACAGCGCGGAGCCACCCACGGGAAAGCCGGAATCGGGATCGCGAGGCCCTGCTTGATTTAACGAGAAACCGCGATGAGAGTTGCCACCCCCGGCAAAAAAAAGTTCGGGCAGCGGGATGATGGAAATGTTCGACTGACAGGCCGTCTGCAAATTATTGAGCGGACAGGAACCTGGAGGCAGGATTCTGGTGCCACCATAGACCTGCTCCAGTCCGAGGGTGGTGGAGCGGGCGAAGACGAATTTATGATTGGGCCGACCGAAGGCGTAATAGGTGGAATCCTGGGCAAGGGCGCGACCATAGTCTGACTGAGAGCCGACATAGCTGGAGGCACCAAAACCATCGAGCGTGAAGTATTGGCCCTTGGTGCTTTCCAGCGGGTTATCGCGCTTGTCGCGGATGAAGGTGAAGCCGGGACCCCCCACGTGAGCCGGCAGAGAAAACAAACTGAACTCGGTGGGAGAAAAGTCCGAGACGATGTTGCTGGCCTTAACCCGGCGGTAATCGAAGCGGTAGGTGATGGAGGTGGAATGATTGGCTTGCTGCTTACCAATCTGCTGGCGAAGATCGATCTTGCCCTCGAAGCGCTGTGAGGTGAAAGTAGCGACGTTGAGACTGTTGTCATAGAAAGCGGTAAAGATAAGTTTGAGGCGGTCGTTATTGAGGATTTTTGGGATTTCGTAGCTGATCAAGCCGCGCTGCTGGAGGCGTCCGACGTGAGACTGGAAGGTGGCGGTCTGATCGCGGCCGCCGACGTTCAGACGGGTTATATCCAATCCAACGCGAGGACTGACGCCGGTTGCGCCGTCAGGAGCTTTTTCACCGGCGGGCAGTCCGGTCTCGAATTCCAAGCCAACTCCGTAGGTGAAGGTATAGCGCTTTGCCTCCTGAGCCTGAACGAGAACATTTTTCTCAGGGTCGGTGCCGTTAGGATTCTGGACGGCGGTGTCGACCTGGCTGAAGATACCGAGATCGTAGAGTTTCGTCTGAGTATCAAGAAGGTCCTGCTGGCTGAGGGGCTGGCCGGCCACCACTTTCACCTCCCGTTGTACAACGTAGTCGCGGGTGTGATCGAGCCCTGCGACCAGCACTCGATTGACGGCGAACTGTTCGCCTTCCTGGATGGTGTAGGTGACGTCGTCATGATTCGGCTCACCGGGGGAAGGGTTGGTGGTGATATCGAGAAGAGCGTTGGGAAAACCGTGATTGAAGTAGTAGTTGAGGATTAGTTCGCGGTCGGTCGCGAGATTCTGTTCGGAATAAGGCTGACCGGTGCGTGTGTTCAGCTCCGGAAATGCCTTGGCGTTAACCTTCTGATTGCCGACGAGGTGGAATGCGCCGACCAGGGTCTGCGGGCCCTCCTCGATTTGAATGTGAACCGCGAGATGGTTATCGCTGCCGTGGTAATCGTCGTCGACCTTGGTTTGAATTTTGGCGTCGCGGAATCCATTGGAAACATAGAGCGCCTGAAAACCAGCGACATCGTTCTTTAACCATGCGTCACTATAGCGGCCGGGAGAAAAAGTGCTGGCGGGCTGAATCTGCAGGCGCTGGCGGAGCATGCGGGTGGGGAAATATTTATTTCCGGTAATCTCGATACGTTCGAGCTTGTGCACTGGGCCGGGGTCGATGTTGTAGACGACGCGAAGGAGGTCGGGAGCGCTGCCCTTCTGAAAGTCGACCTTAGCGTCAAAGTGACCGCGGCTCTGGAGGTAGTCGAGGAGATTGCGCTTCCCTTCGTTGAGCAGATCATCATCGACTGCGTTCTCCTGGTAGACGGGAACCTCTTTTTTCAGCACGCCGCGGCTGACGTGAAATCCTTGTGTATAGATCACGACGACCGGGCCGGGCTCGATCAGGAAGGTATAGTCAACGGCGTTCGCTTCGGGACGGTACTTCTGTTCGGCGATGGAAACCTGGGCCAGAACGCGCTGCTGCTTCTGGAGCTTCTTGCGCAGATGCTGAAGAGAATTGGTGACGCGGCTGGCGGTGATCCGTTCGCCGGGGTGCATCCTGGCAATGTCTTCGAGCTGAATCTGGGAAAACTGGGAATGGCCGGTGACGGTGATCGTGCCGATGTGCGCGGGTTCACCCGAAGTGATGTGAAACAGAAGATTGACTTGCTGGGTGTCGGCATTGGAAACGCTTTCGACGGAGACGCGCGCACGGTAGTAACCGTTCTCCTGCAGAAGCTGGCGGATATTCTGCACGGCACGATCGCGTTTGTCGCGGGTATAAAGTTCACCAAGTTGGAACTTTGAAGCATTCACGATCTGGTTGTAGCTGGGGTGGTTGGTTGAACCTTCGACGTCGACCGCACCCACGAAAAAGTTGGGCGAAGTTACGAAGCTGAGCAATACATCGGGGCCGGAGGGAGTGACTTCCGCCTGTATGTCGGCAAAGCGGCCGGTGGCGAAGAGGATGCGGATGCTGTCACGAACCTGATCGCGATCTAAAGGCTGGCCGGCTTTTTGGGGAAGCAAGGGAAGAAAATGATCGACACTGGAGACGCCGGGAAGATCGATGGACTTGACGGGGCGTCCGACGTAGGCGGACATGGAAGCCAGAGTGGAGGGCGTGGTGGCTTGCGGCGTCGTGGCTTGCGGATCTTGGGCGAACGGCGAAGATAGGGATGCTGACGAACCTGCCCGGGCGACCGGAGCGAGCGAAATCAACATGAAAATGATAAGAGATGCGTACGTTCTCAGCAGATAAAGTCCTTGGGCCCGTTTCCTTCGTTCGATGAAGCGCGCAGTGCCCTCGTTGTCCAGCATCCTGACGGTTTGGTGATCACCTTATAATAAAGGGTTTGAGGTTGAGCATTGATGACCTCCTTGAGGCAGGGCGTGGATCAGGAAAAGATCGAAGAGCGGTACTCGCGGCAGATTCTGTTTCGCGGCATCGGAGCGGAGGGCCAGCGGCGGCTGGCTGCGGGCCGAGTGGCGATTGTGGGATGTGGAGCAACCGGATCGGCATTGGCTTCACTGCTGGCTCGCGCGGGCGTAGGAACGCTGCGGATTATCGATCGCGACTATGTGGAACCGAGCAATCTGCAACGGCAGTCGCTGTTCGACGAAAAGGATGCAGCCGAATCACTGCCCAAGGCCATTGCGGCGGCGCGGAAGGTTGGGAGCTTCAATTCGGGGATTGCGGTTGAGGCGCGAGTCGAGGATGTGGTTCCGGCGAATATTGAGGTTTTGCTTGAGGGAATGGATGTAATTCTCGATGGCACAGATAATTTCGAGACTCGATATCTGGTGAACGATTTTGCGGTGAAGGCTTCGTTACCGTGGATTTATGCCGCGGCGGTGGGCAGTTATGGCGTGACTTTGAATGTGCTGCCGGGGAAAACGGCGTGCCTGGCTTGCATTTTTCCTGACACGCCACGGGGGATGGTGGAGACCTGTGAAACTTCCGGGATATTGAATTCAGCGGTGAACGCGGTGGCGTCGGTGGCGGCCACGGAAGCGGTGAAGTTGTTGGTGGGCGGTGCGGCGCTGGAGAAATTGCGGCAGACATTGTGGTCACTGGATGTGTGGACGAACGAACTGGCGGAGATTGCGGCGGGAAAACCACGCACCGGCTGCCGGGCGTGCGGTGAGCGGAACTTTGTGCATCTGGCGGGGGAAGGACGTCCGCATATCACGATGTGCGGCCGGAATTCGGTGCAGATTCACGAGCAGGCGCGGCCCATTGATTTTGCGGAAATGCGGCGGCGGCTGGAGACGCTGGGCGTGGTGCGGCACAACGAGTTTGTGTTGAAGTTCTGGCGCGAACCTTATGAGATGACGCTGTTTCCCGATGGACGGGCGATCATCAAAGGAACGACCGATATCGGGGTGGCGCGAAGTTTGTACGCGCGGTATGTGGGAAGCTAGGAGCCTAGGCGGCTTTCTTTTTCCTGGGAACCTTCGCGCCTTTTTTGCGAGCCTCGGACAAGCCGATGGCGATGGCCTGTTTGCGGCTCTTGACGGTGCCGCCCTTGCCGCCGCGACCAGACTTCAACGTTCCTTTTTTCTCGCGGCGCAGGGCGCTCTCGACGCTCCTGCTTGCAGCCTCTCCGTATTTCCGGCCGGATGATTTTTTTCGTGAGGCTTTTTTCTTTGCTGCCATGTTTGTTTCCTCCTGCGCCTACTCGGTCCGGTGGGGGCGATTGGGCGAAATCTGCCACAACGCCGCCAGGGAAGCTGCTGCGGTGGTGAGCGCGGTTTTGGAATCGGTTTCGAGCGAATGACTCTGCTTGAGCCGAAAGATCGGCCTTTGCGAAGCAGGAATCGTGCCGCCGTTCAGGCTAGTTAAAGATCCCTCAAAAAGTTCTTTCCAGCGCTTCTGTTCCACGGGACTGGGAATTGCTCGGTTTGCCATAGAGATTCGTTGCCTCGATTCGTAAACTTTCAAAATTAGGAATTCATCCCCTTGCAGTCTGTTTTTATCGGCAAGCGGCGGGCTTCACCATAGGGTGATCGCTGGACGACGGGGAGGTTTCTGTCCCTATGGGAGAGAAGGAGAAGCACTACCTGGAAGTATTCCGCACAAGAGCGGAACACGGGGTAGAGTCTTTCCTACCCTAACGAACGCCAGCGACAGTGTGTGTCCTAACTCGTCATGGACGTGAACATCACGGCATGAACCAAAGAATCGTAAGGAGTTGGTATTTAAAGGCTCCGAAGGATTTATCCTGTGGTGAATTTTCTGGAGAGTGTGGTTGGCCATGCAGCATTTGACTCCGCATGACGTGATGACGATGTTCATGGCGCTGGCTGTATTGCTGGGCTGCGCCAAGCTGGCGGCGGAGTTGATGCAGAAGATTGGCCAGCCTTCGATCCTGGGAGAGATTTCCGTTGGAATATTCCTGGGGCCAACGGTGCTGGGGCGATTTCGGCCGCACCTCTACCAGACCTTGTTTCCAACCACCGGGCCGATGCCGATTGTGCTTGATACGGTGACCACGCTGGGTGTGGTTTTCTTTTTGCTGACAGCGGGTCTAGAGATCGATCTGCGCAGCATTTTCCGGCAAGGCAAGAGCGCGCTGCTGGTGAGTCTTTTCGGAGTGGCGTTTCCCCTGGGAGCTGGATTCCTAGCGGCCAGCATTTTTCCGGAATATCTGGGCGCGCAGGAAGGAGCGAATCCGCTCATCTTCGCCCTGTTCGTGGGAACGGCGCTGGCGATCTCGGCGCTGCCGGTGATCGCAAAAATCCTGATGGATCTGAACCTGCTGCGAACGGAAGTAGGTACGGTCATCATTTCATCGGCAATGTTTGATGACTTGGTGGGATGGATTCTCTTCTCGATGGTGCTGGGGATGCTGCATCCGAAGGCGGGCGCGAGCGTGACGGATGCGGTGAAACACACCATCGTTTTGGTGGTGCTGTTTGTGGGACTGACTCTGACGCTCGGACGGTGGTTGTTCGATAAGATTTTGCCTTTTGTGCAGGCGCACACCACGTGGCCGGGCGGGGTGCTGGGATTTATCTTCACGCTGACGATGGCGGGAGCGGCGTTCACGGAATATGCCGGGATTCATGCGGTGTTTGGCGCGTTCGTGATTGGCATTGCGATTGGGGAATCGGGACATCTGCGCAAGCGGACGTCCGAGCAGATTCACCAGGTCGTCACCAACGTGTTCGCTCCATTTTTCTTCGCCAGCATCGGATTGCGGACGGATTTTGTCTCGAAGTTTGACTGGAAACTGACGGCCACGGTGATTGGCGTGGCTTGCGTGGGAAAACTTCTGGGCGCGGGATGGGGCGCGCGGCTGGGGGGCATGGACCGGACGTCGTCATTGGTTGTAGGACTGGCGATGAATGCGCGCGGAGCGATGGAGATCATCCTGGGAATCCTGGCGCTGCAAGCCGGGTTGATCCGCGAATCGATGTTTGTGGCGCTGGTGGTGATGGCGCTGCTTACTTCGTTGATCTCCGCTCCGGCGATTCATTTCCTGGTGCATCGGAGACAGGCGCTGACCTTGAAGGACACCGTCAGCGCCAAGCTGTTCCTGCCGAACCTGACGGCAACCACTCGGCTGGGAGCGTTGCGGGAAATGTGTGAGGTAGCGGCGGAAGCGGTGAGCAATGCTCCGGAGAGGCTGTTTCGGCTGGTATCGGAGCGGGAGAGCATCGTCCCCAGCGGCTGGGAGAATGAGTTGGCGGTGCCGTATGCGCGGGTGAACGGGTTGAGCAGGCCGCTGGTCGTCGCCGCGAAAACGACTGGGATCGATTTCGACGCGAGCGATGGCAAACCGGCGCGGCTGATTATCATGATCCTGACCGGTGATAACCAGTCGCAACGCGATTTACTGGGAGATGCGAGCGAGATATTCAGCCACAAAGAAGCGGTGGACCAGGCGGTTCATGCTGCAAGTTTTGTGGAGCTGGTGGCTGCGCTGAATGCGCCGGTGAAGTGAGAAAAATTGGCTGCCCCCCAGGGATTCGAACCCCGATAGCCTGCTCCAGAGGCAGGTGTCCTAGCCGTTGAACGAGGGGGCAGCGGACAGAGCTAATTTGTTCTCAGCTCACTTTGATTCTATGGTTTGAGGCGGAGCGCGGTCAACAAAATCGAGAGTGGGTAGTGGCCTGTTTTGAGGTTGCACTTTCCGCATCCAGTTAAGGAAATCATTATTGGAGTTTGCAGGAATTGGTGGGATTATTGTGGCTAGAGCAGGGAGGGTGGCAGCTTGAAGCCGCGAGAGTACACGAAGTGGAAGGTCGTGCTAGGGCTGATCCTTCTCGTTTTGACCCCCCTCAGAATTTTTTCGATACCGAATACAGCAGAGCACATCGCCTTTGACCTCGCCGGGATTGTTTGGTGGGGTCTTGTATGTTGGCTGCTCTGGTCAGGTGGCTTCAAGAGCCGCCCACCCAAATCCAATGACGACCCGAACGAAATGGCTCGCTGGGTTCCGTAATTTCAAAACATCCGACTCCCGATTCCTCCGGTAGTGTTTTGGTTCGCCGGCCGTTACTGAGAAACGTTCGAGCTGTGCTCGAGCGGACAGCCGAGGGCGGCTGTCCCCACACCAGCTTCTTCCCCAGGCGGTAGAATCGGCATTGAGACTGGCTACGAGGAGAATATGCATGTCGACCACTTTTGAAAACACTGCCACGCGGGCGGCCGACTACGCCGAAGTGGCGCGCCGGGCGCTGGAGGCGGAGCGGTGCGCGTTGGTGGTGGTGGATATTCAGGAAAAGCTGTTGCCGCCGATTTTTCACAAGGGGGAGCTGGTGCGCAACGCGAAGCTGCTGATCCGCGCTGCCAGCGTGCTGAAGATTCCTGCCATTGCGAGCACGCAATACGCGAAGGGGTTGGGCGGGACGGTAGCGGAGGTCGCTTCCCTGCTGCCGGAAACCGAAGCGATCGACAAGCATCCGTTCTCCTGTTTCGGCAGCGAGGCGTTCTGCACGCTGCTCAAGCGGCTGCCGGGCAATCGCAATACCTTATTGTTGTGCGGAATGGAGACTCATATCTGCGTGACGCAGACGGCGCTGGCGGCGCTGCGGGATGGGTATATCGTGCATGTTGCGTCAGATGCGGTAAGCTCGCGAAGCGAGTGGAACTGGAAAATTGGATTGGAGCGGATGCGCAGCGCGGGCGCGGTGATTTCTTCGACCGAGATGATGATTTATGAACTGATGCGCTCTTCGGCGTCTCCGGCGTTCAAAGAAATGCTGCCGCATCTCAAGGGCTGACCCTTCGTGTCCGTTCGGCGGGCTGATGATGGTTGAGTGCGCTCGCTCTATTCCTCGCGGGGTCGGTTCCGATACACCTCAAGGTTTCTTCGCGAAATGCCGATGGTACGGTCTGACGCATGTTCCTCAAAACCAAGTTCCGGATCATGGAGCTAGTGGCCGCTGCGGGGTTGACCACCCTTGCCGGCTTCTGGATCCAAAGTGAATATTCACGCATATTGCGGGACAAAGAGGAAAAGGTCCGCCATCTTGTGGACGTGCCATTTTCCATTCTGGTGCAGCAACAGCAACTGGAGGCAGCCGGCAAACAGACTCGTGAGCAGGCACAGCGTCGCGCGCTCGAGATCATTGGCACCATGCGCTACGACGGCAATAATTATTTCTGGGTGAACGACCTGCATCCCACGATGGTAATGCATCCCCTCAAGCCCGAATTGAACGGCCACGACCTGAGCAGTCTGAAGGATCCGAGGGGTAAAACACTGTTTGTTGAAATGGCGAACGTGGTGCGCAGCAACGGCTCAGGCTTCGTCTCCTACATGTGGCCCAAGCCGGGGCAAGCGAGCGGAGAACCGCAACCGAAAATCTCGTTCGTGAAGGGCTTCGAACCTTGGGGATGGATGATTGGAACGGGCATCTATGTCGATGACGTGAATACGGCATGGCGTCGGAGTGGAGCGATAGCTGTGAGCGTGGGGTTCATCTGCGTGCTGCTCCTGCTGATCACTTCTTCCCACGTTTCGCGCTCGATCTTTGGCCGGTTGCATGACATGGTGGAACGGATGAAGGATGTTGCCGAGGGCGAAGGGGACTTCACCAAGCGCCTGGAAGTGGCCTCCAACGATGAGGTCGCCGAGCTAGCCAGATGGTTCAACACTTTCATGGATAAATTGCAGGAGATTCTGCGCGAGGTATCCAGCCATTCGAACAGCCTCGCGGTGGCTGGCGAGGAGATCTCGGCCACGGCGCGGCAACAAGCCCAAGGAGCCGAGCTACAAAGCGATCAGGCTACGCAAGTAGCCACGGCCATGCAGGAGATGGCTGCAACCGTTCAGCAAATCTCCGAGAATTCCAACAACGCGGCAGCAGCCTCGGTGAAGGCGGCGGAGAGCGCCCGGCAAGGTGGAAAGGTGGTGGAAGAAACCCTCACCCGGATGCGATCGATTGCCCGGTCGGTGGGCGAAAGCGCAACCAAGGTGCAGGAACTGGGCAAGCAGTCAGACCAGATTGGAAAGATCATCGGGGTAATCGACGACATTGCAGATCAGACCAATCTGCTGGCCTTGAACGCGGCCATCGAAGCGGCGCGGGCCGGAGAGCAGGGGCGGGGATTCGCCGTGGTGGCGGACGAGGTGCGAAAGCTGGCGGAACGCACCGGCAACGCCACCAAAGAAATCACCGAGATGATCCAGCGCACCCAGGACGAGACCAAAATCGCGGTCACGGCCATGCGGGAGGGCACGCAGGAAGTGGACCAGGGAGTGGCGCTAACCACCCAAGCTGGATCGTCGCTGCAGGATATTATTCGGACGTCGGAAAAGGTCGGGGACATGATTGCCCAGATCGCCACTGCGGCCAACCAGCAGTCCGCTACTACTGGGGAGATCAATGGCAGCATCGAGCGGATCGCCAAAATTACGGCTGGGTCGGCGGCTGGAGCCCAACAAACCACGGAAGCGCTCCACGACCTGTCGGGTCTAGCTTCTGGTCTTCGACGGTTGGTGGGTCAATTCCGGCTGGAAGCGAAGGCCAACGATAGCGAGCCCGGCAAACCAGCTTCGGGCCACCCTCAGACTAGCCATGACTCTAAGCTTGCGCAATCTGCTCATGCTTAGGATGGCGGCATCCTGAAGGCCTAGGCCGATGCAATATCTTCTTTCTTCTTGACTCGCACCACCGTGATTTTGGCGAAGCCCTCTTCGAAGGCGGGAGGTTTCAGCTTGGCGGCCATGCGGCGCATCACGTCCTGGGGAACGACGCGATCGCGGCGTTCGTGACGCTCGATACAAACTTCCAGCGGCACGTCGAAGAAGACGGCATGTACCTCGTAGTTGTAATCCTTGGCCAGCTTGATCCAGTGTTGGCGCTCTTGCGGCGTGAGATTGGTCGCGTCCACGTAGTTCATGGGGCGCTTGGCGATGAGACGCGCCTTGAGCATGGAACGGAGATTGGAGAAGACGAGGTCCTGGAATCTTTGTTCGCGAACGTCGTCGAATAGCAGTGACCGAACCATGTCGCTGGAAAGTGGAACGACATTGTGGCGCTTGAACCACGAACTCTTGCCGGAGCCGGGCAGACCGATGGCAAGCACGACCACGCCTTTGGGCGGACGTTGTGCGACGGCGGCAGGTGCGGGTGGTTTGGGAACTGCGACGGCGACCGGCTCAGGCGTTTGGCCTACTTCGGCATCCGGGTCGGCATCCGGCATTTCTTCTACGACCGGTTCAACCGGCAACACAGGGATTGATCCTTTGACTGCTGCGGGAGTAAAGGCTTGCGCAACTGCCTGCTCGCGTCCACGACCGCCCCGGCCTCGACCTCCGCGGCGCCGGCGGCTACGGCCTGCCGACGAACCGCCGGGGGCGCGCTGCCCGGCCGGAGGCTGAGCTTCGGATGTAGCATCCTCCGGACTCGAGGGCTCGCGACTTGCTCGATCGTGAGTTGGTCGATCATGGGTTGGTCGATCTTCGGAAACCGGAGCAGGTAAAGAAACTTCCGGTTGCTCGTTCTCGGCATCGGAGGCCGGGCCGGGAGCTTGTTCCGCGTCAAAATATGCAGGTTGCAGAGGGGGAGGAGCGGGCTGATCGGAGGGCCCGGCGGGAGTTTTTTTGCGGCGCTGCAAGCGCTCGCGCATCCATTTGCGCATGCAAGGCTTTTAACACAGATGCGAGTGCCGGATCAATGCGCTCGCGGCCTGCGAACCATGCCTGACAGCGGAGGAAAGTATTTGTGGCTGCGGGCCCGACGGAAGGGAGACCGATTACAATGGCGGGGATGCCTGAGGCAGTTCCATCCGCGATTCCATCCGAGATCCACGGTCAGAAATACATTTCTCTGACTACCTTCCGGAAAAACGGAGTGGGGGTTGCGACTCCGGTGTGGTTTGGAGAAGAAGGCGACAAGTTGTATGTGATGACGCGCAGCGACATGGGCAAGACCAAACGCATCCGCAACAACCCTCAAGTGAAAGTGGCTCCCTGCACCATTCGCGGCAAAGTGACTGGAGCTGAGTTCTCGGCGACGGCTCGCCTACTGCCGCCGGAAGAGCACGCTCGCGCGCGTGCAACCGTCAACCGAAAATATTTGTTGGCTCGATTGTCATCTCCGTTTAGCAGGGCGGATGCGTTCCTGGAAATAAGCTTCGTTTGATCCGGCTGTCAAGGACCAACCTCACAAAGTTCCGTGATGGGAATAAAACGGTTCGCGATCACGGCCCGCGATCATTTACGTCAGTTCCCCGGCCTGCTAACATCATCTGTCGTATAAACAAGTTCTGTAATGGCATTTATAAGAATGGAGAAAACATGGCAATCAAAGTTGGCATCAACGGTTTTGGACGCATTGGGCGCAACGTTTTACGCACCTCGCTCAAGGATCCAAATCTGGAATTCGTAGCGGTCAACGATCTTACCGATCCGAGGACGCTGGCGCACCTGCTGAAATACGACTCCGTCCTGGGCAATCTGCCTAATAAAGTGAGCGCGGGCGCGGACAGCATTACCGTGGACGGGAAGGTGATCAAAGTATTCAAAGAGAAAGATCCGGCGGCGCTGCCCTGGGAATCAGTGGGAGCGCAGGTGGTGATCGAATCGACTGGACGCTTCACCGATGCCAACGAAGCCAAGAAGCACATGCGCGGAACTGTGAAGAAAGTGATCATTTCGGCTCCGGCGAAGAATGAGGACATCACGGTGGTGCTGGGCGTGAACCATGAGAAGTACGATGGCGCGAAGCATCACATTGTTTCGAATGCCTCGTGTACGACGAATTGTCTCGCGCCGATCGCGAAGGTGATCAACGACGAGTTCAAGATTATCAGCGGTACAATGACGACGATTCACTCCTACACCAACGATCAGGTGATACTCGATTTTCCGCACAAAGACTTGCGGAGGGCGCGAGCGGCGGCGCTGTCGATGATTCCTACGTCCACGGGTGCGGCCAAGGCGCTGAAGCTGGTGTTGCCGGAGCTGGGCGGCAAGCTCGACGGATTCTCCATGCGCGTGCCGACGCCGAATGTTTCGGTGGTCGACCTGGTGGTGTGGGTAGAAAAAAAGACGACCAAGGAAGAAGTGAATGCGGCGCTGAAGAAGGCTTCCGAGAGTGGACCGCTGAAGGGCTATCTCGGCTACGAAGACAATGAGTTGGTGTCGTCGGATTTCAAAGGCGATCCACGCTCCTCGATCGTCGACTCGCTCATGACGCTGGTGGTGGGCGGCAATTGCGTCAAGGTGATCTCCTGGTACGACAACGAGTGGGGATACTCCTGCCGCGTGCGCGACCTGATTCACTATATGGCCGACAAGGGCCTGTAAGAATATTACGGAGCCACCTTGGCTATCGTGCGCGGGGTGGCTCCGAGCTGCTTACTTTGAATCACGCTTGCTTTTGAATCGTGCTTACCTTTGAATCGTGCTTACCTTTAAATAACGCTGCCAAAGGACGAACCAGCCAATGTCCAAGCTTTCCATCCGTGATCTCCCCTTGAATGGCAACCGTATCTTCATGCGCGTCGACTTCAATGTTCCGCTGGAAGATGGACGCGTCATGGATGACACGCGGATCCGCGAGACCCTGCCCTCGATTGAGTACGCGCTAAGGCACGGGGCGCGGCTGATTCTGGCCTCGCATCTGGGAAGGCCCAAGGGCAAGCCCAATCCCAAGATGAGTCTGAAGCCGGTGGCGGAGCGGCTGCGCATGGTCTTGGATAAAGAACTGGCGCGGGGCGAGAACGTGGGCTTCTGCCCGGATTGCGTTGGAGCCGAGGCGGAAGAAGTGGCTTTGCAGCTGGAAAAAGGCCAGACCTTGCTTCTGGAAAATCTTCGCTTTCATGCGGAGGAAGAGGCGAACGACGAGAAGTTCTCGAAGCAGCTGGCGAGTCTAGCGGATTTCTACATCAACGATGCGTTCGGCACGGCGCATCGCGCGCACGCCTCGACCGTCGGCATTACGAAGTTCCTGTCGAAATCGGCGGCGGGGCTGCTCATGGAGAAAGAGCTGCAGTATCTCGGCAAGGCGCTGGAGCATCCGGAGGCGCCGTTTGTGGCCATCCTGGGCGGAGCGAAGGTCAGCGACAAGATTGGCGTGATCCGGAATTTGATGGGCAAAGTCGATTCGCTGATCATTGGCGGGGGCATGGCTTACACCTTCCTGAAGGCGCAGGGACAAGAGATCGGCAAGTCGCTGCTGGAGGCCGACAAAGTCGATCTGGCGCGGCAACTACTGGAAGAGGCCAAGCAACGAAATGTGAAGTTCCTGTTGCCGATCGATCACGTGGTGGCGATGAAGCCGGAGGCGAACGCGGTGGTGCAGCAGATTGGCGAAGGGCAGCCGATTCCAGCCGATCGCATGGCGCTCGATATTGGGCCGAAGACGATTGAATTGTTTTCGGAGGAAATCTCACGGGCGCGCACGATTGTGTGGAACGGGCCGATGGGAGTGTTTGAGGTTCCGGGATTCTCGCGCGGGACGTTCAAAATTGCGCATGCCGTGGCGGAGAATGCGGGCGCGATTTCGATTGTGGGCGGCGGCGATACGGTGGCAGCGGTGCACGGCGCGGAAGTCGCGGATAAGATGACGCACATTTCCACCGGTGGTGGAGCGTCGCTGGAATTTCTGGAAGGAAAAAAGCTGCCCGGAGTTGAGGCACTGACGGACAAGAAGTGATCGGTCTGGATACGAGCGCACAGGATTTCACAATTCGACTCGTGCTGGAGGACGACAAGGTTATCGAGTTCTTCGGTCCAGGCGACATTACTCGCGAGACAACCAGTGCCATCGTAAACGCGGCGAACTCATCGCTACTGGGCGGAGGCGGAGTGGACGGAGCCATCCACCGCGCCGGCGGGCCTGGCATCCTTGCTGAATGCCGGCAGATTGTGAGCACGATTAAGAGCCTACCGGCGGGAAAGGCCGTCGTTACTACAGGTGGTCGGCTCGCTGCCAAAAAAGTGATCCACACGGTTGGACCGATCTATCACGGCGGAGATCAGGGAGAAGCGGGGAAACTGGCGAGTTGTCATCGCGAATGTGTTCGGCTGGCCGAAGAACACGGTCTTGAATCTTTAGCGTTTCCTGCGATTTCCACCGGGGCTTACGGATATCCGGTGGCGCAAGCGGCGCCGATTGCGATTGCCGCCACGGTTGAAGCTCTCGCCTCTGCTCATCACGTCACGAAGGTCCGGTTTGTTCTCTTTGATTTCTCTACATTGAGAGCGTACGAACGAGCCGCCGAGAAATTTTGTCCCTCTAATAGTGCTTATCCACTTCGAATCGAAAAGGCATCCTCATGAGAAAAAAAGTTATCGCCGCCAATTGGAAGATGTATAAAACGCCCGAGCAGACCTGCGAGTTTTTTCGCGACTTCCTGCCGCTGGTTGCAGAGCACCACCGTGATGAAATTGTGGTCTGCCCGCCTGATGTTGATTTGGCGACAGCGGTGGAATCGGTGAAAGGGTCGAAGGTGGCCATTGGCGGCCAGAATGTGCATTGGAAAACGGAAGGAGCGTTCACCGGGGAAACTTCTGCCGCGATGCTGCTGGCGTTGGGCGTGACCCACGTGATCATCGGACACTCGGAGCGGCGGCAGTACTTTGGCGAGACTGACGATACGGTGAACTTGCGGCTGAAGGCGGCGCTGGAGGCCGGTCTGGTAGCCATCTGTTGCGTGGGCGAGGTGCTGCAAGAGCGCGAAGCGGGCCTGACCGATGATGTTCTGCGGCGGCAGTGCGTGCGGGCGTTCCATGCAATATCGGCGAAGAAGGCCGCGCACCTCGTCGTTGCTTACGAGCCCGTCTGGGCGATTGGGACGGGAAAAACGGCAACGCCGGAGCTGGCTGCGGAGGCGCATGCGGTGATTCGCCGGGAAGCGACGGAAATATTCGGCGAGGAATTTGCGGCGAAGCTGCGCATTTTGTACGGAGGATCGGTGAAGCCCGACAACGCCTCGGCGCTCATGGCGCAGGAAGAGATTGATGGAGCGCTGGTGGGCGGGGCATCGCTCCATCCCAAGTCGTTTGCGGAGATTGTGAAGTACTAGGTTCGAGATCGAAGCGGGAGAAAAGCAGGTTCCTCCGCTTCGCCGTCGCTGGCGCTCCGGCTCCGGTCGGAATGAAAGTTCGCTCCGGCTTCGGTCGGAATGACGGCATGTCGTGGCCGCAAAGATCGAAGGCAAGATCAAAGTCAAAGGCAGCGGACAGGAGTGTCCGCTCCACACGAACGGTGCTGGGCTTTGCCCGGCTGGACAGCCGAGGGCGGCTGTCCCTACATGGGCGTCTCTACCTAAGCTGTCCCTACATGAGCAATGCGGACGCTCCCTTGATCTGCTAATCTGCTCTGCTCGCAATCCTTGGTATTAATTCTGCTCTAAGAAAAGAGCGTGGATGACGGAAACTGTGCGTCCCGAACCGAGTCCTCTGTTCCGATGGCTGGTTCTGATCTTTGTCAGTCTGGCAATGTTTGGCAGCTACTACGCGTACGATGCCTTGAGTCCCCTGGCGGACGTGCTGAAGCAGCAACTGCATTTCACCGATCTCGACATCGGGTTTCTGCAGGCGATCTACAGCTTTCCCAACATCTTCACCGTGGTTATCGGCGGCTTCATTATTGACCGCATTGGGCTGCGCAAGTCGCTGATGATCTTCGGCGTGCTCTGCTTCATTGGTCCGGCGATCACCGTGGCCACCGGACACCTGCCGGTCATGGCGGCGGGGCGGCTTATTTTTGGGATGGGAGCAGAGTCGCTGAACGTTGCGGTTACCGCCGCATTGGCGCGCTGGTTCCGGGGCAAAGAACTGAGCTTCGCCTTTGGGCTGAACCTGACGGCTTCCCGCCTGGGCACGTTCGCGGCTCTCAACTCTCCGACGTGGGCGCGCGCGGCCTATGCCAGCTGGCGAACTCCGTTCCTCATCGCGCTGGCATTCACATCGATGTGCGTAGTGGGATCGATTATTTACTGGATGCTGGAAGTCTATGCGGAGAAGAACTACCACCTGGGCGACGTTTCGACCGACAAAGTGGTGTTTAGCGACCTGTGGAAGTTTGGCGTCAGTTACTGGCTGATCGTCGCGCTCTGCATCGTTTTCTACTCGGCCATCTTCCCTTTTCAGACGTTCGCGGTGAAGTTCTTTATGGAGGCGCATGGGACGTCGCGCGAATTTGGCGGATTTTTGTCGAGCATGCTGACGTTGTTTGCCATGATCGCGACGCCGCTGTTTGGGCTGTGGGTGGATCGCGTAGGCAAGCGGGCGCTGTTGATGATGCTGGGATCGCTGCTGTTGATTCCGGTTTATTTGATGATGGCTTACACGCACATCAATTTGTATGTGCCGATGGCCATGATGGGGGTCGCGTTCTCGCTGATCCCGGCGGTGATGTGGCCGTCGGTCGCTTACATTGTGGACCAATCGAAGTTGGGGACGGCGTACGGGTTGATGACCATGATCCAGAACATCGGCCTGTTTGGCCTGAACCTGCTGGTGGGATGGGCCAACAGCTATAGCCATGCCGATGCCACGAATCCGGCAGGCTACAACCTGGGGATGTGGATTTTCTCGATCCTTGGAATCCTGGGAGTTGTCTTTGCCTTTCTGCTCCGGCAGCGGGAGCTGGGGCCGCACGGGCATGGTCTGGAGACGATTACCACGGCCAGCAGTAAGGGCTAATTGAATCTGCAAACTACAGATTTCCGAAGATTTGCGACTCTTCGGCTCCGCCCGGGTTTAAGGTTAAGGGGTAGACTGATTCTCCAACTCACCAGAGGCAAAGGGTTTCCAAAGACGATCTGAGGACAAATAATAGTCGGAAAAAGCATCCAGAGTTCGGTAGAAATCCTCTGATATTCTGGAACTGTAGAGGCAATACCAAGGTTCCGCAAGGGCACGCAAACAATACAACACAAACTACTTATGCCGCATCCCAATGAGTGCGGCCGGGAAAAGACTAGTTGACCGAGCCACGACAAAATAAAGCCACTGAACTCAGTGAAGCTGAAGCCATCGAACGGGCCAAGCTCGGGGACGCGGAAGCGTTTCAGGCGATCTATGACAAGCACAAGAGACGTGTGTATTCGCTATGCTTGCGGATGACGGCGAACACCGCCGAGGCGGAAGACCTTGCGCAGGAGGCGTTTCTGCAGCTTTACCGCAAGATTGGGACGTTTCGCGGGGAGTCGGCTTTTTCGACCTGGCTGCATCGACTGTCGGTGAACGTAGTACTCATGCATCTCAGGAAGAAGAGCCTTCCGGTGGTTTCGCTGGAAGAGACCACGCAAGGTACGGAAGAAGATTCCGCGAGGAAAGACTTCGGGGCGGACGATGTGGCATTATCCGGGTCGATTGACCGGCTGCAGTTGCAGCGGGCAGTAAATGATTTGCCGCCCGGGCTATCGAACGATTTTTGTTCTTCACGACGTCGAGGGTTACGAGCATAATGAAATCGCCGGTCTCGTTGGATGCTCGATCGGCAACAGCAAGTCACAATTGCACAAGGCGCGCATGAAGTTGCGCGACCTGCTCAAGATGAATAGAGCCGAAAAGGCCGGGAAGTCCCGAGCAGGTTAAGAAGAGTCAGAGTTGAAGTAAGCGAGGGCACCGTAACCTCGGCAGGGGCGTAAGAACTGCGGTGATTGGCTAGAATCGCAGTAGACTCGGGGAGAGGTCGTATGAATTGCGTTGAGCTGCGGGAAAGCTTGGCGGAAGTAGAAGACGGCAGCACGCTGGAGCAGCGTACCCACCTAAGAACGTGTCAAGAATGCTCGGAGCTGCTGGAAGAATTAAATCTGATCGTGGAGACAGCTGGCGAACTGCAGGCTAGCGACGAACCTAGTCCACGGGTGTGGAATTCCATTGAGATTGCGCTGCGTCGGGAAGGGTTGATTCGGCCGCAGAATCCCGGGCCGCCTGTGCCTTCCTTCAGCGCGCGCTGGGGCGTAGCGCGCTGGCTGGTACCGGCAGCGGCGATGCTGCTGCTGGCAGTGGGAATCTATGAACGCCACGGGAGTTTACCGAAACAAATCCGGCAAGAGGCGGCCGTGGTCACGCCCGCAGTGAATCTTTCCGGGCTGAACGATGACGACTTCATCCAGGAAGTTGCGGCCAATGCTCCGGCGATGCAGGGACAATATGAAGAGAACCTGCGACGGGTGAATGAATCGATCCGCGACGCGCAGAGTATGGTGAACGAGAATCCGAATGACGAAGACGCCCGGCGGTCACTGATGGATGCGTACCAGCAGAAATCCATGCTATTTGAAATGGCGATGGATCAGCCAACGCCATAGTGGAAAGTTATCGTGTTGTGAAGTTTTTTCGGAAGCTTTTGCGGCGCGGGTCGATAGCAGCAGGCTCGGGGGAGTGGCTATGTTGAGGAAACACGCGGCGACGCTGGTTACTGTCACAGTGATCCTGGCGGGTACGCTGGTGGCGGAAAGCAAGAAGGAGCTCCGCTTCACGGTGGGGCCGCGAGCTGGCGTGTCGGTGATGAATCCCTACGGCTCGATTTCGGTCAAGCCCTCGCAGAACAATACCGTGATCGTGAACGCGGTTCTGCACTCGGACCGGGTCGAGGTGGACAACAACCAGAGCGGAAACCGGGTGGACATACAGTCGCACTTGTTGCCGGGAGCGGATGCCCAATCCGGGCGCGTGGACTACGAAATTCTGGTTCCGGCGGACGCCAGCATCACCTTGCATTCCAGCACCGGGTCGCTGCACGCGGAGAAACTGCACGGAGATGTAAATCTGGAAGGTCCAGGAGCGGCCGTGGATGTGCGGGACATATCGGACGCTCACGTGCACGTGAAGACGATGAACGGCGCAGTGAATCTCGACAACATTCAGAATGGGCATGTGGAGGTCGATTCGCTGAGCGGCGAAGTGACTCTGAACAGCGTCAATGGTTCCCTGGTGCAGGTGGTTTCGACCAGCGGCCGAATCAACTACGTTGGCGACTTCGGGAATAGCGGCGAATACCGGCTGACCAGCCACAGCGGCGACATTGACGCCACCATTCCGGAGTGGACTTCCGCTGACGTCAGCGCCCGCTCGGTTCGCGGCGAAGTACACGACGATATTCCTTTGCAGCCCAAAACCCACACCTATTTTCCGCTCGACAAGGGACGTGCCTTTGCAGGTACCGTAGGCCGCGTCGCGGTCTCATCCACGGTGGTACTGCGAACCTTCAGTGGTAAAATCCATCTCAGAAAACGCTCCGAAAAACAATAAAGAAGAAAAAACTGAATCCGCGAAAACGGCGTCCGGAGACTGGCCCTCATGGCATACGGGCAGTCGTTCTGGTCGGCTACATGGGGGCTGGCAAAAGCAGTGTGGGCCGGGCTCTCGCCTCACAGCTGAACTGGAGCTTTGAAGATCTCGACCAAAGGATTGAGCGGCGCAACGACAGGACAGTCGCGGAGATCTTCCGCGAGTTCGGAGAGGCAGAGTTCCGACGGATGGAGCACGAGGCCTTGGAGGAACTGCTGGACGAACTGACGAGCGGGGCTGAGAAAGTGATCGCTCTGGGCGGGGGCGCATTTATTCATGAATCCAATGTCAAGTTAATCGAAGCAAAGAAGATCCCCAGCGTCTTCCTGGACGCTGCGATCGACGAGTTATGGCGACGCTGCATAGAGCAGCAACCCGAGTTGGGTATAGAGAGGCCGTTACTGACGGGGGTGGATGGCTTCCGGGAACTCTACGAAAGACGGCACCCATATTACTTGAGAGCTTCGTCGAGACAGGAAACGGGCGGGAAGGCGATTGAGCAGATCGCGACGGAGTTGGTCCAAACTTTGGGGCTGAGTCGCCGCGGGGGAAACCGAGGACAAAACTAGTGAGCGTGAGCGCGTACCTAAGATGGGGAACGATCGCGGTGCTGGCGTGCGCGGTTGGAAGCTACGCCTACGCCCGAGACAAGAAGGATCCGAAACCGTCGGGCAACCAGACCGTGGATTCCGGATCCTTCGGGGTCTTCATCAAGGGCCAGCGCGTGGTGACGGAGAGTTTCACCGTGCAGCAAGAAAATGGCAACAGCGTAGTGAAGGCGCGGCTGCAGGAAACGGGCGGTTCCGGAGGAGCCGTCCAAAAATCGGAACTGCAGATGACCTCCAGCGGCGAGCTGGTTCGCTACGAATGGAGCGATGGCAGCGGCGGCTCGCTGGTGGTGACTCCCAAGGACGAATTCCTGCTGGAAAAGATCGTGGCCCCGGGTTCCTCCAAGCCGGCGGAGCAACCGTTTCTGATGCCGAATACTTCGGCCATCCTGGACAATAATTTTTTTATTCACCGCGAGGTGCTGGCCTGGCGTTATCTGGCAACCAACTGTCAGACGGCCGAAGGTACTCAAAAGTGCCAGCAGGGACCGCTGGAGTTCGGAGTGCTGGTACCGCAAGACCGGACGTCCATACGGGTGCGGCTGGAGCTGGTAGGACGAGAGAAGGTGATGATCCGGGGAACCCAACGCGAACTGTTGCGCATAAACCTGCAAGGCGAAAGTTTCTCCTGGAAGCTTTGGGTGGATGACAAGGATCAATTCAAGCTCATTCGAGTCGAGATCCCGGACGATAACACGGTAGTATTGCGGGACTAGCGAGGATGAGGGCGGGCGTCTCTCGATGTTCTGACTGAGCGTTGCCTGGAGTGAGGTTTGCAGCTGGCGGATGCACGTACGGCCCGGGTCATCATCACAGTGCTTTTGTTTGCGCTGGGGTTGGGCTTTCTCTACGCTGCACGACAGACCTTGGTGGCTTTCCTGTTTGCGATCTTTTTCGCCTACCTGATGAGCCCGCTGGTTTCCTACCTGGAGAAAGTTTTGCGCGGGCGCGGACGAGCCATTGCGGTGATCTATGTGTTGCTGCTGGGTCTGGTCGTATTGTTTTTCGTTTCCACCGGGCCGCGGATCGCGCGGGAGAGTGCCCGTTTGGGCCAATCGCTGCCGGCGCTTTCCCGACTGAGTTCCGGGCAGATCGCGGAACAACTGGGACAGGAACACGGCTGGAACCAGCGTATTGTTGACCTGCTGCGCGACTATATTGCCAGCCATAGTGATGAAATCGAGAAAATGGCGCAGGGGGTGGGACTGCGCGTGGCGGCCGTGGCCAAGCAAGCGTGGCTGCTGGTAGTGGTTCCGCTGCTCTCGATTTTTTTCCTGAAAGATGGCCAAAGCTTCAGCCAGATCCTGATTGATCTGGTGCAATCGCGGCCGAAGCGGGAACTGCTGCAGGGCGTGCTTAGCGATCTGAATCAGATGCTGGCACACTTTATCCGCGCCCAACTTAGCCTGGCGGCTCTCACGCTGGTGACGTATTCGGCGGTTCTAGGACTGATGCGGATGCCCTACGCTCTGGTGCTGGGGACATTGGGCGGCCTGCTCGAATGTATTCCTGTGGTGGGGCCGCTGGTAGCCGCGGTGATTATCGTGAGCGTGTCGCTCTTGGTGAGCTATCCGCACTGGCTGGCGCTGATCATTTTTCTCGGCAGCTGGCGGCTGATTCAGGATTATGTGAGTTCTCCGCGCATCATGGGCAGTAGCATGGAACTGCATCCGCTAGCGGCCATTTTCGGAGTCATGGCGGGCGGTGAAGTGGCCGGCATCCTAGGTATTTTTCTTTCGATCCCGGTGATGGCAAGCTTACGCATTGTTTTCCGTCGAGGGCGGCTCTATGCCGAGAAGCGGAAATTTGGGCCGCTGGACGAATACGTGCTGGGGGGCAAGGCCGGAATCAAGAAATAGTTGTTAGTTCTCAGTTTTTAGTTCTCGGTTCTTAGTTCTCGGTTCTCAGTTTCTGGATTCTCGTCTAGCTCCCAGGTTTCAAGCTTCCCTTCCCTCTCTTCTGATGCTATCCGGCGGAGCCAGTGGCTCCTACTGCTTTTCCCACGGCTACCTTGCGAAGAAATTCAGCGGCGGCTTCGGGCAGGACGGTATTGATGAACATACCGGAGCCCAGTTCGAAGCCGGCGACGCGGGTGAGACGCGGGATCACGCTTACGTACCAGTGAAAATGCCGGGCACCGACGTAATCCGAGGGACCACTGCGTACGGTGAAATTGAGGTCCGGGTTCTCCAGTCCGACGTAGATCTTGGCCAACAAGGTTCGCAGAACCCGCGCCAGGTCGGCGATCTCGGCAGCGGTAATCTCGCCGAAGCTCGCCATGTGGCGAAGGGGAAAGATGTGAGTAGCGAACGGAGTGGGCGAGGCGAAGACCTCCATGGCGACGAACATCCCACTCTTGAGGACAATGCGAGTCTGGTCTTCGACCTCGCGCTCGACCATGTGGCAGAACATGCATTCTCCCGCGTCATCAAAATGGCGCAGAGCCTCGTGCAGGCGATGACGCACCTGGCTGGGGATGACGGGAGTCGCGATGATCTGGGAATGCGGGTGCTGCAGGCTGGCCCCGGCATCCGCGCCGTGATTCTTGAAAATGGTGACGTGATTGACGCGCTGATCGGCGCTTAACGAGTTATATCGCTCCTTGAAGACACCCAGGATCTTGGCGACGTGCTCGTCGGGCAACATAGCCATGCAGCAGGAGTGGTCCGGACTATCGATGATGACTTCGTGAAATCCGAAACCATCGATGCGGCGACGCAAATGTTGCAAGCTGCGTGTGGGCTGGACGTCGCTGGAAAGCGCGGCAAACTTGTTGGGAATGACGCGGACCGCCCAGGGTTTGCTCATATCTCGCGGAAAACGCGCCACCTCGGGCGGAGTCTTGTTTTCGTTCCCGGCGCAAAATGGGCAAGTTTCCAAAAAGGCAGGTGCATTTTGCACGGAGCGGTGCGTGGCTAGGTCCTCCGGTCGTTTGGCGCGTTCGGTGGCGATGATGACCCACTCCTTGGTAAAGAAATTCTGTCGCAGTTCAGGCATGATGATCCTCTACTTTGGCTATCGGCGCGCGGAACAGATACTGCAGTAACGGAAGACTCCCGGCTTTCGAGCGAGGCAAAGACGCTTAGTTCCTGCGGTCAGTGCGTTCCCTGCTATGCGGAGACGACACAGGTTACCTTCGGTAAATTATTTCCAAGGGATGGCTGTTGTAGAATCCAAGTTACTGCATTTATAGCCTTCAACTTATGAGCAGCAAACTTCCGATCGGGATTTTGGGCGCTACCGGCGTGGTGGGGCAGAGGTTCATCCAGATGCTGGAGAACCATCCGTGGTTCGAGGTTGCCTGGCTGGCCGCTTCGGATCGTTCTGAGGGAAAAATTTACTCCGAGGCCGCGCGCTGGCGGTTGAAGACAGCGATTCCGGCGAAGGTGGCGGCGATGAAAGTTTCGCCGGCCACACCCGAAGGCGCGCCCAAAATTATTTTTGCGGCGCTTGATGCTTCGATTGCTGCCGAGATGGAGCCGCGCTTTGCCGAGGCGGGCTGCTTTGTAGTTTCGAATTCCAGCGCGCTGCGCATGAAATCGGACGTGCCGTTGGTCATTCCCGAGGTGAATCCGGGCCACATCAAGCTGATTGATGGGCAGGCGTGGCGAAAGAAATCCGGCGGGTACGTGGTGACGAATCCGAATTGCTCGGCTATCGGCTTGGTATTGGCGTTGGCGCCGCTGCAGCACAGCTTTGGGCTGGAAGCGGTGATGGCTGTGACCATGCAGGCGGTCAGCGGCGCGGGATACCCTGGCGTGGCGTCGCTCGATATTCTGGGCAATGTGATTCCCTACATCCGTAATGAAGAAGAGAAGATGGAAGAGGAGACGCTGAAGCTGCTGGGGCAGATGAACGGAACGAAAATTATTCCGGCCGCCTTTGCCATGAGCGCGCAGTGCAACCGGGTTGCGGTGGAAGACGGGCACACGGAATCGATTTCGGTGCGTTTGAAAAAGAAAGCCCAGCCGGCGGAGATGATTGCGGCGTGGAATGAGTACCAGAGCGTTCCGCAGGAACTGAAACTGCCCAGTGCGCCGATGCGTCCGGTGGTGTACATGGAGGCAAGCGATCGTCCGCAGCCGCGATTCGATGTCGACCTGGGCGCAGGCATGACCACGGCGGTGGGGCGACTGCGGCCGTGCGGCGTGCTGGACTGGAAATTCACCGTTCTTTCGCACAATACCATCCGCGGAGCCGCTGGCGCGGCAGTGCTGAATGCAGAACTCCTCAAGGCGAAGGGTTACCTGGATTGAAATCGCTCTGCTTTAATCCTGCCGGGAAGTCACGCCGATGATCGTGATGAAGTTTGGCGGCACTTCTGTGGAAGACGCCAAGGCCATCGAACGCGTAGCCGCGATCGTGAAGGGGCGCGTGGACCAACGGCCGGTGGTGGTGGTCAGTGCGATGGCGCGGGTTACCGACACGCTGCTGACCATGGCACGCGCCGCGGGAGCGGGCGAACGCAAGACGGCTCTCAAACTCTGCCGGTCACTGCAGGAACGCCACTACAATACCGCCAGCGAATTGCTGGGTACGGCGCTGTTCACCGACTTTCACTCCGAGCTTGGCGCCGACTTCGAATTGCTCGATGAATTGCTGCGCGGCATTTCCGCAGTGGGTGAGGTCACTCCGCGAACCACCGATCATGTCGCGGCATTCGGGGAGATTCTTTCGAGCAAGATTGTGGCCGCGGCATTCTCAGCTCATGGTTTGAACAGCGCACACGTGGACGCGCGCGAAGTGCTGGTGACCGACAGCAGTTACATGCAAGCGGTTCCGCAGGAAGAAGAGACCAACGAGCGGCTGCAGAATAAAGTGAAGCCGCTGCTGGATGCCGGCCAGGTTCCGGTGATGGGTGGCTTCGTCGGAGCGAACCACGCAGGAATTACTACGACGATTGGACGTGGCGGCTCTGATTTCTCCGCTGCCATTGTGGGCGCCGGGCTGGGGGCGGAGCGTATTGAGATCTGGACGGATGTGGATGGAATTCTCACCACCGATCCCCGAATTTGCAAAGAAGCGCGGCGCATCAAGGTGATCAGCTTCGATGAAGCGGCAGAGCTGGCATATTTCGGCGCCAAAGTACTCCATCCGGCCACGGTGCTGCCAGCAATTCATAAGAACATTCCTGTCTACGTGCTGAATTCTCTGAACCCGGGTTGCGAAGGGACGAAGATCACGACCCAGGCGCCGCAAGGGAAAAATATCTTCAAGGCGATTGCGGTGAAGAAGCGGATCACCATCGTGGATGTGGCTGCGCCTCGCATGCTGCTGGCACATGGATTTCTGCGAACGATTTTTGAGGCGTTTGACCGGCATAAGGTTGCGGTGGATGTAGTTTCTACCTCGGAGGTGAGCGTTTCACTCACGGTGGATTCCAACCAGGCAATTCCCGCGCTGGCAGCCGATCTGGCCAAGCTGGCCGACGTGAAGTATGAAGGGCGTAAGGCGATCATCTGTCTCGTAGGGGAAAACCTTCGCGACACGCCGGGTGTAGCGGCAGCAGTTTTTGGGGAAATGGCGAGCACCAATATTCGCATGATCTCGCAGGGCGCTTCGGAAATTAATTTGACATTTGTGATTGAAGAAGACAAAGTGCCGGAAGTGATCCAGCGTTTGCATAACACGTTCTTCCGGGATTTGGATCCGGAAGTATTTGCGTAGGAGTTTTCGCCCGGCAACCCTCACTTCGCGGCGAAAATGCATCCTCTCGACGCTGCTGGCATTCTAAACTTTATCCACGACTGCGATGAACATTCTTCTTCTTGGCCGCGGCAAGACGGGATCGCTGGTGGCGGAGGTAGCGCGCCAGCGGGGACATGTGGTTCGGGTCGTGGGCGCGGCGGAAAACGCTCATGGCGAAGCCCTCACCGCTGAAAAGCTGGGCGGAATTGATCTCGTGATCGATTTTACGACTCCCTCCTGCGTAGTCTGCAATATCGAAGGCTGTGTGAGAGCGGGCAAGAAGATGGTCGTCGGCACGACGGGCTGGTATGGAGAGATCGAGCGGATCAAGAAACTGGTGGAGAGCTCCGGTACTGGATTCGTTTACGCGGCAAACTTTTCGCTGGGAGTGAATCTGTTTCTCGAGGTCGCCCGAACGGCCGCTGCAGCCTTGCAGCACGAGTATTCCGGACAGATATTCGAGCGGCACTACGCGCACAAGAAAGACGCGCCCTCGGGGACAGCTATCGCCATTCAGAATGTGGTTCGGGAGGCGAGCGGCGGAAAGGAATGCCCTGAGATCACTTCTTTCCGCGAGGGCGAGGTGGTGGGCATGCACGAGATCGTGCTTGAGTCCTCCGTAGACAGCATTTATCTATGTCACGACGCCAAGTCGCGCCGGGGCTTCGCCGATGGCGCGGTGCGAGCGGCGGAGTGGATTGCCGGCAAGAAGGGCTTCTACGATTTCAAAGATGTCTGGCGGGAGTTGTAGCTCGGCCACCGTTTCCACACAGGCTTATTCGCGCTATCTTATTAGCATGCAACTTCGTGGCTGCGGTACGGCACTGGTAACCCCTTTTCATCAGGATGGCACGATCGACGACGCTGCGCTGCGCAAACTGGTGGCCTGGCAGGTTGAATCCGGCATAGATTTTCTTGTGCCTTGCGGAACAACTGGCGAGACGCCCACGCTCACCCACGACGAATGGCTGCACGTGATCGATACGACGATCGAGGTAGCCGCGGGACGCGTGCCCATCATGGCGGGCGCGACTTCGAACTCCACGCACGATGCAGTAGAGAAAGCGAAGGAAGTCGCTGCGCATTCCGGAGTGGACGCCATTCTCACGGCTTCTCCTTATTACAACAAGCCAACGCAGGAGGGCCAGTACCGGCACTTCAAGGCGATCGCCGAGGCCGTTGGCGACAAGCCGGTAGTTCTGTACAACGTTCCCGGGCGCACGGGAGCGAACCTCGAACCGCCGACCCTGGCGCGACTGGCGGAGATTCCGAACATTGTTGGGATCAAGGAAGCCAGCGGCAGCATGACACAGGTTGCCGAGGCGATCAACGCCGTGCCTGAACATTTTCTAGTTTTCTCTGGAGATGATGCCGCAACGCTGCCGGTGATCGCGCTGGGCGGGGTGGGCGTGGTTTCAGTGGCCTCGAATGAGATTCCGCATGAGATGGCGACCATGACGCGAGCTGCGCTCACCAACGATTGGGCCACGGCCCGCAGCATCCATCGCAAATATCTAGCGCTGATGCAGGCAAACTTCATTGAATCCAGCCCGCTTCCGGTAAAGGCGGTGCTGGCCATGATGGGCAAGATTGAAGAAAACTACCGACTGCCTTTGCTGCCGATGCGGCGTGATACGAGAGCAAAGCTGCAGAAAGTGGTCACGGAAGTTGGACTGATCGCGAAAGCGGCGACGTCCGCCCCGGAGGCGCTGGAATTTTACATATACGAAAACTGGGCAGCCGGTCCACACAAGATCGTGCTGCATCGCGGGTCCTGCGGGCAATGCAACCAGGGCAAAGGACGGCCTGCGGGACACGACGCGAATCACGCGCGCTGGCATGGGCCGTATGCGACGCTCGCTCTGGGACGCGAAGTGGCGCACGGTATGACTGGTGTGCTGATTCGCAGCGAATGCAAGTGCGTTTAAAGGCAGAAGTGAGAAGTAGGGATGCAGAATGCGGAAGTAACAGCAAAGATAGGTTTTACTTTTGACTTCTGACTTTTGACTTCTGCATTTCCTTTATACTTTCCCCGCATGCAATCCCTGAAAACTTCCATCGAGCGTCTGGCAGCGCTGGGCGAGGTCGAACACAATCCTGAAGCGCGGCCGGTGTTTCTCGAGTTCCGCGATGCCCTCACGCAAGGGAAAATCCGGGCGGCTGAAAAAGTTGACGGACAGTGGGTTGTGAATACCTGGGTGAAACACGGCATTCTGCTGGGCTTCCGGCTGGGAGAGCTGGCTGAGATGAGCGGAGCAGGATTGAGCTTCGTGGACAAAGACACGTTCCCTGCCCGCAAGTTTTCTATCGGCGACCGTGTGCGCATGGTGCCGGGTGGCTCCTCGGTGCGCCTGGGTGCGTATGTGGCGCCGTCGGTAATTTGCATGCCACCGATGTTTATCAACGTGGGCGCATACGTTGACGAAGGCACGATGGTCGATTCCCATGCTCTGGTGGGATCGTGCGCGCAGGTGGGAAAGCGCGTGCATTTAAGTGCGGCAGCGCAAGTTGGGGGCGTGCTTGAACCGATCAACGCGGCGCCGGTAATAATCGAAGACGACGTCCTGGTCGGCGGTAACTGTGGCGTGTACGAAGGCACACTGGTGCGGGCACGGGCGGTGTTGGGAGCAGGCACGATTTTGACACGATCGACGCCACTCTATGATCTGGTACGCGGCGAAGTTTACCGCGCGACAGCGGAAGCGCCGCTCGAAGTTCCGGAAGGCGCTGTGGTTGTACCGGGATCGCGTGCGGTAAAAAAGGGTGCGGCGGCGGAGCTGGGGATTTCTCTGTACACGCCGGTCATCGTGAAATACCGCGACGAGAAGACGGATCGCGGGATCGAGTTAGAAGATTGGCTGCGGTAGTTCGGTACAGCAGATTCCTCTCTTGTCTCGCCGCGCTTGCGCGGCTTCGCCGGCGTTCGGAATGACAAGGGTTTTCTTTGCGGCGTCTAAGCAACGTTGATCACGAGCTTCTGGGTGCCATCGAGACTGACTTGAATCTGATCCAGTCTACGAACTACGGCGTCCGCTTCGCTCAAGGCAGACGCGGGGTAGGTGCTGGTGAGGGCAATCACTTTCATGCCACCGGCGTGCGCGGCGCGGATTCCGGCTGGCGCGTCTTCAATCACTAAACACTCGGCAGGACTTACGCCCAACAACTCAGCTCCCTTTAGATACGGCTCTGGATGCGGCTTGCCGTTCGAAACATCGTCGGCGGCGACCATCACTTTCGGAGGCGGTATGTGCGCAAGCTCCAGGCGCCCAGTTGCCAGCCGGCGCCTTCCGGAGGTGACCACACCCCAGCGGCCGGCAGGAATTGCGCGGATGAGATCGATGGCACCGGGCATCACGGCAACACCTTCGCGATCCGCCGCCTCGCGGCGCTCCAGCTTCCCGACTTCCGATTCCGCGTCGAGATGAGGAGCAACGGCGCGAACAACTTCCACGGCGCGGACGCCGTGAGCAATGGCCATCACTTTCTCCTCGTCAATTCCGCGCTCGCGGGCCCAGATGCGCCACTGGCGGTCGACGGAGCCGGTGGAATCGACGAGAACTCCGTCAAGGTCGAATAGAATTGCCGAGCAGTGAAAAGTAGTCATCCTTTTTTCTAACACAGATTTTTGTAACCCAGATGGAGTTAGCGGATCGCAGAGGGCAGAATCAGAGGCGCTTCGCCCGACATCAAAGCCTGCTGCTGGATTTGCTGGCGTAGTTGGAAATGCCGGTCGCGGAAATGTGCCTTGGCGCGTCCGCCCCAGGCGCGGACGAACCAGTAGTTGAGACCGGCACCGATGGCAGAACTGACCAGCGGGATCATGCGTCCGGCCCACTTTTCGACCACCTCGCCGCTGGCGGTGGCAGCGATGCGCTGAATCACGCGCGGGACGAATTTGTTCACGACTTCCTTCTCGAGCAATTCGCGGCTTATATCGACGCCCGCCGCGCTGGCAGCGGCGATCCAGAGTTCGGCAATCTCGTTGTCAGTATTGAACTGGAAGCCGTAGACCAGACTCAACTTCTGAATGGTTCGCATAGTGATGGCGGAGAGGATGCCGAGATCGGGAATGATCGTAATTAAACCGCCCAAGCCGAAGCCGGCGCCCTCGGCAGCAGCGAGCTTCATCCCGCTGCGAATGATATCGTCGGCCACCGCGTCCAGCTCGCCGATCTCCAGCGAATAGACTCCGTGATATCCGCTGACGGGCAGACGGTACGCGGTGCGAAGTTGCACGAGAAATTTTTCCGGATTGACTTGGACGGTAGAGTAGGCGCGCGTGAGTCCCTTGACCAGCGCCTTCTCGGCGCGACCTCGCAGCCACGATTTGGACTCCGCACCTGCCATTGCTTCAACCTTAACTCAGAGGCAGAGAGAACGCCATCCTCCACACAGCGTAGAGACGACAGAATCGCTCTGTACGGTATGTTACACACTCTGCTAGCATCATCAGTACTCCATGCCAACTGGAAAATTGCAAATTGTCCCCTTGGGGGGCCTCGGCGAGTTCGGTATGAACTGCATTGCGGTCCGCTGGGGCGACGATATTATTGTGATCGATGCCGGCCTGATGTTCCCTGAAGCCGAATTGCTCGGCGTGGACATTGTAGTTCCGGATATTTCCTATCTCACCGAGAACCGCGAGCGGGTGCGCGGCATCATCCTTACACACGGCCATGAGGACCACATTGGCGCATTGCCCTGGATTCTCTCCGAACTCAATGTGCCGGTGTGGGGCACCGAGTTCACCCTCGCCTATGTGGAAGACAAGCTGGACGAGCACGGGCTGCTGGAAGATGCCGATCTGCGCGAAATACGTGCCGGCGAGCGCTTCAAGGCAGGCGTATTTACGGTTCATCCGATACGAGTGACGCATAGTCTGGTGGATTGCGTTGCGCTGGCAATTCACACGCCCCTCGGTGTAATCATTCACACCGGCGATTTCAAAGTTGATCCCACGCCCACGGATAACCATTTGTTCGATCTGCACTCCTTCGCCGAGTACGGCAAACAGGGCGTGCTGGCACTGTTTCAGGATTCGACCAACGTTGAGCGCAAGGGTTACACACCCAGCGAGCGCGCTGTGCGGCGGAAGTTTGACGAAGTGTTCGCCCACACCAAGCGGCGGTTGTTCATTTCGTGTTTTTCTTCTTCCATTCATCGTATTCGCTTGGCGGTGGAGCTGGCGCACCAGCATGGGCGGAAGGTCGCATTCATCGGACGTTCGATGAACAACTCCGCGGAAATTGCTGAGGATCTAGGCTACCTTGAAATCCCCGATGGACTGGTGATCAATCCCGGCGACATGAAGAATTTTGCGCCGGAGAAAGTTTGCGTAATGATCAGCGGCACGCAGGGCGAGCCGATGTCGGCCCTGTCGCGAGCCGCGGTGGACAATCACAAGCACGCCAAGATCGAGAAGGGCGACACGGTGGTGCTCTCGTCGCGCATTATCCCAGGCAACGAGAAGACCATTTACCGGATGATCGATCACCTGTTCCGCCGCGAGGCCTATGTGATTTACGAAGACGGCACCTCGCCGCCGATTCACGTCAGCGGACACGCCAGCCAGGAAGAACTCAAGCTGATCATCAATCTGGTGAGGCCGAAGTACTTCATTCCCATTCATGGCGAGTACCGGCAACTGAAGCTGCACGCCGAAATGGCCGGGGCGATGCACAGCTCGGTGGGCAAGGTGATGCTGATCGAGAGCGGCGATGTTCTGGAATTCGACGAACACGGCGCGCGCAAGACCGGACGAGTCAACGTGGGCCGCGTCTGCATCGATTCCGGCTCGCGGACCGATGTGGTTGAGGATTTGATCATCAAGGATCGGCGGCATTTGAGCGAAGACGGGATTGTGCTGCCGATCATCGCCATCAACAAGCTCACGGGACGTGTGGAGACCGCGCCGGAGATTGTGACGCGCGGCTTTAATCCTGGCGAAAATGGCTTGCTGGACGGAGCCAGGCGCATTGTGGAAGACACGCTGGCGCACTCGAGCGAAGAAGAGAAGGCTGACTACGGCGTGATCAAGGAAAAGATCCGCGCGGATTTGAAGCGCTATATTTCGAAGCAGACGCAGAAGCGGCCGTTGATCATGCCGGTGATTCTGGAAATTTAGGCAAGTGGGTTTTTCCAGCGCAAGCCCGGAAAGCGCGCGAAATCCCGGTCCGCCGTATACAGGACGCCTCCGTATCCAATCGTCAACGCAACCAGTTCTGCGTCGCTGACCAGCGGCCCTGAGGCTTGCCCATCGACCATCATTCGTTTCAACAGGGACCAGTGCTCATCTCCGGCCACTATGATTCGCACATTGGGCTGGGCCAGCCACTCTTCTACAATTTGCAAGGCCTGTTCAACGATCAAGCGCGATCCCGGTAGCCTCCGATTGGTAACGACTCGCAGGAAGGCAGATATCGTCTGCGATGGCAATCCCACAGGCTCTACGTCCGAGAAAATCTTCTCCATCCACGCACGGCTGTTCTTATGTTGGGGGGAGTCGGTATCGTAGGCATAGATCAGGAGGTTGGCGTCGACAACGATCACCGGTGATCCGGGCCTTCCAGGTATTCGAGCAGCTCCTCGACCTTTTCAAAGTGAGGCAGTCCTAGCTTCATCGGCTTAACCACAAACGGCTTTCGTGCGGGCTGCCTGGCCTGCGTCAATCCCAGGCGCAGAAAGCGATTCACCACCTGCTTGAACGGCTGGCCCGACTTGCGGACTTCTTTATTCAATAAGCTGGCAACGTCGTCATCGAGAGTAAGTGTGGTTCTCACATCATGATGATATTTCGATTGGACATCATGATGTCAACCGAACTCGCGTTTCGTGTGAAACCGCCCGGGTGGTAGATAATAGTGAGAAATGGTCACTCTCCCCGACATTGTCTCCGCCCAGGCCCGCCTTCGCGGCGTCGCGGTGCGTACGCGTCTGATTGAATTCAAGCTGTGCGAAGAAGATCCGAGACGGCTCTTCCTCAAGCCGGAAAACCAGCAACCCATCGGCGCCTTTAAACTGCGCGGAGCCTACAACAAGATTGCTTCTCTGTCGGCGGAAGAGCGGAAGCGCGGGGTCATTTCTTACTCGAGCGGTAATCACGCGCAGGGGGTCGCTTATGCGGCGCGGGCGTTGGGAGTGAAGGCCGTCATCGTCATGCCGGACAATGCTCCGGCCATCAAGCGCAAGGCCACGGCTGAGCTGGGCGCGGAGATCGTCACCGTGGGCCCGGGAAGCTCCGAGCGTCAGCGTAAGGCGGAAGAGCTAGCCGCACAGCATGGATATGTGATCGTGCCTCCGTACAATGACGAGCAGATCATTGCCGGTCAGGGCACGATGGGATTGGAAATTCTCGAGGACTTGCCGGAGGTCGAGACCGTTCTGGTGCCGGTTGGTGGCGGAGGCATGATCAGCGGCGTGGCGGCCGCGATCAAGTTGAGCAAACCTTCGGTCAACGTGATTGGCGTGGAACCGGAGCTGGCTGGAGATGCGCAGGCCAGCTTGCGCGCGGGAAAGATTGTTCAGTTCCCTGCCGAAGAAACTTCACGCACCATCGCCGACGGACTTCGAACGCAGAGTGTTGGTCCGATTAATTTTGAGCATATCCGCCGCTATGTCGACGACATCGTCACCGTGACTGAGGACGAAATCCGCGAGGCTGTCAGGTATCTGAGTGGCAATCCGGCCACGGTTGCGGAGCCCAGCGGCGCGGTCGCGGTTGCCGGATTCATTTTCCACGCGCGTCAACTGCCGCGCGGCAATCCGAGTGTCGCTATTATCAGCGGTGGCAACATCGAGCCTGAGATGCTGAAAGAAATACGGCACGGGCAGCAAACTTCTTCTGGGCGATAGCCGCTCATTTTGACCGCGGAGCAACCGCCCAACGGCGTAAGGCGACCACGGACCACACGGCTTCAACCAGCCCGAACGGCCACGCACCTTGCAGAAAGCCATAGACCGAGCCTAGGGCGCAGGCTCCGGCGAAGGCGAGGATGAACCATCGACCCCGCGCCTCCAAGGCATAGCAAACGAGCATTGCCGTCACAGCGAACAGCCCGAAGATGGTGAGGGGTGACAAAGGGTTCTTGCACGGCAGCTGCGACGTCTATAACTACTTGCCTTCGGCAACCGCACGCAGGCCGGTCATGGAAACGACGCGAATGCGGAAGAAGGTGGGCATAATTAATTCCTTGCCCGACTTGAGTTGGCGCTCGCCCAAGGCATTTTGCCACCACAAATAACGCTTCTCCAGCAACTTCCGGGCATGGGCGCGCTCGTCGGCAAATTGGGGCTCGGGCAGTTCCTGATAATGGCCGTTCACGATGACACTCACCCACTGTGACTCGCTCGCGATTTCATCAATCTCGATGCAGACCTTGGGATTGGCGCGCATCCACTCGATCTTCTGCCCAATGGTGGAGAGAATATAAAAAAAGTCGGATTCGTATGCGAAATAAATCGGAACCACGTAGGCCTGGCCGTCCAGCGAGCATCCAAGTCTGCCAATCGAGCTGCGCGCCAGGAGATCGCGGCAGTCTTTTTCATTCATTTCATTGACTAACATAATCGTAATCTACCTTCTATACTGAGCTGGCGCTTTCTACCAACTCTCATTCGTATCAAGAAAATATGCTAACAGCTGACAGCACTTTCCTCCACCTGCGCCGAGTTCCGTCAACTGGGGGATGGTTCGCTGATTGGGGTGACGCCGGCGAGGTGGTGCTTGTCACCTTGCGTTGTGACGTCCATCACAGTGGGCGCAGACAAGCGGTGCTGTACTGACTTTGGAGAAACCTGCCATGTGCCTGGCGATACCTGGGAAGATCCTGGAAATTCAAGAGATGGGCCCCATGCGGGCGGCCCGCGTACAATTCGGCGGGATCGTGCGGCAGGTGTCGTTGAGCTTCGTCCCTGAAGCCGCATTGGGCGACTATGTGATGGTTCACGTGGGCTTTGCGATCAGCCGTGTGGATGCGGAAGAAGCCGAGCGTACGTACAAGCTGCTGGAAGAGATGGGAGCGCTGGAAGCGGAATTACCCGTCGGGGAAGAGTAGATTCGGCCGAATTTTGGATATGAAATATCTTGACGAATACCGCGACCAGCGCATTGCACGGGCCTTGGCGTCTGAGATCGTGCAGCGAACGACGCAGCCCTGGGTGTTGATGGAAATCTGCGGCGGCCAGACTCACACCATCATGCGCTACGGCCTGGATGAACTGCTGCCAGGCGGGATCGAACTGGTGCATGGGCCGGGGTGTCCCGTGTGCGTGACGCCGCTGGAAACCGTCGATAAAGCGATTGCGTTGGCGCTGCGTCCGGACGTCACTCTGGTTTCCTACGGAGACATGCTGCGGGTGCCGGGATCGAGCTCGGACCTCCTTCGGGCGAAGGCTCATGGCGCGGACGTTCGCATCGCATATTCTCCGACTGAGGCGGTGAAGATCGCGCGCTCGAATCCGGAGCGTAAGGTGGTGTTTCTGGCGATCGGGTTTCGAGACCACGGCTCCAGCCAATGCGATGGCCGCCTGGCAGGCGAAGCGCGAAGGCCTCACGAACTTTTCTATGCTGGTTTCACATGTGCTGGTACCGCCAGCGATTCGCGCCTTGATGACGTCCAGCAGCAACCGGGTGCAGGGGTTCATTGCGCCGGGACATGTGTGCACCGTCGTGGGATGCAGAGAGTACGAAACTCTGGTTCGCGATTTTCGAATCCCGATTGTGGTGGGAGGGTTTGAGCCGGTCGATATTCTGGAAGCGGTGCTGATGCTGGTGCGCCAACTTGAGGCAGGTGAGGCGAGGCTGGAAAACCAGTACGCGCGGTCGGTGAGTTACAAGGGAAACGTGCCCGCGCAAGAGATCATGGCTGAAGTATTTGAAGTGGCAGACCAGAAGTGGCGCGGAATCGGGCCGATCCCGCAGAGTGGGTTACATTTGCGCGAGGAATACGCTGCTTATGACGCGAACCGCGTCTTCGAACTGGGTGAATTCACCGTGGACGAACCCGCGGAGTGCATCAGCGCACAGGTTTTGCAGGGATTGAAGAAGCCGACGGATTGTGCCGCGTTTGGCATGCGATGTACGCCGGAAAATCCGTTGGGGGCACCGATGGTATCGAGTGAAGGAGCATGCGCCGCCTATTACCACTACCGGCGGCATGCGATTGAAAGTTAGGAGAGCGAGTGTCAACAAAGAGCGTCGTCGATGTAAAGGTCGAACTCAGTTGCCCGGCGCCGATTGCGGTAAAGGACACCATTCTTCTGGGACACGGGAGCGGGGGTAAGCTCAGCGCGGAGTTGATTCGCGATATCTTTCTGCCTGCGTTTCAGAATCCGGTGCTGGCGCATATGGACGATCAGGCGATCGTGAATGTGAACGGCCAGCGCCTGGCTATAACGACCGACTCATTTGTGGTGAAGCCTCTGTTCTTTCCTGGCGGCGACATCGGCTCGCTCGCGGTTCACGGCACGGTGAACGATTTGGCCATGGGAGGCGCGACTCCGCTGTTCCTGAGCGTCGCCTTCATCATCGAAGAAGGCTTCGCGATGGAGGAACTCCGGCGCGTGGTCGCATCGATGCGGCAGGCAGCGGCCGCGGCGGGCGTGCAAATTGTCACGGGCGATACCAAGGTCGTGGAAAAAGGTAAGGGGGACGGGCTGTTCATCAACACGACCGGGATTGGAGTTGTGCCAGAGGGCGTCGATTTTTCCGCGGACCAGGCGCGGCCCGGCGACAAGGTACTGCTGAGTGGATCGATCGGCGATCACGGGATTGCGATTCTGGCGCAACGCGAAGGGCTCGAGTTCGAAACCCAGATTGTCAGCGATAGTGCGGCATTGCACGGATTGGTGGCGGAGATGCTTGGCGTAACCTGTGACATTCGATGCATGCGCGACCCAACGCGAGGCGGAGTATCGAGCACATTGAATGAGATCGCGCAGCAGTCGGGAGTGGGAATCGAACTGCAGGAAAGTTCCCTTCCGATTCATGAACAGGTTAAAGGCGCGTGCGAGTTGCTCGGGCTTGATCCACTCTACGTGGCCAACGAGGGCAAGCTGATCGCAATCGTGCCGGCTGAAGTTGCTGATGTGCTGCTGGAGACGATGCGACGCCATCCGCTTGGCGCCGAAGCGCAGATCATTGGAACGGTGACGAAAAAGAATCCGGGACTGGTGACGATGCGAACGCCCCTGGGAACGACCCGGGTGGTGGACATGCTGGCGGGAGATCAGTTACCACGAATCTGCTAGTCAACACACATTTTTGCTTGATGTCTTACCTATGATATGATGTAAGTCATGAAGGATATGTGTGTGACATTTACCTCGAAGGGCCAACTTGTCATTCCAGCGGAGCTTCGCCGCAAGCACAAGATCGAGGCCGGCACCAAGGCTAAAGTCTTTGAGGACCAATTCGGCCGCATCGTACTGCAGCCCATCACAGATGATTACATCGATCGCGTCATGGGCATGTTTGCAGATGGGCCGGACATGCTGGCGCTTTGGGAAAAAGAACATCGCGAAGAGGGCGAACGCGATAAGTGAAAACATATGTCTTTGATGCCAGCGCATTGTTCGCCTTCCTGCGGAGTAGACCTGGCGGTCCGAAAGTGAATGAGCTTCTGAAAGAGGCGAGAATCGGGCGCGCCAAAGTGCTGATGTCGGCGGTCAATTACGGGGAAGTGTACGGTAGGATTCTTCGCGATTTCGGGCCGGAACAGGCGCATCGCTGGTGCGTACGCGGTAAGTCCGTTACCTATTGAGATGTTGGACGCCACTCCGCAGAGGGCATTCAAAGCCGCGGACCTGAAGGCCAAGTACAAGCTTTACTACGTGGATAGCTTCGCGGCAGCTCTGGCGATCGAATATAAGGCAACGCTGGTAACCAGCGATTCAGACTTCCGCAAGCTCGGTCACGGATTCCCCGTCGTCTGGTTGAAAACCTGAGAAATACCCTACGGGGCTAGACGACTGGCACAGGTTCAGGTGTTGATTCGGTCCACCAGGCTTCGAGTGCGGCGGGATGTTCGCGCAGTTGATATCCAACGCTGTTTCGATCCAGTTCACTCAGGATTTCGGGGATCGCCGGATCGAGAGAAGCTTCTACCGGCTTGCTCAAGCTGCAGGATGGCTCATAAGACTCAGCAGCAATTCCTACAAGAAGTAAGTTTGCGGGCGCGACTCCGAACAGTTCGGCGCTGAGCAGAGTGTCGACTAGCGCAGGGGAGTGAGGGTCCATGCGCACGGAGGGGCGGTGTTGCATGATCTCGTCCTTACGATAGAGCAGCACCGTTCCCGGAGCTGCGTCGGTATCGACGGAGTCGATCAGAATGACGACATCTTTTCCGGAGATCTGATCGATCAGATCGAGCGCCGGCGTTCCCAAGTCGAGAACTTCGACTCCATCTTCGAACTCATAGCGTGACAACAGAAGCTGCACGAGGTACGGGCCAACGCCATCGTCGCCGAGCAACACATTGCCGATTCCGCCAATCAGGACCTTCTTCATAGCACCTTGGCTTTGGCAATCTGCTTGCCCGAGGGATCGAAGGCGTGGCAGGCGCAGGCCATGCAGGGATCGAACGAGTGCACGGTCCGCAGAACCTCGAGCGGCTCTTCGGGACGCGCGAGCGGCGTGTGCAGCAGTGAGGCTTCGTAAGGACCGTGAGCGCCGGAAGCGTCGCGTGGACTGGCGTTCCAGGTAGAGGGTACGACCGCCTGGTAGTTCTTGATTTTTTCGTCTTTGATGACGATCCAATGAGACAACGTGCCGCGAGGCGCTTCATGGGTTCCGACGCCTTCGACTTCGTGGCTGGGAAATACCGGCTGGTTATGGACCGTGTAGTCGCCCTTGGCGATGTTGTCGGTCAGAAGCTGCAAATGTTTTTGCGCGAGCTCCGCCAACATCGAGGCGCGAATGGCGCGCGCGGCGTGACGGCCCAGGGTCGAATGCAGCATATCTGGAGTCACGCGGACTCCGCCGACCGCTTGCACGTTGCCGATCGCCTGCGTGGCGTACTTTACCGTCAGCGGATGGCCTTGCGCGAAGCCGACTAGCACTTGCGCCAGCGGGCCGACCTGCATGGGCTGTCCGTTGAAGCGCGGCGCTTTAACCCAAGAGTATTTCTGCTCTCCATCCCAGCCGGTGAATTGGGGCTCCGTTTCTCCGGACCAGGGATGGAGGGGCTTGCCCTGATAATAGGCATGCGTGACATCTTCGCTGACGGAATCACGAAATACTTTGTCGGATGCGGTCTTGAATGGACGCATTCCAGCGATGTTTCCATCCATGATGTATCCGCCGGGAAGGTCGTAGCTGCTACCGGCGCTACCTAACGGCAGATCAGGCACGGCGAGGTAGTTGCGAACACCGCTGCCGATCTTGAACCATTCGGGATACATGGCGGCGACGGCGCAGACATCGACAAAGTAAACCTGATGGATGAACTGCACCACTTCGTCCAGCAAAACGCGGATCATTTCCAGACGATCCATGTTGAGGGCGTTGGCGCTGTCCAGGTCGATCGCGTTGGCAACGCCGCCGACTGTCAGGTTCTGAATGTGTGGCGTTTTCGATCCGAGAAGAGCCACCACCTGCAGAGCTTTGCGCTGATACTCAAGGGCCTGGATGTAATGGGTAAAGGCGAGCAGGTTCAGGTCCGGCGAGAGGCGCATGGCAGGATGGCCCCAGTAACCGTTCATGAAGATTCCCAGCTGGCCGCTGGCGGCGACGGCGTTTACACGGTCTTGTGCGGCTTTGAATTCATTGCGTGAATTGCGGGTCCAGGGAGAAATGCTCTCGGCCAATTTTTGGGTTGCCGCGGGATCGGCCTTGGGAATTTGCATGATATCGACCCAGTCGAGCGCCGACAGTTGGTAGAAGTGGACGATGTGATCGTGCAGGGCGTGGGCAATCAGAATCAGATTGCGAATGTACTGGGCGTTCAGCGGCACTTCGAGCTTCAGGGCATCTTCCACCGAGCGCACGCTGGCCATGGCGTGCACGGTGGTGCACACCCCGCAGAAACGCTGGGTGAAGAGCCAGGCATCGCGTGGATCGCGGCCGCGGAGAATCTTTTCGATGCCGCGCCACATGGTGCACGAAGCCCATGCATTGCTGACCGCGTTATTATCCACCTCGACATCGATGCGGAGGTGACCTTCAATTCTAGTGATCGGGTCGATCGTGATTCGTTTTGCCATAAGACCTGCTGTTAGTGAGAGTCTGTTGTTTCGGATTCGTTCTCGCCGAAATGTCCATATTTGAAATATCCGGTCCAGCGAATGTAGGGGCGGCGGAACCGGAAGTAGCTCGCCATGTCATGCCACTCGTAAAGAGGAGCGGGAAGGATGGCGAATCGTTTGACGATCAGAAGAAATCCTGCAATGCCCATGGAGATGAAACCCAGCGACACCAGGATCTCGATGGTGCTTGGGAAATAGAGCGACTCTGGGTTGGGGCGAAAAGCCAGAGTGGTCGGGCTGAAGCGATAAATCATGCCACCCAGCGAACTGAAAATATAGCCCAGGAACATCATGCGGGTTTCGTGGGTTCGCAGCGAACGGCGCAGCATAAAGCCACCAACCCCGATCAGAATCATCTCCAGCCAGAACACGCCTGCAAAACGATCGAAGTGGAAGGCCGTTCCTAAGGCGCCCCGGAAGAGGATGTCCAGAAGCCTCCAACCCATCCAGCCGAAGATCAGCCAGGAAGTGATGCGAGCGGCCTCGTCGAGAACTTCCATGTCCATGGCGCGCTTCCAGACCACACAACACAGCATGGTGGTACCGGCAACACATCCGAACGACATGAAGGTGGCCGCGCCAAGATACAGGAACGGCAGCCACGGGGTCTGCCACAAGGGATGGACGCGCTCGCCGGCCAGCAGCATCAACGCGCCCAGCGACGATTGGTGCATGCCCGGCAACAAGTAGGCGGCGGCAATGATCCACGGGAAGAAATAGTGCAGCCGACGTTCGAAGCGCTCCACTCCGGGCCGCAGACGGGAATCGAAATACCAGAGCCTCTCGAGGACGGGCGGAATGTTTTCGATGGCCAGCGGGACCATAGCATAGATCGACATGCAGATCGCAACTTCGGCCAGCGGCGAGTGCATATTCCATTTCCACGGGAAAACGATCCAGTAGAAATTCCAGGGCCGGCCGGCGTCGATACCAAGCAGGAGAAGACCGCAAGCATAAGCCAGAAAACTGGTGAGGAGGGCCATGCGCATCAGCGAATGCAGGCGCTTGCGGCGAAACACCCAGGCGGCGATTCCTACTGCGAATGCACCGGAACCCAGCGCGGTGAGTACCATCACGTTGAAGGTTTTCCAGATCCCCCAGCCAAACGCGTCGTTCATGCCGCTGACCGGACCGAGGCCCGCGAGTTCGCGGTAGGCAGTCAAAATGAATGCCAGCAGGGTCATGGCGACCAGTCCGAGAAAGAAGCGGTTCACCACAGGAAATCCATAAACCGGCACGGCCCGCTCCCAGCGGCTTGGATCGGCGGACGCGTTGGTGATGGTTGTGCTGCTCATATTGGTGACCTCAGAGTTGCGCCCTCAATCCAGTCTCTTTTTCCCGCTCATGAGCTTCATCCTCATGGCCTTTCAAACTCGTACGAATCACTTGCACCAAGCCGGCATACAGCAGGGCGGGTAGCGCGAAGTATTGATAGAGCCGCCGCTGCCAGCGCAGAGTGCGGGCAGGTACCGATTCTGTCCCGAGTTCGGGCAAGCCTAGTTTTTCGAAGGGAACGCGCGAGAGATACAGGGCCTGCGTACCGCCGTTATCGGTTTCTCCATAAATGCGTTCCTGATAGTAACGGCCGGGATGATTCTTGATGCGCTGTTTGGCTTCGGCCAGCAGAACGGTGCGCGGACCAAAAATTACTGCGCCCGTGGGACACACGCTGGTGCAGCCAGGCTTGAGGCCTTTTTCCAGCCGATCGCTGCAGAGCTCGCATTTTGTGACGCGTGGGTTGTATCCCTGCCACTGGAAACGTGGAATGTGATACGGGCAGGTGATAGTGCAGTAGCGGCAGCCGATGCATTTGTCGGCAGTCCAACTGACGATGCCGGTTTCCGGATTTTTGTGCAGAGCCTGGAAAGGACAACCCGCGGCGCAAGCGGGATCCAGGCACTGCATGCACTGGCGCTTCACAAAGGAATAGGCGGATCCATCTTCTGGCTTGTAGAGCTTGATGATGTTGCGGGTGAGCTCGTTGAGATCGGTGGGCGCCTGATGGAGCTGGTCGCCGCTAATATCCTCAGGAGTGTTGTTGGCCTCGGCGCAGGCTGCCTCACAGGCTTTACAACCGATGCAGATGCTGGCGTCGTAGAGCAACCCGACAGCGGCGCTGGGGACAGGAATTTCTTCTGCCTGAAGGGCTTTCGAGCCGACGGTAAGGGCTACGGCCGCCGGCACTCCGGCCTTGGCGACGGTGGTAAACAATTCTCGCCGAGTGATGGCCACATCAGTCCTCTTTCTTCGGAGTTTGGTTCTCGGACGACAGCTTGAGTTTTTCCGCGTGCGCTCGATCCGCAATCACCCGGGCGACGCCCGCCTCCTGGCTGCTTTGGAAACGTTGCGACGCAACCCAGGTGGCGCCACCGACCGCTCCAGCGATTACACCTACCAAGGCAGCTGCGCCAACTTTCAACTGACCGGCGCTACTGTAGATCGGCGGATAGGTGTCAGGCGGAGTGGCCAGGTGAATGGGGACGGTTTCTACCGTACTCATCCGCCACACCACGCTCTTTTCGGTGCAACCCACGCAGGGGATTCCAAGACCGATCGGCCATACGCCGGGAATCTCATTGAAATGGCGCGTGGAGCAGGCGGCGTGAGTGACTGGGCCCTTGCAGCCGAGTTTGTAGAGGCACCAGCCTTTGCGATGGCCTTCGTCGCCGAAGGCGTAGGCGAAGCGGCCAGCATCAAAGTGCGCGCGACGCGGGCAGTTCTCGTGAATCACACGCTCGTAGGCGAAGAGCGGCCGGCCGAATTCGTCCATCGCCGGAAGCTTGCCCATGGTGACGTATTCCAGAACTACCGCCAGCAGGTTGTAAGGATTGGGAGGGCAGCCGGGCAGGTTCACGATTGGCTTGCCGGATATAACCGAACTTACGCCCATGGCGCCAGTAGGATTCGGGTCGGCCGAGGGCACACCGCCCCACGATGCGCAGGAACCGATAGCGATCACCGCGGCAGCCTGGGCCGCCACTTCCCTCAAAACCTGTACGCCCGGCCTGCCACCCATCTGGTAGTAAACGCCATCGTCCTTAGTAGGAATTGCGCCTTCAACGACCAGAACATATTTGCCGGCGTTTTCCGCTATAGCAGAGTGCAACGCAGCCTCGGCTTGCGCACCGGATGCTGCCATCAGCGTCTCGTGGTAGTCGAGAGAAATAACGTCAAGGATGAGATGAGCAACATCGGGAGCAGAAGTACGCAACAGAGTTTCAGTGCATCCTGTGCAGTCCTGAAAGTGCAGCCAGATTACAGACGGCCGTTTCGTCTTGCCGATGGCGTCGGCAATCTGCAAGACCGACTTCTTGCCGGTGAGCGCCAAGCCGAAAGGTGCGGTTGCCATGAGCGTGCCGCACAGCTGGAGAAAACTTCTGCGGGAGACTCCGCTGGCCTTCAGATGTTCTGCGATGGTTGGATGCTTGGACATAGAACCTTCCTGCCTTCGGCGGTCCCCATGGATCAGCGCCGGCGATACTCGCAACTGAATTGAATTCGATCTTGCGGAGTCGAGAGGCAGGCAGGTTCAGGGGAGGCCGATGTTGTGCGCGCTGCCGTCTACTTAAGATTCAAAAAGAGTGCCATGCATGAATGCGCGACGACACGGTCTCGTATCTGCACCTACAAACCTAAGGCTCCAGCGTGCCGTCCGGCTTGCAGCGATCCCGGCCGACGCAATTGGTTATCGCTTGAGTAGGCTAATTGAGTCAGTGATCTCGGTCACTAATGGGTGTGAGCGGAAAAGGGAAATCATTAAGATTTCGGCTCCCCAGCCAACAATATAGTCCGCGAACGCAACCGTTTGGCGGCAATAGACCTCGGTTGCGAACTCTTTCAGAGTCGAGGTCGAAGTAAGTGCGGGGGCGGTCTTTCCCCCGGAAGGCTCGTCCCCGCATACTTCAGCAACAAATCAATGTTGGTCGAAGACGCTGAAATGTCAGTGACATCAAACACAGCGCCGCATATCTCCAGTCACACCGAGAAGGGCTTGCGGCACCTTGTGTCTTAATCCTCCAGCCTGATCTGCGTCACGCCTGGGGTTCTTTGCCACACCTCAGTGTCAACACGGGACATCGAGCCTCACATGCAACCTTGTAAGCATGAGGCCAGCCGTGAGGATGTGCGAAGGCATGCGAGGCGCGCACACCAAGGACGATCAGATCGACTCGACCTTCGTCGGCGAGGTCAAGGATGGTCCGGTCGATCGGACCGAGTTGAGTTCGAAATGTCCAGTTGTGCGGCAACTCTCCGGGCAGATAGGCTCGAAATCGCGCCTCGAAGTCGCGCTCTTGATCGCCGGTCTTAGCGTCTTCCATGCGCTCCGCGACATGGACGATGGTCAGCCGGGCTTCGTGTTGTCTCGCCAAAGACGCAGCATAGGCTGCTGCGTGCGCGGAATCAGGAGACAGGTCCGAGGGGCACAGGATGTGCCGCACTCTGGCATTGGGCGGTGCATCGTCCGGAGCGCGCGGGCCCAGCGTAAGCACAGGGCACCTGGCGTGTCGAAAAACTGCTTCCGCAACCGAGCCCAGCGCAATCTTGCGCAGCCCGGTTCGCGCGTGAGTGCCCACCACGATCAAGTCGACATTTTGCTCCTCGGCGACCTGCTCCAATTCGCGCCAGACGTCGCCCCCTTGGAGAACCATGGCCTCGTATGAGATCCCGGTGAGCGCCCCAGTTTGCAGAAGGTAGGTTTCCAGTTTTTGCACATCCCTGGAGGTTGCCTCGGCCGCCATGGCCGTGACCTCCGGACCAGCCATCACATAGCCAAGCGAGGAGACTACATGCGCGAAGTAGAATTTGGCGCCATAGCTGCGGGAGATCGCAATGGCATGATGAAGGGCTTTTTCAGAACAGTCCGAGAAATCGATCCCGACCAGAACCCGACTAATGGCGACTTCGACAGCGTGCGATGTCGACGACATCTGTGACTCCTTTATCGCTCTGCAGGGCAAGCAATCAACTCCAGTTGAGCTGATCCCTGTACTTGCCCTGCACAGCTTGTCGTCCACTACTACGGTTACAAGTTTGCTCGAACCTTGCCGTGACGCCGATCACAGCTAGTGGTGAATTCGGTTGCCGGTAGAACAACCCCTCCAACCGCTGTTAGCGCGACATTCCGGTATAGAATTTGAGAGGAACACGGAGCGAGTGGCCATGGAAACGCGGAGTGAAGGCAATCCCGAACAGGATCGGACTCAGGCGGCAGCGCAAGTGGAAAGCGCTCACCAGATTCTGAAGACGCTGCAAGAGAAGATTGGAAAACATCCCGAACTGGGGGCTGCCATTACCAAACTGGAGATGGCGCTGAACATTCTGGCAGTGAAAACGGGCGGGATGCTCTAGTCGCGAACGCGGGCGCGCCTGCCGCTATCGCGCCCCTGTGGCTTGTGCGCGTACCGCTTGAGGCTGCTGCAGTGGGGGCGTTGCCGGCGGTACACGCTGGCGCCAGTGCGGAATGCGCTCGTAAACCCTCAGCAGAAGCACCACGGCAAACCCATACCAACTGGAGACTCCCACCAGCAGCGAAGCACCATAACTCAGAAGCAAGAGAAGGATCAGCGAGTTCAGGCGCTTGCCTCGGCTGAGGCGATCTTTAATATCGTGGCTGGTGACTTCGCCCAACACCGGCGACTCCAGCGATTGCACGGCTGGGGGTGCGACGGGATATTCGTTGGCCCGGCTGCGCCAGCGTTGCACGGCCTCGCATAACCCTGTGCCCTCTTTCTTGATCTTTCCTGCAGAACTCGGCTCGCTGGGATAAAGGCTAAACGTGCCCTCGCGCCCGTGCTCGGCGTCGCGCCAGTCGATGTATACGCGCTCGCTGTTCCACCACCCGGGAGCGCTCTCGCCAATGCGGACGTTCAGCACCTGCTCCGGCTTGAGGGCGAAGCGGATTTTATCGCCAAGGTAAACCATGCGGCCTTGCAGGAGCCAAACGAATCCCTTGTCCCAGTCATAACCCAGGAGGTAGATGCGCAGGGCTGCTCCGGGGGCAAAGCCCGCCAGGATGGCGTTCCGGCCGCGAATCTGAATTCCTTCCGCGTCGAACTTGGCGGCGAATCGCCTGCGAATTTCTGCACGGCCACGCAGACTGAGGTGCACTCCCAAGAAGGAGTAGCCTGCGACTATAAGCAGAGCTCCGGCCAGATAAGCGATCAGAGACACTTGCCCTTGCAGGTTGAGCCGGTTTACGAGCCACGCTACGAGTGCGGGCGGCAGCACATTTGCAGCGATCAGCAGCCACCTGTTGTTGGTGGCGCGACGGAGCGCGGTCATGGTCGACTCAACGCTTTTGCCAGCGGACGGGACTGCATAGTGTTCCTCGTTTGATTGTGCGCTGAAGGTTGAATCGGAGGCTGGCGCAACGAGGACAGCACGTCGAAGCTGCTCCTCCTGCGCGTGGTGTGCCAGAAGTTCCTGCACCCGCGCCTCAGGTACGTTGCCCACTTTGGCGATGTGCTCAATTCGCTTCAAGGTTGTGGGATGCGTCAGAAGAGATCCCGTAACTTTTCCCCACTGGATGGGAGTGAGATTAAGCCGGCTCACTTTGAGCAGAGCCGTGATCATGGCTTCCGGATCGCCGGATAGCTGCACCGAGCCCTCGTCGGCAATTCGCTCGAAGCGCCGGGCCAGAAGATAGAACACACCAAAGCCAGCAACGATCAGAACAAGATCCAGTTGGGACCAGGCCACGAGCTTCGGATTCCAGCGATACCACTGCATGAGCACGTCGCGATCGCCACCGCTAATGGTCCTGAGCAGGTCGGTGATTAAATCGGTGAAGATGGTCCAGGTTCCACGGAAGATCGAGGGGAACAGGATCACTCCGACCATGGTCAAACCGAGCTTCTTGGGATGCCCATGACGGAGGTGAGACAGTTCATGGCCTGCGATGGCATCGACTTCGCGCTTGCTGAGCCTCTGCAGGAGGTAGTCGGTGAACATTACGGTTTGCGCGCCGGTGGCGTAAGCGTTGGCAACTTGCATGCGGCCGGAGCTCAACACAAATACCTGTTTGATTTTGACGCTGGCTCGCTTCGCCATTTCGAAAACCCGGTCGCGCAATTCACCGGTCGTAAGCGCTTCGGGGCCGGCGCCTGACACTTTGATCTTTGCGCGCAGGCACACCACGCGCGAAACGTAAGCGGCCAGCATCAGAACCACCAGCAACTTGGGTGATGTGCCGAGAAAATCCAGCGCGCAGCAGAAGAACATGAGGGGAAGAAATTGCGCGCCCACCTCCAGCGAGCGCTCAAGCATAAACTGGCGGCGCGTCCATTGATTACCGCGGAACTGCACGAACACCTTGTAAGAAAGGAAAAGGCAGAGCAGATAGACGATCCACGGTGGAACGATGACCACCAGCGTGTGAGCGATGGTGGATTGCCATCCGCCGTCGGGGAGCCGAAATGCGACCAGATCCTGCAGGCCCTGGCGGAGGCTGGTACGCGCGACCATCCAGAGGAGCATGGTGGCGTTTACGCACCACTGGAGGGTCTTGAAATAGCTGAACCACGCCGCGCTTGGATCCTGGAGAGCGTCTCTGAGCGCAGCGCGCCGCATCCAGACAATCAGAAGGATCGGAAGCAGGAGAAATCCCGCAGACATGGCGCATTGCCGCAGCAGGTCTGAATTGCGGTACCCGTAGGCCAGGCGGAGCGGCGGGATCAGAGTCGACGTCCCGAGCGGGTAGCTGTAGAAGAGGAGCTGGGCATCTTCGCGCTGGCTAGTGGAGCGATTCAATTGCAAGCCCTGAGAACTTTGCTCTTCAAAACCTGATCGAGGGCGCTGCACGCTGACGAACAGCAACTGCTCTCCCGACGCTGCCAACGCATCAGCGAGGGGTTGTAGCGGAAGACTGCCGCTTACCGTCCAACCGCTCGCGATCAGCACATGGCTGCAAGTTGCCTGAAGCTGTCGCTGATTGGCGTCATTGAGGAACTTTTCGTATTGCGCCTGCTGAGCCGGCCTCATGCGCGCCAATTCACGGGATGAAGGCGCGGTTGAAGGGTGCGCGAATGCTTGCGACGGGCAACGCAGTGCCAGCGAGAGAGCATCTTGAATCGGTTGCCAGTTGCTGGGGGATTGGTCGAGCAGAAATTGGATGTTGGCGTTGCCGCGGCTATCGAAGATCAGGTTTAGCGAGGCTGAGTGGGCGGGGTTGGCATCATCGTCGTCATCCTCGCCCTGTGCACGACACATCGGAGCAGTTGCGGCCAGTACGAAGGCCGACGCCAGGGCAAGGAAAAGCGCCCGCCGCAGGTACGATCCGTTTGTTCGCCGAGTCAAGCGTAGCTCCTCCACTGCCATTGCCGGTTCGCGGCACTATAGAGGAGCTTACTTCCGTGTTAACAGATAACAACGTAACCGCGGTACTGCTCGCCGGTCCGGCGGACATGTACGGGTGCGTGCGGGGTGGTGAGAACTTTTATTGACAGCTAGAACAAGGGATGGGCCGACTTCGATTTGACTTGTTGAAATATGGAGCGGGAGACCGGGATCGAACCGGCGACATCCAGCTTGGGAAGCTGGCGTTCTACCGCTGAACTACTCCCGCTTTTAGAAGCAACATCCAGTCTTGAATTCAACATACCGTTCAGGGATGCGACTGTCAACGTCGGCCAGCGCAGCGTCAGGGTGCGGCGCTCATCAAGACGCGCGGCACGCTTACGCTCCCGGTTTGTAACAGGTTGGCAGGCGGCATTTTAATCGCTACGCGGCGTCGCGCTGGCGAGTGCGAGAATCGCTCCAGTGAACAGCAGCGTGTCCGCAAAGTAGTTGATCCCCTCAACTTTGACGTCGGTGCTCGGGTCGGACAGCGAAGCGATCAAGATCGGCCCATAGATGAACAAGACCAGCAGCACAATCCAGGTTCCGAGATAAGTCGCCGCCATCCGTGTCTTTTTGGCCAGCAGAATACTTGCCCCGGCGATGAGGAGAATTGCACCCGTCAGATAGCTGATGAGCAGGTGCCCCGGAATCCACACGGGCATCAGCTTCCCGAGGGGGACTCCCGGGACGTTGGCCGGGTGCAGAAAATGCTCAACGCCAAAAAAGATCGCGGCGATCGCGATCAACACGCGGCCCGGGGTAATGAGCTTGCTTTCACCTTGCTCGCGCATGGCGTTTCCCGCAAGAATCCAGCCTCCGCCTGCAAATGACATTTCACGGATGACAATCGTCCATGTAAGTCTGTCTTTGGGACTGGCGAGAGCTCCCGGGATGTGTATCATCGCCACAAAAAGAGACATCATGATCCCGAACAGCAGACCAGACCAGCGCGCCTGAATTTTCGTGGCAATGCTCAAGGAGGCGGCCAGCAATGCACAACCGACGAAATAAGCCCAGAACAAACGCCACGGCATATAGGAGGGCACGCCGAGCATGATGAATCTTGCACCCGAGAGATGCTCCGCACCGAAGACCGCCAAGGGGATGGCGAAACATAAATTGCTCAAGGCCACGATCTTGTCGAGGCCGTGGGCCCGGGCGATATCGGTCTTCGCAGCCCACAGAGCAATCAGAAAAATCAGGATGCCAGCGCTGCACATCGAAACTACGATGTTAGGGATCCCAAGAAATGTGGCGAGAATGGTTGCGTGCATTTGGATGCCGGGCGTAAGCGCGAGTGCTCGATCGAGGGCGCGTTTCCCCGGGTCAATTCAGCTTCAGATTGTACGACTACGAGGAAGACCAGGTGAGAATATTCGTCGGCAGCGCGAAGGAAATGCATTATTTCCCACGGCCTTAGAGCGCAACTGATGAGCGGGACAACTCTAGACGTGGATCAATCGGCCTTGCGCCAAGTTGCGTCTCGGTCGTAGCGGGTTAGAGTTTTCGCGATCTGGGCAGTCTTGGGGCCGAGATCTTTTTCATACACGATTCCGTCTTGATCGACGATGAAGGTCATCACTCCCGAGGAACGGTACTCCGCAGGGTAAGCGAGGAACGCAAAGCCGCGCGTCATTTTCCCGTCCACAATAAAGCTGCGCTCGCTGCCGTGCGCCTTTGTTCCTTCGGCTTTCAGGATTCGAAAATAATAGCCCTGGAACGGTTGGGACTTCTGACTATCCTCAATCGAGGCCGAGGCTAGGAGAGGACCGATCGGGCTGGCGGCTTCGCCGGCAGACGTCTCCCAATAGAGGCCGTTATGCTTGCCGGGATCGCTGAGGAATTTCTGTGCATACTGAGGGTTCGAGTCGCCGTCGTGCGGTTGCCCGTAATATTCCTTCTCCGCGTCGACGAGTTCGCTGCACACTTGTATGGTCGCGAGTTCGTTTTTCCCGATCCTCCGATAAAGGATTTCCTGCTTCCCAGCTGCCGTGTCGAAATACCAGGAATTGCCTTGATGCACGAGCGGGATTGGAGTGGGCCAGTTTTCGGCGCCGATGTAGAGAGTGGTCGTGCCATCGGGTTCCATCACGAGACGGTGCATCTGCTGGTACTTCTGGACGAACTGATCTCTGTTGCTCTTGTCTTCGGCATCATCGCCCGAGGAGACGATGCTCATCGCGTTCGGCCCCAGGACCTTCAACAATGATGCATGGTCGCCGTCCTTGAGGGCTGCAACCAAAGCCTGAGTGGCTTCCGCTGCAGAAGGAAATGTCTGCTGGCCGGCTTGCGGCGGGTCGAATTTCCGTTTCATCGAGGCCGGAGCGCTGGACGCGGTTCCCTGGGCGTTGGATTGCCCTGCCGCCATGCCGGAAGAAAATGCCAGAACCGTGAGAGTTGCAGCGGCAATTACGCGACTAACGCCAGCCATGTAGCTTCCAGAACAGCTTCTTTGCGATGTCATAGCTTTCATATTCTTTTCCTCGTTCCTCGCGCTTCAAGGCCAAAGCGTCTTCGACTCACTACGCGGCTAACGCCTGCCTCCCCCGCCGCCACCACCGTGAAATCCTCCGCCGCCACCGTGGAACCCCCCTCCGCCAAAGCTGGATTGCCCCCGCGAGGAAAAGCCTCGCGCTTCTCCTCCCCGGCTAAATCCGCTAAAGGCGCCCGAGCGTGTCCCGCTAGAACCTCTGCCACCGCCAAAATCTCGGCCGCCGTTTCCGGCAAACCCGCGGGCGCCGCGATCGCCCCGCCCATAAGGCCCGGAGCCTCGGTAGTTTCCGTGAAAGTAGGCGTTGCGGTCATAAAACGCGTGGCTGTGAAACCCATACCGACCGCCTCCGTAACGGACGTATCCGTGGTGCCAATCGAGCCCCCAGCCACCCCAGCCCCAGCCGAATCCGAAGAAGGGCCCAATGCCGAAACCGATTCCGAAAGAGATATACGGCCCACCAACACCCCACCAGGGATAAAAGCCGGGCCAAAGCACAACCGGGTACCCATAGACCAACCCGGGATCGTACTCCGGAACGTAGACGACGTCGGGATCCGCCGGCTCAATGTCAATGTCGGAACCGTGGTCTTCTACTTTCTGCTGCGGAGTAGTTTTTAAGTTGCCCGCTTCCTTGGCTTTCTTGCGCATGTACTGGATGGCCTGCATCACATCAGCTTGCTGGTTGAGATTGGCATCGCCAAGCTCGGAGGTCCAAGAGAGGTTCTTATCCAGATTTGCCAGCACAGAAGGAAACTGGGTGAGAGCTTTCACGCTCGGATCCCAGTCCTGCTGATCGACGGCGTCACCCAAATCCTTACCCTTAAGATTCGGGTTCCCTTGAAGGAATCGTTCCGCCTCGACAATTTGTGTTGGGTAGGCGGATGCAGCAAGAATCTGGGCCACGAGAGCATCGGGATAAAGCGCGATTGGAGCCACCAACTCTTGCAACTGTTCAGGAGACAAGGGCGCGGTCGGCGGCTGACCCGGGGCGGCCACCGGCGGAGGAGCCTGCGCCTGAGGTTGATCTTGTGCCGGAGGCTGATCTTGCGCCCAAACGGAAGTAGTTACAGGAAGTCCTCCCGTAAAGGTCGATAACGCGAGCGCGCAGGCAATAACGGCGCCGCCAGCGAACTTAGTACGCAATTTCCATTTCATAGACGCTCCCGCTTGCTGGTCCCGAGACTCAGCGTCGGTAATTCGAACAGGATAAATTCCGATACATAGATAGAGATGCCAAAAATCGCAGGAGCGTTACATCAATCCGACCGGACCGGCGAGCAGAAATCGAATCCCTGATCCGGACTTATGCCACGGGCGATCCTGCATACGGCGGATTGCCCGTGGCATTGCCGTCTTCACCTCCGAACCGTAAGTCGTAGTCAAGGCTGCGCCTTGATGCCTCTACTCATTTCTCTCGCCGATCACCCGCAACAACATTCCACTGCCACCCCTTACATTCAGGTCACCGTGGTTTGCGGCCAGGATGATCTCGCCAGCCGGATTCGTGCGTCCCGCGTGGGTTATTACTAGATTCGCGAAACCATACGCGCCGCAGGCATCGGAGGAAAATACCCAGAGGGCTTGCATCCGGTCATTGCTATCGCCGCGGCACTCGCTTCCCGGCTTACTGGAAACCTGAACCAGCACGCCATTGGGCGCTGGCTTGCCGACAAACTGCAAGCCGTTCGCGACGGGTCCGCCCCCACGGTAGACCACCTCGCCTCCGATTTGTTCTGTGGTCCACGCGTTCTCTGAAGTTCCTCGGTCGGGACCAAACGCCGGAATCTGCGCCTCCTCTACGGCCATCATGGATGCCACCGCCCTCAAATCGGTTGTCATTGGTATCTGGTGGTGGCCAGCCACTAGAGTGTCAAACCGGAGGGACACTTGTGCACCGTTCGCGCGCTTTACGGCGGTCACGTGACCGATTACTTTTGCGCCAGCATGGATCTTCGATCCAGACGACAGAGGAACATCCTGCATCACGCGAGCCGTGATGACCTGCCCAGGTCTGAGCTTTCGCGAATTCAGGGAAGAATTCAATTGCACTGGAAGGATAGTTCCAGGGGGAATCGAGCTCTGCCCCAACACCTGCGTTGCAAACAGAATTAGAGTGATCCCCAGTATCATTTTCATAGAAATTACCTCTCAGAAATTATGTCATCGCTTGTCGCCTCGAAAACTGTTGTGCTCTCATCCCTCCAAATCTCCGAGCTCATTTCCCGGTCGTTCCTTCTTCTGCAGGTAAGCGTCAAAGAAACGCAGCATCACCGGGGTTTGGCTTCCGATTCCCTCGAATAACAGGACGGGGATATCCGGTCGCATGGCTTTCAATTGGGCGCGTAATGCGATCCCGTTCGCATCCCGCAGGTTGTGTTCCAGCAGCACGCCGTCGACCGTGTGGCTGGCAAGCAGATCGATCGCCTGCCCGCCGTTGCTGGCGTGCATGACTTCGTAACCAATCCCCTCGAGCATCCAGGTCAGCGTTGCCATGTAGTCGGATTGGTCTTCGACACACAATATCGTCATCTCGCTCATTGTTTTATTCTCCAATATTGCGCACGACCTCCGATTCGGGCCCTGCTCATTAACTTCGCGATGACCGGCCCTTATGCCTTTGCTGTCTCAAACGGAAACCGATTAGCTGATCGGAGGTGGGCGATTGAAGTGGAAACCCTTAGTTCGAAGCGTGGAAAGTAATTGTGCTGTGAACATCAAGTGCTGCGATTCGCCGGTGGGAGGAAACACTAAAACAATGGCGGGCGGAGCATTCCAGTCTGATGCTCCCTGGTCAAACCGGGGTCTCTGGTCGTGATGAGAATCGGCGCCGACGGTCGAGTGAATGCCGGCATCAGAAAAGTGCGAAGGAACTTCTCGTGCGGCAAAAACGCCAAGGAGCACTATGAAAGCAAGGACGGCTCGAATCCACATCGCTCCGTGACCATCACTTCGGAAATGTCGATCCAGCGACACTCGCCTTCACCTTACAACTAAGATGATCGTGATCCCTGTTTGGTTACTAGGCTCTCCGCACTTTCAGATCACTTTTTCGCCGAGGACGGCACCGAATCTAGACTTTGCCGATCGTCAGCGTGGCGCGGCCGGCACATAAACTTTCGCTGGGGCAACTAGCTCCGCGTTGGGCACCTCGGTCGTGACCTTTACTCGTTGCCACCCACTTTTCTTCTGAGGCTTGGCAATAAAGTTCAGCAAATACTGATGTGCCAGGTGATGCTCCATATCGTCGAGGTAAGGATCGAAGTTTACCGGCGAGCCAGTGAAACCGACGGAATACGACTCGCCGCCTGTCGCGTCCGTCAGCCGCGAAAGATAAATCTGACCCCAGTAGGTTTGCCAGTAACTATGGCCGAAGTGACCTACGCCGGGCGTATAGATCGCATAGACCGCGATTCCAGCATGCTGCGCATCTTCGATTGCCGCGCTTAGATACGGATCCTCCGGATCCCCGCTCCCGTAGTAGCGATCAATTCCATCGGTTACCATCAGGACCTCCCGGCGTGCGGAACTCTCCGGCCAGTGCTTGACCAAGTCGCTGAGAGAGAAATAGGGACTGCCGTTGATACCGCTCTCTCCCACTGGAAGCCGCAAAGACTGCGCCGCCAGGGCGTGATCGCTGGTGAGGCTCTGCTGCACTTTCGCAGTGCCATTCTGCATGTAGGCAACCGCAACCTTGGTGGAGGCCGGCTGCGATGTGATGAATCGACGGAGGCTCTCCAGTTGTGAGCCGAGACTGATACCGGAACCGTCGTCGAGAAGAACAAACAGTTCGAGCGCCGCGTTCTCTCCCTGCGCGGGCACCCAGTCGGTGACTTGGTCGCGATCGTGCCCCTCGTATACCATCACGTCGCGACGGCCAATGTCCGGCACATCTGTACCGTGGCGAGCTTCGACGGTGACCAGCAAGTGGGCCGTGGTACCCGGTGGGGCTGCATTCTGCGCCAGAAGCCTGCCGGTGACTGATGTCCATAAAGCCAAGCCGATTACGACGGCGATCTTATAGTTGGCTTCCTTCATCAAGACTTCCTCCTTCGCCACGGGCGTGCCCGTAAACTCTGCCTGGGTTGCCAAAACTCTGTTCCATACGCTAGATGCTCCGCCGACGATTCTCGGCCACATCTGTTTCGTTTACACTGCAAATAGGAAACCATGGCGAACTCCACGTCAAATCGCAAACACGGGGGTACAGGCGTTGCCAGCGATCAGCCTCAGGCGCCGGAACCATCGTTTTCCGAGCGGGCGCGCACGCTGGTGTATTTAGGGCGAATCGGCAGCCTCTCTACCATCTCGCGCAAGCAGCCCGGCTTTCCTTTCGGGTCGGTGATGCCCTACGGGCTGGATGAGCGCGGACGACCGATATTTCTAATCAGCACAATGGCGATGCACACGCAGAATCTGCAGAATGATCCGCGCGCCAGTTTGCTGATCACACAGTCTGCCGGAGACGGCGATCCGTTGGGAGCGTCGCGGGTGACATTGATTGGCAATGTTGTGACAGTTCCCCCTCCGGAAGTGGCCAATGCCCGCAAGCTCTATGTGGAGCGCTACGCCAATAGCAAGTACTGGGTAAACTTTGACGATTTTTCGTTTTATCGAATGGATGTGCTGGACGTTTATTACGTAGGCGGCTTCGGAGTCATGGGATGGGTACAGGCTGGTGATTATGACGGAGCACAGCCTGACCCACTCGCCGATGTAGCGGCGGGAATTATTGAACACATGAATGCCGACCACAAAGATGCGCTTGTTTTGCTGGCAAAGACGTGCGCTGGGATCGAGTCGCAGGAAGCTTCCATGACCTCGGTGGACCGGCTTGGATTTCACGTTCGCTTGAAAACTCAGGACGGAGTGCGCGGAGCGCGCATCGGTTTTCTTCGGGAAGTGGGGGATGCGAGCGAGACCAGGAAGGTACTGGTTGAGATGGTGCAGACAGCGCGTCAGCTGCCTTAAGAACTGAGCCTAGTAATTTTTGAAGCAACTGAAAATGCCCGTCATCCTTAGCGGATTGACGGGCATTTCTGATCGCTCGAGAGCTCAGACAGCCTGAACGTTCTCGGCTTGCCAGCCCTTGGGGCCCTTGGTCACGTCGAACTGCACGGTTTGGCCTTCTTGCAGGCTGCGGAAGCCGCCCGCCTGAATCGCTGAGAAATGCACGAAAACGTCTTCGCCATTCTGACGGCTGATAAAGCCATAGCCCTTGGCGTCGTTAAACCACTTCACTGTTCCTTGTTCTGCCATTGATAGTCCTATTCCTGTTTCTTGAAATGTGCTATGGAAGATTCGCTGCTAGTGAGGGGCGACGCTGGTTGGCGATTACGACCTTCAATTGCTTGTGAGTCAAACTTAGCTGAACTTCATTATACACAATGTCCGAAAATTGCACACGAAAACTTCATCTGCGCTGGGAATCGAGGCCTATAGTGGTCCGACCATAGCTTATCCAGCTCCAGGAGGGGCTTTCCACAGCTTTCCGCCCGCGGGAGTTCACCTGACCTTTACTATCTTTGAGCGATACCCGACACTAAACGTATAGCTCGGAGGTTGGGATAGTTGTCATGGGAAATTTCTATACGGACGTAATTTCGCGGGATACGCGCTTTAGCTCGGTCAATCGCGTCTGTGACGCTTCCCTGCTCGAGCCGGCGACCCGCCAACTGGTGGCGGCCATAGTTTCGGCTGCTTCCCGCATGGGAATCGAGCTGATGATCTATGAGACTTATCGCAGCCAGGAGCGCCAGCAGGAACTGTTCGACCAGGGCGCTACAAAACTTCGAACGGTGGGAGTGCACCACTATGGATTGGCTTGTGACCTGGTACGAGTTGTCGCGGGCGAGCCTTCGTGGAAAGGCGATTTTTCCTTTCTAGGACGGCTCGCTCAGAGTAGCCGCATGATCTGGGGCGGCGATTGGGGAGCGCCTCACATTAGACACAGCTTCATCGACAGTGTCCACGTGCAGCGTTGTACGGTCGCTCGGGAAAGCGAGCTCTTTGAAGGCATGTGGTTTCCGGACGAGTCCTACAATCCATACGAAGACCATCGAAACCTGCTGGCCTCGGTCATCAACCCTCCAATAAAAGTTGCAACGGTTGCCGAATCCGGCCCCGATACTCAGCGTACTTAGGGCCGTTCTGCCCGTCGCGTCGCGATGGGGTCGTCTACCGACTTGTTGCTCAGCCAGCAGGTTCTCGTCCTCTGAATTACTATGTTCGTTGCCGTTTGCCATTCTTCCAACTACATCGAGGACTCCGACTTATGGGCCGAAGGAAAAACGTCACGATGAGCGGCGCCAGCCGCCGCTCATTTCTGAAAACCACCGTCATCGGCGGTCCAGTTGCGACGCTGACTCCTCTTTATCCGGCGCTGGGTGCGGCACGCGAGACGGCGAAGCTCGCACCAAATCCTGAAATCAAGTCTTTCGAACTGGATGAGATGACCATCTCCGATCTACAGGACGGAATGAAGTCCGGCCGGTTCACGGCCCGTTCACTGGTAGAAAAATACTCCGCCCGTATCGACGAAATCGACAAGCACGGCCCTTCTATCAACAGCGTCCTGGAGCTGAATCCGGACGCTCTCTCGATCGCCGACGCGCTTGATCAGGAGCGAAAATCGAAGGGCCCGCGCGGACCGCTGCACGGTATTCCTGTGCTGATCAAAGACAATATTGATACCGCGGATCGAATGATGACCACGGCTGGCTCGCTGGCACTGGTCGGTTCCAAGCCAGCGAAAGATTCTTTCGTCGCCGAAAGGCTGCGGGCTGCGGGCGCCGTGATTCTCGGTAAGACCAACCTCAGCGAGTGGGCCAACATCCGATCCAGTCACTCGACCAGCGGATGGAGTGGCCGCGGCGGGCTGACTAAGAATCCATACGCGCTCGATCGCAATCCCTGTGGTTCGAGCTCAGGGACGGGCGCGGGCATATCCGCGAACTTGAGCGCGGTGGGGATCGGCACTGAAACCGACGGCTCTATTGTCTGTCCGTCGTCCTCGAACGGGCTGGCCGGCATCAAGCCCACGGTCGGGTTGGTCAGCCGCGGCGGCATCATTCCAATTTCTCACAGCCAGGATGGCGCTGGTCCCATGTGCCGGACGGTGCGGGACGCCGCGATTTTATTGGGCGCGCTCACCGGCGTCGATCCACGAGACCCTGCCACCAACGCGAGCCAGGGCAAGTCGTTCACGGACTATGCGCAGTTCTGCGATCCCAATGGACTGAAGGGCGCCCGCATCGGTGTGGCAAGGAAGTATTTCGGATTCAATGATGCGGTCGATGCTCTCATGGAGCAATCGCTCGATGCGATGAAGAAGCAGGGAGCCACGCTGATCGATCCAGCCGACGTGGAGACGCTCGGTAAGTTCGATGAAAGCGAACTGCTGGTCTTTATGTATGAACTGAAGACCGACTTAAACGCCTATCTCGCAGGCTTGGGGCCGAACTCTCCGGTAAAGACCTTGAAAGACATCATCGACTTCAACGATCGCAATCGAGAAAAAGAAATGCCGTATTTTGGGCAGGATCTATTTCTTAAGGCGGAAGCCAAGGGGCCGCTCACTGAAAAGGCATATCTCGATGCACTGGAGAAGAACCATCAACTCGCCCGCGTGGAAGGGATCGACGCAACCATGGACAAGCATCATCTCGACGCCATGGTCGCGCCTACGGGTGGTCCCGCTTGGATCACGGACCTGGTGAACGGCGACCACGTCGCGGGCGGAAGCTCGAATGGCGCGGCAGTCGCGGGTTATCCGAATATCAACGTCACAGCAGGTTTCATCTCCGGACTGCCGGTCGGAATCTCTTTCTTCGGTCGAGCGTGGAGCGAGCCCACTCTAATCCGCCTGGCCTTCGCCTTTGAGCAAGCTACAAAAGCCCGCCAGTCCCCGCGCTTCTTATCTACCGTAGGAGCCGGATAGCCGGAATCCGCAATTAGGCATACGCCTCCCGATCAGGAAAGCGGCCAAAATTATTTCGACCAAAAGTCGGGTCGAATGACTTACTCTGCTGCGCAGCCGTGTTAGCCTTACTGACACAGGGGGTACTAATGATCATCAACAAAGTAGTTGCTTCCCTGCAGAAGGAATACTCCCGTCTCGAAAAAGAGATGGGACAGGTAGGGAAAGCGCTAGATGCGCTCGGTCACGCCGGCGGGAGAAAGCTCAAGAAGACAGGTCGTACCTTGAGCAAGGATGCCCGCAGACGAATTGCCGAAGCGCAAAGACTACGCTGGGCGAAAGTCCGAAAGGCTGCCGCCAAGCTAGCGAAGTAGTAGGTTGCCGTAGTGCTTTCGCAAGCACCGCAGCCGGCCTCGTTCGTAACTTCTCCTAAAGCTTGCGAACGAGGCCCAAGCTTCGGAAGTCCATCCTTGATTGAAACAAATTCTTAAGAGATCTCCAGCTACCTGGCTAAGTCCAGCGGAACCACCTCAGAGCCAGAACGAAAGAAACTCCGCCCCAGAGAAACATCACTAATAGTCGCGACCACTGATGGATTAATGGCGTGCCTTCCAGAATGCTGGCGCGTAAGGCATCGTTCAGGGCGGTAAGTGGAAGCGCCTTGATCAAGGGCTGAATGACCGCGGGGAAGCGTTCGTAAGAGAAGAACACTCCAGAAAAAATCCACATAGGCATCATGACCAGATTCATCAGCCCGCTGACGCTTTCGATTTTCTGTGCGCGGCTCGCGGTCAGCAATCCAACTCCGCCAAAGCACATCGCCCCTACAGCGCCGAGAAAAACAATCGCCAATACCGATCCCAACACCTTCATGTGAAACACAATCACGCCCAGCGTCAGGAGCAATCCGATTTCAATGATCATCAACACCAGGCGGCTCGACATAAGCGCGAGTAAGAAATCCCCGCGGCGCATGGGCGTGCCCACAAAGCGTTTCAGCAGCTTGCGTTGCCGCATATCGACCAGGGCGAAACCGATGCCCCACATGCCGGAGTTCATCAGATTCATGCCGAGTAATCCGGGAATCAGAAAGTCGATGTATCGTGAACCTGGCTCAGAAGAGGTTACGACGGTCGTTGCTACCACATCTTTGCGGCCGGCTGCCGTCTGCAGGGCGTTGTCCGCCTCAGTTTTTGCTAGAACGCTTTCCGGACGCGCGGGATCGTAGCGGTACCGCAGTCCTCCCTTTCCGTCGGGTTCGATCACAAGATCGTATTTTCCCAGCCGAAATCCTTTCCGAGCGGTCGATTCGTCTCGCACCTCAACTTTGAACGACGCGTGTTGCGGGGAGCGTTGCAACAAGGCTTGTGCATCCTGCGCTCCCGCTCCCGCAACAATTGCAACGGAGGACGCATCCGCCGGCTTGTTGCGGAAGGCGATGCCGAGCCCCAGCGCAAGCAACAATGGAAACACGAATACCCAGAAGACGACTTCCGGTTCGCGCTTCAACTCCAGCATGCGGGCCATCAGGAGATGAAGGTAGCCGGACCACCGGCCATTCTTCTTCGGTGGACGATTCCGCGAGGCGGGCGCTTTTGTCTCAGGAGTTTGCTGTGCAATCGCCATGACCTTATTCTTGTAATTTATTCTTCGCGCAAATGCCGGCCCGTCAGCCGCACGAACACATCTTCCAGACTGGCCTGACGCGTGGTCAGATGCTGCAGCTGGCTTCCCTGCTTTCCCACCGCTTCCAATAGCGCCGGAATCGCCAAATGCGGCTCCTTCACATTGAGCGACAGCATGCCATCATCCTCGCGCACGGACTCGACGCTCGGCAGCGTGCGCCATACGTCCAGAGCCGCGCCGTCAGGATTTCCGCTGACGGCAAACTCCACCACATGATGGCCGCCCAGCCGCTCGATCAGATCTGCGGGCGAACCCTCGGCGATGATTTGACCGTGATCGACGATGGCCAGCCGGTCGCACAGGCGCTCGGCTTCATCCATGTAATGCGTGGTGAGAAGGACGGTGCCGCCTTGGCGTTGAAACTCGCGAATAATGTCCCAAAGTTGCCGCCGGCTCTGCGGATCAAGACCCGTGGTTGGCTCGTCCAGAAAGAGAATTTTCGGATTGCACACCAAGGCGGTCGCCACTGCCAAGCGCTGCCTCTGGCCGCCAGAAAGCTTTCCTACCCAGGCATCAGCTTTTTCCGTGAGCTGCAACTCCTCAAGCACCTCATCGGATGAACGCGGCTCACGATAGAAACTGGCAAACAATTCTATGGTTTCACGCACGGAAAGCTTCTCGGAAAGCCGGGTTTCCTGAAGCGAAATGCCCAGCCATTCGCGCATCTCGCGTGCGTTCTCGCGCCAGGAGTGGCCGAAGATCGATACTTCGCCGGAAGTCGGCTCGAGCAGCCCTTCGAGGATTTCAATGGTCGTGGTCTTCCCTGCTCCGTTCGGCCCGAGGAGGCCGAAACATTCTCCGGTCTGAATCTCGAGGTTCAGGCCGCGCACCGCTTCGACTTTACCGTCGTAGGTCTTACGCAGATCGCGACATTGGATGGCGACAGCCACGCAGGCATTTTAACGGATTGATCCTTGTGCCTGCGGCTTATCGCGTTGCCATAATTTCGTTTGGTCCGCTGGGAGGCTGCGGCAAATCCGGGGGCGGCATCATCGGTGGAGGAGTAGCTCCGTTCGCCGGCTTGGGCACGTCTTGTTGATCCTCGCCCGGACGACGAAGGCTGGGAGCAGTCGCGGGACGCTGGTCGGGTTCTTTTTCCTTCTTCGCTTCTTTGTCCTTGTCCGGCTGCAAAACAACTTCTCTGTCGGTGCGTACGATCTTTTCGCCATCCACTTTCATGGTCTCGACGCGGACTACTTCATCGCCCACGAAGCGGACGAAGTCAACGTCGGCCGGAGCTTCGCCGTAAATCCATTCCTCGTAGTCCGTTTCGCCGGCACGCTCGCGCACTTTTTTCGGGGGCTTGCCTTTGGCATGGAGCACCATCTCCTGATTCATGCCCACGAGCACGTGATGCGCCTGGATCGCCGCCTTCACCTTCGGCGGAACTGTATCCAGATATGCCTGTTCTTTGTTGCGTGCATTGAAGTCGAGCGCCGGGTAGAGCAGACCGCGCAACTGCGCGGCTGTCATCTCGGGAACGTATTTGTCGAAATAGACGTCCAGATATGAGCCATGAGGATTGGATTGCGGTTCATTCGGACCCGTGTTGAGCGGTCCATTTGCGCCGGAAATCTCTACTCTCTGATACCACTTCTGCCTGCGAATCGGTCCGCCATTAAGCTCGAAATGAATGTGATCGTTCTTGATCTGAACAAAAGAGATATGTGCGGGATCTCCCGGCTTCACTGCTGGCCCCCAAAGATTGAGCGCCTGCTGCAATTCTTCGCCGTTCGGGGTGACGACGCCCTGCTTCAGTTGCAGCCCCTTCGTGCCCATGGGGAAAGAGGTTCGCGCATACACCAGCTGGGTTTCAAAATCGCGAATGATCTCATAGCGGGTTTGCTTCGCCATATGCGGTGCGTTGGGAGCAATGGGTGGAGCGGAGGATTGAACGGGAGAGGATTGGGTGCCTCGAACGGCATCGGGAGGTTGAGGCTGAGAAGAGGGAGTCGCGGTCTGCGCTCTGCTGTTCTCACTAGAAAGGATAGCCGCGGCGGCAACAACGAGGAAAACTGCTAGAAGCGCCCTGCCAAGAATACGGTCCATAACCTACCCCAGGCCGAACAATTTAGTTCATTATAGCGCTGGACGCGGACCGTGGAGGCAAAAAGCATCCCCCGGCAAATCCCCTCGCAAATCGACCTTCTGGCGCGGATTTAGCTGAATTTTGAATTGACACCAATATATGTTTGGGGCAAACTTTCCGCACTCGCTTTTACGCCACTTTGTCCAGTGCCGGTTTTTTGATCCGGGATCCTGAATTCGTTACGATCGAGTGAGATTAGTCAGTTGCCGCCTCCACCTGCCTCCGAACCCGATCTCCACGGGCGTCTGCCGTTTGTATCCCACGGTTCCGCTGGTCTTGAACCGAACCAGGACCCCAGCGCGAAGACTCTGCTGACGGTCCTGCGCAACGCGTTGGCGACTGGTGGTCATTCTCCGGAAGCAATATTGCGTGCGATTGCCGATACGGCGCGAATTCTAACCGGAGCGAAGGAACCGCAATCGCCCTGCGGTGCCGGTGTGGTGGTGGGCCGGGCACGAAGCGGCGAGATCGCCCCGGAATTGGGCGCTTTGCTGAATGTGGACTCGGGTTTTTCGGGCGAGTGCTTCCGTTTATCCAGAGTGCTTCGCTGTGAGAATACGGAAAGCGACAACCGGGTGGAACCAGAGGTTTGCCGTACCCTTGGGATACGCTCGATCGCCGCCGTGCCCTTGCGCGGTGCGGAGGGAACGTTCGGGATCATCGAAGCGTTCTCGAGTCAGCCTGGGGCGTTTGCCCAGGAGCAAGTCAACTCTCTGAAGGATTTGGGAGAGATCGCCGAACCGCCCACCTGCAGGAATGCAGAACGAAGACTTCAACTCTGCTCAAGCCAGCAGGCCGGTGGGCCTGCCTGAAATCGTGACGGCTTCGACAACCCGCTCAGAAAGACCTTCGCCTGCTCTGCTGAAGGAAGCGATTCCGAAGACGAAACGCCGTTCCTGGATTTTGGGTGGGGCTGTGGCTGTGGTGGTGATGGCGCTGGCTTCCGCCGTCGTCTGGTGGACTTGGCATGAACCGGTCGGGGAGTCTGCTGCAAGCCAACCGACGGCGCGGGCGCACACGACGCTGAAGGATACCTCCGGCGCCGCCGGAGCAGGTGTGCTCCCTTTGAAACCTTCACCCACAATGAGCAATGAGAAGGCTGACAGGGCACGGACGAATGGGGTGGTGCGAAATCCGGCCAGCATTCAACCCGTGGACGACGCAGAGGTCATGCGCAGGCTGAGTGCCCCGCCGAAAAACATTATTCTCCCGGCCGCGCCTCGGGAATCGCCACCACGATCTTTGGCCGCCGTTTTGCCGGTTGAACCCCCTGTAGTGGTTCCAGGTACAACCGGGAATGACGAGCCGTTGGCAAATATAGTTTCCACCCCCACCCCTTTGCCAAGACTTGAGATCAATATCTCCCAAGGAGTGAAGGAAGCGAATATCGTCCACCAGGTTGCGCCGGTATATCCGCCGGGAGCGTTGGCCCGACGTATCGAAGGGGCGGTAAATCTGGAGGTTTCGATCGCCGAGGATGGAACGATTGCAGCAGTGAAAGTTCTTCGCGGACAGCCGCTGTTAGCGGAGGCCGCGGTGGCAGCGGTCCGCCAATGGCGCTACACACCGCCTTTGCTGAATGGCAAGCCGATCGCAGTGCAGAAGGAGATCACGGTCGACTTCAAGCTTCATTGAAGTGAAGCTGGTGATCTCGAAATGTTGACGCTTAGGGAGCACTGGCTCCGGACACATCGCTCAGACGCTCTCCGGATCGCGCTTTTTATGTTGCTGGCACTTCTTCATGATGGCCGAGCGGAGCCGGCTGCGAAGGTCTTCGGGCAACTCGTAAAGCTGTGAATCGCGATAAATCTCGATGGTCTTCTTGGTAGTGTCGCAAACCACATAGCAGTTGTGGCACCAAGAAAGGTGGTTCTCCAACTCGACTTTCGTAGGTTCGTCGAGGACGCCGTCCAAGTAATTGGTCAGCTCGTGTAGAAATTCAGAGCATTTCACTGTTTGCCATCTCCACTCTCGCGTTTCTGGAAGTACCGTCCTAACCGCTCCCGGAGCTGCAGTCGCGCGCGCAATAGCCGCGACTTCACCGCGGGGACGCTCAATTCCAGCGCCGCCGCGGTTTCTTCGGTGGACAATCCTTCCACGTCCCTCAGTACGAACACGGTCCGAAAGCCCGGGGGAAGGCCCTGGATCGTCTTACTTAAAATCTCCTGCAACTCGCCCTGCGTATACTGCTGTTCCGGATTCGGGCTCCAATCCGCGATCTCACGCGGAAGCGAGTCGTCTTCCGTTTTGATGTCCTCATCCAGCGATACGGTGCGCTCGGGTTTTTTCCGGCGCAACTTCATCAAGGCTTCGTTGACGGCGATGCGCACCAGCCAGGTATAAAACTTCGACTGCTCCTGGAATTTCGCCAGGTTGGTGTACGCCTTCAGAAACGCTTCCTGCACCACGTCTTCCGCATCTTCGCGGTTTTGCGTGATGTGTTGCGCGATCCGAAAAACGTTGCGGTCGTACCTGCGCACCAACTCTTCAAATGCTGAGTCGTCGCCCTGCTTGGCGGCCCGCACCAGTGTCAGTTCATCACTGACAGGCCCCTCTAGTTTGTTTTGGATGGCTCCCATTCTCTCGACGATGCAGTATTTTGATTGCGACTCACAAAATTGCGGCACACCAAGGTAATGATCATTCTACTTGGGAAGGCGTGGATTTGCCCAATCGCTCGCTGACGCTGACCCAGGGTTATCTGGCCGCGTGGATCGCGGCGTGGACCTCGAACCAGACGCCCGCCGTACTCGTTCGGAGCAGTGAACATCCCGCGCGTGGCCCCGGTGTCAAGATACTAATCCTGCAACCGCGATCAGGCTTTTACCGCGGGGAGATTTGCGTTAGAGTCGAAGTTCGCGGTCGCGCGGTCGAACAGGTACCGAAGTACTCTGGGACCGTCTCACAAGTGCCGTATAATCAGCATTTAGGGGCGTCGTACGGCCGCGGGTAACGGACAGGCGCAATTCTTAGGGGAAAACGGTCTTCAGCATGGCGGAACGGAACCAGAATCAGGGACAAGAGATCGAACAGATTGTGGCGCGCGCCGTATCTCAAGCCCTTCAGGATCAAATTCCAAAATTGCAGGAGCAGATTGCGCAGCGGGTGCTGGAGGCATTGCCCGCTTCCGAAAGCGAAGCTCCAGGCGGTCCGCGAGAAAGCTCTGGCACGCTGGTTCATGCAGTCGCAAGTATTCATGCGGGCTCCACGCAGAAAGAAATTCTGCGAGCTTTGTTGGATGCAGGTAGCGAGCACTGTTCTCGCATCGCTTTATTTGTGGTGAAGGCCGGAGCGGCTTCCGGCTGGCAATCTCGCGGCTTCGGCGATGAGGAAGCGGTTAAGGATTTTCCGCTCGACTTGAATGCCGGGCCGGTGGCCCACACTTATCAGAATCGAGTAGCGACGCCGGGAAATATCGCGGAGATGGGCCGACAATTTGTCGGGCAATTTGGCAGTCCGGCGAATGAGCAGGTGCTGGTGCTGCCGCTCGCGCTCAAGGATAAAGTGGCTGCCCTGGTTTATGCCGACGGCGGCGACAGCGGCAAACTAAGCTCTGACTCCCTGGAATTGCTGGTGCTCGCCACCAGCGCCTGGTTGGAAGTAATTTCACTGCGCAAGCAAGCCGCCGCCCGGGAAGATGGCGATGCGGGAGCTGCGGTCGAAAGATCCGCTCCACCGGTGCAAACCATTTCTTCGTTTTCTGATCCCTTCGCTGCGCACGCACCCAAGCATGTTCCCGCTCACCGTGTGCCGGAGCCCGAACCTGCAGCCGAAGTTGTTGAAGTGGCTTCGGCACATGCGGCCAGCGCCGCTGCACCGGCCGCCGCGACTGATCCTTTGGCTGGACTCTCTCCCGCAGACGCCGACATTCATCGTAAAGCGCAGCGCTTCGCGCGCCTGCTGGTGGATGAAATCAAGCTTTACAACCAGGCAAAGGTTGCGGAAGGCCGGCGCAACAAGGATTTATACGACCGCTTGAAGGAAGACATCGATAAGAGCCGCGGCACGTTCCACAAGCGCTACGGCAGCACGGTGGCGGCCAGTGGGGATTATTTTCAGAACGAGCTGGTTCGCAGCCTGGCGGAAGACGACGTCTCCATCATGGGGGCGAATTTCCGCCGTTAATTTTTGAATTTCTCTGGCAGTCGCGTCTACGCGAAAAGTTAAAAGTGGTTCGATCAGGTTCCAAGGTTGGGTGGGTAATCGCAGCTGCAGTTCTCTGTAGCTTGTATGGCGCTCTGCCGGCTTCGGCAAAAGTGCCTTCACTATTTTTGTCCGCTCCGCTCCAGAATCAATCCGCCACTTCAGCGGAGAAGCCGGCTCAAGCTGTGCCGGCCGCAGGAACCGATAGCACTCCGAAAAAAAATCCGGCCAAGAAACCATCTTCCAGCAAGAAGAATTCCGCCAGAAGCACCAAGCGCCACTATGTAAATGCCCGAAAGCCGCGCACGGTTTCTCCACGCGTCCGGCGCATGCGGCAGGCTTTCGTCGCATCGACCAGCTTACGGCCCATGGCGGAGCAGCTTTTGCAGGATCGTTCGACGCCCGCCTACGCCGGAGTGCAAGCCTACGCTCTCGCCCATGCCAAGGAAGATGCGGGAGCGTTGGCCTGGCTCGTACTCGGCTATGCACACGTCTTGGATAAAGACTACGGCAAAGCGATCGACCCGCTGAACCGCGCCAAGCTACACGCGGGGGATCTGGGCGATTACGTCGCTTACTACCTCGGAACTTCCTACCTGGAAACCGGACACACGGCAGAAGCCTTGGCGAATTTGGCGGACTTCGCGAAAACGCATCCTGATTCTCTGCTGGTACGTGATGCCCAGGTGAGCTACGCCGATGCGCTGCTGCTTGAAGGTCAGGCAGCGGAGGCAACCTCCTTGCTGGAACGGATTCGCGTGCCGATCCGTTCGGATGTGGAATTTGCGCTGGGGCGTGCTTACGCCGCGTCCGGCCAGACTGCGAAAGCCGCCGAGACGCTGGGAAATATTTACTACACCATGCCCGGCGCCACTGAGGCCGACGCGGCATACGCCGAGCTGAGAAAGCTGCCGTCAGTTCCGCCGCCAACTGTTGCCCAACTCAAAACTAGGGCCGAAGGGCTGATCAGCAGGCACCGCTATACCGATGCGGCGGACGAATATCGAAGCCTGGTGAATGCCACCAGCTCTGACGAGCGGCCTAAAATGCAACTGGCTTTGGCCGACGCTTTACACCGCGGTGGCCGGAATCGTGATGCCAAGCAGGTACTTGATTCGCTGGGCACTTTGAGTGGTGAACTCAACGCACAGCGGTTGTATCTTCTGGGCCAAGTCGCCTTTGCCGCAAACGATAACGATACCTTCTACCGGACGGTCGACGAGTTGCGTCAGGTCGATCCGACCAGCCTGTGGCTGGAACAGGCACTGCTCTCGGCAGCCAACTTGCATCTGGTGCATCACGAGTATGACCAGGCCCTCGACGCATTTCGTGAGGCGCAGCAGCGTTTTCCTGATGGTCCGCGGGCTTCCTACGTGCATTGGAAGGCGGCCTGGCTTACCTTGCGGCAAGGCCGCAATGAGGACGCCAAGAAAGCTTTCGAAGAACAAATCACGCTCTATCCTTCTGGCGGCGAAACGCCTGCGGCCCTCTATTGGCGCGCGCGTCTGGCTGAGGAAGACAATCAGTTCTCCTTGGCACGCGCGTTCTATCAGAAGCTTTCGGACCGCTATCGCAACTTCTATTACGCCGAACTGGCCAGGCAGAGGTTGAAGAGTCTCCCTGCAGCCGGGGATGCAACCACGCAGTATGCCCTGCTGGATCGCATCCCTCCGCTCGACAGCAGCGGCAAAGTGACGGATTCCGAACCGCCCTCGGACGAACTGCATGTGCAGAAAGCGGAGCTGCTGGCTAACGGCGGGCTGGTTGATTTTGCCGTGCGTGAACTGCAAGCCGCCGCTGCCACCGAGGGTGGAAGCTGGGCGCCCGCAGAGACTGCGCAACTCTACGTGGAGACTGGGCATTACGATCGCGCCATCGAGTACATGAAGCATTCCGCTCCCAACTACTTTGCTCTCGACATTCCCGATTTGCCGAGAAAATATTGGGAGGCGCTTTTTCCCAAGCCCTACTGGAGCGATCTCAAGCGATCTTCAGCGGCCAATGGACTGGATCCCTATCTTGTCGCGTCTCTGATCCGGCAAGAATCTGAGTTCAATCCAGCAGCAGTTTCGCGAGCCAATGCGGTTGGACTGATGCAGTTGTTGCCGAAGACCGGCAAACTCGTGGCTAAGGAATCGAAGCTAAGGCGCTATAACGCCAGCCAGTTGTACACGCCTGCGGTGAATATGGAATTGGGTACGCGCTATTTTCGAGGCATGGTCGATAAATATGGTGGATCTTTCGAGTACGCGCTCGCCGCCTATAATGCGGGATCGGACCGGGTGAATGAGTGGCTGGCGCAAGGAAAATATCGCGATCCCCAGGAATTCGTCGAATCGATTCCCTTCACCGAGACGCGCGAATATGTGCAAGCCATTCTGCGGAATGCCAGCGTGTACAAGCAGCTGTATGGAACGCCGTAGAGTCCTCACTTCTCGAATTCCAAACACAGGCCGTGATACATTCTCGTTCAGATTCTTTATCTACTGTCTTAAGGCGACGTAGGGGAATACCGAGAATCTTGTCTGCGCCTTCCTAATGCTTGAGCGAACCTTAGCTCAGTTTGCCTGTGGTTGCTCTTGGGCGTCCGATTTGTGAAACAGTATTTCCAGTATCAGCAGCCCCGCACCCACCACAATCGCGCTGTCCGCCAGGTTAAAAACCGGCCACTGATACTGCTTCACGTACACCAGGAGAAAATCCACCACGCGCCCGCGCGCCAAACGATCCCACAGATTTCCCAGCGCTCCTCCCATGATGAGCGACAGGCCCACGCCAGTGGCAACGTGAGCATGGTGGTTTTTCCAGAGCAGCGCTGAAACCACAACCAGGGCAATCACCGAAAACGCGATTAGTAGTCCTGTTTTCCACGGCGCCGTCGAGTCGGCGAAAAGGCTGAAAGCGGCGCCGGTGTTCTCCGTGTGGGTCAGGCGAAAAAATCCTGGAATCACCTGGATGTGAGAGTAAAGGCGAATACGCTGCGCTACAAGATGCTTGGTCCAACGATCCAGCGCGACGACAATCAGAACGATGAGCAGGTAGATGGCGCGCGCGGAGTTTTTGGTCATCCCAATAGTGCCTGCAAATATCTTACCCTGCTCTGGCCGAGAACCGCTCGATTCGGCCTTGGCGACATCACTTCTTTTTTCTATTCCTCCTCCATTTTCATCTATCCCCGGCACAGGCAGTCCATGTATTCTGATGCCGCCTTGCGCTGGACTGCGCGCCGCGAAACGCGGATCGGCGGTTTGCTGCGGGTTGTTCTAATTCCTATGTTTGCGAAATGTCCTCATGGGTCTCTTGAAACGTTGGAAGGGTCGAACTCTGCTGTTCCTGGCGGTAGTAGGGCCGGGCATTATCACCGCGAACGTCGACAACGACGCGGGCGGCATCCTGACCTATTCTCAGGCCGGGGCGCAATACGGATTTCTTCTGTTGTGGACGATGATTCCGATCACGCTGGCGCTGATCGTGGTGCAAGAAATGAGCGCCCGCATGGGAGCCGTGACCGGCAAAGGCCTGAGCGACCTGATTCGCGAAGAGTTCGGCCTGCGTATCACGTTTCTGATGATGCTCGGGATTCTGATCATCAATTTCGGCAACGTGGTCACGGAATTCATCGGCATCGCGACCAGCCTGGAATTATTCGGGCTTACCCGCTACGTGACGGTGCCAGTATGCGGCGTGATCGTCTGGCTGATCGTGGTGAAGGGCCAATATAAGAGCGTAGAAAAAGTCTTTCTGGCCGCCTCGTTCTTCTACATCACGTACATTTTTGCCGGGGCGCTGGCACATCCCCTCTGGAAGGATGCGACCATCGCGACCGTCAAACTACCCGCCCTTAAGGCATTCCGCGACCAGGCCTATCTGTTCATGGTAATCGGCGTAGTGGGAACCACCATCGCTCCCTGGATGCAGTTCTATCTCCAGTCTTCGATCGTGGAGAAGGGCGTGACCCGCCGCGGACTTCAAGCCTCGCGCTGGGATGTAATCACCGGCTGCATTTTTACCGATGTGGTCGCCTGGTTCATCATCGTGGCTTGCGCCGCAACCTTGTTCGTACACGGATTTCGCGACATTAAATACGCGGCGGACGCGGCCCAGGCTCTCAAGCCTCTGGCTGGACAGTACGCTTACATCCTGTTTGCGGTGGGATTGTTCAACGCTTCTCTGTTCGCGGCCTCGATCCTTCCGCTTTCTACCGCCTACACGGTGTGCGAAGGATTGGGTTTTGAGTCTGGCGTTGACATGAAGTTCAGCGATGCGCCGTTCTTTTACTGGCTTTACACGCTGCTGATCGTAGCCGGCGGGATTCTCGTGCTTCTAATTCCCGGCCCGCAGCTTGTGAGAATCGTTCTCTGGTCGCAGGTGCTGAACGGAGTGGTACTGCCGTTTGTTTTGATCTTCATGCTGCTCCTGATCAATAAGAAGGAATTGATGGGCGAGTACGTGAACTCGCATCTGTTTAATGCTGTGGCGTGGGCCACAACCATCATCGTGGCGGGACTGTCATTCGCGCTGGCCTTTGCCTATGTTGGCGGCAAAGCCGGAGGCTAGGCTAGAGGAACTGCAGGTGCTTAGATTAGCCTTCCTGCCGCCAGATCTTTTACCAAGGATGCATCCGCCTCGAGAAAATCGAACGAGGGCAGAGTGTTGGGGGCGGCCCATTGCAGATCGCGGAAAATGCGATTTTCCAGTTCGCCGTCATATTCCCGCACGATAAAAAAACGCAGTTCGACGGCGGCTCCATTGGGATAAGTATGCTGAATACGTGCGATCTCATCGCCAACTTTGGCGTGAATCCCTAATTCTTCTTCCAACTCCCGGCGCAGGGCATCGCGAGGCTGCTCGCCTTCTTCGATCTTTCCCCCAGGAAATTCCCACTTGAGCGGCATCGTCTGATGCCGAGTGCGCTGGCAGACCAGCAGCTTGCCGTCCTTCTCGATCACTGCCGCTACAACCCGTTTCATAATTCTGGACTGCTGGTGACGTGAAACGCGCTCGCCCTCGAATCCATGCAACCTTTAAACACTGCCACGACCCGCCCGCGCAGTCGACGAAAACTCAGCGGGGAAGAATGCAGCCAGATGCGTCCAATCTCGGGCGCAGGGACCTTGCCCTTTTCAACCCTCACGACTTCTCCAGCTTTTTTCCGACGAGTTCCGCGCAGTATTGTACGAGCCGTTGATCCTCGGCTGCGAACGCCGCCGGGAAATGACTGTCGATATCGAGCTCTCCGGCGACTTCTCCGTTGACGAAAACGGGCACAACAATCTCCGACTTCGTCTCCAGCGAACAGGCAAGGTAGCGGGAATCCTTGCTGACGTCATCGACCACCACCGTTTTACCGCTGGAGGCCGCGGCCCCGCAGATTCCCTGATTCAGCGGGATGCGGGTGTGTGGAGTCATCGCGCCCACGAATGTTTCCAACACCAGCACTGGAGGTTGGGTACCGGGCTCCAGCATGTAAAAACCCACCCAGTTGTACTTCAGCATGCGCTCATGCAAGAGCTTGCAGATTGCCTGCATAAAGACCTTGGCTGCGGGTACGGCGCTGGCGAGCGCTCCAACTTCGTGCCGGACCTCTTCGATTCTGGTGGCGGTATGCATGAGCAAATCTTAACTCACCGAGCCAGATTCGCAGCTGTGGAAGACGGAACGCCGGTAATCTGGCGGATTCCTTCCGTACTCTCAAAGATTTCGGGATGGATCGCAGACGCCAGCGCGTCCAATCCCCGGAGAAGCGTAGGCGCCGGCGTGTTGAGATATTCGTCGCGAATGCAGTAGACGCGGCCAGCCCGAGCCGCGCGCGTTCCCTGCCAATTGCGGTCGGCCACAATTTTCTCCAGCGGGACGCGGTCGCCCGCTCCGCACCAGGCCGCAATCCATACGTCCGGATTCTCGCGGGCTACTTGTTCGGCGGATATCTGCCGTCCGGGCGAACCTAAGAATCCACCTCCAGCCGCTTCCACCAATTCCGCAACCCAGGTCTGCGACGCAATCAGCGGCTTGCCCCATTCTTCGCAAAATACTTTCGGCCGAGGCAGCCCGGCGGTACGTTCGCGAACCTCTTCTATATGCCCTTGCATTCGGCTGATCACCGCTTCGCCGCGATCGCGGGCTCCGACCACACCCGCGATGATGGCGGTGTCGGCGTAAATATCCGCCAGAGTCTTCGGCGCAAAACCCAAGAAACGCACGCCAGCCTTAAGGATTTCGATGACTGCCTTCTCTTGATAAGGAACGGAGGCGATTACGAGGTCGGGACGAGCAGAAATAATCTGTTCGGCGTTCGCAGTCCACGAGTCGGCAAGGATGATGCGGGCTTGCGATCTAATTTCCGGAACCACTTCCGCGCAATATTTCGTGCATGCAACCACGCGATCCAGTTCACCAATCGCCGCAAGAATCACGGTGGCGCTGGGCTGCAGGCTGGCGATACGGAATGGCGTATGGTCGGGCATCAAAATCTATTGTCGGATCCGGCTCAGTGCGAGCGATAGAGCCTCCAAGGCCAACTGGGCAGCGTGGGTTGAGGCCTGAGGCAGGCCGCCCACGGCGGCATTCACGTCCTCGCGCCGCAATTTCTTAGCTTCCTCAAGCGTCTTCCCTTCTACTAATTCCGTCAGCGCCGAACCGCAGGCAATCGCCGCCACGCATCCTTTGGCCTTGAATCGCGCCTGGGCAATTCGGCCCGCGCTTTGTTTTAAGGTCAAGCGGAGCACGTCCCCACAAGCGGGATTTTCAATTTCTGCCATGGCGTCGGCATCGGCAATCTCACCGGCATTGCGCGGATTCTGAAAATGATCGAGTAACTGCGCGGAATACATGGGCAAGACAATTGTAACTGGCGAACTTGAGCCGCAACATCTAACTCCGCGAAGGAGTTCCCTCGGGAAAATAAATTCGCCAGTCGCGCTCCCGGGCGGTCGCTTCAAGATCTGGATTTGGATTCACTGCAATGGCATTCTTCGCCATGGCCAGCATTTCTGCATCCCAGCGCGAGTTGCCAAAAGCCGCGTCCATTGCTTTGCCTACGTTTTCGCCAAGAGCCTCCGGCTTACCCGCGCCCGAAGGAACGCGGATCAACCGGTCGGTGGCGACGCCACGATCAAGTTCCACTTTGGCTGCAAGAATCCGGTTCTCGGGTATGCCGAAATGTTTCATCCCGGCGCGGATCACCCATTCATTGGAAGAAGAGACGGCCCAAATCTCGCAGTCGTTTTCCTGCAGACGGCGCACCAGCTCGCGCATCTCGGGAAAAATCTGGACGACGAAGAACTCATCGAAGAAACGGACAGCGGCATCCATCAACTTGCGCTCCGGGATGCCCCGGTGCATGGTCACCATCTCACCACACATGGTAGTTTCATCAACCTCGCCGCGTTTGTAGGCGGCGTAACGCTCTCGCATCGAACGATCGAGAGTCGGGGGAACGATGTCGCCCTGCTTCAGTTCCCAATCAAAAAATCGCTCGCCAGCGTCGCCGGACCATAGCGTACCGTCGCAGTCAAATGCCGCGACGCGCGGCTGAAGACGAAGAATGGAGTCGAGGAATTCGTTGGTGGCCGGAAGAAATGCTTCCGCTTTTGCAGTGCTCATCTAACGACGATAACGTGCTTCGGGGAAAACGCGCAACGTCACCGGGATCGATCAGGATGAGGGCGTTAATAGGCCCGCATAATCCTCAGGAGTATTGATGTTCAAGGCTACAAGGGGATCGTCAACCTTCACGTACTGAATGTGATCCTGATGCGCGTGTTCAACGTCGCGCGCGGTGGACGTAGACGAGACGCGGAGGAATGCCTCGATCATTTCCCGGCCGACCAGGTAGGGGTGACCATGCTTGCCGGAGAATTCAGGGATGACCGCCCATACATTCTGATCGGAGATTCCGAAAGCGTCCCGCAAAGTCTGGATCGTCGCAGCGCCGACGGGAGGCCGGTCGACCAGCGTCACCATCGCCGCATCGCGGCCGTGATCGAGCACCTCGTGCAGACCCACTTGCAGCGAACTGAACTGGCCGCGCTCCGGATCGGGGTTCACGACCAACGACGCCCCTTGCGCATAAATAATTGGCGCCAGCGCCTCTTCATTTTTCCCGACGACGACCACCACGAACTCCGTGGCTGAAGAAAGCGAGTGAATCGCAGCCGAGAGAAATGTTTCACGCGAAGGCGCTTGGCCGGGGACCGCTGGAGGCCACGGCAGCAAAGCCTTATCCCGACCCATGCGCGAAGATTCTCCCGCGGCGAGAATCACGCCAGCGAAACTGGGAGCTCGGATCATGCAGCGAAGATAGCAGGAACCGGGGAAAAGTGATTTATTTTTTGTGACCGATGGAAGATCGTAGAGAAAGAAACAGGAGTTTATTCGTGCTCGTCGAGCGCGTTGTGTGGCTCGTGGTTCGCTTCGGGCTGAGAGTGTTGAGGGCGGAAGAAACTCATGTGGGGCAGGCTCGAGGTGGCGTGCCGGCGAATCGCGATCAACTCCGCTGTAATTGCAATCGCAATTTCCTCGGGCGTAATGGCGCCGATGTCGAGTCCGATGGGCGCGTGAACGCGCTCGAACAGATGCGCGGGCACGCCTTCCTTCTGCAGCGTCTTCGAAATTTCAATCACTTTGCGTTTGGAGCCGATCATGCCCACGTAGCGGGCGCGCGTCTGCACCGCCCAGCGCAGAATGCGCATGTCGTCGCGATGGCCTCGCGTGACGATGACGATATAAGAAGTTTCATTGGGATCGAGCTTCTGGATCGCTTCGTCGAACTCGAGTGCGTGAACTTCGCGAGACGCGGGGAAACGTTCTTTGGTGGCGTAGGAAGTGCGATCATCGGTAACGATGAGCTCAAAACCTGCGTTCGCTGCTACCCGGCAAAGATTGACGGCCACGTGACCTGCACCGAAAACATAAAGTAACGCTGGAGGTAATACGGGTTCGATGAAAACCTCGAGCATGCCACCGCAAACCAGCCCCGTATCGTACTTTGGATCTTGGTTCAAATCGAAGCTCAACGTGCGGGGCTTCTCGGATTCCATGACTTCACGAGCCGCCTGCCAAACGTCGGCTTCAACGCAGCCACCACCGATTGTGCCGACGATCGAGCCATCGTCGCGCACCAGCATCTTCGCGGTGCGAAACGAAGGAATCGAGCCGCGCACATTCACGATTGTGGCCACGGCGCCGCGGCGACCTTCGCGGCGGAGTTGCACGATCTGTTCGTAGATATCCATAAGTCCAGAACCCTGAATACTGATTATCAGTCGGTTAACAGCGGCGAGTCAAACGGCATACGTTTTGTGTTAGTTTCACCCTTTCAGGAGGTCTTATGAAAGCGGTGCGCATTCATCAATTCGGCGGTCCGGAAGTTTTGACCTATGAGGATATTCCTGAACCGCAACTGCGCAAGGATGAAGTGATGGTTCGCGTCCGTGCCTGCTCGGTGAATCATCTGGATGTGTGGGTGCGCAAAGGACTGCCGGGCGTGAAGCTGCCTCATATTCTCGGCAGCGACATTGCCGGCGATGTGGTTGAAGTAGGCGAGTACGTGACCGGGTTCAAAGTAGGCCAGCGGGTTCTGGTAGCTCCCATGCATTTCTGCGGGCATTGCGAGAAGTGCGTTGAGGGTCTGCAGAATCAGTGCCGGATCTTCACTGTGTACGGCAATGCGGTGGACGGCGGAAATTGCGAATTCTTCGCGGCACCTGCCGCGAACGTGATTCCGATTCCAGACTCTCTGGATTTCATTCAGGCGGCGAGCGTCCCGTTGGTCTTCGTCACGGCCTGGCACATGCTCGTGGGACGAGCCGGCATGCGCCCGGGCCAGACCGTGCTGGTGCTCGGCGCGAGTTCCGGCGTCGGCATTGCTGCGATTCAGATCGCCAAGCTCTTCCACTGTCGCGTGATTACGACCGCAGGCGACGAAGCCAAGCTGGCCAAAGGCCGCGAGCTCGGCGCCGATTACGGCATCGATCACTACAAACAAAAAATCTCCGAGGAGGTGCGAAAAATCACGAATAAAGAGGGCGTCGACATCGTGATTGAGCACGTAGGCGCAGCGACCTGGGACGAGAGTGTGAAGTCTCTCAAGAGTGGCGGCACGCTGGTGACCTGCGGAGCTACCACGGGGCCGAGCGTCGCAATCGATCTGCGGCACTTGTTTGCGCGGCAATTGTCGCTGCTGGGCTCCTATATGGGCACCATGGGCGAGCTGCATGCGGTGCTGCGGCATGTGTTTGCGGGACGGCTCAAACCTGTTGTGGATCGGGTTTTCCCTCTCAGTGACATTCGCGCGGCCCATGAGTACATGGAAAAGAGCCTTATGTTCGGCAAAGTGGTGCTGAGCATCTAAGAGCCCGGCCTTCAGCCTTTCTTTCGCTTCGGTGGCTTCTGCGCTGGCTTACTCTTGCGTGTACCGACTCTCAGCGGCGGAAACTGTAGTCGTCACGGTGTGCTTTGTGAGATCGACCAAAAAGCTGTCGACAACTTTGGCGGTGGGCGTACTGCCGGTAACGTAAGGCGCCGACAGATACATTCCCGCAATCTGTGTCTTGCTCACTTCCAGCCGGAGAAAACCAAAATTCTTCTGGTCGTACTGTTCAAAGGTGAGGCCGCTTCCTAGAGCCAGCGGTACCGTGGGATCCGCGCCGTTGATCTGGTGAAGCGTTCCGAGCTTGGTATAACCTCCGGCGCCAGCCACGACGTAGGGAATCTGAAGCTTGCCCTTCGGTCCCTGAACCACATTCGTGAAGCGCTGGTAGTTGTGCACGTGTCCGGACAAAATCAGATCGGGATATCGCTTCACCGCCTGGAAGCTGCTGGAGAGCACCTGATCGACGGCACTGCTGCCCGAGTGCTCCACATCGCCGGAAAATGGCGGATGATGCACTGTCACAATCAGAGCAAGATTGGGATCTGCTGCCGTCAGTTCTCCCTTGAACCAGCTAATCTGATCCGGGTGAATCTCGCCTTCGGTCTCGCCAACATTGGAAAACAATCCGATGATGGTTGCGAACGGAGTCGTGAAGGTCCAATACACGTAAGGTAAATCCATCTGGGTTCGGTTCGAACCAGTCATGAGTGAGCCGAGTTGGGCTGGATTGGTCGACATGAAATTCTGCACCCAACCATCGAGCGGCACTTTGTTGGGGTCGACCGGCCCATCTTGCGGATCGTCGGGCTGGCAATCGTGGTTGCCGGGGATGGAAACGATGAAGCACGGATAGTTTTTGTAGGTTTCGTAGAAGTACGCGCCGTACTTATCGATGTCGCCGGCGAAATAAATGACGTCACCCAGATGGTAGTAAAAAGCTGGCTGTTTGCCGTCCGGCGAATTCTGCGCGTCCTGCGTCATGATTTGCGCCACCAGATCCTGCGGCCCGGAGTCGCGGTAATCTCCGGTATCTCCGACGGTATGAAACACCATCACACCGTCGTTCTTGATTTTTGTAACGTCGGCTGCCGGGAGTAACTTCGACAAATCAAAGCGATAAGGCAAGGGACGTGGGGGAGGAAGCGGTTGAAACGGGTAATGCGGAAGTGGCGCGCTGGTGGCTTGCACGGGAAATTTACCCCCGGCAACCGGTGGCGTATGGCTGCGACGCTGGCCGGCGCCTTTGCCGGTGCTGATTGAATGCAGAGAACTCATACACATCTCCTACTTCTTGGACGGGGCTGAAATGCAGAGACGGGAAGATGTAGAAGAGCTTACAACAGTGAATCGGATTGTCAATCCGGTTTCAACGTAAATCGAACGCCAGCCTACGCTGCCGGATCAACATCTGGATTCTGCGCCGAACAACATTTAGAATAGGTTCACGATGCCTCGCGAATTGAACTTTGGCCCCTACGTCGATCTCGAAAACGGCAAGAAAGTAGTCAAGGACCTCACCTTCGGCAATCCCACGCCGGAAGGAGTGGTGCTCACCACGCTGGACTCTGCCGTGAACTGGATGCGCAAAGGCTCAATCTGGCCCATGACGTTTGGCCTGGCTTGCTGCGCGATCGAGATGATGTCGATGGGGGCATCGCGCTTTGATATTGCACGCTTCGGTGCAGAAGTATTTCGCCCGTCTCCGCGACAAAGCGACCTGATGATTATCGCCGGGCGCGTCTCCAACAAGATGGCTCCCGTGATCCGGCAGCTGTGGGAGCAAATGCCCGAGCCGAAGTGGGTCATCTCCATGGGTGCGTGCGCCACCTCAGGCGGCGTTTTCAATAATTATGCGCTGGTACAAAGTGTGAATCAGGTGATTCCCGTCGATATCTACGTTCCTGGCTGCCCTCCGCGCCCCGAGCAACTCATCTACAGCATTACCCTTCTCCAGGAAAAAATTCAGAAGGAACGTGGAACCATCAAGAAAGCTTTCAACCTGGCGTGAAAGATCCGTTTCCCCGTCCTTTCGATATCCTCGTGAAATACCGGGCATTCCTGATCCGGTGGTTCAGCACTAATCCGGTTAATACTTTTGGACTTGACGTAAGCTATTGCGAAGCAATCATTTGGGGCGGGCCAATTCCAAAACAGGAATTCACCGCGAAGAATACGAAACCATTCCGCCTATTGTTGAATCTAAGGGATTGAGTGTAGGTACAGTAGAAACTACGCAAGGACCGGCGTTCAGAAGAGTCCAAGCGAATCAAAGCCTGTGGAAGGTGCTCCGTGTTGACAAAATTGATTGATGCGTTTTTTGGTTGCAGGCACTCCCGTTATAGTTTTCCGGTGACGCTTCGCGGAAAAGTACGCCGGCCGCAAGCCGGTGCATTAACCGGAACCTACGTTGCCTGTCTGGATTGCGGCAGAGAATTTCCCTACGATTGGCAGCAGATGAAGGTCATTACTTCCCAGGCGGAAAGCCGACAGTATGTCGCTTCGCTGGCCAGCAAGCAGGTTGCCTGATCGACGCTGGCTTCGGCCTGCCAGCCTGCCTGCATAAGAACTATTGGAGCACCAAGCCGCGGCCTCGGGTCGCGGCTTTTGTTGTCTAGTCCGCCACCACGGCTGCCGATGTCCGTTTTTCCATCGCTACAAATTCCCGCGCTTCATGCCCGGTATAGATCTGCCGCGGGCGGGCGATCTTCTGCTCCGGGTCGGTGATCAATTCCTGCCACTGCGCCAGCCAGCCCGCCGTGCGCGGGATGGCAAACAGCACCGTGAACATCTCCGGCCGGAAGCCCATCGCCTGGTACATGATGCCGGAATAGAAGTCGACATTGGGATAGAGTTTGCGCTTCACAAAATAATCATCTTCCAGTGCGATTCGCTCCAGCTCCAGAGCGATCTCCAATTTCGGGTTGCGCCCGGTCACCTCGAAAACCTGCTCCGCGCACCAGCGAATAATCTTCGCCCGCGGATCGTAGTTTTTGTAGATGCGGTGTCCGAATCCCATCAATTTGAAATGACCTTCTTTCACCTTCTGGATGTAGGCCGGAACTTTGTCCTTCGAACCAATTTCATCCAGCATTTTCAGGACTTCTTCATTGGCCCCACCGTGCAGGGGTCCCGCCAGGGCTGACGCCGCCGACGCCATCGAGAGATAAGGATCAGTTTGCGCGCTGCTCACCGAGCGCATCGCATTGGTCCCGCAGTTTTGCTCATGGTCGGCGTGCAAGATGAAAAGAATATCGAGCGCCCGCGCAATCGCCGGATTGGCTACATACTTCGGCTCGACCATCTTCCACAACATGTTCATGAAATTCTCGGCATAGCTCAGGTCATTGTCCGGATATACATAAGGAAATCCGACGTTGTGCCGGTAGGACATGGCCGCGATCGATGGCACTTTGCCGATCAACCGCTTGATCTGAAGCAGACGGTTTTTGCCGTCGTGCACGTGCTTCGCATCGGGGTAAACGGTGGAGAGCGCAGCCACCGTGCTCACAAACATTCCCATGGGATGACCGTCGTAGCGAAAGCCTTCCATGAACTTCTTTGTGCTCTCGTGAAGCATGGTGTGGTGCGTGATGTCGTATACCCATTTTTTGAGTTCAGGCTCAGTCGGCAATTCTCCAAAGAGCAGCAGGTAGGCGACTTCCAGGAAAGTGCAGCGTTCGGCCAACACCTCGATGGGATATCCACGGTAGCGCAGAATCCCCTTGTCGCCATCAATGTAGGTAATGCTGCTGCGGCACGATGCTGTGTTCATGAAGGCCGGATCGTAGGTCATCAGCCCAAAATCCTCCGGGCCGGTCTTGATCTGCCGCAGGTTCATCGCCCGGATAGTGCCATCCTCGATTGGGACGGTATAGATCTGGCCAGTGCGATTGTCGGTGATGGTGAGTGTGTCTTGTGGCATGGAAGATCCTGCTCCTCGGTAGCGCTAAGGCTAGCGTAGCTTACCTTTACTAGCTTCGACAACCGCCCTGCTGTGACTGAGGTCACGTCGAATCGTGACGCCCATTACCATCCTGACGGGTCCAAGCACTCCATCTCTGCCCCGTCAAAACACAAAACCGGCGGCCAAAGGCCGCCGGTTCACACTCCCGCATAGCCCTTCCTTTTAGTTCGAAGACGAATCGTCCCGCCGCTTCAGGGTCGGGCGATCATCATCGTTCGTGCTATCGCCCGTCTTGTCGCTGCCGCTGGTGGAAGTTCGGCGTAGGCTCGGCTTGTTCTCGTCTCTCTGATCCAGAACCTTGTGGCGATTCTCGATCGAAGCCAACCTCGCTTTTACATCGTCGAATTCCGAAGTGGTCACAACGTATTGTGCTTTCGCCGGCAGAATCTTACGAATTTCCTCCTGCGACTTCTCGATGCGATCCTGCGTCGGCGGGTGCGTTTCAAACGCCTTCGCGATCGTCCCCGGCTTCTTCTTCTCCATCGCCTCAATCTTCTCGAAGAACGAAACGAAAGCCGATGGGTCGTAGCCGGCCCGGTACATGGTTTGGACGCCGAGATAATCGGCCTCGGCTTCGAAGCCGCGCGAGAATTTCAAAATACCCAACATCGCTGCCGGCCCGGCGAGTTCATACGCCCCATAGCCAATTCCGCCACCGACGAAGATCAGAGGAATTGTTGCCATTTGCATCAGCGTGTAACGCGTCTGCTCACGAGCCACGTGACAAGCCGCCACATGGGATATTTCGTGTGCCATAACGCCCGCCAACTCGGCTTCCTCGTCGGCTGCGAGGATCAGCCCGGAGTTCACATAGAAAAATCCTCCCGGCAGCGCCATCGCGTTCACCACATCGGAGTCGATCACTTTGATGGTGAACGGCACCTGGGCATCGGAGTTGCGCACCAGATTCTGGCCGATCCGGTTCACGTACTCCGTTACCACCGGATCATTGACCAGTTTGATCTGCGACTCGATCTGCTGCGCATAGGACCGGCCCATGGCCACTTGCTTCTCGATGCTGTACCAGTTGCCCACCCCACGGCCACAACCCACATTGCGGTTCCCGACTGCATCCACGTCGGTCTTGCCGCCATCGTGCTTGATCTGGCTGTCATCCTGAGTCGGCAGAGTGGCCGGAGGCTGCGCGGGGGCGTTTTGCACGTCGCCTGCTTTTGGTTGGCCTTTGTCTTGATCTGGAACCGGACCTGGAGTTTGCGTCTGAGTCTGAGTTTGCGTTTGACCCGGATTCTGCGTCTGACCGGGAGTCTGACCAGGCTGCTGTGTTTGCGCTATCGTCCAGGGTACTGCGCTGAACGCCGCCAATCCCGCTGCGATTGCCAACCCACGCAACTTCATAGGAACTCCTTTACGACCCACTCTTACCCGGATTATACGCCCAGCGCGTCCTTACCCAACCAGACTTGATTAGACGTCCGGAAGCGGGGGTGGGTTATCCGCGCCATGTCCTGTGCGGCGAAACTTTTGACATCTCGGCGAGCCCTTGTTTTACGAAATCCGAACACCTCAAAAACCTGCTTGACTTTCAGGAACAAAGCTCACAAACTACTGCTGCTTCCCCTCCCATTCGCCTGACGCAATTGTCTAGGCGCGCCGGCGCCTACGGCTACTTCAGGCCTTAACTCCGCTCAACGCACCCAACGTTCGAGCGCATGCTTGATCCAAACTCAAGCGGGAGTGCACCATGCCCAAGAGACTGATCTTTGCGGTTCTCGTCCTGGTCGTCGTTCTCCATTCGGCTCAATCCTTGAGCCAGCAAATGAACCAGCAGTCCAATAACAGTCAAGTGCCGGCTAAGATCGAACTTTCTCCGGTGCGCGCGGAGAATCGGCTTGGGGACGAAGTACCCCTGCAAATCAACTTACTGGATCGGAACGGAAGGCCCGCCCCCGCCAATCAAAGCATTGCCGCCGATGTGAAAGTCGAGCAACCTTCCGGCCAGACTGCAACCTACTCCGTCACCTTCGCTCCGGGAGAGTCCTCAAAGGAGCTGCCGGTGCCCATACCCGAAAGCGGCGTATCCAAGGTTACGGTGGAACAAACTAACAAACAACTGATCGGCGGATCGAATTTTGTTCTGGTGCGTCCTGCGGGGAAGAAGCGCAACGCCAAGATCCCCAAGAGCGCCAAGGAGCCCAAGACGGAGCAGAAGAGTCCAAGTTCGGAGCTTAGAGACGTTTCCCGCTGGGGCACCAGAGTTCATCTTTTGCGGGTCGCGCTAAGAGTTTCACAGCCTTCCGCTGCACTAAATTCCGCTCAAGCAGTCGCAGTCACACCTCCTGCTCCTCAACTGCAGCTCGAGGTTTCGGGAGAGGACGCGAACGGGGGAACTCGGGCTGATGGCAAGACTTGTGCGTCGGTACAGGTTTTTTATCTGGGAGAAGCTGATCTGCAACGCGACGTGCAAATCTGGTTGAGCTTCAGCAACGGAAGGATCGACAACAATCCCATCGTGATTCACAAAGGTACCGCGACGGGAACCGCGTGCTGGGTTTCATCGTTTCCGATTCAGGCTGCCACCATTCGGGTGGCGGCGACGAATCCTCCAGGCTTCACCTTTGCCTCCCTCGGCGACGGCGGCGATCCCAAAATGGCCACGCACAAGTTTACGGATAATATCGCCGGCATCCAATTTGTGAATGCCCCGCAGAGCATCACCATCGTGGACAGTTTTCGCCTGACTGCACAATTCATCGATCCGAATAATGAACCGGTTCCGCTAACTCAAAGTCGCGACGTGCACTTTACTACTGATAACGCAGCGCTCGGAATCAACCCTGGCCAGATTACCGTCCCGGTTGGTGCCTTCGATTCCTCAACGCAATTAACTCCCACCTATTTTGGTGTATCCACGGTGCGTGTATCCACTCCCTACTACGACCCCGTTCCTATGCCGATTCGAATCACCTGGCTCGGGGTATTATGTTTGAGTCTCTTAGGTGGCTTCTTAGGCGGGTTGCTCGCTTGGGTCAATTCCAACGGAAAACTAGTCGTGCGCATTATCACGGGGCTGATCGTCGGGCTCGTGGCCAGTTGGGCTTACGTGGTCGTAGGGTTACCCAAAGTCGAGACTTCCTTCTTACACAATCAGCTGAGCGTATTTTTTGTCGCGTTGCTGGTCGGACTTTCCGGGGTGAAAGGAGCGACGTTTATTTCTTCCAGACTCAAGCTGCCCAGCTTCTAGGGATGTGCCGCTTTAACCGCATAGCGCTGGCGGCGGCGATATAACATTGCAGCCGCCAGCGACGGTCGTTTCCTTCATTCGAACCATCGACCGGAGCGCCTCGCAAGCGGCGCACCGGCGCCCCGCAAGCTAGTCGTAGTACTCCAGCCCCAAATGCGTGATTAATTCCTCGCCCTTCAAATGGCGTAGCGTGTTCTTTAGCTTCATCAATTGAATGAACAGGTCATGCTCGGGATACAACCCCGGCACTGTCATCGGAGACTTAAAGTAGAAGCTCAACCACTCCTGGATTCCCAGTCCGCGCAGCTCCGAACACCGCTTCGCCAGATCCGTCAGCAGCACCAGGTCGAGCACGATCGGGGCTGCCAGAATCGAATCGCGGCAGAGGAAATCCACCTTGATCTGCATGGGATAGCCCAGCCAACCGAAGATATCAATATTGTCCCAACCCTCTTTGTTGTCACCGCGCGGCGGATAATAGTTAATACGAACCTTGTGGCACATATTGCCATACAGATCCGGATAAAGCTCCGGCTGCAGAATGTGCTCCAGCACCGAAAGCTTCGACTCTTCCTTGGTCTTGAACGATCCCGGATCGTCCAGCACTTCGCCATCGCGGTTGCCCAGAATGTTGGTGGAGAACCATCCATTCAAGCCGAGCATGCGCGCCTTAAACCCGGGCGCCAGAATAGTCTTCATCAGCGTCTGGCCGGTTTTGAAATCTTTCCCGCAAATCGGCGCCTCGTTCTGCCGCGACAGTTCGAGCATTACCGGCAAATCCACTGTCAAGTTCGGCGCTCCGTTGGCGAACGGCACACCTTCCATCAGCGATGCGTACGCATAAACCATCGAGGGCGCAATCATCTCGTCGTTTTCGCGCAGCGCTTTTTCAAATGACTTCACCGACTGATGCGCCTCGGTCGCTTCGATGAAGGACTCTGTCGACCCGCACCACATCGTAACCAGACGGCTCGCCCCGCTGGTTTTCTTGAATTGCCGGATGTCGTCGCGCAACTGCTCGGCAAGATCCATCTTCGTCTTGCCCTTTTTCACGTTGGGCCCGTCAATTTTCTTCACGTAGTTGTGATCGAATACCGCCGCGCGCGGCGTCACCGACGAAAGAAACGGCTTCAACTGGTCGAGCAGCCTCTGATCGAGCACGCCCGCGTTCGAAGCCGCCTCGTACATGTTGTCTTCGAAAATGTCCCAGCCGGTAAAGACCAGATCGTCGAGCCCGGCCAGCGGCACAAATTCCTTGATCTTCGGCGAGCGGCCATCCGTACGCTTGCCCAGCCGCACCGTGCCCATTTGCGTCAGCGATCCGATGGGCTTTGCCAATCCCTTACGTATGGCTTCTACACCGGCAACAAACGTCGTCGCCACCGCGCCCATGCCCGGGATCATGACCCCCAGCTTCCCTTTCGCGGGATCGATGGTGCCGTTATTCTTGGATCGGCTCTGAGCCTTCCCTTCGGACTTCACCTCAACGCGTGCCGCTTTCGCGGATTTATTCCGTGTCGCCATATTTTGGCCGCTTCCTCAGTAAGAATCTGTATGGATGTGCAAACCTTGTATGTTCTCGTATCGGGCAGGACTTTTGCAAATCAGGGAGGCCAAACGCGCAGAAAATCATTTTAACGGGGCAAGACGGGCATTGATTGGAACACGCGCAAAGCCAGAAGAAAAAAAGCGACCGTTCCCGTGCGCCTCTATTTAGGTTGCAAAGTCTGCGCGATCATGACTTGGCGCTTGAAGTTCTCCATCATGTTGGGATCGAGCCGCACTTCGGTGGGCTTTTTCGCCAGCGTCATGGTATCGATCTTGTCCTGCAGCTTGAGTAGAGCGTAGAAGAGATTTTCCGGCCGAGGCGGGCAACCGGTGACGTACACGTCCGTAGGCACGATTTTATCCACGCCCTGCAACACCGCATAGGTATTGAACGGTCCGCCCACCGACGAGCACGCGCCCATCGAGATCACCCACTTCGGATCGGGCATCTGATCATAGATGCGCTTCACCACCGGCGCCATCTTCAAGGTCACGGTGCCGGCCACGATCATCAGGTCGCTCTGGCGCGGGCTGGGACGAAAAACTTCCGAGCCGAAGCGCGCGATATCGAACCGCGAGGTCGACGACGCAATCATCTCGATCGCGCAGCAAGCCAGGCCAAACGTCATCGGCCACACGGCGGATTTCCGCGCCCAGTTGAAGACGTAGTCCACCGTGCTGATCATGAAATTTTTTTCGAATTTATTTTGCAGCCAGCCCATCCGGGCACCTCGGTCCGTACCAGGTATCGAAGCAATTATACGTTCAAAGCCAATGGCGCGAAGCACTTCAGTCTAGGGTTGGGGTGCGGGTGTGTCAATCAGTTAAAGCGGGCGGTCGGTTGCCGCCGCATCGCGACTCAGCTACAAATAGAAATATCCATGGATGCAAAGCCCGGCGTGGCCGCCCAGCGCAGGACCATCGCACGTCAGCTTCTCGCTGCATGGGCTCTTATTCGCACCTCGCAGTTCTGGATGGTCGCCATCGCGCTGTTTCTGCGCGTGGGCTGGATCATCGTCGGCCACACCTACAAGTTCAAACCGGCGGAAGATAATTTCGGCTTCGGATGGGAGATGGGACGCATCGGCGCCGCCATCGCATCCGGGCGCGGATTCAGCGATGCTTTTGGTGCGCAGACCGGGCCCACCGCATGGGAACCGCCGCTCTATCCCTATTTGACAGCCGGCGTCTTTCACTTCTTCGGCATCTATTCGCGCTCATCGGCATTCATTCTGCTCACCATCAACAGCATTTTTTCTGCGCTGACCTGCATCCCGATCTTTCTCATCGCGCGCAGGATCTTCTCTGAGAAGGTAGCCGTCGGTTCGGCTTGGACGTGGGCTCTTCTGCCCTACGTGATGTTCTGGTGCACGCGCTGGGTGTGGGAAACAAGTTTTTCCGCCCTGTTGTTAGCCGTGATTTTCTGGCTGGCATTGACCATGGAAGATCGCGAAGGAATTCAACCCTGGATCGAATTCGGCTTGCTCTGGGGAATCGCGGCGCTGAACAGCACGGTGCTGATCGCCTTCCTGCCGGTCTCGGGATTGTGGGCCTGGTATCACCGCGCCAAACGCGGGAAGCCTTCGCTGGCCGGTGTCGTGCTGGCTTCTTTGGTTTTCATCGCCTGCATCACCCCGTGGACGGTGCGCAATTATCGGACCTTCGGCACGTTCATCTTCATCCGCGACAACCTTGGCGCGGAGCTGCGCCTCGGCAACGGCCCTGGCGCCGACGGCACATGGATGCAGTACCTGCATCCCACGCAGGATATCTTCGCCATGCGCCAGTACACTTCCATGGGCGAACTGGCCTATATCGAGAGGCGCAAACAGCAGGCGGTCGACTACATCAAGGCCGATTACCCGCGCTTCGCTGTCCTTTGCTTCAAGCGCTTCATCTACTTTTGGGCCGGACCGCCGAGGCTCTCGCAAATCTGGTGGCTCGCCGAGGTGAAGAATTCGCTCTTCCTGGCCTCGTCGGTGTTGATGTTCTGGGGCTTGGGACGCGCTCTGCGCCAGCACAAACCCGGCGCCTGGCTGCTATTCTGGCTGATTTTGCTATATCCCGCGATTTACTACGTTGTTTATCCCGGCCAGCGCTATCGCCATCCGATTGAGCCGGAGATGACGATTCTTGGAGTCTATCTCCTCACCGAAGCGGGTCAGGGAGATTCCGCTTCCGCCCGAAAATGATTCGGAACATCTCCCGGACAAATTTCGTATAACCCTGCAAGCAGAGAGCCGTGCACTTTTGGCTCTCACCAATTTGTGGTCGCCGCGTCTAACTTTTTGAAACGGAGGAATGCAATGAACCGCCTACGCCAATTCCCCGCCCCGCCCGTAATCTTCCTGAGCACCTGCGCTCTGTTCATGCTCGCGCTCGCAGCGCACGCCTCTGATCACCGCGGTGCATTCACCGAAGAATTCCATCAGACGTACGCCTTCACTGCCGACGGACGCGTGGATCTCGACAACATCAATGGCGCGGTTCACATCTCCACCTGGGACCAGAACGAGGTCAAGGTCGATGCGGTGAAGTCTGCCGATTCGAAGGAGCGCCTCGATCAGGCGCACATCGATATCGACTCCGACAAAGACCATCTATCGATTCGCACCAAGTATCCCGACCACGATCTCACCTTCAACTGGGGCTCGCACAACAATCCCGCCACCGTCGAATACACTCTGACCGTGCCGCGGGGCGCGCGCCTCGACGAAATCAAGCTGATCAACGGCTCACTCGATGTCGCGGGCGTGAGTGGCGAAGTGCATGCCTCCTGCATTAACGGCAGGCTGGAGGCGCATAATCTCGCGGGCCACACCGAACTCTCCACCATCAACGGCCATCTGGACGCCAAGTTCGACCAGCTTCCCGGCTCCTCGCTCGAACTGAAGTCGGTGAATGGTTCGGTCGAGTTGACCATTCCATCCGACTCCAAAGCGGAAATCGAGGCCAGCACCGTATCCGGCGGGATCGAGAATGACTTCGGGCTGCATGTGAATCGTCGCAGCTTCGTGGGGCATGACCTGCGCGGCGAACTCGGCAGCGGCGGCACGCACATCAGACTGGAGAATGTGAATGGCAGGATCGAAGTTCGCCACGCTTCCGATGGGCGCGCTCTCAGCCCCGCGAAAGACTTGGGGCAGCGCGATGGCGATGACGATGACGACAGCAAGATCTGAATAGGCTAATAAATCGTGTATCCCGGCGCTGGAGTCCGCAGATCAGGCTTGGTAGCCATCAGCAGTAACGCCCCTTCTCGCTTGAACGCCCGCAGATCGTCGAGGCTATGAAATGATTTCGTCTGGTAGTCATCGGGCGTGGGCGTGTCATCAGGAATGCGGCAGGCCTCAACGTTCTCGAAAGCATGTTTCTTCAGCAGCCCGACGTATTCCTCCGCCGATCGCACATGCACCGGAACCTTGAGCTTGTCCACCCACTGCAGCGAATACGGATTATCCTTGTATAGATTGATCAGGATGAATAACTTTCCCCGGGGCGCCATCACGCGAAACAATTCCATCAGCGCGCGATCCTGATCCGCGTAGTAGTAAAACGATTCGACGGACAATACTTTGTCGAAGAAGTTTTCTTCCCACGGAATCTGCTGCGCCGATCCCCAAACGTAAAGCACGTTGTCGAAATCCTTCGAAGCCGCGCGCGCCTCGCGAATCATTTCGTCCGCGACATCGAGGCCCACCACCTGGCCGAAACCATCCGGCCCTTCGCCCACCAGCCGAGCCAGCAGTCGCGTCGCCCACCCCGAGCCGCAACCCAGGTCCAGCACGCGCTCGCCCGGACGCAGGTTCATGCGGCGAATCGTCTTCGCCGTGATGTCGAAGTGATGGCTCTCCATCTTCGCGCCTTCGCCAGCCACGGCCCAGCGGTTGAATTCCTGTTGCAACTTTTCGTCGGGAGTGAGGGATTTTTCTGGCATGAGTAAGATTTTATCGCGTTGGCGGGTGGTGCTGTTGTTCGAGGGCTATCCGTAAGCAAGACGTAGCAATCCGGTTTCTGGGTTGCCCATGACACGACCAGAATGCCGAGCATCCCCCCAGTGATGAGCGCGCTATTGCCTAATGCCAATAGTTACCGTCGTAAGCCGCAAGTTTGACGCTGAAATGTTCTAATTTCAAGCAGGAACCTGCGAGCGCTCAATGTCTCGGTGCCCAGATTGCGGCTGCTATCTCCCCGACTCCCAAACGCTTTGCAAGGACTGCTACGACGCGAGATACGCCGAGATAGGCCGCCCAATAAGATCGAAATCCTTTCGAGAAAGACTCACGCGGCCGAACTTACTCCTCTTTTTGGGTACGTTCACCTTTGGCTTCGTCGAATTCCGATTCGACACCTGCGACTATTTCCCCTTCAACCTCTTCCTGCGCTATCGCTATCATCTGATGCCAACGAACACCGCCGCCCTGACTGCGTTCGTGGTTGCATCGGTTGCCTTCTATGTAGAGAGCAGCAGGCGAAGATAGCCTCGACGAGTTTGCTGGCGTAACGTCCCCACTCACTCACAATGCGGAAACCGGGCAGACGGAAATTCGTGGCCTGAGCTAACTCCTCGTCTCACCGCTACTCCTCGTCCCACGCCTGTGGTACAGTTTTCCTCCTCATGGCGACGCGCCCTCAGGACCCTCCACCCAAGCCCGACCCCGGATCACTTTACTGCCCAAATTGCGCGCAAGAGGTAAACGACCCTCTGACTTGCGGCGATTGTTCTGCCGTCATCTGCCGCCGCTGTGGGACGCCGCTGGAATCTCCCGACGAATTGGGAATTGGATAATGGAAACGCCCACCGCAGCGCCCGCTATCGAAAATCCCTCAAAGACCTCGCAACCCACTCTAGTTCGCGGGCTCAGCCTGCTCGATTCCGTGTTGCTGCTGGTCAGTGGCATCATCGGCTCCTCGATTTTTCTTACCGCGAAAGATATCGCTGGTCCGCTGCCGCAGCCCATGTTGTTTTTACTCGTGTGGGTGATCGGCGGCGTGATTTCGCTCTTCGGCTGCGTCGCCTTCGCGGAACTCGGATCGATGTTCCCCGAATCCGGCGGCCAATACGTTTACCTGCGCGAAGCCTACGGCGATCTGGTCGCCTTCCTCTACGGATGGATGCTGTTTGCCGTCGCCAATGGCGGCACGATAGCCGCGCTCTCCGTGGCTTCCGCGGCTTATACCGGACAAGTCTTCCCCATCGTCTCGCAAGAGCACGTCGTCGTTTCTATCGTTGGAATCATGATTACCCGCGCGCATCTGTTCGGCTTGCTGCTTATCGCCGTGCTTACTTATGTGAACGTGGTCGGCCTGCGCTGGGGCACGCTGCTCCAAAATCTTTCCACCTGGACCAAGTTCGCAGCCATGGCCGCTTTCGTGTTTCTCGGGTTCGCCATCGGCAAGGGTGACTGGTCGCACTTCCGCTCCCACGGCGTCGGCCTCACCATGGGACTGCACCCAACACAGTTGATTTCCGCCATGGGCATCGCCCTGATCGCGGTTTTCTGGGCCTATGACGGATGGGTATACATCACGTGGGTCGCGGGCGAGGTGAAAGAACCGCGCCGCAACGTTCCATTGGCCATGGTACTGGGCGTGGTTGTCGTGGGCGCGATCTACATGGCGATGAATGTGACCTATCTCTACGCGTTGCCCCTTGGCGAGATCGCGCAACATGAAACCATCGCCCATGCTGCAGCCGCCGCGTTGTTTTCTCCGCACGCCGCGGTGTGGCTGTCACTGATGATTGCGATTTCATGTTTCAGCGCCGCGGCCACCTGCACCCTGTCCGGCGCTCGCGTCTACCTTGCCATGGCGCAGGATGGCGTCTTCTTCAAGCGCATGGCCGTCATTCATCCCAAGTGGCGCACGCCCGCCTTCAGCCTGATTGGACAAGGCATCTGGGCCGCGTTGCTCACGATCAGCGGCCGCTACGATCAGCTCTATACCTATGTCATCTACGGCATGGTGCTCTCCTACACGCTGACCGTGATTGGAATGTTTCTGCTGCGCTGGAAGCGCCCCGAGATTCCGCGTCCCTACCGCTGTACGGGATATCCTTGGCTGCCAGCGATCTACGTTCTGGTCGGCGCCGCGTGGACCTTGAATACAATCATCACGCGCCCCACCGAGGCATTCTGGGGCACCGCAATCGTACTGGTGGGCGTGCCGGGATACTTGTATTGGAAGCGCAACGCTCGGAAGGCTACAGCCGTGGAGTAGAACATGTTCGAGCGATACACCGAGAAAGCGCGGCGCGTAATTTTTTTCGCGCGCTATGAAGCCTGCCAGTATGGCTTGCCGGAAATCGACACCGAGCATCTGCTACTCGGACTTTTGCGCGAGAACAAGGCCTTGCACCGTTGGCTACCGCAGGCAACTCCCGAAACCATCCGCCGGCGAATCGATGATCTTTCAAGAGCGCGTCCTACACTCCCAACCAATGTCGATCTGCCGCTAAGCAGCGCCGCCAAGCGAGTCCTGAAATACGCAGCCGACGAAGCCGACCGGCTGGCCCACAGACACATCGGAACCGAGCACCTGTTTCTTGGCTTGCTCGGCGAAGAGGACTGCCTTGCCGCCTCGCTCTTGCGCGAAGGCGGAGCCGATGCTGCGAGCATTCGGCTGCAAGTCGCGGCCTGGGTCGAGAGGCAGTCGATGCCGGGAATTTATGAATCCATTCGTACCCGCAGCTTCGGATCCCTCTCGGGAGGTGCGATCCTCATTCATGGCATCGCGCGCAGCGCCGACCGGATTCACGAATTGGTCCAGCGCTGCCGCATTTACAACTGGCACTGGGCCAAGCGCACCTGGACTAACGCCGACATTGTGATCGAAAAAAAGACTGGCAAAGTTTCTTTTGATCTGCGCCTCGCCGAGGACGCGGAACATTTCGAACTCGTCAAAGGCGGCTGGAAGAAAGATCACTGCTTCATTTGCCGCTGGGAACTATTTGAATCGCCGGGCGACGCAGACCGCGGCACGGGCTACACCAACGGTCATCAGTGGGTGTGCACTGAATGCTACGCAAAATTCTGGCAGCGGCCGGATTTCTTCTCGTCTCCTCATTATTCCGACATCACGTAAAGTTCCGCCTCGGCGTAGCTCAGCGTCAGATATCTCTGGTCTTAACTTAAGATCGAATGTTCGTTTTTCGTAACAAGAACAAGAGACACCTTGCGCTGTTGTCAGTCTGCTGCTACTTTCCAGCTAACGAACGGGCCAGCGCTAATTTCGTTGATGGTAGGGAGCTGGGCTCATTTCCTGGGGCGTTTTCGAAAGTATTCCTGAATGCTTCTCTGCTTCTCCTCGAATTAGACTAGGGCCCAATCGAAAGGAGATCTATGTCTACTCCGAAAAAACCTCTTCCACTTGCCGGTAGTGAACGCGCGCCGTTAGAAGGAGCGCGGGAAGTCGGTCCAGCGAATCCCAACGAAATGGTTGACGTGACCATCCGCTTGCGATCCCGTGCTGGGAAAAAACCACCAGTTAATCCTCAGGAATTTACTAAACCCATTGACAACCGCGCCATTTTTACGCGCGGAGAATTCGAAAAGCACCATGGGGCGGACCCGGAAGGAATTGCTCGCGTGGAAGCATTTGCCCGCGAAAACAAACTCAAGGTGAAGGAAAAGAGCGTGGCGCGGCGGACGGTCATCCTGTCCGGAACAGTCACCGCCGTGAACCAGGCATTTGGCGTCGAACTGAAAGAGTATGAGCATCCCGGCGGGAGATATCGCGGCCGTACTGGATCAGTCCACATTCCCGCGGATTTGCAGGACGTAATCGAAGGCGTCTTTGGCCTGGATAATCGTCCCCAAGCCAAACCGCATTTTCGTAGACGGCACGGACGAACCGGCGCTCGTGCCGCGGTCGTAAACCTTTCCTACACGCCGATACAAGTCGCCACTTTCTACGACTATCCCACCGGCGTGGATGGATCCGGAGAATGCATCGCCCTGATCGAACTAGGGGGCGGGTACAACCCGACGGATCTGAGCAACTATTGGAGTCAACTCCACCTGGCGAAGACTCCTACCGTTTCGGCGGTCTCGGTGGGAAACGGCAGCAACAATCCTACGGGAGACCCGAATGGCCCCGATGGAGAAGTGATGCTGGATATAGAAGTGTCGGGGGCTATTGCTCCCGGCGCCAAGATCGTCGCGTACTTTGCCGAGAACACGGACGCTGGTTTTTTGAACGCCATCACTACCGCGGTACACGACAGCACAAATAATCCTTCCATCGTGTCGATCAGCTGGGGTGGTCCCGAATCGTCCTGGACCCAGCAGGCCATGACGTCGATGGACGAGGCATTTCAGTCTGCAGCTGCAATGGGCGTGACCGTTTGCGTAGCAGCGGGAGATGATGGTTCAACTGACGGTGTAACCGATGGATTGAACCACGTGGATTTTCCGGCGTCGAGTCCCAATGTGCTGGCCTGTGGGGGCACACAGCTGGTGGCGGCGGGCAATACCATCACAAACGAAACGGTGTGGAACGAACTCGCGAACAATGAAGGTGCAACCGGAGGCGGCATCAGCGACGTGTTTCCACTTCCCAGTTATCAGAGCGCGGCGGGAGTTCCGCCTTCGGCGAATCCCGGCGGGCATGTTGGGCGCGGAGTTCCGGACGTTGCGGGGGATGCCGATCCGACCACCGGGTACGTAACTCTCGTCGATGGCAACCCTGATGTGATCGGAGGCACGAGCGCCGTGGCTCCGCTCTGGGCCGGATTGATCGCGCTGGTCAACGAGAGCATCGGAAAACCGGCGGGATTTATAAACCCGCTGCTCTATCAGAACACTGGGACGGCCGCCGATTTCAATGACATCACCTCCGGTAACAATGGGGCCTATTCCGCAGGTCCAGGATGGGATGCCTGTTCCGGGCTTGGGTCGCCGATCGGGAACCAGGTTGCCGTGGTGTTAGGGGCGCCAGCGCAGCCGCAGGCCAGGAAAACCGGCACTTAGGAACGGAAACTCGAAGTGGCGCGACCGGACGAAGCTCCTGCGTCGCGCCACTTCTTCCTAATTGATTTCAGGCCACTTGCGCCCTTCAGGCGGCTCCGAATGGGCCTTTCGATGCCTCATTTGTCACATTCAATTCATACTGGAGCCCACGCATTCACGTACAATTAATGTCCGCCGCGTATGACGCAGTAGGTTTATTTACATCCTTTTATGGCAGTCGCTTGTTGTAGCATCCTTAGGTTTGTAATCGTATGTACGCTCGTGCGTTTTGTGGAGAAGAAATGAGCCGCTCTGTGGTCGTCCGTCTGTTGCTTGTGGGGTTCCTCATTACCGCTGTGTTCACCGGATGTTCCCGCGATCCCAATATCCGCAAGCAGAAATATCTGGAGAGTGGAGACCGCTATTTCGACAAGGGCCAGTACAGCGAAGCCAGAATCCAGTACCTCAACGCACTGAAATTGGACTCACGCTTCGCCCCGGCACGTTACATGCTGGGAGAAACTTATCTTAAGCTCGGCAACGGCTCCCAAGCCTTCCAGGAACTTTTGCAAGCGGTTGACCTTGCTCCTGACAACTACCAGGCCCAGATCGATCTCGCCAATCTTTTAGTTGCGGCTTCGAGGACTCCGGACGGGTCGATCAGCGATGTCAGACTGAAAGAGGCGCGCAAGCACCTCGACTTTCTGAGCGAAAGGCAGCCGCAGAATCCCAAAGTCTTCCAGGCCTGGGCCGACTATTACGCAGTCCAGAACAATGTGGGAGCGGCGCTGCTGGAAATGCAGAAAGCCATCGCTTCCGATCCCAATCGCTCGGAGTCTTATTTGGATCTGGCTCTTCTTCAAGTGCGCTCGAACCTGCTCGATCAAGCCGAAGTTAATTTCAAGAAAGCCGCCGAACTAGATCCGAAGGCCACGAACGCTCAACTGGCTCTGGGAGGGTACTACCAGTCGCGCAGTCGCTTGCCTGAGGCCGAACAACAATTCAAGCACGCCATCGAACTTGCTCCCAAGGATCCCACACCTCGCGAAGCGTTGGCGCGCCTGTACATGTTGGAAGGGAAGAAAACTGAGGCCGAGACATTGTTGAAACAGGCCAAGAGCGACCTTCCGAATAATCCCGAGGCGTACCACATGCTTGGAGACTTTTATTTCGCCAGCGGAAATCTGGATAAGGCGACGGCGGAATACTCCTCGCTGTATAACGACCATCCTAAGGACATGCAGGTCAAGAAAAACTACGTCCAGCTTCTGATCCTGAAGAACCGTCTGGAGGAAGCCAGCACGCTGAACAATGAAATCCTGAAAGCAAACCCGCATGATCCGGCAGGGCTGATCTACCGCGGGGAGATACAGCTTCGCCACAATGATGCGGGCGGGGCGGTGGACTCACTGCAGCAGGCGATCAACGAAGACCCCGACAACGCCGTGGCCCACTATCAACTCGGCATCGCTTTTGATATGCAGCACAACGATGCGCGCGCCGAATCAGAATGGCGCGAGGCCGCGCGGCTACGGCCCGATCTCACGGATGCGCCACGCGCGCTGGCCGAACTGGAAAAGAGCCGCGGCGACCTTGACGCCCTTACGCAAACCGCCCAACAGATGATTACCGGAGCCCCTTACGCACCCGACGGCTACCTGATGCGCGCCCTGGTGGAGATGAATCGCCAGAGATATTCCGACGCCCAGCAGGACCTGACCAAGGCGATGGGCATCGCTCCCGGGATTCCCGCTCCTTACGTATACATGGGCGATATTTATCTGGCTCAGAAACAATATCCGGAGGCGATTAAGTTCTTCTACCAGGCGCTCGATAAGGATGCAGCGTCCACCGATGCACTGCAGGGCATCATGAACGTCTATCTGGTTCAAAAGCAGACTGACCAAGCCGTCGCCGCGGCGCGGGCGCAGATCGCCAAGTCGCCCGAAAACAGCGGCTTCTACGACCTGCTGGGGACGGCGCTGTCCCAGAAAAAAGACTCGCGAGGCGCGGAGGTTGCGCTGCGCAAGGCAATTGAACTGGACAAGAATAATGCCGATGCGCTTTTGAAATTGGGGCAGGTGCAGGCGGCTGAAGGCTCGGTCAGCCAGGCGCTGGCTACGTATCAACAATCGATCAAGGACCATCCCCGCGAGATTGGATTCTACATTCTTGCTGGTGAGATGTACGAATCACAACAGGATTGGACTAACGCGAAAGCGATGTACCAGAAGGCGCTGGAAATTCAGCCCGACAATCCCCTGGCCTCCAACAATCTGGCCTACTTGATCCTGCAGCAGATACTCCGCAACGGCGACGGCAATGTCGACGTGGCCCTGACGATGGCTCAGACGGCGCGGCGTGGGATGCCGGACTCCTCGAATGTCGCAGACACCTTAGGTTTGGCTTACTACGAGAAGGGTGTGTACAAATCTGCGATTGATCTGTTTCAGGAATCGCTGCGGCTCAACGAGAAGCGTGGCGCGTTGGACGATCCGACAGTCCACTTTCATCTCGGGCTCGCTTATCAGAAAGTGAACCAGCCGACGCAAGCGCGACAGCAACTGGAGCGCGCCTTGAGGATCAATCCCAATGACAGCGAGGCGCGCAGGGCACTATCGGAGCTACGCGGTTAACCCGCGCCTCACCCACTAGCTTCAACTTTGCATTCGGGAGCGCTGCAGGGTCTCCGACGGTTTCTCTCCGAAACGCGTCTGGTATTCAGCGGCGAAGCGGCCGAAGTGCAGGAAGCCCCAACGCGAGGCGGCTTTGGTCACGGTCGTGACCTGATTCGGTTGCGCAAGATCGTCATGCACGCGCTCCAGGCGCAGCCGGCGCAGAAACTGCATGGGAGTGTATCCACGTTTTCGCTGGAAACTGTGTTGCAGGGTTCGCGAGCTGACTCCGGCGGCCATGCAGATATCGCCCAAGGACAGCGCCAGATGTGCGTTGGCGCTCATGTACTCTTCGGCGGCACGCACCTGCCAGGGCCCGGCATAGCGGGAGCGAACCAGCAGCCGCGTGTAGTTGTGGCGCTGCGCCTCTAGCAGGAGCGCTACCAGATCGTTCTCCAGCACTCTCGCAGCCAGCGCGTATTGCTTTTCTTGTTCGCGGTCTGACTCGGCCTTCGGATCGCCGCCAGCCGCGCGCATCCGTTCGAGATGAGTGCACAGACTCAACACCAGGCGGCGGAAGCGCTGTCCCGCCTCGGTCCTCAGGTTAAAGCAGGGAAAAAAGACCAAGGGAGAGTTAATCCCTCGCAGAAGCATCTTCTCCAATTCCTGAACCACATTCTCCCGGCTGAGTCTTAGAAAAAGCAATTCGAAGCGCTCGGGAGTCCGGGCTTCGACGGGCTGCAACGGCGATTGCACCAATCCCCATCCCGAACGCACCGGAACGATCTCGCCAGCCACGCGATGCTCCACATCCCCATACACGGAGAGGACTACCGCGTAGGAATCGTCGGGCAACTGGGCCTCGACCTTCATGGCCCCAGTGGTTTTAACGGTCGACAAATTAATTCGCGGACTTTGAGCCCCAAAAATCTGGGTGGAAAATGCAGACCGGGGAGCGACCAATTCTGAGCGATACGGGACGGCGGACTCGGCTAGCACCGATGCCGCTTCCTCCACGTCCGTGGTTTCGAGAACCAAGGGATACAAAAGTAGGTTTTGGTTGGACTGGTGAATACCTTCTGAGAACATCGCCCCTCGTTACGGTTCCATGTACCTTATCTTCCAGAATGGCAGAGTTCAAGAGCAATTTTCTTAGTGAAACGATTCACTATGATTTATCCATCCGACTGTGTACCTTGGAGATCAATGCAGGCGGGGCCAATTGCGTAAACCGGATTGCTGATTTCTCCCGCTTGTTGAGAATAACTACATCGCGTACGCGTTCTTTGCGAAGTACAGGTGATGGGACCGATGGAGACAACACGGCCGCAGCAGCGGCGCTGGGAGCGCTACCAGGTAAAGATTCGTACCAAGATTACGCTGAACACAAACAGCGAAACGCTCTGCTTCTTCGGAGAAGCCAGCGATGTAAGCCAAGGCGGCCTCCGACTGTTCATGCCGCGCGATCTTGAGCCGGGCATCATCGTTCTGATGGAATTTTCTCTGCCCTACAACTCACGAGTGATGGCAATTCGCGGATTGGTTAGAAACCGCAGCGGTTTCAGCTATGGAGTGGAATTTATGAATCCGACTGCTTACCAGCGAGACACGATTACTCAGTTATGCAAGACCCTGCAACTCCTGCAGTGAAGCCACCCTGCCTTCCTTGTGAACGCGGTGAGGTTGCGATATGGAACGCTCCTTGATCTGGATCGAGGGTGACGCGGCCGGCTGGTCGTGCTCGAATTGTGGATGGCGATTCGCGGTACCGACGCTGTTAAGTGGAGAGGAAGAAGCTATGGCAGCCTACGATCGCCTCGCCGCAGCGAAATTTCGCGAGCATCAGTGCGCAGCTGAAGTGAGCATTCCTGCGGCGAACAAGAAACCGGATACCGGGAGCGCTTTCGCAAACCGCGCGCGAATTTTGATTATGCGGGGTTTCAAGCCGAAGGATGCGGTGGAACTTGTGCTGCACGAAGTCGCGACGGAATCGGGCGGCAATGCAAAGCTCATCGAGAAGGCGCGCGTCGATGCCGAGGAATTTCTTTCAAAAATCCGTCAAGGCTTAATCTAGAACCCCAAGGCTCAATCTAAAACGACGATGTCCTGCTTATCCGGGTCATCGGCCTGAGGACGGCGAGCGGTACGGTTCGAAGGCAGGCCGGCGTCGCGTATTTTATATAGCAACGCTCGATAGCTGATGTTGAGCGCTCGAGCCGCCTGCTTCCGATTCCAGTGATGATGCTGCAGCACCTTCAGGATAATCTTGCGTTCTAATTCGTGCACAGCCTGGCGAGTAATCTTCTTCAGCGAGATCGGCCCATCGACGGCAATATCAGCATTGAAGAAATCCGGCTGGTGCGGGCGCAAATCTCCCGAAATCGCCTCTTCGGTGCCCAGGATCACGTAGCGCTTGATAAGGTTCTCCAGCTCGCGAACATTCCCTGGCCAGTGATACTTCTTGAGCGAGTTCATCAAATCGGTGGAGAGTGGTTTGGCGCGAGAGTTGAATTTCCGGTTATAGCGGTCAAGAAAATAGGCGATGAGATCCGGTAAATCAGAGACCCGCTCGCGCAGCGGCGGCATGTGAAGATTCACGACATTGATGCGATAGAAAAGATCTGCGCGAAACGTGCCGTTGGCGATTTCCTCTTCCAGCTTTCGATTGGTGGCGCACACCACGCGCACTTCAACTTTTTTGTCTTCCTGGGCGCCGATGCGGCAGAACTGCCCGTCCTGCAGCAATTGCAGCAGTTTCGACTGCAGACTCATGTCGAGTTCTGAGATTTCATCCAGAAATAAAGTCCCACGATGCGCCATCTCCACCCGGCCAGGCTTCGTGCCGAAGGCTCCGGTAAAGGCACCTTTTTCGTAGCCGAAGAGCTCGCTCTCGAGCAGCGTTCCCGGAATCGCGGGACAATTCACCTTCACCCACGGACCTGTCTTCCATGGCGAAGCAGCGTGGATCATGCGTGCGATGATGTCCTTGCCAGTGCCACTCTCTCCCTGGATCAGCACCGGAACATTCGCGCCGGCCAATTTGGCAAGCCGTTCCCGCAAAGCCCGCATGGCCTCGGTGCCCCCAAAAACCACCGCCTCGGGAGGCATTTCTCCCAGAGGCTGCACCAGGGAGCTAACTAGATGTGAAGTACTCATAAGGCTTTACCGGCTCGGCCGCACAAGCTATGGAATGCGTGCATCCGGGGAACCAACACGGAGGAGCAGGCTAACTCATTGTAAAGGCTAGTCTATGTAATTGATGAAAAGCAACTTACTAAAGATTTCCCTTGGAAGACATCTAGTAATCTCTGGGGAGGGTTAAGCGGAGTGTACTGCAACATTCACCAAAAGGAAAAACCCTTCATACCATCGAAGCCTGTTTCCTTCGCGGTACTTTGATCACGACGCGGTCGCTCACCAGTGGCCGAAAGAACTTCACGCCAACCAAGTTGTAGGCTTCGGCATGCTCGGTTCGCAATACTTTGGCACGTAAGCTCCGTGAGGCCGTCGGTAGCGCGGATAGGGCAGCTAAAGGTGCGCTTGGAATTTCGAGGGAAACTTCCGCCGTCGCGGGGACGAAACGTCGAACCGCCACCAGCATGCCGCCAGCAGATACGTTCAGGGCAGTGGCGAACTCCAAATACTCCTTATCGTCCTCCAGCCGGGTCCTGACAAAGACTGGTATGGCCAAAGGCAAGCGCGGCCATCGCCGGCGCTCTGCCATGGGAGTCTTTGCGATCACTCACGCCCCTTCTTTTATCCGATTTACGCCAAGATAGGCAGCAGCTTTGGGGCCAAATTAGGAGTTAGCCGGACCATCGGGGAAGCGAGTCCTATGAAACCCAGCGAAACCACCCTGGTCACCGCCCCGAACCGCGACAACCAAGCAAAGTGCTGTGTTTCCATCACCTTCGAGCCGTGCGCCCATTCGCTCTGACGGGTGGCCAGCAGCCCTCCGGCGTCTTTGTATAGTGCAAGGTTTTGCTACTCTTGGGTAATCACGTTGCATTTTTCGTTGACAATGAAAAGTAACCTGGCTTACGATTTTCTTAACAGATTCAGATCATTCGCTCCGTCATCCTCCCTCTGTGCTAGACCGCCGTGCCCCTTATGGTCACCGTGCCAAAGAATGTGTGCGCTCCCGAGGCTGGCAAAGGAAGAGTGAGCGAGTCGACTCGCTCGGCTTCCGGATCGGGAATGCCGAGCTCGGATGATCTCCCTCAGGCATATTCCGAACTACAACAGCGATTTCAACGCACCACGAACGCCCTTGGATCTGCAGCGCACGATCTCAAGACACCTCTTGCAATCCTGAATGGATACGTCGAATTGCTGCAGAGCGAGAAGCTGGGACCAATCAGTGACCGCCAGCGAGAAGTGCTCCACGATATGGAGGCAAGCGGCAAACGGCTGCAGCAGTTCATCCAGGATTTCCTCACTTACAGCGCCCTGGAGACTGGCGGCCTGAAGATGCAGTTTGCCGTTGGCAACATCAACGAGTGCCTCTCCGAGGTCTGCCGTCTGTGGTCGACGCGTTTTCAGGGAAAAGGACTGGCGCTTTATTTTCTCGCCAATGACAAACTGCCCGAATTCGAGTTTGACCTTCCCAAGCTGGAGCGCGTTATCTCGAACTTGTTGGAGAATTCCTTCAAGTTTGTACCCCAAGGCGGCACGGTTTGGTTGCACGCCGAGCCTTACATGTGGGAGCGCCGCGCCGCCGCCCAGCCAGCGTCCGCAGGCGAACGGCGTCGGCAAATGAATTCTCAACCCAATTCCGTGAAAGTCAGCGTGTCCGACACCGGTCCCGGAATTCCGGCAGAATTTCATCAGGAAGTCTTCGATGATTTTTTCCGCCTGCCCAACAATGACACTCAGGAAGGCATGGGCCTGGGTCTCGCCATCGTGCGCCGCCTGGTTCAGGGCATGGGCGGAAAAGTCTGGCTGGAAAGCGATCCCGGCGCAGGCTGCAAATTTTCATTTCTCATTCCGTTCAAACCGTCCTCCACCCCTGGCGTCAAGGGAAAGGGTCGATGAGCGACACCGCCAAGATTCTTCTGGTCGACGACGAGCCAGCCATGCTCCGCTATATCCGGACCTTGCTCGAAGTTGACGACTACAAAGTGGAGACGGCTTCGACCGGCGAAGAGGCGTTGCAGCGCGTGGATAAAGGAATGGAGCCGGATCTCGTCCTGCTCGACGTACTCATGCCTGGCATCGATGGTCTGGAGACTCTGGAACAACTTCGCCAGAAGCGGCCCAGCGCCAAGGTGGTGATGCTTTCCTGCGTCAGCGACACCCGCAAGGTCGTGCAGGCCATGAAACTTGGGGCACACGACTATCTGACCAAGCCCTTTCAGAAGTCGGAACTGGATGCGGTTATTCATCAGTGCCTCGGTCAGGGGAAAGGTCCGGTAGGAGGCGAGATCGAGGAAGTTGCCGACGATGTATTTTTCGTCGCCGCTAGTCCCGCCATGCGCAAGATTCGCTCGCAGGCGGCTCTGGTCGCCAATGTCGATATTCCGGTGTTGCTGCTGGGCGAAAGTGGTACTGGCAAGGAAGTGCTGGCCCGCCTGATTCACAAGCTCTCGCCGCGCGCGCATCGAACTTTCTTGAAGGTCAACTGCGCGGCCGTTCCCGCTGACCTGCTGGAGAGCGAACTGTTCGGCTATGAGCCTGGCGCCTTCACCGGGGCGACGCACGCCAAGCCCGGCAAGTTCGAGCTCTGCAACAAGGGCACCATCCTGCTCGACGAAATTGGCGAGATGCCGCCAGTCCTGCAGGCCAAGTTGCTGCACGTGCTGCAGGACCAGCAATTCTCACGGCTGGGCAGCCGTTCTGTGATCAAAGTCGACGTGCGCATCCTGGCAGCCACCAACATCGACATTCCTCAGGCACTGGCCACAAAGCGGCTGCGAGAAGATCTTTACTACCGCCTGAACGCATTCACCTTGCAACTACCGCCGCTGCGGGAACGCAAGGAAGAGATTCCGATCCTGTTAAAGCATTTCATGGCACATATGGCGGAACAGTATGCGCGGCCTCAGCTTCCACTCTCGCCAGCATTGCTGGAGGCGTGCCAAAGACATTCCTGGCCCGGCAACTTGAGGGAATTGAATAATTTCCTGAAGCGGTATCTGATCCTGGGGGACGAGAACTTAGCCGCCGCCGAATTGCAGCCGCGCCACGACGGCAACGGAGGCGTTGGAGGCTCAGATCCAGCCGTAAAGGACGCGGGTGGCGGACTAAAGTCGCTCGCACGCAGCGCCAAGGACGAAGCCGAAGGCGAAGCCATCCGGCAGGCTCTCGAGCAAACCAACTGGAATCGTAAACAGGCCGCCGGCCTTCTTCAGATCAGCTACAAGGCCCTGCTCTATAAGATTCGGCAATATGGAATCGCCGAAGCCAAGAGCCACCACAAACTCTCCGCCGGCGCCTGATTTTCGCCAGCACTGTCACGCAAAGAATGTTCGGAAGAATGCTGGCTCGTCCGAGAAATTCTCTTCTGTTCTATTGCACCGTTGTTCTATTGCACAGTCAAGCTGAACCCGGCGGTCTGCGTGTAGGAGCCCGAAGTCGCGGTAACCGTGAGCGTATATGTGCCCGCCGGAGTTCCGGTCACGACTGGCTGTTGCTTCGCCTTGCTGCAAGCCGGCAGTGGGACGATGAACGAGAACAGTACCAGAACCACCAGCAAGCCTAGCAGGCGATTTCGCCGACGCTTCTTGCCTCCCAGTCCAACGACAGCCATCCCCGGAACCATGAGCCAGAGAGCGTAAAATCGCCCGCCGCCCCACTGGAGAGAACTGATCACGGAAGGGGGTCGGGCCGTTGTCGTCAGATTGAGCGTGCTTGACTGGGCACCCGGGCCATTGAAAGTAAGACTGGCGGGAGTGAATCCGCAACTCGCACCAACTGGCGTAGAACCGCAAGTCAGCGCGACGTTGTTTCCAAACGTGATGGCTGGGTTCACCTGCACAAAGTAGGTTGCGGTGTTGCCGGCAACCACGGTCTGGCTGGAAGGATTGATCGCGATCGAAAAATTGGTGGCCGTGAACGAAGCCGTCGTGGTGACGATCGGGTTCGTATTGTTAGCGTTAGTGGCTGTCACGGTCATCGAACCAGTCCCTGCGGTAGTCGGAGTCACGGAGAATGCCACGGTCGCGATCGAACCAGCCTGCAGGACGGGTATAATGCAAGCCGCATTCGTACCGGCAGGCGCGCTACAGATACTACCGGCTCCACCGGAGGCGCTGGTAAATGTAGCCGATATGTTGGTGGAAAGCTGCGCGCCCACGGTGACGTTCGTGGCCAGGTCTGGCCCTTCGTTCGTGACGGTAAAGGTGATTGAGATCGGATTGCCCGCGCCCACCACTTGCGAGCCTGGAGAGTACACCGGCGCAACGCAAGTAATGCACAAATCGTTCACCGGTCGCAGCATCACCGCGAACGCGTCCGAAGTGGTTCCTTGGAATGTCGGTTGAAATGCTCCCTGCACCTGTAAATTCGTGGAAGTCGTGTCGCCCGCGAAATAAGTATTGAGGGCCTGATCCACCGTAATGCTGGTGCCGCGATCTACTCCGCTTCCGCCGAAATAAGTGGCGTACGAACCAACCGTGCTCGTACCCGAGTTCGTGCCCGTAAAAATGTGCGCGAAAAAAGCATTCTGGGTACCATTAAGCGCACTCTGGATTGCTCCGGTGGTTACCGGGAAGTCCACGGCTGGGTTAACTACGCCAATGGCCCCCGAACTAGTCGCGCCGGTGATCAGCGCTCCCGCCCCCGTGTCCACAGCGATCGCGAGACCGCTATCGTTTCCGGATCCCCCAAGGTAGGAAAAATAGCTGAGACCTACTGCATTGGTAGTGGTAGTGGATCCGGACGTCTCGGTGGGATTCGTAAACTTCGCCACGTAAGCATCAGTAAACGTCGTGTTAGGAGCCGTACATGCCGCCAACGTTACCCCGGGAGCGTTCAGGCAGGCCTGAAATTGTCCAACTCCACTAACAGGGGTGAAATTTGTCGAATTGGTCGACCCGGTAATGTAGATGGCGGAGGCAGTGGTATCAATCGTAAGCCCGGTGGAGGAATCGTTATTGTTGCCACCGAAGTAGGTGGAGTACAGCAGCTGCGTGGAGCCGGTTTGGGCGTTGTTCGGATTCAGTTTCGCCACGAAAGCATCAGTCGCCGCGGTAGTTGTCCCACAACTGACAGGATAGGTGATCGTGACTGGAGGAGGTGTGTTGAGGCAAGGCTGGTAGGCGTTCGTGATGGGAAAATCTCCCGTGTTCAGCCCACCTTGGCCATTGGTGCCTTCGCCGCTGTTGAAGAAATTCGTAGTGCCGCTGAAGTAGACGTTTCCTGTAGTGTCGACCGCGATGCCGCCGCCAATAACTACTGCGCCAGTGCCGGGGTTGCCGCCACCAAAATATGTCGAATACGCCAGGCTTCCCGTTCCGATGGTTTTGGTATTGATCTCGGTGACAAAAAACTGGATGCTCGCCAGTGATGACTTCTGATACGCCGGAGGCAGCAAGGTGGCCGGAAAGCCGGTGGCGACATCGGTGGATGTCGTCGTGCCCAGCACGAAGGCGTCGCCATTGTTGTCGATGGCCAAAGCGCTCGCCGCATCCGTGCCATTGCCGGAAAGATAAGTCGAATAAGTGAGCCCCGAAAGGGTGGGATTCAACAGACTGACGAAGACGTGAGACGTACCCGTGCTCCCAGCTTCAGGCCCGCTCTGGTATCCGTTGATCGTGGGAAAGTTCGTCGAAGTCGTCGTGCCGCCGACGTACGCATCTCCCGCGCTGTCAACTGCCAGCCCTGCAGAATTACCAACGGCAGGATTGCCGGCGATAGTGTCGGTCCCGCTCCCGCCAAGGTAAGTCATGGCGACCAATCCACCAACGCCCAGCGTCGGGCTAAGCTCCGCGATGAAGATGTTCTGCGTACCCTTCAGGGCGGCCTGGTAAGGCGTCACGCTGGTTGGGAGCGGAAGATCGTTAGAAGTGGTAGATCCTGCGATATAGATGTTTCCGTTACCATTCACTGCGATCGACGGAGAGGTTTCCGCACCGTTCGCGCCGCCAAAATACGTGGAGTAACTGATGGTCGGATCGATGACCAGTTCTTTTGTGTGATCGTATGCGCCGATCTCGAAGCCGACTCGACTGGCCGCGCGGAGAACGAAGCGCCCCTCAACCGGCTGCTGCCGGCCAGCAACGCTCTGGTAAACCCGCGGAGCCTGCAAGCGCACACTGGCGCCCGAGCCCTTGAGAATCAAGTCTCCGCCCGTCAATTGCAGTTTGCTTACGCCATCAAACTGCAACTCAGCTTGCGACGGGTCCGCACCTGGTGCGACTTTGAAGTCGTATTCCAGATGGCCCTGGCTGCCATAGAAAACCAGATCGATCCCCGGATAAACGTTCTGATAGTGAACCCCGGCAAACTGCGGAATGCTGGTATGCCACTGCTTCGGATCATTGCCGATGAAGTAATTGCTTTTGCCGGGAAGCGGGACGCTTCCCGCAATTTCGGCCGCCGGGTCGGCTCCCACGAGTTTCATGTGCACCGACTCCACGCCACGGCGGGGCGGTTTGTGGCCGGACGACGGCGGCTTCGCCGCTTGCATAGCTAGTACAGCTCCAGTCTGATCCAGGTAGAGACTGTATCCCGAACCGCGCGAAACGAACTTCACGCTCGAAGGGGCTTGGCCCTGATTGGGTTCGAAGATCATTGGGAGCTGGCTGAGGAGAGCGCGAGCGTCCGGCTTCACTTTCGCAGGAGCCGTGCCGAGGGCAGCTGAAATCGGAGAGACCGGAACCTTTGCCGACGCTTTCTGAGAGCTGTGGCGGAAGCCCGAGCCCAGTATGCCGCAGGCTGCCAAAAGCAAAACCACAACCGCACCCGCGACCCCGACTCGCTGCCGACTGCTTCCTGACGTCTTCCCCATCAACCCCTCACGGCCATTTCCCATTACGCTTTTCCTCCGACGCACACCGATCATTCTGGAGAGAGTAGAGCCGAAGCGCGAGTTTTTACCCCGGCGCCGGCGATACCGCCCGCTGCTGACATGTCACTTTGGAACTGGCGGAAAATAAACAACTACTTAAACATCTGACGGATAGCCAAGTCAAGCGAGGCTCCCGCCCCCGAGCGTGCTCCAACACCTCAGATGCGCCCGTGACCAAGGAAAGATGCCGCGATGTGGCACGAAAGTGGAATGAAGAGATCTGCAGATGAACCGAACGAGGACGATTTCTGCAAAGCGTTGCGGGGCGGACGCTCCCACGCCACCGCACGTCGTGTAAAAGTTTGATTCTTCTCAACAATCAGCTAGCCCATCGCATAACGGATGGCAGCGTGATTGCCTCATTCATTTGCGCAATCAAAGCGGCCGCACACTCCTCCAAAATCCTCCAGGCCGCTTGGGCATTTACCGACTCAATTCCATGAGTCTTTTTGCTCTTGCAAACCACAGGCGTTTCTATAAAGTGATGCTATCAAGCCCCGCCCCGAGAACATGGGCAGGACTTGTGTCTTCCAGCCTTGGCTGTCGATTCCGTTCAGCACCAGATGTGGTCTTCTTGGGGAATAAATGCTTTCGGAAAATCCGCCACGGATGCAAACCGGCTCTCAGGAAAGGCGAACGATGCGACGCTTTGATATGCGCCTGCCAGCGGTAGTCCGTCTCACGGGAGAAAGCGAATTTCAAACCGAAACCCAGAATGTGAGCGCGCGCGGCGTTTTTTTTTATCTGGACCGGCCCGTCCCCGAGGGCACTGCTTGTGAAGTAACGCTCACGTTCCCACCCCACATCACGCTGACCGATGCGGTTCGCGTCCGCTTTACTGCCCGCGTCATCCGTTCGGAATCGCCGCTGCCCTCACTGCGTGTCGGCACCGCAGCCATGATCGAGGACTACGAATTCCTGCGCTCCGGCGGGAGCGCCGATTTCCTCAGCGCCTTGCAGAAAGAATGGAAAGCGGCTAACTGAGCGGCGGGGCTTTCACTTCTCTCCTTTACCCAGATCCTTCATGCGCTGCCGCAAGCGTCCGTACCGGCGCACGATGCTGCCAAGATAGATCCCGTGAATCAGCCAGGTGGCGATGTAGGCAGCCCATAGATACTTGACGGCGTTCATTGCGGCACTCCCATCAGCGACTCCAGGCTTTCGGCCTCGTCCACCGCCCGCTGCAACATCTCAAGGCGATAACGCCACCAGCAAACCACGACGGCAAAGCAGGAGAATGCCAGCCAGTTCATCAGGAGCACATGCAACATTCTCGGATCAATCGAACCGCCGCCACCAATCACCGGCTGCGGATGCTGCGTGCGGAAAAACCATATCGAGAAATATACGAGCGGCACATCAAGCGCACCGAAGATCGCCAGTACTGCTGCCAGCTTCGGAGTCTGCGAACTGTCAGAAAACCGCCGCAGAACCAAGTAACTCACATAAATTAGCCACAACACCAGAGTCAGGGTAAGGCGCAAATCCCACGTCCACCAGATGCCCCACACCGGCCGCGCCCAGATTGGCCCGGTCACCAGCACAATCGTACAGAACACAACGCCCACTTCTGCCGAAACCAAGGCTACAGCATCCGCCTTCGGGCTTCGCTGTACCAGATAGACCACCGAAGCCACCAAATTTACGGTGAAAAGCAGAAACGCCGTCCATGCCGAGGGCACATGGTAGTAGAAGATGCGCTGGACGTCGCCCATCGTCCGTTCCATCGGCGCCACCCAGATCGCTTCGTAGAAAGCATAGGCCAGCAACAGCGCCGTAAAAACCGCGAGGATGGGGAGGGCCCGTTTCATTCCGCCTGCAGGATGGTCTCGAATAAAGCCAGACAAGCTGTAGTAAACACCACATCGTAGGTGAGAAGCAATACGATCCAGAAGCGTGCTGACCCGTCACCAGCGAGAATGATGCGCGTTGCCTCCACCATCGATTGCACGGCTGGAATCGAGATAGGAAAAAGCAACAGCGGAAGCATGATTTCACGGCTGCGCGTGCGCAATGACATGGCCGCGAAAAACGTTCCATTCACCACCAGCGCCCATGTCCCAAGAATCGCCACGGGAATCAACTGCCACGCTGGACCAAGGGCGCGCAAGTTGTAGAAGATCATGAACAGCGGCGCCATCACCGCTTCCAGCAAACTGACCAGAATAAAGTTGCCCAACGCCTTTGCCAGGAACAAAGCGTTGGCCGGAGCCGGAGAAACGCGATAAGCATCGAGCACCTGGTTGCGCAGTTCGCGCGCCCAGGTCTGATTCAGGGCTACTACGGCAGCAAACAGGAAGGCAACCCATATCAATCCGCCTGCAATTTCGCGTGACTCCTCGGCATTCGGATCGAACGAGAAGCTGAAGATCACCACCACCAACAGCGAAAAGAACAACATGGAGTTGATCGCATCGCGCGAGCGCCACTCCAGCCGAATGTCTTTCGTCAATGTGGCCACGGTGATAGAGCGAAGCGAGCTCATTGCGGCCCTACTCGCGGGCGATTCAGACTGGCCGTACGTTCCACGATCTGTCCGTATTGCATCCACACAAATTCGTCGGCCACACCTTCCAGCAGTGATGCCTGATGCGTCACCAGAAAAATAGTCTTGCCGGCATCCCTCATCTCTTTCAGCAATCCCACAATCTCCCGAGCCGAATGCACGTCCACGTTCGAAAACGGCTCATCCAGCAAAAGAATTTTAGGATCATGCAGGATCGCCCGCGCCAGCGACATGCGCTGCCGCATGCCTTGCGAATACTGGCCGACCGGACGCTCCAATTCCGGGTCCAGCCGCACCGAGCGAATCACCTGCTCGCAGCGGTCATCTCCCACAATGCCGTACAAGCGCGCGAAGTAGTGCAGATTTTCCATCCCACTCATCTCGTCATAGAGCAGGGACGGGTGCGCCATATAGCCAACCTCGCGGCAGGCCTCCTGCGGACTCTTGCCCAGGATAGAAATCGTGCCGCGAGTGGGATGCGCCAACCCCGCCAACGCGCGCAGCAGGGTAGTCTTCCCTGCCCCGTTGTCGCCGAGAATCACATGAAACTTACCTGCAGCAAACTCCGCGGTCACTCCGCGCAAGGCGGCAAACCGGCCGAACTGCTTGATCACGTTGCTAACGGTGACGATTCCAGCGGCGTCCGGAATTTCAGAGGCGCTCACGATAATTGGAGTAAGGTGAAAGGTAGAAGATAGCGGAAGGTCGCAGCGAAGTCGAGGACGCCAGGAAACGGCCCAGGCACTGCAGAAGTGTCATCCCGGGCGAAGCGAGGGAATCACAACAGAAGTTACCTCCTCCCCTTCCGCGTGATGGAAAAGAAAAGCCGCCCGAGAGATCGGGCGGCATGCATTTATTTTTGGGAATTCTCCAGGCCGTCCGTCAATTCCAAACTATTTGCCCGTTTGAACTGAAGGAATACTTTAGAGCCTTCCACTTGATGGTTAAAGGGGCGTCATAGTTGTAGCCCTCGAGGATTACGTTACCCAGATACAAATCATTGAGATCGGAGAATGGGCTATATTGGCCCACAGCGTTTTCCCCGTTGGCATCAGAGACAATGTACGCGAATTGTCCGCCGGTCAGTTCGATGGTTAGTTTGACCCAGGTGTTGTATCTGAAGCCCGTGGGGAGGCCGATTAAAGTGAAACTATTTGTAGTGTTGTTCCAGCCATAGAATCCGGCAACACCGCCATTGGGGTAGTAGCTGGGCCCTGCGACCTGGCTGACAATGGGCCCCTGGAACTCGATGATTGGGTAGTCACCCACGGCGTAGGTGGAATCGAATGCGGTGATCCAAAATCCTGCCAAGCGTTCGTTCAGCAATTCCCAAGTTGAAGGAACGTAGAGCTCGATCGATACTGAGTTGGTGCCAGCTAACAAGTCGAACTTGTTGCCTTGCGTATTGTAGAAGTTCGGAGTAGGCGTCTGAAAACCTGACGGGCTGACACTTTCCGACAGAACACCGCTGGCCGCGGTAAAACCGGCCGGGGCAGCACGGTCCGTGTACCACTCGAGGGGCACTTCCGTCGAACTGCCACTGACCTGAGGGGTCACGGAAAAATCGAATCCCAGGGTTTGAGCGTTTGCAGACGCGGGCGCCACAGCCAGTAAAACTCCAGCAGCTAGAACCCAAATAGTTAAACGCATGGCTAATCCACTTAGACGTAGATCTTGTCTACGCACACTGATACTCATAGAAATTCTCCTTGAAGATCGAATTAGACGTTAGTGATGCGGGGCCCGCGTGCGGAAAGACTCGCGGCAACGTTACATCCGGACACTGACAAAGTCAACGTATTCCCAGGTTGTGGAAAAAAATTAACACAGGGATATCCCGGTGCGGAACACCCCACTAAAGCCCAAAAATTCAGTTCGACGTCAAGGAGGGTTTCTGCACCTGCGTGACGCTCTTGCTCGGTTCGGCTTGCATCTGGTTGCCGGGTTGCTGCGGGGCATATTTCGAGGCGCATTTAGCCTGCAGCGCCTTGGCATGGAAGACACCGTCCCGTCCGAAGCTGCCGTCGGCCAGCGCCTGAGACTCGTCCTTAAAGGTGTCGGGCGGAGCTTCAGTTCCGGTGTAGTCCACCGAGAGCAACTGGTCCTGCTCCATCAATACAAATTGAACGTGGGTTCCGGTCCGCTTGATTGAGCCGGGTTGCACATTCCCCGCCACCCGCAGACGCTTGGTGTAAGCGCCGTTCCCCATCTTGTGCAGTTCGCTGATCGTGACGTAATAGCTCTTGCTGTCCTGCACTCCCGTATAGGCGAGATAGCCCAGCAGAAGCAGGATCAGAACGGTCGCACCGCCGAACTTCAGATAGGTCTTGCCTTGACTGGACATAGCAAACCACCCCACAGGAACTGTGCTTCTACGACTTTAATCTTCCCCAAGCTCAGAATCAAGGCACGAGACCTCGGGGGTAGAGTGTGATGAATTGGCCTGCCCCCGACTACAACGTAGCCTCCATCTGCAAGCCTTCGATCATCTCATTCAATGTCTTCTGCGCGGCCTCCCGCTTCAATTGCAGATCAGCCACTTCGTGGTGCAACGTCTGCACCCGGTCCTCTTGATCGTTCAGTTCCCGGACATACCGAGCCACCAGCACTTTCTCTTCGGCGCTGCCTTTCAGCGCTTTCATGTTCTCGCGCACTCGCTGCTGGTCTTCCGAGATCCCCGAAATCTTCGACTTACGTGACGCCACTTCGCCATCGATCACCGCGACGCTGGCCTTCTGCGCCATCACTTTCCGCAAAGCCTGCTCGATCTCGGGACTGATCATTTTCTGGGTGAGAAAGAACTTGATCTGGTCGTCAGTCACGTTCGACAACTGGTAGCTGTTCGTGATCGGCCGGTATTCCTTCACCAGCAGGGTCTCAGTCTTTTTCGGTTCCACCGTAAGCCGGAACCGGTGAAACGATGTGGAACTCTCCACCGGCTTCTCGTCGTCGTTGAGTTTCCATCCGGGTCGCGCCGGATGCTCGATCACGATGGTGCGCGTCGAAGTGTCACGGTTGCGGATAGTGTAAGTATTTTCTTGGCGCTCCTGCGTGGACTGCATCATCACTCCATGCGCGATGATCACTTTCGTGACGCGCTGGTTCTCGGCTTTCTGCTTGCCATCGATCAGGACGCCAAGGTCGGCGGCGTAGGAAAGCAGCCGCTTCTCGCCCGGCTTGATCGCATCCATCAAGCCTTCGCCGGCAAACGCGTCGCCTTCCAGCACGTTGAAGCTACCGCCATCCAGCGTGAGATCACTGGTATTGTCAACCCAAAGCGCGCGCAGCACGGCGCTTTGCGAGGGATTCCAGACGGAAACTTTCTCCGCATCGATGCGCGACTGCAGAATCGGCACCAAGGCCGATTGATTCTTGCGAATGGTAACGCGGTCGTGCAGCTTGTATTCGAACAGGTCGCCGAGTTCGCGAGCCTGCGCAGTAGTGGTCCCAGCCTCCAGCGACTCGGCCACCTCGGCAGCATCGACACGACCGGCCATGGCTTTAAACACTCCGCCTCCAGTACCGCCGCCGCTCCCCGATCCGATGCCCATCTGGGGCCTCGGGGCGCTCATACTCTGAGCGATGATTCCTCCGGCGACTCCGCCCGGAACGCCCCCGACCACGCCACCGGAAGGATTTCCGTTTGTGACCTGCGTCTGAGGCTCCATCGTCGCCTCATACGTCTGCGGCGTGATCATGGCATTCTGCGGCATCGCAACCACCGGACGCCGTGTGTAATACGGCTGCGACAGTTCCTGCACAAACGACTGCGGCGCGCCCGCCACCAGCGACAACTCCACGTTTTTCCAGTCTTCGCCAACCGTGTTATCGACGATGGCCCAGCCTTGCAGCAGCGGCTTGCCTTCGTTCGGAATCACGATCCGGTATGTGCTCTTCCACACCGGTACTTCGCTGATGTAGCTGACCAGCAGTTTGCGCTCGCCCTCGCCCGCGGTGGAGATGGTCATGCGCCGCAGGTCCTGATCGCGCGTAGAGGCAACGAGGCCGAGATATTTCCCCACTTCCTCATTCACTTCTTTTTCCGCCACACGAACGCTGGTGGACGGAGTCAGGTCGAATACGCGAACTTCTCCGCTGTCACTGACGATGGAAATCTGATCGACGGTAACTTTCTGATCGCCTTTGATGGGAATCTCCCGCTCATCAATACTGAGCAGGCGTCCTGTGGCGCTCTCCGATCCGCTGTGCACCTCCAGGCGTGCCCCGCGCAATGCGTCGAGAAACTGTGCTGTGGTCGGGTTCTCGCCTACAGGCAGATGCAGAGAGCCGAGGCGCCGCTCGAGAGGAGCGTTGGAGTTGTAGCTGACGCCGGTGATGCGCCCCTTGCCGAGATCGAGGACGGTCAGGGACTTCAGAACGTCATTCAGCTGCGCGGTGGTGAAATCTACGTTGACCTCCTCGCTGTCACGCACGTGGCCCGCGTGCTCAAAGTAACCGACCCCATTTTTGTAAAGAATTACGCGAGTCACCGGCAGACGCGCTGCGGAATCGTCCGCTACCGAAGAATTTGGAGATTGGGATGACGACTGACCGAACGCAGACTGGACCGCTGAGAACGAGGCGACTAACACGCACAAGACAAAAAGTCTCAAAGAACGCATGGCTCCTCCATCGAGCTGGGGGCCGCTCATCCCGGATAGAACGCCGCTGGGACCCGTTCTTGCACGACGATGCGGCCCTGCAGGGGTTAGACACCGCAACGAAGATGTCTGCAGCCATGGATGCTAGCCGGCGTTTTTGAGATGGCCAGCACACTCAAACCGAAAGAATCGTCCGTTAGAATAGTGGTGGTTCGAAAACCCTATGATCCATCCCTGGCACGACGTAACTCCCGGCGACAAACTTCCGCAGGAATTCGACTGCGTGATCGAGATCCCTTTTGGATCGAGCGTGAAGTACGAACTCGATAAAGCAAGCGGCCTGATCAAGCTTGATCGTATCCTCTACTCCGCCGTTTACTATCCTGCTAACTACGGCTTTGTTCCGCAGACTCTGGCGGAAGACGACGATCCGCTCGATGTTCTTGTGCTCTGCCAGGAACCCGTGGTGCCGCTCACCATCATCCACGCCCGCACCATTGGCCTGATGACCATGATCGATGGCGGCAAGCCCGACCACAAAATTATCGCCATCGCCACCGAGGATCCTGAGTTCAACTCCTACCGCGAGGCCGCGGAGATGCCGCCGCATCGCATGCTGATGCTGCGGCGGTTCTTTCAGGATTACAAACAGCTCGAAGGCAAGGCCGTTGAAGTGGATGAGATACGCCCCGCGGGAGAGGCGTATCCCATCATCCTTGACGCCCTGCACCGCTACAGCGAACAACGCCGCAAGGGCTTCAAGATTCCTGAGAAGCACTGAAGCGAACTACATTCCTTTGAAAACGAAACTGATCTCCTTGGTTTCGTTTGCGCCAATCGTAATCGTCTGCGTGGACGTCCCCAGTTTTTCGTGCCACGCTTTGATGGTGTAGGTGCCCGGCGGCAAACTGCTCAGGTCGAAAGTTCCGTCCTTGCCGGTCACCGCAAAAAATGGATGTTTGAATACCGCGATGTAACCATGCATCCACGGATGCAAATTGCACTTCACCGGAATCGCGATTTCTTCCCGCGCGAACGATTCGTCCATGCTCGATCCCGGCGGCTCCGCCTTGTTCCACTCGCGATTATTTGCCGGCGTGGGATGAATGTTGTGCGACGTGGGGTCGTCATTCACCACATGCAACGGCTGGTTTGCCCGCAGGGCCAGAACATGCGGCATGTACATGCAGCCTTTCTGCTCGACAACTGCAGGCCGCGTGGGTGGATCAAACGTTCGGTCACCCAACCCATCTGCAACGAAGACGATCACGTTCTGCAGATCGCCTTTCGCGTCCGTCATCACTTCCTGTGCAAAGACGGGCGAGGCATGCTGCTTAGCGCAGCTGGGGTCCGCGGCCATGCTGATCACCTTGGGCTTGGGCACGACACCTTCAAATCGGACTGTGCCCTTCAGGTTGGCAGGACCCATTATGCTGGTATTTGGCGGAGCTCCGCCAGCCTTGGCCGCGCCAGGAGTGGAGAGGCAAATTGCCAGTGAAAAGCAAATGGCAAGGGTAAATGCGAATAGGGAAAGCAACTTTTTTTCACGCATACAACTACACCTCAATTCAGGGTTCTCATTTCGCGAATGTTGTTTTTATGGCTCCATGCCAGCGAGCGACTCGTTGTATCCGCGGCGGTACCCAGCCGTGAAGGTGGCGCGGTCCTGGTCGCTGGACCAGCGGGCAATGGCGGGATGCTGCGGCTGGCCGCTTTGGGCGGCAAGTTTTCCGAGGTACAGCCCGTCGCGGAAGGCTCCATCCCCTTGCAGTCGTGCTTCGGCGTTTGCGTTTGATGTATGGGAGGGTTGGCTGTTGTCGAGCATCGCCGTCGTCCCCAGAGAGACGGCGATGGCCAGCGTATATGCAGAAAGTTTGCTCATTTTGTTCTCCTCTACGTTTCGGTGACGTGACCTCGGCTGGCTGAACGAGGAACTCCCTCGGCGTGGCCGCAACCGGTCAGCGGTTGATCTACCTATTCAGTTCGCAGGGGTTTTATTCGAGACAAGTCGAGCATAGGCGACGCAGAAAAAGAGATTGTCACCGCATCGTCAAACGTGAGTCATTTTGTCGTCACTCGCGTTCACGCGCGGTTGACAAAGTCCACTCGGCGGATCGCAGCACAGTAATCTCGAACGTGGCCGGAGCTAAATAGTCGATCGCTGCAAATGCCCGACAGACAAGGACTTCAACCGGTCATGTCCGGAAGTAACTTTAGCAACCGCCGGTCGGCCAATAGAATTCGACGAGTCTAATCCTGTAATTCCGGGTTCATACCAACGAAGTTCATTCTGCCGAAAGGCGTCGAGGGAACCATGAAAATTGCACGACATTGCACCCTGCTCGTTTTTCTTGTTGCCATCTGCGCTGCCCTGAGTTTTGCCGACGAACCGGGAAGACATCCGGCTTATCTCCACGCGCTGACCGACCTGCGGCACGCCCGCGCTCATCTGGAGAACCTGGCTCCTACTCATCACATGGACAAGGAAGAAGAACGCGCGATTAATGAGATCGACAAAGCCATTGACGAGATTAAGCGAGCCGCGATCGACGATGGGAAGAATTTGAACGATCATCCCCCGGTCGACGCGCGCATGGATCGCGCCGGCCGCTATCACCGCGCGATGGAGCTGTTGGACAAAGCTCACAATGACATCGCCCGGGAAGAAGATGACCCGTCTGTGCGCGGCCTTCGGGATCGCGCCCTTCATCACATCGACGAGGCCCATCGCATCGTCGATCACCTGATCGTCCAGGCCGCCAACTACTAATTACTCGTCACCAAAAGAAAGGCCCGGCAGAAATGCCGGGCCTTTCATTCTTAAGCTTCCCGTAGCAGCGAGTGGATCACCAGACGTGGCAAGCGTTCTCAGCCACCATCGGCTGTCCAGCTTTGCATCCCCATGCCTTCTGAAACTCTGGCATGTTCTGCACCACGCCATCCACGCGATACTTGCCCGGTGAATGCGGATCGGTGAGCACTCGGGTGCGCGCGATCTCAGGACGCCGTTTCTCGCACCACACGCGTCCGAATCCCAGGAAGAAGCGTTGCTCAGGTGTGTAGCCGTCGATCTTCTGGCCTTCTTTTCCCGTCTTATCGTTGGCGATCATGTGCTCGAGCGCCGCCAAAGCGATGCGCGCTCCCCCGTTGTCGGCGGTATTCTCTCCCAGCGTGAGGCGCCCATTCAGCTTCAAGTCGTCGACCGCCACGAAGTTCGAGTATTCATCGGCGACGCAACTCACTCGCTTCTCGAACTCCTTGCCATCCTGCTCGGTCCACCAATCCCGCAAGTTGCCGTGAGGATCATACTTCCTTCCTTGGTCGTCGAAACCATGCGTCAGTTCATGGCCAATCACCAGTCCGATACCGCCAAAGTTCACCGCATCATCCATGCTCTTGTCGAAGAACGGCGGCTGCAAAATGCCAGCAGGAAAAACGATTTCGTTGAACGAGCCGCTGTAATAGGCGTTCACCGTCGGCGGAGTCATGCCCCACTCTTTGCGATCAAGCGGCTTGTCGATCTTGGCAATGTCGCGCTTCGATTCAAATTCATCGGCGCGAGCAATGTTGCCCAGCAGATCGTCCGGCTTGATCACCACCGAACTGTAGTCGCGGTACACATCGGGATAGCCGATCTTGTTCCGAATCGCATCCAGCTTCACCTTAGCCTGTTTTTTCGTTTCGTCGCTCATCCATGACAGACCCTGAATATCATCTGCGAGCGATTTCTCCAGCGCGTCCACCATCTTAAGCATGCGCTGTTTGCCGTCCGGACCGAACGTTGCATCCACATATCTTTGACCTAAAGCTTCGCCAAGCTCCTGGTCGGTAAGATTCACGCAGCGCTTCCAACGCGCTTGAATCTCTTTCTGGCCGGTGAGATTCTGCTGGAACTTGAAGTTGACGTCGACGAAAGGCTGCGAAAGCCAAGGCTCCGCCGCGTTCAGCACATGCCAACTCACGTAAGTCTTCAGCGAATCCAGGGATTCAGATTCCAGAACTCCATTCACCTGTTTGAAGAAATCGGGATTGGTGACGTTGAGCTGAGTGAAGTTGGGCGCACCGACCGCCGCAAAATAGCGGTTCAGGTAAAAATCCGGACCGAGGGCGACTGCTTCGTCGCGGCTCATCTTATGATCGCGATTCTTCGGATCACGGCGTGCCGTGCGGTCCATCGAAGCCTTGGCTAGAGCGGTCTCGATGCGCAGTACAGTCTGGGCGGAATCGGATGCCTGTTGCGGAGTCTGGCCCACCAGCGTGAACGATTGGGTCACATACTCCACCAGATGCTGCCGCATCTCCTTCATCTTCGCGTTGTCTTCCTTGATGTAGTAGTCGCGATCCGGCAACGTGAGCCCGCCCTGATCAATGTAAGCAATCACCTGATCGGCATTGTGCAGGTCGGAAGAAGAGTAAAAGCTGAACAGCGACGTGCCCCCGACAAGATACAGATGCGCGAGTTCATCGATCAGCGCAGCCTTATCCTGAACAGCCGCTACTCGGTTAAGCTCCGGCTTGAGCGGCGCGAGGCCTTTAGCATTCACCGCCTCCTCGTCCATGCAGGAGCCGTAAAGATCGCCAATTCGCTGGTCGACTGCGTCGCGGCTCGCCCCACCCGCAGCAGCCTTATCCAAAATGCCATGATCAATGTCGAGATTGCGCTCGCGAAGTTCCACGAAGCTCACCCACTGCGATTGGTCAGGCGGGATCTCCGAATTCTTGATCCAGTTGCCGCAGGCGTACTGGTAAAAATCCACGCAAGGATCAACGCTCTTGTCGATATTGTCCAGGCTGAAGCCGGGAGCGGGCTTCACGGAAGAAGATGTTTGAGCGAAGCCGCTGGCGGTGACAATAAGCAGCAAAACCGGCATGAGTCCGAACAAGCGCATGGGCGAATCTCTCCTTTTAGGAACGGATGAGATTCTAAGCCTCGCTTGTTCCCCCGAGCAAGGACGCAAGCATGAAAGCCTACGAAGCGGGAACCCAATGTGTACGTTCGAGGAACGTGGGGGGTTCGTACGTCTGTCCAGCCGCCAGCCGGCGCGTCTCACGGCGCGTAGACCACAACAATACTGGACCGAGCGACGCGGCCGTAAGCCGGGCGATTACCGGGAACTCCTTTTCAACTTCGCGCCGCAGCTTATGAATTTTCTCACTCACGCTGAGATTCACTTTCTTGAAGTCGCGCTCCATCGCCCACAGCGCAGCATTGTAGGCGCCAATCATCTTCTTCACTTGCCGGGTGAACCGCTCCCGAACGCGAGGATCTGGATAATCTTTGTAACGCTGCCAGCCTTGCAGCATAGTCTGGCACAGATCGGTAAAGACTTGGACCATTCCGCTCAAAGTCCCGCCAGAACGCCCAATCGAGAAACCGTTTCGAATCCTCGCGAGAGATTGCGCCATGCTTGAAGTTGAACTTGTATTGCCCATGAATGTCCGCATAGTCAATGTTCGAGAGTAGTCTGCCCTGCTCCTCCATCTCTTGATAAAGCGGCGTGCCCGGAACCGGCGTGTAGAGCATGAACTGATGGAAGTCGGTCTCGTAATCCACCGCTGATTCGATTTCCTGGATGATATTGTCCGGCGTGTGGTGTTCGAGGCCGATGATCGTCGAACCCTGCACCCGTATTCCATGTTCGCGAAGCTCTCGCGTCAGCTGCGTCAGATCGTGCCCCTGCAGCTTCCCATAACTTGACCGCGGAGATTCCAGTCCCATCCAGATCCACGACACGCCGAGTTCCACGAGCTCCACCATCGTGTATTTTCGAATCGCGTTGGCGGAAGCGAAGACCGAAAGCTCCCAACTCTTGCCGGCTTCCTTCATCCGCTCCAGCAGGCGCAGCGCGCGCTCGCGGTGCAGCAGAAAATTCTCATCCATCACAAAGAAAGACTTCACTTTCAGCTCAGCTTCGATCCCGCACATCACATCAAACAGTTCATCGCCGGTCTCGTAGAAGTTGATGAACTTTCCCTTGCCGCCAAAAAAAGCCGAGGTCGTGCAGAAGTTGCACCCCATGGGGCAGCCCACCGACGGAATGATGGTTGCTGCTGTTCCGCCCTTCCGCTGCGGCAGACGTACTCCCATGATGCGAGTTTGCAGCCCGGAAACGATCGCCGGATGGCGAATGGGTGCGTTCTCGTCTTCGCCCAGGTAACGCCGCATCCACGAAATACCTTCCCCGCGCACGATGTGGTCAGCATCGATCATCGCGTCCAGTCCGGGAACCGCCGCTACGTGTCCGCCGACCACGATCACAGAATCCGGCGAAAGCTCCCGCACCATGCGGCACATCTCCCGGACCTTCAAAACATTGACAATGATCGAAGACAGTCCGACGATGTCGTAGTGATTGGTGGTCAATTCCCGGGCAAAAGCCTCGCGCGTGGGGAAATCCAGCACGCTGCACGGCGCCGAAATATTTTCCTGGATCATCATGATGCCCCATGAACGATGGAACATGCGCAGCGAGAAGCTGCCTTGGGCTCGCGTCACCTGGTTGTGATACAGCTCCATGGGGTTAATCGCGCGACTGCCAAATTCATCGTCTTGCGCATAAGGTCCAAACACTGAACTCAGAAGGATGCGAGCATGACTGCCTTTTGGATGAGTTTTCATTTTGATTGTGCTTCTAACCTAACGTCTCAACTCAGCCGGCGCCGTGACCACTGACACATTACGAAACTATTACACTCGGCCACACCCCTCCTGACGGGCTGTTCCACGCATCTTGTTACGAAGGTATAATTCAAACTTCAGAGAATCGCCGCAGATTTCTGCAAGGATGGCCCGTCATGACCTCTCCCAACGCTTCCAACGGTAACGGTAGTAATGATTACAGCGTTCCTCAGCCCCGCGCCGAGTGGCTCGCGCGGCGTAAGCAAGAAAACACCACCGGCAACTTCTCCCAGATGCACTATGCTCGCCAGGGCGTGGTCACGGAAGAGATGGCTTATATTGCCCACCGTGAAAAGCTGGCTCCAGAGCTGGTTCGCGATGAAGTGGCCCGCGGCCGCATGATCATTCCCGCCAACATCAACCATCCTGAACTCGAACCGATGGCGATCGGCGTGGCATCGCTTTGCAAGATCAACGCCAACATCGGCAACTCGGCGGTGACGTCGGAAGTCAAAGAAGAATTGAAGAAGCTGCACACCGCCGTGCACTACGGCGCCGACACCGTGATGGATCTTTCCACCGGCGGCGACATTCACAACATTCGCGAAGCCATCCTCCGCCATTCCCCGGTCCCCATCGGCACCGTGCCAATTTATGAAGCCATCTCTCGCGTGAAACGCGTCGAAGACTTGAACGCCGAAGTGATGCTGGAAGTGATCGAAGAGCAGGCCGCGCAAGGTGTCGATTACATGACGATTCACGCCGGAGTGCTGGTCCAGTATTTGCCGCTGATCTCGAAGCGCATCACCGGCATCGTCAGCCGCGGTGGCGCCATCCTTGCCCAGTGGATGGCTTACAACCACAAGCAGAATTTCCTCTACGACCGCTTCGAAGACATCGTCAAGATTTTCAAGAAATATGACGTCAGCTTCTCGCTCGGCGATGGCCTGCGCCCCGGATGCGTCGCCGATGCCAGCGACGAAGCCCAATTCGCCGAATTAAAAACTCTCGGCGAGCTGACGAAGATCGCTTGGCAGCACGACGTGCAAGTCATGATCGAAGGCCCCGGCCACGTTTCCATGGACAAGATCAAGGAGCAAGTCGAAAAGGAAGTCGAGCTCTGCTACGAAGCTCCGTTCTACACGCTCGGCCCGCTGGTCACCGACATTGCTCCCGGCTACGACCACATCACCTCAGCCATCGGCGCGGCCATGATCGGATGGTATGGCGCGGCCATGCTCTGCTACGTCACACCCAAGGAGCATCTCGGCCTGCCCAACGAAAAAGACGTGAAAGATGGCATCATTGCCTACAAGATTTCCGCCCACGCCGCCGACATCGCCCGCGGACGCCCCGGCGCCCGCGATCGCGACGACGCCCTCAGCTACGCCCGCTACAAATTCGATTGGGAGAAACAGTTCGAGCTCTCCCTCGATCCCGAAACCGCCCGTTCCATGCACGACGAAACCCTCCCCGATGACCACTACAAAGAGGCGGCCTTCTGTTCCATGTGCGGCCCAAAATTCTGCTCGATGAATTATTCGTCGAAAGTGGATGCCTACAACAAGGAGGTCCACGGCATCGAGAAGAAGGACTACTCGGAGCTGGTGGAAAGGCTGGTAACGCTGAAGTAGGTAGAGCGGCCCTTCAGGGCCGCGTCAGCAATGGATTGAAAATTATGCCGTGGGGACTTCCGCTCTCGGCTGTCCGAGCGAGCAAAGCTCCGCTTTCTGCGATGTGCTTCGCCTGTGTAGTTTCCTTAAACGACCGAACCTTTGATTGCCGAGCCGGCGGGTATCCCATCTCTTCGCCCACTTTGCGAAAGGGTGGGATTCCAAACACTACACCCACCGGCGTTTCCGCCGAAAGCGAGCGGATTATATTCCTCATTGCGCCCGCCGCGAACAGCATAAGTTTTCACATCTCGTCCGGAGATAGCGTATTGAATTGACCGGAGAAAAGCTTGGGGCTCCGGTTGCTGAATTTTGAATTGGGTCCCGGAGTTGACTTGTTGTCCGTTCTCCTGCCTCCGAGCACGATAGTTCCAAGCGAGCATCCCGCGACCTCCAGAGCGAGCAGGATGAAGACACTTACGTTAAAGACGGCGGTCCAATCGCCGCGCGCTACCATGAAAACATTGTTTTGAGAGGCATGCAGGAAGTGTTCATAAAGATCGGCGCTCATTGCGGCCAAAAAGAAAACCACTGAGACAAATCCACCAACTTTATCGCTGAGCTTCCATAACAGAATTGATACGGCGAAGTGCCCTGACGATATCAAAATTATGGCTAGCCAACTAACGTGGTTGTTCGGGGCGGGAAGAACCTTGGCCGCAAGGAACAGGTGCCAGACGGCAACGATCCAATGTGCGGCGACAATGAGTAGGGCGAGCGTCCGTGCTTTTGTCATGCTCTGATGCCTTTATCCTTGGGCGGCGGATCCTTTGGGCATTATATTACCCCGGTGGTCGTTTACTCGCGGGTACCCCGCTTATCGCCTCCTTTGGAGAAGTGGGGCTCGCGATAAGACACTCACTCAGCTCTTGAAGTCGGCCACGCCGTCCCACACCAACTGGACGGCAATGGCCAAAATCAGAAAGCCAAAAATCTTGTTGATCGCTCCCACCGCGCTCGGCCCCAGCCGTCGCACCAGCGGCCCTCCCAGCCAGAAAAACAACAAGACCGAAAGTGCGATCCCGGCGATGCCAATGACCATGCCGATGTATGAAGCCCTGCTATCCACGTGCGCCGCCAGCGCCATCACCACGCCAATCGCTCCTGGCCCCGACATCAGCGGCATCGCCAGCGGCGTAAGAGAAATATCTTCCTTGTCCTCCGCTTCATGAGTTTCTTCCGGAGTGATGCGCGAGTGCGAAGTGACCATACCCCATGCCGTATTGGCCACGATCAATCCACCGGCAATCTTCAAGACCGGCAGTGAGATGCCGAAGAAATAAAGTACAAAACGCCCAAAGAACAGAAACGTGACCAGGATGACGAACACCCAGACCCCGGTTTTCATCGCCGTGCGCCGACGAGCCTGAGGCGTCCACGACGAAGTCATCGAGAAGAAAATCGGAATGCCGCCGAACGGATCCACAATGGGAAATAGCGCAAGAAACGTTGCCGCCGCGGAATGCGGCAGCGTGCGCAGGAATTGTCCAAGAGCGTGCGCGGTGTTCATCGCGTTACCGGTATCCTTCCAACACCTTCGCAGCCCGTTCGAGCGCCGCAGCCAGAACCGCCAACTGCTGTCGCGCCTGTCCCGCGTCCCCTTTGTCGAGAGCTTCGTTCACTCCCGGAATCACCACCGCCGCATACCCGGTATATTCGCCGGGAGCATAAATCGCATGGCGAAACCACGGACGATGCGGCAGCCCTTCCGGCACCAGCAGCGCCCGCTCCGCCCCGAGCAGCGCCCGATTCAGCCGCGCTACATCACGCGGCGGATTTTTCTGCTTGGATAAAATCTTCGCTCCCGCATCTTGAAAGTGCTTGGCCGCCGCAGTCACCGCGCCCAGGTCGAGCGCGTGCTCGCCAAATTTGCTCTCCGCCCGTTTTCCCGCCGCGTCCAGGTATGCTGCAACCTCTTCGCCGTATTCCTGGTAATCGTAGGGCAGCACGTCGGCATCGGCCATGCGCAGCGCCTCCAGACCGAAGACTCTGGCCATTTGCTGCTCATACACGAAATCCGGATCTCCGAATTTCTTAAACCACGCGAAATTATCGAATACAGAGTGATAGACGCCATACGGCCCCGTAGAGCTGATATCGCTAGAAGGCACACCCAAGTGTTGTTGGAAAGCGCTGTAGTCAGAACCGCTGCCTAAATCGCCCACCGGAACCTCGCCCTTGACTGGCGCAGCTGGCGCGCGGCGGCCATCTCCAATCGCTTCAGCAGGCGATTGCGTCGACGGAACCGCTGGCTGATCTACCTTCTGCCACGCTTCGTAAACGGTCCCGCCCTTCGGGCTGGGCACGGCCTTGGTCACATCGCGCAGAAATCGTTTCAGACTCGGCACCGCCGAGGCTCCGAACTTTGGCCCCGAAACACCCACGTCCATATTGAAATATGCGGGAGCGTTGGCCAGTTCGGATTCATGTTGCTCGGCCCATTCGGTCGAACCCATCAGCCCTTCTTCCTCGCCGTCCCAGCTGGCAAAAATCATCGTGCGTTTCGGTTCCCAACCTGACTTCAACAACTCGCCGACTCCGTGAACCGCCTCGAGCATCGCCGCCGTGCCGCTGTTCGGATCGACTGCTCCATACACCCACGCGTCGCGATGATTCCCCGCGATCACCCATTCATCCGGCGAGTCGGTACCGCGCACTCGGCCAACTACGTCCCACAAAGTGCGGAACTGGTAGTCCTGCTTGAGGTGCATCTTTACCCGCACCGGCCCCGGTCCTACGTGATAAGTAAAAGGCAGCGCCCCCTGCCACTCTCGCGGTGAATCAGGTCCGCCCAGATGCTGCAGGATCGGCCAGGCATCATGGTAGGAAAGTGGGGTGACCGGAATCTTCGGCATCTGCGCGGAGTGCTCTGGAGAGATCCGTTTGCTCTCCGGCAACGATAGTACGGACGCGAATCCGGGCGTGGTTGGATCGCCGGGAAATTCGAACATGTATCCCACCGATCCCCGCTGCACGCCAGTATCCGGGCGCCAAGGCCCATCGGGATACTTATCTCCCCGCCGCCAGCCATCATCGAACGGATCCGAATAGATGATCACTCCCGCCGCTCCGTGTTCCTGCGCGATGAACTCCTTCACCCCGCGGAAATTTTGCCCATACCGTACGATGACAATCTTGCCGCGCACATCGACCTTCAACTTTTCCAACTTCTCGAAATCCTCCGGCGTTCCGTAGTTGGCATAGACCACGTCCGCCTCGGCGTCTCCGGAGGGCGACATGCCGTTGAACGGCATCACTACGCGTGGATCGTCCTGATAGGGATCTCCATCCACATGCTCGCGCGTGGGCCCGTGCATTTCAACTCCGGCCGGGGCGGTAACATCCACGGTGACTTCCAGCGGATAGTTCATCCACACTTTGTATTCGACGATTTCGGTATCGAGCCCTGCCGCGCGAAACTTCTCCGCCACGTAGTCCGCGGTCGCCTTATCCTCGGGCGTGCCGGCCATGTGCGGAGCTTGCGTCAGCGTGCGCAGGTGCTCTTCGGCCAGTTTAGGATCAGGCACTGCAAGAAAGTGAGCTTCGGTGGCGTTTTCCGCAGCCGCATCGCGAAAACCAAAGACAGGCTGAGGCGCCGTAGAAGCCTCTGGCGCATGGCCGCTGACGCTGGCTAAAACAAAGCAGAGGAAGACGACTGAGCAAAAAAGCGCCGAATAAAAGAATCGCATGATGCTCCCGTTGGAAAGTAAGTAAGGTAGCACAGCGGGTGTGAATTATGCAGAAGAACGCGTGAGAATCAGGGGCGCAACAGGAGATTACCGCAGCTGCCCCGTCCCAATAATTTCGTACTTGGAGGACGTCAGCTCCGCCAGCGCGAAAGGCCCTCGGCAATGCAACTTCTGCGTGCTAATGCCCATCTCGGCGCCAAAGCCGAACTCCGCACCATCGGTAAAGCGAGTTGAGGCATTCCAGTAAACCGCGGCCGAATCCACCCCGCGCAGAAACTTGCGGGCATTTTTCTCATTGCGAGTCACGATGGAATCCGAGTGCTTCGTCGAATAACGATTGATGTGGGCGATGGCCTCATCCACAGTCGCGACCACGCAAACTGCCATGCACAGCCGAAGATATTCCTCGTACCAGTCTTGCTCCTCGGCCGGCGCGATATTCATCCCAGCTGCCAGGCTGCGCGACTTCACGTCCCCGCGAACTTCTACTCCCGCGTCAATCAGCTTCTTCACGATTCGTGGGACATACTCTGCGGCGATCCGTTCATGCACCACCAGCTTTTCCGCCGCGTTGCAAACCGACGGCCGTTGCGTCTTGGCGTTGATCACGATCTCATCGGCCATCTCCAAATCGGCGGATTCGTCCACGAAGATATGGCAATTCCCAGCTCCGGTTTCAATCACGGGCACAGACGAGTTCTCGGTGACAAATGTGATCAGTCCGGCTCCGCCGCGTGGAATGATCACATCGACCAGCCCCCGCGCTTTGATCAGCTCCTCGACAGACTGTCGCGTGCTCGAATCGAGGAGTTCGATGGCACCCTGTGGCACTCCGGGCACCGCCATAAGAATCTCTACCAGTTGCTGATTGCTGCGCGCGGCTTCCTTGCCGCCTCGCAACACAATGGCATTGCCAGTTTTCAGAGCCAGCACGGCGGTGTCGACGGTCACGTTCGGCCGCGATTCGTAGATGATTCCCACCACTCCCAGCGGCACGCGCACTTTGCGGATGCGCAGGCCATTCGGCCGCGTCCACTCTGCAAGGGTTTCGCCGATCGGATCGCCCAGCGCCGCCACGTCGCGCACACCCTGCGCCATCTCCTTGATGCGTTCAGTCGTCAGCAGCAAACGGTCGCGCATCGCGCCCTCAAGCCCGGAGCTTTCCACATCTTCGCGGTTAGCCGCAAGAATCGTCGGCGTATTGCCTTTAATCGCATTGGCGATCGCCAGCAACAAAGCATTCTTTTCGCCCGTCGATAGCAAAGCCAGCTTCCCGGCAGCTTCACGCGCGCGCAGCAGCTTTTCCTTCGTGGATATCGATTGAGTGACGGTCACCGCCATTAATTTCGCCCTTTTGACGGAGGAAAATACGTTCCGATCTTGCGTTCCACCGCCAGCGCGATCCCCTGCGGATGGCGTCCATTCACAATCGCCACGTGGACACCTGCCTCACTAGCCAGTTTCGCGGCCCGCAATTTCGAAATCATTCCGCCGCGCCCCAAAGTGCTCTTGCCATTGCATTGCGCTTCCAGTGCCGGAGTCAGCTTGCGCACCACACGCACTAAGCGCGGCTTCTTGCGTGACTTTTCCCTTCTATCGGGCATGTAAAAGCCGTCAACATCCGTGAGCAGCAGGAGCCAGTCGGCCTTCACAGCCTTGGCTAGCAACGAACTCAGTTCGTCATTGTCACCAAAAGCGCCCACCAATTCGCGCACGCTTACGCTGTCGTTCTCATTCACAATAGGCACCACGCCCAGCGAAAGCAGCTCAGCCAGCGCGTTCTGCAAATTGCGATAACGCACCGGCGACGTGAAGTCATCGCTCGAAAGCAAAAGTTGCGCGACCACCTTCTTGCCGAAGAACAGCCGCTCGTAAGTATGCATCAGTTTGCTTTGCCCAACCGCTGCGCACGCCTGCATTCCGGGAACTTCGTTGGGCCGCTTCTCCAATCCCAGTCCCGACATGCCTGCGGCAATCGCGCCAGACGTAACGATAAGGTACTCGTTCTTGCGAAGATCGAACTGATCCACCATGGAGCGCAGGATGTTCGCATCAATCTGCCCGCCGGGAGCGATCAGGCTGGTGCCGACTTTGATCACGATTCTCATTCTTCAATCACGCTCTCGAGGCTCATTTGGAATGGTATCGTACTTAACGCCAGACGAGATGTCCGTTATTTCTTCTCTCGACTATCTACTGGAGCCGTCAGGCGCGGGGTACAGGAAGCCCGGCGGGCAAGGACAATGTGTCTATCGTGCAATTAAAATGACGGTGTGGCAAGATGAAAAAACTTGCTGCTTTAGAGTTCTATGCCAGCCTCCAATGCCACAAGCCGATTTTCCGATCGCGTCGAGAACTATGTTCTCTACCGGCCCGGATATCCTCCCGAAGCGCTGCAGACTCTGCAAACCGAGTGTGGTCTCACGCCGGCTGATGTAGTGGCTGATGTGGCCTCCGGAACTGGCATCTGGTCGCGCATGTTGCTGGAGAATGGCAATTGCGTGTATGGCGTCGAGCCCAATGCCGAGATGCGCGAGGCTGGCGAACGGCTTTTGTCGGGATTTCCGAAGTTTACCAGCATCGCGGGAACTGCCGAGGCTACTACTCTACCGTCTCAGGCTGTGGATTTCGTCACCGCGGCGCAGGCTGCACACTGGTTTCACCGTGAGCACGCGAGGCGCGAATTTGTTCGCATTCTCAAGCCCGGCGGCTGGCTGGTGCTTTTGTGGAACGAGCGCCTCACCGATTCGACGGCATTCCTGCGCGACTATGAGCAACTGTTGCTGACCTACGGCACCGATTATCAGGATATCCGTCACGAAAAGACGACTTCAGAGGTGAATCAGTTCTTCGATCCCGCTCCCTATCAAGAACGAAAGTTTGAGATGCGCCAGGAATTTGACTACACCGGGATTGCGGGCCGTCTGCTGTCGTCGTCATACGCGCCGGGACCAGACCATCCTCAATACGCGCCGATGCTTCGCGAACTGCGCCGTATCTTCGATGCGCACGCTGTGTCGGGACGAGCGAACTTCGAGTACAAGACTCGACTGTATTTCGGACGATTGAGTTAGGAGAAACAACGACCCCGCTCTGATACGATCTGCTCTGGTTTCATCCTCTGAGGTCAAGCACAGTGTCTGAAGAAAAGTCTTTCCACATGACGCCCGACGAATTCCGCCGCTACGGCCACGCCGTGGTTGACTGGATCGCCGACTATCACTCCCGGATCGAGTCGTTGCCCGTCCTCTCGCAGGTGAAGCCAGGACAGATTCGTGCGTCGCTTCCAGCACATCCTCCTGCACACGGCGAGCCGTTCGACGCGATGCTCAAAGACATCGAGAAGCTCATCCTACCCGGAGTCACGCACTGGCAGTCGCCAAACTTTTTCGCATACTTCCCGTGCAACGCTTCCGGTCCAGGAATTCTTGGCGATCTTCTCTCTTCCGGACTGGGCGTGCAAGGCATGCTCTGGTCCACCAGCCCAGCCTGCACCGAACTGGAAACGCACATGCTCGACTGGCTCGTGCCCATGCTCGGACTGCCGGAAAAGTTTCTGTCGTCGAATACCGGCGGCGGCGTTATACAGGATACTGCCTCAAGCGCCGCGTTGTGCGCGCTGTTGGCTGCCCGCGAACGAGCCACCAATTACACCAGCAACCAAAAGGGATGCGATGGCCGCATCGTCGCTTATGCGTCTACGCAAACGCACTCTTCACTGGAGAAGGCCGCCATGATCGCAGGCCTCGGAGTCGACAATCTGCGCTTGATCGAAGTCGATGACAATTTCGCGATGCGCCCCGATGCTCTCGCGCGCCAGATTGACACCGACAAGCGCGCCGGCCTCGTTCCCTGCTTTGTGTGTGCCACCGTCGGAACGACGTCGTCGAACGCGATGGACCCGATCTCCGAGATCGCCCGTGTCGCGCATCAATACAATCTATGGCTGCACGTGGACGCGGCCATGTCCGGCACGGCCGCTCTCTGTCCGGAGTTTCGCCACCTGCAAAACGGAGTTGACCTCGCCGACAGTTACAACTTCAATCCGCACAAATGGATGTTCACCAACTTCGACTGCAACTGTTTCTGGGTCGCCGACCGTAAGGCGTTGATCAAAACTCTGAGCATTCTGCCAGAATATCTTCGCAACCAAGCCACGGAATCCGGCGCAGTGATCGATTACCGCGATTGGCACATTCAACTCGGCCGGCGTTTCCGCTCGCTGAAGCTGTGGTTTGTCATCCGCCACTACGGCGTAGAAGGCCTGCAGCACCACATTCGCCGCCACGTGGAGCTCGCGCAGCAGTTCGCTGACTGGGTGCGCGACGACAAGAATTTCGAACTCGCCGCTCCCGCGCCATTGAACCTTGTCTGCTTTCGCCACAAAGTCGGAGATAGCGCGAATCAAACGATCATGGATCGCCTCAACCGCAGCGGCGATCTCTTCCTCACGCATACCAAGCTGAATGGAAAAATGACTCTGCGCCTATGCGTCGGACAGACGAACACGCAAGCTCGGCATGTCGAGCACGCGTGGCGAAGAATTCGCGAGGAAGCGGAAAAATTACCAGCGGTCGCGTAGCTTGGGCGAACTTTTCTCCCGCCACTTCAGCTAAAGTAAAAATATGCGTACCATCCTCGGCCAGCGCCCGCTGCGCTTCGTCTTTGCCGCCAACGTGATCTCCATGTTGGGCAGCGGGATGAATTCGGCCGCGGTCGCCTGGTACATCCTCGAAGCCACGCACTCCGAAATGGCGCTCGGCACCTTCGCCGTTCTGCAAACCATTCCCGCCATGCTCATGCTTCCCTTCACCGGGGTCATTATCGATCGCGAAGATCGTCGTCTGCTCGTGATGTGGCTCGACGCCGTGCGCGCCGTGATCATCGTGACTGTGGCGATCCTCGCGTTCCGGCACCGCGTACAAGTGTGGCAACTCTATTTGATGAATACCCTCGTCGCCGCAGGCTTCTGGATGTTCTGGCCGACCATCACTGCTCTCATCCAGGAACTCACGCCGGAAGGTCAATTCGTGCAGTCGAATACTTTCCTCTTGGCGGGCGTGCAAGGAGGATGGCTCATCGCCGGAGCGCTCGTCGGGTTCATGTACAACCACATCGGCCTCGGCGGCGTGCTTTTGATTGACGTCTCCACCTACGTGGTTTCGTTCTTGTGCTATTTTGCCGTGCGCAAGGGACGCCATGTCGTTCTGCGCCCGGAAGAATTGCGCGCCGATATTCTTGCCGCCGAAACCCAGTTCCAGCGCTTCTGGCGCGAGATGCGCGAAGGCCTGCATTTTCTCCGCGCACGTCGCGCTGTAATCCTGCTTGGAATCAGTTGGGCGTTATTCCTCGGCGCCATGATCACCGGAGTAGTCGTCACTCCGTCACTGAGCGAGCGCGTCTTTCACGCCGGCGCGGTCGGCTATGGATGGCTCAACGCCGGATGGGGCACCGGCGCATTTCTCAGCGCCCTCTATGCGCCTGCGATTATCGCCAGCCTGGGCGGTCGCCGCTCAGTCGCGTTTTCCATGGCGATCATCGCCGCCTGCGTGGTGTGCGCCCCGGTTTCGCATTGGCTAGTCGCGGCGATACTGCTGTACGCAGTCATGGGTTCGGCGCGCGGTGTTGGCGGCATCGCTATGAACACAAGCCTGATGGAGATGGTCCCGCAACACTTGATGGGACGCGTGCAAAACACGTTCTATTTTTTCGGGACATTTCTCCAACTTGTGCTAGCGATCGCTGTCGGTGCAGTCGCCCACAAAGTCAGCCTGGTCGCAGCCTTCGCCATTCTGGCCTGCGTGTACGGGTTATCGTTCATAGCCGCTAGTTGGCCCGTCGGAGCGGTCGCAGTCGAAGAGATGAGCGGAGCAAAGTGAAAACAATTCACCACAGAGACACGGAGTCACGAAGAAGAAAGACAATATTAACTGCGCGTGGTTTAGACTTCGGTATTCTCAGTGTCTCTGTGACTCTGTGGTAAATCCACGCTCTTCGCTGTTATTCTTTCTCATTCCAAGGAGCACTCATGTCCTGTGACCTGCAAGGCCGTAACGGCGTCGTCTTCGGAGTCGCGAATAAGCGCTCGATCGCCTGGTCGATCGCTCTGGGATTGCACGCCGCCGGCATGAAGCTCGCCATCACCTACCAGAACGAGCGCCTGGAGCAGGAAGCCAAAGATCTCATACTCTCTCTACCCGGCGCGGAAGCCTACATGTGCGACGTCAGCAAAGACGAGGAAATCGAGCGACTCTTCGCCACGCTCAAAGAACGCCACGGCAAGCTGCACACGCTCGTACATTCCGTCGCCTATGCTCCCGCCGACGAACTGAAAGGAGACTTCGTCAACACCACGCGTGACGGCTTTCGCATCGCGATGGATGTGAGCGTTTACTCTCTGATCGCGGTTTCCCGAGCCGCTGCGCCGCTCATGGAAGACGGTGGCTCGATTCTCACCATGACGTACTACGCCTCGGAGAAAGTCGTCCCCCGCTACAACGTGATGGCCGTCGCCAAAGCTGGCCTGGAATGCTCGGTGCGCTATCTCGCGTATGAATTAGGAAAGAAAAAGATTCGTGTGAATGCCATCTCTGCCGGCCCGATCAAGACACTGGCTGCGCGCGGCATCGCTGGCTTTGGCGACATGCTCAAGGGCCACGAAGAACGCGCGCCTCTCGGCCGTCGCGTGGAAGTGGAAGAAGTCGGCTCAACCGGAGTCTTCCTCGCCTCCGACGCCAGCAGCGGCATCACCGGCGAAGTCATCTACGTGGATTGCGGATACAACATCATGGGCTTTTAAAGCCGGTTCTTCGTTCTCAGTTCTCAGTCGCTGCTCCATGGGATAATGCGGATGATGCGAAACAAGCGACTCGTCTTCGGTTTCTTCGCCGCAGCCATCCTTTTCTCGATGGTGCGGGAATGGAGCGCGCCGTCCTCGTGCGCGCGGGGAGTCCTTATTACGTCAGTCGCAGCAGGAGCGAGCCGCTAACTGATAATTCTGATTCGCCGCCCATCCTCTCCATCGCGCTCCAAAGAAATCTCCACATTCCGCTCGCGCATCAAACGCGGAAACTTTTCTCCCCATTCAATCAACAAAATACTGTTCCCATCTCGCAGGTCATCCAGCGCCAGCGTCTCCAGTTCCCGCTGCGTATCGATGCGGTAAAGATCGATGTGATAGAGATTGGCTCGCGGTCCACGATATTCGTGCACCAACGTGAAGGTAGGACTGGTGACGTCTTCTTCCGCAGCCGCCTCAAAGGCCGCCGCAATTCCCTTGACCAGCGTGGTTTTCCCCGCGCCTAGGTCCCCGCGCAGCAGCACGAGCTTGGGCGGAGCCAGCAATTCCGCCAGCGTTCGCCCGAAGGCGATCGTCTCCTCCGCCGAGCGTGTAGTGATCTCCCGCGTCATATCCTGAGTCTGGCCGCGGAGAAATCACGCGCTCAGATCAGGACTAGTATATCGAGAGCGCTGCACCCAACGACGCCTGTCCCGTCGTCACAAAGCTTGCGAGAATTAAATCGTCTTTGGCACCACGAAAACAGACGACTTCAGTCCCAGCAAGCTCCGGTCGGTTACATGATCGACCGAGGTGCGCAAACGGCGATGGTCGTCATCTTCAAATGCAACGAAGCGGAACGGTTGCAGCACTCCGGTCGCCGTCTTCCGCATCGGGGTCAGGAGCTCAGCCATGCCGTGAACTGGCCCCGATTGCGTTTGAAACGCGAGTTCCACAAACGAGCCGGTTCCAAGAGGATGCTGCAATTGCAGCAGTCCGCCGGTCACGGAAATGCTTTGGAGTTTGGCTTTTGTACGCCGGCCATCTTCTAAACGAATCGCAGCCAGGACGGAACCGCCAAGCTGGACCCGGGCCGCGCGCATCGATGGGTGCGGTTGGGGGAAGTGGGTCATAGGTAGATTCACTATGGCACGCCAGCAGTACAGGTAACAGGTTACGGAAGCAAATGGCCGGATTCCCGCGCTGCTAGCCCCGTTCCGGCCGGACCAAGTCTATTGCATGCAAGCGCTTGGCACTCTGTTTACTATTGATACAATGTCCCAGCCGACCGAACCGTATCCGGACTTGCGGTCCGGAGAACGATCTTCAGTGTCCACACCATGGAGCCCTTCAATGCGTTGCTTCTCATCTATGTTTTTTTGCGCACTTTTTCTTATGTCTTCAACCACCCGTTTCCATGGGCAGGCCACGCCACCGGAAAACGACATGCCGCTTCGTGTCGGCATCGTTGGTCTGGTCCACGGCCACGTTCAGGGATTTCTCGATCATTCGCTGCACAATGCAGCGATTGAGATCGTTGGCATCGCGGAGCCTGACCAGTCCCTCGCCTCTTCGTACGCGAGCCGTTATCACTTAGACTCGAGACTTCTATTTTCAGACTCGGAAGACATGCTCGTGCGAAAACATCCGCAAGCCGTGCTCGTTTACACGAATACGTTTGATCACCGCCGCGTGGTTGAAATCTGCGCCCGGCACGGCATCCACGTCATGATGGAAAAGCCGTTGGCCGTTAGTCTCGCGGATGCAATGGCCATCAAGCAGGCGGCGGACGCCGGCAAGATTCAGGTCCTGGTCAATTATGAGACGACCTGGTATCCCAGCAACCGGGCTGCATACGATCTGATCCACGAGCATGCGCTCGGCGACATACGCAAAGTTGTCGTCCACGACGGCCACAGTGGCCCGAAGGAAATTGGCGTCGGTCCCGAGTTCCTCAGTTGGCTCACTGATCCTAAGCTCAATGGTGGGGGCGCGCTCTTCGACTTCGGTTGCTATGGCGCCGACCTGATGACATGGTTAATGGATGGACAACGCCCGCAAACCGTGACTGCCGTCACTCAGCAGATCAAGCCTGAAATCTATCCGCGAGTCGATGATGAAGCGGCCATTATTCTGACTTATCCTAAAGCGCAAGCCATCGTGCAAGCCTCCTGGAACTGGCCGTTCGACCGCAAAGATATGGAAGTCTACGGGCAGACGGGATATGTCGTCACGGTAAAGCGGGACGATGTTCGCGTGCGGCGTGCCGGCGGGCAAGAAGGACAAGTCGCCGCTACGGCTCTGCCCGCCCCTTATGACAACTCAATTTCTCTTTTGAAGGCGGTCGTATTGCAGGGGATCAAACCCGACGGCTTGTCATCCCTTGAAACCAATATCACGGTCACGGAGATTCTGGATGCTGCGCGTCGATCCGCAACCTCGGGAAAAACAATTCATTTGCCCGCCTCCAGATAACGCGTGCGAGTACGTAGTTTATCCGTGCCACCCCACCAAGTTTTCCTTGGCGGCATTCTGCGTGCGCCGGAAAGCCTCCGGTAGTCCGCGCAGCAAATCCGTCGCGACCAACGAATGCTCGCCCACCCTCTCACGCATCGCGTCGCCGGCAAGTCCGTGCAGATGAACCGCGGCCAACACCGCCGCAAAAGGGTTCTTAACGTTCTGCGCAATCATCCCTGCGGTCATGCCAGTCAGGATATCTCCCGTACCGCCGGTAGCCATGCCGGGATTGCCCGTCATGTTCACCCAAGCTTCACCGTCTGGCCGCACTACCAGCGTGCGATGCCCTTTCAGCACGACAATCAATTCGTGGTCGCGGGCAAACTTCCGCGCCACACCGAGCCGGTCCTTCTGCACATCGGCGATCGTGGATGCGGCCAGCCGCGCCATCTCGCCCGGATGAGGAGTAATCACCAGCGTGCGACCCCCGCCGTTCAGTTCTTCCGTGCAACTTTCAAACGCATTCAGACCGTCGGCATCCACCACCATGGGAACTCGGAGTTTTGCAACCAGGGCTCGCACCAATTCCGAAGTCTGGGGATTCCGCGAAATTCCCGGTCCAATCGCGAGCACGCTCTTTCCCTTCGCCAACTCCTCGATTCGATCCTGCGCCTCCGCCGAGATCGTACCCGCATCGGTCTCCGGCAAAGGCTCGGTCATCAACTCGGGATGGAATCCTGCGACCGTCGCCAGCACCGACCCCGGGGTCGCAACCGTCGAAAGCCCGGCTCCCGCGCGCAGAGCGGCCGCCCCAGCCATCGCCGCCGCTCCCGCCTTCCCGAGTGATCCTCCAACCACCAGAACGTGGCCGTAGCTACCCTTATTCGATTCTGCGGGACGCGGCGCTACCAGCGCGGCAAGGTCGTGCGCGGTGATGACATTCAATTGCAAAGCAGAAACAATCGCTTCTTGCGGAGAACCAATATCGGCTACCACCGTAGACCCAGTCGTCATCAAACTGAATGCGTGCGCGGGGCGGGCCGCCGTAAAAGTGACGATCGCATCCGCTCTGGCGATGGCTCCTGCTTGCGGGCCCATCGCATCTGCGTCCGCCCCCGAAGGAATGTCCACCGCGATCACCGGTACGATGCTGGCATTCATGAACGCGATGGCGTCGGCATAGAGCCCGCTCACCGGTGGCTTGAAGCCGGTGCCCAGAATCGCATCCAGGTAAAGATCGGCCTGCAACGAATGCCGCATCCGGTCACTCTTCAACTCTTCGGCAAAGTGGACAGCGATTGCCGCGTTCGGCAACTTGCCAAACATGATCGCCGCATCGCCCCGCAGATCGGAAGGGTCCGCCAGCAGGATCACCTGGACCTTCTTGCCTTGTTGATGCAACCCCCGAGCCGCTACGAAACCGTCGCCGCCATTATTCCCTTTGCCGCAGAAAACCACGATGCGCTGCGCGGAAGCATAGTGCGAGAGCACATAATCCGCCACAGCCGTGCCCGCATTCTCCATGAGCGTAAGCGAAGGCACGCCGAAGCGCTCGCTGGTGGCGCGGTCAATTGCTCGCATTTCCGCCGCGGTAACGATTTTCATGACTGAGACGCTGCAGTCTGTTCCAGTTGCCGCAGCTGTGAGGGTTCGCCCATAGCGATCAGGCAGTCTTCAGGCTCAATGCGCTCATCGGGCGCAGGATTGAATCTCATGCCCGCGTGCCGCTTGATGGCGAGAATAATTACGCCGCGATCCTGGCGAATCCGCGAGCTCTCGATCGTTGTTCCCGCAAACCTGGACTTGTCAGCGATGTGGATCTCGCCAATCTCAAGATCCATACCGAGATGAGTCGTCGCCGTATCCAGAAAGCTGACCACGTGCGGCCGCAAGAGCGACTGTGCAATGCGCCGCCCCGCGAATGAATACGGCGAGACCACCGAGTCCGCGCCCGCCGCCAGCAAATGTTTTTCTGCGTTGTCTTCACTGGCTCGCGCAATGATCTTCAACTCCGGATTTAAACCTCGCGCCGTTAGCACAATATACAGGTTGGTCGCATCTGTCGTGGTGGCGGCGATCAGCCCGCGAGCCCGCTCGATCTGCGCACTGCGTAAGACCTGCTCTTGCGTCGCGTCTCCCGTAACCACCAGCCAATTCTCACCGTGGTAGCGCTGCAGTTTGGCTTCGGAGCTCTCAATCATCACGAACGGCGCCGGTTTCCCCGCCAACTCCCGCGCTACACTGCGCCCGACTCGTCCCATGCCGCAGATAATGTAGTGACCGTCGAGCCGTCCAATGTCGCGCTCCATGCGCCGCCTTCCAAAAAAGCTCTGCAACTCGAATTCTAGCAAAGCCTGGCTTAGCGCTCCCACGCCCAATAACGCGAGCGACACGCCGGTCAGAATCACAATCACGTTGAAAACGCGGCCGGCGTGGGAAAGCGGATGTACTTCCTGATATCCAATGGTGGTCAGGGTAGTGACCACCATGTAAAAGCCATCGAACCACGGCCATCCTTCAATGAAGTGATATCCCGCGGTTCCCACTGCCATGACAATCAGCAGCAGCACACCGATCACTCGTAGGTTGTAGACGGCTTTCATGAAGATGCGGTGGTCAGTGACGATTGATCAGTGGCCAGCAATAAATAATTGCGCCCGAATCCCGCCGTTGACTTTGCTAACCACTAAACACCGACCACTGGCCACTGACTATAAAACAAAAAGGCCCTCCGTTGTGCGGAGAGCCCGGTCACCTGGCCGTTGTTACTTATGCAATACTTTCGCCTCAGATTCCGCCTGCAGCGCTTGCACCCGGCTGTGCTTCACGCTGTAGGTGAAATAAACCACCAGCCCGATTATCAGCCAGACCACCAAACGAATCCAATTCCATATTCCCAGCTTGTACATCATGTATCCGTTCGAAATTACACCGAGGATCGGGATCAGCGGCACCCATGGTGTCCGGAAAGGCCGCGGCTGGCTTGGATTGGTATAGCGCAACACCATCACGGAAAGCGACACGATCACAAATGCCAGCAGCGTTCCGATGTTCACCATGCGCCCAATATCGTCGATCGGAGTGAGGCTGCCGACAACCGCGGCCAGCAGGCCCACAAGAATCGTGTTCTTCCACGGAGTACGGAATTTAGGATGGATATCCCCGAAGAATTTCTTGGGCAAAAGGCCGTCGCTGGCCATGGCATAAAGAACTCTCGTCTGGCCAAGCAGCATCACGAGCATCACGCTGGTGAGCCCCGCCAGAGCGCCCACGGTAATGATGTGCGACGCAGTGCCCAGGCCGCGATCCAGAAAGGCACGCGCGACGGGCGCTTCGATGTTGATCTGTTGCCAGTGCACCATTCCTGTAAGCACCCCGGCGACCGCGATGTATAGAACCGTACAGATCGCCAGCGATGCAATCATGCCAATGGGCAAATCGCGCTGTGGATTCTTGGCTTCCTGCGCCGTGGTTGAGACGGCATCGAAACCAATGTAGGCGAAGAATATATATGCGGCTCCCGCTCCAATCCCGGCGATGCCGTTCGGCGCGTACGAATGCCAGTCCGTACCCCAGTTGCTGACATTGATGTAGCGAGCGCCCAGGGCAATCACGAAGAGCACAACCGAAACTTTAATTACTACGATCGCGGTGTTAAATTCCGCGCTCTCTTTAATTCCAACAACTAGAACCGCGGTAATGATGAGGGCGATGATGAAAGCCGGAAGGTTCAGGCCAATTTCCATCCCGAACAAGTGCGGAGCGCCCAAAAGAGTATGCGCCTTCTGTAATAACTCGGGAGACTGCGTACTGATGATTATGCTAACTTTGTCGAGGAAGGCTTGTGTGCCGGGTATCAGGGAAGAGTCCCCAGCCTGGGCCATCTGCCGCGCCACAATATTCTCGGCGGTCTTCAGCGCGGTCCAGTGATCGTAGGCCAGCCACAGCGGCATCTGGATGTGAAAAATTTTGAGCAGTTCGATGAAATGGTTTGACCAGCCGGAAGATACCGCGCTGGCGCCCATGGCATACTCAAGCGTAAGGTCCCATCCGATAATCCATGCCAGCAATTCGCCCAAGGTGGCGTATGCGTAGGTGTAGGCGCTGCCCGCCAGCGGGATCATTGCCGCAAATTCAGCGTAGCAAAGCCCGGCGAAGGCGCACCCTATCCCGGAGAGTACGAACGATAATGTGAGCCCCGGACCCGCATACTGCGCCCCCAGCCCCACCATCACAAAAATTCCAGCGCCGATCACTGCGCCTACCCCGAGCGCAGTGAGTTGAAAAACTCCCAGCGTACGTTTAAGGCTGTGTTCCCCTGTCTCGCGGGATTCCTCCATTAGCAGGTTCAGCGGCTTGGTTGCAAGCAGATTCGCCATTCGTCTCGTTTCTCCTTAGAGGGCTACGTCGGTACGCCTTGCTCCCGCGCTTCTTGACCATGCGTAATATACCGGGATACCCAACAGCACCACAATCAATCCCGGCCATGTGAACTGTGGTTTGTAGCGCAATAGTACGACATCAATAAATAAAGCCATCGCAATATAAATCGCGGGCAATACGGGATAGCCAACCGCCCTATACGGCCGCTCTGCATCAGGATGCGTGTGTCGCAGCACAAACAATCCCACGATCGTCAAAATGTAAAACACGAGCACCGCGAAGATAATGTAATCAAGAAGCTGCCCGTAACTTCCCGAGACGCACAACAGGCATGCCCACACCATCTGTACCATCAGCGAAACCGCCGGCGTCTTATAGGTAGGATGCAGCTTGGCGACATTCTTGAAAAACAAGTTGTCCTTGGCCATGGCATAGTAGACGCGGGCGCCGGAAAGAATCAGCCCATTGGCGCAGCCAAAGGCGGAAATCAGGATTGCCCCCGCCATCAGCAGTCCGCCCGCGGCGCCGAACATCTGCGTCATCACCGCCGTTCCGACACGATCCTCAGCCGCATATTGAATGCCCCGCCCTAGAATCGTTACCGCGCCGGGCGTTCCGTCCAGCGGCAGCGCCATTAAGTAAATAAGTTGCAGGCGATATAGAGCGCGATCACCACGCCCGTGCCCAACGCCAGCGACAGCGGCAAGTTGCGGCTGGGATTCTTCACTTCCCCTGCGGTGAACGTTACGTTGTTCCATGCATCCGCGGAAAAAAGCGAACCCACCTGCGCTACCGCCAAAATCGTCAGCGTCCCGACCATCACCACGGGTCCGTCCACTCCCACCTGCACGGCGTGCTGCGCTCCCAGTCCCGCGTTCTGCCAGAAGTGTCCGCTGAAGTTCGCCGCCAGCGCCGCCGCGTTTCTTCCCAGCGCTAGTCCGAACAAGGCCAATCCCAGAAGCGCCGAGACCTTGGCCGCCGTAAAAACATTCTGGATGAGCGCCCCGGTTTTCACTCCGAAGATATTTACCACCGAGAGGAATACAACGAGGAACATTGCGACCAGGTTCTGCGTATTAATTCCGACGTCCATGTTGCCCAAAACCATGGGCCCGATCGGGATCGGTGGAACTTTCCAGAGATGCAGAATCCAATGAGAAGAAGAAATCGCGGGAAAGAAAACTCCCAGGAACTTCCCGAAAGCCACGCCGACGGCCGCGATCGTCCCGGTTTGAATTACTAGGAACAATGTCCAACCGTAGAGAAAGCCCCACAGCGGCCCCAGCGCTTCACGGAGGTAAACATATTGTCCGCCAGCCCGCGGCATCATCGCCGCCAGCTCGCCATAGCTCAGCGCGGCAACAATGGTCATGAAACCCGCCACGGCCCACGCGCCAATCAGTAACGCGGGAGAATCAACTTCGCGGGCAATCTCCGCCGAGACAATAAAAATCCCCGAGCCGATCATCGACCCCATGACCAGCATGGTGGCGCTGGTCAGGCCCAGGCCTTTGACCAGTTCTTTATCTTGATGGCTATGAATCTCCCAATCGCTGCCGGCGGCCGGCGCTGTCGGTGTGCTCAGGATCCCTCCTTGAAGCATGCTCGCGGACTTACGCACTCACGAGCACTATCAGGGTGGAATGACTTTACCTCAAGATGCGGAAAAATTCCTCTGCTGATTTGCGTGGCTCCCGTAACAAATCGGATATCACCGCCACGGAATCGGCCCCGGCTTCGATTACGGAGAAAGCGTTGGCGTGCGTGATCCCGCCAATGGCGACCAGAGGTTTTCGCGTCAATTGCCGCGCCCGGCGCACGCCTTCAAGGCCCACCATCGGATCAGGCTTCTCTTTGCTCGAGGTTGAAAAAACCGGTCCTATCGCAAGATAGTCTGCGGAAGTTCGATCCGCTTCCTGCGTTTGCTCAGGATTATGGGTCGAAACCCCAAGCCAGCGGTCGGGGCCAATAATTTTTCGCACCGACTCCGGCAAGAGATCATCCTGCCCCACGTGGACCCCATCGAAACCGGCAGCCAGGCAAAGGTCGGCGCGGTCGTTCATGATCAGCTTCAGAGAAGCACCGACACGCTTGTTCAGTTCCCGCGCCTGCTCCAGCATCACCCGCGCGTTGCCGGACTTGTTGCGGTATTGCAGCAGCGTACATCCCGCCGCAACCAGCTCCTCGGCAAAGATCGCCAGCTCTTCCGTGGAGGAAAAGCACGCGGCATCTACGATAGGGTATAGGCGAGGGACAGCGATCACGCCGCCGATTCCTTTTTGCTGGCCGTCAGGAATCGCTCGATGAATCCCGTATCAAATTTTCCCGCACGGAAGTCCGGATCGGCCAGAATCTTCCGGTGCAAGGGAATTGTCGTAAATACTCCTTCGACAATAAACATCTCCAGCGCCCGCGTCATTCGCGAGATCGCTTCGTCGCGGTCTTTTCCGCGCACAATCAACTTGGCAATCAGCGAGTCATAATACGGCGGAATCACGCCCTCCGCATAGGCCGCCGTGTCCACGCGCACCCCGGTGCCTCCGGGCGGATGAAACGCAGTGATTCTTCCCGCCGACGGCGTGAATTTCTCTGGATGTTCCGCATTGATCCTGCACTCGATAGCATGGCCGCGATGCACGATCGGCCCGTGCAGCACCTCGCTCATGTTCGCTCCCGCTGCGATCATGATCTGGCTCTTGACCAGGTCCACGTCGGTGACCATCTCCGTTACCGGATGTTCCACCTGAATGCGCGTGTTCATCTCGATGAAGTGTAGCTTGTGGTCCTGGTCCATCAGGAATTCGATTGTGCCCGCATTCGTGTAACCGATCTCCGCCAACGACTTGCACAGCACCGCGCCAATCCGGTCACGTAACTCCGGCGTGACTTGCGTTGATGGCGACTCTTCCAGCAGCTTCTGATGCCGGCGCTGGATCGAACATTCCCGTTCCCCGAGGCTCACCACGTTGCCGTGCTCATCCGCCAGTACCTGAAACTCGATGTGGCGCGGATGCTCGACATATTTCTCCATATACAAGTCGCCATTGCCGAATGCGCCCGCCGCCTCCGCCTGCGCCGCCCTGAAAAACGTTGGCAACTCCTCCTCGTTGCGCACAATGCGCATGCCACGACCGCCGCCGCCCGCCGACGCCTTCACAATCACCGGAAAACCCACCTGCCGCGCCCACTCCAGCGCCTCGCCTTCGGACGCGATGATTCCATCCGATCCCGGCAGAATCGGCACGCCCGCTCGTTTCATGGCAGAGCGAGCCTTTTCCTTTTCCCCCATCAGCCGCGTCACTTCCGGCCTCGGCCCGATGAACTTGATCCCGCTGGTCTCACAGACTTCGGCAAAGTTGGCGTTCTCCGCCAGCAATCCGTAGCCGGGATGCACCGCATCCACGTTGGCGATCTCCGCCGCGCTGATCACTGCCGGGATGTTCAGGTAGCTGAGCGCCAGTTGCGGCGGCCCGATACAAATCGCTTCGTCGGCGAAACGCACCGGCAGCGAGTGCCGATCAGCCTCGCTATAAATGGCAACTGTGCGGATGCCCAGCTCCTTGCACGCACAAATCACGCGCAAAGCAATCTCCCCGCGATTGGCAATCAATATCTTGTTAAACATTTCCGATGAATGGAGACCCCTATCGCCGATTGGTAGACCCAATCCGGCTTGCTCCTCGCGCCTCCTCAGACGCAAAAAGGCGCGCGAGATGCGCGCCTCGGTTCTGGTTCTATTTCACTCTTTCGCCCGGATGGCGAACAACTCCTGCCCATACTCAATCGCCTGGCCGTTGCTTCCCATCTTTTTCACAATCTCGCCGGCCACGTCCGACTCAATCTCATTCAGCAGCTTCATCGCCTCAACGATGCATAGCACTTGCCCAACTTCCACGATGTCCCCGACTTTCACGAAAGGCGGAGCGCCCGGCGAAGGAGCCTCATAAAAGGTTCCCACAATCGGAGACTTCACCATGTGCAGGATTTCTTCCGGAACAGGCGCCGGCGGTGTCACGGGAGGTGGAGTTGGGGCGACTGGTCGCTGTTCCGTCGCTCCCCCAGCTGAATATGCCGGATAGGACATCTCACCGTGTGCGTGGACGATGGTCGCTTGTCCCCCGCGCTTGATTTTCACTTTGACGTCGCCGCGTTCCAGCTCAAACTCGGCAATGTCTTTTTCGATTAAGAACTCGATGAGTTCTTTTAGCTCTTTTTGATTCATTCGTGTACGGTAGGACTGCCGCTTCAGGTCTTAGGTCCTTCGGTGTCCAAGTGCTATACGACTACCTAATTGCTTGTACGATCCACGGCCTACTGCCTAAGACCCATGATCTAAACTGTCAGGAAATCCTTGCTCGTCGGGGTCAACACCTCACCACCATTTTCGCTGACGGCCACCATGTCCTCGATCCTCACGCCCCATTTGCCGGGGAAGTATACTCCCGGCTCAACGGTAATCACCATACCCGGCCGCAGGACTTCTTTTTGCCCCGCTGCAACCCGCGGAGACTCATGGATTTCCAGTCCCACGCCATGCCCGGTTGAATGCGTGAAATATCTCCCTAACCCGGCCTTACGCAGCACCTTACGCGCCGCTTCGTCCACCTCTCCGGTTGTAATTCCGGGCCGAACCGCTGCGATTGCCGCCTGCTGGGCTTCCCTCACCGATTCGTACGCCTGCCGCGCATCTTGCGACGGGGCGCCCACCCATACGGTGCGCGTCTGGTCTGAACAATAACCTGCGAGTATAACACCGAAATCGCACACTACGAACCCACCGGCAGCGATGGGTTGAGCGGTAGCTTTCCCGTGAGGCAATGCCGACCGTTTCCCTGAGGCAATGATGGTCGGGAACGACATCGCCTCCGCACCCGCCAGCCGCGCCGCATACTCCATCTCCGCAGCAACTTCCGTTTCCTTTATACCCGGCCGCAATATTTCCAGCGCCCGGTCGAACAACTTCGCTCCCAACTGCACCGCCGCACGGATCAGCGCCAATTCGTTCGAATCCTTTACCATGCGCGCCCGCTCCACCACCACCGGCGCACTCCGTAACCGGTAGCCGGAGGGCAGCAGATCCGTCAGCCTTTTCTTCTCTGCCACGGTCATGTGCTCGGCTTCCACTCCAATCGTCCATCCTGCCGATCTTTTGCGACGAGCCTTCAGCCAGTCCCCGATCGCTTGTGGCACCGACTTTTTTGCGATTACGACTTTTGCGCCCTTCACCTCTTCGCGTCCCTGCGTGTCATAGCGGACGTCCGAGAAGAAAACGCTTCCCGCTTCCTCGACTAGAAGAAAGCCCGCGCTACCGGTGAATCCGCAAAGATATCGAATGTTCGGAAGATGACTGATCAACAACGCGTCGAACCGGGTGGTGGCAAGATGATCCCGCAATCTCTTCTGGCGCGGAAGGAAATCCATATTCTTTCGAGTTTAGCAGGCAGGAGATGCGGGAAGTACCGAGTACCCAGAACCTCGGGCCCAGAATCGATTGAGAGGATAGTCTGCTCGTAGCCAGGTAGTCGGTACTCTTTCCCCAAAAACAAAGCCGCCGGCCTGACAGGTTCTTCAGGCCGGCGACTGTAAATCTTCAACTGCCCGCTGCTATGTTTGAATGATTCGCGGCGTGATGAAGAAGATCAATTCCTGGTTCTGAGTATTCACGATCGTATGCTTGAACAGGTTGCCCAGAATCGGAAGGTTCCCCAGCAACGGCACTTGCGTGATGTTGATCGAGTTCTGGGTCTGAATGACACCGCCGATCACCACCGTGCCGCCATCGGTCACCAGTACTTGGGTCGTTGCTTGCTGCGTAATCAATTCCGGATTGCCCTGCACTTCCTGGCCGAAGTTCGGCGTGGTGTTTTCCACGTCTACGTTCAGGAAGATGGTATTTTCCGAAGTGATCTGCGGTGTAACGGTTAAGCGCAGGAAAGCATCGACGTAGGTTACGGTCGGAGGACCGCCCAACTGCGCCTGGGTCACGATCGGCACGCGCACGCCCTGTTTCACCAAGGCTTGAATATTGTTCTGCGTGACTACTCGCGGCCGCGATAGCACTTTCAGCAATCCGCGCGACTCGGCCATGGAAAGAATCGCGTCGATACGTATGTTGTTGCTGGCATTCAGGAAGGTCAACCCGCTGGTTGGCGAGGTCGAGCCCAGGTTGGAGAACAACGGGATCGTCGATCCCGACGACGAGCCAGTGGAGGGCATCGTAATGTAGCCCGGGTTCAAACCGCTGACCGTGGTCGGGGATGTGCCGGCTCCGGCATTTCCGCCGATGGCACTGTGGCCGTTGCCCCAGCCGAAGCCCAACTGTGTACCGATGTCGCGGGCAAACTGCCGCGTCGCCGCTACTACGCGAGCCTCGATTTCCACTTCCTGCGTCTTGCGATCAAGCTGCGTCAGCAGGCGGTCGATGATCGGAATCACCTTCGGAATATCGTTGACGATCACGGCGTTGGTTCGTTCATCTGCAACCACTTCACCGCGCTGCGAGAGGAACTTCTTTACCGTGAGCATCACATCTTTGGCGTGGGCATAGCTCAGGAAGCGGGTGACGGAAACCTTTTCCACCGCCAGAGCTTCGGCTTCCACCTGAGCCCTGCGGCCATCCGCTTCTTTCTTCAAAGTATCGACCGTTGCGATGCGCAGGACGTTGCCTTCCAGTTCCCGCGCCAGGTCGTTATTCTTGAGCACGATGTCCAGTGCCTGATCCCACGGCACATCATCCAACACAACCGTCAGAGTGCCGTGCACATTCGGATCGAGCACCACGTTCAAGCCGCTGATTTCGTGAATCAGGCGGAAGAAGTCTTTCAGGTCCACATCTTTCAGGTTCACTGAAATCGGTTCACCCGTGTACCTGGGACCGGCGGAAGCGGGCTGTTGTCCAGCTTGGGCTTTCTGTTCGGCGGCAAGATTGACCGCCGGCTGAATGCCCGTGCTGGAAGAAACGCTCTGCGAGGCCTGCGCCGCATGCTCGCTCGCGGGCAGCAGTTCCGCAGCCGTCTTGTCGGCGAACTTCGCCGCCGCTTCCTGGGCGCGGTCGGCAGGTTCGTCGGTTGCGTTCGAAGCCGTCGCCTTCGCCGTGTAGGTAGGCTCGACGACTACAAAATCAGAGGAAGCCGGGGCGACATTGGCCGTCACGGTCTTCGCGGGAGCGTCGCTGACAGCCGTCGCCGCCGTCACTACCGGCTTGGCCGCTGCCGTGACGTCCATCACTCGCGGGGCAAACGGAGAGATGGTCTTGCTCGCCATCGCTGCCGGAGCTTCCACCGTCTTGGGAGCGCTCATGCTCGCCGCCGCCGTTGGCTGCGTATGAAGCGTCAACACCAGCTTCCCGCCCGCCGAGGGAGTCATCTCATAACGGCACGAATGCTCCAGGTCCACCACGATCCGGGTGGTTGGAGGCGTATGTCCGTTCATGCCGATGCGCACTCCCTTCACGCCCTCGCCGCCCACGGCGATGTGGCTAAGCCCCGTTCCCATAAGGGTCCCGGGCAAATCCACGATGAGCCGCGCCGGCGAATCCGCCGTGCTCAGCTTGGGCGTCACTGCGCCGCGAGCGCTGATCTCGACCCGGACCTCGTCCGCGCCGCGAACCACGTTCACTCGCTGCAGTTCGTTTCGTTGGCCCGCCGCTTGTGGCGCCGGCGTCTCTGCGGCTGAAGCTGTCAGCCCCAGGAGCAGCAACGGTAGGATTACACTCAGCAGTTGCTTTCGCATTTCGCTTCTCCCCAACTCGCGGGTCTACCCCGCGTGTCCTTGCTAGAACTCGATTTAGTTGGCGCTCCGGTTTCTCCGGCGCGCTCGCTTCGCACGCTAAACTGCCGGCGTGAAAATTCTCTTGACCACTTCCCGCGTAAGCGGTTTGCCAAGCTTGTCCTGCACCGTTTCCTGGAACACAACCGTATCGCCGGTAATTCTCACTACATACCCGTTGAACACGGGATCGTTTTCACGCAGGAAATAAGCCTTGTTCAGGCTGTTGGTCACCACTGCGATGAAGCCGTTCTCCGACTTCACCACGCCGCGCAAATTAATCTGCCCGATCTCCAGGCACTTCTTCCCGGTCGAGCATCCCGAGCCAGTGGGCTGTTGTACTACGGGGCTGAAGAATGGATCGCGCTTGCCGCTCATCGCCCACTTTTTTTCCTCTGGCTTCGGAGCCTTGGGCGCCTCGGCGCTCTTGCTGGCGTCCGCTGCCTTGGCATCCGCCGAGATCTTGGTAGCCGCAGGAGCCGCAGCCTTGCCTGCCGGCTTCGGCGCGGTCGCTTTGGCCGCGGTCGCCGCATGCCCCTTCGCAGTTGGCTTGGTCGCAGCTTTCGCGGCCGCCTTGGCAACTGGAGCTGCCGGAACCGGAGCGCTCTTCGCCGGCGCAGCCACGGGCATCACCGCCCCTGGTTTCGCCGCGGCGCCGGGAGCCGGTTTGGCCGGCTGCGTCGCGGAAGGCGTGTTCGCCTGCTGCACCGCTTGGCTCGTGCTCTGCACGTTATTGATCACGTTCGGGTTCTGTGCCCAGAGTCCGCCCGTCATCAGTCCCACTGCCAGAATGCTTGTCGTTAGCTTCATAGCGATTCCTATTTGCCCGCACCCGCCCCAGCTACGGCGGGTTTCGTTCCCGGTGCTGCTGCGGCCGGTTCCAGGTCGTGACTGAAGAACGTGGTCGCCGTGAACGTGGCCACTACGCTCTCATTCGCCGCATACTGGTACGTATGCTTCGCCTTCGCCTTGCTAGGATCTTTCGTATTTGAGACCAGCAAGCCGCTGATGTTGACGATGCGCTCCAGCTTGCCCACCCGGTCAAAGAATTGCAGCATGTCGTAATACCGACCGTCCAATTCCATATCGAAGGGAAGTTCCGAGTAGTATTCCTTCGATGTCACTGGCTTGGCGGTATAGCGGCGCAGCTCCACACCCGCCTTGAGCGCCTCGCTATCCAGGGTCTCGATGAAACTGTCTACCTGCTTCTCGTCGGGAACGATGCGCGCTTCAATCTCTAACTGCTGTTTCAGATTTGCGAGCTGCCGTTCCATATCCTTCAATTTCGGCCGGTAAGACTCGAGCTCGTTGTTTTCCCGAACCTTGTCTTGCAGCGCGTGTTGCGCCGCGGCATTCTTATCGCTCTGGCTTTTGAACACTGTGAAGTACAGCGCCGCCGTCACGATAAGGCCGCCGGCAAGCACTGCTCCCCACTGCTTCAGGCCTGACAGTTCATTGAAATTCATTGCCATAGGTCCGCCTCTACGACTTTCCCTTCTCGCAGGTCAGCGTGAACTGGAACGCCTGCATGTCCTTGATCGTCTCGTCCTGATAGGTCTCTTTGATTTCTACGGTCTTGAAGAACCCAGTCTTCTGCAGATTGGCGATCAGCGTGGCCACCGCGTCGGTGCTCAGCGCCGTACCTTCCAGACTCACACTCGAGCCCGTGTCATCCATGCTCCGCAGCCAAACGGCTTCCGTTCCGTTCACCGTCTCGCCCAGCATGGCCAGGAAGGTAACCGGGCCGGCTTGTCCGGCGCGCAGCGAATCGATCACATCCACCCGCCGCTTGTAATTGTTGGCCTGGGTCTGCCGTTCGAGATAGCGCGCTTTCACATCGCTGAGTTCGCGATTCTTTTGCTCGGCCGCCATCATCTGGGTCGCGAGGGATTTCCCCTGACGGTCCAGCCGGTACCAGTAGCCGAAATTCAACGTTCCGGCCAGCAACAGCACCACCAGCACCTTTAGCTTGGGCGATCCCATGTCGCCCATTTCCATCGTGGGCATGGTCGGCCCGCTGCTGCCGCCGCGCTTATTTTTTCCCTTGGAGGATTCCAGTAGATTGATTTTGATCATAGGGATTCAAAGCTCCTCAAGGCCAAGCCCACCGCGACCGCCAACTGGCCCGGATTCTGCTCCACCAATTCCACTCCCGGGCCGTCTGTCGGTGGCACCACGCGCTGGAATGGATTCAACAACTCGACCGGCATGGAAAATTCCTGCCGCAATGCCTCCATCAGTCCGGGGACTTTCGCCGAACCGCCCGCCAGGTAAATCTTCTCGATGTGCTCGCCCGCCGCGCTGGCGCGGAAGAAGTCAAACGTCTTCTGAATTTCGAGCACGATGATTTCGGTGACCTGCTGCAGGATCGGCGCCTTCGCGTCTTCGCTCACGGTGCCGACTTTTTCGCCCAGCTTCAGCTTCTCGGCATCGTCGAAGTTCAAATCCAGTTCCTTCTGCAGCGAATCCGTGTACTGATGGCCGCCCACGCTGACGTCACGCGGAAACAGCGGCGTCGTGCCCTTCACGATGTTGATGTTCATCACGCTGGCGCCGAGGTTCAAGAGCGCCACCACCTGGCCCGGCGCCGGCTGGTAGTTGTACTCGTAGCAGTTCTGCAAAGCCAGGGCATCGATGTCCACGATAGCGGGGGTACGACCAGCCATCGAGAGTACGTTGGTGTAGTTCAAAATCTTGTCCTTCTTGACGGCTACCAGCAGCACATCCATCTGCGGGCTGCCCGCTTCCTCGGAAAGAATCTGATAGTCGAGGCTCACATCCGCCAGGTCGAACGGAATGTGCTGCGCCGCTTCTTTCTCGATGGTCTCCGCCAATTCCTGATCACTCATCGAGGGCAGCGAGATCTTTTTGACGATTACCGAGTGGCCGCTCACCGCCGTCGCCACCGCCTTGGTCTTGATCAGGCAGTCAGCGAACAACTTTGAAATCGCGCTCGAGACCGTTCCCGAATCCACTATCATCGAGTCCACTACGATGTCCGAGGCCAGTGCTTCCAGTCCCAGGTGCGCCACTTCGATCTGCCCACCCTTTTTCTTCAACTCCACTGCCTTGATGCTGGAAGAGCCCACATCCAGACCTACAATCGTCTTCGATCCCATTCCAAACATGTGCCCGCCTTTTCTTACAGTGACCCGGCAGCTTTCATCGCCGCCTTCGGTTTACGTTTCGCTCCCGACTCCATCTGGCTCGACTTCTCTTCCATCCACTGATCCAGCCTCGACTTCTTGAAGCGCCAGCGGTTGCCCAGCTTGAAAGCCGGAATACTCTGTTCCCCGACGTACTTGTAAAGCGTGTCCGGACTCACTCCCAGATACTGCGACGCCTGGCGAATATTCATCACTTCTCGCGAGTCGGCCATATTTCCTTTACCCTGTCTCCCAGAACATCCTGCGCCAATGTCTCCGGGTCCAGATTCATCTCGGGAGACGCCCTTGCCCTCTATGCGTGTCAAAGGGCTTTCGGTGTCCCGAGCATATATCAGCCCGGAAAAACCCCGCGCTCACGCGAGTTTCCTGTTTTTACTGGGTTTTTTGCGGGTTTTCTGGGATGGAATGAATTGACGCGCTGGATCGATTTCTATATGTAGTAGCTAGCGCTGAGCGGATATCTATTAGTGGTAGTAGCTCCGCATAAGGTGATAGGTCACCCGCGTACCGATAACCGAAGTACTAGAGACGGTACGGAAGTACTAAGCCATCGGCTCATGTTGTTGTTTTTATTGGATCAACTCGCGAGCCACACTGGAAAGGAAGTGGTGACTGCTATCCTCCGCTCCCGGCAGAACCCAGATGAGATCGGCTTTCCGTTTACTGCACGTCGGAAACTTTCCCGTTCAGGAAAGTCACTTTCAGATCCTTGTACACATAAATCTGTTTGGACCCGAGATTCACTTTCTTGTCCGGTTGGCCCATGGCTGCTTCGACCTGGTCCGGAGTCATTCCCTTCTCGATGCTCGCCGGTTCGGCAGGCGCCGGTTGCTGCTGCTGACCTTGATCCTGACCAGCTTGCTGGCCGCCTTGTTGCTGCCCACCTTGATCTCCGCCCTGCTGTTGCCCGCCGCCCTGGTCCTGCTGCGCGTCCTCGCTGCTGATCGTCAGCACTTGTCCGATGGTATCTTCCACCCCGCCGGCAGCGGCACTCGCCAGGGATCCTTTCGGAAACTGGAAAACCACATTCGCCTTGTTATAGGTTGGCGGATCGGTCTTGTTGCATGTGTCGCAGGCCACAATTTCCAGAGTTACCGTATCCTTGGCCACATTCACATCGACCTTCATGGGATAGACTTTGTCGCCCACTGCGAACAGATGCGTTGTCTGTTCCTTGCCAAACTTTCCCATGATGGACTTGCGCCCCATCAACGAAAGGCTGTTTGGTCCTTTGATCGCTCCGTTCTCATATTTGTTGGAGAGAACGTTCTGGTCTCCATAAGGCACAGCCAGGATTCCGCCCTTCTGGATAGCCAGCAGCGTGCCCTTTTCCACTACGGAATATCCGCTCGTGTCCGATCCCATTTTCACCAGTTTGTATTGGGCCGCCAGTTGCTCCTGCAGAGAAACGGCCTGGGAGTTTGCCCATGAGAACGGATAGATTGTGGCGGCCAGAAGAACAATCCCTGGAATGAAACTGCAGACTTTCCGCGACATAGTACGCCCCTCCGATTTAGCTTTTTCTAGACCTAATCCCGACGAACCACGCCCCCAATTCAGCAGAGATTCTCGGACCCTTCATTGCAGAAAGGGAGCGTCGTAGTCCGACGCCCCCATAGTTGACTATCTGTAGAACCGCTGGTTGCACCCGTCGGTTCTAGTTTCCTCCGCCAGACGCAGTTTCCTGCTTGACCTGCGACTCGGTCTGGTCGGCCTGCTGTTGTTGGTCTTGCAGGGTCTTCGCCACACTGGTATCCGGTGGCGGAGGTTGAACGGCCCCTGCCTGGGTGCCCGTGTCCGGCGCCGCTGGCATGCCGCCGGTCCCCTGCTTCTTTGCCAGTTCGCCCATGCCGTTGGTGATGTTCTCCTGGAAGTGGTTGTACATCTCCTGCAAGTCATCCACTTTCACGGCAACGGTTTGCCCCGACCCGCAATCGCCTTTCTTGGTCGCCGAGACACTGGCATTCACGGTGTTATCCGCATCAGGAGTGTCGGTGAGGCGCGTAATCACATCCCCGGACGACAACGCACATTCCTGTCCATTGGCCACCACTGTCACATCGGAATCCACCACAAAAGTGCGCTGCGATGGATCGAGTGCCGGCGGCGGTTGATCGCTGGTCGGCGCCGGCGCTGCGGCCGATGCCTGCCCCCCACCCGAATCCTGGCTAGCCTGCGTCTGCTGCGCAGCCAGCTGGGCTTTTATTTCTTGGGCAATCGCTTCTTTCACCTCAGGAGTCAGCGCCACTGGGCCCGCGGCTGCCGCGGGAGCTGGTGCCGCGTCTCCACCACCTCCGCCGCCACCGTCCCCAGCGCTGGCAGCCGCATCCGCTGCCATCGCGTCCGCGTTGGCCTCTTGCCGCGCCGCATACGCCGCCTGCAGTTGCTCTGATATCAAATAATCCGTCAGCCAGTAGTACGGCGCAGCGTAATAGGGATACGGATTCCACCACCCCCCGTAGAAGCCCCACCACGGCGCTCCTCCCCAACCCCATGCCCCGATGCCCCAATAAACCGGCGCTCCCCAAGGATGCCAGCCCCATCCATAAAATCCCGGATGGTACCAAACCCCTGGGTAGTAGCCATAGTACATATGTCCGCCCCATCCATAGCCGCGATAAAGTCCGACATGGTAGCGTCCACCGGCGTAGAAAGTCCGCGAGTAATAGGCGTGTCCGCCGCGGGTCACGTAGGCTCGTTGCACATAGCCGCCATGTCCCCTCGTCACGATGCGGGCTCCGTTGCGCTCACTCACCACCGTGCGACCGCCGCGAACCCCGTGGTTAATCTGCATGCCATTGCGATTGATGGAGCGAATCGATCCATTGGGGCGAACGCTCGCCGTTCCTCCGCCCTTCAGAGAAACCGTCCTGCCGGGAGGAGTATGGCTGCCAACGTTGCCTCTGCTGGCCGTCGCCGGACGACCCCCAGCTGCACCACCCGGACGCGCACCCGCCGCGCCGGGACGACCCGCCGCTGCACCCGGACGACTACCCGTCGTGGTGTGGCCCGCTGCCGTTCCCGCGTGACTCCCTGCCGTCGTCCCCGGACGGCTACCCGTCGTTGTGTGGCCCGCCGCCGCTGTCCCCGGACGGCTGCCCGTCGTAGTATGGCCCGTTGTCGCTGCCGGGCGACTGCCCGTCGTAGTGTGACCTGCCGTGCTCGGGCGGCTCGTCGTTCCATGGGAAGGTGTCGTAGTATGCGATTGGGTTGCTCCATGCGATGGCGCGGAATGCGACGGCGCGGAATGCGAGGGTGCTGCATGCGAGGGCGCCGACTTCGCTGGCGCGCTGGGATGGGAACCGCCTCCACCCCCACTCGGCTTGTGCTGGCCCCAGGCGAATGCCGGAACCACTAAGGAAAGCAGAAGCACCAGCCCCTTCTGCAAAATCTCTTCTCTCGTCGAAGTGCGATTCATTACTGCCTCCTGAGCATCAAAACTCATACCGCCAGTTTATGTTCCGAAAACACGCCCTCGAGTGCGTCCTGAGTAGCTGGCTCCGGATCCTGTCTCCATAAACACAAAACTCGTCAATTCCGCGCGCGTTAATTGAAATTAATTTCAAGGGCCCGAGGAAGGCCGCAGGATGCAGGATCCGTCGCCTCCGGATGTCATCGGCAACCTGTACCGTGGGGCGAAAAAACGTTACCAGAACTTCGCCATGCGCGCAATCATTCTGTGGGTAACCTCTTGAGTTATGGCCACGCCTGGAACCGTCCGCATCTCCTCAAACCGGCACTTCAAACACCACAGTCGTGTCGATTGTGCGCAGGACTTCCCTCTGCCTCTCCGCTGCTGTAATCTATGCTGTCTTTATCCGGAGGAATTCTTTGCGCTACCTCGATCGCCTGCAACCTCTCGCGCTCTTCGTCATGCGACTCACCCTGGGCGCCGTAATGGTCGGCCACGGATACCATAAGGTTTTCGGTGGCCTTCAACAGCATGCGCACTTCGTCGCCAGCCTCGGACTGCCCGCCTGGACCGCGTATCTGTCTTCTTTCGCCGAGTTTTTCGGCGGACTGCTCGTCCTGCTCGGCCTGTTTACTCGCGCCGCCGCCTTCGCCATCTGCATCGATCTCTCGGTGGCTATCGCGAAAGTACACTTCCACAACGGATTGATGGGCGAGCACGGCTACGAGTTCCCCTTAGCGCTGGCCACGCTAGCCTTCGCGCTCATCTTCTTCGGCGGCGGCCCCATGGCCTTCGATCACATTCGCGCCCCCGGTGGCGGCGGAAAATCCAAATAGCCGCAACTTTTTGTCGGCTTCCGGGTTTCAGCGGCTTTGCAGGAGTATGTCCGAAATCGTGGCTGAACCCACTCTCTTGACGTTTTTTTACAGGAACTTGGCTTGGGTTGAATCTGTCCCGGGCATGAAATTATGATGGGTCGTGAACAACTTTTGTTACATCCGAAGGATTTTGTGAGCGCATCTTACCGCTTACCACGAACTGATTGGAGGCTTCTCTTGAGAAAGTTAGCTCTTCTCGCCGCACCGGTCTTCGCTCTATTGTTCTCTTGCCACTTCGCCGCCGCCCAACAAGGCGACATTATGTTCTTCGGCGGAACCTTGCTGTCCTCCTCGCCCAGTTCCAACGAACTAGCCCTGGGAAACATCTCGGAAAAGGGTGGAGCTTACCTCGGCGTTGGCGGCGACATTGTCGGCTTCAAGAAACGCTTGGGCTTCGGCGTTGAAACCTCCTGGAGAGCCAGCCAGGCCAGCTACTTCGGTTATGAGAGTTACCGTCCCATCCTCACCGACTTCAACGCAGTATTCCAACCGAGGCTCGGAAAGAAAGTCGGACTCGATCTTTTTGGCGGCATCGGCATCGCCAGCACCCGCTTCTACGTGCCCTATGCCACATCGTGCAGCTACTTCTCGGGCTGCATCAACTACACCACCAATGATCACTTTATGCAGGATCTCGGCGGCGGCATCCGCTATTACGTGTGGCACCACTTCTTTGTTCGTCCCGAGGTTCACTACTATCACATCGACGGCAACAATAACGTGAACAGCGGTGGCTTCAGCACCAATAACGTATTCCGTGTGGGCGCCTCCATCGGATACACCATCGGCAACGACTAAGCTCTTGACCCCGCCAAGCGCACGGCGGGTTTGATATTATCGGGACGAACTACTTCCGATCGCCGGGACCATTGTGTTCCCGCAGCCGTTCGCGGCTGCTGCACCGGCGCGCCACCAATCGAGTGGGTGCATTCCAGAAGCCCGCACGAACTGACAAGGGGATGTATTGAGAAAATTCGCGCTGCTCGCACTCGCGTGTGCGGTTCTTTTGCTCACTCACTTCGCCGCTGCCCAGCAGGGGGATATCATGCTCGGCGGCGGTATCCTCATGGCCCCTTCCATCAATAACGACTCGGTGAATTTCCAGCCGCCGTCAGAAAAGGGTGGCACCTATTTCAGCGTCAGCGGCGACTTTATCAAATTCAAGCACCACCTCGGCTTTAACGCGGAAACCGCCTGGAGATATAAGCGCGGCGACTATCCTGACAACGGCCAAACCGTGCGTCCCTTCCTGACCGACTTTAACGCTCTCTTCCAGCCCAAGTTGACCAAGAAGTTTGGCCTCGATATCTTTGCCGGCGTCGGCATTGCCAGCTACCGCTTCTCGCCTCCCGGACCCACTTCCTGCAGCATAACTACCAGTGGATGCACCTTCTTCAATAGCAGCAATCACTTCCTCGAGGACCTTGGCGGCGGCGTGCGCTACTACGTTTGGCACCACTTACCGCACATCTACATCCGCCCTGAAGTTCACTACTACCACATCCAAAATAATGTCGAGTTCAACTCCTCCAACCTGTTCCGCGTCGGCGCCTCGGTTGGCTACACTTTCGGCTCCGAGTAAGTCGCATGCTTCTCCTCAAAAACAATAAAGGCAGCGTCTTGTGACGCTGCCTTTCCTTACGCTACCGCCAAGCTCTACGGTTCCCGCTCACAAATCTCAGCCTCGTGGATCGCCGCGTCTATGTGCTCAATCGCCTTGTCGCGATGGCCATGGAACTCGCCCTCGGCGTGCGCCATATGTTCCCGCGCGTTTCGCAAGGCCTCGATCGCCTCATGCACGCGTGGGTGTGGAGGCATCGGCGCGGGAGCCGCTACCGCGGGACTGGCCGGAGCCGCCGCCACTGCAGGCGCCGCCGCCTTCGGTCCAGCTGCCGCCGCCGTCAAGGCCAGCGTCAGCAGGAGCATTGCCGTAATTAAGAGAGTTAAGAACCCGATTTTTTTCATACGCTTCCTCCTCGTCCGATTTCCGGCGCGGACGCCGCCAGTAAGATCAATGCCCACGGCTCGCCTGCCCGTGACACCCGCACAGTATAAGCTGCAGTTACCTGGAATCCTTCTGTGTATAGGTTGACTGTTAAGGTGCGCTTCCAGTCCGCGACTTGCGGGTTCTCCACCACCACAACAACGCGCCCATCACAACCACGATACTCACCGCCAGATCGAAGCGCCGCAGATCATAGGCCAGTCGACCCCAATGCTGGCCAAAGAAATATCCCGCTCCGCAGATCAGCGTCACCCAAACCGCTGCTCCCAGGAAGTTGAACAGCGTGAACTTCCGCCAAGACATGTGGAGCGCGCCCGCCAGCAGCGACGCCAGCACTCGCATCCCGAAAAGAAATCGCGCCAGGAATACGGTAGGAGCTCCGTACCGCTCGAAAAGCCGCTCTCCCCGCGCCAAGCTCTCCGCGCCGATGGAGAAGACATGCTGGTAACGCTCGATCAGCGGCCGTCCTCCGTGACGACCAAAAGCGAAACCAAGTTCTCCGCCCAGCGTCGTGGCCACAATGCCGACCGCAATGACCCCGGGAAATCGCAACGCGTGTTCGGAATAAGCCAGAAAGCTGGCCAGCAGCAGAATCGTCTCGCCCGGCAGAGGCAACCCGGCACTTTCCAACAGCAACATCACCGCGACCGCCCAGTACCCGTAGTGCACTAGCGCGTCGCGCAGCAGATTCACAATGTGGTGGGGCATGAGTGGAAGTGTTATGAAAACGGATCCTAGGCTGGAAGCTTCTCACGCGTCAGGAATTCAATCAACTCACGGTTAAATTCCTCCGGACATTCCTCATAAGGTAAATGTCCAATGCCCGGAAAAACAATCAGCTTGGAATTCGGAAAATATTTTGCCAGCGGTTTCGCTGACGAAGCATACACCGCGGGATCTTTGCTCCCCCACATCAAAAGCGTCGGGACGCTTACCAGCTTTGGCAAGGTCGCTTCCAGTTCGCGCAGGTCCTGCGTCCACGTCCTCACGATGCTCAACGCGTGCTCGAACAATCCTGGCTTCGCCAGCGGAGCCGTATATCCCTCGAGCGTTCCCGGCGGAATTCTATCGCGGCGGCTATAGAGGCGGGCGTGAAAATAGGGATACAGGAAAGTCATGCGCTCCATTCCGAAGCGAAACAACGGCGTGCCCAAATTGCTGCCGGCAAACGGCGCCAGCCATCGTCCGTGCGCGGAATACGGATTCACTGGTGCAACCAATATTAAGCGCTTCAGATGCAGGCCGGCGTTCCCGCCCAAGCATTCCGCAGCCACCATCATCGCCACCGCGCCGCCGCGCGAAGTCCCCAGCAAATCAAAAGAAGTGATTCCCAGCCTTGCGATAAACTGAAGAACGCGCCGCGCCGTCCCCCGCATGGAATGATCGATTCCCACCGGGCGATCCGAAAATCCCGCTCCCATCAGGTCCGGCGCGTAGACCGTAGCATAGGGCGCCAGAGCCGGCATCGTGAATCGCCAGGAAAACGAATATCCCAGCAGCCCGTGCAACAGAATTAGCGCCGGGCCCGAGCCCGCACGCAGATACCGCATGCGCGCTCCGTCCATCTCCATCCAGCATTCTTCCACCCCAGGACTGAATCCCGGAAAGGGCGCAACTGGAGTTCCCCGGTCTACCGTCATCACCGCCAAATCTTCTTCTCCGAATCTTCTTGCCGAAGACAACTCTTTGGCCGCCGCCGGATTCTATTTAAGTGAACATCGCCTCTGTTCGCTTCACTTGGGGAGCTTCGGCTCCCCGTTTTTCGTGAACCAGTGGCCGGTGGCTGGTGGTCAGCAATGCAAAATTCGCGTCACTAACCACCGATCACTGACCACTGGCCACTGTTCTTTTCTTCCTTAGCAGTTTCTTCAGCACTCGAATCCCCTTATCCACATGCTTCTCCTCCAATAAGAATGGAGGCAGAAATCTCACCACGGTATCGTGCGTCGAATTAAATAAAACGCCCTCAGCCAGAGCCTCATCCACGATCGGCCGCGCGGGAATCTCCAGATTGATCCCTTGAATGAATCCGCGCCCGCGCACTTCCTTCGCCGCCGGACTCTTCTCGGCAACCCCCTTGAGCTCCTGCTGCAGGTACGCTCCAACTTTGTTCACGTTGTCCAGCAGCTTCTCTTCTTCCACGATCGCTAGAAACTCCAGCGCCACCCGGCACGCCAGCGGACCACCCCCAAACGTCGTCCCATGCTGCCCCGGCGAAATCGCATTGGCAAATTCTTCTTTCGCGATAAATGCTCCCAGTGGAAGCCCCGCAGCAAGCGGCTTAGCAATCGCCACAATGTCCGGAGTCACGCCAAACGTCTGAAACGCAAACATCGTCCCTGTGCGCCCCAGCCCGCACTGGATCTCGTCAAAGATCAGCGCCGCTTTGTGCCGGTCTGCCGCCGCCCTGCATTCCTGTAAAAATTCCACCGAGCACTCATAAATTCCGCCTTCGCCAAAAATCGGCTCCAGAACAATCGCGCAAGTGTTGTCATTCACCGCCGCCCGCAGGCCTTCGACGTCATTCTGCGCAACAAACGTCACCTCCTCCAGCATCGGCTCAAATCCTTTGCGATGCTTTTCCTGCCCGGTCAACGACAGCGCCCCGAACGTTCGTCCGTGATACGACCCCTCGAGCGCCACCAGCCGCGACTTCCCTTCGCCGCCCGCGCGATGTCCCGCCAGCCGCGCCAGCTTGATCGACCCCTCAATCGCCTCCGTCCCGCTGTTCTGAAAAAACGCCCGGAACTTCGAAGACCGGAAAGTGTGCAGAGCTTCTCCGCCAGCGCGCCTTGATACTCGTGGTAATAAAGATTCGATACGTGAATCAGCTTCGCCGCCTGCTCCCGAATCGTCTTCACGATCCGCGGATGCGCGTGCCCGAGCGCATTCACCCCCAGCCCGGAAACAAAGTCGAGATAGCGCTTGTCGTCAAGGTCGTAAAGAAATACGCCCTTCCCCCGCGTCAACACGATGGGATAGCGATTGTAAGTTCCCAGCAAATATTTCTTTTCCAGCTCCGCGATTTGTTCGAATGTTTTCATAGGAAGATTTGATTCTACCGGAATAGGTGGACATGAATACGAAGTGCAGTTGTGGATTTCGCGGGTGGCTCGACCGAGGCAAAAATCCTGAGGTGCCCAGTTCAAGCTCAGCTTTGGCGGGCCTTTGAAGCCCGTCAATACAGCCCCTTTCCCCCCGGCGGCCGCGTCTTCCATCTCCGGTGCACCCACAGCCACTGCTCCGGATACTTCCGCACATACTCTTCAATGATCGATGTAAATTTCTGCGTGTTGGCTTGGATATCGGCCTCCAGGTCGCCCGTACGCACAAGCTCCACCGCCGGATCAAAGCGCAACCGGTATTTACTCAGCTCCGCGTCCCAGATGGTGAACGTCGGCACCACGGCCGCATCGGTGCGCAGCGCAATTCGCGCCAGCCCGCTCGCCGTACATGCCGGGATCCCGAAAAAATCCACAAAGATCCCCTGCGGCGGAGTCATGTTCGTGTCCATCAACATGCCCACTACTTCGCCTGCGCGCATCGCTGAGAGCAACCCGCGCACAAAGTCGTCTTTGTCCACGGTCTTGTTGCCATGCATGGTGCGATACTCCCGGATCAAGCGGTCGAGATACTCATTGTCCAGCGGACGCATAACCACATGCATCCAGTGTCCGTGCATGGAATGCGCGAAGGCGGAAAGCTCCCAGCCGCCAAAATGCGCGGTCAGAAACAGCACTCCCTTGCCGCGCGCATAAGCCTGCTCATAATTCTCCAGCCCGTCGTACACAATGACCTGCTCAACATTCTCCAGCGTGTATGTGGGAAAGTGACAAACCTCGGCGAGTTGACGCCCTAACGAAGCAAACTCTCCGCGCAGAATGCGCGCCCGCTCCGCCTCAGTCTTTTCTGGAAACGCCATGGCGAGATTGCGCATGCCCACCTGCCGCAATCGCACGTGCAGAAGATAAACCGCCCACGCCAAGCCAATGCCCGCTGCGCGAGCCAAGGGCCGCGGCAAACTACCGAGGATTTTAATGAACGGCCAGGCTGCCGCGTACTCAAGTCGCTGCCGCATCGGGGGAAGCGTGACGGTACCACTGCCAAAATTTATTTGCAAACCTAGGTCTTGTCATTCCGAACCGCTCGCAGGCGCGCACGCCGAGCGCGTGGGAGGAACCTGCTGTTCTGCCGACCGCAGCAGGAAACAGATTCCTTACTTCCCCCGGAATGACACTCTACTGATTGCGCTCGGTTGGCTCAGGCGCATCCTTACTTCGCGGCCGCTTGCGCCCACTGCGCCAGCGACGACAGAAACGCATTCGCACCCGCGGGCGGATCAATCTCCCCGACCAGAGCCGTCCGGAACGGCACCATGCGTCCGTAGAACTCCCTCGTGCTGTCCTTGTCCTGTTTGATCACTGCTCCGTTCAGACTGATGCCGGCAAACAGCCCGCGCGCTCGCGAATAGGTCAGCACCTCGGCCCGCATCTTCCAGTCCGTATTTCCCTCCGCATGACGTCCCACCGGGCCCGCCGCCACTGAGGCGTCCGCGCCCAGCGCGAACTCGCTCGAGAGCAGATGCTTCATGCCATCCTTGTTCATAATTAGCATCACCAGGTCGACCGCCTGCCCGCCGATCTGAAACCCAAAGCTTCCACCCGTCACCACAAAAAATGCCGGAGCGCTCCAGCCTTTCTCCGTGCGGCAACTCGCCAGGCCGCGCCCGTACTTTGCGCCCACAATAAATCCCGCCTTCAGCATCGACGGCACCACGGCCACGCACTCCGCCGACCCCAACACCTCCTGAGGAATACCTTTATCCGGCGCTCCTTGAATCTCATTCAGCACGTCAGCCGCGGCCTGCACCCGCTCCGTAGCCTTCGTTTCTTCATCGGCGGCAAAAGAGAAGGAACAGAGAGACACAACTAGGATCAACAGCAAGAACTTTTTCATGGTTCCTCACCACACAAAGATTTTCTGGGATCTGGTACTAGGATTGTAAACGAAGCGCCCGCTGTTGTATGAGCAACGCTTAACTGAAAAGGTCCGCTAAGAAATCTGGCAGGAGCAGGGAGATTTGAGGACAAAAAAATCGGGGCTGAAAGCAGTGACCCTAATCGCCACTCTCAACCCCGTCTCCCAGGTTCTGTGGTAGGTGAGGTGAGTATGCGCGAGAGGTGTTTTCTCGACAAGATTACCGAGGTCATCGTCCCAAAGTTACCAGGCGCCCAACCCCAGCGCGGGCCCTTCCAGCTAGGAGCTAGCAGCTAGAAGCCGTTTTATTTCGCCGCCACCAGCGAATGCGTAATCGCATGCACGGAGAGCGCGATCCGGTTTTGCACGCCCACCTTGCGCATCAATTTTGCTACGTGAGCCTTCACGGTTCGCTCTTCGATCCCCAACTGCGAGCCAATCTCTTTGTTGGACCGTCCGGCCACCAACATTTCCAGTACTTCTTTTTCGCGGTCGGTAAAGGTTACGCGGCCTGCCGGAAAAATCCGTCCCGGCGCTGACGATACTCGCTCGATGAACATGGAAAGCACTTTGCGCGGCGCCCACACCGATCCTTGACTCACGATGCGAATGGCTTGCGCAAATTCCGCGGGCGAGGCCGCTTCGTCCACGTACCCTTTGGCTCCCGAGGCAATCGCCTTCAGAATGGTCTCTTCATCCACTCCCGAGCCGGTCACGATAATGCGCAGGTCCGGTCGCGTCGCCTTCAGGCTCGCCATTACATCGAACAAGTTTTGGCCGGAGCGATTTCCCAGAAGAATCAGGTCCACGCCTTGCAGCGTGGATATCTCGGGCAATCCGGCAGAGATCAGTTCGAACTCAGGCTCGGTATCGAACAGTGCGCGAAATCCCACAAACCTCAGTGGGTCGCTCTCCACCACGGCAATTTTGATGATCGGTTTTCTCGCTACGGCTGCTTTCATAGGTATCCCTGTAGGGCGTAGTTTCTTAGCTAGAGCATAGCGGCATTTCCTCGCCCTGCAAAGAGAAGGTGACCGAAGTCGAATTACGGGAGTAACATGACAAAGTGGATCAGGAAACCCTTCTAAACCGGAAATGGCGCGCTAATTCTCTGCGTGCCGCCCGCGGAGAACATTCAGCATGAAGATTGGTTCGCGTCGTCTTGTAGCCGTCATCGCCACTATCGCATTCTCCGTTAGCACCCTGTTTGCAATTGTTCCAGCAATTGCCGCGCAGGAAGCGGGCTCTACCTATCAGCCTAAGTTTCCCGGCGACCCCGCTCGCTCGGATTCCGAAGCCGCCGCTCTCGCCTACATGCGCGTCGTCCTCCGCGCCCAGCATCGCTTCGAAAAACAGTACGGCCACTTTGCCACGTCGCTCGCCGAACTGGTTCACTCCGGCTCCTTCACCAAACGCATGGTCGATCCCAATCGCGGAGATTACACCGCCGGCTTCAAAGGTAAGAAGGACAGCTTCATCCTCGTCATGACGCCGCAGCACCTCGACGCCCAGCACCGATCCTTCTATGCCGAAGACGACGGCAAAATCCATGCCGACGAAGAAAAACCTGCCGACGCCGATTCGCCAATCGTGAAGTGATCGTCGCGAGTCATCCTGAGCGAAGCAAGAACTTCGCGGATTCGAAGTTCATGCGAAGTAGAAGGACCCCTATCGCTCATCGGGAGCTGGCGTACAAAACATGTCCGGAGTCCGCCGCGCGATGCATCCCCACTTCTCGGTTTATGATGGTTCAGAATTTATCTTTGGATTTGAACAACGAACACGGAGGAAATCATGTCAGCCACCATCGGCGCACCCGCGCCCGAATTCACACTGAAAGATCAGGATCAGAAGGAAGTAAAGCTCAGCGACTACCGCGGCAAGAAGCGCGTCGTGCTCGTTTTTTATCCGCTCGACTGGAGCCCGGTCTGCACCAAAGAGCACGCTTGCATGGTCAACGACAAGAAGCAATTCGAGCAGCTCGACGCCCAAGTCCTCGGCCTCAGCGTCGACAGCGTCTGGTCGCACAAAGCCTATGCCGATAAGATGGGCATCCACTACCCGCTGCTCGCCGATTTCCACCCTCGCGGCGCCGTCGCCGCCAAGTACGGCGTCTATCTCGAAGACAAGGGCATCACCGGACGCGCCATCTCCATCATCGACCGCGACGGCAAACTCGCCTGGCACAAAAACTACGACATCCCCGTCGTTCCCGATATCGATGAAGTCGCCAAAGCGCTCGCTGCAGTGAAATAGCGTTATGAGAAATGATGAAGCGGGTGCCCCACCCTTCTCGCGCTTTTGCGAGAGGGTGGGGGTTTTGATCTCCAATGCCTCGCGGCAGACTCCCTACATCCCCGCCTTAATCTCCGTCGCCTTCCCGCCGCTATAATTCACCACCAGCGGCTTCCCCCCATTCGGATACCGCACCGTCTTCTCATCCGACGATGCCCCTGCATCCGGCACGCCCATCCCCACGGCAAAGTCCGCCTGCAGTTCATCCATCCCGGGCTTCACTTCGTGCTGCCCAATCGCCTGCCACACATCCGCCGGCCAGTGCTTGTACAAATCATGCGGATCTTCCACATAAAACATCTCATCGGAATAAATCTTGTACTGGCCGTCACTCTCGAATCCGATCGGCACGGCATAGTCATGCCGATCTTTTTCGAAAGTCGCCACTACTTGCTTCCTGCCGCCCGGCGCCGGGACCACCATCACGTCGGTTATCTCGAGCCGTTCGATCGGCCCCAACAGTCCCGCGTCATGCGCAAAATCGACACTCTTCACCACCGGGACGTACCGGTAATACGTATAGCGATATCCTTCCTTCACCCAGACCGGCTGCAGCGTTAACTGCTTCGCCGACTTCAAATCGTAGGGATACAGTTTCTTCGGCGTGACGTAGTAGTCGGGATTCGAGTACCCGTCATTTCTCGCTGCCTGCTGCTTCTGCGCTGCTAACATAATCCTGATGCCGCTCGTAAAGGATGTATCCCGCGCGCGCTCCCGCCACCGCAATGGCCAGCGCCAGCCCAACCTGAATCCACTTCTTCGCGTCTTCAGTCATCATGCAATCGATTCCCTTACCTATCCTCTCGGTTAGAGACGCGTCCGGAAAAATGCGTCCTAAGGTAAACTAGAAGCACTAAACCTATGCCCCCAGTCACCGAACAAGATGTCCTCAGCGCCTTGAAGAGTTGCTACGACCCCGAGATTCCTGTCAACATCGTCGACCTCGGTCTCATCTATACCGTGAACTTCGCGGCCGTTCCCGCCGAAACGCCGGAGCAGGCTAAACAGGACGTGACCGTCGACATGACCCTCACTTCGCCCGGCTGCCCCGAGCACGTCAATATCAGCGCCCAGGTAAAATCTCGCCTCGAACAGTTACCTGGCATCCGCAACGCCGCCGTCAATGTTGTCTGGACTCCACCGTGGACTCCCGAGCGCCTCAGCCCCGACGCTAAGAAACAGCTCGGCATCGATTAAAGTCAGAAGTAAAAAGTTAAGAATGCAGAAGTGGGCCGTCACGTTTTTACTTCTGCATTCTGACCTCTAACTTCTGCATTCCTCACAGCTCTTCCCACACATCCATCGCGCTCTGCCCCGCCGCTTCCGTGATTCGCTTCCCGGCCCGCGCTGCCATCTCCATCACATGCATCCCGCGATCGAAATAGCCCGGCAACTGCTTCCGCACGTTCTCGAACTTTTCCGGATACTCCGCTGCCAGCATCGCCAGCGCCACTCCACCCGCCAGCACTCCTGCCGGATATCTTTTCTTCACGAATAAAACCGTCGCCGCTCCAACCGAAACCGCCACCACCGCCTTCTTCCAGCTTTCCATGTTTGCCTCACGAAATCTTTTCTTCACGCGATTGTACCCCGCTCCCTTACATTTATTCACATCTCTCCGATGCTGATTCCAGCCTTCAACGTTGTCGTCCGTTTGCCACGACTCTTGTCATTCCGAATCGGGCGAGAGCCCGGTGAGGAACCTGCTTTATCGCTGCCGCCACGACGCACCCATCCTTTATACTTTGCCGTTCTCGTCGGAGGCCCAATGTCGCGCCGCTCAGTCGCACACTCCATTCGTAATTCGACCTCAAGTTCTCCTAGCGCGAAGGTTCTTGTTCTCATCGCCATCCTGTCACTGACTCTTGCCGCCTCTGCCCAATCCAAACCACGCGCTCGCGATCTCGGTGTTCCTTTCGACGGTACTCCCGGTCCCAACAACGCCATCACCGATGTCAAAGGTGTCGAAGTCGGCCACACCACGCTCATCACCGGCAGCGGCAAGCTCGTAGTCGGCAAGGGCCCGGTCCGCACTGGCGTAACCGCCATCCATCCCCGCGGCAAAGCCAGCAACGATGCCGTCTTCGCCGCCTGGTTCACCCTTAACGGCAATGGTGAAATGACTGGCACCACCTGGGTCGACGATTCCGGTTTCCTCAACGGCCCCGTCATGATTACCAACACGCACAGCGTCGGCGTGGTCCGCGACGCTGTGATCGGCTGGAAAGTCAAGCACGGCACCCCCGATATGGAAGGCTATTGGTGGTCCCTCCCCGTCGTCGCCGAAACCTGGGACGGCTGGCTCAACGACATCAATGGATTCCACGTCCACCCCGAAGACGCCTGGCACGCCCTCGACGTGGCTCATTCCGGCCCCGTCGAAGAAGGCAACGTTGGCGGCGGAACAGGAATGATCTGCAACGAATTCAAAGGCGGCATCGGCACCTCTTCGCGCGTGCTCGACGCCAAGGCTGGCGGCTACACCGTCGGCGTCCTCGTCCAGTGCAACTACGGACGCCGCGATCAGCTCCGCATCGCCGGCGTTCCCGTCGGCAAAGAAATTCCCGAGCATCCCGCCTACGGCAATGATGACGACACCGGCTCCATCATCGTCATCGTCGCCACCGACGCCCCGCTCATTCCCACGCAGCTCAAGCGCGTCGCCAAGAAAGTTTCCCTCGGCCTCGGCCGCGACGGCAGCTACTCCGGCGACGGCTCCGGCGACATCTTTCTTGCCTTCTCCACCGCGAACCCCGGCGCCGTGAGCCCCAAAGGCCTGCGCCAACTCACCATGCTCCCCAACGATTCCCTCGACCCGATTTTCCTCGCGACCGTCCAAGCCACCGAAGAAGCCGTCATCAACGCCATGGTGGCCGCCGAAACCATGAAAGGCATCGACGACCACGAAGCCATCGCCCTCCCTCACGACCGCCTCCGCGAAGTATTAAAGAAGTACAACCGCCTCGAAAAATAGTCGATCAAAGATGAACCGGGTGCCCCACCCTTCGCGCTTTTAGCGAGGGTGGGAATTTTGAATTTGAAGTTCCGTAACTCTATCCCCATCCCCATTCCCATTTTGAAACTCCCCACTCACCTACCTCCTCATTACTTTCGCTGCCCCACCACCGTGCCTTCCACTTCGCCGCCAAAAGACTACACTCAAATTTGTGAAGCGCCTCTATACCATCGGACGCGTCAAGGGCGGCATGAAGTTCACCTGCACCCACTGCGCCCACAACGTCAGCACACTCGACTTCGACCCCCGCGATGGCAACCTCCGTACCCAGGCTGCCACGGCCATCAACCAGCACGCCACCAGCGTCCACCACGAGCCCGTCATGTTCTCTTCCCTCGACGTCCAGCAGCACATCTGGCGCAGCTGATTCTTCCATCCCTCCGATAAAGAGAAAAACCATCAGATTGGGCGTAGAATTGCCCCGCATTTCAATCCACCAAGGAGATTCCCAATGAAATCAATGGGGCTGCTGTTGGGAACATGTTTGTTGGCAGGATCTGCAGTGGCTGTTGCGCAGGAACCTTCGGCAATGGAGCCGCCCAAGGTCCTGTCTGTTACTCGCGAATACACCAAACCCGGAAGAAACGGCACATCTCACGAAAAAACCGAGAGCGCCTTTGTTCAGGCCATGGCCCGCGCCAAGTGGCCCACTCATTACCTGGCGGTGGAATCGGTTACCGGCAAACCACGCGCGCTCTTCTTTACTGCCTATGACTCCTTCGAAGCCTGGGAGAAGGACGTACTGGCCGTTCAAAAGAACGCCGCTCTTTCCGCTGCACTGGATCGCGCCAACCTGGCCGACGGCGACTTGCTCGCATCCACCGATCAGGCCGCACTGATGTTGCGTCCCGACCTGAGCTTGCGCGAAAGCGTCGATATTGCCCACATGCGCTACTTCGAGATTTCCCGCATCCACATCCACCCCGGGCACGACAAAGACTTTGAGTCACTGGCCAAGCTGTACCAAAAGGGCTGCGAGAAGCTCCCGGACTGCCACTGGGCCATGTATCAGTCGATGTACGGTTTGGAAGACGGTACCTACATTATTTTCAACCCGATGAAGTCCGCCGCGGAAATTGATCACAACCTCGGAAACATGAAAGGCTTCTCTGATGCTCTCGGAGAAGACGGCATGAAGAAGCTGGACGAATTGACCGCTCGTACGATCGATTCTTCCGAGACCAATCTGTTCGTCTTCAACCCGCGAATGAGCTATGTCTCGGAAGACTGGATCAAAGCCGATCCGGATTTCTGGAAGCCCAAGGCTTCCATGGCCGAGACCAAGAAGCCTTCCGCCAAGCCGGCCGAGAAGCCATCTGGTCAGTAAAGCGGAGCGCCCCGCGCTGTCCTTGCAATTGGCGTATATCCCACTTCTTGCGCACTCTTGGTCGCGAGAAGTGGGACTTTAGTTTCGTGTTTTCCTGTCCTCGACGCCCAGCAGCACATCTGGCGCAGCTGTCCGGCCGCTCCTGAAATTTCTCAGGACACTTCTGCACAAATTGACGATGGCAGAAAATGACACCTTTTTGTCATTGCTGCCATGGTCCTCGGACATTAGCATCGGGTCATGAGGAAGCCGAAGCCGAGAAAGCCGCTGCCCGGTGCGAGCTACTCCAAAACGATCGTATTTCTGGCTGCGCCCAGCACCCAGATCCTCGACGTAGCTGGCCCGTTTCAGGTCTTTGTTAGAGCCGCGGAAATCTTCGTTCGGGAGCATCCGAAGAGCAAGCCGCCCTACGAAGTGCTGCTGGCAAGCTCTACTCGCCGTCGGACCGTTATCACAAACTGCGGATTAGTCCTGACCGGAACCGAGACCTTCCGCACTCTTCGCGGACCCATCGACACGCTCCTGGTGGCCGGTGGAACCGGCGTGGAAGAAGCCGCGCAAAGCGAAGAATTAGTTCGTTGGCTGCGAAAAACCGCTCAACGGGTGCGCCGCATTGGTTCGATCTGTACCGGAGCCTTTCTGCTTGCCGAGGCTGGACTGCTGGACGGCAAACGCGCCGCGACCCACTGGAACTGGGCAGCCAAGTTGGCCAATCAGTACAAGCAAATCACCGTAGACCCCGATCCAATTTATATACGCGACGGAAACACCTACACCACTGCCGGCGTTACCGCCGGGATGGACTTGGCGTTGGCCCTGGTCGAAGAAGATCTTGGATCGCCCATGGCGTTGCAAGTAGCGCGCGAACTGGTTTTGTACTTGCGCCGCACCGGGGGTCAATCTCAGTTCAGTGCGGCTCTTTCCCTTCAGGCCTCCGATCGGAAACAGATTGAGGAGACTCGTTCCTGGATCCTCGACAATCTTGAACAGGACTTACCGGTTGAGAAGCTCGCTGCCAAGGCAGGCATGAGTCCGCGCCACTTTGCGCGCATCTTCCTCAAGGATACAGGCACAACTCCAGCCCATTTCGTAGAGCGCCTGCGCGTCGAAAGCGCACGGCGGCGACTTGAGGAGTCGCGGGACAAACTGGAAAAAGTTGCGGATGATTGTGGTTTTGGCTCGATCCAAACGTTGCGCCGCTCGTTTCTTCGCGTTCTCCGCGTTCCTCCCAACGAGTACCGGCACCGGTTCACGGACTCCACCACGAACTGATTCCAACCAAGGAGTAAAGCGATAATGAACAGAAGAGAATGGCTCCAGAGATCGGCGGTATTTGGCTTCGGCGCCGCAATACCATTCGCGGCTATCAATCTTTACACGGGCGCAACCGCGGCCAAAGCTGAGGGCAGCGCGGACACCGACACACCCGGAGACAGACCCAATCCACTTCAGCCTCCCGCTCATGGCGCCATCCCCGTGGCCTTTGTGGTCTCTGACGGCGCGGTGGTCATCGACTTCGCGGGACCGTGGGAAGTCTTCCAGGATGTCCATTCCGCCGAAGGCGTGGGATTCTTCCATCTTTATACTGTCGCCGAGACAACGAAACCGGTCACTGCCAGCGCGGGTTTGAAGATCGTTCCTGACTACACTTTCCAAACCGCTCCAGCGCCCAAGGTGATCGTCATCCCCGCACAGAATGGAGAAAGTCCGGCGATGCTGGACTGGATTCGCAGCTCGGCAAAAACCGCCGATGTCACCATGTCAGTTTGCACGGGTGCGTACGTACTCGCGAAAACGGGCCTGTTGTCAGGCAAAGCCGCAACCACGCATCACAGCGCCTACAAAGAATTCGCTATGGAGTTTCCGGATATTCAACTAAAGCGTGGAGCCCGGTTCGTGGAAGCTGGGAACCTCGCCTCTGCGGGCGGGCTTTCCTCCGGCATCGATCTCGCCCTGCGCGTTGTGGAGCGCTATTATGGCCGCGCACGCGCCGAGCAGACAGCGGACATGATGGAATACCAGGGACAAGGTTGGCTGGATCCCAATTCGAACTCGGTCTACGCGAAAGCACCCGTCTCCACAGACGAACATCCTCTCTGCCCGGTATGCGAGATGGATGGTGATCCTTCGTTGAAATCCATTTACAAAGGCAAGACTTACTATTTCTGTTCGCAGGAGCACAAGCAGATGTTCGACGAGGCTCCCAGTAGATTTATCAGCGCAGCTTCAAGCCCACGAACTCTCCTTCAAGTGTGAATCACTATTGCCTGCGATGAACTTAGACCAACCTTGCTACCAGGAGACCAGCGACCTTGCGACCGCCGAAAACTGAATCCAGTCCATAGGCAAATTCGATTGGACTTGCCGTTGCCCCACACTTAGAGTCCTTGGGTGCAGCCTAGTCGTACCAGAACCCGCGGTCTGCTCCGTCGCATCAACCTGCCGGAGTCTGCCCAGGTTTTGTTTCGCCCGCCCTTCCGCAACTACCAGTTCGACAGCGCCTACGACGAAATGTTCGAAGCGCCCGGTATCCCACGCCCGCACTACCGCGCCCTCTTTCAGACCCTGCTCGATCTGCCTTCCGAGGAACTGCGCAAGAGCCAGCAAGCCGCCGAGCTATCGTTCCTTCACCAGGGCATCACCTTCACCGTTTACGGCAACTCCGAAGGCACCGAGCGAGTTTTTCCCAACGATCTTCTGCCCCGCATCATTCCCCACGCTGAGTGGCGCAAGATCGAGAGCGGGCTCACGCAACGGATCGCCGCTCTGAATCTGTTCCTTGAGGACATCTACCACAGCGGCAGAATCCTGGCCGACGGAATCGTTCCGAAGGAATTGGTCTACACCTGCCGCCACTTTCGCCGCGAGATGCGAGGTCTGAATGTTCCTCGCGGAATCTATGTCAGCATCTGCGGCACCGATCTTGTCCGCCTTCCCGATGGCAGCTTCGCCGTGCTCGAGGATAATCTTCGCGTCCCCAGCGGCGTCTCCTACATGCTGGCCAACCGCAAGGTTTTGAAAAGAGTCTTCCCTACACTCTTCCGCGATTACGGCGTCTGCCCCGTCGACCACTACGCGCAAGCTTTGCTCGCAACCCTGCGCGCACTTACTCCGCCAAATTTCTCAAGCCGCCATGAGCCCACGGTGGTCTTGCTCACTCCCGGCGTTTTCAACTCGGCTTATTTCGAGCACACATTTCTTGCGCAGCAGATGGGCATCGAGCTGGTTGAAGGCCGCGACCTCCTCGTCCACGATAACGTTGTCTACATGCGCACCACCGCCGGACTCCGCCGCGTCGACGTCATCTATCGCCGTGTTGACGACGACTTTCTCGACCCGCTCTGCTTCCAGCGTGATTCCAGCCTCGGTGTTCCCGGACTCTTCAACGCCTACCGCGCCGGCAACGTGAGCCTCGCCAACGCCATCGGCACTGGCGTCGCCGATGACAAAGCCGTCTACGCTTACGTTCCCGCCATCATCCGTTACTACCTCGGCGAAGATCCCATCCTCGCCAACGTTCCCACTTACATGCTCACCGATCGCACCCAACAAAATTATGTTCTCGAGCACCTCGACGAACTAGTCGTGAAAGCCGTCGGAGAATCCGGCGGATACGGCATGCTGATCGGTCCGCAAAGCACTGCCGAGCAGCGCGAAGACTTCCGCAGCCGCATCGTGGCCGAGCCTCGAAACTATATCGCCCAACCGACGCTGAGCCTTTCCCGCGCTCCCTGCTTTCTCGATGGCGAAGCTCAAGCCCGCCACGTCGATCTCCGCCCCTACATTCTCTACGGCGAAAACGTAACTCTCGTCCCCGGCGGCCTCACCCGCGTCGCTCTCCGCCGCGGATCGCTGGTCGTCAACTCCTCGCAAGGCGGCGGCAGTAAAGATACCTGGGTGCTGCGCGCATGAGGCTCGCCTTATGAGGATCGCCCTATGACCGGCCACCGCGAAACCACCATGCTCTCCCGCGTCGCCGACAACCTTTATTGGATGTCCCGCTATCTCGAGCGCGCCGAGCACACAGCTCGCCTCATCGATGTCGATCTTCAGCTCCGCCTCGACCAGTCCCCCACCGCCGGCTCCGACCGCTGGCTGGGCCTGCTCGAAGCTCTCCAAGTTCCCGCTCCGGAGAATGTTCCGCTCGACGCCGAAATCCTCACGCATCTCCTTACGTTGGATCGCGCGAATCCGTCTTCAATTATTTCCTGCGTCGCCGCCGCCCGCGAAAATCTTCGCCAGGTTCGCGAGCAGTGCAGCTCCGAAATGTGGGAGCAACTCAATCGTCTCTTTCTGCAAGTCAAGAGCACCGCCTCCAGCGACGCCGGCCTCGCCGATTCTCACGGCTTCTTCCGCGCCGTGCAGGATGGCGCACACTTGTTTCAAGGCATCGCCGACTCGACCATGTCGCATGGCGAAGGCTGGCATTACATTCAGCTCGGACGCTTCGTCGAACGCACCGAAGCCGTTGCCCGCCTGATCGGCGCCCACTTCAGCCGCTTTCCTCATCCTCTCGACCAGCCCGTCGAGAGCGAGGAGTATCTCGAATGGGTCGGATTGCTCAAGTCCTGCGCCGCCTTCCAGGCCTATTGCAAAGCTCACACCGCCGAGCTTCGCCCTCTGCGCGTCGCGGAATTTCTCCTGCTCAATCCCGGCTTTCCGCACTCGGTCGCATTTTCGGTCGACCGCTTCCACGCCGCGCTCACCGCCATCGCCGAACTCACCGAGCGCAAGGCGGAGCAGCCCGTCCGCATCGCCGGACGACTGCGCGCCACTCTCAGCTTCAGTCAGATCGACGAGATCCTGGCCTCCGGCGCCACCGCCTATGTCGATAGCATCCGCTGGCAGTGCGCCCAGGCCCACGCCGCCATCCAACAAGTTTATTTCGACTACTCCGTCGAGTCGGCTCTGGTAGCGTGATCCGAGCAGACTCCAGATTCTTGCGATACCACGAAACAACGCAGCACCGTGGAAGAGCGGCGCTTTAGCGCCGCGTAAAGCGCAAGAATGATTCGGGCTTTAGCCCCTGAGGGAAATCCTCCATGATCTATTCCGTCGTCCACATCACGACCTTCACCTACCAGCCCGCCGTCCGCGAGAGCGTGATGGAAGTCCGCCTGCAGCCTCGCAGCGACGGCCCGCAGCACTGCCTCACCTTCGAGCTCGAAGTCTCGCCCGCCGCCAACATCATGCAGTACCGCGATTTCGCGGGCAACACCGTCCACCATTTCGATATCGCCGGAAAACATTCTCAAATCAAAATCACCGCCCGCTCCTCCGTCGAAGTCCATCCCGCCGCTCCGCCCAACTCCGCCGACGCCGGATCCTGGGACGACCTCGACCGCGCCATCGCCGCCCCCGCCGCCAACCCCGCCACCAACGATGACTACTGGGAGATGCTTCTCCCCAGCCACTTCGCCAAGCCCAGCCCGCGCCTCGAACTCCTCGCCCGCGATCTCCGCTGCCACCGCCGCGATACTCCCCTCCAGCTTCTCACCGAACTCAACCAGTCCATCTACGAATCCTTCGCCTACGTTCCCAACAGCACCAGCGTCGACTCGCCCATCGACGACGCCCTCATCTCCCGCCAGGGCGTCTGTCAGGATTTCGCCCACATCATGATCGCCCTCGTCCGCCCTCTGCGCATTCCCTGCCGCTACGTCAGCGGATACATGTTCCACCGCAACAACGAAGACGCCGATGAGAAAAAGGATCGCTCGCTCGAAGGCGCGTCCCACGCCTGGATCGAAGCCTTCATTCCAAATCTCGGATGGATCGCCTTCGATCCCACCAACAACCTGATCGGCGCCGACCGCCACATCCGCGTCGCCCTCGGCCGCGACTACGCCGACGTCCCTCCCACCCGCGGCGTCCACAAAGGCGAAGCCCAAAGTGCCCTCAGCGTCTCCGTCACCGTCAGCCCCTCCGACGCTCCTCCCCCCATCCAACTCCCTCCCACGCTAGTCATCCAGTCCCGCCCCGTGAACGTCCGCACACCCCGCATCGACCACGAACAACAACAGCAGCAGTAGCAGTTTATGTAGGGACAGCCGCCCCCGGCTGTCCGGCGGCGCGCAGCGACGCAGTTCGTGTGGAACGGACACTCCTGTCCGTTGCCTTTGACGTTGACCTGGAACCTGATTTTGAACCTGCGGGTGCCCCACCCTTCTCGCGCACTTTGCGAGAGAGCCTGCCCTGAGCGGAGCCGAAGGGGTGGGGATTTTGACTTTCAGTGGGATTTTGAGCTTCAGTGGGGATTCCGCCCATCTGAGGGTGCCCCATTCTAGTCTCGCCGTCCTTTGGCGAGACTAGAGTGGGGATTTTGACTTTGGGTAGCGCAGCGCTTTAGCGCTGCGATGAAGCCAACAAAAAATGGGGCCTCGGGTGCCCCACCCTTCCCGCGCACTTTGCGGGAGGGTGGGGATTTTGACTTCCCGTGGCCGCAGGCCTTCAGCCCCCGCGACAGCCCGCTACCACAAAGACACTTGGTATTTCCTCCCACCAAAGGTAAAAAGGAACCGGACTGTGAGGGGGCCACGGCAACGCCGTGGCTTTTTTTCGGCTAAGAGAAATGCCAGAAAGACTCCCACAATTCGAGGCGTCACTCAGTAAGTATTTTCGCGTGGAGGATCATTTTGATCTTGTATCTTCGATTTCCCACGACACTCCCGAAGCCGAACTGCGGGACCGCTTCGATATCGACCTCTATGTCACGGCAAAAGCTCGATACCTAACAGTCAAAGATAAGCTCGTCGTCCGCGATAGACTAATTGACCTCATCCAAGAAGAGGGCGGATTCACAGAACGCGTGAAGATGGTCATGTATTTCCTCTTCATGTTCCGCGACCCGCGATATCGCGAATTCATCTGCACCAACCTCGGCGCGAATCGCGGAAAATGGGACACTTCCATATTCTCGAGCGACCGATCGGAGCTCCTCTAGGCGCAGGCGGCCACAGATGATGGACCTTCAGTGCAAAACTAACCTCGCAGACGAATATAAAGCCGGCCAGCACATCGCCCGAATTCTCAGTGAGGATTGGTGCACGCGCGAACTCTACTGCGCAGGCTGTGACTCAGACCGCCTCACGCGGTCCAGGGCCAACACGCCATCCCTCGACTTCACTTGCCCCCGTTGCGAACAGCTCTACGAATTGAAGGCCCTCAAGAGGTGGGCGCCCAGGAAGATAGTTGACGCGGGCTATGAGGCAATGATGCGGGCGATCAAGGCAGACAGAACACCCAACCTTTTGGTCCTTCATTACTCAAGCGACTGGTTCGTCCGGAATCTCATGCTGATCCCGCGAGCCTTCTTCACGGAGAGCGTAATTGAAAAGCGGAAACCTCTCAGCGCGAAAGCGCGGCGGGCGGGTTGGATCGGATGCAACATCCTTTTGGGCCAAATACCCCAAGACGGAAAGATAGCGATGATTTCTTCGGGGCTTTGCCTTCCCGAAAGACAAGTCCGAGAGGAATTCTCGCGCGTCCGAAGGTTGGCGGAAATACCTCCGCAACTGCGGGGCTGGACAGTCGACGTCTTAACCGCAATCCGTCGTCTCGGAAAAGACCGATTCTCTCTGAAAGAGCTCTACGGTCTTGAATCGGACCTGCAGCGTGCACATCCGAAGAACCGAAACATCCGCCCGAAAATCCGCCAGCAACTACAAGTGCTTCGCGACCTTGGCCTCTTAAGGTTCAACACCCCAGGAAGCTACGAGCTACAACACTGACAAAAGCAAGCAGCAATCCTATTGCCACAAAGTCGGCGCGGCTACCCAGTCTTTTATGGACGGTAGAACGTCCCCGAGCAGAGCCTTTGTGAAATCGCTACAACTCAACCGGTCATCTCCGTCGTTCCTCCAGATTATCCCGATCCGTAAATATTCCAGAAAGCCTATGAACCATTCGTGAGACGACCTCGGACGATGCTCAATCACGACGCATAAACGTACATCCGAGCCTAGCGCGTCCCTATAAAGGTATCGGTACTCCAGCAACTGCCAGATGGCCCGGCGCAGAGGACCAACCACGTCGAGTGGTGCGCACGATTTTATCTCAAAAACGATAGAGATGCTCTCGGAGTTAACAAGCAAATCGATATGCTGATTCGTAAGCGGCGTAACACCACTCACCAAGCACAAATCCACAATGGCCTTTTCGAGTAACCAGTGTTGCATGCTTCCGCGCTCACGCCTCACTCCCTCGCACGCCGCTGCACCACCATCACCATTAGGAATCTTCTCGGGAGTCAATAAAGTCCTCACCACGGGTGCACCCCGTTCGAGTGAAACATCGGCAGATTCTCCAATAGGATCAACACACACCTCCAGCGCATGGAACCGAGACAGAAGCGTGGGCCATTCCATTAACAATCGCAACCTGGTTTGACACAAGATCAGGAAGGATGGAGGTTCTGACGGCCGCGGAGTGGGATTCTATTTCCGCAATGTGACCGAACTTCTCCTCTTCGGAGTTCGCGGCAAGAATGCACGCACTCTCAAACCGGGACGCACACAAGTCAACTATCTATCTAGCCGAAAGAGAGAGCATTCCCGCAAGCCAGACGAGCAGTACGCTATCGTTGAATCTTGCAGCCCCGGACCCTATCTCGAACTGTTCGCCAGAGGTGAGAGAGAGAGGTGGGTCAGTTGGGGAAACCAGGCGGACCCCTCCTATCAGCCGACTTGGAAAACCTACTCGAACCATTCCCGCAGCGACGGGCAATTCCCCCTCCTCGTAGGTGCCGACTAGGGGCAACGACCGGACCGTTAGTAAAGACGAGAACTCGGTGACATCTAACCTTGCCCTCCACAGCCCCGACCACCGATCATGACAGCGGAGGCAATGCGGCACCGTGATTCGCCGCCAGCAAGCGCGGGCTAACTCCTTTGTTTCCCATATTTTGATACCTAAGTGCTTTATCGGACGTATTTTGCGAGGAATTTCTTGCTAACGCGATGATTCCAATAGACCGCGGGGGGAGGGGGGAGGGTGCCCTCCAGAAATCAAAATCCCCACCCTGTCGCCAAGAACGCGACCAGGATGGGGCACCCGCATTTACTGAGAACCAAGAACTGAGAACTGCAAACTGAGAACCGAGAACTGAGAACTAGCTCACAGCCTTATCCGTGATCTCGAGCCCGCGATCGATGATGGAGAAAGCTTCGCGCATCTGCTGCTCGTTAATGCACAGCGGAGGATTGGTGAAGAAAGTGTTCCAGCGCACGAAGGTGTAGAGGCCTTGCTCGCGGAAGAAGCGGCCGAGCGCGGCCATTTCATCGGACGTGCCATTGAACGGCGCCATCGGCTGACGCGTTTTGCGATTGCGAATCAGTTCGACGATGCCGAACAATCCAATCGAGCGCACCGCGCCCACCGACGGATGTTTGGCCTGCAGTTCGGTTCCGAGTTGCGTCATGATCGCGCCCATTTTCTTCGCGTTGTCGATCAGCCCATCTTCTTCATACACGCGAATGGTCGCCAGCGCCGCCGCGCAGCCCATGGGATGGCTGTTGTAAGTCAGCCCTCCATAAAAAACTTTGTCCTGAAAATGTTGCGCGATGTGATGACGCATGCCAACCGCCCCCAGCGGCAGATAGCTGGAGGTCAATCCCTTCGCCATGCAAAGCAGATCGGGAACCACGTTCCAGTGATCGACTGCGAACCACGCGCCGGTTCGGCCAAAGCCAGCCATCACCTCATCGGCGATCATCAGGATTCCGTACTTGTCGCAGAGCTTGCGCACGCCTTCGAGATATCCATCGGGCGGAACGAGAATGCCGTTGGTTCCAGTCACCGGCTCGAGGATGAACGCGGCAATGGTTTGCGGACCTTCGAGCTGAATGGTCTCTTCGATCATGGCGAGCGAAGATTCCGCCGATTCCCATCCGCGCTCGATGCCATGATACGGATCGAGCACGTGCACCACGCCCGGAATGCCAGGTTCCGCGGCCCATCTCCGTGGATCGCCGGTAAGGCTCATTGCTCCCGCGGTCGCACCGTGATAAGAGCGATAGCGAGCGATGATCTTGTGGCGTCCGGTGAAGAAGCGCGCGATCTTGATGGCGTTCTCGTTGGCTTCGGCTCCGCCGTTGGTGAAGAAGAAAGTATCGATATCGCCGGGGGTGATTTCGGCGAGCTTGGCGCCGAGGCGCGCGCGGACTTCGGTCGCCATGAAGGGATTCGCGTAAGCGAGCGTTGCAGCCTGCTCGCTGATCGCCTGAATGACGCGCGGGTCGCCGTGTCCGATGTTGACGGACATGAGCTGGCTGTTGAAGTCGATGAAGCGCTTCCCTTCCGGCGTGTAAAAATAAATCCCTTTGGCGCTGGCAACAGGAATGGGATCGACCTTCGACTGGGCGGACCATTCGTAAAGCGTGTGCTTGCGGGAGAGATCGACGATTTCTTTGCCGGACATCGTGGGAGTTGCAACAGTAGTAGTCATAATTTCCTTTTCAAATCATTCACCACAGAGTCACAGAGACACGGAGAAAATCTTTTATGGAACTCTTCGGATGATTCCACGCGTCAGCACTCGATGGCCGCGCCAATGACTGAAGCGGTTCGAGGATCTTGCTCGTTTTCGATTTCTCTGTGTCTTTGTGACTCTGTGGTGAGAAGGTTCATTGTTTCTTCTCTGCTGCGGCCTAGAATCTTCGGCTGTGCTCTTTGGCCCAGCGCTCGACTACGACTTTCTTGTCGGTATAAAACTCGATGGCATCGCGACCCTGGCCGTGGAGATCGCCGAAGAAGCTGTTCTTCCATCCGCTGAAGGGAAAATAGGCCATGGGCGCGGCTACGCCGATGTTGATGCCGATGTTCCCGGCGGGAGCTTCGTAGCGGAAGCGGCGCGCGGCTGATCCGCTCGACGTGAACAACGACGCCTGGTTGCCGTAGGCGCTGCGCTCAAGGAAAGCGAGAGCATCGTCCATGTTGTCGGCGTGCACGAGGCTGAGGACCGGACCGAAGATTTCGGTATCGGCGAGATCGCTGGTTACAGGAACGTTGTCGAGGATGGTGGGCTTCACGAAATTGCCGGACTCGTATTTCGGGATCTTCGAGTTGCGGCCGTCGAGGAGAACTTTCGCGCCCTGCTTTTCACCAAGGCCGATGAGCGATTCGACGCGCTCTTTACTCTGCGGCGTGATCACCGGTCCCATCTGAACGTCTTTGTCCAGGCCGTTGCCGACTTTCAGTTTGGAGGCGGCATCGGCAATGGAGTCGCGGAAAGTCTTCTGCGCTTCTCCGATGGTGACGGCAACAGAAACGGCGAGGCAACGCTGGCCGGCGCATCCGAAAGCGCTGTCGCTGATGATCTGCGTGGCCATGGGCATGTCGGCGTCGGGGAGAACGATGACGTGATTCTTGGCTCCGCCCTGGCACTGGCAGCGCTTCCCTTGCTCGCCGGAGCGCGCGTAAATGTAGCGCGCAACGGGCGTCGATCCAACGAAGCTGATGGCGCGAACTTTGGGATGATCGATGAGCGCGTCAACAACGGCTTTGCCTCCGTTGACCAAGCCCACTACACCCTTCGGCAAGCCGGTTTTCTCCAGCAGTTCGTAGACGTAGCGCATGGTGAGAGGCACGCGCTCGCTGGGCTTGAGGATGAAGGTGTTGCCGGTAGCGATGGCGTAGGGCAGATACCAGAACGCAATCATGCCAGGAAAATTGAAAGGTACGATGGCGGCGGTGACGCCGAGGGGCTGGCGGATCATCATCTCGTCGATGCCGCGGGCAACGTCTTCGAGATTGTAACCTTGCATCATCATCGGAATGCCGCACGCAACTTCGACGTTCTCAATGGCGCGGCGCATTTCGGCTTTGGCTTCGGTAAAAGTCTTTCCGTTTTCCTGGGTGATGATGCGAGCGATGTCGTCGATATGGTCTTCGAGCAGCATCTTCAGCTTGAAGAGCGGCTGGATGCGGTCTTCGGGCGGAGTGCGGCGCCATTCAGGAAAAGCGGCGACTGCGGCTTCGACGCCCTGGTTAACTTCTGCGGCTTCGGCGAGCGGGACTTGAGCCAAGATCTCGCCGGTGGCGGGATTGACGACGTCGCGCCATTCGGAAGCGCGCGAGTCGATCCAGCAGCCGTTGATGTAGTTGGTGAGCTTGATGACGGGGGGCGCTGCGACGGTCATAACCATGCCTCTGCTATCGCGAAGAATGTGGTGCGCTTATCAATGATACCAATGGTTATAGAGATCCTTCGACTGCGGCCGATCTTCGCGCTCTAGCTGCGAAAATCAATCCTCGCTCAGGATGACACATCCTTTTACACCAACTGCGCCACGGCGCCTTTCTTATCGCACACCGCAGCGAGCGCGGATTCCAGAACGTCCAGGCCTTCGTCCATTTGCTCGTTGGTGGCGACCAGGGGGACCAGCACGCGAATGACGTTTGAGTACGAACCGGCAGTGATCGTGATCAGGCCATGCTCGTAGCAATATTGCGTGATCTGTTTGGTTTCGTCGGCAGCGGGAGTTTTCGTTTCCTGCGACTTCACCAGTTCGATGGCCTGCATGCCGCCGAGGCCGCGCACGTCACCAACGATGGGCCAGCGGCGCTGCCACTCGCGGGCCCGACGCTGAAAACGATCGCCGAGTTCATTGGCGCGAGCCAGCAGATTTTCTTTTTCAAAGAGATCGAGCACAGCCAGGGCGGCGGCGCAGGAGAGCGGGTTGCCGGCGAAGGTGCCGCCGAGGCCGCCGGGAGCAGGCGCATCCATAATGTCGGCGCGGCCGGTGACAGCAGCGAGTGGCAAGCCACCGCCCAGCGATTTCGCAGTAACGAGGAGATCAGGCTCGATGCCATAGCGTTCGCTGGCAAAGAGCGCTCCGGTACGTCCGAAGCCGGATTGGACTTCGTCGGCAATGAAGAGAATGCCGTACTTGTGGCAGAGATCGATCAGCGTTTTGAAGTAATCGCGCGGCGGGGCGACGAAGCCGCCTTCGCCCAAAACCGGTTCGGCAATGACGGCAGCAACTTCTTCGTTGGCGACGACGCGCTTGAAAGTATCTTCGAGATGGCGCGCGCAGTAGAGATCGCAGGATGGATACTTCAGGTTGTACGAGCAGCGATAGCAGTAGGCGAACGGGACGCGGTACACCTCGCCGGGAAAGGGCGCGAAGCCAGCTTTGTAGGGGTGCGTTTTGCTGGTCAGAGCGAGCGTCATCATGGTGCGGCCATGGAAAGCGTCTTCGAAGGCGATGATGGCGTGGCGTTTGGTGTAGGCGCGGGCGATCTTAACGGCGTTCTCCACTGCTTCGGCGCCGCTGTTGACGAACAAAGTTTTCTTGGGAAACTTTCCCGGCGTGACCTGGTTCATGCGCTCGGCGAGGCGAATGTAGCCTTCGTAGGGCGTGACCTGAACGCAGGTGTGGAGGAATTTGTCGAGCTGGCTGCGGATGGCATCGACCACGGGTTCTTGGCGATGACCGGCGTTGGCACAGCCAATGCCGCCAGCAAAATCGATGTAGCGGTTGCCGTCGACGTCTTCGAGCCAAGCGTCCTCGGCTTTGGCCACGTAGATTGGCGTGCCGTGAGAGAGGCCGCGGGGCACGGCTTGGGCGCGGCGAGCGGAGAGAGCTTTCGACTTCGGACCGGGTATGGGAGTGCGTAATTGAATAGTGGACATCGTAAGTTCCCAGTGGCCAGTGATCAGGGATCAGTGGCTAGAAAATCAGTTTTCAAAGGGGCCACTGGTCACTGACCACTGGCCCCTTGTTTTCAGTACCAGCCGATCGGGGCTTCGTTCAGATTGATGTAGACCTGCTTGGTTTCGAGATATTCTTCGATGCCCCAGGGGCCGAGTTCGCGGCCGAAGCCGGATTGTTTGTAGCCGCCCCAGGGAGCCTCGACGTACGTAGGCTGCATGTGATTGACCCAGACGATTCCGGCGCGCAGAGCTTTCACGGAGCGCATGGCCTTGAAAATATCGCGAGTCCAGACGGCGGCGGCCAAGCCATAGGGCGAATCGTTCGCGATTTTGAGCGCGTCCTTTTCGTCTTCAAATGGAATCACTGCTGCGACAGGACCGAAAATTTCTTCTCGGGCAATGCGGGCGGAGTTGGTGACGTCGGAAAAAATTGTGGGCTGGACGTAGTAACCTTTGCCAATCTTCTCGGGACGTCCACCGCCGGAGGCGAGCTTGGCTTCTTTCTTGCCGATCTCGATGTAGGAGTTGACGCGGTCATATTGCTCTTTGCTGACCAGCGGCCCCATTTTCGTTTCGCGGTCGAGCGGCGGCCCGAGCTTTATCTTCTTCGCCTTCTCCGTCATCGCCTCGACGAAGTTCTTGTAGATCGACTTCTGCACCAGGATGCGGCTTCCGGCGGAGCAGACTTCACCCTGGTTGATAAAGACACCGAAGAGCGCGCCATCGATGGCGGCTTCGAAATCGGCGTCGGCGAAAAAGATGTTTGGCGACTTTCCGCCAAGTTCGAGGGTGACGCGCTTCACCGTGTCAGCGGCCTGCTTGACGATGATCTTTCCGACGGCGGCGCTGCCGGTAAAGGCGATCTTGTTGACATCGGGATGCTGAACGAGGGGAGCACCGCAGGTTTCTCCGAAGCCGGTGACGATGTTGACCACGCCCGGAGGCAGACCGCAGTCGGAAAAATACTTGGCGAACTCGAGTGCGGTCAACGGAGTTTGCTCAGCGGGCTTGAGGACGCAGGTGCAGCCGGCGGCAATCGCCGGAGCGAGTTTCCACGCGGCCATCAGCAGCGGATAATTCCAGGGAATAATTTGCCCGGCGATGCCGACCGGCTCTTTTAGCGAAAGGGACATCGCGTTGTCGGGAACGGGATTCACGTAACCGACAACCTTGGTGGCGAGTCCGCCGTAGTACTCGAAACAGGTGGCGGCGTCATTGATATCGAATTCGGCTTCGACGATGGGCTTGCCGGTGTTGCGGCATTCGAGTTCAGCGAGCGCGGGAAGATTGGCGCGGATTTTTTCTGCGAGACGGAAGAGGACGCGGCCGCGTTCCTGGGCGGTTGACATGGACCATGGCCCGCTTTCGAATGCGGCTTTCGCGGCGGCTACGGCGCGGTTGACATCGTCGGCGCCGGCATCTGGAACTTGGGCGATGACCTCTTCGGTGGAGGGATCATAGACAGGAAAGGTCTTGGCAGACTTGCTCGTGACCCATTCGCCGTTGATGTACATCTGATATGTCTTCACGTCGGTTTTGACTCCGCCGGGCATTTGGTTCGACCTCCTGTTACCTCAGCGGCTAAAGCCGCTATTTTCTTTCGAAATCGATCGCAGCGCTTAAGCGCTGCGCCACCCAAAATCATTCGCTGGCGAACTGCCCTCACGGACAACCGAGCGTCGCACAGCTGAAGCCACGAAATTACTGATCACCTAGCGGCGCGACCAAAGTCGTGCCCTTCTCCATCTTTGGTTGCGGCCCCTTGTGCCGGCCGTAGACGAAGAAGAAAAATGCGGCGAGGCCGATAAAAAGCAGCGTCATGCCTATCATCCAGACCTCATACCAGAAGATCGAAGTGATCTGCTGGGCCGGGAAAAATACTAGCGCGATGCCCAGCATTGTTGTGAGCAAACCGCTGGTGCCCGCGAGGAACATCGTCGTGCGGCTGTACTGGCCTAACGGTTTGGTCTCCCTCACGGCGAACCGGATGAGCGCTCCGAACATATAAAGGAAAGGCACGAGCTGCAACACGACGGCAAGGGAAAGCAGTTTTTGAAACGTTTCCTGAACACCAGCGCCAGCAAAATTCAAAATAACCAGAACCGCGGAAACAATTCCCTGAACGATCAGCGCGGCGTAGGGCGTGGCATAGCGCGGGTGAACCTTCCCCAGCCACGACGGCATGTAAGAATCGAGTCCGGCGACGAAAGGAATGCGGGCCGAACCACCCATCCACGCAGAACCGATTCCCGCGATGGAGAGGCTGAGCATGAGCGCAAACGGCACCGTGATCCAGGCAACACCGACACGGCCTGCCATCTGACTCACGGCCTGAACGATCCCTTGGAGGACGTTCACGTTTTTCCCGACGGCTATGAGAAGGGTGAGAGTCGCGCCGACATAGAGGGCGCCGGAAAGGACGCCACCCCACGCTACTGCGCCAGGAAGCGTGCGCGCTGGATCTTTGATTTCGTCGCCCATGACAGAGGCGAGTTCGAGGCCCACCAGGCCGAAGCAGATTACGCCGAAAGAATTCAAGACGAAGCGCGGATTGGAAGGGATCTTGAAATCCGCGACCGTGATGGTGGTACCGAAGCGCGACCACATCAAAATGCCAAGGCCGATCAGGACCGCGGCGGCGATGAAGGTGCCAATGGCGCCGAGGTTGTTGATCCACTTGCCAACACCGAGGCCGACGATGTTCAGAATGGTGAGCAGAGCGAGCAAGAAAAGCGACGTGGTGGAGGCGAAGATTTTGTTGTCCGCGAGGCCGAGGTGGGCTGGGCCAAGCACGTATACGGAGACGCCGACGAAGTAGAGCATGACGGTCGGCACGTAGAGCATGTTGTTGGTCCAGTAACACCAGCCGGAGAGAAATCCGTGAAAATCGCCGAAGACTTCTTTGGCCCAGAGATAGACTCCGCCTTCGCCGGGATAACGGTGGGCGAGTTCGATGACGGCGATGCCTTGCGGCCAGAAAAATAATACGAGCGAGACGATCCAGAGCCAGATGGTGACACCGCCATTCGCGGCGATGGAGGGGACTACGTTGAGGTTGAACACGGCGACGACGAAGAGCAGCACGAGATCGCGGCGTCCAAGGGCGCGGATCAGGTGAGGCTGAACAACGGGTTGTTGGGTCGAGGACAGAGGTTAATTACCTCGCGGCTAAAGCCGCTTTTCTTATTTGGCGCGTATCGCAGCGCTGAAGCGCTGCGCCACCCAAAAGCAGACAGCCGGGGGCGGCTGTCCCCACGTGGTCACTTCTTCCCTGCACGAGCACGGCTGCAGCATGCAGGGCGGGCGACGACGCCCGCCCCACACACATCCATTTCTCCTAGTGCGCGGCCAACACTGGCTGGCCCGCTCGTTCTTGCTGAGCTTTGGCGAGCGAGGCGGCGATGTCATCGAAGGCAGATAGATGCTTATCGATATCCGCATCGGTGTGCTGCACCGAGATCGTCCACTGCTCATCCCACCAGTAGGGCTGGGCCATCACGCCGCGGTTGACCATGGCGAACCAGTAGTGGCGCCAGAGATCGATATCGATCGTGGTCCAGTCGCGGTAGTTGCGAATTTCTTTCGGATAGAACATAAGCGCGCCGTTGGCTCCAGCTTGCGCGATGTAGGCTTGCAGGCCGACCTTCGCGATGGTCTTGCGATATCCGTCGGCGAGCTTCTTGCCGAGTTTGTCGACGTGCGCGTAGTTCTCGCGCGTAAGCACTTCGCGGAATGTGGCAAGGCCGGCGGCCATCGAGACCGGGTTGGTGTTGTAGGTGCCGCCGTGGAAAACCTTGTGTTGCGAGATGAGGTCCATGACGGACTTGCTGGCACCGAATGCGGCTAAGGGCAAGCCTCCGCCGATCGACTTGGCCAGGCAGATCATGTCGGGATGCACGTTGAAGTATTCGCTGGCGCCGCCCCATCCAAGTTTGGCGCCAGTTTTCACTTCGTCGAAGATCAGCAGCGCGCCGTGTTTGGTAGCGAGCTCGCGGAGACCCTTCAGGAAGCCGGGTTGCGGCATGCAAAGGCCGACATTCATGAGGATGGGTTCGAGAATAATCGCGGCGATCTCGCCGGGATTTTCCTTAAAGCGGCGCTCGACGGTGGCGAGGTCGTTGAAGGTAGCGATTTTCACATTGGCGACGGCGGATTGCGGCACGCCAAGTCCGCCGGGAACAGCCGTGGGATCGTTGATGTCGCCGAATTCCGGGGCGTGAGGCTTGACGCTGACCAGAGCGGAATCGTGGAGGCCGTGGTAGGCGCCTTCGAATTTAATGATCTTATCGCGGCCGGTGGCGGCGCGGGCGAGACGAATCGCATGCATGGTGGCTTCGGTGCCGCTATTGCCGAAGCGGACCATCTCAACGGGAAAGCGCTTGCAGATTTCTTCCGCGAGTTCCCACTCCATGTCGTGGGGCATGCCGAACATGGTGCCGGTGGAGAGACGCTTTTCGACCGCCTTCATGACCGCGGGATGGCAATGTCCAGCCATGAGTGCGCCGAAGGTGAGATTGTGATCGATGTATTCGTTGCCATCGAGGTCGCGGAACTTGCTGCCGCTAGCCTCTTTTACGAAGATGGGCCAGGGATCGTAGTGGCGATAGTTGCTGGCCACGCCGAGCGGAATGCGTTTGAGATTCTTTTTGTGGGCTTCGGCGGATTTGGGCGTGCGGCGCTCGAACGTGTCGAGTTCCTTCTGCAGATCGGGATACATCGAATTGCTCCGGGATAGCTCAGGCCGCGCCATTTCGGTGAGCGGGCCATTAGAATGCCGGGCGGCAGGCCGCCCGGGAAATACTTCATATAAGTCTAGTCCTTCAAGCTAAAAGAAATACTTCAATGCAAACTGCAACAGGCGCGGATCGCCGGCTGAGGTGATCTTGCCAAATTCTGTCGGCCCGTCGGAATATCCGCCGTCGGGGTTCGAGAAATTGGTCCGATTGAATACGTTGAAAATTTCGGCGCGGAACTGGAAATACCTGTTTTCACTAAAAGCAATCTTCTTGTGAACCGAAAAGTCCCAATCGGCGAGTCCGGGGCCGCAACAAATGGTACGTTGCGTGCCATTGTTGAACTGGCCCAGCGGCGGATCGGAGAACTGGTTGTAGTTGAGGTAAAAGCCTCCATTTTTCTTGGGATTCAAAATCTGCAATGGACCGTTCAAGCTGGGGGCTTCCGTACCCAGGAAAAACAAGCTGTTGATCAGCTCGGTGTCGTCCTCGGTATTCAGTCGGATCGGAAAACCGCTCTGGAACTGGGTGATGCCCGATATCTCCCAGTCGTCGAGCACTCTTCCGGCAAACCCCTGATACTTACGAATGGGCAACTCCCAGTCATAACTGATTACGAAGCGCTGCTTCGAATTGAAGATCGAGAGAGCGCGGCTGGCATTGAAGTTGAAGGGATTGAGAGTCTCTTCAAACGTGGAGCCGTCGTCGATCGACTTGCTGAAAGTATAGGCGGCCTGGAATTGCAATCCGTGAGAAAAGCGCTTCTGCAGCATCATCTCCAGCGCGTTGTAGGTCGAGTTGGCGATCGTGTCTTCAGCGAAAATGTCGGTGAAGACAGGAACGCCATCTACGGGGCAGCCGGTGCCCGGAGTAAACGCTGTCGTCAGCGGATTGCAATTTGGCGATGAATAGGGACGTAACCCGACGAGGTTGATCGTTTGGCCCGTGCCGTTGAGTATGGTGCCATTCGGCATGTGGAACGGGTAGCCCGACGGAATGGTTACGCTCCACTGAGTATCTTCCGCGGTCGGTCCGCAGGTTGCTTGGGCCCCGAACGAGTTGACGTTGGCCGCGTTCGCATTCGCGATGTTTATGATATCCAGACAGGTCTGGGGATTCGACGGATTGATGTCATGCGAAGCCAGCAGACGATGGCCCTCGGATCCGACGTAGCCAATCTGAAACATCAGGCTCTGGCTCAACTCGCGCTGGACCGTCAGGTTGTACTGACTGGTGTATTGCGAGCGCAGGTGAGGCTGAAATTCGCCGTAGAGAAGGATCGGGCGGAACAGAGACAAATCCGTAGGCTGCCCTTTCTTAGGCGTAATAATGCCGCCGAAAGGATTGGGCGTCTGGAAGTCTCCCTGATTCACGAAAGGAGTATTGAAGAAGACATCGGACAGAGAGGAGCTACCGCCGAACGGTGGTTCCGCTCCGAACTGCGCCAGAACCAATTCTTCGATTGGGTTGTAGAAAAGACCCCAACCGGTACGAATGCTGGTTTTGCCGTTGCTGCCGAACAGCTTTGCCAATGGGCCACTGCTGAAGTTAGGGCTATAGGCTATGCCGACGCGGGGAGCGAAAGCCTTGTAATAGGTTGAGGTCATCCCAGCAGGCACGCCAGGATCCCCGGGAACAACCAGACCGGTGGGCTCGGAGCCGGTATTGGCACAAGTGGGGTTGGGCACGGGATTCGGGGTAAGGGTCTGCCAGTAAGTAGTGCTGTTCGTGATTCCGCACGGATAGACGGTTGAATTCTGTCCGGGCCGGAAGGTTTCGACGTGACCGCTGATATCGGTCGGGGGAGGAGTGAATTCCCACCGGAATCCATAATTCAGCGTCACGTTGGGCTTAATCTTCCAACTGTCCTGGACAAATGGATAGACGGCGGTACTGCGAACATCTTCGCGCTGACCGGAGCCCTGAGTATAGCCATCGGCGAGGCCCAACAAGAATTCGGCGTATTGATCGCCGTCGCCAGGAACGATCGCATTGGGGCCGCTGTTGTCGAAGGTAAATTCCCCGTTGACATCGAAGTAGTAGTACTGGTCGAATCGGGCGCGGCGAATGTCCGCGCCGAACTTGAAGGTGTGGTTACCTTTCACCCAACTAAGTTCGTCGGTCCACTGAAAACTATTTCCCACCTGAGGCAGGAAACCCTCGAAATTATTGCCAAACGACGCGCCGCCCGAGATGTTCACGAAGGGAACACCGGTGAGATTTGCCGGCAGTCCCGGTGTTATACCCAGATTAGCGGCGGTACCGAAATTATTCTGGATGAACGAAGAATCGGAAGTACCAGTAAAGCAGAAAGTGGCGGCTGAACCCGTGCAGGATGCTGTGACCGCATTGGACGTTTGGTTCTTCAAGTATCCCAGTTCGCCCTCACGCATGTAGGTGAAGTGGGCCTCGTTGACCAAAGCGTTGCTGATCGTCCAGGTATGGGTGAAGTTCCACTGCTGATCGCGGGCATTGTTGTAGCTTCCGAAGCCAGGAAGAGTGGCGCCAGCCGCTTCGAAGGTGTTGTAGGGATCGAGCTCACGGCCGTCGTTGAAATAGTAGTAGCCAGTGAAGCTTTGGTGATCATTGATCCGGTGGTCGAGGCGAACCGTAAATTGATCGGCGTTGATGGTGCCGACAGGGACGACTTGATACAGGCCAGGGCCGCTATTGCCCCCGGGAACAAAACGCTGAAGCAGGTTGGCGGCTACGGGATCCTGGCAGGCGGTGGGAATCACGCCACTCGGAAAAACCGAAGACCAAGGATGCACCTGCGAACCAATTGTTGCCTCCGCCCATGGGATAGATCCCACCAACGGGCAAATTCAAAGCGCCGTCACATCCAGCGCGACCATCAAGCACTTGTGCGACAAAAGGAGACCAAGCTGATCGATCCCTCCGATTTGTCCGGAAATCCGCCCACACCGGAGAAGTCTCCGCCGAACTGAGCAGTGGTTGGCACATTCAACAACTGGCCGGGAACACCGTCGCGGATCCTGCGGCCTTCATACGAAAGGAAAAAGAAGGTGCGATCCTTTTTGATGGGTCCGCCAAATGTTCCGCCGAATTGGTTCTGATTCAGCTGCGGCTTTGTCGTATCGGGATAGCCGCGCGCATCCAGAATTGTATTGCGGAAATATTCGTAAACGTTGCCGTGGAAGGCATTGCCTCCGGACTTCGTGATGACGTTCACGACGGAGCCGGAATTGCGACCGTATTCCGCGTCGAAAGTATTGGTGATGACGCGAAACTCCTCAACGGAATCGGGAGTGGGCTGAATCGTGGGCGTATTTACGAACTGATCATTCGCGTCACCGCCGTTGACGCTGAAGTTGTTAGCGCGCGTACGGCCGCCATTCACCGAAACGGAGCCGGCATCACTGGTCCCGGCAAACAAGGCGCCGCTCGATCCAAGCTGGGCCTGGACTCCGGGCTGGAGCTGCAGGAACTGATAGGTATCGCGCGTGTTGAGCGGGAGCTCGTTCACGGAGCGGTCATTGATTACGGCACCAAGCTGTGTGCTGCTGGTATCAACCTGCGGAGCTTCTGAAGTTACGTCGACCGTCTCTTGAGAGCCGCCAATTTGCAGGGTGGAGTTGAGGGTCACGACCTGATTGACGTCGACAATCACGCCTTTCTGAACGTTCTTCTTGAATCCGGTCAGCTCAAACTCAACGGTGTACGTGCCAGGAACGACGTTGACCAGGTTGTAATCGCCGCTCTCATTAGTGAGAGCGTCGCGGCTGATGCCAGTCGCCTCGTTGATCAGAGAAATTTTGGCGCCCGCGAGAACGGCACCGGTAGAGTCGGCGACGCGGCCTAAGATACGGCCATTGGCACCTTGGGCACTAAGCAGCGTGGGAATCAGGAGTAAGAACACAAGGCAAATCGTTCCCGGACACATCATGGTCCAGCGGGCTCGCGGTGACGGCATGGAACCTCCAGGCATCTTCTCCAGCATCTTGGGGAGTTGGTTTTTTCTTGAAAACGACAGCTTGTGTCCAGCCACAACCTTGCTATAATCCCGCAAGGTTAGAGAAGAGGTACGCGTACTGTCAAGGATAAAAACGCGTTCTTTCGCATAGAAAACTTGAATGCCCCTTTCCGGCGAGTCATGAACTCATCCAGCGCCAAAGCGTACTTGAAGATCGGAGATGTGGCGCGGCGCGTGGGAGTTTCGCCGTCGGTGATCCGGTCATGGGAGAGCCTGGGGCTGACGCGGCCCCGGCGCACGGAAAGCAAGTACCGGCTGTATACGGCCGACGACGTGAAGCTGCTGAAGCGGGCGCGTTTTCTGCGGAAAGTGCGCGGGTTGAATGCAGCGGCGATTGTGGAGTTGCTGCGCCGGGAGGGACGAGCGCACCCAGCAGCGGACGGAGGCGCCGGAGCGATCGGCTCGCACTTGCGTCAATTGCGGGCGAAGAGAAAGCTCTCTCTCGCTCAGGTGGCGCGAGCGGTTGGCATCTCGGTGGGATTTCTAAGCGCGCTGGAGCGGTCGCAGATGAGCGGGTCGGTTGGGACGCTACGCAAGCTGGCGCGATTTTATAAAACCAACATCCTGGATTTTTTTGACGCGACGGGGGCGAGCAGCCGGCAGGTACAGCCGGGACAAAGAAAAGTGCTGGAAGCTGGTCCCGGCGTTCGCATGGAGTTGCTGGCCTGGGGAAATACCGTAATGGAGCCACATCTGTTTCGCGTGGCGCCGGACGCGGGCAGCGGCGATTCCTACACCCACGAGGGAGAAGAGTTCCTGTACGTATTGCAGGGCGAGTTGATGATCACGCTGGAAAAGGAAGAGTACCGGCTCAAGGCCGGGGACAGTTTTTATTTTGAGAGCGCGACACCGCATCACTGGAAAAATCCTGGGCGGGCGGAAACCTGGGTGCTGTGGGTGAATACGCCCCCGACGTTCTGAGCGCGCGATTGCTTACGGGCAATGGGTGGCCGTCCCGAGGAGTGAAGGAGGAACAAGGAAAATGCGACGCTGGATAGTTCTGCCGTTCCTGCTGACGTTCATGGTGTTTGCCGGGTCGTGCACCAAGAAGACGCCTTCGCTGAATCTACTGGTGTGGGAAGGCTATGCCGATCCTTCTTTCGTCAAGGCTTTCGAGGAACAGCATCATTGCAAAGTGTCGGCGTCGTACATGGGATCGAGCGACGAGCTGACGACCAAATTGAATGGCGGGGCCGCGTCAAATTATGACGTCATCTCTCCATCAAGCGATGTGGCCACTGCCATTGCGATGAAGGGATTCGCCGCGCCGCTCGATCTTTCCAAGATTCCCTCATACGCGCAGCTCTCTCCGCAGCTGGTTTCCCTGCCGCTGGTGCGCCTGAACGGCCAGGTGTACGGCGTTCCGTTCATGTGGGGACCGGATCCACTGCTCTACGACACCACGGTATTCGCACAGGCTCCCGAGAGCTGGAATGTGCTTTGGGATCCGAAATACCGCGGGAAAATTTCGGTGTGGGACGATCTGTCCACGGTCTACATGGCAGCGCAGGTGCTGGGCTACGACAAGCCCGATTCGTCGCAGCTTTACAACTTGAGCGATGAGCAACTGGAGGCCGTAAAGAAGAAGTTGCTGGAATTAAAACCGAATATCCGCAAGATGTGGTCGACCGGCGGGGAGTTGACGAATCTCTTTCAGAATCACGAGGTGGTGGCCGCGATGGGATGGCCGCTGATGACCAATCAACTGCGCAAAATCAACTTTCCGGTGGGAGAGACGATTCCGAAGGAAAACACCACGGGCTGGATCGATCACCTGATGATTACAGCGGGCAGCGAGAACAAAGAACTCGCCGAGGAATTTCTGGAGTACATGATTGAAGCACAGACACAGAAGAAGGTGACGGACGTTACGGGATACACGCCGGCGAATCCGCGAGCGGCGCAGTTCATGACGCCGGCAGAAATAAAGAGTTTGCACCTTGACGATGTGGACAACTACCAAAAGCGGCTTTATTTCTGGCAGAATGTGCCGCGGCGCGCCAAGTATAACGAGATATGGAACGAAGTGAAGGCGGCGCAGTAAAGCTGGCTTCGGGTGAAATCTCCCTGAGCGAAGTCTAAAGGGCCGTCAGATTTCGGCTTTGTCAACAATCGGTGAGAACGTTGGGATTGATGACCACTTCTGAAACTGCTACGAGGTCTGCGGACACTCCGGCCCAAGCGCCGCTGCTCCGGATTCAGAATGTTGCCAAGAGCTTCGGCAAGAATGTCGTGCTGCGCGACATTTCTTTGGATGTGGCGGAAGGGGAATTTCTCACCATCCTCGGGGAAAGTGGATCTGGAAAGACCACGCTGCTGCGCATTATCGCGGGCTTTGAGAATGCGAGTGCCGGCGAAGTATGGATGGGTGAGGAGCGACTGGACCGGCAACCTCCTTACCGGCGCCGCGTGAACACCGTGTTCCAGCACTATGCGTTGTTTCCACACCTCACCGTAGAACAGAACGTGGCGTATGGGTTGCGTGTGGCGAAGAGGCCTGAAGCGGAGATTGCATCGCGAGTTGCGGAAGCGCTGGAGAAAGTGAAAATGTCGGCGCACGCGAAGTCGAAGCCATCCAAAATCAGCGGAGGACAGCAGCAGCGGATCGCTCTGGCGCGGGCGCTAGTGAACCGTCCGCGACTGCTTTTGCTGGATGAGCCGCTCTCGGCGCTGGACGCGAATCTGCGGCGGCAGATGCAGGTGGAATTGAAATCATTGCAACGTGAAGTCGGCATTTCGTTCATTTTTGTGACTCATGATCAGGAAGAGGCGATGGTCATGTCGGACCGGATCGCGCTGCTGCGGTCAGGAGAACTAGAGCAGGTGGCAACTCCTCGTGAAATTTATAAGCGACCTGCTACCGCCTATACCGCGCAGTTTATTGGGCACACGAATCTTCTGAAAGCCAAAGTGCAAGGAGGTGTGGTGCGTTGCGCTTCTTTGACGTGGACGACCGCCCTTCCGAATGGTCCGGCTCTGTTCTCACTGCGGCCGGAGAGTGTTCGATTGGCTTCGGGAAATGCTCTAGCGGCAGAAAGCATACGCGTTCGTGGCAAGGTCCGGCATCAGGCATTTCATGGAGCGACCGAGTTGATTCGCGTGGAATGCGGCGACGGGCTGGTGCTAACGGTACGAACTCCGGGCAGCAGCGGACGGTCGGACGAGGTCGAACTGGAGTTCTCTCCCTCTGATGCTGTGCTCGTGCGTGAGTCTCCGGAAAGAATTTGATGTTCTCGCGAACCTACAAAGCGGCGGTCACGTTACCTCCACTGGTGTGGGTGACGGTGTTCTTACTGATGCCGTATCTGCTGATGTTTTGCTACAGCTTTTGGTCGGTGTCCGCGTCGCAGACGATCGTGCATTCGTGGACGCTCGATAACTATAGGCAACTGCTGCGAGTGGACGTTTACTGGCAGACTCTGCTGCGATCCATGTGGATCGCGGCGCGCGTAACCATCTTCTCCCTGCTTCTCGGGTATCCGCTGGCATATTTTCTTTCTTTTTATGCAGGGAAGAAAAAGGATCTGCTCTATCAACTAGTGATTATTCCTCTGTGGGTTAGCTACCTGGTTCGGGCTTACGCGTGGAAGACGATCCTGGGCTCGGATGGCGTGCTGAACACGCTACTCCAGTATGTGCATTTGACGAAGCATCCGTTGGAATTCCTGCTGTACAGTCCGTTTGCGGTGGTACTGACGCTGACGCATATCTACACTCCGTTTACGTTTCTGCCAATTTATGCGGCGCTGGAACATATTCCGCGCAATCTGGTAGAGGCCTCGCATGATCTGGGAGCTACTCCGGGGCAGACATTCTGGAAGGTAATTTTCCCGCTCTCGATTCCGGGAGTGCTGGCGGGAGCGACCTTTGCTTTCGTTTTGAGCCTGGGTGATTTTCTTGCGCCACTGCTGTTGGGCGGGCCGAGCGGCATCATGATTTCCAATATTGTGGTCAGCTTGTTTGGCGCGGCTTTCAACTGGCCGCTGGGCGCGGCAATTTCGCTCTGCATGCTGGCGCTGGTAGTAAGCCTGCTGTTTTTCTCCGAGCGTCTGGAGAAGAAGTGGAGCTTCTCATGAGCGAGCCATCTTTTGCCTCGGGCTCACGCTGGTTGCTCTTCCATGCGATCGCCGTATTCGGATTTCTCTACTTGCCCATCGCCATCCTTATTCTTTATTCGTTCAACGGCGAGGGAGTGGGCGGATTTCCGCCGCATCATCTGACACTGGACTGGTATCGCACACTTTTCGCGGATGGGCCGATCTGGGATTCGGTGCTCAACAGCGTGCAGGTAGCTCTGGCGGCGATGGTGATCTCGCTGGCGTTCGGCGTACCGGCAGCGTTGGCGCTGGAGCGCACGCAGTTTCCGGGCAAGGCGGTGTTTCGGCGGTTAGTCTTGCTGCCCTTGATCCTGCCGGGGATTATCACGGGGCTTTCGTTGCTGATGCTGTTCAACGTGATGGGCACCAAACTTAGCTTGATGACGATCATCCTGGGACATGGAACCGCGTTGATCTCGGTGGCGACGACGGAAGTATTCGCGGGCCTGCAGAAGCTGGATCGGGCGCAGGAAGAGGCTTCGCTCGATCTTGGCGCGAATTACTGGCAAACATTCTGGCGGATCACGGTGCCGAACTTGAAGCTGCCGATTATCGGCGCGGCGTTGCTGATCTTCACACTGTCGATGGACGAGATTGCCGTCAGCTTCTTTTTGATCGGACGCGACAACACGCTGCCGCTGGAAATATGGGGACGGCTGCGGCGCGGGATCACGCCGGAGATCAACGCGGTGTCGACGATTATTTTTGTGTTTTCGCTGGTGGCGATTGTGCTGTGGTATCGCTTGCGGATGCGTGGCGAAGGCGCGTCTGGCGTTGGGACCGAGATTGTGGAAGCTGCGGAGGTGCATGCATGAGCGCGAATCGCAGAGACTTTATCAAGTTTGTGGTTGCAGGCGCGGTAACGGCGGGATGCCCGATCGATCTTTCATTGGTGGCGGCGCAGACGGACGGCGCAGAAAAAGATCATGCCGCGGATGTGGACGGTGAAGACAATCGAATCTGCCATCAGGTGCGCGATGGCAAGGTTTTCACGCGGCCTCCGGCCTCGGCGCGGCATGACGTGGTCATTGTCGGCGGAGGAGTGAGTGGGTTAGCGGCAGCGTATCGTCTGCAGCATCGCGATTTTTTGTTGCTGGAGAAAGAACCGCACTGGGGCGGCAACGCTTATGCGATGGAGTATGAGGGCAGCGTCTATGGAACGGGATCGGCGTTCTTGACGAAAGATGAGTATGCCTACCACTTCGCAAGGGAGATTGGATTGGAGCCATTGCCCGTCAACAGCCCGGACGGAACCATCATTCATGGTGAGTTGGTGCTCGATACATGGGGTGAAGGCGTCGACAAGCTGCCTTATGCGGCTCCGGTACGCGAGAGCTTCAAGAAGTTCAAGAAGGAGATGCTGGCGATTGACGTGGAGAAGCGCGGCAAGGAACTCTTCAATCAACCATTTTCAGATTTCTTGAAAGGGTATCCCGAAGAACTCACGCAATGGTGGGATAACTTCGGGCCCTCCAACTGGGGGGCAACCAGCGGAGACACGGCGGCGGGCATCGCCATTGAGGCGCTGCAGGAGATGGTGGAAGAAAGTCGAACCGACGATCGCTACACCTGGCCCGGAGGCTTGGGAGCGCTCACCAAGAAGCTGGCGGAACTTTTGCAGCCGAGATACAAGGAGCGCATGCAGACGGGCGCGACGACGGTTGCAGTGGTTTCGGAAAGAGATGAAGTACTGGTCACTTATATGCTGGGCGGCGAACTGAAGACGGTCGCGGCGAAAACCGTAATCATGGCGACGCCCAAGTTCATTACCAGGCGCATCGTTGCGGGGCTGCCCGACAAGCAGAGTGACGCCATGCAGCAGATTCGCTACATTCCATATCCGGTGGTGAATCTGATTTTCGACAAACCGGTCTTCAATCACGGCTACGACACATGGTGTCCCGGCAACAGCTTTACTGACGTGGTGGTCGCCGACTGGGTGATTCAGAAACGGCCGGGCTACCAGCAAAAATTCAACACACTCAGCTGTTACACGCCGTTGAAAGAACAGCAGCGCAGCCAGTTGCTGAATGAAGCGGGGGCGCGCCAGATCGCCGCCAACGTTTTGAGCGATTTTCAGAAGCTGATGCCGGCGCTTGATGTCGATCCGGTAGAAGTGCATATTTACCGGCGCGGGCATCCTTTATATATGACAACGCCTGGGCTGTACACGCAGGTTCAGCCGCTGGCGCGGCATCCGATGGATCGCGTGTTCTTTGCCAACACAGATTCGGAGGGCCCGGAATCCACGACCAATGGAGGAATCCTGGCGGCACAGCGCGCCGTGAAACAAGCGGAAGCGCGGCTGGCCGGAAGGCCCGCGCCGAAACAGACAACGGTTGCAGGCTAACTTGTTTCTTCAACTTTCGCCTGTCGATATCCCGCGGATCCGCAGCCCGACAAAGTAAAGTCCTACGTAACCTCCTGATAAGCGGCAACCCATAGTAAAGTTATAGGTAGGGCTTTTGGCGGCGGATGCCGTCAGCTCCCGCCGGCAGGTCTAACAACAAAGGACAACCATATTTTGAGTTTGAGCATTCGCAACATCGCCATCATCGCGCACGTCGACCACGGCAAAACCACGCTTGTGGACGCCATGCTGCAACAGAGCGGCATTTTTCGCTCCAACGAGCACCACGTCGAACGCGTGATGGATTCGAACGAGCTGGAGCGCGAGCGCGGCATCACGATTCTTGCCAAGAACACGGCCATCTTCTATCACGACGTGAAGATCAACATCGTGGACACGCCCGGCCATAGTGACTTTGGCGGCGAGGTAGAGCGGGCGCTGAAAATGGTGGATGGAGTGATGCTGCTGGTAGACGCCAGCGAAGGGCCGCTGCCGCAGACACGCTATGTGCTGAGCAAGGCGCTCGAGGCCAAGTTGCCGCCCATCGTGGTGATCAACAAGATCGACCGTCCCGATGCGCGGCCGCAGGAAGTTCTCAACGAAATCTACGACTTGTTTATCGATCTGGATGCGAAGGAAGATCAGCTCGATTTTCCGGTGTTATACACGAATGCGAAGGAAGGGACAGCGTCGACAGACGTCAAGGTCGCAGGCGAGAATCTGCGGCCGCTGTTTGACGCGATTCTGAAAACGATCCCGCTGCCTCAGGGCGATCCGGCTGGTCCATTACAGATTCTGGTTGCGAACCTCGACTACAGCGATTTTCTCGGACGGTTGGCAATCGCGCGTGTGTTCAACGGAACCATGTACACGGGCGAGGACGTGGTCATCGCGAAGCGCGACGGATCGATGCACAAGACCAAGATCACGAAATTGTTTTCTTTCTCAGGGCTGAAGCGGACGGACATTACAGAAACAGTGCTGGGCGATATTGTTGCCGTGGCGGGCGTGGAGGGAATCACGATCGGCGAGACGATTACGGATCCGGTGAATCCGGCGCCGCTGCCGCCAATCGTGATCGATGAGCCGACCATTGCGATGACTTTTACGGTGAACACTTCGCCGTTCGCGGGACGTGAAGGAACTTACGTTACATCGCGCAATCTTCGCGAGCGACTGGCGAAGGAGTTGCTCACCAACGTTTCTTTGCGCGTGGAGGAGATGGGAACGACCGACTCGTTCAAGGTCCTCGGGCGCGGAGAGCTTCAGCTTTCGATCACCATTGAAATGATGCGGCGCGAGGGCTACGAGCTCATGGTGGGCAAGCCGGAGATCGTCACCAAGCGGATCGATGGCAAGTTGATGGAACCAGTGGAGCATCTCACGGTGGATGTTCCCGAAGGATTTGTAGGTGTAGTGATGGAGCAATTGGGATCGCGCAAGGGCGAGGTCCTCAACATGCACAACCATGGCTACGGGCGGGTGCGGATTGAGTTTCGGGTGCCCAGCCGCGGGCTGATTGGGCTGCGCAGCCAGTTGCTCACCGACACGCGTGGGACGATCGTGATGAATTCGTTGTTTGATGGATATACGGAATGGCAGGGAGAAATTCCACATCGACTTACAGGGGCGCTGGTTGCGGATCGAGCCGGCACTTCGACCGCATATGCGCTGTGGGGTCTGCAGGAGCGCGGAGAACTCTTCGTGGCGCCCGGGGTTGAGCTGTATGAAGGAATGATTATCGGTGAGAACGCCAAAGACGATGACCTGGAAGTCAACGCGGTGCGGGAAAAGAAACTCACCAATATGCGGGCTTCAACCGCGGATGAGGCCATTCGACTGGTTCCCTTCCGGCAACTGAATCTGGAACAGGCGATTGAGTTCATAGCGGATGACGAATTTGTCGAGATCACTCCGAAATCATTACGGCTGCGGAAGAAAATTTTGCAATCGAATGGCCGCAAGAAGCGAGCAAAGGAGGCCCTGGAACAAGTGTGAAGTCTCGCGTGCAAATCGGGAAGTCAAAGACAGCAGCTCCGCTTCGCATGTTTCTGGTGCCCTGTAGTTGCGGAACGACGTTCGCGGTCACAGAAAACTATGACCATCGCGGGACAGCGTGGAGTCGATACATGATCTGTCCGGGTTGCGGCAAGCGGCATGATCCCAAGAACCGGCTACTGCAAGTGGGCTATCATCGCGAAGGATACTGGCAAGTGGATGAATGCTAGCCGAGCCGTGCGAGGGCGTCCGCGCGATTTGACATGCCCCGCTTGACAAACCTGCTATACTTCTGGCCGCATTCGACTGCCGCCAGCTCCGGTCTCGATTTTCAGGAAGGTGTCCCCGACCTGCCAGTCCCGCCGAATTGAGCTTGCACTTCGACAGCTCAATGCAGAGGGGCGCTGCGTGAAGAATATTTTCGTGGGGAATCTGAGCTTTAACACATCCGAAGACGAATTGCGGCAGATGTTTGAACCGTTCGGGCAAGTGGATCGAGTCAGCATCATGACGGACCGCGATACTGGACGCTCACGCGGGTTCGGCTTTGTGGAAATGGCCAGCAACGAAGACGGAGAGAAGGCCATCACGGCCTTGAACGGCTCGCAAGTGGGAGGGCGTACGCTTAACGTCAATGAGGCGCGGCCAAAGACAGAGCACGGCGGGGGCGGGGGACGAGACCGCGGAGGTCGAGGCGGGGATCGCGGCGGAGATCGTGGAGGCCGCGGCGGTGGTGGCGGTGGCCGGGGTCGCTGGTAAGAATCTCCAACTCAAAGGAAACGCAAGTGATGTTTTTTGCAACTGCGGGAGGGTACCGTACCTTCCGCAGCCATAGTTTTGCCTGTAGAACGTCCAGCGTTATTTCAACTTTGGGGCTCGCGGAGTCTTGCGCTTCCCAAGCAGAATGCTGAATTGAAGCTTCTCGCCTCGCCCATGTAAACTGAATATCGCTAGTGTGCGCCCGTAGCTCAGATGGATAGAGCGATTGCCTCCGGAGCAATAGGTCGGGAGTTCGAATCTCTCCGGGCGCACCAGATCTTTTCTTTTGCTTTCACTGGATTACCCCTTCCGATCCATTTCCGGGAGTGCCGAATTTGGGCGCAACTGGGAGCAAAACCCGTTCCACCTTACTCGCCAGTTGCCGTTGCGCTTCCGGCATCGGCTGGGTATAGACCCCCAGCGTCAACCGCGAATCCGTGTGTCCCAGTTGTGTCTGCAGCGCTTTCAAGCTCTCCCCGGTAGGATTCGACCAGGTTGCAAAAGTGCGCCGCATGTCATGCCAGCCGATGAGCGGGATACCCGCCCTCCGGCAAGCCGGAATCAGGACTCGGTTCCGGACGTTGTTAGGGTTGAAAGGTGTGCCCCTCGACGTGCAAAATACAAAATCGTCGGGCGCACCTCCAGACAACTTCAATTGCTTGAGAGCTTCCAAAGCTAAGTCGTGAATAAAGACTTTGCGATTGGAGGCCCTAGTTTTGGGCATCGAAGAGCGGCCTTGGTAAACCGTCTCCGCCACCAGGATGGAGCGTTCCTCGAAATCTATGTACCTCCAGCGTAGGCCGAATATCTCCCCGGATCGCATGCCGGAGAGAACCGCGACCAGCGCCATCGTGCGGTACGGTTCGGGGAGCTCCTGGGACAATGCCCAAAACTGCTTGGGGGTCAGTGCCACTCGCCTCCGAACATCAGTCAGTTCGGAAACCTGCGCCCCCTTGACGGGGTTTGTGTGGACATAACCCCAGCGCGTCGCAACGGAAAATATCTTCGAGAGTCGATTACGCAGCGACAGCACCGTTCGGGGTGCCACGCGCTTCGCGGTCTCCGTCAAGAACATCTGCACGTCTGCGGCTCCGATTTCTGACAAGCGCATCCTGCCGAAAAATGGCAGCAAGTGCTTTCGGCTTAGCGAGCGATAGAGGCGCGCAGTCGAGTAGCGAATCGTAGGAAGAATGTTTGGTTCGAATCGCTCCAGAACAAAATGCTCAAAGGTGATCACCACCTCCGGCTTATGCGTCCCCTGGTTGATGGCAGCCAGACACTCAGAGAGTTTCCGCCGCGCTTGACGTTTGCTGACTTCACGGACCGGACCAAGTACAACAGAACGGATTCGGCGGCGTCGCTTCCCATCTTCGCCAATCACGTCCTCTCGGTATCGGCCAATCCATTTCTTGTTTCTTTTTCCTCGTTGAAACAGCCAACCTAGTTGCCAACGCGGTCGAGCCACGGTTTCCTCTGGTTTCTCCGTAGCCGGCCTTCGCTTTTCTGCAGGCGGAACATTAACAGAGAGAACCAATCCAAGGAAAGGGTTTTCCAGAACTTCAACCGAATTTGGAGCGGCGGTCAGCATGGATACGCCAACAAGACTCGCTTACTCGTATAAGAAGGGTCCGCTGGGACCGAGATAGACGCCTCCGACGAGCGCAGCCCGCCCGTACCTTGCTCTCGTTCTCGGGTCGGAATCGTTTCCGCGCCAAACATGGCAAAACTAGAAGCTGTAAACGCCGGCCGAGGCACACGTATGCGCCTGGCTGCTCTCGACGTGCGAAAAACGTGTCGCCCTTTCACTGTGGGGCACCTCGCGGGCCGGCGGCGAAAGCCCGGTCGCGTGCGGCCTGACGCCTCGCTTCATCCAAGTCCACACGCCCTTCCCTTTTCAAAAACGAAATAGGCGCATAACCGGACTCACGAGGAAACATCAACGGGCTTGCGCATCTGGGACAGCCAGCGCCAGCCCGATGGCGTTTGCAGGAATGCTCCCCTTGATGCCCGTTGAAACCGTCGCAAGGACTCGGACAGAGAGAACACTGACACGAACAGCCGAGATCCGCGTGATAAGCCAGGCCCATCGTATGGACGCGCCGAACCCCGTGGAATGCCGCTTCGAGCTTTGCCAGGCGCTCGCCGTCCGACTGTCCCACATGCTTTCCTGTGTATTTGAGAGCGTGCCCTAGGGCGCGGGCATAGCGAGCATTCTGGCGCTCGCCCAGTTCACGAGGAGCGTGATCCAGTTTCTGACGCTTGATGAAAACACCCCGCGCTCCGTCTTTCTCCTTACGGATCTCGATCCACGTTTCCAGAAGAATGTCGTAGGACAAAAACGGTCCCACATAAACCCCGTGCGCATGAAGATTCGTGTTGTACTTTTGTTTCTTTGTGTCCCAGCCGCCGAATTCATCGCACCAAAGAAAAAGATACTGGTTTGAGGAAATCCCCAGCTGGGTCATGACCCGCTGAATGCAGGTGCGCACGTCTTGATTAAAGTCCCGGATGTCCTTCGGCACCGGCATGCGGTACCCACATCC
>CAWALR010000008.1:0-107001 GCA_963782835.1 uncultured Acidobacteriaceae bacterium | reverse complement strand
AGGCAAACTCAGCGATGTCCGCATCGTCGGCGACCAGATTCGTGAACTGCAAGTCAACCTGGTGCGCTCCCACGCCGTCGGCGTCGGCGAACCGCTGCCGGTGCCCGAGACTCGCGCCATGATGCTTCTCCGCGCAAATTCTTTAGCCAAGGGTTACTCCGGCATACGCGCCATCGTCATCGACACGCTATGCGAAATGCTCAACCGGGGCGTCACTCCCTTCGTTCCGTCACAGGGCAGTGTCGGCGCCAGCGGCGATCTCGCTCCCCTCGCGCATCTCGCCCTGGCGCTGATCGGCGAAGGCGAATGCATCGACTCAGCCGGCGCGCGCATTCCCAGCGCCAGCGCACTCAAGCAAGCTCAGATCAAGCCGCTGGTTCTGGAAGCCAAGGAGACCATCTCCCTGATCAACGGCACGCAAGGCATGCTCGCGGTCGGCACGCTCGCGCTGCTGGCTGCGGAAATCTTGGTCGACTCCGCCGACGTGTTAGGCGGCCTCTGCTGCGACGCACTGAAAGGCACCGACGCCGCCTTCGACGAGCGCATCCATCAGGCACGCCCTCATGCCGGACAAATGAAGACTGCGGCGAATCTGCGCAAGATGCTAGAAGGCAGTCAGATCCGTGAATCGCACCGCACCTGCGGCCGCGTGCAGGACGCCTACTCTCTCCGTTGTATCCCGCAGGTGCACGGCGCCGTGCGCGATACCCTCGCACACTGCCGCCAGGTTTTTGAAACCGAAGCGAATTCCGCAGTCGATAATCCTCTGGTCTTCACCACCGACTCCGAAAATTGCGAAGGCGATGTCATCTCCGGCGGAAATTTTCACGGCGAGCCTCTCGCCTTTGCTCTGGATTTTCTCGCCATCGCCCTCAGCGCCCTCGCCGGCATCAGCGAACGTCGTATCGAGCGTCTGGTGAATCCCGCTCTGAGCGAGGGTTTGCCGCCCTTCCTTGCGCAAGGTGCCGGATTGAATTCCGGTTTCATGATGCCGCAAGTCACCGCCGCCGCCTTGGTCAGCGAGAACAAGGTTCTGGCCCATCCCGCGTCGGTCGACTCGATCACCACCTCGGGCAATAAAGAAGATTACGTTTCCATGGGCATGACCGCGGCCAATAAACTGAAGCGCGTCGTCGAGAACACGCGCAACGTGCTGGCTATTGAAGCCATGGCCGTCGCTCAGGCCATCGATTTCCTCGCGCCGCTCAAGACCTCGCAACGTGGCCAGGCAGCTCATGCCGCAATCCGCTCGGTGTGCCCCACGGTCGAGAAAGACCGAGTCATGTACCAAGACTTTGCGCGCATCGCCGAATTGCTCGCCAGCGGAAAACTAGCGGAGTTGATCCACTGAAGATTTCTTGTTTCGGCAGCGGCATCAAGCCTTCAATTGACACGCGATTACTAGGCATCTACTCTTGCCTCACTCCCTGATGGCGCCTACCGAGAGCTTCCAGAACAAGCATTCGCAAATTCACTACATCCTTCTGACCGCAGCCCTGCTCGCCTGCCTGCTCCCTTTTTCCGGCAAGGCTTTCAATATCGACGACACTTTGTTCGTGTACGTCGCGCGGCAGATCACGCACCATCCCCTCGATCCATATGGATTCACGATCAATTGGTACCGCGACGCCGTGCCCATGGCAGTCGAAACCAAGAATCCGCCACTTGCCTCGTATTACCTCGCAGCGGCCGCCACCATCGTCGGATGGTCGGAACGGGCACTGCATCTCGCGTTTCTCTTACCCGCGCTCGCCGTCGTGTTGGGCACATATCGCCTGGCGCAGCGGTTCACAAACTCACCTCTGCTCGCCGCCGCGGTCACGCTCCTCACGCCAGGATTCCTCGTCTCCGCCAACAGCGTGATGTGTGACGTCCTGATGCTGGCGCTTTGGCTGTGGGCCATCATTTTCTGGATCGAAGGTTTTGAGCCGCAGAAACCGCTTTATCTTCTCAGTTCTGCCCTGCTGGTTACAGCGTGCGCCCTCACGAAATTTTTCGGCATCGCCTTGATTCCGCTGCTCGCCGTATATGCGCTGGCCCGGCAACGCCGTCTCGGAAACTGGGCTTGGTACTTCCTGCTGCCGGTTCTGGCCCTCACCGCCTTCCAGCACTGGACCAAAGCCGTCTACGGGCTGCGCATGATTACCAGCGCCGCTCATGTCTCCACCGGAGTCCGAGAAGGAAGACAAACCTCCGCCCTCGCAAAGTTGCTGGTCGATCTCAGCTTCGTCGGCGGCTGCGCGCTCCCCGCGCTGACACTTGGTCCTTTCCTCTGGTCGCGCCGCAAAATCATTGTCGTCTGCGCGATGAGCGGAATTGCAGCTTTCCTCCTCGCCACCGGCCGGATCGAACTCGGTGGAATGCTCGGCCCGCCTCGCTTCTATGCGCACTGGTTCGGCGTCGGCACTCAGCTAACGTTCTTCCTCGCCGCCGGATTCTCCGTGATGGCGCTCGCGACCGCGGATGCGTGGAAGCGCAAAGATGCCGACTCCCTGTTGCTGATGCTTTGGGTCTTCGGCACATTTATTTTCACTGGCTTTCTGAACTGGACCATCAACGCCCGCTCCGTGCTCCCGCTGATTCCCGCCGCCGGCATCCTGTTCGCGCGCCACATCGACGATCTGCGTCCAACCTCAATTCGCTGGCGTCCCGCGCTGTTGGCCATACCACTAGCGCTATCCGGCCTGGTATCGCTCTGGCTTATGTGGTCTGACATGGAACTAGCAAACTCAGCCAGAACCGCCTCAGGTCTCATCGAGCACAAAACTCGCAACCAGCACGGCACGGTCTGGTTCACCGGGCATTGGGGATTCCAGTACTACATGGAGTCGTTCGGCGCCCGCCCCGTAGTCCTCGACGACCCACCGCATCGCCCCGGAGACTTCCTCGCCTTGAGCGGATCCACACAGCTTTTCGAAATACGTCCGAAGTTAGTTGCTTCGCGGGATACGATTCAGATTCCCATGCCCCTCGGCATCACCACCGTCCAAAGCGATCTGGGAGCAGGTTTCTATTCTTTCGATTCCGGCCCTCTACCCTTCGCCATCGGACCCGTCCCGCCCGAGCGCTATGAATTGATTCGCCTGGGATCGCCCCGCGGCTTCTCAGAAGCCTCGCCAAAAGATTCCCCGTACACAGCGGCGTCACCTAATTCGATGGAATAGTCTTCGCCGCGCTCCCATCCAATCCCAACTCGCCCGCAATCCCCTGCAGCGCTTCAATACAAAACGTGATGTGCTCATCCAAATCCACGCCCAGCGCCGCCGCTCCGTTCACGATGTCCTCACGGTTCACCTTCCGCGCGAAGGCTTTATCCTTCATCCTCTTTCGCACCGACTTCGCATCTACCTCGGCCAGCGACTTCCCTGGCTTAATCAACGCCACGGCGGTAATGAATCCAGCCAGTTCATCGCAGGCAAACAGAGCTTTTTCCATCGGTGTATCGCGCGTCACGCCCGTATATTCCGCGTGCGACATCACCGCTCGCCGAATCACCTCCGGCCATCCGCGCTCCTTCATAATTTCGCTGCCCCGGTGAGGATGGTCTTCCAGGCTGGGATACTTCTCATAGTCGAAATCGTGAATCAGTCCAACGATGCCCCACAGGTCCTCTTCAGACAACCCCAGACCCGACGCCTCCGGCCCCGAGCCATTCGCAAACTTCCGCGAGCACGCGCGCATGCACGCTTCCACCGCCAGCGCATGCTTCCGCAAACTTTCTGACTGGGTGAACTCAGTTAGTAAACACCACGCAGATTCACGATCGATCATTGCTTTCACCCTGTTTTCCGCGGTTTTCACCCGCTGGTTTCGTTTTTCACCCGCAAGACGCGCGGCTTTCTGCATTTTAGCCTTGACTTCCACAGGCCTCGTACCGCAGATTGTCTCTGCAGTCGGAACCTCTTCCCCCATAAGCGAGGTTCCAGGAGTAGCCCGCTCTGGCACTCCCACAACCCGATGGCCACGACCCTTGCCCCGGTAGATTCACGGGAAGTCGTCCGTTGCGATCACTGCCTGTTAGTTCAATTCCGCACCGTTAACAACAACTGCCGCCGCTGCCATTCGTCGCTCGACGAGGAACCCGAGCCCGAGCCGGTGGTGATGACGCCACCGGTCATGATGCCCGTGCCCGGCATGGGCCGCGGACATCTGAACCTGGCCACCTCGATCCGCTCGCTGCGTCTGCGCAGCGGCCTGAGCCAGCGCCAGCTCGCAGGACGCATGTCCGTTCCCCGGACCTACGTCTCCAAAATTGAAAACGAAAAAGCTACGCCTACGCTGTCGTCCCTGGAACGGCTGGCGCGAGCCCTGGAGGTGACCGTGCCCGAACTGCTCAGCGGCGGAGAAAAAAATCGCCAGGACGAAATCAGCGAGCTGATGAAGGATCAGTTCATCGCGGAAATCCTTCCCTTCGTTTCGCAACTCAATGGGATGCAGATGTCGAGCATTCTCACCCAGGTGCGCGACTTGACGGTGCGGCCGAGAAGGACCGCGTAGAGTTAACGTTCGGCGTGGACTCTGTCGATTATGAAGACATAGAAACACGCAAAGAGTTTATCCGGGCAACCAGCCAACTCACTGCCGGGACCAATCCCTTGGTCCCGGCTTTTTTCTGCCAACCAGCCGCCTGAATCCCGAATTGATCGATTCACATCTATGCATCATGCAGTTGGAACATTCTGAAAATATCTTTTCCGCTTTCCCTACCTCGGCGAACCAACCCGAAGTGAACAGCTGGGGAGAGGAAGCCCCGCGTGTTGCGGCACCAGCCGCGAGTTCCGCGGGATCGAGCGACTCCTTACTCGACGCCTATTCCCGCGCGGTAACCGGCGCGGTGGAACTCATCAGTCCTTCGGTTGTAAACATTGAAGTTCATCAATCCGCCGGCCGCACTCGTTCCGGCGAGGGGCGCGAAAGGCGTGGCGGCGGCTCGGGCTTTGTGTTTACTCCCGACGGCCTGATTCTCACCAACAGTCACGTTGTCCATGACGCGAGCCGCATCGACGTGACTCTGTCCGATGGTCGCCACATGCCGGCAACTGCCATCGGAGACGATCCTGCGAGCGATCTCGCAGTAGTACGCATCGACGACCCGCGCATTGACGAACCCGGCCTCACCGCCGCTGCCCTCGGCGATTCCCAGCAGCTTCGCGTCGGACAGCTCGTGGTCGCCATCGGCAATCCCTACGGATTTCAGTCCACGGTCACGGCAGGCGTGGTCAGCGCACTCGGACGCTCCCTCCGTTCCTATTCCGGCCGCCTGATTGACGACGTCATCCAGACCGACGCCGCTCTCAACCCCGGCAACTCCGGCGGCCCGTTGGTCGATTCGGTGGGCCGAGTCGTCGGCGTGAATACAGCAACCATTCTTCCCGCGCAAGGGATCTGTTTCGCCATCGGCATCAACACTGCGAAGTTCGTAGCCAGCCGCCTGCTGCGAGACGGCCGCATCCGCCGCAGCTACATCGGCGTCTCCGCCCAAACTGTCCCGGTGCATCGCCGTGTCGTGCGCTTCTACGATCTGCCGAAAGAGTCGGGAGCGCTCGTTCTGTCGGTGGAAGAAAATAGTCCAGCGAAGCGCGGGGGCTTGCGCGATGGCGACATTATTGTTGCGCTGGAAGGCAAGCCGATCGCCGGCGTGGACGATTTGCACCGCGTGCTCACCGATGTCCGCGTAGCCATAAGCTGCTCGCTGACGATTCTGCGGCAGACGGAGAAACTCGAGTTGAAGATCGTGCCGGAAGAAGCGAAATAGATTGCGGCAGCGCGGGCACCCTTGCCCGCGAATACTTCCAGCGAAAGCAGAATCTCACCGGCAAAATCTTTGCAAATCTGGCGGTGGTGGTGCCGGAACGACGTCGAACTCACCCTGCCAGCCCGTACAGCCATGGGCTACAACGCTTCGCGCGGTGCTGCGCTCCAGTTCACGCGCTTCGCTCTTGGCACGTTCGAGTTGGGTGCTGCCCAATTCTGCTTCGAGTGCCTGCAAGTCTGTCGCAGTAGCGCGCAAGCCACCGTCGTAGCTGACCAACATCCACACGTAGGCCTCAAACTTGTCCAGGGGCACACCCTGACCATCCCGAAGCAGCAAGGCGAGCTGCCGCTGTGCTTGCGGCAGCCCTTGTTCTGCGGCCTGCCGGAATCGTTTCTCGGCTTGACTATAGTCGTTCCGCTCGAGCGCAATTTTCCCCAGCAGATATTCAGCAAAAGGATTCTCATGCGCGCGAGACTTTTCGAGCCAACCGGCAGCTTCGTTCAGATCGCGCGGCGGTACCTCGCCGAGGTAGATCTCGCGACCCACCAACCATTGCGCAAGTGGATCATCCTGCCGCGCCGCCTTCTTGTACCACTCCAGCGCCTCGCGCGGATCGGTCGTAGTGTTGCGTCCAGTTTCGTAAAGGTATCCGAGTACAACCTGTGCCGGAGCAAACCCAAGGTCTGAGGAACGGCGGAAGTAGTCGATTGCGTTGGCCCCGCTGCGGGTCGCGCTGCTACCCTCCAGCGCATTCATTCCTTTTTCAAACAATGCAGACGCATCCAACCCAGCCGTCGTCCTCTGCGCTTCGCCCAACGCGCAGCCCAGAATCAGGCAGATTGCCGCGACTGTCAGCCCGCGACTTCGCATAGTCTCCATGCAGAGGATCATGGTTCGGTCCGTCACGGCTGTCAATTGGCCAACGGACCGTGGCCCTTCGAACCGTCATCTGCCAGTCGCTAAGATGGCGAATGGTGTGCTCTGCGGAGCTCTCCCAATTGGGAACGCGTGTCCTTCCCGTCATTGCCTCCCCCTTCCCCACTGTGTTAGCTTCGAGAATCGGAAGGGGATAGGCCTTGCAGGCAAAAATTCCCGCCGGTCTGGATCGCAAGGAAGCGGAAGTCTACCGGCATCTCGATCCAGCGCGGCTCCCAAAGCACATCGCGATCATCATGGACGGCAACGGGCGTTGGGCCAAACGGCGCCACATGCCGCGCGTGGCTGGACATCGCGCCGGCGTCACAGCCGTCCGCTCCACCGTCGAAACGGCCGCCCGCATCGGCATTCACGCCCTCACGCTCTATGCCTTCTCCGAAGAAAACTGGAAGAAGCGACCCAAGAGTGAGGTCGACTTCCTGATGCGCCTGCTCAGCCGCTATCTGAAGGCCGAAGTCCCCACGCTGAATGAAAACAATATCCGCCTGGAGTACATCGGCCGCCAGCACGAACTCCCCGAAGATGTGCAGGATCGCATGGCGTGGGCGAGAGAGAGTACGTCCCACAACTCCGGCACAATCCTCACGCTGGCGCTGAACTACAGCGCGCGCAGTGAACTCGTCGACGCATTCCGCTCCATGGTCAACGCTGCTTCTGTGAACGGTGGCTTCGAGCATCTGCGAATTGACGAAGATACGGTTGCAAACCATCTGTACACGCGTCACCTGCCCGATCCCGACCTCGTCGTGCGCACCTCCGGCGAAATGCGGCTCAGCAACTTCCTGCTGTGGCAGCTGGCCTACGCCGAAATTTATGTGACGCCCACCTTGTGGCCCGATTTCCGCGGCGTACATCTGCTCGAAGGCATCGCCGAATATCAAAAGCGCGAGCGCCGCTACGGCGGTCTGAACCATGGTGATTTGAATCATGGCGATTTGAATCACGCCAATCTAAGTCGAGGCGACTCCCACCCCCACCACCCTCTCTCCGGACCCGCGAAGGCTAACAAATAGTTCCCAGCATGCTGAAACGCATCGCGACCGCGCTGGTTCTGATTCCGATTGTGATGTTCCTGGTGCTGCGGGCGCCCGTGCCAGTCCTGGCCGTAGTCGCCGCTGCTGTCGCGCTCGTCACCGTGCAGGAATTTCTAAAGCTCACCGAGTCCTACGGCGTTCACCCGCTCCGCCTTCCGGCTTACATCTTCGTGGGGCTATTTTTTCTCCTGCTCGCTGCAAGCGCGGCGGGCGAAACTCCTCAGCTCTCCGCCGTAAAGTTCGTCCTGGCCGAGGCCTTCGCCTGCGCCATTTCCCCATTTATCTTCTTGACCATCGCCATGCGCCGCTCTCCCATGAGCAGCGCCTATCCCGCGGCAGCCGCCTCCGCCTTTGCCTTCGCCTACATTGCCCTTCCTCTGGGAATGCTGGTGCAGCTCCGCCAGCAGTGGGCTGGCGCTTTCTGGATTCTCTATCTACTTCTGATCGTCTGGGCCGGGGACATCTTCGCCTATTTCGTGGGCCGCTCACTCGGCCGGCACTTAATGGCGCCGCGCATCAGCCCGAAAAAAACCTGGGAGGGCGCGGTCGCTTCGCTGGCTGCTAGCCTGGTGGTCGGCATTCTTCTGTTCAATCATGCTCTGGAGATCAGTTCGTTCCTGCTGCGCGTCGGATTGATCGACCGTCGCGACGGCCTGTTCGGCCTGGAAAAGCCGGAACTGCGCCCCATCATCTTTTTGACCATCGTACTGAACGTTGCCGCGCAGCTCGGCGATCTGGTCGAATCGCTCATCAAGCGTGGAGCCGGCGTAAAAGATTCCGGCACATTGCTTCCGGGCCACGGCGGCATGCTCGACCGCATCGATGCCCTGCTCTTTGCCGCTCCCCTGCTGTGGTACTATGCGGCTTGGCGTGTCATGCAGTAAAAGTAACTGCATTATTTTAATTTAGCCCAAAGATCTCTGGATCTTGCGAACGCAAGCGATTTCTTGAGGTGAGAGCGTAGACCATACGCAGCAGCTTTCTCAGCGAGTACGTCCCAGAGAACGTCCTCAGGATACCTGTCCCGCCCCAGCCCGAGTGCGACAATGTGACCGCTTATCTGATGCTGGAGTTCATTCAACCCTTTGAAGGCTCTGCTCTGCTGTTCTCCCGACAAGTCAAGCCCGAAGCCGCGGCCGTGAATCGTAAGATCGCTCGAGACGAGGGCAAGAAAGATCAGCTTGTCAGAATCTGTTAGATCCAAGTACCAATTTCGTAGGTCATCGTCGTTCATTCATTTACCTCTTTCCGCCCTCATCTTCTTGCCTGATCGGAGAATGCTGCAAATCTTCTCACTCGAACGCAGAAGCATCGTAGAATAAGAACGTGTGTCACGTCTTGCAGTAAAGACTTCCGCTGCCCCTATGAGACGCATCGCCATCCTGGGATCGACCGGCTCCATCGGCCGCAGCACCCTTAGTGTTGCTGAGTCTTACCCCGACCGCTTTCAGATCGTAGCCCTCGCCGCCGGATCCAACCTGGAAGCCGCCTTCGAACAAGCAATCCGTTGGCGCCCGCGTGTGATCTCGCTCGCCTCCGAGCCGGATGCCGACGTCCTGCGCTCTCGGCTTCAGCAAGCAGGCCTTAGCGAAATCGAAGTAGTCTACGGCGCCGCTGGCACGGTGCGAGGTCGCCACTCTCTCCGAGGCCGATTTCGTGGTCAGCGCTATCGTAGGCGTCGCTGGACTTGAAGCCACCTACGAAGCCGTCAAGGCCGGAAAAATCGTCGGCGTCGCCAACAAAGAATGCTTGGTCGCCGCCGGTGAGCTGATCACCGCCGAGGCCCGCAAGCAAGGCAAGCCGCTTCTGCCAATCGATAGCGAGCACAATGCCGTCCACCAGTGCCTGCGCGGTGGCCGGATGGAGGAAGTCGAGCGGATCTGGCTAACCGCCTCCGGCGGCCCGTTCCTCAACACTCCTCGCTCGGCCTTTAGCTCCATCACGGTAGACCAGGCGCTCAATCACCCCACTTGGAAGATGGGCCGCCGCATCACCATCGATTCCGCCACCTTGATGAACAAGGGCTTCGAAGTCATCGAAGCATGCAGACTCTTTCACATGCCGCCCGCGAAAGTGGAAGTGATTGTCCACCCGCAATCGACCATTCATTCGATGGTGGAGTTTATCGATGGCAGCATACTTGCTCAGTTCTCGGTGACCGATATGCGTCTTCCGATTCTCTACGCTCTCACCTATCCCGAGCGAATTCAGTCGGATATGCGCTTCCCGGTCAGCAACTTGCGTCATCTCGACTTCAGCCCTCCGGACATGAGTAAATTCCCTTGTCTCCGTTTGGCGTATGAAGCGGTGGAAGCTGGCGGCGCAAAAACCGTCGCACTGAATGCGGCCGATGAAGTCGCGGTGGCCGCGTTTCTCGAAGGCAGTATTGGTTTCGATGAAATTCCCAGGATTATCGAAGATACGGTCTCCGCATCAAATTCCGGGAAGCTGGGTTCGATCCAGGAGGTGCTTCAAGCCGATGCCGACGCACGCCGATATGCTCACCAGCGAGTGGGCAAATCGCGCGCAGAGGAGCGGACGCAAGCAACTTCTTTCATCTAAGATGTAAACATAGGAATCTAACAGACTGTGGAGTACGTACTCTAATCTATGCCTGACTTTCTGATTTCGCTGATCGCCGTCGTCGTCATCCTCGGCTTCATGATCCTGATCCATGAGTTCGGCCACTATGCTGTGGCCAAGTGGCTCGGTGTCCGGGTCGAGGTATTCTCCATCGGCTTCGGCAAGCGCCTGCTCGGCTACCGCAAGGGCGATACCGACTACCGCATCAGCGCCATCCCGCTCGGCGGCTACGTGAAGATGAGCGGCGAGAATCCCATGGATGAGCGCACCGGCGATCCTGCGGAATTTCTCTCGCATTCCCGCTGGCACCGCTTCCTCATCGCCATCGCTGGCCCCACCATGAACATCATGCTGGCCGTCTTTCTTCTGGTCGGCGTCTTCATGGTGCACTACGAATATCCTGCGATTTTCGATGCTCCCACCGTGATCGGCTGGGTGATGAAAGATACTCCTGCCGCCAAAGCCGGCTTTCAGCCCGGCGACCGTATCGTCCGTATCGATGGCATTCAGAATCCAACCTGGGAACAAGTTGATACCCGCGAAGCTCTGAATCCCGGCCAGCCCCTGGACGTCACCATCAATCGCGACGGCCAACTGCTTACCAAAACCATCTCGCCTGAGCCTTATGGCGTCGATCAGATCGGATTCGCCGGCTGGGCCGCCAAAGAGCCCTGCGTCTGCGTGACCGACTTGACTCCCGGCATGCCCGCAGACAAGGCCGGCCTGCGTGACGGCGACGAAATTCTAGCCGTGGATGGCAAGCCCGTACCCGCTCTCGCCGCCATGGTGGAAATGCTTGAGACTTCCAAGGACAAGCCGATCTCCCTTACCGTTCGCCGGGGATCGGAAACCAAAGACTTCACGGTCCAGCCTGTTCTCATCGAGAAACGATATCGCATCGGCATCGGCAGCATGCCCATGAAAGTGACCAGCCTTTCCTTCCCTGCCGCGCTCCGTTTATCTCTACAGGAGAACAAAAAAGCTTCCTTCTTGATTCTCGAACTCGTACAGAAAATGCTGCAAGGCAAGATTTCCGTGCGCTCCATCGAAGGCCCCATCCGCATCGGCCAAGCCGCCGGAGAAGCTGCCCGCCGCAAAGGCTGGACGCCGCTCCTGCTCCTGACCTCCGCCATCAGCCTGAATCTCGGCGTCTTTAACCTGCTGCCCATCCCCATCCTCGACGGAGGCGTCATTTTTTTCCTCCTCATCGAGAGCCTGATGGGCCACGACATCAGCCTGCGCATCAAGGAACGCGTCTACCAGGCCGCATTCGTCTTCCTGGTGCTCTTCGCCGTCATGGTCATCTACAACGATCTGCTGAAAACGATTCCAGGATTAGCCGACCGCCTGCAATAAGGCGGTCTTGTTAATCCGCGCATTCTAAATTTGGAATTCGATCAAACCTCGAACGTGGGCAGCACCGTGGAAGAGCGGCGCTTTAGCGCCGCGTAAAGCTCCAGAGTTCTCTCAGGGCTTTAGCCCCTGATTCCTATACTCCTACTTCGAAGCTCTCCTTCCGCCCCATGCTAAAATAGAGCTTCCCATGTCTATCATTCCCCGCAGGAAAACCGTGACTGCCGTCGTTGGAGGCGTGCGCGTCGGCTCGGATGCACCGATCGTGGTGCAATCCATGACCAACACCGATACCGCCGACATCCCCTCGACCGTCCAGCAATGCGCGGCCCTGGCCCGCGCCGGCTCGGAACTGGTGCGCGTCACCGTCAACAACGAAGAAGCCGCCGCCGCCGTTCCTCACATCGTCGAACAGCTCGATAAGCAAGGCATCCGCGTCCCCATCATCGGCGACTTCCACTACAACGGCCACGTCCTGCTCACCAAGTATCCCGAGTGCGCCCGCGATCTCGCCAAGTACCGCATCAATCCCGGCAACGCCAGCATCGGCAAGACCGGCGACTCCAACTTCCGCACCATGATCGAAGTTGCCGTGAAGTATCAGAAGCCCGTCCGCATCGGCGTGAACTGGGGCTCGCTCGACCAGACTCTGCTCACCCGCATGATGGACGAGAACTCCGCCCTCCCCGACCCCAAAGACGCGCGCGAGGTCACCATGGAAGCCATGGTCGTAAGCGCGCTGAATTCCGCTGCATTGGCGGAAAAATTCGGCCTCCGCCCCGATCAGATTATTCTGAGCGCGAAAGTCAGCGGCGTGCAGGACTTGATCGACGTTTATCGTGCCCTCGCCGCCCGCTGCAACTACCCGCTCCACCTCGGCCTCACCGAAGCTGGCATGGGCGCCAAAGGCGTAGTCGCCTCCAGCGCCGCCATGGGCGTGGTTCTACAGGAGGGCATCGGCGACACCATCCGCGTCTCGCTCACTCCCGCTCCCGGCGGCGACCGCACCGAAGAAGTCCGCGTCGCCCAGCAGATTCTGCAATCCATGGGCATTCGCAGCTTCACCCCTCAAGTCACCGCCTGCCCCGGCTGCGGACGAACCACCAGCACCTTCTTCCAGGAGATGGCCGAACAGATTCAGACCTACCTTCGCGAGCAGATGCCCACGTGGAAGGGCCGCTACATCGGCGTGGAAGAAATGAAGCTCGCCGTCATGGGATGCGTGGTCAATGGCCCCGGCGAATCGAAGCATGCCAACATCGGCATCTCGCTGCCCGGCACGTTTGAAGAGCCGAAAGCTCCGGTCTATGTGGATGGGCGCCTGTTCACCACGCTCAAAGGCGATCGCATTGTCGCGGAATTTATCGAGATCCTCGACGACTATGTCGATTCGCACTACGCCGCACGAGAGACCCGAGAAAGAAGAAGCCTTCCGAAACTGATCTTCCCTTGGCCTGTAGTCCGTGGTACGGGTTTGCTACTGCCCAGTGATCAGGAAAATTGGTGTTTGCGGTGGTGGCTGCGGAACCGCATTCCCGGAATCAGGGGTCGGGTTCACATTCGCATGTGCAAAATTGCACTCGAACTGCTGGCTCGTTAGTCCCGCGCCAAGGACTGTCAGCGTGGTCCCGTTGAAGTAAGTGCCCGTGGTAAACCCGGAAACTGTAATTTGCTGTCCTGGGGCAAACGTGTTCGCCGCCTGACTGTGACCACGTTATTTGCAATCGAGAATCGGCTCATCAACGCGACGCTGCCGCAGGTTGATGGCGTGCAAACCTCCGGAGCCATCGCTAACGCGGCAACCACTGTATCGGGCGGCAGCGGCGATTCGGGATTGTTGGCATTGTTGCCGGTGGTGTTGATCACCGCAACCGCACCAGCGTCGCACATGCTCACATAGACGCGGCTGCTGTCCTCCGACGCCACCGTGAACACCCGGAATCGTGGAGCACTCGGAGAGTACAAAGCGGGATACAAAGGAGTCAGAGCGCACGAACCCACCTGCGGCACTGCGTATTGATTCTGGCTGAACGGCGGCGAAGTCAGTAACGCCTGGGCCGGCGTGCTGGGATACTTCACCTTGAATGTATTCGCGTCGAACACAGTCACGATCGGGACCACACACGACGCCGCGGTCACGTTCGGATCCGAGCACGGGGTCGAAATCTGGTAGCTCGCCACGTAAAAGCGTGTGCCATCCAGCAAGGCGGTCACCGAAACCGGAACCGGCGCGGTGCAGTACGCACACGCCGGCGTTGTCTTTGCACCCAGCCCTGGAATCGTCAGCGGTGTCGTCGATAACAGCGTCGGCGTATCATTCGCGCCGCCGGTATCGGAAAATACATACACCTTCCCGCTCACCGGATTCGCCACATAAAGCCGGTTCAAATTCGGATCGAAGAAAACAAAATTCGCCCCAACCCCAACCGGGAGGCTGCTGGTGACGGTGTCTGTGGCAACATCAATCGTCACCAGTTGCCCATCGCCCTCTGTCAGCACATACACTTTCTGGCTGTCGCCCCGCGCCACGATCCACACTGGCGTAATCCCCGTGAATCCCGTGACGGTGTTCGAAGAAAGATCCACCGGATTCAGGCTGCTGATCGTGTTGCTTCCTTGATTCGCCACATAGAGCTTGAACGCATTCGGCGTTTCCGCCAGAGCCACCGGGTTGGTTCCTACAGTTGCAGTGGTGCTGACCACGTTCGACGTTGTATTGATGCTGCTGACCGAATTCGTACCAAAATTCGCAACGTAGACCGCGCTGCTCTGCGTCGTATTCAAGAACACCGGTTCCGAGCCCGTCGGCAGCGAAATCGTGTTCACCGTACCCAATCCCGTAGACAGTCTGGAATTAAACACCGGAGTGAAGGAGGAAACGATGTCCAGCCCGCCTGGAACCACGCTACCCGCGCTCGCGACAAAAACCGTCGAGTCATTGGACAAAATCGCCATATGCGTGGGATTGTCCCCCAGGTTCGGCAGCGCGGGGTTACTGGAGGGAGTTTCGCCGACGATCGAATCTCCTGATACGTCGATCTGCATCGCCGTCCCCGGATAACTGTCCACGTTGGTGCTGATGCCAAAAACCTCATGGAAATTGCTCGGCTGCGGAGTCGTCTCCACCGGGCATCCCGGAACGCCGCCGGTCGAGCACGGAATCACCACGGGACGGTAGACCTGACCGCAAGCGGACCAAAACAAGATAGGAAGCACCATGGCCGTCCATCGGCCCAGACGTCGAACACTCATCGGCACTCCATCCTGCGCCCTTCAAGGAAGATTCTGATCATAGGTGAGAAGAATTCAATATTCTAACGGCTGGCCCCGATCTACGCCAGTGCCGCGGAACCGCTAGCATCGCTCAGCTGAATCGTTAACATCTGGGATGCCTGCGTAGAGGGACGAGTTGGATGAGGAAAGTACACCTTCGCGCGAGGCGAATTGTTAGAGCAGAAAGAACTAACTAGACGCCGGAAGCCGGACTTCTTACCGCCCGCGCCGCGACTTGCCCCCAGCCGCAGCCACCGGGGTCTCGGTCTTCTCCGTCGCCGCCGGTTTTTTCTTGCCTTCCATCTGCGCCAGGCTTTGCTTGAGAGCTGCCATCAAATCCACTACCGGAGCCAATTTCTTCGGCTTCTCCACGGCCGCAACCTCTCCGCCCTCGAGCTTGGTCTCAATCAGTTTCTTCAGATTTTCCTGGAACGAATCTTTATATTTTTCCGGATCCCACTCATCCGCCAGCGCTTCAATCAGCTGATGCGCCACTTTGATCTCAGCCTCTTTCAACTCCACGTCCGGCGCTCCAAATCCTTCCACCTTGCGCACCTCTTCCGCGTAATACATCGTGTGCAGCATCAGCCCGCCTTCATGCGGCCGCAGAAATACCGTGTACTCCCGGTTGTGCATGGTGATCTTCGCGATGGCCACGTACTCGCTCTCTTCGAGCGCCTTGGTCAATAACGCGTACGGCCGCCTTCCAGCCTCTTCCGGCAGCATGTAATACGACGACTCGAAATACACCGGATCCACATCGCTCGCTTTCACGAACTCCAGAATCTCCATGGTCTTCGCGGTCTGCGGCTCGATCTTCTTGATCTCTTCCGGCTCGATGATGATGTATTCGTCCTTGCGAAATTCGTATCCCTTCACAATTTCGCTGCGATCCACCACCACGTTTTCCAGCGGACAAATATATTGCTGCTTCACCCGCACTTTATCCGGCCGGTGCAGCATGTTGAAAGAAATTCCGCTGCTGCGCGCCCCCGAAAACAAGCGCACCGGCATCGAGATAAGCCCAAAGGTTAAGTGTCCAGACCAGACCGACGCTGCCATAGTTCCCTCGCTTATGAGCCTCCACAGTGCTTGTCATTCCGACCAAGCCGATGGAGTGGCACAACCAATCCATTGGCGCGTGGAGGAACCTGCTGTCTCTCGACCGGGGCATCAGCGTTCTGGAATCGCAGCTAACCGGCCCAGATTTGGCAGTTTAGCCCAGAAAGTACACTTGGATGCACAAATCTTCGGGCACGAGGAACCGAAATTCAAAGCCGGAGGGAATGGGGTTTGCCGTAGGCGGATACTAGCCCTTGTAGTTAGAGGGCTGGTTCGTCGGGAGGGTCAGGGGACGTGCACCGTGAACGGAGCACCCTGCTAACAATCCGTCTCGCCATCCATCTATAATTTCAGACCAACCCATGATGGAGACACAATGACCGACCTGCGCTATCCCATCGGCAAGTTTCACTTTGATGGACCTCTCACCGAAGACACGAAACAGAAATATCTAGCCGATATCGAACAAGCCCCAGCCCATCTCCGCGCCGCCGTCAAAGGCCTCTCCGACCAGCAACTCGACACGCCCTACCGTCCCGAGGGGTGGACCGTTCGCCAGCTCACCCACCACGTCCCCGACAGCCATCTCAACGCCTATATCCGCTTCAAACTCGCCCTCACCGAAGATGAGCCGACCATCAAGCCCTACGCCGAAGACCGTTGGGCTCAACTCTCTGACACCGAGACCACTCCGGTTGAAGTCTCACTGACGATGATGGACTCCCTCCACGCCCGCTGGATCCGCCTTCTGCGCTCCCTCAATCCGGAAGACTGGAAACGCACCTTCCGCCACCCCGAACTCGGTCTCATGCCTCTCGAGAAAAATCTCGCGCTCTATGCCTGGCACGGCCGCCATCACGTCGCCCACATCACCAATCTCCGGCAGAGAAACGGCTGGTAAAACGAAGAAAACGTTCATCGAAACTTTGGTCATCTTTTCCCCGTTTAGGCTCGGCCGATACGATTTAGGGTGACCAATTTTACGTTCACTTTCGCCGCCTTTAGACGGAACCTGTTTCGGGCCTTTCTTTTTTCATTATTCCTTTCGGTCTGCGTTGCCCAGCAATCGCCGGTCGCCCCCGCCGCTCCCGAGCCGACGGCCACCGGAACCGAGCAATCTCTTGGCGCGGTCGCGCGGAGTTCCAAGAAGCAAGCTTCCTCGCACGCCAAGAAAGTCATTACCGAAGACGACATGGATGCAATCGCGAATGCGCTTCCCCGCCTCCGGATGGAGGGCGCCGAAAACAGCGACGAAATTATTGCCGCGATCGGCAAGTACAAAGCGACTCACACCCCCGACGAAACCGAAGCGGCCGTGCAAGCCTGGTACGAACGCTACGACGAAGACTTGGCCGCCGCCATTCAGGATAATCAGACCGTCCAAAGCCTGCGCGAAGAAAACGCCAGCAACGGGTATGAACTTTGCCGTCAGGGCGGGGACTACCAGGCTTGTGAGAACCGTCGCCGCGCCGAATACATCGGCCAGCGCCATGATCAGTACACCATCAGTAAGAACATGGCTCTGGAGGTACGCATTCAGCACGTCTTCATGAAGGTCCGCAACGGCATCATGCGCTACAACCTCCGTTACGACTGGTTCAAGATTCGCACCGCGAATGGCATTGACCTCTTTTAACTTCTAGCCCACATCGCGCATCCTGAAAAAGCCGCGCCCTCACGGCGCTCCCAACTTCCACACCAAATAGCTGCTCGCCTCCCGCAACACCGCATAAAGCCGCTGCCCCACCCCGTGCGGCCGCGAGTCCGGCCTCGGCGCCACATACACCGGACCCACCCCCTCGTGCTCCAATAGCCTCTTGATCCGGAAGACATGATAAGCGTCGCTCACCGCTACGCAACTGTGCAGCCCATTGGCGCGCATGATTACGGCTACGCGAACCGCCGATTGCGCCGTATCAGAGCCCTGCGTTTCTGCGATCAAATCTCGTTCCGGAATTCCGCGATGTTCCAGATAATCGCGTCCCACCCCACCTTCGCTGAAGCTGGGATCGGCTGCCGCGCCGCCCGTCGTAATGACCACCGGCGCAATTCCTTGTTGGAAGAGATCGAAAGCGTGATCCAGCCGCGCCCGCAGCACCGGCGAAGGATGTCCGGAATACTCGGCTGCGCCGAACACGACGATCGCGTCCGCCCGATGCAGTTCCTGTTGTGAGCCTTCCTGCACCACGCGGAACGCGGTCAGCGCCAGAAACGCCACCAACGCGAGCACCGCCAACGCTTCTAGCCACAACAGCCAGCGGCCGGTCGCACCTCGCGTAGCGTGATCGTCACTCATCCTTTGGCAAAAAACGTGGAAATCTCTTCGGCCGGAATCGCACCTTCGCGCATAACCCGCCAGCGCGCTCCCTCGTCGGTCAGATCGACAATCGTCGATGGAATATCCCTTGGCGAGGTTCCTCCATCCACAATAATGCTGATCCTTCCATGCAGCTGTTCATGCACTTGCTCGGCGCTGGTACACTCCGCCGCCCCGCTCAGGTTCGCCGACGTCGCTGTAATCGGAATCGCCGCCGCCGTCACCACCGCCAGCGGAATCTTGGCATTCGGCACGCGCAGCGCCACGTTGCCCGTATTCGCCGTCACCTTCAACGGCAGCCGCGATCCCGCTTTCACAATGATGGTCAGCGGCCCCGGCCAGTATTTCCGCGCCAGCGCATAAAACTCTTCCGGCAACGCCTTGGCCAGTTCTTCCGCCTGATCCACGCTCTCAATCAGCAGCGAAAGCGGTTTATGACGCGAGCGCGTCTTGATGTCATACACCCGATCCACCGCCCGAAGGTTGAATGGATCGGCCGCCAGCCCGTAGAACGTGTCCGTTGGCATGCCCAGCACTTCGCCCGCGCGAATCTGATCGGCAGCGTACTTTACCAGTGAACTCTCCGGTGTATCACAATTGATTTTTATGATTTCGGCGCGCACGGCGCTCCCTTCCGGCCCTGCTTCTTGTTGGAATCTTGCCTGTGAAACTTATCATAATACGGCAAAGCCCGGCGAGGCGGCGACTGGCGTATCATGCACTCACCATCGCACGCATGAAAAACCCTCCCGAACCCGCCCTCAGCGCGCAAGACCGCCTCCGCCGCATCGAGGGCCGCCACAACCCGCTGGTCAAGCAACTGCGCCAGGCTTTTTCCCGCTCCGAACTCACCGAAGCTGGAGACTGCGCCGTCGAAGGCCTCCGCATTCTCGAAGAGGCCATCCGCAGCGGCCTCCGTTTCAGCGCCGTTTTCTTTCGCGAATCCGCTCAGGACCGCGCCGACCGGCTCCTCCCGCAGATCGGCGCCCAGGTCGAAACCCTGCTGCTGCCCGATAAATTATTCGACAGCCTGGTCCCCAGTGAATCCCCGCAAGGTGTTGCCGCTCTCGTTCGCCTCAAAGAATTTTCGCTCGACGATCTCACCGAACGCCTGCAAGTCGGCCCCATTATCGTAATCGCCGGTCTCCAGGACCCCGGCAATTTGGGCACGATCCTCCGCTCCTCGGAAGCTTTCGGCAGCGCTGGCATCGTCCTCGGCGAAGGCACCGTCAGCCCTTTTAATTCGAAAGTCGTACGCGCTTCCGCCGGCTCCGTCTTCCGCCTTCCCGTCATTCATCGCCACGGAAAATCATCAACCCTCAAGCTGGAAGAAGTTTCCGAGAAGCTGCGAGCCCAGGGCGTCCGCCTGATCGCAACCTCGTCGCACAAAGGCACGCCGATCGATCAGGCAGACTTAAAAAGGCCGGCCGCGATTTTTTTCGGCAACGAAGGCTCCGGCCTCCCGCGCGACGTCATGGCCAAAATGGACGAGGCCATCGCCATCCCCCACGCCGCACAAGTAGAATCCCTCAACGCCGGTGTGGCCGCCAGCATCGTACTGTACGAAGCCGCAAGGCAAAGAAGATAAAGCGTGTTCACCACAGAGGCACAGAGACACAGAGAAAACGAAGATAACAAAGACCCGCGCACTAGTCCCATCATAGGTGCGGCAATTGAAGTCCACCGGCAACTGGGACCAGGGTTGTTAGAATCAGCTTACGAAGAATGTTTGTGCCACGAACTCCGCCTGCGGGGAATCGATTTCCGCCGACAAGTCGACCTGCCCGTGGAATACAAGGGCCTCAAGCTTGATTGTGGCTACCGACTCGACTTAATCGTGCGAGAACAAGTAGTTGTCGAATTGAAATGCGTTGAAAAAGTCCTGCCTGTTCATGAAGCGCAGCTACTTACTTACATGCGGCTCACGTGCAGCACGGTTGGTCTTCTCATTAACTTCAACGTCTCGCAGTTAACTCAGGGCATTGTTCGCAGAGTTCTTTAGTTTGTTTTCGTTTTTCTCTGTGTCTCTGCGTCTCTGTGGTGAAATGAATTTTGCATGGGTCTCTTCGACATCCCGAACGCCGCCAACGCCGCCGACCGCACCCGCCCGTTGGCCGATCGCATGCGCCCCCGTACGCTCGATGAATACGCCGGCCAGGAGCATTTAATCGGTCCCGGCAAACCTCTCCGCACACAAATCGAGCGCGACGATTCCGGGTCAATTATCTTTTGGGGACCTCCCGGCACTGGCAAAACCACTCTCGCGAAAATTATCGCGAGCATGACCAAAGCCGAGTTCATCGAATTCTCCGCCGTCCTCGCCGGAATCAAGGAAATCAAGCAGGTCATGGCCGACGCCGAACGCGCCCGCCAGTACGGCACTCGCACCATCGTCTTCATCGACGAGATTCATCGCTTCAATAAAGCGCAGCAGGATGCCTTCCTGCCGCACGTGGAGAAAGGCAATATCCGCCTCATCGGCGCCACTACGGAGAATCCCTCATTCGAAATCAATGGCGCCTTGCTCTCGCGCACCCGCGTCTACGTATTGCAGCCCCTCACCGAAGATCAAATCGTGAAACTTCTAAGGCGCGCCCTCACCGATGAAGAACGCGGCCTAGGCGCCATGAAGTTAAAAGCCTCCGACGACGTCCTCAGGAAAATCGCCAGCTACACCAGCGGCGACGCCCGTAGCGCCTACAACGTCCTCGAAGTGGCCGCCGGCCTCGCGCAGCAGTCCGGAACTCCGCCCCCGGAAATCACCGACGACATCATTCGCGACGCCCTGCAGAAGCGCACTCTGCTCTACGACAAAGCCGGCGAAGAGCATTACAACCTGATCTCCGCTCTGCACAAATCCGTGCGCAACAGCGACCCAGACGCGGCCCTGTACTGGCTCGCCCGTATGATCGAGGCCGGGGAAGATCCGCTCTACGTCGCCCGCCGCGTCGTCCGCATGGCGGTGGAAGATATCGGCCTCGCCGATCCCAACGCCCTTTCCCTCTGCATGGCCGCGCGCGATGCCGTCGATTTCATCGGCATGCCCGAAGGCAATCTCGCTCTCGCGCAAGCCGTCGTCTATCTGTCTGTCGCGCCCAAGTCGAATGCGCTCTACACCGCCTATAGCGACGTGCAGCACGATATCGAACAAACCGCCGCCGAGCCCGTCCCGCTGCACTTGCGCAACGCGCCCACCAGCCTCATGAAAGGCCTCGGCTACGGCAAGAATTATCAATACGCGCACGATGTCGAAGGCAAAGTCGCGAACATGCCCTGCCTCCCCGAGAATCTGCGCGATCGGACGTACTATCACCCCACCAGCGAAGGCATCGAAAAACGCATCCGCGACCGCATGGACGAGATCAAGCGCCTGCGACAGCAAGGGCCTCCAGCCACTCGCCCTCGCCAAAACACAGAGTCCTAGCGCTACCTCCACGCATCCAATTTTTGAGTGATTTTATAGGTTGCCATGAAGCTGTCTCTGTAAATCGGAAGGCCGGCTTCAGGCTCGTTTGGTAGGTTGCCTTAAGGCTGGGCTGGTTTCATAAATTGTCCGAAAGCTCGTTTCATAAACCTCTCGCAAGGGTGGCTTCATAAGTTGTTTTGGGAAGGGCACGGCTTCAGCCGTGCCGATCAGGACCTCTAGAAGTGGGGCTTTAGCCCCTGAGGTCGCATTTGTAGTCACTCTTTAAGGGAACCAGCAATGGCCACCAGTCCTGCGAATATCTTCGACGAATTCCCCTCCACTCGGCCTCCGGTCGACACCCAGGTGGAAAGCCTGCAGAAACTGCAGAAGGCTGCCCAGAAGATCAGTTCAATTCTTGATCTCGATCAGCTCATCGAAAACATCGTGACCGAGGTTTCTCATTCCTTCGGCCTTCTCGAGACCAGCGTGTATTTGCATGACGAGGCTCACGGAGAGATGGTGATGGGCGGCGTCCACGGCTGCTCCATCCACCAGAAGGGCTTTCGACTAAAGATTGGCAAGGAAGGCATGGTCGGCTACGTCGCCTCCACCGGACAAATGCGCTACGCCCCCGACGTTCACAAGGACGAGTACTATCTCGCCTGCGAGCAGTCAACCCATTCCGAGGTGGCGATTCCGCTGCTTGTCGGCCAGCGCCTTGTCGGAGTCTTCACCGCGTCTCACCCCGATCTGGATGCCTTTCCCCGCCAGCAGATCCGGCTTCTGCAAGCCCTCTGCGGACACATCGCCGTAGCCATCGATAACGCGCACCGTTTCCGGTCCGAGCGTGCCGAGCGCGAAGCCATGAATCGCGAAGCCGAAGAAGCTCGCGCCATTCAGCAGGCTCTCTTGCCCAAGGCATCTCCTTATATCCCCGGCTTTGCCGTCTCCGGCCTCAGCATCTCCGCCCGCGCTATCGGCGGAGATTGGTACGACTTCATTCCATTTCCCGATGGCCGCTGGGGACTGGTTCTCGCCGATGTTTCCGGAAAAGGCACCGCCGCCGCTCTGCTCATGTCGGCGACGCGCGGAATGCTCCGCTCTCTGGCCGAAGCCTGCTCCACTCCTGCCGAAGTTCTCGATAAACTGAACGGCCTGTTGGTGGAGGACTTTCCCGCCGGAAAATTTGTCACCCTCGTCTACGCCGTCCTTGATCCGGCAGCCCGCAGCATCACATTCGCCAGCGCCGGACATCTGCGTCCGCTTTTGGTCGACGACAGCGGACCCCGTTTCCTCGATACCGAGCGCGGACTCCCGTTGGGCTTGAGTTGCGGCGACTACTCCCAGAGCACAGTGGCTCTCGCCAAAGGCTCGCGCCTCGTCTTTTACAGCGACGGCATCAGCGAAGCCTCCAACCACGAAGACGAAGAATACGGATTGGACCGCCTCGCTCAGCACGTTTCCAGCCCTGGCGCTTCCGCCATCACCGTTCTCGATGACGTCCGTTCCTTCGCCGCCGGCGTTCCCCTCCGCGACGACGCCAGCGTCGTATTCGTTCAAGTCGCCTCCTAGCGCCGCCACGTATAGTGCTCGGGAAGGGCACGGCTTCAGCCGTGCCGTTGAGCCGACATAAAAACTTGGCTTTAGCCCCTGAGGTCTCCGCCGCGCTGTACCGGCCGCAACGTCACAACAATGATCACACTGGCCAGCCCCAGCACCGCAAGGATGAAGATGCTTCCCTCCGGCCCGGTCGCTCCCCCACTCAGAATGGGCTTCCCCATCGGATGCGTCGCCAGCAGATGATGCTGGATCACGAGCCCGCTGTCAGCAACCCCATAGAGAAACGATTGGCTCCAGTCCCACGCGGTGTGAAAGCCAATTGCCCACCACAACGAACCGGTCCGCCACAAGCTGAAGCAGAAAACCATCGCAGCCAGCCCCGCGGAAAGCAATCCAATCGGAGATTCCCCCGGATTCTTCCCGTGACCCAGGCCGAACAGAAACGACACGAGAATGGCCGCGCTCCAGAAACCAAACGCTTTGCTGTGACGCGTCTTGAAAATCCACTGGTAAATTCCTGCAAGGCCGCGGGCAAGCGTGTACTGAAGATATCCGCGCGTCATGTACTCCTCGAACAAGCCGACGAACAGAAAGCCGATCAACCAGATCGCTCCGTAACGGACAATGTCACTCCCAAACAGCAGACGGCTATCGATAACGAGCAGTCCGGTCTTCCATAGCGTGAGCACCAGAAGAGACAAGCACACGACTCCCCAACCTAGCCCGGCCATGAAATTCGGAAGCCTGCGCCTCCCACCGAAGCCGTATACAGAATTCGGCCGGCGCTCGATCTTCGACATGATCCATGTGACCAGGAAAACCAGCAAGAACTGAATGGCCTCCCCGATGAGCATGAAGCGCGGCGTGCCCATTGCCTCCGCAATTGCCTCTGGCGTCTTCGCAAAGTTCGGGTGCAACCTGTGGATGATACGGTTCGCGCTGAGGGCAATGCAGGCGAACAACGCGAAGAAGATGAGCAGGCTCCACCCTGCGCGAATGCCGTCCTGGCCGACGAACACCTTTCTCAGAGTCGAAGGTTGTGGAGGCGGAATGGGCTCCGTGGGCGTCACTATTGCGTTATCACTCAAGCGATTTCCTCGTGTGGCAAGAGTCTACCTTGAATACTTTTGAGTTGTACGCGGCCGCAGTTGCTTTTGTTCCGCATACCTCCAGCCAAACCTTATTCCTCACCGGAATCTCGCCCGGTGCTCCTTGAGAATGCATCGGTCCATCACCACAAAAATCCCAGCTTTCCGCGCCTTCTCCGCGGCCTTCTCATGAACCACACCTTCCTGCATCCAGATCGCAGGCACCTTCTGCCGGATCGCGTCATCCACAATTTCTTCAACGAACTGTGGCCTCCGGAAGATGTTCACGATATCGATCTTCTCCCGCACTTCGCGCAACGATCCATACGCCGTCTCTCCCAGAGAAGACTCAATCCGAGGATTGACCGGGATAATGCGGTATCCCTGGCTCTGCATGTAAGCCGATACCTCGTGGCTCGGCCGCATCGGATCATTGGAAAGTCCCACCACCGCAATCGTCTTTGCACACTTCAATAATTCCGTCACCGCATCTTCTTGAGTAGGAGTAGTCATTCGACTTGCAGGACTTCCCTTTCCGGACTTGTCATGCTGAGCATGCGCGTTTTGCGCAGCGGAAACCTGCCCTGAGCGAAGCCGAAGGGGATCCGGGCGAGCCGCGCGTCCCACGAAGCCTGCCCCGAGAGAGCTTAAGCGACCGAAGGACGCGTTCGGCTCGCCTCCCTATTTCTTATTCGCCGCGTCCAGCTTTTGCTTGTACATCTTCAGCGCCAGCTTCCGCACTGTTTCGGAAACTTCCTTGTTCGCCGAAATATTTTTTAAATCCACCGCCAGCAGATGTTTCATCAACCCTAGGCCCAGATCGAGTGGCGTCCGCGGGTTCGCCACCAGATTCCGCACCACGATGTAATTCTTCATGAACCGCCGCTTCAGCGGAATCTGCCGCAGCACTGCCTCCAGCACATTTTTCTGCAGCGCAAACTTCTCCACTTCTCCATCGGAAAGCTTCGGCGCCTCGAGCACGGCCAGCGCCACCACCTTGGTTCCATCCCGGATTAGAATCGACCGCTCTTCCTTGTTGCCTTTCAGCGCAAGTTGAATGCGCCCTTTCACGTCCAGGTGGTTGATCTTCTGCAGCGTGTTCTCCCGCTTTCCCTCCACCGGAGCATGAGCAGCCGCGTGCCCTGGCGCCTCCGCGGCAGCTGGCTTGGCCGCTGCCGCCGGCGCTGGAGCAGCCGCAGCAGTCGCTGCGGCCTCCTGCACCGCCGATACTGGGAAATAGTCGCTTCCCAGCAACTCCATAATCCCGCCAATCGGCTGAAACGGCTTTCCCTCCTCCGCACTAATTTCCGGGGCGTGCTCGGCTAGATAAGCGGAAATATGTTCCTCGGGAACGTCTCCTTCATCCGAAGTTGCTGCCGGTGCTGCTGAATCGACGGAACTTGGCGCTTCAGTGGCTAAAGCAGCTTCCTCTGTCGCGGCGCTCGCCGAAACCGAGGGCTCGGCAGTTGCACCTGAGCCTCCGCCCAACAGCTCAGCCACAGTCCTTGCCTCATTCTGTTTCAGGTAAGGATTCGATCGCAGCGCTTCCAACACCACCGTCGCGGCCCGCACCCGCGCGCTCTGCAGCATGATTGCAATGCTATCCGGAGATGCCGAGATCGCAACCTTCGCCAGCTCGCTATCCGGGATCGAAGGATTCTCCAGCAACGCCGGCAGCAACTTCGGACGCAGATTCTCCGGCGAAATTAAATAGTCGAGCACTTCCCGCGCCGTCTTCGGATCGGCAGCAGCGGTCGCCGACGCCTTCTCGTCCCATCCCGCCAGCGTCATCCGTGCCAGTTCGCCAAACAATTTATTATGCTTGGCCAGATAAACCAGAATTTCCAGATTCTCGTCCGGCGTCACCGACAACGCTCCGCGCGCCGCAAACTGCATCATGTTCGACGGTAACTTCGACGCCCGGATTTGATCGATCATGCGTGCCATCATTTACCTCCCGAACCGGCGCCGCTCTTCCCGTTCCTCGCCTTCGCTTCGAGTTCCCGCACCGCCAGCTCAAATTCGCGAATCAACCGGTTCGGCGCGCCCCGCTGAAACTCCTCTAACAACGCCCGATAGTACCAAAGCGTTCCTTCGCGCCCGCCGTTAAAGCGTTCCCAAATGAATTCCCCAACCTCGCGGTAATCGGAGAGAATGGAACGCACGTTGTTCAATTTGTCCGCCGCTGAAACCAGTCTCGTGTCCGCGTCCGCACTCTTCAAATGCCGAAGGTATGTATCCTTCCGCTCCCGCCACGGCAGCTTCGGAACGACATACGAATCCGTGCACCCCTCCACAATCTTCGCCACCCGGCTTCCAAAACGCCGCTTCACTTCTTTCAGCATCGCCTCGCCGCCGCAGTCTTCCACCACGTCGTGCAGCAGCGCCGCAATCGCAATATCCTCGTCGCCGCCGTACTCCAGCGCCAGCGACGCCACTCCCATCAGGTGCGCAATGTACGGAACCGTCGAAGCCTTGCGCACCTGCCCCGCGTGTTTCTCCTTCGCAAAAAGAAATGCGCGCTCGAATCGCGGACCCAGCTTGATCGCCTTCCCCGGCTTTCCGCCCACTATTTCTCCTGTTTCTCCCCGCGCCGCGCCAGCAAATACGCCCGGATGAACGGCTGTAAATCCCCGTCCAGCACGCGATCCACATCGCCCACTTCAGTCTTCGTCCGATGATCCTTGATCATGCGGTAAGGCTGCAGCACATACGATCGAATCTGCGATCCGAAATCGTTATCCAGTTTCGAATCCTCAATCTTCTTCGTCGCCGCGCGCTTCTTCTCCATCTCAAACTCATACAATTTCGACCGCAGCATGCTCATCGCCCGTTCCCGATTCTTATGCTGCGACCGCTCGTTTTGGCAATTCGCCACCAACCCCGTCGCAATGTGCGTGATCCGCACCGCTGAATCCGTCGTGTTGACATGCTGCCCGCCCTTGCCGCTCGAGCGGTAAGTATCGGTGCGGATATCTTCCGGCTTAATCACGATGTCGATGCTGTCGTCGATTTCCGGCGACACGAACACGCTGGCAAACGACGTATGCCGCCGCTTTGCCTGATCAAACGGGGAAATCCGCACCAGCCGGTGTACCCCGATTTCACTGGTCAGCAACCCGAATGCATATTCACCATTCACTGCAAATGTCGCCGACTTCAGCCCTGCCTCTTCACCCGGCTGGTAGTCGTAAAGAACTGTCTCGAATCCTTGCCGCTCCGCCCAGCGCAAATACATGCGCAGCAGCATGTCGGCCCAATCCTGCGACTCCGTCCCGCCAGCCCCCGGGTGAATCGTCACAATCGCGTTCAGCGCGTCGTTGGGTCCGGACAGCAGCGTCTCGGTCTCGAGCTTGTCGATGAGTTCGCGCAGCGAATCGATTTCGCGGCGCAGTTCCGCATCCACAGTCTCGCCTTCCTTCGCCAAATCGAAGTAAGCGGCAATGTCATCGCCGCGGCGCGCCAGGTCGGCATCGGTCGCCAGCAAATGTTCCAGCCGCTTTTTCTCTCGCATCACTTGTTGCGAGCGCTGCGGATTCGACCACAAATTCGGGTCGGCGGACTGCTTTTCAATTTCGCTTAGTTGCGGACGGAGTTTGTCCGCGTCAAAGATACTCCCGGAGCTCGCGCACCTTCTTGCTCAGCAACCCGTATTCTTGCTCGAACTCTTGATTCATGAGGATGCTTCTGCTTTCTTGCCTGATTTCGTGGGAAGCCCGAAGCGCGTGAGTAGCGCCCCTGCTGAAATTATCGCACACAGCCACGCGAACCAATCTCCGTGCCGCGTATAGAACGTGGTTACGGAAGTGAGTGCATACGGCGCAACCAGCGCCCCGCGCTCCTTTCGCGGCAGCCGCGCTACCGTGCGCCCATAAGGATCGATCGATGCCGTCACCCCCGTGTCTGTCGCGCTCAAAATCCACCGCTCGTTTTCAATCGCCCGCATCCGCGTCTGATTCAAATGCTGCGCGTACGCGCCACTATCGCCGTACCATCCATCATTCGAAATGTTTACGAAAACCTGTGCACCGTTGTTCGCGAACTGCCGCACCTCGTCCGGAAACACCGACTCGTAGCAGATAAAAATTCCCAGCGGCATGCTTCCCGCATCCAGCGGCGCCCTCGACGTTCCCGCCTTGAACTCTCCCACTTCCTTCGTCAGCCCGCCCGCAAACGCAAACAGCTTCGGGAACGGCAAGTATTCTCCAAACGGCACCAGATGCACTTTGTCATAACGCGCCGTCCACTCCCCCGTCGGACTCACCAGCGCCGCTGAGTTGAACACTTCCGGCGATGCGCTCCTCGGCTGCGAAAAAAGGGGCCTGCTCCCAATAGCGCCCGTCACCACCCAACTGCGCGTTGTCCGCGCCATCTCGCTCACCGGACCGCGAAACAGCGGATCGATAGTAAAAAAGGGTGCCGGCGATTCCGGCCACACAATCAAATCCGTCTTGCCATGCGCCGATTCCGTCGCATTCGACGCGGACGAACTCGAAGCCTCCGCCTTCTCGCTCAAATCCGTCAACTCCCGCAGCGTGCGCTCGAAGGCATCGCGCGTCCAGTTCTCATCCACTGGAATGTTTTCCTGCACCAGCAGCGCTGCCCGATCCCCCGCCAGCGCCGGAGCATCCACCAGTCTCCCCGCCTGCAACACCGCCGCCGCCACCACCGCCGCCAGCAATAATGTGTTCCGCTTTTTTCTCGGCACCAGAAACGCCGCCGCCACCGCCACATTCACCAGCATGATCTCGAATGAGATCCCGTACACCCCCGTCCACGTCGTGATCCGGCTCAGTGAAATGTTATCCACCTGCGCCGTCCCCAGCAGATCCCACGGAAATCCCGTCACCCGCGTCCGCGCCAACTCCACCGCGACCCACAAAAACGGCACCGCAATCAGCGCCCGCCGGTTATCGCGCCCCGGTCCCGCCGCCAACCCCACCAGCAGCCCAAACAGCCCGTGATAAAGTCCGAGATAAAGACAGAAGAGAAATAGCGCCAGCGCAGCCGCCGCCACGCTCAGCCCGCCATGCTCGTGCATCGTGTCATAAATCCAGTAACACGTGCCCGCGTACCACAGAATTCCCGAAGCATAGCCCAGCAGAAATGCCTGTCCCGGCGTCGCCGCCTGCAGATGGACGGCTCCGTCCACCTCCAGTTCTCCGGCTGGCCGTGCCCGCAGCAACGCCACAATCAGCGGCGCAAACGCCACCCACGACAAAACATAAAGTCCAGGAAGAGGAAAAATCAGGACCTGCAGCAGCGACGACAGACCAACCAACAACCAGGCGCTGTAATGAATTTGTCGCACCCGCAAGAATAACAAAAGAGTTTGTAATTCCGAGCGGCGGACTACAAGGCTGACTACAAAAGTGTCTTGTCATTCCGAACCGAGCCAAAGGCTCGGTGAGGAACCTGCTTCTCTCCGCCGCCACCCCCCGCACGAACTCCACAATCTCTTCCGTCACGTAAGCCGGAGGCGAAATCCGAAACACCGGCCGTCCCCCCACCGGCTTCAACGAAACTCCCTGCCAGCCAACTCCCGCGCCCTCATGCAAAATCACCGCGCCCGCCCGGTCCATAAACTCTTGCGCCGACTTCTTAAAATCCTCCGTCCCCGGATCAAGCACCGTGATATACAAATCCGGCCGCATAAATTTCAGCACGCTGTTCGATTCCAAGATCACATTGCCCGAGTCCTCAATCCGCCGCCGCAGCGCCGGCATCGCCTCCGCCAACCTTCCCTGCTCCGTCCGCACCCACAGCGCGCGCGCCGCCCCCGCCAGCAGAAATCGCGATGTATCCGATTCTCCCGTGCGATCTTTCTCCTCCGAAATCGCCCACGTGTGATCCGCCGTCGCGCAATCGCACGCCTCCCCATTCGCCGAGCAAACTCCATGCCCATACTGCGTAATCTTCACCGCCGTCCACTCATACTCGCGCAATCCGGCGATCAGACCAGCCACCACGCTGGTCTTCCCCACACTCCGCGAATGCCCGCCGATCACAACGATCGCCACGCTTACCTCTTTTTCCCCAACCTGGCCAGTGCCGCCAGTTGCTTCAAATACTGCCGCACCGGCTGCGCTGGAGTTCCCCAGAACGCCACGCCCTTCCCGCGCAAAACTTTATTCGGCAACACGCCGCCCTGCCCGCCCAGCATCACTCCTTCTTCAATGCGAGCATGTTCCCCAATCCCCACCTGCCCGCCCAGCACCACATCATTCTCAATCACAATGCTTCCCGAAAGCCCAGTCTGCGCCGCAATCACTACGTTCTCCCCCAGCCGGCAGTTGTGTCCAATGTGCACCAGGTTATCGATCTTCGTTCCGCGCCCGATTCGCGTCTCATCCAGCGCCCCCCGGTCAATCGTTGTGTTGGCCCCAATCTCCACATCGTCTTCAATCACCAGCCGGCCCACCTGCGGAAATTTCTCATACCGCCCGCTCTTCGCGTCGCGCACATATCCGAACCCATCGCTTCCCAGCACCGCCCCCGCATGCACAATCACCCGATCGCCCACCGTCGTCCCCGCATAAATCGTCACATTCGGATAAATTTCGCACCCGCTCCCAATCTTGACCCCGCCTCCAATCACGCATCCCGCGCCGATCCTCGAACCTTCGCCAATCTCCGCGCCCTCGGCCACTACAGCGCGTTCCTCCACCACCGCGCCCGCTCCCAGTCGAGCTGAAGCATGCACCACCGCGCTCGCATGCACGCCAGTTTCCCGCCCCGCCCGTTTCCCATCCCGCAGAAACACGGCCGCCCGCGCGAACGTCAGCTTCGGATGCCGGCAAATCAACAACGGCTTCCCCGCCGCTCCCGCCGCAAATTCCCCCGCAATCACCGCGCCCGCCCCCGACTGCATCGCCCGCGACAGATATTTCTCATCTTCCACAAAAACCAGATCCCCCGCCGAAGCCGAGGCGAGACTTGCCACCCCGCTCACCCGCACACTCCCATCCCCCTGCAGCCGGACCTCTAGCCCCTCAGCAATCTCCTGCAACGTGCGTTTCATCGCTTTCACTCTATCCCACCGCCCCAATCAGACGGAAGCCACAACGCAAAATTTGGCGACCGGGGAAGCTTCCTCCCGAACAGCCGCCGAGCGATCGATCCCCAGACATGGAATAACCAAAAAGACGATAATTAACATTACGTATGACGTCTCGAATCACCCACCGCCGCGCCCTCCTCGCCGCGCTCGCCCTCGCGGCCCTCACTCTCATCTTTCCCGCTCACTCCTCTGCCCAGGAACTTTCCCGTCGCCTGATCCTGAAAGACGGCTCCTACCAATCCATCACCAAGTATGAAGTCAAAGGCGAGCGCGTTCGCTACTTCAGCGCCGAGCGCCAGGAATGGGAAGAACTCCCGTCCTCGCTGGTCGATTGGCCCGCCACCGAAAAATTCGAGAAAGAGCGCGCTGCCGCTCCCGCCATTCCTGAAGCCGCCCTCATCGACAAGGAAACCGATGCCGACCGCGGAGCCGGCGAAACTCGCCTTCCGCAAGTCGCTCCCGGCCTGCACTTGCCCGAACTTTCCGGCATGTTTCTCCTCGACAATTTTAAAGGCCAGCCGCAACTCGTCGAAGTCCAGCAGGACGAAGGCGACATCAGCCGCACTTCAAAAGCCAACATCCTTCGCGGCGCGATTATTCCCGCCGCTGGCGCCAAGCAAACCATCGAACTCGATGGCGAGCACGCCACCGTCTTCGCTCACGTCGCCGTTCCTTCGATCTACATCAATCCGGAAAACGAACCTTCCGATCAGGAGCCGCCGCCCGGCCAAACCGCTTCCGCGCAACCTTCCCAACCCAGTCTCGACGCTCCCCGCGCCCAGCCCGCCCAGCCGCAGCAGCCCGAGCAGGCCATCGTTCCCTTCGATCGTTTCCTCATCATTCACCTGAAGGTGAAAAGCGGCAAGCGCATCGTCGGCGATCTCAAACGCGCCGCCAACGGAAAATCCAGCCCGCAGGAAAATTCCGTGAAGACCACCATCGACCGTGTCATCGGAGGCTGGCTCAAACTAACTCCCACCGAAGATCTCCCCCCCGGCGAATACGCCATCGTCGAAATGAAGGGATCCCAGGGCATGAACCTTTACCTCTGGCCGTTCAGCGTCAATCCCAACGCTCCCGCCAACGCGAATCCCTGGACCCCAGAAATAAAAGAAAGTGAAAGATAAGAGTGCGGAACCGCAGAAGTCGAAGGAAAATTTGTAGCTTATGAAGGCGTGGTTTAACGCCATTTTTCCTATCCGTCGATCCCCTCGATCACCGAACTCGTGTGATGTCCTGCACCCAGTTTGTCTCCCAGGTCTTGCCCTCGTCTGGCGAATCCGCTTGCTCCCAGTGGCCCGATGTCGGAGTGATGTTGGACCAGATGAAGCGCGCCCGAACTCGCTTTCCCTTGACCGTATCCTCGCCATAGAAAGTGCCCACGCCATTGTGGAACCCTCCAACCATGGGCGGATCCAATGGTTCGGATGGTGTCCTGCTGTCGAGCCACCAGATTGACCACTGCTGGGTCTTCGGGTCGAAGGACCGCAGAGCGACACCGCGATAGGGAGCACCGGGAACGCTGAGCACTGTATCGTCCACATTGCTGTAACTCCCCATAAGCGGTTGATTCGACAATGTGCCTTCGAATTCAATCCACTCGTGATTATTGGCGAGTCGCTGCTTCAGCTTTCGATGATGGGCCTGCCATTGACCAACCAGGAAGTCGAAGTCGTGAAGACCGACTGCACTCTCTGTCTGATTCATCCCGGGGCCCGAATCCTGGTGCGATTGCGCAGCCGACTGTCCAGGCGCTGCCAGACACAGACTTATCAGCGCGATGAAGACTGAACGGTGATGAATACTCACGATGCCCCCTTTTGAATTGCGGCGGCAGCCAATTCTCAACAATGCCTGAACTTCGATTCGCCGATATGCGTTCATCGTCCCCTCCGGAATCGAACTGAACTAATGCCACCCTTTTAGATTTGACTCGAGCTCGTGGTATTTGTGTATAGCCACTTTCTGATGGAACTCTCCATACCACTTTTCGAAGAAAAACGAGCCTCTGTTCCGGCAGGTTTACGTTAAGACAGCCTAGCTTGAATGTCAGAGAGACGACCTCTCGTCCCACTTATCGCGGAAACGCTTCGAAGCATCGCGGATGATAGGCTCGCCATGGCCGAACCCGGCCGCATCGAATGAAAGACTCGCAACCTTGCGCTGGCTCGCGCGACCTTCCTCCAAATTCTCGAAGCCGACGGGATCACCGAGGCCCATGATGTTCATGCCTACATCGCCCGCGAACAGCATTCGTCCCGGACGCCACAGTAGCGCAACCTGTCCGGCGCAATGCCCTGGAGTATGAATCACTTCGAAGCCGCCAGCGATGGGCAATATTTCGCCGGGGATCAAAGGCTGGTCGATGGCAACCGGCTCCAGTCGCTTGTCGGGATGGTAGAGCAGCTTGCACAGCACTCGCCGCAACACACCAGGGGCCGCCCTCATCGGTCGAAAGGGACCCCCACTCTCGGCAATAGGAATATCGAGCGGGTGCATGTAGGTCCTCGCACCAGTTTGCCGCACGATCCGAGCGGCGCTCCCGATATGATCAGGATGCCCGTGCGTGAGAATCAGGTGCTTGAGCTGATCCAGCGAACGGCCAAGCCTGCAGATTGCCTCGAAGACGGCTGCCTCTTTATCCGGATAACCGGCGTCGATCAGCGTCAACCCGTCGTCGCCCTCGATCAGGTAGGCATTCGCCATCCCCATCGGGACCAGGTGAACGCCTTCGATTATTCGCTTCACGATCAAGGGATGAGCATCGCAGTGCCTGTGTTGCCGAAGAAGCCGAAGAAACTTTGTAATTGCGTAATCGGCTATTTTTGTGACTCTAGGAACGACGAACGCGGCTTCTTAAGCCAGGCTGGCGTGAATACCCAGAGCCTCGGCAACCTTGCGGAGTGGTTTGTCTCTTGTCCACAACAGTGTGGAAGAATTGAGAAAAATCGACGCTATTAAATGCGCGTCCGTTAAACCGATGCCGAGGCTATAAAAGCGGCGAGCCTCAATCATGAGCCGCACCTCCACCAGCTGAGGTATTCGCACCTGCGGTAACAAGTCCAGCAGCGCAAGCGTCTTTGCGCGCTCTCGCAACGATCCCAGGGCGAGTTCCGCAATAATGAAGGGATGGATCACAATCTCCCCCCGGTTCAGACGCTTGCGCATCTCTTGATTCCCCGACCGAAGATGGTCGATCCAGACCGACGTATCGGCGAGAATCAATGCCGCCTCGGCCTGCGGCGCGGAACACTCTTCAATTTCGGCATCGTGCCGCCCAGGGACGCCAATCTGCGAGCGCTCTCCCGCTCGATGAGGGCTTTCAGTGCCTCCCGAATCAATGCCGTCTTCTCTTCTACCCCGGTAAACTCCTGGGCGATGCGTATAAGGTCATCATCGAGTGCAAGGGTTGTTCTCATAAGACTCCAGGCACTAATTATAGCATCAAATGATGTCAATCTTGATGCCTCATCGCCGCAGAAGCCGGAGCGGGAGGGCGTGCAATGGCACCCCTCCGCCGACCCGGGAATTGTCAATGAGGTACCCGCCTGTTTACAACAGTTGATCGGGTTGGAATGTTAAGCTGTGCGGAATGAATGAACACCGCGAATGGCCTGACCAAAACTCGTCACTTCGGGTGATTGAGTTCTCGCGTGAAGAGTGTCCGTTTTCGAATCGCGATCATACCTGGCAACAGTTCCACATTTTTAGAAACGCTGTGCTGGACGTTCTCTCGTCCTATGGCAGCGTCGGGCAAATGGGAAAGATGCCAATTCTGGACAGCTATGAAGAATCTCAGGATGATTGGCACTCTAGCAATCGCAAGCCTGATTTCTTTGTCGTAGATGATGACATGTATGGCATGAGCGTCCGTGTTGAAGCGCCTTGCAGTCTCGCCAAACCCGTGCTCTTGGAAGAATTGGCAATGCTCCTGAGACAGTTCGACGAATGGTGTGTGTACCTCGCTTTAATCAAGGGAGGCTTGTGGGTATTTCATGACAGAATACTGTACGAGGGGTCTCTCTTCGCTGACTGTCGATCCGTCAAAGATTTGTATCACCGCTGCGCTCTAGGCGAGGATTCACGGACGATTAGTTGTTGATAAATCGCCATCACGCATTGACTCGCGTGCGAACCTCCCGCATGCGGGGCGACACTTGGCAGCCTCCAAATTACAAATTACCCGATTACAAAATTACCAATTTTTTCACTTCATCACTCCCCGCTGCGCAATCCCGATATTGTCGCGGGTCGTGTTCTTCACCAGATACATCATCTCGTCGGCCTGCCGGATGATGTCATGCGCGTCGCGCGCATCGTGCGGATAGGTCGCCAGTCCAATCGAAGCTCGCACGTTCAAATTCAGCCCTTCATCGCGGCAGAAACTGCTGGCCCGCAGCGCATCGCGCAAGCGTTTGGCCACCACCAGCGCCTGATCTTTCCCTGTCTGCGGAAGCAGTACCACGAATTCATCCCCGCCGTAGCGAAACGCAAAATCAATCAACCGCAGCTGCGCCTTCACCAGGTACCCAATCTCCGCCAGCAGCTTGCTCCCAATCAAATGCCCGTGCGTGTCGTTGACTGACTTGAAATGATCGAGATCAATAAACAGCACGCTGAATTCGTACCCAAATCGCGACGAACGGTAAACCTCCGTCTCCAGCGTCTTATAAAGATGTCGCGCGTTGTAAAGTCCTGTACAGTCGTCGGTAATCGTCAGTTCCTGTATCTTCTCCACCCAGCGCGCGTTCTCAATCGCGATCGCTGCGTAGTCGCACAGCGACTGCAGAAAGAAAACTTCCTGCTCGTTGAACTGTGACCGGTCCACATTCACCAACTGGATCACGCCCAGCACCCGCAGTCTCGATTTCAACGGCACCGCAATAATCGACCGCGTCTCCCACTGCGTGGCTTCGTCAATCCGCTTGGCAAACCGCGGATCATGATCCACATCGTTCGAGATCACCTGCTCGCCGTGCTTCGCCACCCATCCCGCGATTCCCTCGCCCACCTTCAACCGGACATTCTTCAGCGCTTCCGCCTTATCGCCCACCGCAATCGCAAAGTAGAGCTCGTCCTTCTGTTCGTCCACCATCAGCAGCGACCACGTGTCCGGACGGAAGTATTCCGCCATCTTCTCCATGATGGTTTGCAGAATCGAGTCCAGGTCGAGCGACGACGTCAGCGCCTTCGCCACGTCGTGGAAAATGCTGAGCTCCTGACTCTGGCGGGTTGGTTGTGTGCCGACGGCCTCGGACATGCGGGCTTCCTTCATCTCCCGTGGTAGCGCGGGCGCTCGCGCCCGCCAGCCTTATTCCCTGTTGATCTTCGAATCGTTACGCAAGTTTCAAATCGACGATTCGCTGCATGGACGAGTGACAGTTCCAAAAATTATAGATTCGCATTCCGTCCGCCGCAATGAACGTTGGTAACCCCGAACCCCTAACGCCAAGGGGCTCTTCACGATAGCCAACTCCCACCCCCCTTGACCGCCCGCTCCCGGGTGGGCGTACTCTAATAATCTATGCCCAGCACACTCAAACCCGCCCGCGCCCTCGCGATCGCCCTCGTCTTACTAATCCTGTCACTCCCCACTCAGCCTGTGCATGCCGCCCCCGCCGTCGACCCGAAAACCGTAGCCGAAGTCGATGCCGGCCTCGGCCCCTGCACCGCCGATTTCATCATCACCGACGAAGACGGCAAGCCCGTCTACGCCGCCAACATCCGCGTCCACATCACCTACGGTTTTATGAGCCTCCACAAGTTCGACCTCCAGGTCGGAACCAATGCCGACGGCAAAGCCCGCTTCATCGGCCTCCCCGAAACTTCCAAACAAGGATTTTTCTTCCGCGCCTCCGAAGGCGACCGCGATGGCTCCGCCTTCGACAATCCATCCAAAACCTGCAAGACGCAATTCACCATCGTGCTGCGGAAAAAATCAGAGTAGAGCGCCGGTGACCTGAAGCCGTCAAAACAATTGAATCCTCGGCCTGACCTCGGAAGAAGTGCGGGCCAACAGCCAATAGGGACTCGTCATGGACATCTCGGCAACCTCGGCCCCAAACCCGGCCCCCGCCGTCATTCGGCCCCGTGGTAACGTCCTCCCCCAACCTTCTCTGGCGTCCGCGTCCGCCTTCGCCTATGATAATTGGCGTCGGAACGCGGGCCTAAGCCTTCAAATCGCCCGCCGGAGTCCTTGTGGGCGCCTTCGGAGAGAAACTTCGTCAGCAGCGTGAGCGCCGCGGCATCTCGCTCGACACCATCTCCACCACCACGAAAATCAGCACCCGCATGCTCCGCGCCATCGAGGACGAGCATTTCGACCAGCTCCCCGGCGGCGTCTTCAACAAGGGCTTTATCCGCGCCTACGCCCGCCAGGTCGGCCTCGACGAAGAAGAAGTTGTCACCGATTACCTCACCGCCCTGCGCGAGAGCCAGATTCACTCGCAAGCCATTCTCCCCAACTTCCGCGCCCCAGCCGCCAAATCCGCGGCTCAAAGCACCACCACGCTTCACCGCAACGCTCTCCACGAGGACGACGCCGCAGCTCCCCCCACTCTGGATCGCCGCGTCGAAGAGCGTCGCAAAGAGTCTCGTCGCCGCGATGATCGTGAAGTTCCCCATGCGGCTCGCCCCGCCGCGAATCTTGTCAACGAAGATCGTCCCCATCAAGATCGACTCAGCGAAGATCGACTCAGCCAGGGTCGACTAAGCGAAGACCGTTCCAACGAAGCTCTCAACGACGACGTTGTCCCCTCGTCGCGCCTCTCTTTCCTCAACCTCGATTCCGCCCCATCGTCCTCGCACCTCGCTCATAGCGATTCAGAATCGTTCGCGCCCGAGCGCCCCATTCCTGCGGAAAATCCCTCTTCCCGCATCCCTTGGGGCCAACTCGCTGGAGTTTTACTTCTCATCACCCTGGCTCTCACCCTGTGGAATCTTCACCGCCGCAGCCAGCTCGCAGCCACATCGCAGCCCAACCCAGTGCCGTTCTCTACCGGTTCACCTGCCGCCTCGCAATCCTCGCCGGCGTCTGTCTCCACCGCCGCACCCACAACGCCCCTCCAATCCTCCGTACCTGTCAAACCCAACCCCGTTTCTGGCTCGCACGTAATCACGCCCGCCGCTCAGCCCGATGAAGACGGCAACCTTCCCGTCGCCAAGCCCCACACTCCAGCTATCGCGCCAAAGCCCCCGCAAACGCTCTCGCTGGTCATCCGCGCCGCCCAAACTTCCTGGATCTCGATTACCGCCGACGGTCAGCCCGTGGCCCGCGAAACTCTGATCGCCCCCGCCAACACCAGCGTTCGCGCCGCCCACGAAATCGTCATCCGCACCGGCAATGCCGCCGGCGTCAGCTTCCTGTTCAACGGCAAAGAAATCCCCGCCAGCGGCGACCCCGGCGAAGTCCGCACCTACACCTTCGACGCCTCCGGCGTCAGCACCTCACCCGCACTCCCACCCTCCACTCCTCCCAGCTAGCTCCGCGGAAAATACTCCTCCGCACACGCCTCAATCCGCGCAATCACCCCCGGCAACTCTCCCCGCAGCAAATCCCACGCCTCCAAATACTCTCCGTATTTCGAATTCTCCAGCTTCGGATACAGCCCCACGCTCCACTTCCCCCTCACCGTTTCCTCCGGCAGGATGAACCATACGTCCTCCGGGATCACATACGCCGCCACAAACTCAAAGGAATTTTTCCTATACGGCCCCTTGCTGTCTTTCATCGTGCACGAATATCCCGTCCCCTCCCGGAAGATCGTCGACTTCACCTGCACCCGCACCATCTCCCGGCTCCCCCGATCCACCACAAAGTCGTATCCCGAAGATTCTCCCCAAGGCCGCGCCAGCCTTAGCCCCTCCCGCAACGCCCGCGCCGCAAAACACATCTCCGCCCACTCTCCCCGTAGCTTGCAATTCCGGATCGCCGCCCCACGCCTTTTCTTCACGCACAACCCCTCTTTCTTGCCGCCAGTAATCGATCTGTCACTGATTCTCTTCCGCAACCCTTCCTAATAAAAAACGCGGCCCGTAGTGGCCGCGCACATTTCTCACAACTTATTCCACCTTCCCACACAAATCCGTCCCCGTAAAGTCCACGAAAGTAGACACCCGGGTGCCCCGTCCCTTGTCTCTCCGTCCTTTGGAGAGACAGGGCGGGGATTTTGATCCTCGCGTCAGCCGCTGAGGTCGTCACTCGGACTCTTCATGTCATTCCGACGGAGCCGGAGCGCCAGCGACGGCGCAGCGGAGGAACCTGCTGTTCGATCCCCCTCCCCTTCTCGGCATTCTTGTGATCCTGAGCGCAGCATGCGGATTCGTCTCACGAATCCACACGCGGACTGCACCCAAAAGAAAACAGGGCGGCTCGCGCCGCCCCGCTCAAAACTGAGAACTGACAACTGAGAACTGAGAACTGCCCTACGTTCCCTCGCTCCACCCCGCCAGATACTCTTCCTGCTCCGGTGTCAGCCGATCGATTTTGATCCCCATCGATTCCAGCTTCAGCTTCGCCACCCGTTTGTCGAGCTCGTCAGGAACCTTGTAAACCTTCTTCTCCAGCGTCTTGTAATTCTTCACCATGTATTCCACCGAGAGCGCCTGGTCGGCAAAGCTCATATCCATCACCGACGCCGGATGTCCCTCCGCCGCCGACAGATTAATCAGCCGTCCCTCGCCCAGCAGGTTGATCTTGCGCCCATCTTTCAACGAGTATTCATCCACGAACGTCCGCGTCGTCCGCTTCGACGATGACATCTTTTCCAGCGCCGGAATATCGATCTCCACGTTGAAGTGTCCCGAATTCGAAATGATCGCTCCATCTTTCATCAGGTCGAAATGTTCTTTGGTCAGCACGCTCTTGTTGCCCGTGACCGTGCAGAACACATCGCCCAGCTTCGCCGCTTCCGTCATCGACATCACGCGGAAGCCATCCATCACCGCTTCCAGCGCCTTCGTCGGATCCACTTCCGTGACGATCACTTCCGCGCCCGCACCGCGCGCCCGGCTCGCCAGCCCGCGCCCGCACCAGCCGTAGCCGGCCACCACAAACTTCGATCCCGCCAGCAGGAAGTTGGTCGCGCGAATGATTCCGTCAATCGTCGACTGTCCGGTCCCGTACCGGTTGTCAAAAAGATGCTTGGTATCGGCATCGTTCACCGCAACGATGGGAAACTTCAGCACGCCTTCCTTCGCCATCGCGCGCAGCCGGATCACGCCCGTCGTCGTCTCTTCCGTCCCGCCGATTACGCCTTCCAGATTGTCCGTCCGCTTGGTGTGCAGGATCGTCACCAGGTCCGCTCCATCATCCATCGTGATGTGCGGCTTGTGATCGATCGCCGCCAGAATGTGGTTGTAATACGTGTCGTTGTCCTCGCCCTTAATGGCGAACACCGGAATGCCCTGATCGCGCACCAGGCTTGCCGAAACATCGTCCTGCGTCGAGAGCGGATTGGAAGCGCACAGCACCACGTCCGCCCCTCCGTCGCGCAAACAGATCGCCAGGTTCGCCGTCTCCGCCGTCACGTGCAGGCAGGCCGAAATGCGAATCCCCTTCAGCGGCTGGTTCTTAATGAATTCCTTGCGGATAATCTGCAGCACCTTCATCGACTGGTTCGCCCACTCAATGCGCTTCTTGCCCAGCTCCGCCAGCTCTAAACTTTTCACGTCGTAATTAATCTGTGCTGCTGTTGACATACGCCTCCTGTGGCGCCTTCACGCTCAGAAATTGGTGTTGGTTAAGCTTAAATTTATTAATGGGAAGACTACTTGGCTCGCCCGGTACTCTGTCAGAATACACGACTCGGAGCCAAGATCAGCATACCCAAATACCCTTAAGTGAATAAGCCTTTCGGCCTAGCTTCCCAATTGCACTTTGGTCAGGCTTTGTCATCCTGAGCAAGCGTTCTTGGCGCCGCGAAGGATCTGAGCGAGCCGCGCGAAGCGTCGCGCTTCTTGCGACGCAATAATCGCGCGCCTGGCTCGCTTCCCTATTGGCCCTTCCGGGTGCCCCATTCTCGGGTGGCGCAGCGCTCTCAGCGCTGCGATAAATCTCCACCCTGCTCGCGGGCTTTAGCCCCTGAGGGCCTGCCTATTTCCTCGCCCCCGCTGTCTCCCGCACACCCGCTTGGCTCGCCAGCTTCGCCGCCTTGTCGGTTTTTTCCCAAGTGAAGTCCGGATCGCTGCGTCCAAAGTGTCCGTACGCCGCGGTCTTTTTGTAAATCGGACGCCGCAGATCCAGCGACTCGATAATCCCCCGCGGCGTCAGCTTGAAGTTCGCCCGAATCAAATCTGGAATAATTTCGGGATCCACCTTCTCCGTCCCAAATGTATCCACTCTCACGCTCACCGGATCGGCCACGCCGATTGCATACGCCAACTGCACTTCGCAGCGATCTGCCAGCTTCGCCGCCACAATATTTTTTGCAATGTGCCGCGCCATATAAGCCGCTGAACGATCCACCTTCGTCGGATCTTTTCCGCTGAACGCCCCTCCACCGTGCCGTCCCATCCCGCCATACGTGTCCACGATAATCTTCCGGCCCGTGAGTCCGGTGTCTCCCATCGGTCCGCCAATCACAAAACGTCCCGTGGGATTGATGTGATACTTCGTATCTTCATCGAGCAAGTGCGCCGGAATCACAGCCTGGATCACGTGTTTCAAAATTCCCGCGCGCAATTCATCGTTCGTAACGGTCTCCGCATGCTGCGTGGAAATCACCACCGCATCCACGCGGATCACCTTCCCCTTCGCATCGTATTCAACCGTAACCTGCGACTTCCCATCCGGACGCAGAAACGGCAGCGTCCCATTCTTCCGCACCTGCGCCAACCGCATCGTCAACTTGTGCGCCAACGAAATCGGCGTCGGCATCAGCTCCTCATTCTCATCACACGCATACCCAAACATCATTCCCTGGTCGCCGGCGCCGCCGGTATCGACGCCCATGGCGATGTCGCCGGATTGTTTGTTGATGCTGGAGATGACGGCGCAAGTGTTGCAGTCGAAGCCGTGGAGAGCGTTGTCGTAGCCGATGCTTTGCACGGTGCCGCGAACGACTTGTTGAAAATCGACGTAGGCCTTGGTGGTAATTTCTCCGGCGATGACGACGAGGCCGGTAGCGGTGAGAGTTTCGCAAGCTACGCGGCTGACTGGATCTTCGGCGAGGCAGGCGTCGAGGATGGCGTCGGAAATCTGGTCGGCGATCTTATCGGGATGGCCTTCAGTAACGGATTCGGAGGTGAACAGAATGCGATTCTTCGCGATTGCAGCCAAGATGGTTTCTCCTTAGAAAAATGCTTCGGACCTAATGTGTGACGAGAGCCGCGGACAATGGCGCGCGGTCGCAACCTAAATGATCAAAAGTAGTCCTGAAAAAGGCTACCAGACAGTGCGCTACTGCGCAATTAATTTTGCCTTAAATGCCTCACAGTCAATCCAGTAGCGGAATAATCAGGGTGGATGGAATGGTTCGGGAGTCGAGCAGGTTTTATAGAGCTTTCCTTCGCGATCAAAATCCCCGCCCTGTCTCTCCAAAAAACGGAGAGACAAGGACGGGGCACCCGGGCCAAGTTTCTGATGAATCCGGAATGTGACATACTTGATCTAAGGTTGTACCTGCTTCGCTCTCTCCATGCTTGAATCGATGTCCACGCCTCCCGTGGTGAAATCGTCGGCGAACCCGCCCACGCCTGAGCAATCCCGCCTGCGGAGCTTATTTCTCAACTGTCTCAAAGCGGCCGTCATTGCAACCGACTTGTTCGGGACAGTGACGTACTGGAATCCGTTTGCCGAGAAACTGTACGGCTGGCGGTCAGAAGAGGTTTTGGGGCGAAACATCATGGAAATTACCGTAAGCGCAGAGGACGAAGAAGCAAGCCGGGAGCACATGGCGACCGTGCTCCAGGGAAACAGTTGGGCGGGAGAATTCCGAGTGCGCTGCAAGGATGGAGGTTCAGTGGGCGCATTTGTGACTTTATCTGCGGTGCGAGAAGAGGACGGCACGATTGTCGGCATCGTGGGAGTGAGCCAGGAGTTGGCCGCTCTGAGAGAAGCGGAGAGCGCGCTGCGGCGGAGCGAAGAACAATTCCGGGCTTTTGCGGATTCCCTGCCGGAATTGTGCTGGATGGCGGACAGCGACGGCCACGTTTTCTGGCGCAACGAAAGGTGGTACGAGTACACGGGGACCACGCCGCAGCAGATGGAAGGACTGGGTGGAGAATCGGTGCACGATCCCGAGATTCTTCCGGCGGTACTGGAGCGGTGGAAAATATCGCTGGAGACTGGAACTCCGTTTGAGATGGAGTTTCCGCTGCGCGGAGCGGACGGAGTCTTTCGCTGGTTTCTGGCGCGAATCCAACCGTTGCGCGAAGAGGCGGGGAAGATTACCCGTTGGTACGGAACGGCGACGAATATCGATGAGCAGCGGCAGTTGTTGAGGTCCTTAAGCGAAGCTCGCGACGATCTGGAAAAAAGGGTGATGGAACGCACCGCGGAGTTGCATACGGCGACGGACAGTTTGCGGGACTTGTCGGCGCGGTTGCTGCGAATGCGGGATGACGAACAGAGACGGCTGGCGCGGGAGTTGCATGACAGTGTGGGACAACTACTGGCGGCGATCGGCATGAACATCACGGTGGTTTCGTCGGAGGCGGAGCGGCTGACTCCTGCGGCGGCGAAATGTGTAGCGGAGAATGCGGAACTCGTGAACGAGGTGAGCCGGGAGATTCGAACCATCTCACATTTGCTGCATCCGCCACTGTTGGATGAAGCGGGGCTGGCTTCGGCGTTGAAGTGGTACATCGAAGGATTCGCGAAGCGCAGCGGAATTGAAGTGAAGCCTGGAAATTCCGCCGGATCTGGGACGGCTGGCACGCGATACCGAGATTGCAATGTTCCGGGTGGTGCAGGAGTGCCTGACGAACATCCACCGTCATTCTGGAAGCGAGACGGCGACCATACGGGTGCAACTCCAGGAAAAGCTAATGGTTGAGGTGCAGGATCGCGGGAAAGGGATGCCGGCAGAGAAGTTGCGCAGCTTTGCGCGGGCGGGAAGAATTGGTGTCGGTTTCAGTGGGATGCGCGAGCGGCTAAGGCAACTGGGCGGCACGCTGGAGCTTCAGTCGAATGGGGACGGGACTCTGGTGAGAGCGATACTGCCGATCGAGGCGGCTGAATCCGAAGAGGACTGGGCAAGTTAGGCGACTGGCGCCAGCTGGAAATAAGTTTGACCTCGAAGCAGGGCTTCGACTGCTTCAAACATAGAGCGGAGATCGGTTTTCGAGACTAAGCCTTTGATTCCGGCTTTTCGGGCCTCGTGCTCGAGTTGACGGCAGGGATCGATGGTCACCATCAGGATGGGCGATTCGGGATGCTGATGGGATAGCTGCCGGGAGGCTTCCAGACCATCCATTTCAGGCATTACGAAATCCATGACGGTGAGATGGGGAGCGTGTTGATCCCATTTCTCAAGGGCGCGGCGTCCATCCTCGGCCTCTCCGACGACTACCCACTCATCCTGCTTCTCGAGCACGGAACGAAGATGGGAGCGGATCATCGCATTGTCATCCACCAGAAAAATACGAACCACGCATCTCCTTTCGAGAGCGATGATTCGGTGGAGCGGACACCGATAGGCTCACGCTAGCGCGTTGGACGAAGCGGGACCATACAGGAGGAACCCTATGCAGGACAAGGATTTCCGACGCAACGGCGTAAGTTCGCGAGCCACGGCTAGCCGCGTACGCTGATCCTGGAGAAGGAGAGCACGGCCCGCGACGAGATAGGATGGCCCATCGACATAGCGGGACGGAACGTGGTGAAGATCAACATGCGCTTCACTTGCGGCAGAAGCTCTTGCGAAGCGCCCGGATCGGAGAGGATTTTGTAATCCTCGACCCGGCCATGGGCGTCGACGTAAGCTTCAATCACGAGCGATTCGGCGTTGATGGAGCTCAGCGTGCCGAATGAGCTTTGTTGCAATTCCGGCCCGGTATTCAGCACCAGAGGAACATCTTCGTTATTGGCTTGCAACTGGCCGGGGGTCGCGAGGATAGCGGCGACCAAGCCGAAGATCAGGATGGCGCAAGCGAGGCCCGCGGTAGCGGGAACCATGAAGGCTTCCAAGGTGTTTTCGAGGCGGACCATCAAACCTTCAAAGCGTGGACGACGAGTCTGAGCAGCCTCGCGAGAGATGGCGAGACGAAGCTTCAGGCCCAGGTCGGCGGGCACGTCGGGACGGCCCACAGCGGAGAGCAATTGCTGCGTCTGCCGCAGCAGAGTGTATTCGCGGGTGCACGCGGGACAGGCATCGAGATGCTCGCGCAAGGCGCGCATCTCATTGCCGGTGACGGCACCATCGAGATAGGGCGAGAACAACTCACTCGCCTGGGCACAAGTCAACTCTGCCTTCGTGGATGTAACGTTTGTGGCCATGTGCGTCATGGCGTCACCTCAACCCTTCTACCCCCTCCAGCAACCGGTCGCCGTGAATCGGCGGCTTCATCTTCTTTTTCCTGTTCTTCAGGCAGGACGAGCCCCAATTCCTCGCCTACCTCGCGCACGTAGGGTGCCAGCCGTTTTTTCAGGGCCTGGCGGCCGCGCGTCAATCTGGACTTCACAGTTCCGAGCGAGATCTGCAAAATTTCGGCGATCTCTTCGTACGACATCTCTTCCAGGTCACGGAGAATCAGCGTGGTGCGATAAGGCTCCGCAACCCGCCGTAATTCCGCGTCCACGCGCTGCTGCAACTCACGATGCGCCACATTGTCGAAGGGCGAATCGTGGTGATCGGTCAGGGCGCTTTGCAGGGCTTCGTCGCCGTTGCCTGCGGTCTCGGATTCCACCGGCTCGATGGAAGTCTCGTGTGCCTTATGGCGAAACCACCAGCGTTTCCGGTTCGCCGACTCGTGGAGGGCGATGCGGTAAATCCACGTCTTCAAACTGGACTCACCGTGGAAGTGCTTCATGCCGCGGAAGACCTTCAGGAATACGTCCTGCGTGGTATCCGCAGCGTCGGCGGGATCGCTCACCATGCGGTAGACGAGCCCGTAAACGGGACGCTGAAATTCACCTATCAGCCAGGCATAAGCCGTTTCCGAACCGGCTTTGAGGTCGGCCACAATTGCGGCCTCTTCGGCCCGAGCTCCGATCGCGCTAGCTAAATCTGCCAAGGTGGTTGCTCCCGCCATGCGTAGGCGTCCCCTGATTATAGGATTTTCCACCCCATCCTGAACCGAAAAATCTTCGGCCAGCCGATCGGTCAGCGTTCCATGATGCTTAAAGGGATAGACTCCGGCCGGGGGCTAAGGGTTCCCGGCCGTAAGTGGCCTATTCCCAAAGGTAACCGGGGGGAGTTACGAAAGAGGCGTTTATACGGTGGTGGTTCGAGCCTGGGTGGAGGGGAGGCTCTTGAAGATCTCTTCGAGGGCGATGAGTAATTTTGCGGAGCCCTTATCCAGTTCGAGAGCGGATTTTTCAAGGAACCCGATGGCTCCGTCGTGCTGCAGGCGGGCGGCGTTTTTCTGCGACATGCCGGTCATCACGACTACGGGAATGGCTTTGGTGGCCGGATCCTGTTTCAGGGCCTTGAGTACGTCGGGGCCGCTCATCTTGGGCAGTAGCATGTCCAGCAGAATGAGGTCGGGGAGCGTCTGGCGCGCGAACTGCAAGGCTTCGTCGCCATCGACGGCGCTGGTCACGTTATAGCCGGCGCGGGCCAGGGCGCGTTCGGTCGCCAGTCTGAGAAACTTGCTATCTTCGACGAGGAGAATCTTGATCATTTTTCTCTAGTTGTTTGCCCTGGCGAACCCTCAGAGGCAGTGAGTGTTCACCCATAATTAGTATCGGCAGGGTGGAAGGGAAATCTCAGTGGCTGGGAGTTACGTTAGGGTCTCTTAAGAAACGCTGCAAAGGAATGGCCCGACAGAGGATGTAATCACGGACTACGGATTTCGCTGTATTGTCTGCTTCCCTGGCGGGCGATAGGCTGTGGTCGTAAGTTCTGGGGCAGATCGAGCCCCGAAGGGTGGTCATGGGCTAGTGTCCGGGAACGGACGTTCCGGCCCTCACGACCGCCTTTTTTTTTCAAGATATTGCTTTAGCCAATTGAAGGTGAAAAGCGGTCGAGGGCCAACTCCACGCCTGAAATTGCCAACCAATACGGCTGCTTTGTGTGTCTGAGATGGGCAGCCCAATTTTCAGCGTGAGTTATGGATGGTCCGGGGATCAAGGAAATCCGCGATGAACTCGAACGACTCATGCGGGAGCAAATCGAGAGTCTCCAAGAACAAACGTTCTTGGGGATCAGCGAAGAGGACTTGCAAAAGGAGAAGGAGCGACTGAAACGCATCCGGGAATTGTCCGCCGAATTTCTCAGAGTTTTGAAACGAATTCCTCCGGAGCCATCGTGAAGGGCGGTGCGCCCGGTCCTGAAAGGAAGCTATGACGGAAAATCCGAGTGTGACGCTGCCGGGAACGGTAGAAAAAATTATCAGGCCTTTGGAGCCCAGTGAAGCGGAGAAGGCGCAGATTGCCATCGAAGGAGCGGATGAGCTCTACCGGGAGATTCGAGTAGAGAATTCGCTGACGGACGAAAACGGGAATGAGGTCCGACTGAAGAAGGGCGCGAGCGTTGAAGTTACGGTAGAAGCGCCTCCGGAAGCGACGGCGCCGAAGAGCCACGGGGGATAATTCAGGCTATCGGCCTGAGAATGTGTTCAGGAAAGAAAGAGCCGCCCAAACGGCGGGCGGCGGATACATCTCTTCGAACAATGCGATTGAGTTCAGGCGACAGCTTGCGAAGGTATGTCACCTCGGAGAGAGGCGACCGCGCTGGCCTCGTCCGGCTCGATATCAAACACTGCGGAGAGGCGTGTCATCTGGAGCAAGTCATTGACTCGCTTGGTCAGGTTTGCCAGCCTCAACTGGCCGCCTTGATTGCGAACGGTGGTGTGAGTCTTCACCAGCTCGCCCACGCCTGAGCTGTCGACATATTGCACTTCGCCCAGGTTGAGAACGATCTTCTTGTTGCCCTTGTCGATCAGCTCGCGAACGATCTCGCGGAGCATGACGTTGCCCTCGCCCAGCGTGATGCGTCCACTGATTTCGAGAACTGCGATGTCGTCGATGTGATGGGTGGTGGTTTGCATTTTGACCGGCGTGCGGTTTTGCATGCCGAGCCCGAGCCGATCGAGTACTTCGCAGGCCGTGGCGGCGAGTTCCTTTGATTCGGTGCGAACGACAATTAGCGAACGCCCCTCTTTGAGTACTTCGCGGAAGAACGCGGTATCCTCGGCGCTCCGGTCAGTGGTTGTCGGCTTCGGCGCGTCTGTTTCGTGGGTTGCCAATGAACCAGCTGCTGCGCCCGCACCCGCGCCTGCACCCGTCCCGGTGAGGAGTGCTGCGGCACCGAGTCCTAGCGCGAACACCGTGCCGATTCCGGGAAGCAGGACTGATGCCAGCACCCCGGTTGTGATTCCCGCGGCTCCTCCAACGAAGCCGCCGACAAATGCGCCCAACTCCTTCGCGATAGTTTTTGCTTCGCTTTCCGACAGAGTAAGGTAAACGATCGATTCTTCCGGCACGCCACGTTCCAGCAATTCTTTGACTGCTTTTTCCGCATGATCACGCGCAGTGAATACTCCGATTGCAGTTTCCATGTGATTCTCCTCTCGTCCGTATAGCGATTGGTTGATACCCTCCCTGGGTCGTCCCGATGTAGGCGCGGAGTTTAGCAGAGTGGCCCTATTTAGCCAAGAATAAACTTCGCTTTTTGTAGGGGTTAATACCTTTCGACAGGGCGCGGAATCCGGGCGGCCGAAAACTTGAAGTCAAGTCAAGAATGCCCTGCCTCGTCAGCCGGCCTCAGGGAAAGCCATTGTTTGGCGAGTCTTTAGCCGCTAGGTAATCGTCAAGGTGAGGGCGCCGCTGGTACCACCGCTAGTACAGCCTAAATCGCCGGAGGTCCCGCTGGGAGTGTTGACCGTCACGCTTGCCGTTCCGGGCACAGTGATCAAGGCAGTGGTAAGGGTGACCTGCAACTGGGTAGGACTGGTGACCAGCGTGGTAAGCGTCGTCCCGTTGATCACCCCGACAGTCGACGAAACGAAGTTGCTGCCATTCACGGTCAGAACAAAGCCCTGCTGGACTTGGGCAAGCGTAATCGTGGTGGCGGAAAGAGATGCGATGGTTGGGGATGGCCGAGCACTTCCGCACGCGGGATTGAGGGAATTGCAGGATTGGAAGACGAGCAAGGCAAACAAAATCGGGCCGAAGGATCGCCAGAAAGCGAAAACTCGTCTCATGGGGCATCGTAGCACGCATTTGCCTGTTCTCCCATGTATCGCCTGTTAGCGATCGTTATGCGGGGCCAACGGGCCAAACGGCGCGGTTTAGCTCGATGGAATTAATCCCGAGTTTCGTGCGGGGTGGACGCCAGCCCTGGTCGCACAAAAGAAGGTCAATGCCAGATTAAATTTTGGTTACAAGCATCGAGGATCGATGCGGAAAACATTGCATCGAAAAGCTTTCGAAGAACGGCGCCCTGGGGGCGAGCGAAACCTTCAAGTCGGGATGTCCTTCTGAGACCTTCCCGGCTGGTCCCGAAATGGTAAAGACTCGTTTCCATGCTACTCCCCCAGCTGATTAATCGATCTCTTTTTACTTTTGCCGTTTCGGCGGTCTCAGTCGCAATCCTAATCACGATGCTGCCCAGGCCGATGCGAGCAGCGACGGAGCACTTGGGTTACTCACCCGCCAGCCTGACTTATGGCGAGGTTACGGTCGGCCAGAATAAAACTCTTGCAATTACCTTAGTCAACAATGGTCGCGCGAACATAGAGATTTCCAGCGTCGGCTCGAGCAACAGCAGGTTCGAACTTCCGAAACTGAAGCTGCCGGCAACGCTCGCCGCAGGAGAGAAAGTTGAGCTGAGCGTCACTTTCGCACCTGCTGCGTCAGGGTGGGTCGGCGGGGATATCACGGTTGTCAGCAATGCGACTAACCGGAGCCTTACGGTAGGAGTGGGAGGGACCGGTGTGGGCGGCGCAAGCAAGCCAAAACTGACCATTGCTCCCACGACGCTAAGTTTTGGCAATGTCGCTGCGGGGACTACCGAGACTCTGACGCTGGGGCTGAATGCCAGTGCGGGAAGCATTACGATTTCTTCAGCGTCAAGCAGCAGTTCGCAGTTTGGGTTGCAAGGCGCGACGTTCCCTTTAACGATTACCGCGGGAAAGGAAACATCCGTTAATGTAACGTTCACGCCCCAGAGCGACGGGGGAAAGTCCGCCACGCTAACGTTTGTGAGCAATGCGGCAAATTCCCCGGCGTCGGAACCTTTGACGGGCGACGGCACGGCCCCCTATGTGACGCTTTCCTGGGTGGCGAGCGAATCGGCGACCGGATACAACGTTTACCGAGGCACGGCTGAAACCGGCAGTTACACCAAGGTTAATTCGAGCCTTGATCCAGACACCAGCTATACGGACAAGACGATCGTTGATGGCAAGACCTACTACTACGCTACTACGGCTGTGAACTCAAATGGAAAAGAGAGCGGTTACTCGAACCGGGTGAAGGTAGTGGTGCCGTAGGAGGATCCAGCGCCTGGTTTGCAGTTTCCAGTAAATTGCCGTGATTCGATAGAAACCTGAATGCCGGTGAGGAGCGGGGTGGCGAGGAGTCGCTACCCTCACCGACGAGGTTCCAAGTGGCAACCGCCGGCTACGGGATTAACGAACTGCTCTGCCCAAGGCTGCAACAGTTAGAGCTGGACTGAGGCGGACCTTAAACTTGTCATCGTGTCCGCAGCTGATTACCGTAACTTCGCCGGGATACTCTCTGACCCAGATCACGCGTTCAGGATTCACAAAGACCTCCATGCCGTCCACATCTTCAAACATGACAAACTCCACGTTGCCTCCTTTTGGTAGTCCGCGCTGTTTTGAAGAATGACAAAATCGCTGCACCAATTGGGTCGGTGCCGGAAATCGTCGTTTTACCCGCGCGCGGGCCGGTCGAGTTTACCGAAAAAACTGCAGTTGCTCCAGCGGTTCCGAAGTCTTTGGGCGGGAGTCTTAGATGCCGCGGTTCGCCACGTTCGCCTCTGTAACCGTTGCAGCGATCCTAGAGTAGTAAATCCGATGCTCGCTTAAAAAAGCGAGCGACTGGTTTCTGGGATTCGGCCGGGGGTTTGATTTCTCACCCCGTCGCCTGCGACTCGGGGGTGGTGTCAGGATTTTGACACCCTTGTCGCCCGCCCGCTTCCAGTTTGACCCTCTGCAGCGAAGTCCTTACACTTGAGGGTGATCTCCGCCCGGCGCACTACTCATCCTGTGGAGGGTTTCCTGAGTTTGCGATTACGAATTGCGATGTTGGCAGCCTGGTTGGGGCTGCTGGGATTAGTTTGCGCGGCACAAGATGCGGCTCCGCAGAATCAGCCCGCTCCGAGCCAATCATCACCGGACCAGTCGTCACCAAATCAGTCGTCGTCACATGACCAGGACCAGTCTCCGCAAGGCCAGCCTCCAGAGAACCAGCCTCCAGAGAACCAGGAGCCAAAGAAGCCAGCTTTACAGAAGCCGACTCCGCAGAATCCGTATCAGCAGGAGCGCTCTCCGATTGCGTTGGATAGCAGCGAGACGATTTTTTCGGTGCTGACCGCGCTCAACTCCTGCGGATACGACCAGGACTTGACCATTTCGGACGCGACGCGAAGCAATGTGCGGGCTGAGGTGCAGCGAGTTTTGGCGGAGTCGGCGGATGCCGAGGCGGCGCGGTCAGCGCTGTGCGAGTTCTATTTGACGCATACGGAAGAGCGGAATACCAATCGGAGCTTGTCTCCATATATCTCGCTGGCGCTGTATATGGATGGGCCGCCGCATTTTGCGCCGCGGATTAAGGAAGAGGACCTGCCGCCGGATGCGTCCGCGATAGCGACTTTCGGGACGCTGCTGGAGCGCTTCTACGAAAAAGTGGGAGTGCACTCGATCTGGGAGCGGCACCGCAGAGACTACGCGGCCATGATGGCCCGGTATCACGAGCCGCTGGCGAAGATGGTGTTCGACACGGAAATTTATCTGAAGCAGCCGTCGTCGCAATATCTGGGGCGGAGATTCACGATCTATCTCGATTTCATGGGCTCGCCGAATGAGACGGACGCGCGGAACTATGGAGCGGATTATTACGTGATCGTGTTTCCGGCTCCGAACATGCCTTCCGGCGAGGCGCCGAAGGCGGCGCTGAAGATGGACCAGATCCGGCATACGTTTTTGCACTACGAATTGGATCGGGAGGCGGAAAAGCATTTCACGGCGATCAAGCGACTGGAACCGCTGCTGCAGTCGGTGAAGCGAGCGCCACTGGAGGAGAGCTTCAAGACGGATATTTCGCTGCTGGTGACGGAGTGCATGGTGCGCGCGATCGAAATACGGACCACCGGGAGCAAGCAGGCGGCGGATGAGGCGCTAAGGGCGCAGGCCGTGGATGATGCAGTAAAGCAAGGTTACATTCTGACGCGGACGTTCTACGACTCGGTGGTCGCGTTTGAAAAAGATCCGGCCGGCATACGGGCGGCGTATGGCGACTTTCTAGCGAATATCGATATAAAGAAGGAAGAGAAAGCAGCGGCGGAGGTTCAGTTTGCCAGCAAGACATCACCGGAGCTGGTGCAGTTGTCGCGTCCGGAGGAGCGGCGAATGCTGTTCGCGGCGGAGAAGCGGCTGGCGGCGGGAGATCCCAAGGGAGCACAGGAGCTGGCACAGCAGGCATTGGATAAAAAGATTGGAGACCAGGGCCGGGCGCTATTCATCCTGGCAGAAGTGGCCGTGGCCAACAAGAATCGCGATGGGGCGCAGGACAATTTCCAGAAGGCGATTGAAGCGACGAGGGATCCGAAAGTGGTGGGATGGTCGCACGTGTATTTGGGGCGGATTCTGGATATGAAGGAGGACCGCGAGGCGGCGTTGCAGGAGTACCAGGCTGCGCTGAACGCGGCGGGACAGTTGCCGGAGATCAAGGCAGCGGCCGAGCGAGGGCTGGCGCAGGCGTACGAGCCTCCGGCGAAGCCGCAGCCGCAGTGAGGATGCGAGTCAACCGCCTCGCACAGGTCCTCTGCTCCGCAAAGAACTCTTGCTCGGGATGACAATGGTTAGGATCACACCCCGAAAGATGAACCCGCGGTTACAATGCAGGGTAGAATCAGCAACGAATTGCAGCTGTGGAAGTCGAATGCCAGGCAGGTCGGTTTAAGGAGAACGCATGAAGCGAACAGCAATCATTACAATTATCGTAGTGTTGGGAATTTCGGGATGGAGTGTTGGCCAGAGCAAGCCGGCTAGTTCGAGCACGACGCCGGGGCAAGCGGCAGCGCCAGCGGGGAAACGGCCACCACAGGCCAAGACACAACCGGAGTTCGACGCGTATAAGGTTGCCGCGGCACTCACCGATCCGGCGGCGGAGGAGAAAGCGGCAGACGACTTCGCGACAAAGTTTCCGGACAGCGAGTTGCGGCCGCTGCTCTACAAGCAGGTAATGGGCGCCTATCAACAGGCCAACAACGCGGACAAGATGCTGGCCATGGCGCGGAAAGTATTGACTTTCGATCCGGACGATCCGGAAGCGCTGCTGGGCGTGGCGCAAGTGCTGGCAGAGCGCACGCGCGACACAGACCTGGATAAGGACCAGCGCATCGCGGAAGCCAGAAAAGATGCGGAGCGCTCGCTGGTGACGGTGGATACGGATGTCCCGACGGCGGGAGTTGCCCCGGAGAAGCTGGAGCAATATAAGGGCTTCGCTCGTTCCGAGGCATACTCGATCCTCGGGACGCTGGATTTCAACGCAAAGGCATGGGCGGCCGCGGAAGGAAACCTGAGGAAGTCGATTGATGCGTTCCCGCAGCAACCGGATCCGATTGCGGTCTTCCGGCTGTCGGTGGCTCTGGATATGCAGGGTAAATATCCCGACGCGTTGAAGATCGCCAACCAGGCGGTGGATTTGACGAAGGCTGGCACGAATGCGGGGGATGCGGCACGGAAAGAGAAGGATCGGCTGATCCAGTTGATTGGCGGTATTCCCGATACACCCGCGAAATAAGGATGCGAGCCCAACGCGCGACTGTGGGGCCGGCAAGAGCGCGAGCCTTCGACGCGGCAGTGCAATCATGAAAGAAAGGGAAATCACTGCGCTGGAAGCGGCGCTGGGCTACCATTTTCGCCGCCGGGGCGTGATCGAACAGGCGATCACTCACAGCTCGCAGGCGCGCGAGCAGGAGTCCCAGCAATCGGGCGATAACAAATATAAAGTCAACGATAACGAGCAGCTGGAATTTCTGGGAGACGCAATTCTGGCGCTGGTGACGAGCGAGGCGCTGTTTCATCGATTTCCCGAGTTTCGCGAGGGCGAACTTTCCAAGTTGCGCGCCCATGTAGTGAGTGAGCGGCACCTGATCCGGGTGGCGCAACGGCTTGAGCTGGGACATTATTTGCGGCTGGGGCGCGGCGAAGAGAAGAGCGGGGGACGCAGCAAAACGGCGCTGCTGGTGGATGCGCTGGAGGCGGTTCTGGCGGCCATCTACCTGGACGGCGGAATGGAACCCGCCCGAGAATTCATTCTGCGGGAGATTCTGGCGCCGGAACTGGAGAGGGTGGAGCGCGAAGGTGGTGCGCTGCCGATGAACGATTTCAAATCGGCTCTGCAGGAAACTCTGCAAGGATTGGGGATCGCGCAGCCTTCTTACGTGCTGGTGGAAGAGGCGGGACCGGAACACAGAAAGACGTTTACGGTGGAAGTCCGTCTGGACGGAAAAAAAGGGGAAGGCCGGGCGGAATTTGTGGGACGGGCGCAGGGTTCCACCAAGAAGGCGGCGGAACAGGATGCGGCGCGGCAGTTGCTGTCGTATCTGGCGTCGCGGCCACAGGGGACGGGAAGCCGACTGGTGCGGGCGTCGCGCTCTGCGGAGAAGTAGCGTGGCGAGAGAAGTGGAGTGCATGAGTTCTTCAGACGATCAGCTTTCGGGCCCTCACGTTCCGGACAGCCCGATTCCGGCCGAACGCATCTCAGATGTGCGCAGAACTGCGTGGACGGGCGGGGTGGGCATATCCGCGTCGGTACAGTCCCTGCTGGGAACGGTGGTGATCGCGGTTTTTGTCATCACCTTTATTGTGCAGGCGTTTCAGATTCCGTCGCCGTCGATGGAGAACACCCTGCTGGTGGGCGATTATCTTCTGGTGAACAAGTTGTGCTACGGGGGAAGCGGGCTAGGAGACTATTTGTTGCCTTATCGCCGGATACGGCGCGGCGACATTGTCGTGTTCCATTATCCGGTAAACCCGGCGCAGCATTTCGTGAAGCGGGTGATTGGAATTCCTGGAGACCGGGTAAGGCTGATTAATAAGCAAGTGCTGGTAAATGGAGTGCCATTGCGGGAACCCTACGCGCACTTCAGCCGCCCTTCGAATGACGCGTTCCGGGATAGTTTTCCGCGGCTGGATGTGGCGGCGGGTGAGACTCCGGAGTGGTGGGTGCAGTTGCGAAAACTGGTCGAGGATGGACAGCTGATTGTCCCCGAGGGACATTATTTTGTGATGGGGGACAATCGGGACGATAGCTACGACAGCCGGTATTGGGGATTCGTACCACAAGCCAACATTATTGGACGGCCACTCTTAATTTACTGGTCGGTGCAAGAGGGAGACAGCGAGGGAACAGGGCCGAACTCGGTAGCGGGAAAATTGGCGCATTTTGCTTATGCGGTAACACACATTTTTCAGATCACGCGCTGGAACCGAACGCTGCGGCTGGTGAATTAAACTTTCCGCGGCTAAGATAGGCCGTGCGGTTTGGCAATCAAGACGGGACGGATAGATCACGGTGGCGAAAAAAGACAGCAACGCGAAGAATGAAGTAGAGGTAGAAGAAAAGCCGCGCGAGACCACGGTGGAGTTCCTTTCCTCGCTGGCGGCCGTGCTGGTGACGGGGTTGTTCATCATCACGTTTGTGGTGCAGGCGTTTGAGATCCCTTCCAGTTCGATGGAGAACACGCTGCTGATCGGGGATCACGTGTTTGTGAACCGCATTCAATTCGCGCCGAAGACTTCCTGGGTGGGGCCGCTGCTTCCCTACCGGCAGGTGAAGCGCGGCGACATCGTGGTATTTCTGGCGCCGTGCGAGCCGGGGTTGTACGTGGTGAAGCGGATCATGGGGGTGCCGGGGGATCACATTCACCTGCGTAACGGGGTGGTATATCGCAATGGCGAGGAGCTGAAGGAACCGTATGTGATCCACTCGCAGGATGCGGCGCAATATCCGAATCCGTACCGCGACAATTTTCCGGCGGTGCCGCCGTCCGAGAATTACAACGTGTATCCATGCTGGGAACCGGAACTGCCGATGCACATTCAGGGCGACGATCTGGTGGTACCACCGGGCCGTTACTTCGGCATGGGCGACAACCGCGACGTAAGCCTTGACAGCCGATATTGGGGGTTTATTCCGCAGGAAAATATTATTGGGCGGCCGATGTTCATCTACTGGTCGTTTGAGACGCCCGCTGACCAGTATCGCAAAACCGACCTGGGCGACCGCATTGGCTTCCTGGCGCATGTGGTATTGCACTTCTTCGATGAGACGCGATGGCGGCGAACGTTGCGAGTAGTGAAGTGAAGTTCTTCTCTTCCAAGCGCCGGGTTGTATCCGTGGCCGCAGGGATTTTGCTGGTCCTGTTCCTGGCGCGTCCGGGCGTTTCGCGGCTGAAGGCGCGCATAGCGAATTCCATTAGCCAGGCCGTGGCGCGTCCGGTGGAGATTGGCTCGGTGCATCTTCGGTTCCTGCCGCAGCCGGGATTCGATCTGGACAATCTGGTCATCCACGAAGATCCCGCATTCGGTGCGGAGCCTATGCTGCGTGCGCCGGAGGTGACGGCGCTGGTGCGGTTGACATCGTTGCTGCGAGGACGGCTGGATATCTCGCGCCTGGAGTTAACAGAACCGAGTTTGAATCTGGTTCGGAGAGAAGATGGGCGATGGAACTGGGAGGCCCTGCTGGAACGGACGGCACGCACACCGCTGGCGCCTACGGCGAAATCGAAGCGTGAGTCGCGTCCGGGCTTTCCTTATATTGAGGCGAGTTCGGGGCGCATCAATTTCAAGGCTGGCGCGGAGAAAAAACCGTATGCTCTGCTGAATGCCGACTTTTCCTTGTGGCAAGAATCCGAAAATGAATGGGGCGCGCGGTTGAAAGCGGAACCGTTGCGCACCGATATGAATTTGACCGACACGGGATTGCTGCGGATGAATGGAACATGGCAGCGTGCGGGAAGTCTGCGGGAAACGCCGCTGCAGTTCAGTTTGGAGTGGCAGCACCTGCAACTGGGGCAACTGAGCAAGCTGGTATCGGGCAACGACAAAGGATGGCGGGGCGATCTTCGGGTGGACGCGACGCTGAGCGGGACTCCGGCGGCGATGCAGGTGGCGGCAGACGCGTCGGTGCAGGACTTTCACCGCTATGACATCTCGTCGGTTGAGGGACTGGCGCTGGCGGCGCATTGCGATGGCAAGTACAGTTCGTCAGAACAGATGATGCGAGAAATCTTCTGCAGCGGGCCTGTCGGCAACGGCATGGTGACGCTGCACGGCGATGCGGGAGGGCCGAGAGCTCACAAACTGGACTTGTCATTGAATGTGGAGAATGTTCCGGTAAGCGCGGTGGCACAGCTGGCGCGCCGCGCGAAGAAAGATCTTCCCGCGGATCTGGTGGCCACGGGGAGTGTACAGGGCAACTTCGGAGTGAAAGAGGACGGTGCATTCCCTGCCGGAGCGAAGTTTCAGGGCCGCGGCGAGATCAGCAATCTTCGGTTGCAGTCGGCGAATACGAAGGTGGAATTGGCTCCGGCGAGCGTGCCGTTTACGCTCAGTTCCGAGCCCCTCATCGATGGCGTTTCATCGCGAGGTAAGGGTGTGCGCCAGTGGAGTAACGCGGGGTTGCCCGCGCCCAACGAACTGCATATCGAGTATGGTCCGTTCCCGGTCGCGCTGGGACGGCCTGTGCCGACGCAGGCACGAGGCTGGGTCGGGCGATCAGGTTACGCAGTCGCAGTGCGCGGTGAGGGCGAAGTCTCACACATGTTGCGGATGGCGAGCCTGCTCGGACTCCAAGCGGTGAAGGCGAGCGCCGAGGGTGCGGCGCAAATAGATTTGCAGATGGCTGGATCCTGGGCGGAGAACGCTTTGGGAAGTCCTTCCGGCTTTCCGATACCGAGAGTTAACGGAACGGTGGAATTGCATAACGTCCGGGCGAGAGTGCGGGGAGTGAATGAGCCGATTGAAATTTCTTCTGCCGAACTAAGGCTCTTACAGGATGGAGGCGCGAGTGGAGAACCTGAGTGCGCGGGCTGCGGATGCGCACTGGACGGGCTCTTTGACATTGCCCCGCGGGTGCGGAACGCCGGGGCAGTGCGTGGTCGCGTTCAATTTGAATGCCGACCAGGTTGCACTGAGCGGATTGTACGAGTGGCTGGGGCCGCATCCGCGCGAGCGACGTTGGTACCAGATGCTGGTGCCGGCGGATCCCGCGGCGCCATCGTTTTTACAAAACCTGCGGGCAGCGGGAAAAGTGAATGTGGGACATTTGCGAATTCACGGTGTAGTCGCCGAGCGGGTTTCTGCTTTACTTGAGCTGGAGCACGGGAGGATAAAGGCTTCCGATTTGCGTGCTGACCTGCTGGGCGGAAAGCATCGCGGTGATTGGCAAGCAGATTTCACGGCGGCCTCACCCGTCTACGACGGTTCTGGAACCGTGACAGGAATTTCCTTGGAGAAGGTAGCCGCCGCGATGCACGATGCGTGGATCTCGGGAGCCAGTGGAGGGAGTTACCAGTTCAAGGCATCAGGAGCGGATTCGGCGGCGTTCTGGGAGTCGGCCGAGGGCGAACTGCGTTTCGATCTGCGGGACGGCGTGCTTTCTCACATCTCGCTGGGTAGCGATGAGGAACCGCTGCGGATCGCTCGCTGGCAGGGGCGTGCGCGCTTGCGCAATGGGAACATCGATCTCGAGAAAGGTGAGTTCGATTCGCCGACGGGGGCCTACGAGATCAGCGGAACAGCGTCGCTGGGGCAGAAGTTGGACTTTAAGGTGATTGCTGGAACACAGGCGAAGGCAGCGGGGGCGATGGTGTACAGCATCACGGGGACGGTAGCGGAACCAAGGGTAACGGTGACTCCGGCGGCGGAGACGCAGGCGCGGCTGAAGCCTTAGGTTCGGTCGTCCCTACGGGACTTGTTTTCTATTTTTCGATCTCCTCCCAGCGCTGAAGCGCTGGGCTATTTTCGGGATGCCCTCCGGGCAGGTAAGTCGTGCCCTTCCTGATCTCCCAAGCAATCTTCTACTCTCTTGCGTGCTATGGAATGTAGCCGGCACCGCGCAGGACTTTTCCTGGCAGGGCTCCTGTCATCTTTGAATCATCGATCACGGGGACGCCGTTGACCAGGACGTAGTCCATTCCTTCGGAAAGCTGATTGGGATTGTCGAAGGTGGCGAGATCGCGCACAGTTGCGGGATCGAAGATGACGACGTCGGCCCACATGCCGGCTTTGAGGACGCCGCGATCGGCGAGGCGGAGGCGCTGAGCGGGCATCGCGGAAAATTTGCGGATCGCGTCCTCCTGGGTTAGGTCCTTTTCTTCGCGAACATATTTGCGCAGGATGCGCGGGAAGGTGCCGTAGGCGCGGGGATGAGGATGCTCTAGGCCGAGAAGGCCTTCGGGCGAAGTGCCGGAGGAATCGTTATCGATGGCGACCCAGGGCTGCTGCAGCGCGAGGGTGACATCGGGTTGGGACATGCCGAAGACAGCGACGCCGGTGCTGGGATCTTCGATGAGGAAATCGAAGAGGGCATCGATCGGGTCTTTGTTCCAGAGCTTGGCAATTTCAGAGAGACGCTTGCCTTGCAGCGGAAGCATCTTCGGATTTTGCACGACGCCGATCATGATGGCGTCAGGGCCGGGAATTTCCTGCCATTCGTTGTCCCAGTCTTTGGATGGAGTGAGCATGTCTTTGCGGATGCGCTCGCGAGTTGCTGGATCCTTGAGGCGCTCGACGAGTTTCGCGGTTCCGCCATCGTGCGCCCAGGGTGGAATGAATGCAGAGAAATCATTGAACCACGCGGTGTAGGCGTAGGTATCAGCGGTGACGTCGGCGCCGGCGGCGCGGGCGGCGTTGATTTTGGCGACGACTTCCGGCATGCGTCCCCAGTTGTTCTTGCCGGCAACTTTGATGTGCCAGATTTCCACCGGGACGTGGGCTTCGCGGCCAATGCGCAGAGCCTCGTCGATGGCTTCGAGGACAGAATCGCTTTCGTTGCGCATGTGAGTGGAGTAGATTCCGCCGAACTTGCCGCCTTCAGCGGCGAGAGCGATGAGTTCGTCGGTCTTGGCGTAGGGCGCGGGAGCATATTCGAGGGCAGTGGAAACGCCGACAGCGCCGTCTTTCATGGCATCGCGGACGAGAGTCTTCATTTGCTCGAGCTGTTCGGGAGTGGGCTGCTTGTTGTCTTCGCCGAGGACGACACGGCGGACTTGCGTGGCGCCTACGTAGCTGGCGAGGTTGATGCCCATGCCTTGTTTTTCCAGTCGCGCGAAGTATTGGCGGAAGGTTCGCCAATCGGGAGTGATGTGGTAGTGCTCGTAGCCGGCGCGACCGGATTGAATGATGGCGTCGTTGAGAGGGGCGATGGAATCGCCCTCGCCGGTAATTTCCGTGGTGATGCCTTGATAGATTTTCGAAGGCAGGCGGGGATCGACCAGGATGGTGAGTTCAGATTGGCCGAGCATGTCGATGAAACCGGGAGCAACGACTTTGCCGGCGGCATCGATGGTGCGCTTGCGCGGCGCGGCGGCGAGATTGCCGATGGCGGCGATTTTTCCGTCGCGGATGCCGAGGTCGCCGGAATACCAGGGGGAGCCTGTGCCGTCGATGATGTGGCCGTTGGTGATGACGAGATCGAAGGGCGCTCAAGCGCTTGCGCGGGCAATGGGAGCGCGGCGGCGAGAAGAAATGCGATTGCGAGGGCGAACTCTTTGTAGGGTTTCATAAGTTTGCGTTTCTGTCCTTATGTGCGAAGAGATGTTTATGTATTCGTGCCGTCCCGACGGGACTTGGTCTCTTTTCTTCCCTTTCCCCAGCGCTGAAGCGCTGGGCTATTATCGCAATGCCCCTCCGGGGCAAATTTGCAGCGCCAGCCTGTGCCGCCATCCGTTAATCAGTTCTCACTCGGCGGTGCGAGATGGCGCCCAGAGCGATCCAGATGGCGAGGGCGAGCCATTCGTAAATTGTGAAATGGCCAGGAATCGCCGGGACGATTTTCATCAGCATCATAGCGACGGCCACGAGCAAACCAAAGCCGGCAACGAGCCATTCGAGCGACGATGGCTTCGATGGGCCTGGCAATGTTTTGGTTCGTCGCATGGAAAGGTAAGCGGCACAAGTTGCGGCCCAGCCGATCGCGCAAGCGACGGAGCCGACCTCGGTGATCGGAACCAGGATCGCGTCTCCCAGCAGCATACATGCGGCGGTCGCAAAGCCGACACAGAGAACCGCGATGGACGGCGTCCGATGCTGGGGGTGGATGCTGCCGGCGCGTGCATCGACAAGGCCGCGGCGCCCCAGGGCAAACACAAGGCGACTGGCAGCTATGAAATTTCCGTTGAAGCATTTGACCAGTGACAACAACGCAGCAACCAGGATCACATTGACGATCCAGCGGGAGCCTAGGGCGCGCTGGAAGGCAACCGCGGTCATAAACTTCTCGCCGGTCAGATCGTGCCAGGGAGCGACGAAGGCGACAGCGGCGATGATGATTGTGTAGAAGAGGATGCCGACGAGGATGGCCATCCAGATGGCTTGAAGAAAGCTTTGGCTGCGAAACTCGGGAGTGGATTCTTCGGCGGCCTTGCTGACCGATTCGAATCCGGTCATGAAGTACGGGACGATCTGAACCACGAGCAGGAATGAAACCAGCGGAGCGTGCGTGAAGAGCGGAGGAAAGTTGTGCGGCGATCCTTTGCTGACGCCGAGAGCGACGAAAACAATGAACAGGGCAAGCGTGCCGAAAGCGGTCCAGTTCTGGAAGGTTGCGCTGAGGCGGATGCCACGGTAGTTGAGCGTGGTGAGTAGAGCGGTGAGGGCAAGGCCGATGATGAGGTGCGGAAGATAGACGGGGCGTCCGGCGATGCGGTAGATCTCGAGCGAATCGAGCGATGGGACGATATAACCGGCGATGCGGCCGACGGCGACGGCTTCCCAGGGGCAGACGATGAAGTAGGCGAGCATCATCATCCATCCGGTGGAGAAGCTGATGGGGCGAGAAAATGCGGCGGCGGTGTAGGCGATTTCGCCTGCAGCGTCAGGCATGGCGGCGACCAGCTTGCCGTAGACCCAGCCGATGGGGAACAGCAGAGCGCCGCCGATGGCGAAGCCGAGCAGGGCGCCGAGAGCGCCTCCGCGGAGCAGCCAGTCGTCCATGACGACCAGCCAGCCGACGCCCACCATGGTGCCCCAAGCCAGCGTGAAGTAGTCAGCGAGGCGGAGTTTGCGGGCGAGATGGGACATGCGGACGCAGGCGATCCGGTTGGAGGGCGAATTATAAAGCAAAGGGCCCTCAGCGGCTAAAGCCGGCTTCTTCTCCGCGTGATGGCGGCACGGCTGAAGCCGTGCCCTTCCCGAACATTTTGTCAGCCGACTCCCGTCACCTCGGTCACGGAAATCAGCTCGCTGCGGCTGGTCGAGCTTTGCTCGAATGGACAGCCGAGGGCCGCTTGTTCCCACATGGGCATGATAGTATCGACAATACTCTGCATGGTCCCACAACCTCTGAATTCAGGCGCTTTTGATGGCATTGCGCCTGTGACGACTCGTTGAAAAACTGATGACAACTTCGACCAACTTGCGTAAGCGCGTGCTCAGCGGCATGCGTCCGACTGGAAAACTGCACCTGGGAAACTACGTGGGAGCGCTCGATAACTGGGTGCGCATGCAGGATGCGTATGAATGCTTCTTCTGCGTGGTGGACTGGCACGCGCTCACGACCGACTACGCCGATACTTCGCAGGTGAAACAAAATTCGGTGGAGGTAGCGCTGGATTGGCTAGCGGCGGGGCTCGATCCCGAAAAATCTGTGATCTTCATCCAATCGCATGTCCCGGCGCACGCGGAGTTGCACCTGCTGCTTTCCATGATTACGCCGCTGGGATGGTTGGAGCGGGTTCCGACCTACAAGGAGCAGCGGGAGAACATCAAGGAAAAAGACCTGGGCACTTATGGGTTTCTGGGGTATCCCGTCCTCCAGGCAGCGGACATTTTGATGTACAAGGCGGGCGTGGTTCCGGTGGGCGAAGATCAGGTGCCGCACGTGGAACTGACGCGCGAGATTGCGAGAAGGTTCAACGGGTTCTATGGCGAAGTTTTTCCGGAGCCGACGTCTCTACTCACGCCCGCGCCGAAGCTGCCGGGGACAGATGGGCGGAAGATGTCGAAGTCGTATGGCAACACGATTCTGCTGACCGATCCGGAGCCGGTGGTGCGGCAGAAGCTGAAGACGATGGTGACCGATCCGGCGCGGGTGCGGCGCTCGGACCCGGGGAATCCGGATGTGTGTCCGGTGGGCGATTTGCACAAGATTTTCAGTGATCGCGCTACCATGGACAGAGTGTATGAAGGCTGCCGGTCGGCGGGCATTGGGTGCATCGAATGCAAGGGTTGGGCGGCGGATGGTCTGGTGAAGTTGTTGAATCCGATGCAGGAGCGGCGCAAGAAATTCGAGGAGAATCCGCGGCTGGCTTGGGATATTCTTGAGGCAGGCTCGGAACGGGCGCGGAAGGTCGCGGCTAAGACTATGACTGACGTGCGCGCGGCGATGGGGATGTCGCTGGGGTACGAGGCGGCGAAGTAGGAGTCAACCGCCCCACCCTGTCGCAAAAATCGCGACAAGGACGGGGCACCCTGATTCAGCATTTGTGATTTGCGATGATGGACAATGCAAAACTCGATGCGGTGAATGAGCAGATGGCGACTGCGCCGCCGGCGATTGCTGCTGACGCGAAACCGTCGAAAGAGGCGACGAAGAAGGAGGAGAGCGACTCTCCGTTTGCGGTTTCGGTGACGGATGTTTATGAGGGGCCGCTGGACTTGCTGCTGGATTTGATCCGCAAGCAGGATATCGATATCTATGACATACCGATTGCGCGGATCACGGCGCAGTATCTGGCGTATGTAGAAAAGATTCGCGAATTGGATGTGAATGTGGCGGCTGATTTTATTTATATGGCGGCCGTGCTGATTCACATCAAGTCGAAGATGCTGTTGCCGCGCGATCCGTCGGCGAAAGCCGAGGAGTTGGAAGATCCGCGAACCGAGTTGGTGAACCGGCTGCTGGAGCACGAGAAATTCAAGTCGGCGGCACAGATGCTGCTGCAGAAGCAGCAGATCGAAGACGCGGTGCTCACGAATCCGGCTCTAAAAGAATTTATGGACGCCGAAGGGACTGAGCCGGAGATGGCTGCCGACGTGATTGATCTGGTCAAGACCTTTCAGCAAATTCTGGAGCGCGTGCGCACCCGGCCGGTCATCAATGTGAATGAAGAAACGGTTACGGTGGGGCAGATGATCGACTATCTGCGGCGCCGGCTGTCGCTGGAATCGAGACCGATCCGGTTGAAGCAACTTCTGTTGCGGGTTCCCTCGCGGCAGGCGCTGGTGTGCATGTTTCTAGCGCTGCTCGAAATGGTGCGGCTGCAGGCGATCCAGGTTCGTCAGGATGAATTATTCGGCGAGATCGCGGTGCGCAAGCATACTGGATTCGACGCAGTGATGGCGGAGCAGGCAGTGGTAAGAGATGATTGGAGGTAGTGTGGAGCGGGAGATCCTTCGCTCCGCCTGAAAAGCGGCTGCGCTCAGGATGACAAATTCTATTTATGAGTCTGAAAGCTCAACTCGAAGCCATTATTTATGCGGCGGAGACGCCGATTACGACCGACCAGATCGCCCAGCTCGTGAAGGAATCAGTGATTGCTGCGGGCGCGGCGGATGAGACGGAAGTGAAGTCGCGGGTGCGGGCGTCGTTGGAAGAACTGGTTGCAGATTACGGCACGCCCGATCATGGGATTGAGATTCGCCAGGTCGCGGGCGGGTATCGCATGTCAACCAAGCCCGAGCAGCATGAGGTCGTGCGGAGTTTTGCGAAGAGCTTGAAGCCGCCGATCCGGCTGTCGTTGCCAGCTTTGGAAACGCTGGCGGTGATTGCATACAAGCAGCCGGCAACGGTGCCGGAGATCAATGAGATTCGCGGCGTGGATTCTGGCGGCGTGATCGCTACGTTGCTCGATCGAAAGCTGATCACAACGGCTGGGCGCAAACAGGTGATTGGACGTCCGATTCTTTATAAGACGACGAAGGAATTCCTGATGCGCTTTGGGTTGAAGGATGTGAACGAACTGCCCAGCATGGAAGAGTTCGAGAAGCTGGTGGCGGAATCGTTCCAGAGCGAGTTGATTCCGGCGGAAGAAGCGGCGCAGACGACCGATTCTGCCCAGCCGGAAGAGATCGCCGAATCGGCTGTGCAGAAAGAGTAACCACGAGGGCTGAAGCCCATCGTGATTGAGGGGCTTCACGCTGCGCTAAAGCGCTGCTCTTCCACGGTGGCAAATGCGGCCGTGAATTTCGTGTTCGGAAGTTCTCATACATGCCCGCTGAACGCCTGCAGAAAATCATTGCCGCCGCCGGGATTGCTTCCAGACGCAAAGCCGAAGAACTGATCAGCGCGGGCCACGTGAAGGTCAACGGCACGGTGGTGACGGAACTGGGCACCAAGGCGGATCCGGACATCGACCACATTCGCGTGGATGGAAAGCTGCTGCAGGGGGCGCAACTCCATGTGTATCTGTTGCTGAACAAGCCTAAGGGCTACGTCACGACGGTGAGCGACCCGGAGAACCGGCCGACGGTGATGCAGCTGCTTCGCGGAATAAAAAAGCGCGTCTATCCAGTGGGGCGACTGGATTATGCCAGCGAGGGGTTGCTGCTGCTGACCAACGATGGCGCGCTGGCGAACAAGCTGATGAAGGCGGCGTCGCAGGTTCCGAAAACCTATGTGGTGAAAGTTGCAGGCATGCCGAGCGCGGAATCGCTGGAAAAGTTGCGCGGCGGAGTTTCGATTGCGACGGAAGATGGGCGGCGGGTACGAACCGCGCCGGCAGGAATCCGTCTGATCAAAGAGGCTACCAACCCCTGGTACGAAGTGACATTGATTGAAGGACGCAACCGCGAGATCCGGCGCATGTTTGAGAAGGTGGGACACCATGTGGAGAAGATCAAGCGCGTGCGCTACGGGCCGCTCACACTCGACGTTCCGCCCGGGCGGTTCCGCCCATTAACCGTGCAAGAAGTAGATCGCTTGCGCACCGCGTGCAATAAACCGATAGCACAGACCAAGCCTTCCGTGGCATGATGAGCGGCGCATGAGCCGTTTCTTCGATCTGGTTTCCAAGCCGGCCCGCGACATGGGGACGACGAATGCTCCAAACGCGGCGCCAGCTGCGAAGGAGCGACGGCCGCAGCTCATCAAACTGGATTCCAACGAAAGTCCCTTCGGGCCTTCGGCGAGCGCCCTGAACGCGATGCGGCGCGCGCTGAACACGGCGAACTTTTATCCTGACGACGATTGCAGCCAGTTACGCACCAAGCTGGCCGCGCATCACGAATTGCCAGCGGAGCAAGTCCTGGTGACGGCAGGATCGACCGCATTGCTGGGCTTGCTTTGCCAGACGCTGCTCACGCCGGGCCTGAATGCGGTGACCAGCGAGCGTTCGTTCATTGTGTACTCGCTGGCGGTGCAGGCGGCGGGCGGACATCTGATCGAAGCGCCGATGCGCGACGACAGTTTCGATCTGGAGGCAATTCTCAGCCGAATCGACGCGGACACGCGCTTAGTCTTTCTGGCGAACCCTAACAATCCTACGGGGACCATGCTGGAAGCGGCTGTGGTCGATCGCTTTCTGGCGCAGGTTCCGGGCCACGTGGTGGTAGTGTTGGATGAGGCTTACTACGAATTCGCGATGCACTTCGCGGCGCTGCGGAGGATTACATATTCGAACTCGCTGGAGTGTGTCCGAAAGGGCGCGAGCGTGGTGGTGCTGCGAACCTTTTCCAAGGCGCACGGACTGGCTGGACTGCGCGTAGGGTATGGTCTGGGTCCGGCGGAGTTGCTGGGATATTGCGCGCACATGAGAAACACATTTTCCGTGTCGTCGGTGGGACAAGCCGCGGCTTTGGCGGCGCTCGAGGACGACAGTCATATTCAACGCGTGGTCGAGAGCAATGCGATACAGTCGCGTGATCTCAGCCACGGATTGTCGGCGCTAGGATATCGTGTGGTTCCGACGGCGGCGAATTTTCTGTTTTGCGATCTGGGAGAAGATGCGGCCGCCTATGCGGACCGCTTGCTGGATGAAGGGGTATCGGTGAGACCGCTGGGGCCGTGGGGCGCGCCGAATTGTATTCGGGTCACGATCGGGACGGGGGAGCAGAATCAGGCGTTCTTGAAGGCAGCGGGACGAGTCAAGACAAGTGCTTCCGCTGCGGAGCCCCGGGCGTAAGTCCGCCTACAGTCCGTAAGTCGTCTGTGACAAATAATCTAACAATCTCCACAAAACTTTACCTGCGTATGGAACTTAGCACACAACATGCTGGTCGGCTTCGAGTTTGATTCATCGAGAGAAGCTAGCGGAGTTCAATCATGAGCAAGTTCGGGTCACTGGCGTTTGGCAAAGGCTGCGCTTCAATTCCGCAGAGAACAAAATGGGCGGCTTGGATGGCGATCTTCCCGCTGCTGCTGGCGTTGAGTGGATGCGCCTCTGTGCAAGTTCATCTGGGAATGAAAGTTTACCTGGACAAGACTCCCGTCGCGTCCATGAAGGTTAGCCTACCGAAAGGGCCGTCGATCGGACCGGGACAAAAGCTGCCTCTGGTAGTCGCGGTAACGGAGCCGGACGGCAAGGTACTGCAGACGGAGGGAGCCGGCGGGGGAAAGGTGATGTGGAAGGACCTTAAGATCACGGCAACGATCGTAACCGCCAACCAGAAGGGCGTTGTTTCTCTTCCTCGTGATCCTAGGATCAGCGACGGTAAGGTTCCGCACGTCACGATCACGGTGCCCAGCCATCCGGACATTCGCGCGGATCTCGACATCCCTGTGCGGTACGACGAAAAGTACACGGCGAATTTTTCCGGCAGCCCCGGCTCGAGCGGCATGAATGGTATGGATGGAATGAACGGTGCGAGTGGCAGCATGGGATCGATGGATCCGAACAATCCCTCGGCTGGCGGAAATGGCGGGAACGGGACCGACGGCTCGAATGGTGAGGATGGAGGACCGGGAGGGAACGCGCCGCCAGTGCAAGTTCGAGTGGCATTCAGAGCAGGGGACCATCCACTGCTACAGGTGAGCGTAACCGCCGCGGGCCATCAGAAGCTGTACTTGGTGGATCCCCAGGGAGGGTCGCTGATGGTGAGTGCAGATGGAGGAGCGGGAGGATCCGGGGGAAGGGGCGGCCGTGGCGGGCAAGGAGGCTCTGGAGGGATGGGAACGCCTAGCGGATCGAGCGGGAGCAACGGCTCCGACGGACGGAGCGGTTCCGATGGGCCACCCGGGAAGGGCGGAAGCATTACGGTGAGATACGATCCACAAGCTAAGCCGTTCCTGGCTGTGATCCGGCTCTCGAATCGGGGCGGACCTCCGCCGGTGTTTGTGGAGGAGCCGGTGGCACCGTTGTGGTGAGCCTGTGCAGCGGGCGGTTAACTCGCAAGCACCGCTGAGCGCGCAGCGCCGTACAATCCCGCATCGCTTCCTAACAACGCGCGCGTGATGATAGTTTGGCGCGGGCCTTGGCTGTCGGTTTGAGCGGAAGGATCGGCAGAAACGGTGACAGCGTACACCAGCGAGCGGGTACGCAGTTCTTCGAACATGGCGGGAGCGTAGGCGTCCCAGGCGCTGGCAACACCTCCGCCAAGGACGTACATCTCCAGATTCAGAACGTTGACCAGACCGGCGAGCATGATTCCGAGGTAGCGGCCGAAGGTGCGGAAGATGCGGCGGGCGTGCTCATCGCCCTGAATGGCCAAGTTGTAAATTGACTTGGCGCCGAACTCAGGGTCGGAGGAGGCGGCTCTGGCCAGCGAGGGGGCATCGCCGGTGGCGATTGCCTCGCGCACCATGCGCGCAATTGCGCTGGCGGAGGCGTAGCGCTCAGCGCATCCACGGTTGCCGCAGCCACAGGGAATGCCTTCGGGGTCAACGGTGACGTGGCCAAACTCGCCGGCCATGCCGTTCATGCCGTGGAATATTTTTCCGTCGAGGATGATTGCACCGCCGATGCCGGTTCCCAGGGTTAACACCGCGACATTGGCGATGCCGCGGGCCGCGCCCAGCCACTGCTCGCCGAACGCGGCAACTTTCGCGTCGTTTTCAATCACTACGCGAGTGCCCAGACGGCGCTCGATTTCGGCGCCCGCCGGATAGTTTTCAAAGCCGGGGAGGTTAGCCGCTTTCCGCATTACTCCGGTTTGAATGTCGACGAGACCGGGGACGCCTACACCGGCCCCGAGGAGCTTTCCGGTCGGCGCGTACTTTTCTGAAAGACGCCGAATGGCGTCGCACATTTCGGTGATGACATGATCGGGGCCGAGTGCGACTTTTGTACCGAGTGTGACTTTCTCGAGAAGTTGGCCGTCGCGACTGACGGCAGCAATGCGAAGGTTGGTGCCGCCGAGATCGACACCGATGGAGAAGTCGGACATGGTGGGAGGTTATCAGAATTGTTGCGCGGCGAGTTTGGCGAAAGGACGTCGAGCTTCGCTCGACCGGACAGCCGAGGGCGGCTGTCCCACAGGAGTGTCGTTACTTCTGGCAGTTGGGGCAGTAGTGGCTGCTGCGACCGGCGATTACGATGCGTTTGACAGGAGTTTTGCAGATGAGGCAGGGCTCGCCTTCGCGGCCATAGACGCGGTGCTGGAGTTGAAAGAAGCCTTCTTCGCCGTCGGCGTCGACATAATCGGAAATGGAGGAACCGCCGAGAGAAATTGCTTCGCGGAGAACTTCCTTGATGGAAGTGAGCAGCTTGGCGAACTGGTCGCGTGTGATGGTGGAGGCGCGGCGGCGGGGGCGGATTCCGGCACGAAACAAAGATTCATCGGCGTAGATGTTTCCCACACCGCGCAGGAGTTTCTGATTCAGCAAAGCGCTTTTGATCGGGGTCTTGCGGCCGCGGAACAGAGGGAGGAAGCGATCGAGATCGGCGTCCAGCGGCTCAATGCCGAGGGCGTGAAAGTCACCGTTTATGGCGACGCTCAAGCGGCCGAAGCGACGCGGATCGACAAAGCGCAATTCCCTTCCCGAGGCCAGCTTCAGAATGGCGTGCGTGTGCTTGAGAATTTCGGATTGGGGTTCGGACACCTGCAGGCGGCCGGTCATGCCGAGGTGGACGATGAATTGGGCTTGAGTGGAATTGGCTGGTGTGGGGCGGACACTCCCTTCGGCAGGCTCAGGGCAGGCTTTGTCCGCCTCTGCGTCCTGCGTCGATGAAGACCGTGGCGCCTTCGCTCCAGATCCGGTACGCTGTGTTTTAGGCTGCCGACCTTTAGCGGGCAAGAGTGCCCGCTCCACACGATCCAAATCAAACACAATGTGTTTGCCTACGCGGCGAACAGCGAGAATGCGGCTGTGCTCGAGCGTAGCAGCGATTTCCGGCGCGGGAGATTTGAGTAGCTCTGGTTTTTCGCCCAGCCAGACGGATTCGATGACATCTCCAGTGACCCGTTTGCCAAGGCCGCGGGCAATGGTTTCAACTTCAGGGAGTTCGGGCATGTGTCTGCCGTTTGATGAGGCAAGCGGTTTGCAGGATTCGTGAGGGGACGGAGCGCCGAAAGAATAGAACTTCGGCGGACAGGAGGCTTTTCTAGTCTTTCAGCGGCACAACGGCTCGGCCGTCGCGGCAGAACGTGGCTACTTTCTGGAGATCGCCGTTGGCCTGGGGCACAGTCATCACAGGGCCGTAGCAGTACACGGCGTGGCCGGTGGCGGCGAAGTACCAGCGGCCGCTCTTGGAGTGCTGCTCGACCTGGCCGGTGAGGCGGCGGTCGGGCTGCGTGGGCTTCGCAGTGGTCACATCGAATGCCGTGCACAAGGTCGTGCTCAGCATCGTAGTTAACAACAAGGCTAGGGTCAGGGCCTTCATTGCGTTTAACCTTCTGCAGCTTCGTGAAATACGTTACTGCTTAAACCTGGGGGCTAAAGCGTAATCAAAACTCGACGCTGATCTGTCAGATCCGAAGCGGGCAAGGGTGGACCCTGGTTATCGGGTTTTACACTCTTGCCGGCGCGGCTCTGGGAATGCTGATGCGGCGCCTGGTTTAACGGAACCTGAGCTGACGGGGCCTGGGTTGACGGGGATTGAACCGATGGAGCCTGCCCGCGGGTCGACGGGCCGTGGTTCGGAAGAGTCTGAGCGTTTCTGCGAGCCTGGTCGCGAACTGATCTGTCGGTGAGGACTTTAGCTTTGGTGGCCCACAGTTCCCTGCTGTCGCCAAGGAGAACCTGAATAAGATTCTTCTGGGCCTGAATGGTAGTGTTCTGCTCAACGATGAGCAGGGTCATGAGACCGTAGGAAAAAAGGAACACAACGGTGAGGAGTGGCAGAAGGGTTCGCTTCTTCTTCGGAACCGCAATCGGCATTACGGCTGTGTTACCCAATAGAATCGTCAAGCGCCACTCCGGTCTGCCCAACAGCGGGCACTGGGAAGAGTGCAGCTTGTCTTCCAATAACCCGAACAGCGGGAAGATATTGAATTCTATATGGGTTAGTGGGGAGATAGAGGGTTAGCGGCCGGGCTGCAAGTGCAACTCGATGCACATTATGAGCAATGGGATTTGTTGCAACATGCCGCCTTCAGCGAGCGGAAACAGGCTCCAGACGCGGGTTTCAGAAGGGGGACGATCGGCTCTACTGAGCCCGAACGGGCCTCACTTCCCGCCCAAAACGAGCTTGGCGATGGTAGCCAGCTGCATGTTGGAAGTGCCTTCGTAAATCTTGCCGATCTTCGCGTCGCGCCAGTACTTCTCCACGGGATAGTCTTTGGTGAATCCGTAGCCGCCGTAGATTTCGATGGCCAGCGATGTGACGCGCTCGGCGACTTGCGAGGCGAAGAGCTTGGTCATGGCCGCTTCTTTCACGAAGTTCACGCCGGCATCCTTCATGCGCGCGGCGTTGTAAACCATGAGGCGGGCGGCTTCGATCTCGGTAGCCATCTGGGCGATCTGGAACTGGATGCCTTGAAAGTCCGAGAGGGGCTTGCCGAACTGCTTGCGCTCTTGCGCATATTTGGCGGCGAACTCCCACGCGCCGCGAGCTACGCCGATCATCTGGGCGCCGATGCCGATGCGGCCTTCGTTTAAGGTTTCGATGGCGATCTTGTAGCCTTTGCCGGGCTCGCCGAGAACGTTCTCTCTGGAGACAAGGCAGTCTTCAAGAATGAGCTCGCAGGTGGAAGAGGCGCGGATACCGAGCTTGTCTTCTTTTTTGCCGACGCTGAATCCGGGGAAATCTTTTTCGATCAGGAATGCGGTGATGCCTTTGTATCCTGCGGCGGGATCCAGGGTCGCGAAGAGGATGAAGAGTCCAGCCTCTTTGCCATTGGTGATCCAGAGCTTGCGGCCGTTGAGAACGTAATCGCTGCCTTGGAGCGTGGCGCGGGTTTGCAGGGCGAAGGCATCGGAGCCGGATCCGGCCTCGCTGAGGGCATAGGCGCCGACGGTCTCGACCGCCATCTTCGGCAGAAAGCGCTTCTTTTGTTCAGGACTGCCGTAGCGCAGGAGAGCGTTGTTGACCAGCGTATTTTGAACATCTACGACGACGCCGGCCGAGGCATCCACGCGCGACAATTCCTCCACCGCAAGAATGGCTTCGAAAAACTTGGCTCCGCCGCCGCCGTATTGCTCGGGGATTTCGATGCCCATCAGGCCGAGCTGGAAAAATTCGTGGATGAGAGATTTTTCGAAGACGCCCTTCTCGTCCATCTCCTTGACCAAGGGACGAATCTTGTCGTCAGCGAACTGGCGGATGTTGTCACGGAAGAGAATCTCGTCGTCGGTCAGCGTGGTCAGGGGCGTGGGCACAGGGGATTGGAGGGTCTCGGGCATATCAGTCCCTTCAGAAGAAATGCTAACAACTCAGTTTATCACTCAGAATCTCAGGGATGGCGGGACAAAGATCCATCGTGGAAAGATCCATCGTAGCCCCGGATCCAGGTCGGATGTCCGCCACAGGACATAACACAGCTGTACATGGTGGACAGAAAGGCCAGGATCAATATCAGCCAGATTGCCCTTTTCCAACGGCGCGGAGCAGCCTGTGCGCGGGAACCGCTGATTCCAAACAACGCCGCAGCCGCCCAAAATGCGGGCGAAATGGCGGCGACCGTAGCCGTGCCCATTACGATTACATTCCGAAACCGGCCAGTGCGCAGCGGAGTGTTATAGAACGAGTCGCCGATAACTTCTGCGATCAGTACCAACCAAATCGGGAGAGTCAGCAAGGAGGCGGTAGTGAGCTTCCAGAGAGATGCAGGGGGACGTTCCAGCTCGGGCGTTATTGCCGACTCCGGGAATGAACCAGCTTCAGCGTGTCGGCTTGGAGGATGCGCTGGATCTGATTGCGGGCGTGCACGGACCAAGGGCCGGAGGTGTCGAGCCTGATGTAGGCTTGCCAGTGTTTCAGAGCTTTCCGCGGCTCGCGAACTTTTTCGTACGCGAGGGCGAGATTGTAGTGGGCATCGGCGTAGGTAGGAGCAAGTTGGACCGCCATCTTGTAAGTCTGAATGCCCTCCTGCACGCGGCCAGTCTCGTCGAGAACGTTGCCGAGGTCAAAATAAGCGAGAGCGTAACGAGGATCGGCCTGCAAGGCCGCGCGGTAATGCTTTTCCGCCAACGCGAAATCCTGACGGTTGTAGTAAAGCGTTCCCAGGTTAATGTGCGCGGCGGCGTGCGTGGGCTGAAACTCAAGCACCCTCTGGTAGGCAGCGAGCGCTTCCGTCTGCGTGGCAGGATCTTCTTCGAGGGCGATGCCACGGGCGAACCATGCGGCAGCTTCGTCCTCACGAGGAGTCGGCTCGGAATCCGGAATGGGGGTGCTGGTTACGACTTTTTCCCGAGCGGAGAAGTCCATCACGAACTGTCCGGCGATGGGCTCCAGCAACTTGCCCTGGTGACGGAAGGCAACGCGATGCTTGCTGGTGGAGGAAGCGCCGGCCTCGACGAGAGGATTTCCCATGCCGGCAGCCTGCTTCTGCATGGCTTCGAGGGACTCCCGGATCACCGCTGGCCGCACTCTCATGGCACACAAGTCGCGGACTTTCTTGATCTTCAGCAGGTCGGCGAAAGAATAGGAGGGGGAGGCGGCGATCAGACCCGCGCGCTCCCAGTTCGCCAACTGGCGCGGGGTCAGATGAAGAATTCTGAGTAAATCAGCTCGACTGTACACGACTCTCACAACCTCTCGCGCTCAACTTCAGCGCAAGCATACACCGCCGCCATTATCCGCAACCAGCGGCCCTCAACGCAACAGTAAACGTTTGTGGAAATCTGTGGAGAACCTGGATGATTTACATGCCGCGAAAATGGTGCAGTTGCTTATACGCCCCAAAAATCAGGCTCCTCACCGGCTTTCAGCCGGTTCGGAATGACAAGGATCTTCGTCTAAGCTACCACGGCAGCTTGGTATTCCTCGTACGTGCCCTTGAAGTCAGTGATCTTGTGATCGCTCTCGAAGTGCCAGATGCGGGTTGCGACCTCGTCGATCAAATCGTGATCGTGAGTGACCAGAAATACCGTTCCCTGATAGCGCTGCAGAGAAATGTTGAGAGCGTTGATGGCTTCCAGATCTAAATGGTTTGTGGGCTCGTCGAATACAAGGACGTTCGGTTTCTGCAGCATGAGTTTGCAGAAGAGCAGCCGCGCGGCCTCGCCGCCGGAAAGAACGTTGGTGGATTTCGTCGCTTCCTCGCGCTGGAAGAGCATCTGCCCGAGAAGGCCGCGGATTTCCTCGCCGACCGCCGCCGGATTCCACTGATGCAGCCACTCCAAAACCGTTGTGCCGCCTTCGATCAGGCTGCGATGATCCTGGGCAAAATATCCGATCGAGGCTTCGTGACCCCAGATCACTTTGCCGGAGTCGACGAACGGGCCATCGTAACCGCTGGTCTTGCGCAGTTCGGCTTCGGGGGTGGTCGGCGAATTCGCCAGCAGTGCATTCACCAGCGTGGTCTTCCCTGCTCCGTTGCGACCCATGAGCGCGATTCGCTCGCCGCGCGTGATGCTGGCGGTAAAGTCGCGAATGACGGGCGTATCGCCGTAGGCCTTGCTCAGGTGTTCGACTTCCAGAATGTGTTTGCCGGAAGGTCGCTTCTGTTCGAACTTGATGTAGGGGCGCTGGATGTTCGACTTGGCCAGCTCCGTAACCTGCAAGCGCTCTACTTCCTTGCGACGCGACTGCACCTGGCTGGAACGCGTACCGGCGGCGAAGCGCGCGATGAATTCATTCAACTGTGAAATTTTCTTTTCGCGCTGGGCGTTTTGCGATTCGATCTGCGAGCGAACTTGCGTTTTGGCAAGCACCATCTCGTCGTAGGAGCCGGTGTAGGTAATGATGGTTTCGTAATCGATGTCGGCGATGTGAGTACAAATGCTGTTGAGAAAATGGCGATCATGCGAGATCGCGATGACCACGCCATCGTAAGCATTCAGAAATCCCTGCAGCCAGTGGATCGAATCCAAGTCGAGATTGTTCGTCGGCTCGTCCAGCAGCAGGGCTTGGGGATGGCCGAACAGGGCTTGCGCCAGTAGCACGCGGACTTTTTGGCCGCCCTGGAGTTCGGACATCTTGCGGCCGTGGAGATCTTCCGGAATATCCAGGCCATCGAGCAGAATGGCGGCGTCGCTCTCAGCGGTATAGCCATCTTCTTCGCCGACGATGCCTTCCAGTTCGCCCAGCTTCATGCCGTCCTCGTCAGTCATGTCGTGCTTTTCGTAGATCGCGTCGCGCTCCTGCATGGCGGCCCACAGGCGCTTGTTGCCCATGATGACCGTGTTGATCGCGGTGTAGGCGTCGAAGGCGAACTGATCCTGGCTCAAGACGCCCAGCTTTCGCGGGCGGACGACGGTGCCTTTTTGCGGCTCGAGCTCACCGCTGAGCAGCTTCATGAACGTGGATTTGCCCGCGCCGTTGGGACCGGTCAGGCCATAGCGCTTGCCCGGAGTGAATGCAACCGAGACTTCATCAAACAAAATTTTGGCGCCGTAGCGCATGGAAACATTACTGACTGAAAGCATGGTTTCTAAGTTCTCTTCTTCTGGGCTTCGTTTTCTGGGCTTCTACAGGGAAGCTTCTTCAGGAAGCTCTCTTGAAACTGCGGGGAATTTCCGCCAAAACGGTACGCAGCTGGTAGTAGATAGAATATCACGTGCGTTGGTTCCGCCCGCGATTCCCTCAGGGGCTAAAGCCCGCGTTCTTATTGTTCCTTGGCGGCACGGCTGAAGCCGTGCCCTTCCCGAAACCATAGTTGCAAGGGATCCCCTTCGGCTCCGCTCAGGGCAGGCTTTCGGCTGCGCAGACCGATTCGCGATGCGAATCGGTCCACTTCGCTCAGGATGACAGAGTCGGATTTAGTGTCCGCCGAGTTCGCGCACGATGGCGCCGACAAACTGTTTGGCGTCGCCGAAGAGCATCAGGGTGTTGGGAAGGTAATAGAGAGGATTGTCGATGCCGGCGAAGCCGGGGCTCATGCTGCGCTTGATCACCATGACGGTGTGAGCCTTATCGACGTCAAGGATGGGCATGCCGTAGATGGGGCTGGAGGCGTCGGTGCGAGCGGCGGGGTTGGTGACGTCATTGGCGCCGATGACGAGGGCGACATCGGTTTGCGGGAAGTCGCCGTTGATCTCATCCATTTCGATGAGGCGGTCGTAGGGAATGTCCGCTTCGGCGAGCAGAACGTTCATGTGGCCGGGCATGCGTCCGGCGACGGGATGGATGGCGAAGCGAACCTCGACTCCTTTCTTGGTAAGGATGTCGTAGAGCTCGCGAACTTTGTGCTGCGCCTGCGCGACCGCCATGCCGTAGCCGGGGACGATGACCACTTTGTTGGCAGCAGAGAGGATGGCAGCGGCTTCCTCGGGAGTGGCGCTGTGAACCGGGCGAGCTTCCGCGGCGCCAACGGCTGCGGCTTGGACCTGGCCGAATGCGCCGAACAGAACGTTGGTAAAGGAACGGTTCATCGCTTTCGACATGATGACCGAGAGGATCAGTCCGGAGGAACCATCGAGGGCGCCAGCGATGATCAGGAGCTTGGAATCGAGGACGAATCCCATGGCCGCGGCGGAGAGGCCGGCGTAGCCGTTGAGCAGCGAGATCACCGTGGGCATGTCCGCGCCGCCGATGGGAATAATCAGGAAAACTCCGAAGATCAGCGAGATGCCGACGATCAGCGGGAACAATTGCTTGGCTTCGGGATGCAGGACGAGATAAACGGCGCTGCCGATGGCGACGGCGAGCAAGAGAAAGTTGACGAGGTTCTGTCCCTTATATGTGATGGGCCGCTGAGGCAGGATCTCCTGGAGTTTGCCCGCCGCCATGAGGCTGCCGGTGACAGTGAGGCCTCCGAGGATGACTTCCATGGAGAGCACCGACATCATGAACTTGGGAACGTTCGGAGTGCGCAAGTAGAACTCTGCCGAGCCAACCAGGGTGACGCAGAGTGCGCCGAAGGCGTGGCTGAGCGCGGTTCGCTGCGGAACGGCGGTCATTTGCACCATGCCGAGCGGGATGCCGATGCCGCTTCCCAGGACGAGACCGATAGCGATCCACTTGTAATCGACGATGCCGTGGCGGAGCAAAGTGCCGGCGATGGCCAGCACCATGCCGACTTCGCCCGCCCAGATGCCGTGGCGGGCGGTGGCGGGGGAACTCATCCACTTCAGCGAGAAGATGAATAGAGCGCTGGCAATGAGGTAGGTGAATTCGATGACGTACTGGTTTCCGGCGAAATCGGGGTTCATTTATTTTTCACCGGGCGGCTGGTCTTGAACATCTTGAGCATGCGGTCGGTAATGAGGAATCCGCCAACCACGTTGCTGGTGGCGGCGACGATGGCGATCACGCCCAGCACCGTGGCAAACTCGCTCTTGCGCTCGCCGACCAGGACGATGGCGCCGACGACGGCGATGGCATCGAGGGCGTTGGTCAGCGACATCAGCGGAGTATGGAGCAAGGGCGAAACGTGGCGGATGACCTCGAAGCCGATGAAGCAGGCCAGCATGAAGATGAACAGCGCGTCGATCAAGTTTGAACTCATGTGACCTCAGTTTTCAGTTCTCAGTTCTCGGTTCTCAGTTCCCGGTTCTCAGTTCTCGGTTCTCGGTTCTCGGTTCTCGGTAAAGACTGAGACAGATACTCATCCACCCGCAGTTGTTAATGCCGGCAGTTTGAAAAAATCACGTACTCGGGCATTTACGATTTCACCGCCGCGGGTGACCATGGTCTCGCGAATGATTTCGTCCTGAAGATTCAGTTGCAGCTTTCCCTCTTTGACGATGTAGGTCAGAAATGTAGTGACGTTGCGAGCGTACATCTGGCTGGCATGGTAGGGGACGCTGCTGGCCAGATTGATGGCTCCGATGATCGTAACGTCGTGCGCTCTTACGGTTTCGCCGGTACGAGTGAGTTCGCAGTTGCCGCCGCGCTCGGAGGCGAGATCGACGATCACCGAGCCGGGCGCCATGCCTTTGACCATATCCTCGGTGATGAGTACGGGCGACTTCTTGCCAGGAATCACAGCAGCGGTGATGACGACATCGCTTTCCGCGACGACGCGGGTCAGGAGTTCGCGCTGGCGTGCGTAGAACGTTTCGTCCTGGGCGGTGCCGTAGCCACGGGCGTCCTGCGCGTCCTTGGCTTCAATCGGCAACTCGACGAAGCGGCCACCGAGGCTCTGCACCTGCTCTTTGGAAGCGGCACGCATATCGTAGGCGGAGGCGACGGCGCCCAGCCTACGGGCGGTCGAAATAGCCTGAAGGCCTGCGACTCCAGCGCCGATGACGAAGACGCGGGCGGGCGTGATGGTGCCGGCGGCTGTCGTCATCATGGGAAAGATGCGGATGGAAGTTTCCGCGGCCAGCAGCACAGCTTTGTATCCGCAGATGGTACCCATGGAGGAGAGAGCATCCATGCTCTGTGCACGGGTGGTCCGGGGAACAAGTTCCACAGAGAATGCGTTGACACCGGCAGCTGCAATCTGCTGAACGACTTCTGCGGAACCGAAGGGACGCAGAAAGCCAATTAATAATTGATCGCGGCGCAGCAGCGGAAGATCAGCCTTGCCGGTAACGTCATTGGAGCCGTAGCAAAGCACCTGCACAATAATGTCTGCGGTGGCGAAAACAGCAGCGCGATTCTGGAGAATCTTTCCACCCTTCTCGACGTAGGCTGAATCCGGATAGCCAGCTGCCTCACCCGCGCCTGGCTCCACAACCACCTCGAGTCCGGCCTTGGCGAGTGTGGGGATCACCGCGGGAACCAGCGCGACGCGCCGCTCTCCGGGATAGCTTTCCTTCGGAACTCCAACGATCACGCGGTTGTCCTTTCCCCCGTTTCCAATGTCATCCGAGGCGGTGAAGTGCTAATCCTATTAAGTCGCGGTAACGACCGACCGTGACGCTCGTCACACACGGGTGCAGGAAAAAGCATCAAAGGATTGGTGGGCACAAATTTACCACCGATACGAAACGGGTTTTGGCGGACTAAGAACACTATCAGAAACAGGTGGTGGAGAAAAGCGTGGATAGCGTGGATCAGAGCTTGCCCGATCCGGGCCGGGACCAGAATCTGCGGTGAGAACTGTATTGACCCTCGCCTCTTGAAGCTGAGGTAATGAATTGGAGCTCTTGTGGCAGCCAGTTCTGGAGAAAGTTCGAAGAAGCACAGCCGGTGGAAACTGATCGGCGTCATCGCATGCATCGCTCTGGCCGGCGTGGGTATAGCGGCGCGGCGCGTCATTGATCGCGCGCAACCGATCTTGCGGGCGAGAGTGATCGAAACGTTATCCAATCGCTTCAAGAGCAAGGTTGAACTGGCAACGCTGGATGTTTCCGTGATCAAGGGGTTGGAGGTTTCGGGCAGTGGCCTCAAGATTTACGGCCCCACCGATCCGAATCCTTACGCGCCCGGTGTGCAGGCCTTGATCAGTTTGCGGGAGTTCCACTTTCACACTGGGATTCGAAACCTGTTCCGCCCCACCGTACACGTCGACACGGTTTTCGTGAAGGGCATGGAGTTGAACGTCCCTCCGAAAGAAGATCGCCAGGAATACAAGGGCATGAGTTCGCAGACGAGAAAGATGTCGATTTTTGTCGACAAGTTCGTTTGTGAAGATACGAAGCTACTGATCAACACTTCGAAACCGGGTAAGCCGCCGCTGGAATTTGCCATTAGCGATTTAAGAATGAAGGACATTGGCCCCGGCCAGCCGATGCGCTTTGATGCCACGCTGGTCAACCCCAAGCCGGTGGGAGATATTCGCTCGACCGGATTCTTTGGACCGTGGAATGAAGGCAGTCCGCGGGACACGCCGGTGCAGGGAGACTATTCCTTCAGTAACGCCGATCTCGGCACGATCAAGGGTATTGGCGGAATACTCTCGTCTACCGGCCAATATTCTGGAACTCTCGACGATATTGTGGTGGACGGAAAAACCGACACGCCGGATTTCCGAGTTGCGACCAGTGGGCACGCGGTTCCGCTGCACACGGAGTTTCACGCGATTGTCGATGGAACAAGCGGGGACACGTATCTCAAGCCGGTGAAAGCGACGCTGCTTCATTCGTCTTTTACGGCAAACGGCTCGATAACACGGGTACACGATCCGAATGGACACGACGTAGAACTCGATGTGGTCATGGATCACGCGCGGATCGAGGATCTGCTCAAACTCGGCGTACGTACCGATCCGCCGGTGATGACTGGTCCGGTGGAGATGAAGACGAAGTTAAACCTGGGTCCCGGCACGGCGGACGTGGCTGATCGATTGCAGCTGGCAGGAAGCTTTCATGTGCTGCGCGCGCACTTTACGAATGAGAAGATACAGTCCCGGCTGGATTCGTTGAGTCTGCGCACCCAAGGAAAGCCGAAAGAGGCGCAGGACGGCGTGGACGAGAATGTTCCGGTGGATTTAAGCGGAGTGTTTACGCTGAAGGATGGATCTTTGTCCTTCTCGCTGCTCCATTTTCTGATTCCAGGAACGCATGTAGATATGTCCGGCGAATACGGTCTGGATGGGCGGACCTTCGATTTCCGAGGCACAGCGCGGCTTGACGCGAAATTATCGCAAATGACGACCGGCTGGAAGTCCGTTCTCCTGAAACCGGTTGATCCATTCTTCAGCAAGCACGGTGCGGGCACGGAGATTCCGGTTAAGATCACGGGAACGGAATCGGCCCCGCATTTTGGCTTGGACTTTCATCATAAAGATGAGAGCCAGGCCGCGGAAAAGAACTACGATTCAGCGGCCAAACGCTGAGAGATATTCAGGTATTTCTGAATCCTCTTTTTTCATTGGCGTCAGACCAAGCTAATCAAAGAACCTAGGGTGCCGTCTACACGGTAATTACAGCTACAACCCCATAGATCGGTCCTCGCGCACCTTTTATGCTCCGAATCAGGTTGACCTGATTGCCGCCGCTCCGGCATCGGCGCCGAAGAAAGGACTTTTTCCAGTGAGCGCCTCCCCCACCACCCGGATTCCTCAAGTAAAGACCGACCACGAACTTATTTCGCGTGCGCAAGACGGAGATCCCCAGGCATGCGCTGAAATTTTTGATTTACATCGAAGGCGCGTTTATTCCACGTGTTTGCTCATGACGAAAAATGTCTCCGATGCGGAGGATCTGACGCAGGATGCGTTCATTCAGATTTTTCGCGGGCTCGGCAGTTTTCGAGGGGACTCGGCCTTTTCGACGTGGATCTACCGCGTAGTTGTAAACACTGTGTTGATGACGCGCCGCAAGCGGCATTTGCGGGAGGTTTCCCTGGACGAGCCAGTTTCAGTAGATTACACTCCGTTGCCGCGGGAGTTTGGAGGGGACGATACTGAACTGCTGGGCACAGTGGACCGGGTCGCTTTGACGCAAGCGGCAAACGAGCTGCCAGAAGGCTGCCGGACTATTTTTATCTTGCATGAAGTGGAAGGCTACGAGCACCACGAAATTGCGGAGCGCCTGCGGTGTTCGATTGGTAATTCGAAGTCGCAATTGCACAAGGCGCGGCTGAAGATGAGAAAATTGTTGGCTTCCGGAAAGAAGCGCATCGGCAGGAAGCGAACACCGGGCACGCCCGGCAAAGGGCTGGAGGTTCGGCCGCTCGCCACGGCGGCTTGAGTTTGCGCTCGGTAACGAGCGCGCTACCCTGAGAAGACTATTCTGTCTTCAGAGTTTGTCCCGCAGTGTGGAGTTCAGAAGCCGACCTGGATGGCGTGCTGACCGCTGCGGTGAGAGGCACGGTGACCAAAATCTGCGTACCAGCCGCGCTGGATTGAATATCCAAATGGCCGCCAAGCTCCCGTACGCGTTCCCGCATTCCCGTCAGGCCAATGCCAAGGGTTGTTCCTCTGGTCCGAAAAGCGCTCAATAATTCGCGAGGAATTCCTTTTCCGTAGTCCTTCACGCGCAGAACGATTTTTTCCGGGAAAGCTTGCAGCGCGACTTCCGCCTTGGCGCTCTTTGAATGACGATGAATATTCGTCAAACTCTCCTGCAGGACACGGAACAGCCCAAGCTCCAAGTGCCGTGGAAGACGGCCCAGACGATCGGGTATTTCCATTTTCACTTCGACTCCACTTCGTTCCGAGAAACCCTGAACGTACCATTGGGCGGCGGAGGAAAAACCAACCTCGTCCAGGAGCGGAGGATGCAACAAATGGGATATGGTGCGGGTTTCGGCAATCGATTGGTCAAGAAGCTGGATCGCATTGGCCAGGAGTTCATCGGTTGGCTGCGAGCGCGAGAACATGTCCAGATTCATTTTCACTCCAGCCAAATATTGGCCAAGGCTATCGTGAAGCTCGCGGGAAAACTTGCGCCTCTCTTCATCCTGCATTTGCAGCAACCGTGTAGTAAGCTGACGAAGAGATTCTTCGCCATCTCGAGCGGCGCCCTCTGCCGCGGCGCGCGCTTTAAGTTCGCTGGTGAGAAGCTGGTAGTGAATGAACAGGAGTATGAGCGCCAGGGCGAACGACGCACCCAGAATGATGACCGTAAGCCGGTACAAATGGTTGGAAGCCTCCATGCGAAGCTTCAGCAGTTGTCGCTCTTCCTGACGCATTTGCTGCATGGTGGAAGCGTTCTCGAAGGCAAGGACCAGGATTTCGCCCGCCAGCACACTCTGACCCGCTGCATCCTGCGGTGACGATTTTTTGAGAGCGATTGATTTCTTAAACAGGTCGATTCTTCGGTCGGCTACGTTCTCCAGCTGCGTGAACAGTTCCTGCTGCGTGGGATTATCTTCAGTCAGCCTTCTGGCTTGCTGAAGTTTCTGGCGCACTTCGGGAAGTGCTGCGCTGAAGGCGTCGAGAAGCGCTTCATTTCCCGTGATGGCGTAACCGTTTCGCGCACGAGCCAATTTTGAGGTGGAGGAGTCGATCTCGCCGAGCGCGGTCTCGACTTCGAAAGAGTGGACCACCCAGGCAGCGCTTTCGCGGAGACGAACAATGGTCACGTAAGCCGCGATCGAACTCAGGAGCAGTATAGCCACAGCAGCTGCGAACGCCACTCGTGCATTCTTGCGAGGTGACATAGATCCTGGGCGCGGGTCTTCCAGCAGTTGGCTAACAATCTCCGGCTTTACCGTCTCTTTATAGAGAAGGCCGACGGTCCGAAGATGCCTTGGGCTTGCTTTAATCGTACCCTGCCGGCGAATTTCACGCCATAAACATGTCGACGTCGTTGCAAGGCAATGTATACAGCAAACACCTGATTGCGCAACAAGCCTGCTCCTTAGTATTCAGTACACGCAAACGAAACGGGGAGACGTATTCCGAGTTCACGCTCTGAGAACGGATTGGTTATCAACGCGGAATCAGGGGCGGACTGTTGAAAGTCCGGATTCTGGTAGCGGACGATCACGAGGTGGTTCGTCGCGGTCTCGCGTCTCTATTGCAGGCACAACCGGGTTGGGAGGTCATTGCGGAGGCATCGGACGGGCGCGAGGCGGTGGAAAAGGCGAAACAGCTGAAACCAGATTTTGTAATTCTGGATATAGGCATGCCGAATCTGAATGGGCTGGCCGCCACGCGGCAACTGGCGCAGCATGACCCGAACTGCAAGATCATCGTTCTGACCATTACGGATTCGGATCACGTGATACGAGAGGCTCTGGATGCCGGCGCCCGCGGATTCGTATTGAAATCCGATGCCGTTCGAGACCTGGTTTCCGCCATCGAAGCGCTGCAACGCGGCCAGATGTTCTTTACCCCGCGAGTAAATGAAATGGTATTGGCGGGCTTTCTGGAAAAGGGAGTCGCGGCTCCGCGGGGAGCGCCACCCAGGTTTCCAACGTTGACGCCTCGGGAGCGCGAAGTGATCCAGCTTCTCGCCGAGGGAAAAAGTTCCAAAGAAGTGGCGACGGTGCTTAAGCTGAGTACCAAGACTGCGGAAACTCACCGCAGCAATATAATGCGAAAGCTGGGCTTCCACTCCATCCGGGACTTAGTGTTGTACGCGGTCAAGAACGACATTATTCAGGTTCACATGTCGGACCCAGATCCGTCCCGGGACGACTCAGGGACTTAAGATCGATTCGCGCGATTTCCTGTCGAGCTTATTACTATTGCTTGCACGAAAAAAAAACGCCGGGTACGATGACCCGGCGGCTCGCGCATTCTGCGAGAATCAATCCAATGGTTGGGGAAGTTAGCCGGCTTTCCTCTCTGATCTTAGTTTGCGATCTTCCTCTTCGTCCGCGTTCGTATCGTCGACGTCGCTGGAGGCGCGGTGTCCCTTCGCGGCAGAGTCGGCCGCGTCTTTCGCTTTGCCCCAGGCGTTCTGCACTTTACCCTCAACCTGCTTGGCTGCACCGTGCACCTGCTTCTCGGGGTCGCCCGTCCACTCCCCTACTTGTCTTTCCACCCGGCCCGCAACATCCTTGACTTTTCCTTCTACGCGATCTTTATCCATGATCAATGCTCCTCTCTTCTTGGAATGTGATTCTGAAACTGACAACCTCACTCGCCGCTAAATTGGGTTGCGGCCCTGAATGAGGCGAACCAAAACAGCTATGATCGCGAGCACGAGCAAGATATGAATGAATCCGCCCAAGGTGTAGGAGCTGACCATCCCAAGCAACCATAGAACCAGAAGTATTACCGCAATCGTCCAGAGCATCGCAGTCTCCTTTGGTGATGCGCTAATTTCTGCAACTGTTTGGCTCAGCCAGAGTATTGAAGGGCGCAGGTTGGGAATATAGGGTTGATTCTGTAGCGGAGAAGTGCTGTGGCCGTAAAAACTGCGGGATGAGGGTTCAGAGGGTGGGGAATTTCCGCCAGACGGTCTCAATAGATCTGGACGATTCCGTTTCGAACCGCATACAGAGTGAGGTCCGCGATCGAATGCAGATCGAGCTTCCGCATGAGGTTGGTGCGGTGCGTTTCGGCGGTCTTGACGCTTAGGCTGAGAGTAGTGGCGATCTCCTTGGTGGTTTTACCTTCGGCAACGAGCTGAATCACTTCCCGTTCCCGAGGCGTGAGAACATGCTGCTCGAAATTGTCACGCTCTACCTGCGGGCGCAGATACCCGTCGAGCATCATCTGCGCGACCTTGGAAGTAAAGAACGTTCTACGGTTTTGCAAAGCTTCCACCGCAGCCACCAAGTCGCGGCCGGCATCGGATTTGAGTAAAAAGCCGCGCGCTCCCGCGGCGAGCACTTCGCGCACCACCTGCTCCGAATCGTGGATGGTAAGGATCAGAATGCGAGCCTCGGGCATGGAAGCGAGAATTTGTCGCGCGGCATCCAAGCCGTTCAGGTTCGGCATTCCAATATCGAGCAGCAGCACATCGGGCCTTGACTGGCTGGCAAGCTCTACGGCTTCGCGACCATCTGCGGCTTCGCAGCAGACCTCCCAACCGGCGTGGCCCTCAAGAATGGAACGAATGCCCTTCCTTGCGACCTCATGATCATCGGCGATAAGAATCCGAAGCACGCGCACTCCCTCCTGCCTCCCAGCAACAACGCGAAAATGTCGATCGTCGTACTTAGCGGAGCGAAGCGCTGTGTTGAGATAGTTGCGAATGCAAGTTGGCCGGTTGCCATGAAACTGTCGGCCCAGTCGAAGGACGAGAGGAACCCAAGCCAACTAACGAACTGAGTATGGACATGCAACGTTGCTGCCAATCCCGAATGCATTCAGTTTCAGACGGTTGCGCCATGGTTTCCTGAGTCTGATGTAAGTTTTTCCCGGTAGGTTACACAAAAATCAGAGCCTGCCGAGCCGGGCTTCAGTGGGGCTCCGGCTGATCAATCGGGTATTTACCTTAGCGCTGAAAATGCGCTCAAGATCGTCCTAGATGGCGGGAATGGCATCTAAATGTGCCGACGGAGGACTCCCTATGCGCTCATCCGCTCCCTGGAGCGTCGCCTCAATTGTTTCAGCCGGCTGCATCACGGTTGTTTTGGCGGCAAGCGTTGCGGCACAGACTTCGGCGCCCAATGGCCCGACAACAGCGCCTGCATCGGCCTCAACTCCGGCCACAAATGATGTCCCTCAATCCGCGGCCCCCGATCAACAGCCCTTGGCGCAGGAGCCTAGCGGCAATGATCAGGGCATGTTCGTATTCAGGAAGCAGATCGAGGAAGTTGTGCTACACGCTACCGTGGTCGACGGGGAACAGCACCTGGTTACGGGACTAGAACGAAGCGCGTTCACGGTCTACGAACAGGGAATGCCGCAGACCATCACGTCGTTCCGCCGGGAAGACGTTCCGGTCGAGATGGGGATCGTGGTGGATAACTCCGGCTCGATGCGCGATAAGCGCGGACAGATCGGCCAGGCGGTTCTGAACCTGATTCGCGCCAGCAATCCTGAGGATCAACTTTTCGTGGTGAATTTTGGTCTGAAACCCTATCTGGATCAGGACTTCACCTCGGACGTCAAGCTGCTGGAAGCGGCACTGCATCAAGTCTCCGCACAAGGAAGCACCGCGCTGTATGACGCCATCGTGGCCTCAGCGGTTCATCTGGAACACAACCCGCGTCTCAACAAGAAAGTCTTGCTGGTGATTACGGATGGCCAGGACAATATGAGCGAGGAGACTCTTCAGGAAGCTGCGCGCCGATTGCAACAGGCGAATGGGCCGACGCTGTATGCCATTGGCCTAACGGGCGGCGAATTGTCGAGCGCGGGGCGGGAGGCTCTACAACAATTGGCGGCGGGAACCGGCGGCGTGGCTTACTTTCCTTCTTCGTTGGACCAAGTGGACAACATCACACGAACGGTGGCGCGCGACATCCGGAGCCAGTACATCATTGCGTACAAGCCGCACAACCAGAACGGCAAGCCGGACTACCAGTCCTTGCGAGTAGAGGCAAATGCTCCCGGGTACGGCAAACTCACGGTTCGCGCGCGGAGTGGATACTATCCACCCGAGGCAACTCACTAAGAGCTGCCTTCAGGCTTGTCTTAATCAGGCTACCGTTTCAGGCAACCGTGGTTTCCGGAGCGGCGTGGATCTGAGCCGGCATCTGAATCTGGATGATGTTGTTCTTGATGGCGTAAACCACCAGATCCCGAATCGAATGCAGGCTGAGTTTGCGCATGATGTTGCTGCGATGGGTTTCCACGGTCTTGGTGCTCAGGTTCAGCAGCGTCGCGACTTCCTTGGAACTCTTTCCTTCGGCGAGAAGCTGAGTGATCTCCCGCTCGCGCGCAGTCAAGGTTGGCAAGTTCGGCGCTTCGTTACGGGCTACGACGTGGCCTTTGTCCAGGAATCCGGCCAGCACCAGATCGTTGACCCGCGGAGTGAAGAACATGCGCTTGCTCTGTAGGGCCTCCACGGCAGAGACCAGATCACGAGCCGCGTCAGATTTGAGCACAAAACCGCGAGCACCGGCATCAAGGGCTTCGCGAATGACTTGATCGGAATCCGTGATCGTCAGGACAATGACCTTGAATTGCGGATCATACTGCATCAACTGGCGAGTGGTGTCCAGCCCGTTGAGGCTGGGCATGCCGATATCGACTATGACAACGTCGGGCTTGAGACGCTTAGCCATTTCGAGCGCTTCACGGCCATCCGAGGCTTCGCCGCAAACTTCCCATCCCTCATGTTTCAGAAGAAGAGCGCATAACCCCCGGCGGACTATTTCATGATCATCGGCTAACAGGATTCGCAGTTTCATGACAGTCTTCCCTCCACGGTCTTTCTGAGAGACTTACAGATTCGGTTTTTCCGCACCCCCCTAACACGAAGCCTGGGGACTTCGCGCCAAGGCAGTAAACACCCGATGTTGACTTACTGATTCAACGGCTTCCAACAGATCACGGGCAGCGTTGGACTTCACAACATAGCCGCGGGCACCGGCATCCAGAGCTTCCCGCATCATCTGCGGAGAATCATGTTGCGTGACGAACAGAACCTCGGGCCCATCAATCTTACGCTTTTGATGAATCAGCCGACATGCTTCAAGGCCATTCATGCGAGGCATGGTGACATCGAGCACGACGACATCTGGTTGTAAACTATCGACTTTTTCGACAGCCTCGAGGCCATCGGAGGCTTCACCGACGACTTCCCAGTCGTTCCGGCCCTGAAGAAGAGTTCTCAGCCCTTGTCTCACAACGGGATGATCGTCCACCAGCAGGATCCGGACAGCCATAAAATTTTCAACCCTCTGATGCGGCACCGTGCACTCCTAATCACGGCTCCACGGCCGGCTTTGCTTTGTAGTTTGCCCCATTCCCGCCGCGGAGTCCACTAGCATCAGGGGAAGGCAATTCCGTATGCGCGAAACACCTTGAAGCTAGCATGGCGGTCAGTTCGCCCGAATACAGGGAATCCTGTATTCTAGCGCTCAAAAATATCCAGACTTAAGAACCGGCTAACTTGCGATTGCGGGAAAATAAGTACCCGCATGCAGCAGAGCATCCACGGCTTCGACGATGGAACCGACATCCGATTTTGCGCAAGCTCCACGGATCCCGGCCCGGCGGGCCTCCTCCGCCAGCTGTTTTGAGAGATGAATGGTGACCAACAGAATGGGTATCTCGGGGAAAAGGCCAGAGATCTGCCGGGCGACATCAAGCCCGTTGAGATCGGGCATTTGAAAATCGAGCAAGATCATGTCGGGGGGATTTTTCTTTACTCTTTGAAGAGCTTCCCCTCCGGTTCGAGCCTCATCGCAAACCTGCCATGTACTTTGCTGCTCCAGGAGAGCGCGGAGATAATTGCGTACCGCCGGATTATCATCTACCACCAGAATGCGAACCAAACCGACCGTCCCTTCCCATACAAAACTTAAGTAAGTATGTTTCTGACCTTCGCCGGGACCCGATACGGGACGGGTGTAAGCCATTTAATAACCTTGCCGCGTGCCATCGCAATACTGCGAACTCTGTAGAGTGGATAACTCACCATATGCCCTTGTCGCTGCCCGTAAGCTTTAATTCAAGCGCCGCGGCCGCAGCTAATCCGGGTAACAGGCTAAGGCGCAGAGTGCTTTGGAGCTCGCCGTTCAGGAGTAGTCTCTTCCACTCGGAGGCATACAATCTGGCGGCCTGCGGAAAAATAGGAATGCGCAGGAATCTCCTTCGGAAGCTGACCAGTTCGTTGCCGAACTGCGCCGCATCCGTTACCAGCGACGGCAACGAAAGACCCTCTCCTCGATACGGCTTCACATATCCAGAGACGGTTACGAGGTAAGTGGCGAGGCCATCCCAAAGGCCGGCGGATTGAGCCAGCGACTTGAGATATACGTAGTCAACTGCGCCCGAATCCACCAGTTGTGCAGTATCCACAACATCGCACAGGCGGAGATAAAAGTGGCGATACATGCGTTGCAGAGTGCTGATGATCAAGCGATCTTCCGGCGCCGGCACGCGAAACATCTCTCCGGCAAATTGCGCCGAGCCCGCTCGCGTGACGAGAGAGTTCGTGATCGCGACCTGCTCTCCCGTCTGGCCCAAGCGTGATACGTGGACCTCGACCAATTCAGGGAGACCGGGCACAACGAAGTTCCATTTGTTGGCCAGCCTGTCACCCCAGCTCCGCGCATCGGGTCGCGCATGGAAGCGCCCCTCCATGATGGCTACGACATCGGCGCTCTCCGCATTGGTGTAAAGATCGAGATCATTTCCGAGATCGGGCCAGTGATCGAGAGACTTGATCACAATCACCGCACCGACTTGTTTGAGTGCCTCACAAATAGGAAGCAGAAAAGATAATGCGCGTTGTATGCGCGCATGCTCTTTCAACAAGGCCTGCTGAACCCAATCGGCGCGCTCGTGCCCTGCGGCCGCCAGCGCTTGATGCAAAGCTGGAAATGCCCGGGCTATGACGTGGTGCGAAGTTGCCAGGTTCCATAGCTCGCCAAAATCCTGGGCGCTGAACGTAGAAACGATTTCAGCGAGTTCCTCATTGCTGGTTTCGCGAGCTGGGCTCGAAGCACCGGAGGAGTTATTTACATCGCACTCCAGCAGCAAGCGGGAGAGAAGAGTGAGACACTCCGTAGAATTTTTTGCGCCGTCCATAGTTTTGACTCGCATGCCGCGAACCGCCAAAGATTCAACGGCGGTTCTTCGATGAGAAAACTCGCTCCGCTGTTGTTACTGGAGCGATTAACTCATTGCGGAGTGGGCTGAGCCGGGTTGGCACGGCCCGCATCGCCGCAATCAGTAGCGGAGCGGCGTTCAATCGCTGTTCCTTCTTCATAGTCGTTCCACGTTTCAATCAGGAGAAACGGGAGCGGCTTGGAGCTGTCGTAGTAGCGCTGATAGAAATTCAGAGTCTCATCCAGTGTTTTGCCGCAGGCGCTTTGCATATGGCGATTGAGTCCCCACTTGGCGGCAGAATCGTCGAAGCCGGGCCACGCGCCTCCGACGGCAATTTTGTCGGGATGCTTCTGCATGGTTTTGTAAAAATCTTCGAGATAGGCCTCGCCCCAGTTACTGCCATCCGGCGCCCATCCGCCGGGGCCGGGTTGCACCCAGGCGTAAGAACCCGCGAAATCATTGGCATACTGCGCCTGCGGCTGGTCCTTATAGATCAAGAGCGGCGGGCGGTCCCAGGTGTTGCAGTGCTGGCGAACCTGATTCCAATCGACGTGGCCGCTCTTGGGAAAAATGAAAATCATCGGGCTGCCGTTATAGGTGAGGTAGGCATCGCGATATTTGGCGGCAGGTCCGAGGTAGCTGGCGTATGCCTTATCGAGCGCGGCGATTGCATCGTCCGTCGCTTGCGAGTCTTCGTCGGCCGCTTCGTTGTAGAGAAGTGCTACCTGGAAATGGCTCTCGCTCGCGACTTGTTGCAGCAGAGCAAAGTTGTGATCGGAATAAGGGTTGCTCTCGCCGTACCAGTCGACGACAAAGGCCGATATCCCCATCTGTCGAGCTTGTTGAATTTGCTTTCGTAGAACGGCGGGATCCTGGCTGGAATAGCCAACATCCATGTGGGTGTGGTCACCGAACCACGGCATATAGACCGCGAGAAGCTTGGGATAAAGGCCAGGCGCCAGCACGTTCTGCTGCAGAATGTGATGAGCGCCGGGCGTGGTACAACCACTCGCCATCATGAATAACGCCATGGTTAACCCTAAAAACGACCTGGGCAATCGACATCTCCATTTCCTACGGCCTTCCTGCGGAGTAATTAGGATGCGGCTGCGGACTGGGCGGTTGGCGGGCTAAGGGCCGGGATTCAGGAGTGCAAGCGAATTTCAGGCTGGTAACAAAGGGTCAGAATTGCGGCACAGCCTGCAGTTGGCGAATGACCCAACGATCGGCGCCGGGAGTCATGAGGACGACGTAGTGTACGGTTACGTGCTCGTCATGGATAGTGGTGTCTCCATCGCGAATCTGCAATTGATATTGAGCGGTGTCGTGCAACTCCATGACATCGCCCTCGGGCGCGTAAAACACCACCTCAAGCTGATGGCTTTGATCCAAGTATCGCCGGCTCAAACCTGATTTTTGCTGGCTGGCAACGGTCTGACGAAGCCACTGCATGGCTTCGCCGGAGAAAGCTCCTGCAAGTGGGTCGACGGTATTGGATTCGAGCGCCTGAGCCATGCTGGTCCAAGCGAAGCGATAGTCGCGAAGGATGCCACGTTCGGTAAGGCTCTCAATCGGCGCGCGGGCCGGCATTCTTCGCATCCAACTGGACTTGCACACCGGCATCGGCGGCGTGCAATTTGAGGAGGGGAGAAAATAACAAAACGCATAGAGCGATCACGGCGACCGCGAAGCGAATGGGAAACTCACCTCTCACGGTTCGGATCGTCGTTGTTCCGATCATGGCTGCGCTCCCACGCGAATTTCGTTTCCCATCACAACGCCGGAGGCAACTGATATGGTCGTTGGACCTGGCGCTTCTATTTGTGCTCGCGCTACGCCCTGCTTGATCGGAGCATCCACCGTACCCATTCCGGCTGCCCCGGTTGCACTGAACGTAACAATCGTGCCATCGGGCACTACATTTCCCGCGCAGTCGTGAACCGGCTCGGTTTGGACGAGAATGCCCTTCGGCGTGCGCTGGCCGGTGATGCGGAGATTGCATGGGTCCGAGGCAACTTGTTGCATAGCACGCAGCGTCTTCAGTTCATCCAGCGATGCCAGGACTTGCAGCGGACCTGCGGACTTGCCGGAAGCGGTTCGAAACCATGCGACCCCATCCCGCGTGCGAATCGATCGCGACCACAAAGCAGTGCCTTTCGTCGTAAGCTGGAAATTGATGTTCTCCGTGGTGAGCACAAGATTGTGGTACTGGTCGAAGGGAAATGCAACGCCACTCACTGCGTCTCCCAGCGCAACCGGAACACGCGATGGATGGACCAGAAAAGTTAGACTGGCTGGCTTGCTGGCACTTACGTAAAAACGCTCGCTATGACACGTACCTGAGCACAAGATCGCCAGATAGTCACCGGCATTACGCACATCCATCGGCGCTAACTGAACCTCCTCTCCGAGCACGATGTCGCTCTTGCGCGACACGCCGGGACCGACAAGATAAAAGATCGCCTTGCCGCTTCCCGTGGTGGAGATAGATGCTTCTGCGCCGGCGACAGCAGAGTCGGGAACATGAAAATCTTGCGCGGCACCCAGTTCGACGAACGATCCCGCCAGACAAATGATCGCGCACAATCGGAGCAGGCGCGACATCTTAGGACTTCCCCAGACTGAACTGATTCACTACGACATGAAAGCTATGCACCCTGGCCGCGAGAGCCTTGGGGATTTCCACCGCGAAAGGTTCCGAGGATTGCGGAAGGAGAGCGCGGTCGACGTAGCCGTCCGAGACCCATACGACTTTGCCGTCGTTGTCATAGAAGCTGGCGATGACGTGGGGGATATTGACCGTCTGTCCACCCTGATTCAGCAAGTCGCCGCTGAGAACGCTCTTCCCTTGAACGTCGGAATCGATTTTCTGATTCATGACCCCAATTACCGGGTCCGCTGACGCGGGAACGAGGCTGGCCTTCACATCCATGTGAACGTTCTTGACGTTCTTGAGATTGAGATTCGGGAAGTCGATGCGATAAGGCGTCACCTGCTTGGGCAAAAGAACGTGCGCGATTTTATCGAAGCTGCTCTCTTCATCCATCGGATTGCCTGCAGCGTCGACCAGAGTTGCGTTGACCGTCACAAATGCGGGGATGGTGTCTTCGTTCGTGACCTCTCCCATCACCACTGCGCCCTCGGCTGAATCGACAGCGTTCATCGAAATGATGCGTACGTGAGGCGCATCGACATTCCTCGATCCCCACTCGTCGTCAGCGCTTCCAGTCACCAAATCCCAACGCAGGAAGTTAACCGGGACGACCTGGGCGGGCACGGAGGAGACCTGAACCTTGGGCCACACTGCTTTCCAGACAGCGCCTTCCCGGATCAAGTGAATGTCACGAACGTCCTCCAGCGGCCCTACGGGAGTGGAAAAATGCAAACGGATACGAAATTGCGCTTCGTCGTTGGTCGCGTGTAGCGGACGCGAATCAAAGCCCTCCAGCGCTGAAAAGGACAGCAGACTTCCATTCGATCCCATCCAATCTTGAATGAAGGCCTGCTCGCTGATTCCGCTTGTACTTGAAATGTCGGCAAACGCACGGTCCCAATTGCGCCGTTGCACATCGACGAGCATGTTGTTGACGGCTTGATCGGGCGTGCTTGCTCTTGCAGTGTGCAGAGCGGAGCCTTTGGTCACGCCAACCGTGATCCCGGCCTGCCCGGTCACATAGAGACCCAGCACCATCAATGCGACGGTTACCGCGACAAGAATAATTGGAATCGCATATTTCATTCTGATTCCTCAGCCCGCATTCTCAGGCAACGATATGGTGTTCACGATCCTCGGAACGAACCGGCATCCGCACTCCGACCGGAGCGCGGCGGGCCTCGGGTAAAAAGAATTCGAAAAAGATTGCCAGAAAACTTACGCCGATTGGAAGGATTCCCCACAGCAATCCTTGCCAGGGTGCGGGAATCGCGTCCGACTCAATTCTGTGAGCGGGTGGCACATCCTCTTTCGACCACGCGGTGATCTCGCCATTGCCGAAGGTCTCGATCTCGCGCCAACCCACGAAGGTCAACAGCGGCTCGTAGTACGGGTCGTGCACAAAAATGTATTTCAGGCCGTAACGGTTGGCGTGCTCGAGCATCGCGCGAAGTGCGGACATGCCTGCGGTGCCGTAGAACTTCGCATTGGTAAGCTGCGCCGACCCATAGTGAGTCATTTCGGGCAGGAGGCGGGCAGAGTTATAGTCTCCGTCCACGCTGCCGGCGTCGGTGTAAGTCGAGACCTTCGCCAGCTCGCTACCGAAGCCCAGAGTGATGTAGCGGTAAGAGTCATGACCATCTCGATTCAGGAAGGCAATCACGGGATCAACATTGGTTGCGGCGGTTGGCCGGAACGGATTCGCGTTGAGCCAGAAAAGAGCGGCCCCGATGGTCGCGACCGACGCCAGCGCGAGCCCAACCGCTGCTTTGGAGCGGAAGCGGTCAAGAAGTTCGATGGCCAGAACTCCGACGAATGGCATGGCCATCAGCGTCGCCCAAAATGTGAACCGCTCGAAGGTGAGAACTTCATAGGCGCGTCCCAGCAGCCATCGCGGCAAAGGTGTTGTACCACCAAGTCCGAAAATAAAGGTAAGCCAGAAGCCGAACAACAACGGGCGCCAACGGCGAGACGAAGCTCCGCGAATGACGATGAACGGCAGCGCCAGAATCAAAGCTCCGTACGGAATCACGAAGTAGTTAATCGCAGTAATGGAATTCAACAAGAAATTGGCGCGGCTGTCGTGCGGGATGGGAATCTGATGAATCGGATGTTGAATGATGGCCAGCCAATAGGGCAGCAGGACGATACCGACACCGGCTGCCACTAAAACCCCGAACAGTGCAGCCCGCATTATTACGCCACCGACGGATCCGGCTACTCGCTCGTCACGAGCGTCCAGATAAGCGGTCCACAATACCGGGCCAGCAAAAAGAACCAGACCAAAGATCAGCGTGACGTGGTGGGCCGCCGCTGCGGTTAAGCTTACGGCCACTCCCTTCACCAGAGAGCGACCTGAGGCCTCGGTCATCCATTCATAGAAATAAGGCAGCGCGTTCAAGTAGAGCGCGGCCGAGGCTACGGTCGCCAACTGACCCGCTTGATACACCAGAAAGGCCAACGCCCCTAAGAAAATGGAGCCTAAAGCGGCATAGCTTGCGGCGCGGTCATCGACCCAGATTTTGGCGAAGCGAAACACTCCCACGGGCAGTAACAGAACAGCGATCAACTGCACCAGCATGTAGCCCATCTTCAGGCCGACCACATTCGACATGAGCGCGATCCACTGGTGGGTCAAGGGAGGATAAGTAGTTTGCGAGAAGCCGCCGAACCATTTTTCATTCCACGGATCGAACCAGTGATGAGCGTAGTGCGAAGCAAAGAACATGTGGAAATTGGCGTCGAACGAGCCTGCAGGAAGCTGCATCAGCAGCAGCGGCCCATGAACCGCCAGCGCTACCAGAACAATTGCAAGAAGTGGAATTGGACGAGAGTAACTACTTTGGACAGTGCTCACAATTGTGCGCTCCATAGGGTCCGCAGCGAAAACGTTGGATTCAAAAACCCCGCGCGGGGTTTACTCCATTTTTCACCTGTTTCGAGAACCGTTTCGACGGTCAAAGCAGCCTTACCGGGGAGAGTGGCATCTGATGGGAGCCGCAGAACATTGTTATGCGGGAGGTCATTCAAAGACTTGAATCCAGCGTGGTGATTCCGTGAAAAGCCGACTTCCGCTCACGAGCTTTTGCATCGTCGTACTTTTAGGTTCAGCGCTTGCCCAGACGTACGATATTAACGGTCAGGGCGCGCCCAATAACCAGGACTCGAAGAACTCTGGCGACGCCGCCCAGGGGAGCTCCGTGCAAAGTGGCACGGGATTTGGCTGGGGATCGAGCATTGAAGTTTCGCGCCAGGCTCGAGCGGCGCAAGATGCGCTGAAGAGAAGTGACTACACGGCGGCGGTGGGGTTTGCAGAGCGCGCCGCGAAGGCCGCACCGCAGAATGCTGAACTCTGGTTCCTACTCGGCTACGCTGATCGGCTCGCTGATCATTATCAGGCTTCGGTGGACGCCTACAATCGCGGACTGAAGATTCAACCAGGTTCGGTTCGAGGGATGGCTGGCTTAGCGCAAACGTACGCCAAGATGGGCCGAGACGCTGACGCGGAACAGTTGTTGAAGCGCGTGGTGGATGCGAATCCGAAAGATGCGAACAGCTTGCAGTTGGCGGGCGAGCTCTTGTTGAACTCGGATGCGCCGCAAGCGCTGGAATTGCTGAAGCGCGCCGATACGCTGCAAGCATCTCCTCACACGGACCTATTGATTGCGCATGCATATGAACGTCTCGGTCAACCTGATCAGGTCACACATTATTTGAATGTTGCGAAACGCCGGGCGCCCAACGATCCTGAAGTGCTGCGCGCAGTTGCCGGGGAATATCGGGATCAGGGACAGTACGATCAAGCTATCGCGACATTACAGGCGATTCCTAAAAAGACCACGGACGTCCAGGCCGAACTGGCATACACCTACCAACTGGCGGGCAAGCAGCAGGAAGCCGCGGACTTGTATACGCGCCTGGCAAAGGCAGCGAAAGGAAACATCGGCCTCGACCTCAGTGCCGCGCAGGCATTGGTTGGTTTGGGCCAGGCGGATGCGGCCGAGAGTTTTCTGGAAGACGCGAAGCGAATTGACAGCAACAACTACCGGTTGCACGCGATTCTCGGCGCTGTTGCCGAATCGGACGACCGCTTTTCAGATGCGAGCACGGAATATAATCTCGCGCTCGCGAATCTGCCAGCGCATGTTCCCGAGGGTCCGCTCTATCCAATCGAACTGCGGTTGAATCTTTACGAGCTCGATCTGCGGCAGGACGACGAAGCCGGAGCGAAGCAGCAACTGGCCGCAGCCTTTGCGGCCATTCATCAGGTCAGCGTTCCAGAGCCTTCGCGGCCTGAGATGCTGAGGCTGCGGGCCGCAATCGAAGCGGGTTCCGGCAACATGGATGCGGCCAACAAAGATCTGCAGGAAGCGCTCTCTCTCGCACCATCAAATGTAAATTCGTTGTTGAACTACGCGAGCTTGCAATGGAAGATCGGGCAGAAACGGGCCGCCGAGGATACTTTTGCAAAAGTGTTAGAGCTGGATCACAACAACCGCACGGCTCTTGCCTCGCTGGGTTATCTCGCCCGCGACAAGGGAGACGCAAAGCTCGCGGAGAGCTATTTCAAGCGCGCGGTGAATGCGCATCCGAAAGATTACGAGCCATATCTTGCGCTCGGCGACTTGCATACCGCCGGACAAAATTATCGCGCGGCCGAAACCAATTACGAGGAAGCTTACCGGCGGATGCCCAGCAATGCGATGATCATTGCGGGCGGCGCAAACGCGGCACTAGAGGCGCATGATCCCGAGCTGGCAAAGCGCTGGCTGGACCGTGCAACTGAGAAGACGAACGAGAGCGCGCAGGTAAACCGCGAACGTGAGCGTTACCTCACACTCAAAGGCGATTATGCGGAGTCGGCGAAGCTGGGATACAAGGTTCTCGAAAAGCTTCCTCACGATCGTGAGGGCGTGGTGTATCTGGCTTATGATCTCTACTACCTCAGCCGTTACGATGAGGCCTTGGCGCTGATTACGAAGTACGAGCCAATCCTACCTGATGATAAGGATCTGCCGCTGGTCGCCGGTAACATTCATGCTCACGACGGGCAATTGCGCGAGGCGATCGACGACTACACGCGTGCGCTGCAGCATGATCCAAAAATGGCTACGGGATACGTGAATCGCGGATTCGTATTGAATGATCTTCACGAGGCCGGAAAGGCCGTCCCGGATTTTCAGACTGCGATCCAACTACAGCGGGACTACGGCGAGGCACATCTGGGATTCGCATTCGCAGATTTGCAGCTGCACCGGCCCAAGCCCGCGCTGAACCAACTCGAGCTAGCTCAGAAAATATTGGGCAAGTCGCACGCGTGGCATTTGGCCCGCGCCGAAGCGTTTCGTCAGGAGCAGGATTTCACCCACGCGGAAACCGAGTACAAGATCGCTTTGCAAGAAACGCCGAACGATCTGACCACGCAACTGTCCTATGCCGACACGCTGTACCGCCTGCGGCGATATGAGCAAGCTCTTGGCGCGCTGCAGGCCGCGCAAAATCTATCTGCCACGGACCCGCGAGTTTACGCATTGCGAGCTGAGATCCATGCCAGGGAGGGTGCGCGGGAAGATGCGATGCATGACATTCAATTGGCTGAACAATATGGCAAAGACAATGTAGACATCTTGATGGCGACCGGCGGAGCTCTGTTGAGGTTGGGAGACCGGGATGCGGCCATGCAGCGCTTCTCCCGCGCCTTGGACATCCCGAACGGAGATCGTTTGGGAGTGCGATTGTCGGTGGCGCAAGTGTTTTTGCAGCAGGGGCATTACGACGATGTGCACCGTCAGCTCGCTCTGGGTTTCGCCGAAGCCCGCATCGATGGCTCTGCGGTTTCGGCAGAAGACATTTTGGAGGCGGCGAATATTTTTCTGGCGATGCACGATTTCGATCTTGCGGAAACTTATTTCGACAAGGCCAAACTTGCCGGAGCCAATCCCCGCACCGTGGAAATCGGACTCGCCAACACCTATCTCGCGGAGGGCGAGAATCACAAAGCGGAAGACGCACTTGCCAGCCTCGGGCCAGCCAGCGACTTCAGCGATGACTACGATTACATGATGGCCTCCGCGAATCTGTACCGGCAGCGGCAGGACACGGTTCATGCCCTATCTTCTTTCGCACAAGCCAACACCGTTGCCGGGCAGGATAATCAGGCGACGGCGCAAGTCGCGCAGGATGAGCTTGCCATGGAGGAAGGGCGGCAGATTAATCAGACCGTGAGTTTTCTGCCGGAGGCCTCATTCGCGCCCGCGCTGGAAGACATCAACGTTTACACGCTGGACGCGAGAATCCTGCACGTCACCAATCCAGCGTTGCTGCCGCCGCCGCGGCATTCCTATCAGAACCTGGCCGATTCTCACTATCGACTCCATCTCGGCGGCTTGCCTGTGATCTCCGGCTTCGTTGGCGAGAGCCTCACCGCCGGACGCTTTCTGTTTCCCAGCGAGAATGTGGTCGAAGATCGCAACACTTACGACACTTATTTTAACGGAGGGATTACTCCTGTTCTCCACCTCGGCTCGAACTCGATCACGTTCAACGGCGGGTTGCAGTTTACGATCCGGCGCGACACGATCTCGCCGCAATACATGAGCCAAAATCTTTTCCGCCAGTTCCTCTATATTTCCACGAGTTCGTTTTATAACTGGCTTTCATTTACCGGCAGCGCGATTCGGGAGGCTGGTCCGTTTACGGATACGAACTTAAATTCTCGAGATGCTTCCGCCGGCATCGAACTTACTGTGGGGCGCCCCTGGGGACACACTTCGCTGATCACGGGATACACGGCGCGCGACCTTTTGTTTAACCCGCTGGTGCAGGAATACTTCAACACCTCGAGCTATGTCGGATTTCAAAGAAAGTTCGGAAGCCGGATCACAGCGGCGATCTTGGCAGAGGATTTGCGTTCGTGGCAAGTACAGGGCACGCAGTACGCGACGGCGCAAGCTTTCTTGCCTGGAGGACGCTTTGAGGTGCGCGTCAATCCGCGATGGAACGTGCAGGGATCCTTTTTGCTCTCGCGGGGAGAAGGCTATCACGAATACGACAACGCGCAGAGCGAGTTCACGGTTTCCTATACTCGTCCAGCCCGCAGCTCTTTTAAAGATGCCAGCGGCGGAACACCCACGGCGTATCCATTTCGAATTTCTCTGGGCTTGCAGCAACAGACTTTCTACAGCTTCGCGGGAGGATCCAAGAGCACGATCCTGCCGATCGTGCACTTCACTTTGTTCTAGATTTCGACAGTCTCCCGAATGGCCTCAATGACAAAAAGCGATGCGGTCGTCTCATCCGTCGATGAGAATGCCGCCAGGTCTCCAGCGGCAGCCAAGGGGTTGAAGTCCCAACTTTTCGGGGGTGTGCTGACGCTGCTGGCCGGCTCCGGACTGGTGGGAGTTACGAACCTGGTTTACAACGTGGTCACCGCCCGGTTGCTGGGTCCTACCGGCTTCGCGAATGCCACCGCGGTCTACACCATCCTGATGCTACTCTCGTGCATCACGCTGGCGTTCCAGGTGGTGTGCGCGAAATATGTGGCCAAGAGCACTTCGGTGCCCGACCGGTTTCAGGTCTTCGCCAACCTGCACCAGCGCTCCTGGATCGCCGGAATCGGAATCGGGCTGCTCCTGTGTCTGTTAGAGCGCCCGCTGACGGCATATCTGAATCTGCCCGATCCTGTTCTTATCTGGTTGCTCGCGCTGGGAACGGCGTTCTATATCCCGCTCGGAGTTCGTCGCGGATACATCCAGGGAATTCACGCTTTCAGACCTCTGGCCATTAACTTCATGCTCGAGGGACTGGTCCGGCTCGGCGGAGTTTTTGTATTAATCGGAATCGGCTTGGGAGTTCGGGGCGCTGTACTCGCCAGCGTGCTGGCGGTAATAGTTGCGTATTTTTTCGCGCTTCCCAGTCCTGGCCTGGGTTCCTTCCGCTTTCGGGGACTATCGATCTCATCCCGCGAAGGATTGCAGGCCATTGTTTTCTTTGCCGGGCAAACGGTCATCAATAATTTCGATATCGTTCTGGTAAAGCATTTCTTTCCTCCGGTTGAAGCTGGACTCTATGCTGCGGTGGCATTGGTAGGGCGGCTGGTGAATATGTGCGCGTGGTCGGTGGTGAATACCATGTTTCCGGTGTCCGCCGGTGCCGGGGCTGATGAGCACGAGGCCAGTCCGGTCCTTTTCACTTCCCTTTCGATGGTCTTTCTCATCTTGTCCCTTTTGATTTTCGGCCTGTGGATGGTTCCCAGCTTTCTCTGGAAAACATTATTCGGAGCGCAGTTTGCGGTGGGCAATTATGGAATGTTGGCTCCGTTGCTGATTCTGTATGCCATCACGGCGGGCGTCTATTCTCTGAGTTCCGTCATCATCACCTACGAGATGTCCCGCAAGATTGCGAACACGAGCTGGCTTCAACTGGCCTTCAGTGGCGCCTTGGCTTTAGGTGTTTACCTGCTTCATCAAACCCTTCGCCAGGTGATTCTCGTTCAATTGGTGCTGATGGTGATCCTGCTCTTTGTTCTGATGATTCCTTTGTTGAGGAATCAGCTGACGCCGCAGGCGCTCGGCAGCTATAGCAGCCTACGCCTCCGCCGCTTGCTGACGGAGGAAGAGGTCATGTCGGAATTTCTCAGGAGTGAGTTTCACCATCCTGAGTTCGACGACTATCGGCACGAGTTCGAATCTCTGGTGAAAAGTCCCAACTTACATAGCTCTCGCGAGAACGCAGTGCGGCAAGCTTTGCTGTTCTTGCGTCGAGGCGCAATGTGGCGGGAGCTTCCGGCGGATACGAAGTGGTTCGAAGTCGAACTGAGTGCTAAGGATCTGGATCGGATCCGATTTTTTCCTCGGGCACAATGGCGGCGTGCCGCCGATGGAAGCTTCTACATGAAGGACGTGGTTGAGCGCTTGCGCCTGAAACTGGCCGAAACCTCCGACGATGAATTCTTCCGTAAGCTGCGGCTCTTGAGTTCGTCGGTGGAGGAGAACCTGGTCAATCCCACGGTCCTGCTGATCGGCATCAACAACCGGGGGCCGTTGACCATCCTGGATGGCAATCACCGCATGGCGGCCGCGTTGCTCAGCCAGCCTGTCCCTGCGCTGAATCGCTTTCGTTTTATCTGCGGATTCTCTCCTGAGATGGCCAAGTGCTGTTGGTATTACACCAACGTGAATACGCTGCTGCGTTATCTCAAGAATCTTGTTCGCTACTTCACCTACGATCCGGAGAGCGATATCGGCCGCTTCCAGGAACGAGGTTTCTAGAAATATTTACTGCGGCGCCGGAGTACCGGCTGGAGGCACGGCCGGCTCCTGCACGATCGAGTTGTCGCGACGCAACAGGAGAATCGGCTCCTGGTGCTGGCGGCGGGCATCGCGTTCCTGCCGCTCTTTGGCTTCTACTTTTGCATCGCTATCCGATGCGACCCGAGACAACGGCAAACCCTCCGCTGAGCTGCGCGTAGCCAACCCTACGGGAATGTTGGCGCCGCCGAGAGCCTGTGCCTTGTCATAGAAAAATTGGGCAGTCTCACGGTCGCCTTCGATTTCAGACAGGTAACCGATATTATTGGCGGCGAATGCGTTGTTTGGATCGAGGGCGTAGGCACTGCGGAAATCCTGTTCCGCCACGCTCAACTCATTGCGATTGATCGCTGAGACTCCGCGAGTGTTCAACTCCGCCAGCCTGGTTTCAAGCGTCATCTGAGTTTCCAGGCGATTGCGCAAGTTGCGAGCGTTCTGTGCGGCCAACTCACTGACTCGCTTCCCTCTCCACGTGCGATTGAGAGTTACCACAGCAGCCGCATCGGAATTTACGGCAGCAGCAGAGTCGTAGTACTTCAGCGCTGCTTGCGATTCCCCTTCCATCTCTTTTGCCACGCCCATGTTGTTGAGAGTGAATATATTGTTCGGATCGGTCTTTAAGGCCTGTTGCAGAAGCAGATCGGCTTCCGGACCGCGACCTTGCCCCAGCAGACGTACGGCCTCCACGTTGTCATGATTCATTTGGAGCGGGAGATCCGGGATTGCGAGCGCCTCTTTCAGGGTGCGGCCTTCCACGCGTGGAGAGCTCGCTTTATCGATTGCCGCGTCGCTTGCTTCTTTTCCCGCGAGAGCATAGAAGCTCTGGGCGCGGTCGATTTGTCCCTTCAACTCGGAAATGTAGCCCAGATTGTTCAGCGTGAAAGGATCGTCGGAATCGAGCAGATAGGCTTTGTAGAAAAACGTTTCAGCTTTTTCGTAGTTGTGCTTGCGGATCGCATCGACTCCGTCCTGGTTGAGGCGCTGCACCGGGGTCATGTGGGCGCGCCTGGGCAGAGTAATCTTAATGTCGCCCGCCTGGGCGTACGATCCCCAGCTCAAGGTAGTTCCAACCAATCCGGCGACAAGCCACTGTTTCCAGGACATTCCGGAGACCTCTCTTTCAGAATCGAAGACGGAAAGCCTAATTGAGATGCCAATTACGGGGGATGGTTTGTCGTTGAGGCGCAGATTTTTGCTGGCGAAATGACTACCTTGCGGCCATTCTTAGCATCAAATTGCGGCGTCGAAATATAGGTGCATGGGGAGATCATGGGCTTCGGGATAACATGGCGATTTTTTTCGAGCGCGCTGGCGAGTAGCGTCGTGGCTGCCTCTATTCTCGGAGCTGCGTACGGACAGGATGTAGCTTCCAGTTCCGTAGTTTCGCCCGCTACAACGGCCGTGACTCCGTCTTCGATCACGCCTGTTACTACGACAGACAAGGCAGAGATTGAACTCGATCCAGCCAGCCTGCTTCCCGACCTGCCCGCGCTGCCTCCGGCGAAGGCGAGCCTGATTGGCGGCACGATTCAAAAAGTAGACCGGATACGCGACCAGCTTACAGTTCAGGTTTTCGGGGGCGGAAAAATGAAAATCGCGTTCGACCCCCGCACTCACATTTATCAGGGAAGCACGCAGGCCTCGGCTCCCGATCTGCGCCCCGGCGATCGCGTCTACGTCGACACGATTCTGGATGGCAGCACTATCTTCGCGCGTAACATTCGGCTGGCGAAAGCGGCCGCGGGCGGCAAAAGCGAGGGAGTTGTGGTGAGCTATCGCGCCGACAAGAACGAACTGATCGTGCGCGATCTGCTTTCTCCGGATCCAGTGAAATTGCGTTTCACCTCGAATACGCAGATCGTGCAAGACGGGCGTGCAGCCTTTGCCAGCCAGCTAGTTCCCGGAACGCTGGTCGATGTGAGTTTCGCCGCGCAAAAAAATGATCGCGACGCTCAGCAAGTTTCCATCCTGGCAGTTCCCGGCTCCGACTTCACCTTCGCCGGGCAGATCACAGGGCTGGATCTGCGGATCGGTCTTCTGGTTCTCACATCGGTAACCGACCACAAGACTTATGAAATTTACTTGGATCCATCGGTCATTACATTTGATGAGCGGCTACGCCCCGGAGCGGAGGTAACGACGGTGGCGGAGTTTGATGGATCCCGTTACGTAGCCCGCACCCTCACAGTCAATTCCAACTAGTTCGATCACATGCTTTGCGGAGTGCACGGCCCCGGAGGCGACGTAGGGGTTGGGGGTGTGGGCGGCGTCGACCAGGGCACGTTCGCGAAGTCGAAGAAATCCAGCAAATCCGGTTGAGCCGCATCGCGATTGGTCAGGTGCGCGCTTGCATTGATAAAACGGTTCTCCACGAACTTGATGATGGCCGTGTGATCCATCGGGATATGGGAAACATAGTGTTTCCTGACAAACGGTGAGATCACGAGATTCGGCAACCGGAAGCCGAGTTGGGCAGAGAAACCTTGTTGCGCCGGGGCGTCACCCGGATTTGCGCCGGGGTCCGTGGTCAAAAGATCGCAGTGCAGCGTGGGAACTCCTCCGGGCGGAAGACAAGGCTCGTAGCCGTCCGCATTCACCGCAATCGATTTAATATCGGGGATCGTTCCGAGCGAGCTATCGGTATTGTCGTTGGAATGCCCGGGGACGGGCGGCACGTGATCGAAGGGTCCGCCAGGCTCGTCGTAGCTCAGGAAGAAAACCGAACTGGGCCACGATGAGCTCTGCATCAGCGCGTTGATAAGGCTTGCAACCTCCTGCTGGCCCTGCAGAATTGATTGACCCGAGCCGGGATGCTCGTCGCTAGCCCCGTAGGCTGCTTCGATGAACGCATAACTGGGCAGCGTGTTCTTCTTGACGTCGCTCAGATACTGATCGAGCGGCGCGATATGATTCGTGTCGATGCAGAAGGCATTCGAAGAATCGCCAACCGCTTGTTGTGAGCCGACGGTTGGAGCAGTACATGCGGCGTGTTGCGGATTCGCGTAGAGGTATTGGGTCGAGTAAGCGAAATCGGAGAACGTCGTTACGGGATAAGCATTGGACTGACCACCCGGGCCGCAGTCCCCATCTTTGTCGGTGCATCCGCCTGCGGTAATCGAGTAGTAGATTTTCCACGAGACTCCGCTCTGATCAAGCTCTTGAAAAATGGTTTCGATGTTGAGTTGGCTGGTGATGGCGTCGTCAACGAAAGGATCGTTCACCAGACCCTGCGTAGTTCCTCCCGTCATGGTCGCAATGCGGTTCGGCGTGCTTTTGCTGGATACGGGCGAGAACCAGCGATCCGACACCGCAAACTGCGAGGCCATGTAGTAGTAGTAGTTAAGCAAATCCTGATCGTAATAACCCATCGCGCGCTGGCCGACCAAGTCGGTGAACTGGCCATCGCCCGCTCCGGACTTGGCATAGCCCTCCGCCGTGTGCACGAAGCCATTCATCAGTATGGAACGGCTCGGACTAAAGTCGTAGCGATTCACGTCGCCGTAGCTTTCCAGCCAGGCGGAAGTCATATCATCGATGCAACTGCTCTTGAACTTGAAGAGATTGAACGACTGTCCCTCATCATCCGGATTGGCGAACTCAGATAACTTGTCGTCGATCCCATCGACGGTGTAGGTGTTGCCATCCTCGCTGACAGTCCAGCCATTCGACTGGCGGTACGGATTGAGCATTCCAAAGTAGGTATCGAAGCTGCGAT
>CAWALR010000007.1:0-25816 GCA_963782835.1 uncultured Acidobacteriaceae bacterium | reverse complement strand
GAAATCAGCTTCTCGTGGCGCGGACGATCGAGCACGATCACCACCAGGTCTTCCACATCGCGCTCTAATCGTTTCGCGATGTTCTTCAGATTGTCGGCCACCGGCGCATCCAGTTCGACCGCATTCTTGCAGGAGGGTCCGACCACAATCTTCTCCATATAACAGTCGGGGGCATTGAGCAGGCCTCCGCGTTCTGAAGCCGCGAGTACAGTGATCGATCCGGGCGCCCCGGTGGCGCATAGGTTTGTGCCCTCGAGCGGATCGACGGCGATATCGACCTCAGGCACTTCGCGACCGTCGGGAAATTCGGCGCCCACTTTTTCCCCGATATAGAGCATGGGAGCCTCGTCGCGCTCGCCCTCGCCGATGACGATGGTTCCGCGCATCGGGATGCAGTCCATGGATTGCCGCATCGCCTCGGTCGCCACCTCGTCGGAGAGCTTGCGCTCGCCCTGCCCCATGGTGCGGGCAGATGCGATGGCTGCCACTTCGACGACACGTAGGAATCGCGACGCGAGATCGCTTTCGATGTTTTGGCCAAAACTCCGGGCTTTATTTTCTGGTCGAGTTTGCGTAACCATTAGAGCCTCCCAAGAGCCATGACTGGCATGGCCACCCACAACGGCACCGCGCATAATGCTCCATCGGAGAAGTCCCCGTCAAGCAGAACAACGCTGGGAGCCAGCGGGATTAGGCTGGGCGTTTCCGGACGTAGCGGATCCCAACGGAGTTACCTAGGTAAGGCGGGGTCGAACCAGATTGGGCTTTGTTTGTTCTGTTTTCATTATCATGATCTTACGCTTCAACTTCATCTCACTTTGGAGTTGAGCCCCGGGCATGATGGCGCTGTCTAACGAGTCCTCACTTATTGCAGGCGAATGATGCAGCCCAGTAAATATCCATGGGACCGCGACGGAAACCTTATCGTTTCGCGGTACGGTATCCGGATCGCGATGGCTCTGGCCTTGCTCGCTGCGGGCACATTCTGCATTTTCGCATCTCTCGAGGATCTACAGTGGCGTAAAGATCATCCCGTTACAGCAAACGGCTTTTCCGACCCGCTGTGGATGGTGATCCTGTGGATTGCTCTGCCGCTGGTGCCCTTTATTCTTTCCGCGGTGCTCCTGTCAAGACGCAGCGAGGTATCGAAAGCTGCCGGGGCCGGTGTAGCGGCCGGCGTCTTTGCTTGTGGGCTCGTTGCCGCGATTGCTCTTTTCTTGGGTTCGTTCCTCAGGTTTGGCCCGGCTTCTTATATCGGGCAAGAGCTAATCGCAAACCTGGTGTTTTTCCTCTGCAGCGTTTGGATTTTAGTTTCGGCGTTCAGAATCGCGGCGAAGGCAGGCTGGGGTATGTTCTTCCTGTCTGCGGCTCCCACGCTTATCTGCATGGCCGCGGTAGGCCATTTTCTGAGCAATACTGACACTAAATTAGACCGACGTTTTGAGCGGCACAAAGCTCAGACAGAAAGTACCTCGCTGCAAACAAACCACGACGCCCACCAGATCCTCGCGCGGCTTGCCGCCTGCGTTATCGACTATCATGCCACTCATCCGGGCGCGGGTTTTCCGGGGTCGCTTGATTCATTGCCGCAGGACCTGCAACTTCCACAGGGAACCGTATGTAATGTCACTATTGCCAGTGACGGCTCAGTGCCAAACTACACATTCACCTACACGCCTCTGAGAGATTCTTCTGGCCCGAGCTTCACTGATTTCCGTTTGGTAGCAATGCCACTTAGGAAGGGCGACCCTCGCGTGGATCCCATCGCCGTCGATGGCCGGGGAAGAATCTTCAGCTACATCGGGTGGTCGGTCACCGATCAGCAGCCATCGTTTGTCCCCACACTCGTCGAAACTCCAGACGACTTCCAGATATCGCGCACACTCAGTTTCCGCGAAGAAATTCGATTGTTCATGCGAACAAACGGCGGCACTCCACCGGCAATGCTCTCGAAAATGAGTGAGTATTCAGATAAATCCGCCTACAACGACACGCTGATGGAAGGCCCGTACCGACTAGAATACTTCCCACCGGCAGCTGGCGCCGCGAACGCGTACACGATTTCCGCCGTTTGCCAAAGCTATGGCGACGCATGCATCCGCAGCTTCTTCCTCGATCAGAATGGTGAGATCCATGAGACTTCCGAGCCACGTCAGCCCACGGCGGACGATCCGTTGATTCCCGACTGTGAAAAGTACGCTCAAACCTGCCGCGACATCGATTGGCCCGTTCCGTAGGGTAAACACCTCCCTAAACATCCCACCTAGCATCTGGCAAGCCGACTGGCTAATCCGTTCAGCCACCAGCAAATGAACCATATCGGTCCGCGCGATTTGCCTTCGTTTTTGCGCGAACGATGCAGACGGGCAAGGAACCCGTCAAGGCGGCCCTACGGCTCGCTTTGCTCGACCTGTGACTGAACCCTCGCCCGCCTGCATAAGACTCTCCGCTATGAAACGAAGGCACACAATCGAAGCCCAAAACCAAAAAACTTCGGTTGACATTACACGCCTCCTCATGGAAGGAAAAAGAACGCTTATCGCAATCCAAATACGCGCTACGGGTCGCAATCCGCCCGTGGTATTCTCTTACCCCTGAATCGGAACCAGCCCATGCCCGAAACTCGCCCGCTGACCTTGCTCTGCGTCACGACCTACGAAAAAGGCCAGGAGTTTATGCGGGAGTGCAAGCGCTCGGGCTGTCGTGTCTTTCTGTTGACCGCGGAAAAGCTGCGCGATGCCGATTGGCCTCGCGAAAGCCTGGAAGACATCTTCTATCTTCCTGCCGAACTTCCACTCGCGGATATTGTTAAGGCAGTCACGCACCTGGCCCGGACGCAGAAAATCGATCGCATCGTGGCACTCGATGAGTACGACATGGAAACGGCGTCCACTCTGCGCGAACACCTGCGAGTTCCCGGCATGGGGCTGACTACCATGCGCTATTTCCGCGACAAGTTGGCCATGCGCATGCGCGCTCTGGACCGCGGCGTGCGCGTTCCGGATTTTGTTCCCGTCTTCCATCACGAAGACGTTCGTTACTATCTCGACCATGTTCCGGGGCCGTGGGTGCTGAAGCCGCGGCAGGAAGCCTCGGCAATCGGGATCAAGAAGATTCACGTAGCAGACGAACTCTGGCCGATTCTCGAACAATTGGGAGAAAAGCAATCAGCCTATCTCTTGGAAAAGTTCGTTCCCGGCGAGGTTTATCACGTTGATTCAGTCGTCTCCGAGAATGAGGTTGTCTTCGCGAACGTCAGCAAGTATGGCAAGCCGCCTATGAATGTAGCGCAGGGAGGCGGAGTTTTCACCACGTTCACGGTACCTCGCGGGAGCGATGCCGAGACCGGCTTGCGTCAGATCAACCGCGATTTAATTGCTGCGCTCGGACTCGTGCGCGGCGTAGCCCATGCCGAATTCATTCAGGCGGACGCGGACGGAAATTTCTACTTTCTCGAGTGCGCGGCGCGTGTAGGCGGTGCTTACATCAACGAGATGGTCGAGGCAGCTACAGGCATCAATCTCTGGCGGGAGTGGGCTCGCATCGAGATCGCCGGAGGAGACGGAACCTACAAACTTCCGCCTGCTCGAGAGGAGTATGCGGGTGTGATTCTTTCGCTGGCTCGCCAGGACGATCCGGATACTTCGAGCTACAACGATCCCGAAGTGTTCTTGCGAATCAAGAGGCACCATCACGCAGGATTGGTGTTGCGGTCGACTGATCCCCAGCGCGTGCCGGCGCTGCTGGAAAGCTACGCGCAGCGATTCGCGCAGGAGTTTCTTGCCGTCGAACCACCGCGGGAAAAGCCAACTGCGTAATGTTCCTTTGCGTGGCGCGGCACGCTTGTCCGCGGCACTTATTTTAGATAAAGACTTCGGGCGATACCTGAAATCGACGACTGAGACGCCGAATGTGTTCCGTAGTTAGCTGCCGCTTTCCATGCAGGACCTCGGAGACGATGCTGGGCGTCCCGAAAACATCCAACATATCCTTCTGTTTCAGATTATTCGCGAGCATCAGTTCGTTCAAGACATCCACAGGACTAGCCGCTTTTAAGGCGTAGTGTTTCTCTTCAAAATCTTCGATGAGCAATGTCAGGAGTTCCGTCATGCGACGCTCAGCAGCAGTCATCCCGTTGCCTTTGCTGTCCAACTCTTCCAGCAGAGCGAGGTAACGCTGATTCTCCGCCTCGCTGCGAATAACAGCCGGCAGGGTGCTGGAAAGCAGAGCGGCATATTCAGATCGGACGGCGGTTGCACTCATAATTTCCAAATTCCTCTGTCATACTCCGCATGTGTCAAAACATAGCGGATGTAGATTCTGCCAAAAGCGTAGTTGATTTCGGTAATCAGCCGATACCGATTGCCCTTAACGTTGAAGACCGTCCACTTCCCAACGGCATCCGCGCTCGAAAAAGTCTTCCGTACGTCCGCCAGATTTTTCCACTCAGCCCTCTTCGCGACTCGAAACCACACGTCCAACTGAACTACAAGGTCACCGTGTCGCGTGACGGCTTCCTTGAGCCTCTTTCGGCTGATTACATGCATGCCATCCACCCGAGCAAGTCGGCTTTGTGCAGTCGTAGATCTCGGCGCTCCCATGTGTTCTCCTCCGCAATGTCGTCTCTTTCAGGTCAGACGACGGTTCTTGGGCACTACTTGCGGTTGCGCGCCCGGTTCCCTTGCCGGGGACCGCGGAAGAGGGAGAAACACCAGATGCATCAAAACCCAACGAAAGCTGTAACCATCGATCTTGGGTTCGCATCATGCGAACAGAATACTTCGCACAATGCGAACATGTCAAGTGGATTCTTGATCGTGAATTCACCGTCAGAACGCGTCGATCCCCGTGATGCTCTGCCCGATGATTAGCGAATGCACATCGTGCGTGCCCTCATACGTCTTCACTGATTCCAGGTTCATCATGTGCCGCATGATGGGATAGTCGTCGGCGACGCCGTTGGCTCCGAGGATGTCGCGCGCCATCCGGGCGCACTCTAGCGCCATCCAGACGTTGTTACGCTTTGCCATCGAAATGTGCTGGTGTTCCACCTTGCCTGCATCTTTCAATCGTCCCACCTGCAGCACCAGTAGTTGAGCTTTCGTGATCTCGCTGATCATCCATGTGAGTTTGTCTTGTACAAGCTGATGCGAAGCGATGGGCTGGTCGCGCCACTGTTTGCGCAGAATCGCATACTGCAGCGCACAGTCGTAGCAGGACATAGCCGCGCCGATCGCGCCCCATGCGATCCCGTAGCGAGCCTGGTTCAGGCACATCAGCGGAGATTTCAGTCCGTCGGTTTTCGGAAGCAAGTTTGATTCTGGGATGTGAACATCCTGCAATGACAATCCTGAAGTAACCGAGGCGCGCAGAGACCACTTGCCGTGAACGTCGTCGGCCGAGAAGCCGGGTCGGTCGGTTTCAACCAAAAAGCCACGAATCCTGTTATGTTCGTTCTCCACCTTGGCCCAGATGATGGCAACGTCGGCGATAGTGCCGGACGTGATCCACATCTTTTCGCCGTTGAGAATGTATTCGTTCCCCTGTTTGCGCGCCCGCGTGAGCATGCCACCGGGATTCGAACCAAAACCCGGTTCGGTCAATCCAAAGCAGCCGAGCTTCTCTCCTTTCTGCATGGGCGGAAGCCAAGTCTGCTTCTGTTCCTCGCTGCCAAATTCATAGATGGGATACATGCAAAGCCCAGACTGCACGCTAACAAAACTGCGCACGCCGGAGTCGCCCCGTTCGAGCTCCTGCGTCATCAGTCCGTACTCGACATTGCCCATGCCGGCGCAGCCATAGCCTTGCAGCGACGCGCCGAAAAAACCGAGATCTGCCATAGGCTTCACCAGTTCACGCGGAAAGCGGCCGGCACGGTTACACTCTTCGATGATGGGGATGAGATTCTCCTCAATAAACTGGCGCGTGGTATCTCGAACCAGGCGTTCCTCTTCGGTGAGCAAAGAATCAAATTGAATAAAATCGACACCGCGAAATTTAATGGCAGACATATGATCTCCGTTGACTGAATGGATCTCTAGTCGGGACTACCGGCACAGCCAGAGGTTTGCCACCCCAGAATCCGCGTGCGCAGAAGGGCAAACATAAGACGGTAGCAGGCAGCGGGGAGAGAGGTCAACGCGGACCGGGAAGACAACCAGCACACCCTTACTGTAAAATCGAGAGCGACGGAAGAGAACCAAGACGCAGTCGCAGAGTCTTCCTGAGTGGATTGCCGGGTTTCCGGGCTCACGATTTCTGAAACATCCCATCCACAAACATTCGCACGCAGCTAAGGCAGATCGAACTGCGTAATTGAGATTAGGAGAAACGCATCATGGCAGTTGGAGCGAAGATTGCAAAAACAGCAGATCGTAAGAAAGTGATGGACACGAGCAAGAGCACGGATTGCCCCAAGTGCGGCAAATCGACGCGCATCGTCAAACGCATGAAGGATCGGGAACGCGGTGTGCCGGGTGGGATTTACATTTCCTGTTCGGCGTGCGAGTTTTTCGAGAAGCTGTAAGGATAGATCGTATTGAGTGGCCGGAGTAGTAGGGGTCGGCTTCCCTGCTCCGGCCTTTTCTTCGTCCGGCGGAACATGATTGGCTGACGGCCCTTACACCGCGACAGTGACGGAGGTTTCCGTTCGGGTTACCGGCCGGTATAAGGTATCGCGCTCGACCGGCTCCCGGCCGGCGGCGCGGATCAGACGTTCCAGTTCTTCGCGGCGCATCCCTTGCGGCGTAGTCGCGCCTGCGTCGTGGTAAATTTTTTCTTCGATCACCGTACCATCCATATCGTCGGCGCCAAAGCGCAACGAGATCTGCGCAATCTTTGCCGTCATCATTTGCCAGTACGACTTGATATGAGGAAAGTTGTCGAGCACCAAGCGGCTCACTGCGATCTGCTTGATGTCGAGCATCCCCGTGGTTTTCGGCAGATGCTGCAACGGTGTGTTATCGGGATGGAAAGCCAGCGGGATGAAAGTTTGAAAGCCACCGGTTTCGTCCTGCAAGGCTCGCAGTTTCACCAGATGGTCCACGCGATCTTCGTCGTTTTCCACGTGGCCGTAAAGCATGGTCGCATTCGACTTCAGCCCAATCTGGTGCGCGAGCCTGGCGGTGTCGAGCCACTGGTCACCATCGATTTTGTGATCGCAGATGATGTGGCGAATCCGGTCGGCAAAGATCTCGGCGCCTCCGCCCGGAAGCGAGTCCACGCCGGAAGCTTTCAGTTGTTCCAGAGTTTCGCGAATGGAAAGCCTGGCGCGCTTCGACAAATATGCGACCTCGACCATCGTGAAAGCTTTCAGGTGGACTTGCGGGAAGCGTTGCTTCAAGCCTGAGCACAGATCGAGAAAATACTGAAATGGCAAATCGGGATGCAAGCCTCCGACGATGTGAAACTCGGTGACCGCCTCATTGTATCCAGAGGCCGCCGTTTCGAACGCCTCCTCAAGCGCCATTGTGTAGGCCCCCGGCGCATCTTTCTTGCGGCCGAAGGCGCAGAGGCGGCACGCCGCGATGCACACATTCGTGGGATTAATATGGCGATTAACGTTGAAGTAGGTCTTGTCGCCATGCATGCGCTCGCGGACGTGGTTAGCCATCCAGCCCACAGCGAGTACATCGCCGGTGCGGTAGAGCGTAAGCGCGTCGGCGGAATCAAGGCGGTCGCCGGCCATCAGTTTGGCATGAATCGGCTCCAGCCTGGGGTCGTCAGTTTGAAACGAGTGGTACTGGCGCGAGACAAGCATCCATTTGATGATATCGCAGGAGCGCGCCGGAAGTCACAAAAACAGGGCGTTAATGCCCTGCAATGATCCGGTCACTAATTTTGTCATATTCCGCTTCCGAAATAATGTGCCGCGCTACCAATTCGTGCGCGTCTTTGAACGGGCGCTCCGCGATAATGCGGTCCGCTTCGTGGTCGGTCATACCTGGCAGGTTGAGCAGGTCTTCGCGGGACGCATTGTTGATATTGATGGCCTTATCGCTGCTCATGCCTTCCTTCACGCCCTCGGCCACGGCCTTGGCATCACGCCTCATGGTCTCCGTGGCATGAGCCGTGCGCTCCCGGATTTCGTCAGGATTGTCTTTGCTGGTAGTGCAGGCCGAGACAGAAGCGAGCAGTAATGCTAGCGCGACGAAAGACATCGAGCGGAGATAAGAAGCTTTCATAAAATTAAGATGCGATGCCGCCACTCGCGGTTGGTGGCAACCTTCCCTTCCCGTCGATTTCTGGTTTGTCGGCTTTCGATGTTTACCTCTCCCATTCCAGCCGTCGTCTCTCTGATCCCGACACAAAATAGACGTACTCTCCCCGGTTCTTCAAGTCTTGTACAATTTTCCTTCCCCATGAAGTCGTGGACAAAACTGTGGTTCGCGGTGGCCGTTGCGATTGCGCTGGCCTTGGCGGCGAAAGCCGAACCGATCGCTCAACTCAAAGCCACCGACTACGTCAACGACTTCGCGCACGTTCTGGATCAGAACACAATCACGCAGATGGATGAGATCTGCCGTCAGGTCGACGAGAAGGCACATGCCCAGATCGCTGTCGTGACCATCAAGTCTCTCGACGGTTCCGATGTCGAAAGTTATGCGGTAGATCTTTTTCATCGGTGGGGCGTGGGAAGCAAGTCCACCAATCGCGGAGTGCTGATTCTCTACGCGATTAATGACCACCGCGCCCGCATTGAGGTCGGCTATGGACTGGAGCCAATCCTGCCCGACGGGAAGGTGGGTGGATTTCAGCGTGAAGCCATCCCGCTGATGCAAGCGGGCGCCTACAGCCAGGCGCTGCTTCTGGTCACCGAGCGCGTTTCCAACGTCATCGCGCAGGACGCAGGAGTTCAGCTCACCACGCCGCAGCCAGCACCAGCTCCAGCGGAACGGGGCGAGCCTTCAGGTGGGCGAATATCCGTCGGCGGGGTCGTCCTGCTGATTGTCATTGTCCTGATCGTTCTGTTTACCCCGCTCCGCAGCGTTCTTTTCTGGATTCTCTTCTCTGGAATGTTCGGGGGAGGCGGCAGGGGTGGCGGCAGCTGGGGCGGTGGAGGATTCGGCGGTGGCGGTGGTTTTGGTGGATTCGGCGGTGGTAGTTCCGGCGGCGGCGGTGCGAGCAGTAGTTGGTAACCAGCGAGGACGCAAATGGTTCCTGAAAAAAAACTTAGCGAATTCGTCAGCCGGTTGCGTGAGGCCGGCGGAGCGAACCTGGAGAGTATGATCCTGTTCGGATCGGCGGTTGCAGGAGATTTTCACCCCGAGTTCTCGAATGTGAATCTGTTCTGCGTGCTCCGCGACTGCTCGTTTTCCGCGCTGCAAGCGCTCGCGCCCACCATGAAATGGTGGGACTCGCAGAAGCAGCCGCCTCCCCTGTTCATGACCCGAAACGAAGTCGTGCGCTCTGTCGATGTTTTTACGATCGAGCTAATCGACATGCAACAGCACCACCGCGTTCTTTTTGGAGAAGACTTTCTGCAGGCGTTGGCCATCCCGCCAAATCTGCATCGGGTGCAGGTGGAATATGAACTGAGGGAAAAACTCGCCTTGCTGCGTCAGCATTTGCTTCTCGCGTCCGGCAACGACTCGCGCATGTGGGACTTACTAACCCGGTCAGTCTCCTCATTCGCCACTCTGTTCCGCCACGCGTTGATGGTGCTTGGCCACGATGCGCCGGTGGGAAAACGCGAAGCGGTGGAAGCGCTCGCTCAGCACATTGGTTTTGATGCCTCCGGCTTTTTGCAAGTGCTCGACGTGAGAGAGCACAAAGCCGAGCGCAAGAAGCTCGATGTTGCCGACGTCTTCTCACGATACCTGACAGCCCTGGAACAGGTAACGGCGGCTGTTGATAAAATGCTGGATTCCGGAACCGGACAATCTTCGTAGAATCGATTCGTGCATTTCAGGAGAACATCATGAGCAAGGGACTCATCGCAGTCGTGGTCGTGATCGCCGTTATTCTATTGATTGTTTTGTTCACTTTTGGCCAGTACGTCAGCGTGAAGAATACGCTGGTCAGCAAGAACGAAGCAGTAAAAGCTGCGTGGTCGCAGGTGGATATTGTGCTGCAGCGTCGCGCCGACCTGATTCCAAATCTGGTCGAGACGGTGAAAGGCTACGCGCAACAAGAGCAGACGGTTTTCGGCGACATCGCAAAAGCGCGTTCCGCCCTGCTCTCGGCAGGCTCGCCACAGGAAAAGATTGCCGCAAACGGTCAACTCGACGGAGCGCTCGGCCGCCTGCTGCTGATTGTCGAGAACTATCCTCAGTTGAAATCCAATGAGAATTTTCTGCGTCTGCAGGATGAACTCGCCGGAACGGAGAATCGGATCGCAGTCGAGCGCAAGCGCTATAACGACACGTTGCGCGACTACAACACCTACGTGCAGCAGTTCCCCAACAGTTTTTTTGCTGGCATCGCAGGATTCAAGCCCAACGAGGCTTACTTCGAGGCTTCCGAAGGATCGCGCGTAGCTCCGAAGGTGAACTTTTCAAGTCCAGCGACAACAGCGCCGCAAGCGAATCCTCAGCCTGCTCCCGTGCATTAGAAGTTTTTAGATTAGAAGTTCTTAGAGAGGATGGGGGCTAGGTTTCAGGAGGGCAGATCCCAGCCTTCGTCTTTCATTCTTTTATTCGTCCACTGCTGTAGCTGCTCGAACAGCGCGGGATCGATGACTGCGAAGCGAAGGCCGACACGCCCTTCGTCGCCCATCCATACAATGCGAGCCTTGGCCCGAAAGACATGCTCGGTGTCGGGCAACGGAAAACTGACTTCGAGGAGTCCGGCGAAGCGCATCGGTTCTTTCAGGCCGTCGAGTCCCATGCCGCCGGTGCTCAGATTCACGCCTTGAACGCAAGCCTCGTCTCCCTGCTGGTTTTTCAGCGTGACGTTAAGCTGAATGCGGGCGCGGAAAAACTTCTGCTGATCGAGGCTGATGAAACCCAGAGGATTTGTGCCGTCTCCGGGCGCGACGCTGATGTTGTACTCCTTAAGCTTGCGGCTAAGCGTACGCCGCGAAATACCCAGTTGGTCCGCAGCCTGCCCGCGATGGCCGCCGCTTCTCTCGAGGGCACGGATGATCATCTGCTCTTCCATGCTGTCGAGGTTCCCGATCGGCATGGACGCAGTCTGACGGAGAGCAGCCGGGTTGCCGGACATCGCATCTGCAATCTGCGAGGTTTGGATCTCCGGATGGTTGGCTTGCACAGCAACTCTCGCCACCAGGTTACGTAATTCCCGAACGTTGCCCGGCCAGGAGTGTGAGAGCAATGCAGTGACAGCATCGGGCGCGAACGAACTGCCCGGGGTTTTCAGTTTCAGAAAGTGCTCAGCGAGAGCCACGACATCTTCGGGGCGCTCACGCAGCGGCGGCACGCGGAGTTGAAACTGTCCCAGGCGATGAAAAAGGTCTTGGCGGAAACGGCCAGCAGCGACTGCCGCTTCTAAATCCTGATTCGTGGCGGCGACAATGCGAACGTCGACTTTAATCTTGTGATGCCCGCCTAGCCGGTAAAAGGGATATCCGTCCAGCACCCGCAGCAATTTGACCTGCGTGTGAAGCTGCAGTTCTCCGATTTCGTCGAGAAATAGCGTGCCCCGGTCCGCAAGTTCAAACAGCCCAGGCTTGGAAACATCGGCGCCAGTGAAAGCGCCCTTCTCGTAGCCGAACAATTCGCTTTCCACTAGATTCTCGGGAAGCGCTGCACAGTTAATGTCAACCCAAGGCCGGCTGCGCCGATGCGAAGCTTTATGAATCGTACGAGCGATTAGTTCCTTGCCGACCCCAGTTTCTCCCGTGATCAGAACCGTCTCGGTGTGGCCGGCCACGCGATCCACCATGCGCATGAATCTATGCATCAGGGGACTGGCGAGAACGAAAGCGGAGCCGTCAATCTCCCGCGACTCGGTGTGTGGCGCTTCTTCCGCTTCTTGTCCCTCTGCCGGCAGGTGCTGTTTGCGTTTACCCGGTGACTGAGCGTTTTGTGAAGCTGGCAAGAACAGAGCGATCATGCCAGTCGCAACGGATCTCCCATCTCGCAACAGCGTAACCGACATCTCTCCGGTCAACTCTTTCCCGGATTTGTCCTTATGCTGACACGGGCAGCGGTAAGAGCTTCCGCCTAAAACCGCCGCCACGATGATCTCCAAACTGCTGCCGGTTGACGCGAGAGCCGCCAGTGTTTTTCCGAGAATATCCTGGGGACTGCGGCCGAGTAGCGCCAGCGCAGCCGCGTTATACCCGGTAATCGTGCCCGTGAGATCGGTGGACAACACGGGTATTGCCGCGGAAAACTGGGAATCGGGGGCGTTTGCCGGAGCTACCCCGAGAACCTGGCCTTCGCCGGAGCCAGCCGCATCCGGCGGTTGCTGCGAATTGAGACTCAACAGTGACATCTCTGTGCGTTTGGACTTGATCTTGACACAGAGAACAACTGTTGCAGGAAGTATGCAGCCTGGGAGCGTAACGAAGGTAATTGATTACCGGGCCACGCAGATTATCTAGATCAAAAACACCGTCACGCGAATAGCCAAAAAGCGCAATCAATCTCTCCAGCGTTACCACGGTAAGCTTCTTATCCCCCTTTAATGACAATAGGATCGTGATGATCAGACCTCAGCTCGAGGTTGCGTGGAACAGCTCGTTCCATGCAACGCGGGAGGTGTGTTTGCAAGGCGCCGCAACCAACGATCTTATGTCCGCGAAGACAAAATTGTTTGTCGGAATTACCGCCTCGCTCGGTTTGGCGGTGCTGTGCTCCGCGGTGTGGCATTGGCAGTCTGCCGACCTCACTCGCTTTCTCTGCTATCTGGCGGTCGCCGTTTTAGCCTCCGGCCTGAAGGTGCAATTGCCCGGCATCGACGGCACCATGTCGGTGAACTTTCTATTCATCCTGCTCGGCGTAGTGGAGTTGACTCTGCCGGAAACACTCGTCATCGGCTGCACAGCCAGCCTCGTGCAGAGCGTATGGCAGGCTCGAAACAAGCTGGATCCAATCAAAGTAATCTTCAACGTTTTCGGCATGATGGCCAATGCCAGCGCTTTGTGCTACGTAACCTACCACCGGCTCGACGCCAGAATGGTCGCCAGTAAGCCCGTCCTGCTAATGGTGGCGGCGCTGGTTTTCTTCCTGGCAAACACGCTGCCGATTTCCGTAATCATCGCGCTTACGGAAAATAAATCAGCTCGCAAGATTTGGTCCGAATGTTACTTCTGGTCGTTCCCGTACTACATGGTTGGGGCAGCCGCCGTAGGACTGGTAGGAGTTATCAACCGGCGTGCCGGATGGCAAACATCCCTACTGGTTCTGCCGCTGATCTATTGGGTATACCGCTCCTATCGTCTGTATCTGGCACGACTGGAGGCCGAGAAAGACCGCGTCGAAATCGAGAAGCGGCACGTAGAGGAAATCGCATCGCTGAACATGCGCACCATTGAAGCCCTGGCGCTCGCCATCGAAGCCAAGGACCACACCACGCACACGCATCTGCAGCGCGTACGGACCTACGCCGTAGAAATCGCGAAAGAAATCGGCCTGTCGCTGGACGAAATCGAAGCTTTGCGCGCAGCCGCTCTTCTGCACGATATCGGCAAGCTCGCCGTTCCAGAACACATCATCAACAAGCCTGGCAGGCTTACTCCGGAAGAGTTCGAGAAGATGAAAGTTCATCCCTTGGTGGGAGCCGAAATTCTTGATCGCGTTGCCTTCCCTTACCCAGTGGCGCCCATCGTACGCTCGCACCATGAACGGTGGGACGGGTCAGGATATCCGGCAGGCCTTGCCGGAGCAGAGATTCCGATCGGCGCTCGAATTCTGGCAGTGGTCGACTGCCTCGATGCTCTCGCCTCCGATCGCCAGTATCGGCCAGCCATGCCGCTGGATCAGGCCATGAGCAAGGTCAAAGAACGAGCCGGCACGTGGTTTGATCCCACAATCGTGGCACTTCTCGATAATCGTTACGTGGATCTCGAACGCATCGCGCAAACCCATGAGGCCGGTTTCATTCCATCCGGATTCTCCAAAGGTCTGCGCGTAGAACGCGGCTTGGCTCCGGCCACCGGATTCGAGAAGCAGGCCGAAAACACTCAATCCGAATCCGATTTCCTCACCTCGATCGCATCTGCGCGGCAAGAGGCGCAAGCCATGTTCGAGCTGAGCCAGGACCTGGGAAACTCACTCAGCCTCAGCGAAACGCTTTCCGTGCTGTCCATGCGATTGCGCAAGCTGATTCATTACGACTCCATCGCCGTGTTCGTAAACCGCAATGGCTGGCTGTTACCGGAGCTGGTAAGCGGAGAAAATTTTCGCGTGCTGTCGTCGTTGAAAATACGCATGGGCGAGGGCTTGTGCGGATGGGTTGCGGAAAACTGCAAACCGATTATCAACGGAAACCCACAGGTGGAAGCGGGATACAGCGCTGATCCCGAAAAATTTGCAGCCTTGTCGTCTGCGCTTGCGGTTCCTTTGGAGGGGCTGACCGGCGTCGTGGGCGTGCTCGCCATGTATCACGCGAATCAGGATGCCTTCACTCCCGACGACTTGCGAATTCTGCTGGCTGTCGCCTCCAAAGTGGCTCTCTCCGTAGAGAATGCGCTGAAGTACCAGCAGGCTGAGAGTTCGGCGACCACCGACTTCCTGACTGGCCTGCCAAACGCTCGGTCACTGTTCGTCCATCTGGCGCAGGAAGTGGCCCGCTGCCGTCGTATGAAGACATCTCTCGCCGTCATGGTCTGTGACATTGACGGGCTCAAGAAAATTAACGACTCCTTCGGACATCTGGAGGGCGACAAGCTACTGCGCGAGTTCAGCATTCGATTGAAGGAAGCATGCCGCGGATACGATTACGTAGCGCGCATGGGCGGCGATGAGTTTGTAGTCACCGCCCCCGGGCTCACTCCGGAAGCCGCCGCCGAGAAGGCCAGCCGCTTGAACGATGCCGCTATCGAAGCGGGACGCCACACCTGCGGGCGAGAGGTGACTACATTAAGCGTGGGTACGGCGTTTTGTCCGGAAGACGGCTATGACGTCGAGGCCCTCCTCGCGGAAGCCGACCGCCGGATGTACTCAGTAAAACAAAACCACTACGCTCAAGCCGCCGCCGCACCCTCTCTGACGCAGGGCGCTTCGGGGAAATAAATGCTGAAATCAAGAATTGCCGGGCACGCCCTCGCGCTCACAGCCACCGTCTTGCTCGGAGGCTTTCTTTCCGCCACATTGGTAAGGCTTGCGCCCGGTTTCGATGCGGATGAGCAACAACTCGATCCTCACCTGAGCGCCGAGAGCGTGCAGGCGTTGCGGGCAGCCCGGCAACAGGATCACAACGTGTGGCGTTTCTATTTCTCCTACATGAATCGTGCGGCGCATGGCGACCTGGGCACTTCTCTCGCCTTGGCGCAGCCCGTGCGAACTCTCTTGCGGGACCGCGCGCCTCTGACGCTGCGACTGTTGGCCTTAGGACTTGGTCTGGCCTGGGTGGCGGCCTTGAGCCTCGCGCTGACCGCCGCCTGGTTGCAGATCTCCGCCTATGACGCGCTGACTACCGTGGTGAGCGGAACCTTCCTGTGCATTCCGGCCGCTGTTCTGGCATTGTTCTCAGTCCTCTGGAATGTCCCAGGCTCATTGGCCATTGGCTTGATCGTGTTCCCACACATTTACCGCTATGCGCGGAATCTTCTAGCGAAATCCTACTCATTGCCCCACATCATCACGGCGAGAGCGAAAGGCTTGGGGGAAGCTCGCATTCTTTTCTGGCACGTCGTTCCCGCAGTAGCGCCGCAACTGCTGGCGGTCGCCGGCGTGTCGGTCAGCATAGCGGTTGGGGCGGCGATTCCAGTGGAAGCCCTTTGCGGACTTCCGGGCGTCGGCCAGCTCGCATGGCAAGCGGCGATGGCTCGCGATCTGCCACTTCTGGTGAACGTCACGATCTTGGTGACACTGGTAACCTTGCTGGCCAATTCCGGAGCAGATGTAATCGCTCTTATGGTTCGGGGCCAGAAATCGTGAATCTCTGGCGGAAGCTGGCGTGTGTCGCCTTGGCCGTAGTCGTGTGCGCGTCCCTCGCAGCGAACTGGCTTGCTCCCGCGGGGTATGAGAAGCAATACCGGGAAGCTACGGACGCTCCACCATCCCACTCGCACTGGCTCGGAACAGATGAACTCGGCCGGGACCGCTTTACTCGCGTGCTCTACGGGACTCGCATCTCGCTGCTGTTGGCGCCTGCGGCGGCCCTGCTTTCCACACTAATGGCGGCATTCATCGGTGGTCTCGCGGGATATCTCGGCGGGATCTGGGCGCGCTTGGCGATGGGAGTAACAGATCTTTTCTTGTCGCTGCCTTGGTTGTTCTTGCTAATCACCGCGCGGGCATTCATGCCGCTGAACGTAGCTCCACTGATCTCGGTGATGGTCACTTTTCTGTTGCTCGGGCTGTTGGGTTGGAGCACCGCCGCGCGAGTGTTGTGCGCAACTGCAGCATCGTTGCGCTCGGCAGATTTTGTTCGTCAGGCGCGCGCCGCGGGCCTCTCCGGAACAAGGCTTTTCTTGATCCATGTGATGCCGAACTTGAAGCCGGTCCTGTACGCGCAGTTCTGGATCTCGATTCCAGTTTTCATCTTGAGCGAGGCGAACCTGGGCATTCTCGGACTCGGCGTGGCCGAGCCCATGCCTTCGTGGGGAAGTCTCCTGAGGGAGTTGGAAGGCATGGTCTCCGTCAGAGAAGAGCCTTGGAAGTTTGTGCCGCTGGTTCTGCTGGTGGTGGTCGTGATGTCGTTTCAGCTTCTGCTTTCCAGGCGAGAGGAAGTGCCGGCGTGAAGCACGACGAGAAAATGCGGGGAGAAATGAAAAAGAAACGCAAAGTTGCACTCGTGCTTACAATCCTCTGCTTGGGATCTCTACTGGGGCGCGCGCTGGCCCAAGGTGGCGGCGAACTCAAGTTTTGCATACGCATGGAGCCCAAGACATTTGATCCCCTGAAAGTGGAGGACGAAGCCTCGGCTTCGATCCGCTATTTGACAGGCGGCGTGCTGGTCCGCTTGAATCGCCAGACACAAGATCTCGAACCCGGGTTGGCACAATCCTGGAAAGTTTCAAAGGATGGGCGCCAGATCACCTTCCGCTTGCGGAGTGGCATTTCATTTTCCGATGGCACGCCTTTTTCCGCCGGAGACGTTGCCTACACGATTCAACAATTGATGGACCCGGCTCTGCATTCGCCGACCGGTGACGCATTCCGTTCGGGCACCGGCAATGTCGAAACCAAAGTGCTTTCTCCAACGCAGATTTCCATAACCTTCCCCGCTCCCGTGGCGGGATTGGATCGTCTCTTCGACCAAGTCGCAATTCTTTCTGAACGCTCACCGCGAAAAGAAGCGGCCGTGCTTGGACCCTTCATGCTGGCGGATTACAAACCCGGCGCCACGGTACTGCTGAAGCGAAACCCCAACTACTGGAAGTCGGACGAGCGAGGACACAAGCTGCCTTACCTGGATTCGATTCGCTTGGACATCCAGCCCAACCGGGATGTGGAAATGCTCCGTTTCAAACGCGGAGAGTTGGACCTGATCAACTCGCTCGACAGCGAGTACTTCGACAAGCTGGAAGCAACCTCGCCGCAACTGGTGCACGATGCCGGCCCGTCGCTCGATAGCGAGCAGCTGTGGTTCAACGAGGTCGCAAAGGCGCCCATCCCAGGTTACAAAAAGAATTGGTTCCGTTCGGCCAACTTCCGGAGAGCAATTTCGGAAGCGATCAACCGCGAAGACTTGAGCCGCATCGTCTTTCATGGTCATGCTCAGCCCGCGGCCGGACCATTCTCCCCGGCGAACAAATTCTGGTTCAATAGCAAACTTAAGCCCCAGGGTTATAGTCCTGATACCGCGCTCAAGGCGCTGCAGAGCGATGGCTTCCGCTTGGAAAACGGGGCGCTGAAAGATAAAGACGGCAACGAGGTTGTATTTTCGATTATCACCAACGCCGGTAGCAAAACCCGCGAGCGCATGGCAGTGCTGATCCAGGACGACCTACAAAAGATCGGCATTCATGTGAATGTGGTCACTCTGGACTTCCCCTCGCTGGTCGAACGCATGACGCAAAGCTTCGACTACGAGGCCATTATTCTGGGCCTTACCAATGTCGATCTCGATCCCAACGGCGAGATGAACGTCTGGCTAAGCTCTGCGGAAAATCATCAGTGGAATCCGCAGCAGAAAACTCCGGAGACTTCCTGGGAGGCCGAGATCGACCGTCTGATGCGCGCCCAGGCATCCTCCACCGATCTCAAGCGGCGCAAGGAAGCATTCGATCGCGTGCAGGAAATCGTGGTTGAAGAGCAACCATTCATCTTCCTGATCAACAAGAATGCTCTCTCCGCGGCTTCCACGACGGTACACGGCGCTGCTCCAGTAATTTTATCGCCACAAACTTTCTGGAATGCTGAGCGGCTCACGGTATCGGCAAAGTAACGCAGCCTCTGGCCTCGATTGACACGAAGCTAGGAACTCGAGAGCAAGCAAACGCCAAATGATGTCGCCCTCAAATCCGCAACACCAGCCTCTGCTCTCCGCCCACCTGTCGGTGCGGTACGCGGGCAAGGAACCGGTTCTGCGTGAGGTGCAAATCGAAATCCAGCGCGGCGAAGTCCTTGGCCTGGTCGGACAAAGCGGCTCGGGCAAGAGCACTCTGGCCATGGCGATTCTCGGATTACTCGATAAGAAGAACGCCCAGCCCGAGGGCACAATCCGGTTTCAGAATTCCGATCTGTTGCAACTCTCGGAGCGAGAATTGCGGACGTTGCGTGGTCGCGCCATTTCGCTGGTATTGCAAAGCCCGCTCTCTTCTTTGAATCCAGCGTTGAAAATCCGAACCCAGCTTACGGAAGCGTGGCGGGCCCACGCGTCGGGCCCACGCGCCGATTGTGCGAAAGCAATCAGTGCGTCTCTGCAGAGTGTCTCTCTTCCGGCCGAGGAAGAGTTTCAGCGCAAATATCCTTCGCAGATGAGCGTGGGACAGGCGCAACGCGTACTGATCGCCATGGCAATCTTGCATCGTCCTGCGCTTCTGATTGCCGATGAGGCGACCAGCGCGCTCGATGTGATAACGCAATCCGAGATTCTCGCGCTCTTTCGTGAACTGAACCGCTCCACTGGAATGGCGATTCTCTACATCTCACATGACCTTGCTTCCGTCGCCGGGATCTGCGACCGCATCGCCATCCTTCATCAGGGCGTGATTGTAGAGTCTGGAACAACCCAGCAAATTTTTTCTCAACCGAAACATGAATACACAAAGCGCCTAATGGCAGCCTTGCCGCGCGTGCAACCTGTCAATGCCGAACCACAGAGCAAAGCGACGGCCGCAGCCCGGTAATTCGCGTGCGCCATATCCAAAGATTTCGAAACTAAGGTAACCAGAAACCCGGCCTGAGAGATGTGACAAACTGGCTCACGCCCACCCCAGAGGACAGACTGGCCCAACATCGTCTCGCAAGACCGTATCCATCCTTAGCGTTTCCAATAACTTACAAGGATCTGAGTGGCCCAGACCGTGCATTAGACAAGTCGAGTTGAAGCACAATTTCGTCCCACGGAAGGGTGAGACCCATGTTTCAGACACGGAAATCTAAAGGTTCTGGGCGCGGAGAGCGTCACAGCGCTGCCTGGGGAAAACGCCTGGGCACGCTGTTGCTCGTCCTGTTGGCGCAGACCACATTCGGCCAAGGCTTCGGAGGCGGCAGGCCGGTCGGGAAGTTTGCCCCAGACCTCGCGCCCCAAGTTGAACGAGCTCATCAAGGCACGGCCGGAAATGAGACTGTACAGGTGATCGTGCAGTATAAACAGGTTCCGCAGTCGGCGCAGGAAGGTCGAGTCCAGCATCTTGGCGCTCGCTTGAACCACCGCCTTGGCATGGTCAAAGGTATCGCCCTCACGATTCCGGTGAGCGCCCTGCCAGCCTTGGAAGCCGATCCGGAAATTCTTTCCGTCAGCGTCGACCATCCCATGAAGGGCCTGGATGACACTACGGATGTGGTCACAGGCGCACCCTCGGCCTGGACCGCCGGACTCAACGGAACTGGGATCACCGTCGCCGTAATCGATAGCGGCATCAACGACAGCCATCCTGATCTGCTCGACTCCACCGAGTCCCATTCGCGCGTGCTCTATCATCAGGATTTCACTGGCACGCCGAATACGAACTCGAACGGCGGGAAGTACGACCTCTACGGTCACGGCACTCACGTCGCCGGAATCATCGGCGGCAATGGTTACATGTCCGGCGGGAATTACAGTGGCATGGCGCCGAATGTCAGCTTCGTAGATCTTCGCGCTTTGGACCTTTACGGCGTGGGTACTGACAGCACCGTTATTGCAGCCATTCAGGAAGCCATCGCTCTGAAGAGCACCTACAACATCAAAGTGATCAACCTTTCGCTGGGGCGCGGAATATTCGTCAGCTACACGCAGGATCCTCTCTGCCAGGCCGTGGAATCGGCTTGGAAGGCTGGAATCGTAGTCGTGGTCGCCGCAGGAAATTACGGACGCGTCAGCGTCAACGGCAGCAACGGATTCGGAACCATAACCGCTCCCGGCAACGATCCTTACGTGCTTACTGTTGGCGCAATGAAGAGCAACGGATCCACTTCGCAATCGGCTGAGACCCTGGCCAGCTACAGTTCCAAGGGCCCCACCACATATGATCACGTGGTGAAACCCGACATCGTTGCTCCTGGCAACGACGTAGTATCGTTGGCCGCTCCCGGTGCCACGCTGGAGAGTTTATTTCCCGCGGAACTAGTCACCGGCAACGATGGAAACAACGATTACTTCACGCTTAGTGGCACAAGTATGGCGACGCCGGCGGTCAGCGGTGCGGTTGCGTTGCTCTTGCAGCAGAACAGCGCACTGACTCCGGACCAGGTAAAGGCCAGGTTGATGAAGACGACCTACAAGCTCTTACCAACCTCGACCGTCGCATGGGTCCCGCACCTCTCCCAGAACTTCACTAGCACCTACGATCTCTTTTCGGTCGGTTCTGGTCTGCTCAACTTGCAGACCGCAATCTCCAACACCGATCTTGCACCGGCCACGGTGGGCGCGGCATTTTCTCCGTCGGTGGTCTATAACCCGAACACCGGCACGGTCTCGCTGGTAAACGGAAACAGCAGCGTTTCGGTGAACTCCGTGGTTTGGGGATCGTCCGTGGTCTGGGGTACGTCGGTAGTGTGGGGCGCAAATGTAACCGGCAGTTCGGTGGTCTGGGGTAGTTCGTTGCCCTGGAACAGCAACCTGCTTAGCGCCTTTAGCGTAGTTTGGGGTTCGAGCACCAGCACAGGTACGCAAGCCACCAGCGTGGTTTGGGGTGCGGCCGTCTCGACCACCGATGGTGCGTTCTCCGATGCTGGAGACGATGAACAGTAGCCGTGAGCAACAAAACCACAGAAAGGAGAAGGTCATGGATCGCAAGACACGGCTAACAAGAACATTCATCGGACTGATGGTCCTTGCGGCGATTGCCGGCACCGTATACGCCGGAATCGGAAGCCACGCCCTGCACTCGTATTACGCGCTGGCGATACTCGCACTCGCAGCGGCAACATCGCGCATGAGAGTGAAACTGCCGGGGATTGAAGGCAACATGTCGGTTAACCTTCCGTTCCTGCTCATGGCAGTGTTGAGTCTGAGCGCGGTAGAAGCTGTTTTGATTGCATCTGTCTCTACCGTTGTGCAGTGCTGGCCGCAATCGAGCACCAAATTCCGGCCGGAGCAGATGCTGTTCAACGTCAGCATGATGGCGTTCGCCACCAGCATGGCGAACCTTATCTGGAATGCCGGTTGGCTGGCCAGATCAAGTTGGGCATCCTTGCCTCTTGTTCTGGTTGCAACCACCGCTGCTTTCTTTCTGGGACAAACGGTTCCAGTGGCGGGCATCATCAAACTGTCCCAGGGCGCGGGCATGCGGAGCGTCTGGATGAGCATTGCGAAACTGTCATTCCCCTATTACGTACTCAGCACGGGAGTGACTTCCATGCTCAACCTGGCTAGCCATCGGTTCGGATGGCAAGCAGCCCTGGTGGTTTTCCCCGTAATGTATGGAATCCACCATTCCTACCGGCTGTACTTTGGCCGGGAAGGGGAGGTAGTTCGGCCTTCACCCCTGGCGCGAACAGCAAGAGCAGGGGCATGACGCCAATCGATAGTGCTGAACGGCGTTCCGGCGAGTTAAAACCGGAGCGCCATTTTTCTTGGTGAGAAGACAACCATGTCTTTACACGCAAGCACTCAGCAATTCTCGCGGATGATTCACCATCCGCAGCGTCACTCCGCTGCGCATTATTGCGTGGGAAGAGATCAAGCCCACGTTGCCTCGTGAACGTTTCGGGTGTATAAGGGAATCGCTTTTCCGCCGCATTCAGGACCCCACTTTCTGGGCGGGATGTGGGTGAAACCGGAATCGGGCGGATTCTCTATTCAAATTTCCGCATGTTTCCCCGACTCGACGCCCCGTTAGTCGGGTTAGCTCAATCTGTCAATCTGTGGGCCCCTGTTTTAGAAAACCCAATTCAATTTCTCGGGAGGACACCATGAAGAGTGTGTGCGTTTTGTGGGCTTTGCTGATGTTGTTTGTGGTGAGCGAGGCATGGGCGGGGACAACTTACACCATGGGATATCCACCGGCCGGTGGCGTAACCCTGACTCAGAGCGGCAATCCGATCTCCAATGGCGGCGGGACTTTCGCGTTTAGCGGCTTCAACACGATGGATTACGTCAGTCTGTATTGGGGTGTCAACACTGTCGCTAACGTCGCGCAATCCAACGTCCCCTCGCCCGGCAACATGACGTTTTACTCCTACAATCCAAGCACCGGGATCATCGCCTTTGTCTCAACCGCACCTTGGACCTTTACCAACACTCTTACTAGCGGGACTGTCAGCGTGCAGACTCAATTAGTCGTGCAGCTGCAGCCCTATGGTTCCTCGGCGGGTTTTCTAGGCTCTGGTTTTCTGGTAGGTGATGCCACGACCAAAGGCGCTCTCGGCATCAGCGGCGAAGCCACCGATCCCCTGTATCAGATCGCTAGCGGTGGCGCGTACCAAGCTACTTTTGAATTCGAGACGTGGGACGGCTCCAGCGCGGGCATTGCCAATGGAACCGACGTCCTCGACTATTACAACAACTTCAACGGAGGGAACCCTACAACCGTGTTTAATACCTCCGTCGATTTTGAATTCTGCTGGAGCACCCAGAAGACCACCTCCAAGAGTGTCCAGGTCGGAGCCTGCAAGACCAATTTGCAGAACTACAGTTCGATCCAGAGCGCCGTGAATGCGGTTCCGTCCGGGGCCATTATTCAAATCTGCCCAGGCACGTATCCGGAGCAGGTCACCATCAACGCACCAGTCACCTTGGAAGGAGTCTCGACCCAACCGGACCAGGTTGTTCTAGTCACTCTGCCGCTGTCTGGTCTTACCCAGAACGGCACCGGGCCGGTAAGCGGCTACCCGATTTATGCCCAGCTTCTGGTTCAGGACGCCGGCCCCGTTAACATCTCTGGCCTAACGGTCGATGGCAGCGGTAGTAGTTGTCCCAGCGGCGCGAGCGCTGGCATCGTGTATCTCAGCACGGTCGCCGCTTCCTCAGGCAAGGTCAGCACCTCGGTCATCCGTAACATCGCGAGCGGATGTACCTCACCAGCCATCGGGTTTTACGGTGAGAATGGATCAGGGTCGGCCTCAACCCTTACCGTAGAGGGCAACAGTATTCACTCCTTCAGTGGCCAGGGCATCGGCTTTGGTCCCAACCAGGGCGGCACCATTACCAGCAACACCATTTCCCAAGTCAATGAAGGACTTTCTTTCCAGAGTGCTGGCCCTAGCGTGAAGGCCAGCTCCAACAATATCAACTCGACGCAGACCGCGGTCAGTCTGAACTCTGCGAATGGCGTGGTTGTGCAAACCAACTCGCTGGTAAATACCGTCAACAACGTCATTTCCCTTAACGACGTTTCGGGCGGTGGGAACACTATCACCAAGAACACCATCAACGAAGCCAACTGCGGGGTTTCCAAGAGCAACGCGGGCAGCGACGTCTTTTTGCCCAACACCATAGTGAACGTTGCCGCTACGACTTGCCCTTAGACGGAACGCGAGAGGGCGGGCTTCGGCCCGCCCCTCTCAACCTCTGAAAACCTGCGACGCGACGGAAAACTACAACAAGTATCTCCTCCGCCTCCGTCGCCAATTAATGCGTCGTCGTTGAGATGGGGGCCCCGGGCGGAGTCGAACCGCCGACCAACGGTTTAGGAAACCGCTGCTCTATCCAACTGAGCTACGGGGCCGCTGTGAGTTGACCCATTATCGCACGTTAAACTCGAGCGAAAACCCGCTCCGGCAGCGGCTCAAGAACTTGGATGACCGCCTTCTTACTGCAAACCATAACCCACCCCCAACCGCGTTTGCCCCATACGCTACAAATGATTTACCCTCGCCGCAGTCATCATGAATCCAATTAGCGCCGTCCCGAACGCCGTGACCGATAACTTTTCCCATGCCATGCGCCGGGAGATCTACGAGCAGCCCCAAGCCATCGCAAAGACCGTAGATCAGCATCTGAAGGACGACATCCTCTTCCCCGGAGCTCTGCACTCTATTGAGAGCGCGCTGCTTACCTTCGAGAAGCTGATCATTGCCGCCAGCGGATCCAGTCGCCACGCCGGACTGGCCGGTGAAATCATGATCGAAGACCTTTCCGGCGTTGCCGTTGATGTGGAATACGCCAGCGAGTACTGCTATCGCTCCACGCACGCTGCGGTTGATCCCATCGTGATGGTCATCACGCAGTCTGGCGAAACGGCCGACACCATCGCCGCCCAGCGCGAAGCGCTCACCCGCGGCGTCAAGACCATCGCCGTCTCCAACGTGGCCGAGGCTACCATTCCTCGTGAAGCCAGCGCCGCCCTGATTACTGGAGCTGGCCCCGAGCTTGCCGTGCCCGCCACCAAGAGTTTCACCACCCAAGTCACCGTTCTCTATCTCATGGCATTGTTTCTGGCGCGCAAGCGCGGCCGCATGACAACCGAGGTCACGCGCTCTTATTTGCATCGCCTCTTGCAGCTTCCAGAAGCCATTGATCGCAACCTCCGCAGCTGGGACGATCTCGCCGACAAATTCGGCGACCACCACTTCCAGGCGGAAAAATTCCTATACCTCGGCCGCGGCGTTCACTACGCCATTGCCCGCGAGGGCGCGCTCAAGCTAAAGGAAACTTCCTATGCTCACGCCGAAGGCTATCCCGCCGGGGAACTGAAGCACGGTCCGAACGCGCTGGTCGATGAAAAACTTCCCGTCGTCGTGCTGGCCACTTGCGACCATAATGATCCCGATTCCGTCTTACGGTATCGCCGGACTCTCGACGTGATGAAGGAAGTTCGATCCCGCCACGGCCGCCTCGTGACGGTGGCCACAGAGGGCGATCGCGAGATCACCAGCATTGCCGACGACGTCTTCTTCGTCCCCGCTGCTCCCGAATTGCTGCTGCCCATCGTTGAAGTGATTCCCCTGCAACTGTTCGCCTATCACGTGGCGACGAAAAAGGGCTACAACGTAGACCACCCACGAAACCTGGTAAAGGCGGTGGTCACCGAATAAAGAACTTCTTCACCACAGACACAGAGCCACAGAGAATACAGAAGGCAACAAGAAGGAAGCTTGATCCCAAAAGATCTTCTCAGAGTCTAGCTGTCTCTGTAGTGAATTTGCTTTTGGATTTATGTTCTTATCAAAGCCCCATGCCCAACGCCCATCCCACTCACATCGATCTGCAG
>CAWALR010000006.1:0-38596 GCA_963782835.1 uncultured Acidobacteriaceae bacterium | reverse complement strand
TTGGCGTCCCCGACGGGATTTGAACCCGTGTTACCGCCGTGAAAGGGCGATGTCCTAGGCCAGGCTAGACGACGGGGACGGCTGTAAGGTGGGGTTGGGCTGAGGTTAACAGTTGATCGTAGCAAGCCCTTCGTAGCCCTGTCAAAAGCTAGGTACGAGTGATTGCGGTGGTTTGCTTGTTGAACGCCTGTTTCTGATAGCACAATCGGCGAGGATTCCGTAAGAATCCACGGGCAAATCGTCCGATCGGAACCGCTCCGATTTTCGTATGCCTTCGTCTCAGCGTTTTCTGTCGCTTTTGTTGGCATCCGGAGACAATTTAGAAATGTCTAAGGCCGTTCGCTAAACGCGGCCTAAGAAACTTTCGAGGTCAACGTGTCCGATCCCGTCTATCTTAGTCTTTGGTTTTGCGACTTTTCCGGACCCGATATGTTGCGCACGCTTTCGCTGTGCTGCAGCAGTTCCCTTTCTCGGAGCAGCGTCCGGGCGTCAGTTACTTCGCCGTGCATCCAGTTTCGTGGAGCGAGGCCACGGTATTGGAGCGGCGCTTCCCTTCCGGAATCGATGCCGGACAGGCCACGCTGATCGCCGCCGAATTGATTCACGACGACTACGCTTATGTCTTCGAAGCGCACTGGGATTTGTGGACGCCGGACGAGTCTAGCGGAAACTGGTTGCTGAGCCCGACTGCCGTCGAATTCATCGTCCAGGGAGAAGAATTTGATGACGGCGCTTATCAGCAGACCGGTCACATCGAAATCGACTTCGGTCTGGATTCGTATTTTCTGCACCCGGCGACCGGGCTCAGCGATCAGACTCGCGCCAAGATTCGCGACAACGTGGCGAAGCTGGTCGAATTCTCGGTAAACGTGGAAAAAAACAGTGGGGCTAGCTCGCGCCTCTCTGGTCGGAATCGGAAGAAAGCCTGGCTCAGAAGCTGATCGCGCGATTGCAAAAAGTACAATAAGCGCGGAACGGGCACCAAGTCGCAGTCGACCTCGGTGCCCTTCGTGCATCAAAACTATTTTGTCCTGCCGCCTCGACTTTCAGCGTGTCCGATGCGCCTGCCTGCGCAGCAGCCAGCCGCGCCGTCAGCACGCGGAATGGTGAGCAGGAGACATGATCCATTCCTATCCTTATGGCAGAACTCCACTGACGAAGGATCGCCACCATGCTCGCCGCAGATTCCGATCTCCAGCTTTGGCCGCGTCTTGCGTCCGCGCTCGATGCCGATCTTCACCAACTCGCCAACTCCGACCTGGTCGATGGCGGAAAATGGATCCTGCTTAGAATTCCCTTCGCCAGGTACGCCGTCAGGATCTTGCCCACATCGTCGCGGGAGAAGCCAAACGTGGTCTGGGTCAGGTCGTTTGTGCCAAACGAGAAGAACTCCGCTTCCTTGGCGATCTCATCGGCAACCAGACAAGCGCGTGGTAACTCGATCATGGTGCCCACCAGGTAGTGCACGTGTCTTCCCTTCTCCTTGAACACCTCTTCGGCCACGCGCCGCACGATCGCCGCCTGGTTCTCCATCTCTTTGACGGTTCCGATCAGCGGGATCATTACCTCCGCATGAGTCTTGATGCCCATCTTGTCCACGGCTACAGCCGCTTCAAAGATGGCTCGCGCCTGCATCTCGGTAATCTCCGGATAGGTGATGCCTAAACGGCATCCGCGCAGACCCAGCATCGGATTGAACTCATGCAACTCTTCCACCCGCGCCAGCAGCTCCGGAAGAATCTTCTTCAGATCACCCACCCCTTTGGCGCCGTAGTCCCGGTACTCGTCGACCAAATCCTTCTTATGCTTGGGGCTCGCGCTGGGCAGGCCAGCGATGTCGACCATGAGCTTCTCGCGCTTGGGAAGGAATTCGTGCAGCGGCGGATCCAGCAGGCGGATGGTCACCGGCAACCCTTCCATGGCTTTCAACAGGCCAATGAAGTCCTCGCGTTGCCTGGGCAGCAACTTCTTCAGTGCGGCGCGCCGGTCTTTCTCGTTGTCGGCGAGAATCATGGCGCGCATATCGCGAATGCGATCCGCGGCAAAGAACATGTGCTCGGTCCGGCACAGTCCGATGCCTTGGGCTCCAAACGCGCGCGCTTGAATTGCATCCCGCGGAATGTCGGCATTGGCGCGAACCCCGATTTTGCGGAACGGCTCCGCCCAGCTCAGCAGCGTCTGCAGATCCGCATCTTCGGCCGACGGCTCCAGTGTATTCAGCTTTCCCTTAATCACGCGCCCAGTCGTGCCGTCGAGGGAAAGCCAGTCACCTTCTTTGAACACCTGTCCCTTGGCGTGCATTTCCTTGGCTCGCTCATCGACCAGAACATCGCCAGCGCCCGCGACGCAACACTTTCCCATGCCGCGCGTCACCACGGCCGCGTGGCTGGTCATGCCGCCGCGCGAAGTCAAAATGCCAGCCGCCACTTCCATCCCCTGGATATCCTCCGGAGTAGTTTCCGCGCGCACCAAAATCACAGGATTTTTGGTCGCTCCGTGCCCAGCCTTCTTCACGGCTTCTTCCGCGGTGAAAACAATCTGACCGACTGCCGCCCCTGGCGATGCCGGCAGACCTGTAGCCAGCACTTCGACCTTGGTGCTCTTCTCGTCCAATCGCGGCACTAGGAAGTCATAGAGCTGATTCGGCTCAACGCGGAAGATCGCCTCCTCCTTCGTGATCAATCCTTCATCGACCATCTGGATCGCCACGCGCACCGCAGCTAATCCCGTGCGTTTACCGTTGCGTGTCTGCAGCATGTAGAGTTTGCCATCCTGAATGGTGAACTCGAAATCCTGCATGTCACGATAGTGCTTCTCCAGCCGCGTAGTGATTTCGCGAAGCTGGTTGTATACATCCGGCATGATCTTCTGCAGTTCAAGGATCGGCACCGGAGTGCGAACGCCCGAAACCACGTCCTCGCCCTGCGCGTTCATCAGAAATTCGCCGTAAAATTCCTTGGCTCCCGTCGCTGGATTGCGCGTGAAACCCACTCCCGTGCCGCTGGTATCGCCCAGGTTGCCATACACCATGGCTTGCACGTTGACCGCGGTACCGAGCATGTCATCAATGTTATTGATACGGCGGTAATGTTTGGCGCGCTCGTTCTGCCAGGAGCGGAACACGGCATCCCGCGCCATCACCAGCTGCTCGTGTGGATCCTGCGGAAAATCGCGTTTCGCGTGTTTCTTGACAACCTTCTTATATTCCTCGATCACTTCCTTCAAAGCTTTCGCATCGAGATCGGTATCGAGCTTGGTTTTTTTCTGTTTCTTCTTGGCGTCGAATACTTCATCGAACGCCGACTTCGGAATTTCAAGCACGACGTTGCCAAACATCTGGATCAGGCGGCGGTAGGAATCCGCCGCGAACCGAGGATTGTTACTGCGCTTGGTCAGCGACTCCACACTCTTGTCGTTTAGTCCGAGGTTGAGAATCGTATCCATCATGCCCGGCATGGAAAACTTCGCGCCCGAGCGCACGCTCACCAGCAAGGGATTCTCGCCGACGCCGAGCTTCTGACCCTGCAAAGCTTCGAGTTTGGCCAGCGCTTCATCCATTTGCCGGTCGACCTCTTTCGACACGGCGTTCTTCCGCATGTATTCGCGGCAGGCTTCGGTCTGGATGGTAAATCCCGGAGGCACCGGCAGACCGGCGTTGGTCATTTCGGCCAGACCGGCGCCCTTGCCGCCGAGGTCATCCTTCATCTTGCCATTGCCATCGGCTTTGCCACCGCCGAAGAAGTAGACGTACTTGGTGGGCTTGTTCTTGGATTCTTGAACTTCGTTCTCGGGGAGGGTCAATGTAGCCATGTCTATTAGTCCTTTTGCTTCGAGATTTTCGCGTCGTGATCCGGTTTCTACATATTTTGATTTTGGGTGGCGCAGCGCTTCCAGCGCTGCGATCTGAACCCTTCTTTATTTGTTAGCAGGGGCATAGCCCCTGCGGCTGTAAGTTATGCTTTCCCTTCCGTCACAATCTCGGAGAAATCCGCGATCGTGGAAAACTCTTTCAACAAAGTCCGCAGCAACGCCAGCCGGTTCGCGCGAACCTTTTCATCGTCTACCATCACCATCACTTTGTCGAAAAATCTGTCGACCGGTTCTCGAGCCGTGGATAGCAGCAGCAAGGCATCCAGATATTCTTTCTTGCTCCGGTGTTCTTCGACTTTCGAGGCAGTCTTCTTCAAATAAGCCATCAAGGTCTTTTCTTCGTCAGCGCTTTCCGGCAGGTATTCAAATTTGGCCGCGGGCTCAATACTTTTCTCCGCGGCTTGCCTCAAAATATTCCGCATACGTTTGCAGGCAGCGCCAATCGCCAGAAATTCCGGCATGTGCATTACTTTCTTGACCGCCTCGGCCCTTGCTACCGCATCCACCACATCGTCGGAATCCGCCGCGAGAACTGCCTTCACTACATCATAGGCGTATCCGCGCACATCCTTTAGGTAAAATTCGAGACGTTCGTTAAAGAATGTAGCCACCGACTCATGAAACTTCGCGTCGTCAACGAACTTCTTCTCAGCTTCCGATCCCTTATATCCAGCACGCGCATCGCGCATTAGATCCGACAGGAGCAACGGGAGCTTTTTGTCGGCAATGACTTTCACAATTCCATTCGCTTGCCGCCGCAGAGCAAACGGGTCCTTTGATCCGCTGGGAACAAGTCCTAATGAGAACATGCCGGCGATCGTGTCCGCTTTGTCGCCAACGGAAAGCACTGCACTCTCGATCGAGCGCGGCACGTTGTCTTCCGTGGACTCGGGTCTGTAATGATCGTAAATCGCATCAGCGATGGCGAGCCGCGTCGCTTCTGGCAAGCTCGGATCAAGCGCCTGCACACGCGCATAGAGACCGCCTACAATGCCCTGCAGTTCGGTGAACTCCTTCACCAGTTCGGTCGTCAGATCGGTCTTGGCCAAACATGCGGCTTTGTGGATCACACCCGCACGCACGGCTAGGCCTTTCTGCTTGATGATTTCACTTAGCCAACTGCACAGACGCTGGACGCGGCGTGTTTTGTCGTAATAGCTGCCCAGATCTTTCTGGAAAGTAACGTTCCTGAGGGAATCCAGACGCTCCAGCAGCGATCGCTTCTGATCCGTCTGCCAGAAAAACCGCGCGTCGTTGAAGCGCGCGCGAAGCACGCGCTCGTTGCCGTGCTGGATAAGGCCTTGCGGATCTCCATCGGTATTCAGCACGGCAAGAAAATGCGGCAGCAATTTGCCGTTCGCATCTTCGAGCGCAAAATATTTTTGATGGTCGCGCATAACCGTGACCAATACCTCTTCCGGCAGGGCCAGAAACTCAGGATCGAATCCGCCAAGAATCACAGAGGGAAATTCCGTCAGGTTCACTACGCTATCGAGCAGCGATTTGTCTTCGCGCCAGCGCGCTCCAGGAATTGTTCGCGTGGCCGCGTCGAGCGCTTTGCGAATTTGTTGTTCGCGCTCACTTCGTCCCAGAACCTTCGCCGTCCGGAGCGCATCGACGTATGCACGACCCGCGTGCGGAATTGTTACGTCCTTACCGGAAAGAATTCGGTGGCCGCGCGAAATATTTCCGGCCTTGATCCCGTCAAACTCCAGCGCAATCGTATTCCCATCGAGCATCGCCACCAGCCAGCGCACCGGGCGCACAAAGCGTTCACTCGGTTTACGCCAGTACATATTTTTTGGCCAGTAAATCGAAGAAAGTTCTTTCGGAAGATTCTCCGCCAGAATCTCGGAGGCGGCCCGGCCTTTGTTCGTTACTTTCGCGGCCAAATACTCGCCCTTCGCCGTGACGATCTTTTCCAGACGAGAGACATCCACGCCAGCCTTCCGGGCAAACGCGTGCGCTGCCGGAGTCGGCTCTCCATTTTTATATGCGACGTTCACCGAGGGCCCAGTGATTTGTTCCGTCGCGTCCGGTTGTGAGGCAGGAACTCCTGAAGCCAGGATCGCCAGCCGCCGCGGCGTATCGAACGAAGTAATCTCGCCAACGGCAAGTCGCTCCCGGCTCAGCAGAGCGCTGACACGCTCGCGCAATTCTTGCGAGGCCGCGGCAATCATCCGCGCGGGAATTTCTTCGCAACCGATCTCCAGCAGAAGGTCTGGCATGACTTCAAACCTACAAGTTTGTCAAATCTGGAGCGCTCCCGATGTGATGCACGTCACAGCTGCCCTGTGCGAAATCTCGAGCCAGTGTCCGGCGCTTTGAATTCGCACTCTACAAGCTTACCGGCGTTAGTTTCTCTTTCCGAATCTCCCGTTCCTGCTCAGGCTCAGGCTCGTCGGACTTCTCTGCCGCGGCGGCCTCGCTTTTCTGCTGATCGACCCAAGCCTTCGCGATCCCGACCGCAAGCGCCCGCACGCGGGCGATCACACCCACGCGCTCCGTCACCGAGATAGCTCCCCGCGCATCGAGAATATTGAACAGGTGCGAACACTTCAGACAAAGGTCGTACGCCCCGAGCAGCGGAAACCGAGCCTCACCGCCCGGTTCCGGGTGCCCTACCCTTGTCGCGTTTTCTGCGACAGGGTGGGGATGCTGACTCTCTTTCAATTCTGCATATCTGTCCAGCAGCGCCTTGCACTCGGCTTCATACAGCTCGAAGTGCTTCCACGCTTTATCAACATCCGCTGCCTCGAAGTTGTACACGGAAAACTGCAGCTCATCCGCCAGCCGCACATCGCCATACTTCACTTCGTGTCTGGTGGTTTTTCCGTCAATCGTTTTTCTGTCAATCGAGATCTGGCCAGGCGATGGATCGCGCGCCCACACAATGTCGTAAATCGAATCCACATCCTGTAGAAACGCGCAGATGCGCTCCAGCCCATACGTCAGTTCGGCAGAAATCGGAAACAGATCCACGCCGCCGCATTGCTGGAAGTAAGTGAACTGGGTGATCTCGAGTCCATCGAGCATCACCTGCCAGCCCACGCCCCACGCGCTCAGCGTCGGAGCTTCCCAGTTATCTTCTTCAAACTTTATATCGTGCTGCCGCAAGTCGATGCCAATTGCACCGAGCGATTCCAAATACAACTCCTGCACATTTTCCGGCGGAGGCTTCAGGATCACCTGCAGCTGCATGTGCTTGAACAACCGGTTGGGATTCTCCCCATAGCGCCCGTCCGCCGGACGCCGCGACGGTTGCACATACGCCACCTTATATGGCTTCGGCCCCAGCACGCGCAGAAACGTCTCCGGCGCCATCGTCCCCGCGCCCACTTCCACGTCATACGGCTGCTGCAGGACACACCCGCGCTCCGCCCAAAATGCTTGCAGGCGCAAGATGAGTTCCTGAAAGGTTAGCGGATTGGGCTTATCTTTCACAGGGTAGTTCGGGAGCGTGCGAGTCAATCCTTGATTGTAAAGGAAGAGTAGACGAGCCGTCAGCTAGCGCCTAGAACCCGCCCTTCTCCAGCATCCCTGCCGTCACCAGCTTTTTCTCAATGTGCCGCTGCAGAATCTGGATCAGAAACTTCCGCAAATCCGCTCCCAGCTCTTTCGGCCACGGCACCCCCACAAAACTGTCCACCGGAGCCCGAAACATCTGCGCGGCCAGCACGCGCGATTCAGCTGAAATTTCCGACGACGCCAGCCGCTTGTCGTCCACACACATCAGGCCATCAGCCAGCGCGTGAAAGTAAGCTCGACTCCCGTTCAGGCTGCGGCCACAAACGATGCACTCCGTCAACTCGGGCAAAAAACCCACCAGCCGCGTCAGCCACAGCTCAAAATAAGTCACCGGCATCCATATGCCCGAACCTCTCATTGCATGCAGCACCGAAAGCGTCAGACGGAAGACTGCATCATTCGCTTCGCGGTCGGGGAGCAATTCGTCCAGCAATTCGGCCACGTGCCCCAGCGCTGCAGCCCGCGCGTAGGTAACTTCCGTGGCCATGGGAGACTCGAGCACTTCGCACGCATCCAGACGCACCAGTTCCTGCCGTTCGCGCACGTCGTAGAAGGCACGAACGTAAGTCATCGGCTCCAGCGCGCCGCCAAATCTCCGCTTCGACTTCTTTGCCGACCGTGCCACGCCGCGCACCTTTCCTTCCGCGCGTGTGAAAAGCGTCACCAGCAAATCAGCCTCGCGCAGCGGATAAGTGCGCAGAACGATCGCCTCGGACTCTATCAGCGCCATGGAAGCTCAGCCGGTGGACGGTTGATTGTAAATGTATCGAAAAACAGGTGGAAAGATTAGAAACGCCGTCTTGTGCAATCTCAGCTAGCTCCAGCAAAACGCTTGCGTTGCTGCAAAATGCAGTGGCCCAAATGGCCACTCCCTTTCGATTTCTCACGTGTAAGTCCATGCCCTGCAACAAATCAGGCCGTACCTCTCATTTGCCCCTCACGTGCATTAATAAGGATGCAACGGGCGCGAAAGAGGCGCCGCCGAACCAAGCGGTGGACTCGAACCCGAGAGGAGGGTTTATGTCAATCCTGTTTGTTCTGCTGATGTTCTTGCTGGTCATCAGCGTCAGATATTTCATCGAGCCGCATTCTGAAGCCGTGCTGGAAACCGAAATCATGACTAAGCCGCAATCGCCGCGAGTGAAGCGCGAATACGGTTTCGAGATCCCGCAGGATTATGGCTTCCATCTCGGACACATGTGGGTGATGAAGGAAAGCTCCGACGATGCGCGCGTGGGCGTGGACAAGTTCGTCACAAACCTGCTGGGCAAGATCGATCACATTGATATTTGTGGAGCGAATCGCTGGGTGCGTCAGGGACAGAAGCTGATCACGCTCCATAGCGGCAGCACCAGCGTGGATATGCTCTCACCGGTGGAAGGCGTGGTCACCGCGATTAACAACGATGCACTGGGCGATCCCAGCCTGGTGACCAACGATCCTTACGAGCATGGCTGGCTTGCCATGGTGAAATCACCCGACCTGACTGTGAATCAGAGAAATCTGATTCAGGGCTCGATGGTCGCGCCCTGGATGCAAAACAACGTAACCCGGCTGAACGCAATGTTAAATGAATCCTCTCCTGCTCTGGCGCAGGATGGCGGATCGCCCGTCAGTGGTGTGCTTCCACGGCTCACCCCTGAAGTGCAGAAAAAAGTGATGAAAGAGTTCCTTTTGTCGTAACGGAACTCTGGCTGGGAAAGGAGAAGCGTCATGGCAAGCACCAGAGGAATCTTGGTCGACATCACGAAGTGCATCGGCTGCCGGAGCTGCGAGCAGGCCTGCAAACAGATTCACGGATTTCCCACGGACACGGAGTACAAGCTTTCGACCACAGCGCTCACAGTTGTGGAAGACCACGGCGATCGCTTTGTGAGGAAGATGTGCATGCACTGCCAGGATCCAGCTTGTGCCTCGGCGTGTCTGGTGGGCGCACTTAAGAAAAGCGCGGCCGGGCCGGTTACTTACGACGGGTCGAAGTGCATCGGTTGCCGGTATTGCCTGGTCGCGTGTCCCTTCGGAGTGCCGCGCTACGAGTGGTCGAAGCTGGTGCCCTACGTCAAGAAGTGCGACATGTGCGCAGAGCGCCAGGCAAAAGGACAACCGCCGGCCTGTGTTGAAGCTTGTCCGGTGCAGGCATCGATCTCCGGCACTCGCGAAGAGATTCTGGAAGAGGCACAGCGCCGCATCCTCAACGATTCGAAATACGTGAAGCACATCTACGGCAGCGAGGAAGCCGGCGGAACATCGGTGTTCTTCGTCTCCGATGTGCCTTTTGAAAAGCTTGGCTTCACCGCTCCGCCCAAGCAGGCGCTGCCGCTGCTGACGGCAAGTGCTTTGGGAGACGGACCCACTGTGATCCTTGTCGGTGGCGCTCTGCTCTCCGGCTTGTACTGGATCACGCAACGCCGGGCTCTGGTCGCTTTAGCCGAAGCCCGCGAGAAATCTGTAAAGGAAGGGAGTTAAGCCATGACTACCACAGGAATGACTACCCGAGAAACGACTGCCAAACGATTATTTCCAAGAATTAGTTTCTGGCGCACGGTCGTCGCGTTAATCTTCGCTGCTGGCATCTACTCCATGTATGCCCGGTTCGCGCTGGGATTCAAAGTGGCGACGAATCTCACCGATCCTCAGCCCTGGGGCCTATGGGTCGGCCTGGGCACGCTGTGCGGCGTGGGGCTCTCAGCCGGCGGCTTCGCCATCGCGGCATCCGTATATCTCCTGGGCCTCGATCGCTACCGCCCGATCCTGCGCACCGCAGTGCTTATCTCCTTCCTGGGATATTGCACCGTATGCATCGGCATGCTCTACGAGCTCGGTATTCCCTGGAGAATCTGGCATCCCATCTTCATGTGGAACCGGCACTCGGTGCTGTTTGAAGTGTCCTGGTGCGTGATGCTCTACACCACCGTGCTCGCGCTCGAATTCTCACCGGCGCTGATCGAAAAGCTTCCCTGGGCGAAGCCCCGTGAACTCTACTTGCGCTGGCACCACAGCATCCTGATCGCGCTGGTACTGGCCGGCACGCTGCTCTCCTCGATGCATCAATCGTTCCTTGGCGGACTCTACCTCATCACCAAAGGCCGTCTGGATCCGCTCTGGTACACACCGTATCTCACCACCATGTTCTATCTCTCGGCCATACCCGCCGGACTGGCGGTCACCATCATGGCCATCTACCTCTGCGTGCGCTCGCTCAACGTGCGGGTTGATATGAGCATTCTCAGCGACGTAAGCAAAGTGATCGCGCCACTGCTGGCGATGTGGGGCGTGTTTCGCTTCGTCGATCTCACCAGCCGTGATGCCATCGGATATCTCTGGATGTGGCGTGAAGAAACGCTGCTCTTCTGGCTGGAGATTGCCCTGCTGGTGATCATCCCGCTGATTCTGCTGAACCAGCCGAAGGTGCGGCAGAATCCTCAATACTTATATGGAACCTGTGCCGTAGTCGTGATGGGCTTCATCACCAATCGCTTGAATGTCTCCATCACGGCCCTGCAGGCGAGTTCCGGCATTTACTACGTGCCGAAATGGACGGAATTCGCAGCCACGCTGGCCACGATTGCCGCAGCCGTGGTGGCATTCCATTACGCGATCGTCTACTTGGACATTTTGCCCAAGAACCCGCCGCCACAGAAATGGATGGCTGCAAGCGTTCCCGCAAGAGCCTGAAGGGGAACTCGGCAGCAGAAAGCCCCGGGAGAACCAGCCCGGGGTTTTTCTTTTGGTGCAGACACCATCAGGCTCGACGACTCGCGGTCGAAATTCAGTCCGCTGCCTTCACCTTCAGCCGTCGCTGTAACGATGTGGGATGGATGCCGAGAATCCGCGCAGCCTGCGTTTTATTGTTCCCGGTCGCAGCCAGAACTTGTTCGATGTAGTTGTCTTCCAGCGCGCGCAGGCTGAGGAACTGATCTCCCGTGGGAGAGATGTCGACCGAGGAGAATGCTTCGCTGAGTTTTTTCTCTTCTCGTTGGTCGCGAATCTCTTCCGGCAAATGGCAGGAGTCGATCTCGCCTTCCGCATTCAGAATCATGGTCCGCTCAATCACGTTGCGCAGTTCACGAATATTGCCCGGCCAGGGATATTGCGCCAGCAGTTCCCCCGCCGCCATACTGAACCCGGTGAAATTTTTTCTCAACTCGCGATTGAACTGCAGCAGGATTTCCAACGCCAGCGGCACAATATCTTCCTTGCGCTCGCGCAGCGGAGGAATCTCCAACTGAACTACATTGATGCGGTAATAAAGATCTTCGCGAAATCGCCCTTGGCTTACGGCATTCTTCAGCTGATCGTTCGTGGCGGCGATTAGACGAATGTTGACTTTGATCGTACTCGTCCCGCCCAGCCGCATGAACGTACCTTCTTCAAGCACGCGCAGAATCTTCGCCTGCACGCTGGCGGACATGTTTCCAATCTCATCGAGAAAAACCGTGCCGCCGCTAGCCCGCTCCAGCAAGCCTTCTTTGCGGCGGCGAGCATCGGTGAAGGCTCCGGGTTCGTAACCAAACAGTTCGCTCTCGAGCAAAGCGTCCGGCAGAGAGGCGCAGTTGATTTCAAGCAGCGGCATCGAGGTGCGAGGGCTGGCGTAGTGAATGGCTTTGGCGAGCACTCCCTTGCCGGTACCACTCTCACCCAGAATCAGGATCGTGGTGTGGTCGGATTCGGCGGCCTTGCGAGCTACCTCCAACATCTTGATGGTGGCTGGATTGTGCGTGACGATGTGGCCAAAATCGTAGCGACCCTTTTCCGACTCCACCGAATCGCGCACACGCACGCGCAGAGCCAGCACCTCGGCAGCACGATGCAGAATGTTCGTCATGTCATCGAGGTGAAATGGTTTCACCAGATAGTCGAAGGCGCCCAGCTTCATGGCTTCGACGGCGCGCTCAACCAGATGGTAAGCGCTCATCATGACCACGATCGCGGTCGGGTTTGCTTCCTTGATCTGGCGCAGAACTTCGACTCCATCAATGCCGGGCAGCACAATATCCAGCAAGATGAGATCGGGATTCTCATCGTGAAAGATTTTCAGTCCCGCTTCGCCGGAGAGAGCGGTGAAGACCTCAAAGCCATCCTGACGCAGATCCACGCGAGATGGTCCGAAGTGTCAGCTCTTCGTCATCGATGATCAACGCGCAATATGGCATGTCAACTCACGAGCCTCAAACCACGATTTCCGATTGCTCCTGAACTTGGTGTGTCTCCTCCTGCCGGATGGGCAATGTGATAGTCACCGTGGTCCCACGGTTCAGGACGCTATCGATTCGAATCTCACCTTTGTTTCTTCGCACGTAAGTAGCGCTGATGCTGAGTCCAAGGCCTGTGCCTTTGCCGGGCTTGGTGGTGAAGAAAGGTTCAAAGACGTGCGGCAGCACCTCCGGCGGAATGCCGCTACCGGTGTCAGAAACGCAGATTTCGATGCTATCGACGAAGGTAAGTTTTTTCGCGGACACGGCAATACGACCACCATCGGGCGTTGCCTCGGCAGCATTGATCAACAGATTCATCAGCACTTGCGAAAGCTGATTGGAATCCACCAGTATGTGGGGCAAGTCTTCTGGAACCAGGTTTTCCGCCTGTTTTCCGCGCAGCGCAGGCTGGCCTTCGAGGAAACCCAGCGTATCGGTAACCAGGCGATGCAGGCTGAGATTGCTCAACACCAGCGGACCAGGACGCGCATAATTTACCAGTCCGCGCAAAGTGGCAGATATGCGCTTGGTGCCGGCTATGCATTGTTCGATTTCCCAGCGCTGGTCGGGATCAGTGGTGCTCTTCAGTTCCAATTCCAGATGAGACAAAATGCCGAGCAGCGGATTGTTGATCCCGTGAGCCGCACCCAGAGCCAACTGCGCCAGCGTGGAATACTTTTCGTACTCCGCAAGTTGTGCCTGAAATTGGAACTTCTCCTTATCGAGTTCGCTATCTTCGTACAGCCGGCGGATACACCTCTTCCTGGGCCTGGTTGCGCTCAACCTCCAGGCGCTGCCTCAATTCTGTCGCTTCCTTCAAAGCTTCGCAGGCTCGTTCCCATTCCAGTCGCTGCAGTCGCCACACGATGATCATCACTACGAGCGCGACAAATGTGATGGGAAGAGCGTAGCGCACCATGGAGAATTCGAAGTCGTTCGCCGACGCCTGCACGGCCGGAAACACACTGGCCGGTACGTCCGTCAAGGCGCGAACCTCTGTCCAAAGCGGAAACATCCTTATTTAGCATGAAGGGAACCTTGGCAAGCCGCAGTGATGCTTGTCACTGCGGTACGTGCGACGCAAAGGGGATTCACTGTAAGTCTGCTTGAAGTCATGACTTACCTGATTCGGGCTAGCGCTGCTCGCAGTCCACAATCACTTAGGGTTGACCAGCCCGCCCAAACCTATAAGTAATGCTCAAGCTGGCATACGAAGGAATCCGAACCCCGACGACCTCCTGGATAACGGAGGGACTACACGAGGATGGGAGTTGGGTGTCCTGGCAGAAGTTCTCTGTTGTTTGGCCCGTGTATCCGCTGGCGATCAGAAAATTCACGCCGGCGGTCAGCCGTCCATTCATGAACGGCCGAATCACCGCTCCGCGAAACTCCTTCACCGGCGTTCCAGTGCATTCGGCATTCGGGTTCGCAGGGTTGCATTCGGTACCCAAAGGCTTGGTGCCCACATATTCGAATTCCCCTCGCGCCTGCAGACGAAGTGGGAGCTTCTGAATTGTCCCCAGTAAATCAAAGATCGTCCTCGGCGCCTCTGGCGTAGGTTGTCCCGAATCAAGATCCCGTGCATCTGCCTTTGAAAATGTCGCCAGCAGCGAGCCCTGGGTGAAGTTTCGCCGCAGCGCGACCGTCATAAATCGTAGCCGGCCCGGTCCCTCGTTAAACTGCAGCCCTGTATCCGGATCGATTTTCGCCAGCTCCGCGCTGCTGGTCACATGGCCGAGAGTAAGCTTCACATCCGTTTTGTGGATGGCCTTGCTGGCGACGATCTGATACGAATGCGCAGTGGCCACCGGACTGCCGACAGTAGTTCCAGTGCCAATTCGGGGATCTTCCGTAAAGAAAGCCCGGCCAAAGCTGAGAGAGATGAGCGGAACATACCACGAGTCGCTTGGGAAGAAACGATACTGTCGCTTTTGGCGAGTTCACCCCCACCCATTTCTGAAACGAATTCTGTGAGTGCAATAGATCGTCGTTATCGATGTCGATTTCATCGCGGCGCCAGCCGAGATAATAGCGGAAGTAGCTGGCGAGAGCGCCTTCTGCGGCCAGGTACGGCGTGTACGGTGTAATGGTTACATTATTTCCGTCCACGGGAGTGAAAGGGCCGTAGTAATTGGGAACGCGGGGATTGAAAAATCCATAGTGATCCAAGTCGTCGCGTCGTGGCGCTTCGCGTTCGTAGTCAAAACCTGCCAGCAACGAAAAATATTCAGCAACCTTGTTCACATAATTCGCGCTTCCGCCGGCAACGGTACGGAACTCGCTTTGCCGGATCAGCCCCTGTCCGAAATCCGAAAACAGAGAGAGATTGTAAGTGCGAAAAAATCCGGAGAGCTGCAACTGCTGGCTTCCGCTGAATTGCCAGATGTCGTTCACAGCTACGAGCGCAGTATGGGTTTGATCTTTCTGGCGTGGATCAATGGTGTCGCCGTAATTGGGAAAGTTGTTGTCATACTGATTTTCGGCAAAGATCGGAACCAGTCCCGGCACGTAGGAAACTCCGTAATAGCCAATGCCAAAAAGACTGATCCGGTGCTGGCCGGGGTGAAACAATCGCTCTCCATTGAATTTGTACTGTTGACGGTGCTCCAGCCGATCCAGGAATCCGTTCCCATACGAGCCCTCGAAGGTCATCCACGATTCCGGGCCCGGGCTCAATCCCGCTACAACGTCGAGGTCGCGATAGTCTCCGGTAAGAGTGATGAAAGGATCGAGGCGGGAGCGCAGTCCGTACGTCGCCGCGAGATTGACGGAGTGATTTCCTTCGCGAACGTTGAAGGCTCCGCCGTCGATCTGAACACTTTCCAGAACTTCCGGAATAAATATGTTGGGGTCAGAGTAGCCATTCCCGTGGGCATTTGCCGACAGATTATTGGGCACGAGATAGCTGCCCACTGCGATGTACTGGGCGATGGGCTCGCCATGATCTCCCGCCACACCGGGTGCAAAATATTGCGGCGCTTTGATGCCGCTGGACGCGGTTTCAATCGGATATCCCGGAATGGAGACCGGCGCACCTGGTCGACCAGGATTTGCGTCCAGCAGATCCTGATGCACGAAAACTTTCTCGCCGGGATCGGGGGAGAGAACGTCGGACTCGTTGACGTCCGCGGTGACTGTGACGTTTTCGTTGTGAGACGCGACTTGGCTCACACTGATTGTGATTTCAGAATTGCCATTGGGCCGCGCCTTAACTGTGCGGTTCACCGAGCGAAATCCCTGAGCGTCGATCTTGATCGTGAAATCGCCGACTGAACTGACCTTCAACAGGAACTGCCCGTCACCTCCCGACCTCGTCTGTGAAATGACTCGATCGTGGCCTAAGAGTTGGACCGATGCGTTGGGTATGGCATTTCCCTGGGGATCGGTGACGTGGCCCTTCAGAACGATTTCTTGCGCAAAAAAGGCACAAGGCGCGAACAGGAGGAACAAGGCACCAATCTTGAGCGCTGCACGCATCTCAAGAAAGGTAGCACTACGCAAGGGATGAGCGGCAGACTAACTGTCTGCAACTGTGGCCGGAGACAAAAATGCATCGACGCCTCGTTCGGCGCTTCATGCGGTGTCTCGCGGGGGTTGGGAACTTAGCAATCTGTCCCTACCAGCGGCCGGCGTGAGCACCACCATCCACGTGTAGGACTTCTCCGGTGACCCGATCTGCTTGCGCAAGATAGACAACGGCGCCGACCACGTCTTCTACGCGCACGACTTTCCCCATAGGCAGGAATTTCTGGAGAGAGTCCTCGGAATCATCCTTGTGCAATGGTGTATCTACCACGCCGGGGGCTACGGCGTTGAAGCGAATCCCTTCTTTTGCATATTCGATCGCGAGACTTCGGATCACCGTATTCAGACCGCCCTTCGTAATCATCGAGACGGAAGCGTTTACTCCGGCGATTGGCTGATCGGCAAGCGACGCGGTGATGCTCACAACGTTCCCCGATTTCTGTTTCAGCATCTGTTTCACTGCGAGCTGAGCGATGTAAATGAATCCCAGCAGGTTGATTGAGACCAGGGCATTGAAGTCTTCGGTAGTAAAGTCCGTGAAGGGCTTGGTGCGGTAGATTCCAGCGTTTGTCACCAGAACATCGATGCTTCCGAAGTGCTTGATCGCTGCTTCTACAGTTTTGACAGCGGTCTCTTGCTTAGCGATATCTCCGTCGACCAGAACCAGGTTGGGTGAGGCGGTCAGGGTTTGGCTGACAGTACGAGACGTTGCGACGACGTTATAACTCTCGTTCAAAAAGGCCTCGACCAAACCTGCACCAATTCCCTGCGATGCTCCCGTGACGATTGCTGTTTTCTTGTCTGGCATACATATCTCTTTGTGGGCAAGTTCGCATCCGACAAACGGATCCGAGGCCTCATATCGGCATCAGCCAGCGCGCCGATGTAGCGACTCTTGACGCGAAGAACCGACAAAGTCTCGCACCAATGCGGCAATCTCATCGGCAGCTGTGTCCAATGCGAAATGACCGCCGTCAACGATGTGCACTTGGGCTTTCGGCACGTCACGACGATAGGCCTCCGGTTCCGAGGAGTCGAACGAGAGCTCATACTTACCCCAGATCACCAGCAGGCGCGGCTGCTTCTCGCGCATCCACGCTTGCCATTTCGGATAATCCTCGACATTGGTTCGATAGTCGTAGAACAGGTCACTTTGAATCTGGGCCTGGCCGGGCTGATTGAGAAAATAAAATTCGTCCGTCCACAGATCAGGATCGTAGCGATCCACGTTGGGATCATTTCCGAGATGGCGCGTGCGCGTCGTTGCCAGCGACAGGAGATTTATTCGAAGCGCGCTCTCGTTGGCCGCGCGATCGGCCCAAAAGGCTCGCCGTGTTGCCCAGTTCGCGCCCAGCCCTTCGTTGTGCGCCACAGCGTCCTGAACAATCAGACCCTCTATGCGCTCCGGGTGCGCAAGCACCATGCGAAAACCCACGGGGCCGCCATAATCCTGCATGTACAGCGTATAGTGCGAGAGCCCAAGCGCTTCGGTGAAATGATTCACGATCTCGGCATAGTGATCGAATGTATACGCGAATTTTTTCGCGTCCGGCCATTCGCTGTGTCCGAAGCCCGGGTAATCGGGCGCAACCAGGTGATAGCGATCGGAAAGCCGGGCGAAGAGCGGCTCGAACATTCGCGACGAGGAGGGCAGTCCATGGAGCAAGAGAATCGTCGGCGCATCCTTCGGACCGGCCTCCCGATAGAAAATCGAGAGTCCATCAACCTCCACTGTGCGATAAAAAACAGGTTGCGACATAGGTGTCTGGATCCTTTCTTCGCTTTCGAGGCAGCCAGCAGCACACCCCATCAAGAACAGGAGCGCTGAGTTCCTTGCGATTGTTTTGAGGTTCATGGCTCCTGTTTTATTTTGCCGCTCCTGACGCTCAAGGCGCCTCGGCCAGCCAGCATCACATCGTCAGAACGACGCGGAACTCCGCTTTACCGCTTAGCATGCGCGCATAAGCCTCGGCCGCTTTTTCCAGTGGATAGGTTTCGACCATCGGACGCACGCCGCTCAGTTCGGCGAAGCGCAGCGTGTCTTCGGAATCGGCTGGGGTTCCCGAGGACCAGCCTTGAATGGTTTTACTTCCATTGATGAGCTGGATCGGCGAGACCTCAATGGGATCGAATGTGGCTCCGACCACGATGAGTTCGCCGTTCGGCGCGAGACCGTCGATCAGTTGCGACATCGCTTTCGAGTTTGGGGCTGTAGCCAAAATGACCCGCGCGCCGCCCAGTTTCTGCAACTCTTCGACCGCGTTGGTCGATTGACTGTCGATGTAAACACTCACTCCGAGCTTCTTGGCGAGCGCTGCGTTTTCAGCACCACGCCCGATGGCTGCGACCTTATAACCGAACTTGTTCGCGAATTGAACTCCCAAGTGACCCAACCCGCCAATCCCCTGCACCGCGACCAAGTCACCGGGAAGCGCGCCGCTGTGCCGCAACGCGTTGTAGGTGGTAATTCCCGCGCAGAGTAACGGTGCGGCGTCGACGTCACTGAGAGTATCGGGAATCGGCACCAGCGCGTCCACGGGAGCCACCATGTATTGCTGATATCCGCCGTCATAGTGTATGCCACAGATTTTCAAATTCCGGCAATTGCGAAAATCTCCGCGCCGGCATTCGCGACAAGTGTTGTCCTGGCCGCCGTGCCAGCCGACGCCAACACGCTGCCCCTTCTTCCACGCGGAAACCCCTGCGCCTACTTCATCGATGACGCCCGCGACTTCATGCCCGGGAACGCGCGGATACTGAATTCCAGGCCAAGAGCCTTCTTTGGTGAGCACGTCACTGTGACAAACCCCGCAGGCTTGCACCTTGATAAGCACGTGCCCGGCATCCGGATCAGGAATCTCGCGCTCAACGATTTCAAAATCTCCTCCTGGCTTGGAGATCTGCGCCGACTTCATCTGCGTCATCTTCATTGGTACTACCCTGCTCACTGCCATAAATCCTCCTGGGAATTTTCTACCGTCGCGGGACGTCGCCGGAGTGGAACCTCCGAAAGGATAGTGATTCTCTCAGCAAGAAAATTATGCGACATTTGCGATAGGTGCGGTTTCGACCTTCGTCCCAACATTGATGTTGCCATGCGTGGCTTTGGAATATGGGCACTCCAAGTGCGCGCCGTCCACTATCGCCTGGGCGATCTCGCGCTCTACACCTGGGAGGTTAACGTTCAGGCGAGCTTGAATGAGGTAACCACCGCCGGTTGTACCTAAGTCCACTTCGGCATCCACAGCGACCTCAGCCGGTAGCTTGACTTTTTTTCTGGCAGCCACAATCTTCATCGCCGACAGGAAGCAAGCCGACCAGCCGACGGCAAACAACTGCTCGGGGTTGGTGCCGGTGCCGGGAGTACCAGGAATCGACAGTTTAACCTCCAGGCGTCCATCGGAGGAGCGTGAGGCTCCTCCGTCCCGGCCTCCCGTGGTATGCGCTTTAGCGGTGTAGATCACTTTCTCAATTTGCGTTATGGTGTGCTCTTTTTCGTCTGGGCTCATGGTGTGTTCTCCTTGCCATAATTTGTTGTTTCCGGTTGCTGTCGGAGACGATGCACAGTTGCGAGTAGGCCAGAACCGCGGAGAAAAAATCTATTAAACGATGCTATCGACCGAAACCCTCGCATCACTCGGCACGACGAGTCCGTTCACCTGAATCTTCGGTCCGCACGCTTCGAAGCTTCGCACCTGGGCCGCCAGAACACATCCCGAGATGCAGTGTTTTCTTACTACCACGGAAGGCTTGCAGATACATACCACATTTGAGGTAGGGCGACTCTGGCGGACTGGGGATGGAAGGCGGTAGGTAGTGGGCTACTTTGCAATGAAAGTAGCCCACTGCGGATTTAATACCAGGTTTGATAGCTCGCTGTTCCCTGCCGACCTCAGGCCAGGTCGTAGCGATCAAGGTTCATTACTTTGTTCCACGCGGCCGCAAAGTCCTTCACAAACGCCTCCTTCGAGTCGTCACTTGCATAGACCTCCGCGATTGCCCGGAGTTGGGAGTTCGAACCGAACACAAGATCGACACGCGTGGCGGTCCACTTGGGTTTGCCCGTCGCGCGATCTCGCCCCTCATACACGCCTTCGGCTGTGGAGGAGGGCTCCCACTTCGTATTCATGTCGAGCAGGTTGACGAAGAAATCGTTCGTCAGCGTCTCGGGCCGATTCGTGAAGACGCCGTGTTTAGCCTGCGCGACATTCGCATTCAGGGCCCGCATGCCACCGATAAGCACTGTCATCTCGGGGGCAGTCAGCGTCAGCAACTGCGCCCGATCCACCAGCAACTCTTCAGCCGACAGAATCTGTCCGCTTCGGAGATAGTTGCGGAACCCGTCCGCGACCGGCTCCATCACGGCGAACGAGTGCACGTCGGTCTGTTTCTGCGAAGCATCCGTGCGCCCCGGCGAGAAAGCAATCTTCACTTTGTGTCCAGCCCTTTTCGCAGCTTCTTCGACGGCTGCGTTGCCGCCCAGCACGATCAGGTCTGCGAGCGAGATCTTCTTGCCTTTATTTCCGTTGGCCTTGTTCCCGTTCGAGCTGGAGCCGTTGAACTCCTTTTGGATCGCCTCTAGCTTCTTGAGAACCTTCGCCAGTGCGGCCGGCTGGTTCACTTCCCAATCCTTTTGCGGCGCGAGGCAAATGCGTGCTCCGTTCGCCCCGCCGCGCTTGTCGGAGCCACGGAAAGACGCCGCCGACGCCCAGGCAGTCGTGACCAATTGGGAGATCGACAGTCCGGATGCAAGGATCTTGGCCTTGAGAGCGGCAATGTCCTTTTCCCCGATCAATTTATGATCCACAGCGGGAACAGGGTCTTGCCACACCAAGGTCTCCTGCGGAACGAGCGGGCCAAGGTACCGCCCGATCGGCCCCATGTCGCGGTGCGTCAGCTTGAACCACGCCCGCGCGAACGCGTCTGCGAACTGTTCTGGATGCTCGTAGAAGCGCCGTGAAATTTTTTCGTAGGCAGGGTCGAACCGCAAGGCGAGGTCCGTCGTCAGCATTGAGGGGGCGTGATGCTTTGACGGATTGTGCGCATCCGGTACCGTACCGGCGCCTGCGCCATTTTTCGGCGTCCACTGATGAGCACCGGCCGGACTCTTGGTCAGTTCCCATTCATAGCTGAACAGGTTGGTGAAGAAGTTGTTGCTCCACTTCGTCGGCGTCGTGGTCCAAATGACTTCCAGGCCGCTGCCGATGGTGTCAGCACCGCAACCTTTGCCAAATTTATTCTTCCATCCGAGGCCTTGCTCCTCGATGTCGGCACCTTCCGGCTCGTTGCCCACATATTGAGCGGGAACAGCAGCGCCGTGGGTTTTGCCGAAAGTGTGACCGCCGGCAATGAGTGCGACTGTTTCTTCGTCATTCATCGCCATGCGGGCGAAAGTCTCCCGGATATCCCGAGCCGCGGCGATGGGATCCGGCTTGCCATTGGGCCCTTCCGGATTGACGTAAATCAGGCCCATTTGCACAGCTCCGAGAGGATTCTCGAGGTCACGATCCCCGGAATAACGTTCGTCTGCCAGCCACGTGCCCTCAGGTCCCCAATAAATTTCCTCTTCGGGCTCCCACACGTCCGCGCGTCCGCCGCCAAAACCGAAGGTCTTGAAGCCCATCGATTCGAGTGCGACGTTGCCGGCGAGAATCATGAGGTCGGCCCACGAGATCTTCCGGCCATACTTCTGTTTGACCGGCCATAGCAGACGACGTGCCTTGTCCAGGTTCACGTTGTCCGGCCAACTATTGAGCGGCGCGAATCGCTGCTGACCGGATCCGGCGCCGCCGCGGCCGTCGCCGATACGGTATGTACCCGCGCTGTGCCACGCCATACGAATGAACAACGGTCCATAATGGCCAAAGTCGGCCGGCCACCACTCCTGCGAGTCGGTCATCAGGGCATGCAGGTCCTTGATTACGGCCTTCAGGTCGAGGGTCTTGAACTCCTGCGCGTAGTTGAACTCCTTGCCCATCGGATCGGACTTTGACGAATGCTGGTGCAGGACCTTCAGGTTCACCTGATTCGGCCACCAGTCAACATTCGCGTGGGATTTGCGAACGCCGTGCGCTACTGGGCACTTCGATTCGGTTGCAGTGTTTTTTTCCTTGGCTTCGGGGACAACACTCCCCGATGAAGTCGCGAGTGTATTTTCCATAATGTTTTCTTCCTTCTAAGTAAGATTGACTGGGAATTGCATAAACACTACTTTTTGGCACTGCAGCGGCGACAGAGGCCAAAGACCTCGATCAGGGGCTGCGTCAGATCAAAGCCATCCGGCAGTTGCCGGGATAGCTGTTTGAAATCGATGAACTCACCTTCGATGTCCTGCACCGATTTGCAGCGGGAGCAGACCAGGTGGTGATGACGTTTGAGATTGCCGTCCACGCGCAGCGTGGTCGCATGAGGAGTGACCTCCCGCAGCAACCCACACTCGATGAAAAGCCGCAGATTGTTGTAGACCGTGGCCAAAGAAATAGACGGAATGCGCCGCCGGACCGCGGAGTAAATGTCTTCCGGAGAATAGTGCCCGTGGGAAGCGACGACGGCTTCATAGACCACCTGACGCTGGTGCGTAACCGCCAAACCGTGCTTCGCAGCCAGCTCACGGAACTGTTCATGGGTGAGGCGCATGATTATCGGATAAGAATGATTATAAACGACCGGAAGCAGTGTCAACGGAAATCTTTCCTGCGCCCTCGAAGAGGGCGGGCTGGTCCTCCAAAGGCGGCGCCGAATTGGGTTGCTTCAAAGGCTGTACGCTTTGCGTGAAGTAATCGGACGAATCCATCGCGTGATATATGCCCCGACAAGAATGCGAAGCATTCGTCAGGCCCAGATGGCACCGGAGCCGCGAAGCAGGCCACGAAAGTCAAAACCATCCGCGCTGACAGCAAGGAAGGCGGAGCTATCTGGCAGGAGAATGCTGCTCTGCGGGAAGCTGCGTTTGGCGAGGAAGCGGAAGCCAGGCAGGCAGCAGCCCAGGGCTTAATACTTTATCCCGCGAGTCGGGCGGTACAGGTGGAAGCCGCCCTCGCCTTGCCATGGCGGGAGATGCAGCGCGAGCCGAATCTCTCGCGCAAGACCTCAACAAACGTTTCCCGCTGCATACGCAGATGCAATCGCTCTGGCTGCCCGCGATTCGTGCACAATTGGCGCTCGACCGCAAGAACTCGTCCGAAGCCGTCAGCAATCTGCAAACGGTCGTCGCCCCGACCGAGCTCCTTCTGAAGGTTTTGTGCCGACTTCTCCAGTTCCCCATTTACGTTCTCGTAGCCTTCGAGTTGCGCGAGCACTCTCCGCCTCGAAGAGACCGAAAAAAGTTCCGGGTCAGTGACGATTTTTGCCTCCCATTTGCGCTTTTATGATTAGAGGCCTCAGGATGGCCGCGAAAAAACGAAAACAGGAGGATGTTATGCAACTTACATCGCTATTGCGCTCAGCGGTCATAATGGCCGTGCTCTCAGTCCTGTCGCTGCTTTTGTTCCAGACGGCGCAAGCACAGACGGAGGCTGTCCTTTATAACTTTTGCCCAGGGGGCGGAAGTTGCTCTAGCGGCTCGGCCCCCATCGGTCCCCTAGCCGCGGATGCTTACGGAAATTTCTATGCCACTAGCCTTAGTGGCGGGACCAGTGGCTCGGGAACAGTGTTGGGACTCTTCCCCGAGCCTTCAGGCGGGTGCGAAACCGGAACCAATACGGGCAATGGCTGGTGCGAATTCGTCCTCTACAACTTTTGCTCAATCGCGAATTGCGCTGACGGAAACGAGCCTCTGGGCAGTGTGTCCTACCTCAACGCGCACTTCCGCACACCGGGAAACCTTTACGGCACCACCTTCTTCGGCGGGAGCACCAATTCCGGCGTCGTTTTCGAAATCAGTTCCAAACCCGTTCTGTCCAGTTGCCCAGCGGGCAGCAACACGAGCGGCGGCTGGTGTGAGACGGTGATCTATAACTTCTGCACCGTTATCTTTGCCAACATCTGCCGGGATGGTTCTAATCCGTTCGGGAATCTCGTCGAGGACTCGGCTGGTAATCTCTATGGCACCAATGCGAACGAGGTGTTCGAACTGTCTCCCGACCAACAGGGCGGATGGGACTGGCAGTTGGCTTACGCGGATAATTTCGTTCAGGGTGGTTTGGCCATCGATGGCGCAGACAACCTTTACGGCGTAGATGCGAATTCTATCCTTGGCCAGGGAAACGTTTTCAAGGTTGCCCTTTCAGAGCGCGGCTATCCTCAGACAAACATCTACACCTTCACCGGCTCGGAAGGTTTCCCGAATGGCCCGGTTGCGGTCGACAGCGCTGGCAACGTTTATGGAACGACTGTAACCGGCGGCAGCAAGAACCTCGGAACAGTCTGGAAGCTGACCCCGGTGACTGGGAAAGAAGGCATAACGTACAAGAAGAAAATCCTTCATACCTTTACTGCCGAGAAAAGCGGCGAATACCCTGCAGGTGAAAGTGGAATTCTGCTCGACTCTGCCGGCAACCTCTACGGCACAACGGTGGAGGGCGGTGGTACGGAATGTCCGGGCGGTTGTGGAACGCTTTTCGAGCTGGTGGCGGATGGCGATACCTATAAATACAAGGTCCTGTGGCACTTCAATGGGACGGATGGCGCATATCCCCAAGCGTATCCATTTCTGAATAGCGCGGGCGACCTCCTCGGAATAACTTTCGAGGGCGGATCCAATAACTCGGGCACGATGTTTGAAGTGACACCATGAGGCCCGCGCCCATCACGATTGAGCCGTTCGAAGATTTACGGCAACATCCGTGAGAGGTGCGGACGAGGCGCTGGAATGGAGAGTTCAAACCGCTGCCTTCTTGCTTTTCTGAAGCGTGAGATGAGCTATCAGCTTCAGAGGGTTGGTCGCCAATAAGTTATGAGGATCAGCCCCGCAGCAATGCGGGGCGTCTTCTCTTTAGTGCTTCAGGGATCATCGGCGCTCAAAACATTTCTTGACTATAAGGCACAGTAAGTAGTAGTCGAATTTTCAATTGTTTCCAGTTGACAGCCGAAACAGCCGTAGCTAACCTAATTTTCCAAAGCGCTTTCCCTCCAAAGGTTAGCTTCGTGGGGCACGAATCGGCAGGAGAGATCACGCGGCTGTTACAGGGCTGGCGAAGTGGCGACCGCAAAGCGCTAGACGCTTTGTTGCCTGTCGTCTACAACGAACTGCAGCGTCTGGCCCATTTTCAACTGCGCAAGGAACGTCCCGACCACACTTTGCAGAGCGCCGCTCTGGTGAATGAAGCTTATCTCCGCCTGGTAGGACTAAACGCTCCACAGTGGGAGGGCCGTTCCCATTTCTTTGCCATCGCCGCCCAGCAAATGCGGCAGATTCTGGTGGACTATGCCCGCCGTCATCGTGCGGGGAAACGCGGGGGGGCTGCCCAAACGCTATCCTTGGACGACACTGGGATGTCGGAGCCGGGCAAGGGCCCGGATCTCGACATTGTGGCTCTCGATGATGCCCTGAAGGCCTTGGCTAGCATCGACGCTCGTAAGGCGCAAGTCGTGGAGCTGCGATTCTTCGGCGGATTGAATTTCGAAGAAACAGCCGAGGTGCTCAAAGTGTCGCCGGTCACAGTGGCGCGCGACTGGAGCACCGCTCGAGCTTGGCTACACCGCGAGATGAGTCGCGGAAGTTCCGATGGACGCTGAGCGCTGGAAACGAATCGATGAACTGCTGCAGGCGGCGCTGCAAGTGCCGGTCGAGCAGCAGGAGGAGTTCCTGCGCCAGCAGTGCGCTGGCGATGCGGACCTGCTCGAGGAAGTGGACTCGCTGCTTACTTCGCACCGCCAGGCGGGAAGCTTTCTGGAATCGCCTGCTTTCAGCCCTGCCGACATGCCGACGCAGACGGCAGACCCCGCCTCAGTTGGAGTGACTTTCCGGTCTATGGTGGGTGAGACCGTTACTCATTATCGCGTGTTGAGCCGACTGGGCAGCGGCGGCATGGGTGTTGTGTATGAGGCGGAGGACATCAAACTTGGCCGTCGCGTAGCCATGAAGTTTCTACCCGGCGAGGTAGCCAGCGATCGGACTGCATTTGAGCGCATGCAGCGCGAGGCCAGGTCGGCGTCGGCTCTCGACCATCCAAATATCTGTTCCATCTACGAACTCGGCGAACATGACGGCCAGCCCTTCATCGTGATGCAACTGCTCGAGGGCGAAACTCTAAGGGGGTGGATCGACCGTATTTCAAAAATGGACAAGGATTCACGGCTAAACGGGGTAATCGACCTGGCGATCCAGATCACGCGCGGGCTGGAGGCGGCACATCAAAAGAACATCATTCATCGCGACATCAAGCCGGAGAACATCTTCGTCACCGTCCGCGGCGAAGTAAAGATTCTGGACTTTGGTCTGGCCAAGGTCATGGAACCCCAGAAAGAGTCAGACGTTCAAAGTGACCTTACGGCTGACACGGTGACACATGAAGAGGGATCCCCCACTTTGACCCGGACGGGCGCAAAGATGGGCACTGCTTTCTACATGTCGCCCGAGCAGATACGGGGCGAGAAGCTGGATGCGAGGAGCGATCTGTTCTCGCTCGGCCTTGTACTGTTTGAGATGCTGACAGGCCGGCGCGCCTTCAGAGGTAGTACTGGCGCCGACGTTCATGACGCCGTCCTTCATGGCTCACCGGCGCCAGTACGTCAGATCAACCCCGCGGTTCCCTCCGGCCTCGAGAGCGTGATCAGGCGCAGCCTGGAAAGGGATCGGGACTGCCGTTATCAATCCGCAAGGGAATTGCGCGCTGATCTGGAGCTCAGCCTTCGTCGTTCGCCGTCGCTCATTGGAATCGCCGCGAGCATCGCTGCCGGTCTCCTGCTTTTAGCGCTGGTTGCTCTGGGGACGAACGTCGGCGGTCTTCGCGATCGAGTTTTGCACCGCCCGGCACGGAACGGCGCGGCCGAGCAATTGAGGCAGCGTACAGCGGTAGCCGTGCTCGGTTTCAAGAATCTTTCGGGGAGGGATGACGAAGCCTGGATTTCGACCGCGCTCTCCGAGATGCTGGATGCGCAACTATCCGCCGGGCAACAGCTCCGCGTGGTTTCCGGTGAAGATGTGGCGCGCATGAAGATCGATCTTTCTCTGCCCGCCGCGGACAGCTACAGCCGGAGTACGCTGAAAAGGATCCGCACTCATCTGGGCAGCGACATCGTTGTGCTCGGGTCCTATCTCGACACCGGGAAAGATAACGGCGGGAAGATCCGGGTCGATGTGCGTTTGCAAGACGCACGGCAGGGCGAAACCATTGCGGTGATTTCGCAAGATGGAAACGAAGCCAATCTTCCCGAGCTGGTAACGCAGAGTAGCGCCGGCTTGCGCCAGAAGTTAGGAATCGCCGATGTTTCGGCCACGGAAGCATCGCAGTTGGCGGCTTCCGCCTCGGCAAACCCTGAGGCTACTCGTTTGTATGCGGAAGGACTGGCGAAACTGCAAGCTTATGAAGCGCTGGCTGCCCGGGATCTCCTCGAGAAGGCGGTCGCAGCCGATCCCAACTACGCACTCTCGCACTCGGCTTTGGCTCAGGCTTGGTCCCAACTTGGCTACGACAAGAAAGCGGAAGAAGCGGCGAAGAAGGCGTTCGATCTTTCGGCCAATCTGACGCGTGAGCAGCATCTTTCTGTAGAGGGACGCGATCGCGAGTTTGCTCACGACTTCCCCTCGGCCATAGAAATCTATCGCACATTAAGAAATTTCTTTCCCGACAATCTTGACTACGCGTTGCGCCTGGCGTCATCGCAGAGGAAGGCCGGGCGTCCCAAGGACTCGCTGGAAACCATTGCGCAGGTGCGAACCTTGCCCAAACCGCTAAGCGACGATGCTCGCATTGATGTGGAAGAGGCTTCGGCCCAAAACGCCGCGGGCAATTTCGGCGCACTCCAAGAAGCGGCGGCAGCAGCGGCGGCGAAGGCGAAGGCACAAGGCTCGCGCATGCTTCAGGTGCAGGCAACCGATGCTGAAGCGTTCGCATGGGACCGGCTGGGCGATCTGAATAAGGCGGTGCAGAAAAGCCTCGAAAGCCGCGATCTCGCCGCCAACGCCGGTAACCCCCATCTGCTGGGGCACGCATTGAGAACGTACGGAATCGTTTTGTACGACAAAGGCGACTTCGCGGGGGCGCGGAGCGCATTCGAGCAGGCCTTAAAGATATTTCAGGAAATCGGTGATGGGATTGAGATCGGCCACGCTGCCGTCAGCCTGGGAAATGTTTACTACGACCAGGGAAAACTGGAGGAAGCCCGACGCTATTACGAACAGGCCCTGCGGATTCATCAAGAGATCGGCGCACAACCCGCCGCGATTGGAAGCGACTTGGGAAGTATCGCCAACGTTCTGGACAACCTGGGCGATCTGGTGTCCGCGGCCCGCATGCAGGAACAGTCTTTGCAAGGTTTCCGCGATGGCGGCGACCAGCGCGGAGTGACCGCCACGCTCGGTAATCTGGCCAATGTTTTGGTGGAGCGAGGTGATTTGAGCCATGCGATGTCATATTACGATGAGGGAATTTCCCTCGCCGAGAAAATCGGATACAAGGAAGGCCGCGCTTTCAATTTGGATGGTCTCGCCCAAATCTCCCTGATTCGGGATCAAGTCTCACAGGCACGTGATCAAGAGGAGCAGGTCCTAAGGATTCAGAAAGAACTCGGCGACTCAGTCGAGATTGCCCGGAGCCAAATTGCGCTCGCCACCATCGCAATCGAGGAAGGCAAGCCGGCAGAGGCCGAGGCGCTGCTTCGCGCGGCGGGCCCGCAGTTTGAGCAGCAGACAATGGCTACCGGCGCCAGCCAATCCGCTGCTCTCCTGGCGCGAGCTTTGCTGGCACAGTCGAAAATCGCAGACGCGCAAGTTGCCGCAGCCCATGCCCTGGCGTTGGCCGAACGCACCAGTGACCGCTCGACCCATCTTTTGGCGACTCTGGCTGCTGCCGAAGTGAACGCGCGTACCGGCAAGGAGCCTACGGCTACGAAAGCACTGCAGTCCGTTCTCAGCGAGTCTGTCCGAGATGGCTACAAGGAGTTCGAGTTCGAGGCGCGTTTGGATCTCGGCCGACTGGAGCTTCATTCTTCGAGGGCTTCGGGCCGGCAACGACTAGAGCAACTTGAGGAAGACGCGCCCCGGAAGGATTTTCGTCTCATGGCTCGCAAGGCCCGCGAGGAGCTCGATCGTTAACCTGCGTCAAAGCACCCGCCGACTCGGAGCCTCAAACGCGAGCGGATTCAACCCGTCAACCATGTGCTTGCTACAAACAGCCCGCATCACTGAAACGTGTGATCTCGTTCACGCGTTGTGCACGGCAGGCTGATGACGCTGAACCCATCAGAATCGGGACTCGGAAAACAACCGCCGCCTTCTTGCACAAGCCTTCTGCCTCACCACTGTCGTTTCGGTCTGTTTTTGTCAGGATGACCAGACGAAGGCCCATGTCGCACCGCGGGTAGTCGAACACTCTCCGCCGACGGACGCTCGTGCGCTGGACAGCAAAAGCGGACCTGTCAAGATTGATGTGGATTTGGTGCTGGTCCCAGTTACCGTTATGGATCAGAATAGCAACAATAGTTGGCCATCCGTTCCTCACATCGCTCAAGACCCAGGAACCTTCAGCGGTTAGCTGGCTTGGGCGCGATCTCATCCAAGGTAAGATTCAACTCCAGCACGTTGACACGTGGCTCACCCAGGAATCCAAATTGTCGCGATTCCGTGTGCTGGTGCACCGCTTCGCGAACTACATCCTCGCTCAGCCCGCGCTCCTTCGCGATTCGCGGAATCTGAAACTCGGCCGCTTCGGGCGATATGTGAGGATCCAGCCCCGAACCGGACGAGGTTAGCAGGTCCATTGGAATTGCCGCGCCGGGATTCTCCGCCTGCAGGCGGTCCGCATCTCCCTGCACTCGCGCGATAAGGGTTTGATTGGTCGGCCCGAGATTTGATCCGCTGGAATTGCCCGCATCGTAGCCCGTTCCCGCGCTCGACGGGCGCGAATGAAAATATCCGGGCGAAGAAAATGACTGTCCGATCAATCGCGATCCGACGATCCTTCCATTCCGCGTCAAGAGCTCCCCATTGGCCTTACTCGGAAATAAGACCTGCGCCAGGCCGGTAATCAACAGCGGAAATAGCAGACCGAATAACACGGTCGTTACCAGCGTCATTAGTACAGATGTGATCAGATTCTTCTTCATAGTCGCCTCTACGCCAACCCTGCTCGCACAATGAGCAAGTCGATCAGTTTGATTCCAATGAATGGCACGATCACTCCGCCCAGGCCATAAACCAGCAGGTTTCGGCGCAACAAAATGGCCGCGCCTTGCGGTACATATTTCACGCCACGCAGGGCCAACGGAATCAGCGCAACAATGATTAGCGCGTTAAAGATGACCGCCGACAAGATCGCCGACTGTGGCGTCGCCAACCGCATCACGTTGAGCGCCTGCAAAACGGGGAACGTCCCGGCGAACATCGCGGGGATGATAGCGAAATATTTCGCCACATCATTCGCAATCGAAAACGTCGTCAGCGCACCCCGCGTCATCAGCAACTGCTTGCCAATTTCGACGATCTCAATCAGCTTGGTGGGATTCGAATCCAGGTCCACCATGTTTCCGGCTTCCTTCGCCGCCTGTGTGCCGGTATTCATCGCTACGCCTACATCGGCCTGAGCCAGCGCGGGAGCATCATTGGTGCCGTCGCCCGTCATGGCGACGAGTTTCCCCTGTCCCTGTTCGCGCCGGATCAAATCCAGCTTGTCTTTCGGTGTAGCTTGCGCCAGAAAATCATCCACGCCGGCTTCGCTGGCGATGGCCGCCGCGGTCAGCGGATTGTCCCCGGTAATCATCACCGTCTTGATTCCCATGGCCCGCAGCTGGTCGAAGCGCTGCCGCATTCCGCCTTTCACAATGTCCTTCAAGTGAATTACGCCCAAAGCGCGGCCATTTTCCGCCACCACCAGCGGGGTTCCGCCGGAACGCGATATCGCTTCCACCGATTCGCGTACCTCTGGCGGCAGCGTGCCGCCTTGCTCCTCGACGTACCTGGCAATCGCATCGGTCGCACCTTTGCGAACGGCGCGCCCATCCAGATTGACGCCCGACATCCGAGTAGTCGCGCTGAACGGAATAAATTCGGCATCGTGCGTGCTCATCTCGCGCCCGCGAAGTCCATATTTTTCTTTCGCAAGGACGACAATCGATCGTCCTTCGGGAGTTTCGTCGGCGAGGGAAGAAAGTTGCGCCGAATCCGCCAGCATCGCTTCGGTCACGCCCGGCGCGGTCACGAACTCAGTGGCCTGTCGGTTGCCTAGCGTGATTGTTCCCGTCTTATCGAGCAGCAGCGTATTCACATCACCCGCCGCTTCCACGGCGCGTCCCGACATGGCCAGAACGTTGTGCTGCACTAACCGGTCCATGCCCGCAATGCCAATCGCCGAAAGCAATCCACCGATGGTCGTCGGAATCAGGCACACCAACAAAGACACGAGCACGAAAACTGTCTGCGGCGCACCTGCATAAATCGCAAAAGGCTGCAGCGTGACCACGGCCAAAAGAAATACGATCGTCAGCCCCGCCAGCAGGATGTTCAGCGCGATTTCATTCGGCGTCTTCTGGCGCTCCGCTCCTTCCACCAGCGCGATCATGCGATCGAGAAATGTTTCTCCGGGATTGGACGTAATCTTCACTTTCACCCAATCCGAAAGCACACGCGTACCACCCGTGACTGCCGAGCGGTCGCCGCCGGCTTCACGAATCACCGGAGCCGATTCACCCGTGATCGCCGATTCGTCCACCGACGCGACGCCTTGCACGATCTCGCCATCGCCGGGAACAAACTCCCCCGCCTCTACCAACACCAAGTCGCCGCAGCGCAATTTGGATCCGGGCACCGTCTCCGTCTTACCATCGGGAAGCAAACGGTTTGCCATCGTCTCGGCTTTTGCGCGGCGCAATGCGTCAGCCTGAGCCTTGCCCCGGCCTTCCGCCATGGCCTCGGCAAAGTTTGCAAACAAGACTGTGAACCACAGCCACAACGTGATCTGCAGATTGAATCCGAATCCGCCGTGCTCCCGTTCCATCATGAGCAGCACCGTGGTCACCACGCTGCCCACTTCCACGACGAACATCACGGGATTGCGCATCATGGTCACGGGATGCAGCTTAATGAGCGAATCCCACGCCGCGCGGCGCACGATCTTCATGTCCCACAGACTGCGTTTTGATTTCTTGCTTGCCATATTTTCCTAAAAGGTTTTGCCTGCCAGCATCAGAAGATGTTCGAGAATTGGCCCCAGACTGAGCGCCGGAAAGAATGTCAGCGCGCCCACGATCACCACCACGCCGATCAACAGCACCGTAAATAACGGTCCGGTCACAGGGAAGGTGCCCAACGTTGCCGGAGTCTGTTTCTTGCCCACCAGATTGCCCGCGATCGCCAGCATCGGCAGGATCATCATGAAACGTCCTAACAGCATTGCCATGCCCAGGGAGGTGTTGTACCAAAGCGTGTTGCCGCTGATTCCTCCGAAAGCCGAGCCGTTATTGGCCACGGCGGAGGTGAAGGCGTAAAGCACTTCGCTGAAACCGTGCGGACCCGCATTCGCCATCGCGGATGTTCCGAAGCCGTACAAAACTGAGATCGCCGTGAAGACTAGAATCACCAGCGGAAAAATCAGTATCACCAGCATCGCCATCTTCACGTCGTAGGCTTCGATTTTCTTGCCCAGATACTCCGGCGTACGCCCCACCATCAATCCGGCAATGAATACGGACAAGATTACAAAGACCAACATTCCATACATGCCCGCGCCCACTCCGCCGAAGATCACTTCACTCAACATGAGGTTGATTAGCGGAATCATTCCGCCGAGTGGCGTGAACGAGTCGTGCATGGAGTTAACCGCTCCACAACTCGTATCGGTGGTCACGGTCGCGAACAGCGCCGAGTTCACTACGCCGAACCGCACTTCTTTCCCTTCAAGGTTGCCCGTGGCTTGCGGCGCAGACGACGAATGCTGCGAACTGTGCCGGGCTGCTGCCGTTAGCAGCGGATTGCCCCGCGCCTCGGCCCAGTACGCTGTAGTCACACCGGCCAGGAACAACAGAGCCATCGCCGCCCACACCGCCCATCCATGCCGCGGAGAGCCCGTCATTTTCCCCAAAGTGAACGTAAAGGCTGAGGGAATTGCAAAAATGCAGAACATCTCCAGGAAATTCGTGAACGGTGTTGGATTTTCAAAGGGATGCGCGCTGTTCGCATTGAAGAAGCCACCGCCGTTTGTGCCCAACTCTTTGATGATCTCCTGCGAAGCGGTAGGACCCTGCGCGATCACTTGCTGCGTCACCGTTTGCATTACCGGTTTGCCGTCAGGACCATTCACCGGCTTACCATCGGAACCCAATTGCGGCGTCTGATAGGGGTCGACGAGCTGCACCGTGTCATAGGGCTTCAGGTTCTGGACCACGCCTTGCGACACCAACACCAATGCCCCTATCAAACAAAGCGGCGCCAGTACCCACAGCGTTCCGCGAACCAAATCCACCCAGAAATTGCCGATGGTTTTTTGTTCTCGCCGAGAGATCCCACGAATGAAGGCGATGGCCAGCGCCATGCCCGCCGCTGCTGAAACCCAATTGTGATAAGCCAGACCAACCATCTGCGTCAGATAGCTCATGGTGGTCTCGGGCACATAATTCTGCCAGTTCGTGTTCGTGGTGAATGAAGCCGCGGTATTGAACGCCAGCGCCGGTGCCACTCCCGCCAGCTTTTGCGGATTCCATGGCAGAAATGCCCACTGCTGCGCGCGCTGCAGCACATAAAGTAAAATCATGGAAACGCCGCTGAACAACAGCAGCGCCAGCGCATATTCCTTCCAGTCCATCTCGTGGCTTTCATCCACGCCCGTGAGCTTGTAGAGAAGACGCTCCACCGGCCGCATCACCGGGTCTAGCCAAGTCCGCTCACGGCCGAACACCCGGGACATGAACGCGCCCAGTGGCTTGGTCACGAGGAACACCACCAGCAAGAAAAAGAAAATCTGCAGCCATCCATTCGCCGTCATCAGAATTTCTCCGGCCTCAACATGGCGTAGACGAGATAAGCCATTAATCCCACACAAATCAACAGCATGATGATCGATCCCATAAACTCCTCAGCGCACGCGCTCGCAGAACTTTACGTAGGCAAGCGAAACCACAAAGAACAAAACAGTCACAGCAAGAAAGATCGCGTCTTGCATCCCAGACTCCCTCCACCTCTTGTCATCTCAGCACAGCATCATTCGAGCTAGTAACTCCACTAGAACTTGACCATGATGTCGATGTCGACAAGTTGCTCATCTCGCCTCAGATCCGGAAACCAAACGCTACTGCCCTGCGACGCGCAGGCGGTTTGCGCGGCGCCCAGAGTAAATGCTCCCGACGTATTTCCGTCGTTGCAAGCAAAAAACTGAGGAGAGCCGTTGTTCGTGTATGGTACGCCCCCTGAACCCGGCGGCGTGACTCCGCCCTTACCAGACCAATAGGGCACACTGGCATGGCGATAGTCGTATTCCCATCGGAATGTCAGCCATTGTCGCGGCATGTAGTCGTAGGTGATCGAAGTATCCCAGGCCTTGAATGGGTCTCCGGGATTCCCCGTAAAGTATGGGGCGTTGATCGCCGCCGATGACGCCGTCTCGCCATTGATCGGCGGGAGCAGAACGAGATACCGCCCCGGATTATTAATTTGCCCGCCGCCGATCGTCAATCCATAGTGGTCCTTCTTGAATTGCATGCGGTTGTAAAGCATGTAGCCGATAAAGCTCTGCTTGGGATCGATTCCCCCGTGCGGAAAATTGGCACTCGGTTGTGCAAGCGGGTCCCTCTTGTTCCCGTGGCAGCTCACACCTGCCAGAGTGGCCGTGCTGGGGCCGAATTCGCAACCCAGATCGCCAGTAAACGAGAACGCCATTTTATCGAGCGTCTTTTCCGGCCGGTCGTAATACTTGATCTCGACGCTGTCGTCGGTGTGGATGCGTCCACGATTCGGTATGTACAAATCGTCGTGCCCGAGCCCGTAGTTGTTGGAGATAATGTTCACCCATGGTCTCGGAGTCCATTTGATCTGACCACCCAGGCCCTTTCGTGAATTGGAAGAGCCGTATGATTGCCAGCCATTGATGATCCACGGCTCAATCTTAAAATGTGGGGTTGGAAAAATCTGTATCCGCACGCCCTCGAAAAACCATGGAGTATTGGAAGAAACGTACGAGGGTTGGTAGGCCCAATTATCGAAGTTGTAATAACTAAACAGGCCGATGTAAGACAGGAAAATTCCCGCGTCGACATTGATCCCGTCCAAGGCATTGATGTGATAACCGCCGTAGGCTTCCGCCAGGTAACGGTCCGCGTCAGCGATATTCCATTGCCCCTTGGAATAGCTCGGGTCGTTCCGCACTGTTGCCGTGGAATACATCCCGAATTGCGTCATAAACCTGGCGCGCACATTGTCGTAGTGGAAGTCACCGCCAATGCCGAGCTGCTCCAACTGAATTTCATTCGAACGAAACAGTTCGCTTGATCCACCCATCGAGTCGTCTATCGGTTTGTTAAAGTCGTAGGTGTAGGTGACATCGGCTCTGATTTCGGGCGTAAAGAATTTTGAGTCGAAAGCCGTATCTTTGTTGCGCGGGTTTCCGTTCAGCCAGGTCCAGTCCCAATCAGAGAAGGGCTCGATCTTCTGTTTTTTCGCGGGCGCGGAATCTGCGGATTGACCCGGGGCAACCGCAGCCGGAGCAGCTGCGGCCAGGGCAGCCAGGTTCGGTGGTTGTACTGTCGCTCCCAACCCAGGAGTCGTTGGAACAGCGCTCGCCGTCGCCACGGCTGGTACCACACCCCGCTTGACCATATCTGATGCCGTCGCTGTCGCGGGCTGTTCGGCAGCCATGCGGACCTTCAACTCCGCCTCTAGCTGCTCAATGCGCAGCTTCATCGCTTCCAGTTCTTTTGCCAGCGCCTCCGGATCCTCAATTCTCTTCGGCGCTTCCGTAGGCTTAGCGCTGCTCGTGCTCGACTCATGGGCCGCCGCATCCGCCATAGGCTGGGCCAGTTCGTTCAGTTTTGCCGACCGCACATCCGGTTGCACCTGAGTTTGTGTGAAAGCGCGGAGCGGCTGACCAAACGCAAGACAAAGGACAATCATTGGAGGGAAAACTGAAGATGCCTGGGTCTTGCTCAATAGAGTCTTCGTAATTTTCATGATCGCATCCTTTCCAATCCGAAATTCGGTGCTCTTCTCCGAATCACGGAGCGCTGACGAAGCGTTCTTGATGTTGGCGCCACAGGCTGACGGAAGCGGACAAGCCCGTCCAATCGATAATTTCTCTGCGGCTAATAAGAGCTTAGTCTCCAACCTAGTTAACAATGACGGTGGTAACGGAAAGCTTCCTCACCCTTACGAATGTGGCTTAGCCACAAGCTCGATCGCGGGAGACGTCCGAGGGGGATGTATTTCTCGTCCAAAGTTTCAAGCTCTGCTTCCCTGAACTTCATAAAAGTAGGCGTCGATGTGAAATGCCTAATACGGACGACAACCCTCGTCTCCAAATCTTCCTTATCTGGCTCCCAGCGGTTCTCGAATACCGACGGCACCGCCGAATATAACTTCGACGGTTCAACCTCCCGCAGCAGTGCAATCAGAAAACAAACCATAAACACGGTTCCGGCACCCGTGATGGCTACAAATAGCACGGCCATCCACATCACACGACTCCAAGGCACTAAACTATAGTTGACCCATCAGTTCACCACTGAGGGAGTAAGGGAGCTCTAAGGAATATCTAAGGATTTCGTAAAGGCGTACACCGCGCACCTCAATCAGACGGACACACCCGTACAATCGGGAATACTTACTGCCGTCCTACGGAGCCTTTATTTCCCAACACTCGTGAAGTGGCTTACACGAAATTTTGATTGCGCCAGTTCCTTGACGTCCAACTCTTCGCTTTTGTCCTTATCCAGTCGTTCGAACTCCGCTTCCATAAAGTTCATCCACTCCTGTTTGGAAATCTTGCCATTCTTGTTGGTATCCATGAGGAGCAGCAATTGCTTAACCTCGCCCTCCGCAAGCGCCAGCTTATCCTGCGCCTGTGGAGCTGCTGCCTTTGTCTGTGCGGTCGCAGTTACGAGTGCCGCGCAAGTCGCGATCAACACTGCGCTGAATGCGATGATCCATACGATCTTCGCTCGGCTCGACATGATTGACCTCCGCGCTACGCTCGCCCGATGTAGCCGGTGGAACAGCCAAGCTGCCCCGTGGATCAGGCGCCGTATAGTGTGATCCTACTTCTGTACCCCACTGGCCGATGATGCTTTCGATTAAGCTCAGCAGCCCCATTCTGCTTCGCCCGGTTGGGCAAAGTACGGTCGCGGCTTTTCGGCTCGCCAGTCATCGACTCCAGCTCGAGCAGTGCCAGCCGCACTGCGGCCACAAGACGGCCCTTCTCCGGTTGCGGAACTTCCCTCCACGAGCCACGCCCTTCGCCGTGCTTAACCGACAGCTCCGGCGTTAGCGCCTGGTGATAGTGGTGAAAAAGTTCTGACAACCGTTCCGGGTACCTCATTAATCCACATGGCCCTTGATCTCCCCGATCCCCACTGTTCTTGAGGCTTGTTCCTTCCGCCTCACGATCATTGGACACGGAATCACAGAAAGTTCGAATAAAGGGTGCATAAAATGTTTGTAAAGATATGAGGCCCGGAGGGCCAGCGGAAACAGCAGGCTATGAGCTTGGTTGGAACCGGTAACGAAGCCTGGGAAGCTGCATTCTACGGCTCTTGTCTTGCCGCTAACACTGGACTCAGAGGCGGGGAGATCAAGAAGCTGCGGGTCGGAGAGATCGACTCGGAGCATAAGCTGCTGCGCATCCCGCGCGATTCGACGAGGACCGATGCCGGCGCGCGTATCGTCGAGCTGAACGCAGATGCCTGTGAGGCTGCTGCTCGACTTCTTATGCGTGCAACAAAGCTGAAGGCACCAGCTACGAAGCCAGAGCACTATCTGATGCCGAAGCACCTGTCGCGAATCTCGTTCGGAGCGCACAAAGGGGGCGCGGCTATGATCCTGATCAGCATCAGCTCCTCTGGGACACTGCGTGGGCCTCTCTGACCGAGAAAGCGGGACTCATCGGATTCAGGTTCCACGATCTGCGGCATACGTTCATCACTCATTTGCTAGAGCGAGGCGTCCCACTTGGGCTGATACAGGGCATCGTCGGTCACGTCAGCTCGTGGATGCTGCTTCACTATGCCCACGTCAGCTCAGGTGCAGCTCGAAAAGCAGTCGAATCGCTCGATTCAGAGGCGATCTTGACTCCGACGCTGACGAATGAGCAGAAGACCGAGAAACTGTATCTGGCGTGAGTGTGTGGAAGATTTGGTGGAAGAGGGAGAAGGCGCCGCCTATGGCACCTTCTATGTTGCCGAAA
>CAWALR010000005.1:0-303717 GCA_963782835.1 uncultured Acidobacteriaceae bacterium | reverse complement strand
GGTTCGGCTCGCCGCTCGGTCTGCGCGTCGGTGTGGGGAGTAAAGATGTTCTCTGTCATGGTGGCTATCCCTTGCGCGTGAATTCCATTTTCTTTTTGCCGAGTTCCACATATCCGCTGTCCATGATCTTCGGGATGATGTAAGTTCCTTCCCGGAGGTCGTAGGTGACGAGGTTTGGCTTGCCGTCTTTCATCTCGTACACGCTGAACTTTTCAGGCGCATTGGTCTTGATGTAGGTGAACTTGTCGTCGTGATAGATCGACTGGATATCGAAGGGAGCTTCGTTCGCCTTGTAGACATAATCGAACTTGAGCTGCGTCGGATAAGCGCTCTTGTACTCATCGACTGCCTGTTCTACGTGTGATTGCAGAGCGGCAAGCTGCTGCCGTGATTGTTCGAGTTGGGCGGCGGGCACAAACTGCGCGGGACCACTCGCAGCAACAATGGCGGAGCGGTCGGCAGGTTCGACGATCACTTTTAGGTCAGGGCTGGTGGCAGGAGTGGAGCCCGAGATGTCTTGGAGTGTGAAACTGTAGATGTTTCCCTTGTCGGTGATGAGGTTCAAGTTGGAGCTGATGCCTTGCTTCGCCGGATGCACAAAGCAAAAGTTGCCGACCACATCGACGATCCAGAAATCTTTGTCGCCAGTGGCTGCTTCCATGATCTTTTCGGTCGTGGGTAACTCGATTAGGGTTGTGTATTTCACCTTGGCGCGGATCGGGACGATGTCCTGCGAGTGATACTGCACCGTGCGCGCGGAATCTTGTGCCAAGACGCTGACGGAAGGGGCGATCAATAGACAATTGATAATAAATTTCAGATGGTTCACAGTTTTTCTCCTTTGTGTTTCGTTGTAGGGGTTGATCCGGCCAGCGCGCGCGGCCGGAATGGCCACTCTTCCGCGAGATGGCGAAGGCCATCCGCAAAACCGTGGCGGTCGAAATATTCCTGCTTCTTAAGGTTGTCGCGGGCGTTGTTGGTTGCCATCCAGTGCGAGACCGAATCGACGTTCAAATGCACTTTCTTGGAGGTCTGCGCCTTGCGAATCAGCATTTGGCCCGGTGGAACAAGGCCGTCGATAAGGTCCAGTTCCGTGTCGTTCAGATGAAATGCTTCCCGGTAAACGTCATGGTTCATATCAGGGTTGGCGAGAAAGATCTTGGTGGGGCAACTTTCGGCCACTATCGCCAGCATCCCCGATTCCTCAAGCTCTTTGATGGATTGCGTCGCCAGAATCATCGCCGCTTTGTGCTTGCGCCATGTTTTCTGCGCCTGCACCACATAATTGCGGATCGTCTCGTTCTTGATGAAGAGCCACGCCTCGTCGAGCAGGAAGAACTTGGGTGTGTCGAGCTTCTTGGGGTCAGTGATCTCATTCGATGCTCGATGCAAAACATAAAAGAGCAGTGGTTCTAAAACCTCCGGTGCGTCATTCCAACCGTGGAAGTTAAACGTCTGAAAACGAGAGAACGAAAGCGTGTCCTCAGCGTTGTCAAACAGAAATCCGTACTGTCCGCCGCGGGTCCAGCGGTGCAGGCGTTCTTTTAACTCGCCGATGATGTTGCTGAAGTTTGAGATCGTGCGCTGGTTCGGCTCCAGCACGTAAATCCGCTCGATCGCATCCCAGAGCCGGCGTTCTTCTTTGAAGTCCAGACGGTAACGCTGCTCGTTGCCCTCAATGAGTACTCGGAAGAAGCTGAAGAGAAACTGCAGGTTCTCTTTGGTCTGAGGCAACGAGAAGGGGTTGATGGTGAAGTCCCGCGCTTCCTGACCCACATTGAGATACGAGCCCTTGAATATCGTCGTAAGCGAGTGGAAGCTGCCGCCGATATCAAAGATGAAAGTCAGCGGCTTGTACTTCTGCGCGTTCTGCAGCAAAAAAACGCAAAGATAGGACTTGCCACTGCCTGTCATGCCGAGAATCAGGGTATGGGCAACGTCTCGTGTGTGCAGGTTGAGGAAGTAAGGCGTGCTGTTGTCGGTTTCGACGACTGCCAGGTACTCCGTGCCGAGATGCGCGTTCGTCTTTTCACCGGGAAGGATCGTAAACAGAAAAGACAGGTCGGCGTAATTCGTGTTCAGCAGATACAGTTGGCGGAGGTTGAGCGCATAGTTGCCCGGCACAGTGGCGAAATAAGCGTTCAGCTGGTTGTAGGTTTCCGCAAATAGATTGCCGTCAGCGTTGGTGAAGACACCAGTAAACTCGGCCACGAGCTGATCGACGTCCGCTCGTGACCGGCCATACAGCACAATCGTGAGCGAGAAATCGCCAAGCGATTGACCGTCACCCAGGGCTCGCAGACAATCCCCAAGATTCTCAATGTCGGCCTGCTTGGACTCGTCCACCAACACGTCGCGTGGGTTCGTCTTCGTGGCATCGTTGCCCATCTGGGAGACAAACCCTGTCTTCGACATATTGAAGTGGCGGCGACGCTTGTTCACTTCTTTGCGGGCCTTGTCCGCGGGGAGCGGCGTCCACTCCGTGGCGACGTAGAAGTTGGCCGGAATCTTCAGCAGTGCATCGAACACTAGGGGACGCGTTTCTGTGATGGCTTCTTTCATTGTCAGCACGCGGACGATGTGATCGCCAACGCGCAGATGGTCGCGCTCCGCTTCGATGTCGGAATTGACTACCTGATAGTCGAGAAACTGTGCGGATTGCGGCCTCCCGGCAACGCGCCAGTCGTCATAATTCAGCAAGCGGCGGAAAAACGTGAATTGCCCCTGCTGATTCAAGACCTCGATTTGCATGAAGTCCGCGAGCTGCCGAGCGAATGCCTGCACGTGCTGGTCGAGCCGTTGAAAATCGCGCTCGATATGCGTCCGCAACAACTTCTTCATGCTGTCGTTGGTGAACTGCGATTTGAGTTCGGCAATCGCGCCCTCTGGATCGCGTAACAGGCGAGCTAGCGCCGCGCCGACGCCGGTCTTCGAACGGGCGCCTTCGAGGAGGATGCAGTAGAAGATTTCAACTTGATAGAGATGGTCCCGCTTCGCTTCAAAGAACTTCCGTCGCTGGTCAATAGCCGCTTCGACAATGGGGTCATCATATGTTGCGAACGGTATGTCTGGGCGGTTCGACTTGAAGAGGTATTGGTAAACATGGAAGCTTGGGCCAAAGGCCTTCAGCGCGGCCTCCAACCGCTTCACCGCATACTCCTGTTCCGAACGGTCGAGACTTTCGTAGTCCACACCGGGAACACTGAGAACCATGCCTAGATCGCCGCTCTTGGTAAGGAAGGCCGTCTCATTCCAGAAGCCGTAGAGGTTGATGTGGTCGTTCAGCGCCGCACTTTCTTTCCACGGCTTGATGAGCTTATCGAGACGCAGCATCACACTACCTCCACGCGGGGAACTTGCTGCTTCGCGGTGTCATAGCGCAGCTTGTAGCGTTCAGACTTTGCCAGGATGCGGAGGAATGCCGGGTCGCTGTTCGTCACCCAATGGCCGAAGGCAAATCCGCCTATAAAGACAGCGATACCGGCGAGGATGGAATTGAAGAGGTTGAAGGCGCCCACGGCGCTCACACAGACGAAGTAGAAGAGCGTCCGCTCAACGCCCAAATAGGTGAGCGGCTTGTGTAGGCTCTTGAAGACTCGATTTGTGCGATGCTTCTGCTGTGGTTTGTCTGGCATAACTCCCTCGTCTAAGCGCGGGTTGACGGTGGCTCCGAAGGACGCTATACACCCCAGAGCCAACTCAGGACATTCACGGCGAGAACGGCGATACCCGTTCCGGCGGCAACGCCGGCCAGCGCCTTTTTTGCTCCGGGTTCGCCGTGCGCGAAGCCGTAGCCTCCGATCACGATTGCGACCAGACTCGCAACCTTCGCAATGGTGCCGGTGAAAAGGCTTTGGATAGCGGTAAAGCCGGTGTCGAACGGTGACCCCTGTGCCAACGCGGCGATAGGCATCAGGAGAAACAAGGCAAGAGCAACCGCAGTTGGACGCGCGAACTTCGACTGAAGAAAGCGCTCGATCTGACTAACGGTCTGGACTTGGAACCAACGTGGCATTTGCGCCTCCCGCAGCACCTCAAATCGGCTGCTTGTTGCGCAAACTTAACCGGACTCAATGACGCTGTCCAACAACTTCTCGTCACTCTGTTATTCCTGGGAGGAATAACAGGCGAATACGGTGTCGCGACCAAGTAAATTGCGCCTTCCGGCCCGATAGCTTCGGTAAGGAATCTTCCTGAGAAAGCGATTGGTCGGCAAATACGACCCGGGCACCGATACAAGGAAGGCGTCCGAGTATGTGGCTCCGCGATACCATTGTGGTGTCGGGCGCGTAATCACTTTGCTCGCAAATCTGCGTCCAAGTCCCTGCCGATGAAGCAGATAAGGCTGTCATTGTCTGCTTGACTCAGTTCTTCTCAAACAGCCGCTCCGCATCCGCGACGTGATTTGCTCAACGAAATGTGACGTGAGAAATTGGGTTATTGCTGTCTGATATTCCCGGCAGGAATATCACGCGGACGAGAAGTTGTTGGACACGTCCGCGGAAACGAAGCAAATTGGGTGACATCGTCCGTTCTGCGCAGAGTCCAATCGACCGAGGAACCGCAGCGGCGAAACGAGACTCTATGTCAACCCAGCCCAATCGAATTCCAACACGCGAGCGACTACGCTCGGTTCGGGAAGCACCCGTCAGCCAAAAATACGCTGCCCGTTTCCTCAATCTCCACCCGAAGACCGTGCTCCGCAAGGCTCGTGAGGGCTCGCTTCCCGCTCATCCGGTTGGGACAGATCGGAAGCGATGGCATTTCTATCTCTCGGAGCTAGACCATTGGCTTCGTTCTCAGGTAATCTCAGGCAGCCACCCGCGTCGCCAACCCCAAGGAGATTACATTGGCTAAGCGAACGCGGTATCAGTACGGTAGTGTTGAGATCAACAAACGCGTAACAGGACCGGACGTATGGCTCTATCGTTGGTGGGAACCGATTTCGGACGGACGCAGGAAACGAAGGGGTTTCACCGTCGGAACGGTAGAACAGTACAAGACGGAGGCCCATGCCTTGAAAGCAGCAGAAGGCATGCGGCTGATGATCAACGATGGCATCTTGCGCCGAGAACCGGTTCTCTTCTGTGGCATCCTCGACCGTTTCCTTCTCGATCAGAAACAGGAAGAGGAAGCCGAACAAATCACTCACAATACTCTAGCCTCCTACCGAAGTATGATTTGCCAACACATCCGACCCAAGTGGGGCGACGCCTATCTCAAAGACGTTCGTCCGACCTTGGTACAGGACTGGCTCCGAAGGCTCGACCTCTCACCCAAGTACAGAGGCCACATTCGGTCCCTGATGTACCGTCTCTTCGACAAGGCGATGCTTTGGGAATTGCTAGAGGTGGACCGCAATCCAATGGACCTGGTCGAGGTCAAGGGCATCAGCAAGCGCAAGAAACGTCCTTGCGTGCTCCAGGTAAAGGACGCTTGGCAAATGCTCGACGCGCTGGTTCAACCCTTTCGAACCATCGTGCTAATTGGCCTGTGTTTCGGTTTGCGAATCAGCGAAATCCTGGGTTTGCGCTGGACGGATTTCGATTTCAAACGATCGGTGGTTCTGATCCAACGATCAGCGGTCGGGAAGCGACTAAACAAATTGAAGACGGAGTACTCGCAGGACGAGGTCCCGATCGAACGGGGCTTCATTCTCGAACTGAGGAAATGGCAAGCGCTCTGTCTCGATTCCGAGGAGCGATGGCTCTTTCCGAGTCCGGTGACCGGCCGGCCGTATCATGCCGATTCGATTCGTGCCGACTACCTGGTTCCGACAGGTCTCCAACTGGGACTTGGCAGGATCGGGTTTCACACGTTCCGCCACACTTATCGTGCGTGGCTGGACGAAACCGGAGCACCCGTGGGCGTACAGCAGAAACTCATGCGACACGCGCATGTTTCGACCACTATGGATCAGTATGGCAATGCCTCGGCCCTGGCCAAGCGCAAGGCCAATCGGCCTATCGTGCAACGCCTCTTGCAAAGGCCTGCCAATCAAGAGGTCTCCATTCAATAAATAAGGGGAACTGTGTGGCAGTTCCCCTTATTGGACAGTTTTGGACAGTCACTACAAGTGCCCAATTGCCCGTAACCTTATGATTGCGTTGGTTGCGGGGGGTGGATTTGAACCACCGACCTTTGGGTTATGAGCCCAACGAGCTACCAGACTGCTCCACCCCGCATTTCGATCATAATCAATGGTCACGACATCGTCAAACGTCTGTCATCTTGCAGCTGGCATAAACGCTCGCGCAGAACTCATCGAATTCGTCGACGACCGGCGGACCATCGTGGCCGTAGGGAAGGAACGGACCATCGCTTCCCATCCCGCAGTCATTGCGAGACCGACAAAATGGCACCGACAAGTCTGAACAGATTGGCGCATCCAAGCTCTCAATCCCTGCATCGAACAAACGCCCAAGTTTTCAAGCACTACCAATCTCAGATTGCCGTTCCATGAGGAGAACATCATCTATGGCTAAGAAAGATCTCAATGCGAAAGCACCCGCCGCCGAGCGAGGGACGGTGAGCGCTCAGCCTCGCCTGCATCAACGTGCCCCCGAAATTCAACGCTTTGGTACCGTCTCGCACATGTTGCCTCTTGATCTGGAGGAGCCGGTTCGTCTGGAAATGACCGAGCAACTCAACCTTCTGTTAGCTGACACCATGACCCTGCGCGATCTATACAAGAAATCGCATTGGCAAGTGTCCGGGCCAACTTTTTATCAGCTCCATCTGTTGTTCGATAAGCACTTCGGCGAACAGTCGGAGATCGTGGATACCATCGCCGAACGGATTCAACTTCTCGGGGGAATTTCGATTGCCATGGCTGCCGATGTGGCCGAAACCACGCGCATCGAGCGTCCACCGAAGGGCAGGGAAGAAGTGCCGGTGCAGCTTTCCCGGCTCCTCGATGCCCATCAGATCATCATCGGCCATTGTCGTGAACTGGCGCGACTTGCGGACGAACTCGGCGATGATGGCACCAACGACTTGGCGGTTAGTGATGTGCTCCGCACCAATGAATTGCAGGTATGGTTTCTCAGCGAGCACTTGGTGGAAGAGCCACTCGTGCACGCGGAGGATTCGAAGCTCCGCAACGCCAGCTAGAAATTGGGAACAGATATTTAAGGAGCAGGCTCTTTCGCGGACCCTGCTCCTTAATTATTATTGCGCAACGCGTGACGCCTCCGGTTAACTACGTCCTGCTGCCGGTCTGCAGCTTGTCGTGGTCGTAGTATTCGTAAGCCGACATCGGCTTTTCCCCGCCCTTTTTCCACGTGCGTGAGTCCTCCGTTAATTTTCCCAGTACTTTCGCCATCTCACGGATGTGCATCGCAACCGTACCGCAGCAGGCGCCAATGAAGTTGATCCCGATGTCGCGGGCTTGTAGAGCGTACTCCCCCATTTCCTTGCGCGTGAGTTGCAACGGATCGAGCGCGTACGGAAATTCCGGCAAGCTTGTGAAGTCTGGCTTCGCCTTAGGAGTGCGATAGGCGACCGGCTGGCACGCCAGATATCCCGAAACCGCCTTGCGCATTTCTTCCATCGGACCCAGGATGTGTTCGGGCGGCCGCAGGCAGTTCATACCGACGATATCGGCGCCGGCATCGAACAGCGCCTTTGCCGCATCTGCCGCGCTCTTGCCTTCGGCGGTTTCGTTCTTGTTCTCGAAGCAGATCGTGACCATCGTCGGCAAACCGGTCTTCTTCCCCCGCTCGACCGCAATCAGCGCTTCTCCAAGCCAGGAAAAAGTTTCGCCAATGATGAAGTCCACGCCTTCTTCAACCTGCACGGCGAGTTGTTCATCGAACGTCTTGCGCACACGGTCAGCCGCCGACTCACTGCCCGGCTCGTACATCCACGTCAGACTCAAATTGCCCGCCACCAGGCAACGATCGCCCGCAACCTCCCGCGCAATGCGGACGGCCGCTCGATTCAAATCCTCCAATCGATTCTCCAGTCCTACGGTCGCCAATTTGTCGCGACTCGCGTAGAAAGTCAGCGCCTGCAGCACTTCCGATCCGGCTTCGCGAAATTCCACGTGCAGCTCGCGCAACGCCTCTGGATGAGTAAGCACCACCTCCGGCGTGAACGGACCCGCGCGCACCCAGCCGCGCTTCTCCAGTTCCAGCAGATATCCGCCATCTCCCAATACCGGCCCTTCTTTCAGCCGTTCCAGAATATTTTTCTTTTTCATGCCTCGATCCTTTCTTTCGTCGATGTACTAATTCATCTCAGGATGACCGGACGCGTCTAGTCGACGATCACGCTCCGACTTGAATCGTCCTTTCTTCCAGTCGCGCAGCGCTTGCATCGCTGCGTTCCGTCCCGGAGCGCCGGTAACGCCGCCGCCGGGATGCGCTCCTGCGCCGCAGAGATAAAGTCCGTGAATCGGCGTTCGATACTGCGCCCAGCCCGGTATTGGTCGCATAAAGAAGAGTTGTTCCAACCGCAAATCACCGTGGAAAATATTTCCCTCAGTCAAGCCGTAGGTTCGCTCGAGATCGAGCGGCGTAAGCACCTGCCGCGCCACGATCGCGCTCGGAACATTCGGCGCGTATTCGGCGATTTTTTTTACTACGCGATCCCCCAGCAGTTCGCGCTTTTCATCCCAGTTGCCTTCGCGCAGTTTGTAGGGAACATACTGCACAAAGCAGGTCAGAATATGTTTGCCTGCCGGCGCCAGCGAACTGTCTGCATTCGAGGAGACCACGCAATCCACCCACAGCTCTTCCGGAATCTCTCCGAATTTCGCAATGTCGTAACATCGTTCGGCAAACTCCAGCGATGGCACGAGCGTGTAAAACGTGCGCTCCAGAGGCGTGGCTTGCGTCGATGTCCCCGTGAACCGCGGCTCTTCCGCCAGCACAAAATTGACCTTCGCGCATGGTCCGTCCATCCGTATGCCGCGAACCCCAAATAGAAAATCTTCAGGAAGCTCACGTGCCTCGACCATCTTCAAGAATGTCCGCTTGGGATCGGCGTTCGAAAGAATCATTCGCCCGCGCAACTCAGTGCCATCTTCCAGCACCGCGCAGTTCGCCCGACCGTTGTGCACCCCAATTTTCGCCACGGCAGCGGAAGTGCGAATCTCCACGCCAAGCTTTTGTCCCGCCGCCGCCAGCGCCTGCGTAATCGATCCCATTCCGCCCATGACGTGCCCGTAGAAGCCCTGCAGTTGGTGCTCGCCACCGCTCAACAAATGAAAAAGCAATCCAATCGCTGTTCCCGGCTGGTACGGCCCACCATGTTTGCCATACACGTTGTTAGCCAGGAACATCGTTTTCATCTTCTCGGATTCGTAGTTGTGATCGAGAAACTCGCCCAGGCTTCCCGTGAGAAACGAAATCAACTGGGCGATCTCGGTACTCGAAATCCCGCGAAATCGCTTGCCCACGCGAAACAAATCGCTCCAGCCTCCCACGGTCGAGGTGTCTAGTTCCGGCGGCGGCTCCATAAAAAACGGCTGCAGATACCGCGCCAGCTTCTTCAGTTGATCGTCGACCTCGACAAAGCGCGCCGCATCTTTTGCCGAGATCTTCCCGAACTCCGTCTTTGCCCGCTCTCGATCCACCCACCACGGAACTACGTGGCCGTCAGGGAAGGGAACCTGGATCGCGGGATCGCATGGAACCATACGTAATCCGTGATCGGCGAGATGCAACTCAGCGATCACCTCCGGCCGCAGCATGCTCGCAATATAAGAAGTCGTCGAAACCCGGCACCCGGGCGCAATCTCTTCGGTCACACAACACCCGCCGACAATGTCGCGGCGCTCCAGCACCAGCGTGGAAAGCCCGCCGCGCGCCAGATACGCCGCCGCGGTCAGCCCGTTGTGACCACCGCCGATAATGATGGCGTCGTAAATGGAATTGAGAACTGATTTCACTCTGTCTGACTCAAAGTCATGAGGTCTATCACCGAACGCCATACGTTACTGCATTGGACCCTAAAAATGAAGTTGAAAATTGGAGAACTCTCGGATATGCTTCCGTGACTTGGAGTCATTCATGAGTGGAATTGCGAGTAATTCTCTTGAGCCACCACACTACTTAGCTCGCCAGGCCCATCGGCCCCGGTCTGAGGCCAAGCGTTCCCGCATCGTCGACACCGCCATGAAGTATTTTGCGGAGAACGGCTATCACGCGGCGCGCGTCGGCGACATGGCCGCCGCATTGGGCATTGCCAAGGGCTCGATTTTCCAGCACTTCGGCAGCAAGGACGGCCTGTTCTTTGAAGTCTACAAACGCGCCGTGCGCTCGTTTCCGAAATATCTGGATGCTCCCGCCGAGGTTCGCGCCGCAGGGTTCTTCGACGTGCTCTACTACTGGCTGGTCCGCACCGAACATCTGCTGCACGAAGACTGGATTCCTTATCGCATCTCGCTGCTCGGCAACTACGGCACCGATCTCGTGCTCAAGCGTGAAATCAATCGTTTCCTGATTGCTGAGGATCCTTACGGCACCGTCGCCTTTGTTCGCTTTGGTCTCGAGCGCGGCGAGTTGCGCAAAGACATGGATGTTGAAATGATTGTCTCCATTCTGGATTGGACCATGGAGCGATTTCAGGATGCGCTGCTCACTGCCGAGCTTGATCCCGGCCTGTTTCGCCGGCAGGGTGAGATGCCGGAGAAAAAAGAAGCCCGCATTCGGCAGTTCCTCGACATCCTGCAGCGCGCGGTGGGTTCCGTTTCTGCGACCCCGGCCCGTGGCCGCGAAATCCGTCGGGCGGCTGCTCTTGGACTTGTCGCCAAGCCGAAGTCGTCATAGCTCCCACAGCGAAAAACGGATGAGTCTGTAAATGCCAAAGTGAGAAAAATCGAGACCATGCAATCTTCCATCGAGCAAATACTCTCCAGTTACGACGACCGCGCCCCGCTCTCACAGGCTTCCACCATTCCCGCCGCCTGGTATGTCGATCCTCGCATCGCGGAACTTGAGCGCTTGAACGTATTTAGTAAGACTTGGCAACTCGTCGCGCGCACCGATCAGGTCAAGAGTCCAGGACAGTTCATTGCCACAACCGTTGCTAATGAGCCGATCGTAGTCATTCGTGGCAACGACGGCGCCCTGCGTGCTTTCTACAACGTGTGCCGCCATCACGCCGCTGCCGTGGTCACTCAACCATGCGGGCACGCCACGCTCTTGCATTGCCCGTACCACGGATGGAATTACGGCCTCGATGGCTCGCTCAAAGGGATGCCCGAGTTCGAGGGCGTCGAGAATTTTGATCGCGCGCAAAACGGTCTTGTTCCCATTCGCGTTGAAACGTGGGAGTGCTTCGTCTTCATCAATCTCGACAATCACGCCGCGCCGCTCGCCGAATTCCTCGGCGGCCTGGTCAAGCGCGTCGCGCCCCTCGGCATCAGCCAGCTTCATTACTTCGACCGCCGCACCTACAGCATCAATTGCAACTGGAAGGTCTTCGTCGATAACTATCTTGACGGCGGCTACCACGTCCCGCATCTTCACAAAGGCCTGAATTCAGTCCTCGATTACAAGCAATACACTATCGAGAACGAAGACCGTTACTGCCTGCAGTCCAGCCCGATGGTTGCGTCCAACGAGGATGCCTCCACAGGAGCTGTGCGCAAGGGCGATCGCGCCTGGTATTTCTGGCAGCATCCCAACCTGATGATCAACTGCTACGCCGGATACATGGATACAAATCTCGTAATCCCCGTCGACGTGGACCACTGCACTGTGATCTTCGATTTCTATTTTGCTGACATCAGCGAGGCGAGCCGCGAGTACAACGAACAGTCAGTGAGTATCGGCAATCGCGTGCAGGAAGAAGATCTTGGCATCTGCGAAGACGTACAGCGCGGTCTGAAGTCGCGAGCCTATCGCGCCGGTCGCCTCTCCGTGCGCCGCGAAGCCGGAGAGCAATTATTCCACCGTCTCCTCGCTGCCGATCTCAGACGTGGCCTCGAGTTGTCCTCCGCTGCGGCTGATTAGTGTGTTGCGAAGGTAAAACTCCGGCAGGCCGCGGATCGGGAAGGACACGACTTTAGTCGTGCCATCAATCCCGCAGAATCAAGCGCGGCTTTAGCCGCTGAGGTCCACCCGGCTCTGCTCCAACATGCTTGTACACTCCGTCTTTTATTGATGGTCCCGCGGGATCGTCTCCTGCCACGATTTCGATTTGACCATCGTCCCGTCCTTCAGCAACTCTCGCGTGTATTTGTAATAAAAATTCTTCCGATCCGTCGTCACCAGCAAATGTCCGCGCCAGGTCAGCGTGCGACCCTTCAGCGCGAACACAGTCTCTGCCTCACCTCGCACCGAACTCGTCTCCGGATGTGCATCATCAGCATCGTATGTCAGATTCTCGTAGTCCGTTTCCGTTCCCCACGGATATGTGCCTCCTTCTTTTCCTTTCCAGTGCACGGTCGTCGTATGCCGGGCTTCATCGCGTTCCACAGTCCACTCGCCTGGCCAAGGGAAACCTTCGGTCTTCACGTCTGTGCGCTCTTCAGAAGGTTCAGGAGGCGAAAATGCAGGCGGAGCGACTGCATGCTCCGGCACGATCGGCAACACGACTCGCGAACCGTCCCTTCCGCCCAATTCCAATGAAGTCGTCATGGAGTACGGCGTAGGCAGCATCATGGGCCACAGCGCATTTGAAATCGCCACGCGAATGCGATGGCCTTTGGGAAACACCCACGAGGTCAAATGCATCTCGATGTCGAGCGCATAAATCTTGCCCGGCTCCATATCGCGCGGTTCGCTTATCGAGTCCCGCTGCGCCCCGTTGATCCCGGCTCCAGTGATCTGCGTAACGGTCCCATCCGGAGCCACATCCGATAACCGCGCAAACCAATCTGCTAGCGGCGCAGTCGCCGACGCTCGCAGCAACGCATGCGGACGTCCCAGGATGGCTACGTCCTCTACCAACGCCGCTGAATCGTAAACCAGACTGAACGCGTCCACCGGCCGCACGTCGCTCAACAACTCGCCCCACCAGAATCCCGCCTCTACGCCCATCGACGGCACATACTTGAGCTGATGCGTATCCCGCTGCGCCACAGTTTTCGCGAGCGAGTGATCGGACTGCAAAAATAAAGTCGACGGCTGCGCCTCCTTCGGCGGCCACACATCCTCTCGACGCCACTCGCCCGGCACATTTTCCAGATTCGGATCCGGAGGATGCCAATGCTGCATATAAATGACCAGCCGCGGGTCTTGTTCCACGCCCGTATCGCGTCCCTTCAGCCAATGATCAAACCAGCGCACCGCTTCATTGCGCCATTCAATCTGCGGCCCTGGCACGGCATCGTTCGGGAACGTATGGTTCCATGGTCCAACGATCGCCTTCACCTGCCCGCTTGCCTTCATCAGCATGTCGGGAACATTGTCGCGATAACCATCAAGCAATCCGCCAATCAGAAAACTCGGGATTTGGATTTCCCTCAACGGCCGCACCCGCTCCCGCCAGAAAGGCCCGTCATGCTGATGTTTCAAATAAAGCAGCGACCACGGTGGCGTCTCGAATCGCGGCCCCAGCACTTTTTCATCCAGCGTGTAGTCCGGCGCACCCGCCCATCCCTGCGCCATATCCATGTTCAATTCGAACTCATCGATGTGCGCGATGCCATCCACGTAATGCACATCATCGTGAAACAGTTCCGCCGTCGCATCAACCGCCAGAATTGCCTTCAGCCCCGGCGCATGCCGCATCGCCATTTGCAGCGCGGTGAATCCGCCCCATGAGATGCCGAACATTCCTACATTTCCGTTCGACCAGCTTTGATGCGCCAGCCATGCGATCACCTGCTCTCCATCCACTTGCTCTTGTTCGGAATACTCGCGCTCCGGCGGCGTGCCTTCACTCGCGCCAAATCCGCGAATATCCACGCGCACGCTCACATATCCGCGCCGCGCAAAATAAGCATGCTTGGGATAATCGCCCGCCGCGGTGCCATCATCTTTTCTATAGGGCAAATATTCCAGCAGGGCAGGGAACTTCTCTCCGGGCTTCGCTCCATCCGGCATGTAAAGCGTTGCCGCCAGCCGCACTCCATCCTTCATCGGAATCCACGCCTGTTCCATCCGCACTCCATACAAAGGAGGAGACGGGGGCTCACTGGCGACTGCGGCGGGAAGAACAGCGAGAAAGATGATCGAAGCAGCGGAAAATCGCAAGGCTATCCAATGACACGGTGTTCTAGCCAACCCAATCTCCTGAACCCTGAGGTGAACGAAGAAATTATTCGGGCGCTGAATCCTGCCCCCGCCGCATTGCACGCAGATCAATTCCCAAATGCTCTGCCTTCTTGTAAAGATGACTGCGCTCCAGTCCCAGCGACTTCGCTGCCAGACTGACATTCGAATGACTGCGCTTCAACTCGGTCAGAATCTCCTCGCGCTCGAAGGCATCCACGCGCTCCGCCAGCGGCCCCGAGAACGAAATGGAAGAACCCGGTGTCCCGCCACTCCCGACCTTCGGCAAAGCGAGCTCCACGGTCGCAAGGTCCACCTCATCATCGGTCGCCAGCAGCATCAGCCGCTCCACCATGTTTCGCAACTCGCGCACGTTTCCCGGCCAGCGGTGCGATTGCAACGCCGCCATCGCGTCCGCAGTAAACGGAACCGCTTTCCATCCATTCTGCCCGCTTACCTGCGCCGCAAAATGCCCAACCAGCGCCGGTATGTCCTCCCGCCGCTCCCGTAACGGCGGCAGCACCAGCGGAAAAACATAGATCCGGTGAAACAAATCTTGACGAAATTTCTCCTCGCGCACTCGCGCTTCCAGATCGCGGTGCGTGGCCACCACCACCCGCACATCCACGCTCACCGGCTTATCGCCGCCGATGCGCTCCACTTCTCCTTCTTCCAGCACGCGCAGCAATTTCGCCTGCATGCCCAGCGGCATATCCCCAATCTCATCCAGAAATATGGTGCCGTGGTCCGCCTGTTCGAACTTTCCAATATGCCGCCCGGCCGCTCCTGTAAAGGATCCTTTCTCATGCCCAAAGAGTTCTGACTCGATCAACTCTGCCGGAACCGCCGCACAGTTCAGCGTCACAAACGCTCCGCCCGAACGCGCACTTCTATCATGAATCGTTCGCGCCACCAGCTCTTTTCCCGTACCCGTTTCTCCCAGAATGCAAACCCGCGTCTCACTCGCCGCCACGCGCTCCAGTTGTGCCATCACACGCTGCATTGCCGGACCCTGCCAGACAATTTCGTGTTTGCCCAGCCGTTGCTTGAGTTGCCGGTTTTCGCTTTCCAGCCGTTGTAACTTCAGTGCATTCTCCACCGTCAGCAAAAGCTTTTCGGTTGAGATCGGTTTCTCCAGAAAATCCAGCGCGCCCAGCCGCGTGGCCCGCACCGCCATCTCAATATCTGCCTGCCCCGACATCATCACGACCGGTGCCATCACTGCGTGCGCCTTCAATTCTTCCAGCAAAGCCAGTCCGCCTTTTCCCGGCATCACTACATCGGAAAGAATCACATCAAACTTCTGCGCCTTGGCCAGTTCCAGCGCTTTGACCGCGTTATCGCAAACCGTGGCCTCGTGCCCGGCCAGTCGAAACGCCCGCGACAACGATGCCAGAGTATTCGCTTCGTCATCGACAATTAGCAGATGTGCTTTCGTAGGCAACCGTCCTCCGTCTTTGAATCACTTCACTATGACCGCGAGGATTCCCACCCTCGCTGCAACTCGATCACAAAAGTCGTGCCTCGCCCCGGCTCACTCTCCACGCGGATTCTTCCTCCATGATCGCTCACCACCGACTGCACGATCGCGAGCCCTAGTCCTGTGCCATGTTGCTTGCTCGTATAGTAAGGAGTAAAGATTCGCTCACACTCTTCCGTTGTCAGCCCCGAACCGGTATCCGCAACTTCGATCAACACTTTCCCGCCTCTCGGCGCGCGTCCTCAAAGTTAGCGTCCCACCCATCGGCATCGCATCCATGGCGTTCAGTACCAGATTCGAAATAGCCCGGTGCAACAACTCCGCATCCGCCGCTAATGGCTCGAGAAGTGGATCCAGTTGCACCGCGCAATTGATCTTCGCATGCCCCGGCGCTTCCAGCTGCGCCTGAAACAGCTTCGCGACGCCACGCATGACGTCGTTCACTTGCACCAGCTGCAACTGAGGCGGCGGCATCTTCGAGAACTCGCTGAACCTTCCAATGATTCCCTTCAGATTCGAAATCTCCGCCAGGAGTGTTCTCGAACTCTCCCGAAAAACTTCGTCGAACTGCTCCGGACTCTGTTGCCGCGCCCGCACCAGATTCTCCACCGTAAGCTGTAGCGGAAACAGCGGATTCTTCAATTCATGCGCCAGCCGTCTGGCCAATTCCCGCCACGCAGCCACGCGCTCGGCTTGCACCAGATCGCTCCTTTTGTCCCAGCAACTCGGCGGTCATTTGATTGAAGGAGTCAGCCAGTAGCGCCAATTCGTCTTCCCCAGATACCTCAACTCGTGCATTCCAATTTCCCGCCGCAACGTCCTGCGCCGCTCGCGCCAGTTGCTCTACCGGTCGCGTTACCCGCGCCGCAGCCCAGCTGCTCAGAAGAATCGCCAGTACAATTCCTCCCGCTCCCACCAGCAACGCCGCCGAGCGAATATGCCGCTTTAACTCGACATAGGTTCGCCGCGAATTCCCGATCAATAGGATTGCCCGCAGGGGACGATCCTTCCCGGTGCCCACGCCCCACAAAGGAATCGCATGGAAGGCTTCGTCGTCGGCTTGATTTCCCGACCACGCCACCACCGCCGTCATCTCCTGCCCATACTGGCGCACGGCGTCAATCAGTGGTTCCAGTTGTTCCGGTGAATACAGCTTGTCCGCGGAAGATGTTGAAGGATCGATTAGCAAATCGGCGGAGAAGTGATCGCCACGGTTCTGATACAGCAAAGCTCTCATTCCCGCAGGCAAATCCAGTGCCACGAGGAAGTTCTTATCCAGCCGTCGCCCGCCAATCACATAAACCGGCCGATCTCCCACCCGCGTGGCACGCACCGCAAACAGACCGAGTGCGGTTCCTTCCTGCAGCGGCTCCTGTTTCAAGAATGCTCCCTGCCCGCTAGCCCCCGAAAAACTTCCGAAGGCCTCATCTGGATATCCAAACTTGGCCGGCCACTGCGCCGACGAGACGATGGTTCCGTCGCTTTCCACAAATTCGAGAAAATCCAGTTGATTGTTCTCTGCCGTCGATTTTGCCAACTCGAAATACGGCCCGGAATCGACCGGTGCATGGCTCAACGCCAGTGCCATGCGATTGACCGCCTCTGATCCGGCAATTGCCGCCACTCTGCGTTCGATATCATCGCCCTGCCGGTTGAACTCACGCCGGAACTGAGTCAGCAGTGCGGTGGTTCTCTCGTCATCGCTGTGTACGAAGGCCCGCCGCGTCACTTCTGACACCAACCAGGCCACGCCCGCCACTGACAGAAACACGGTCAGTGCGAAGACAGCCAGCAGTTTGCGGCGAAACATCATGGTCGATCTTTTTCCACCCAGACCTCATCCAGCCGCCAGCTTCCATCCGCCGCCGGCCTCCAATCGTTCAGCACCGGAGACGTCGCATACTCAGCTGGAAGATGAAACAGCGGAATCACTCGCTGTCCCGCCAGCAGCGCCGCTTCGGCAGCATAAAGATCTTCTACCGATTCTCCACTCGCCTTCGGCATCGCAATTCCCAAAGTCTCCGCTACGTTGTACAAAGCGATCCACGGATCAGCCGAAGCCAATGGGATTCTCACCAGCCGCAGATCGCCCGTCGCCGCGGCTGTCGGCTGCAATCCCAGTCCGGCATCTTTGGCGTTCAGCGCCACTCGCTCCACTAGCACCCGCGCCATGGAATCGTTGGCATCATATCCCACCGTCCATCTCGCCGCCGTGCGAATCGGGTCGCGAACCTGATCGCGCTCATGTCGCGCGAGCTTCAGATCCACATCGGTTGAGAATACGAACCCGTACCCACTCATCCAGTTCGGCAATAGACTCGCAGCTGGTTGTCCCGCGCCCTGCAGAAGGACGTTCTTCATCGAACCCCGATCGATGCTGTGAGCCAACGCAGACCGCAACAGCTTTTCGTCCGCCGTCTTCGGATCACTACTGAAAGCCAATGCCACGAGCTCCATCGGCTGTGAACTGCTCACTCGGCCTCCTTCCATGGCCACTCGATGCCCTTGTTCCGGCGCTACCTCCACCAAGTCCGCTCGCCCCAATTCCAGTTCATTCAGTTGCTCGTGGAAATTTCTTCCCATCTCGATCTCAATTGCATTTACAAACACCCGGCCGCGCCAATGATCTTCTTCCGCGGCCAACGTCAACCTTTTCCCAGGCTGCCAATCGTCAATGTGAAATGGGCCGGTCCCACTTAACTTCCCCCCGCCATTCTTCTTGAAAATGCTGTTGCGCGTGAGCGCAAGCTCCGCCGGCAAATCAGCATCGGCCTGATCGCGTTCCACGATCAGCGCGTCTCCTTCGGCAAAAACTTTCCATGACGGATTCGCCGTCCGCAGAGAAGACGCCGCAATTTCCGCCGTCATCGGCGACCCATCGTGAAACTTCACCCCCTGCCGCAGATGGAATTGCCATCTCTGGTTGCCTGGTCCGGCCTGCCAATCCACGGCCAGTCCGGAGTGGACCCTACCTCGATCATCCACCGTGACCAATGTCTCGAAAATCAGCCCCAACAAATTGCGTCGAGCGAAAGAATCCGCTTGCGTTGTTTCACTCGGATCCAGTGACATCGGCGCTTCCCTCATCGCAACATGCACCGTCCCACCATATTGCGGACGAGTCTCCGCCGAGCCCACATTGATGAGCGACGCCCCGAACAACAGGCTACTGGCTGCAAACCACTGCCAGCCGAAACGCTTCATAGTCTCCTGTCTCGTGGTTCCGAACCACCGCGATAGCGCCATCGCCCTTGGCCTCCGTCCACAGCGCCGTGATCTCGCCGGGAAAATCCAGCGCCGCACTCACCGGTACCGGATCGCGGTCCGCGATCTCATAAAGCCTTACCGAATCCGCACCATTCCCCGGCCCATTCTCCGCCGAGCTCGTCGCCATCAACTGACTGCCCGCTCCACACGCTGTCTTCACACTTGCGATATCGCTGCCCCATCCCAGCTTCGCTGCCTGATCGGTCACTCCATCCACCATGTGAATCTGCCCATCTGTTCCGGCAAAAAGCCACAACACATATCTCTCGCGAGGCAGCGCGGCCGCCGAATAAAACTTGCCTACCGTCGTCAGCCTTCCCACTCCCGGCGTCAAAGCTCCAGTAAAGAAATTTCGCGACGCCGAATAAAACGCGCCCAGTGGCTGCACCGGTGGGGACCCGACACTCAACGATGGGAAACTCACCACCGTCGTCGCTACCAGCGGCCACGGATCATCACTCTCCCTGCAATTGAGGGCGAGCGGCAATCCCGTTGTGCTCCGGCAAAACACGCCAGGAAGATAAACGTCGAGCAAGTGATCCTTCGCCGCCATGATTCGCCCGTGCAAATCCCTCGGCCACGGCCGCTCATGCGTGATGGTCAGGGTCTGCTCCTGCTGCCACGTGCCATTTTTCAACCGGTAGATCGCGACCTTCTCTGCGTCCAGCACCGCGATCTGTTTCGGCGCGCTATCTTCCTCCAGAACCACCACATCCAGAATGCGCCCCTCCTGCGCCCACAGCGGAATCTTGCGAAGACTCATCGGCATGGATTCGTGCGCCCACCCCGCTTCGTCTGCGCGCGGCATCGACACCATCGCTACCGCCGATTCTCCCGTCCCCTGTTGAATCTGGGCGATCCACACAAAGGATTGAGGATTCTCCGAAAGCCACACTGCCACGGTCGCGGCCGCCCGCTCCGGCTTCGCAGTGCGCGCCCCCAGCGCTTCCAGTTCCGCCCGCAACGCTCCGCTAATCGTGTCGAAGTCTTTCTTGGCGAGACTGGATCGATTTTCCACCGTGACCGCAACTGCCCCCGGCCCGGTGATCGCGACAATCTTCCGCGCCAGTTGTTGCGTAGGCTCGTTCCAATTCCCGGCTGCGGCATTCGCAAGACCACAGCCCAACAGCACAACCAACATCGGCTTCAACCCTCGAAGCGAATTGCAAATCGCGAGGCGCATAACTTACCCGTAGCCCTCATTATTCTGGAGTCGCGTGAAGTGGCCAATGATCAGAGAGATACCGACCACTGGCCACCGATCACGGATCACTGATCACCGGTCACCGGTCACTGTCCTCTATCGCTGCTGCTCTGCTTGCCCACTCTGGTTCGCCACGTTCATGCTGCGCAGCACGTCGTTCGCGAAAAAGAATTTCCCGTCCGCCGGCACCATCATGATCTGTAGCTTGTCGGAAAGCCGCTCCGCAACGATTTTATTAATCAAGAGTGGGTTGTCCTTCAAAATTGCGGCCTCACTTTTCAGCCGGTCCGCATCCGCCACCGCCGTCACCCGGATGCGATCCGCCTCCGCGTCTGCCAGCAACTTCCGCCGCTCTCCCTCGGCTTTGCTATCGATCACCTTCGCCTGCGCCTCCGCTTCCGCATTCTGAATGGTTGCTTCCTTGCGCGCTTGCGCTTCCAGTCGGCTCTGCTGGATCTGTTTCTCCTTCAGCGGAAGCGTGTACTGCATCGCGTCCGCCTCACCCTTGGCTTGCAGAACATGCACCTGCGCTTCGCCTTCAGCCTGCTTGATCTGCTGCACCTTCGTGGCCTCCGCTTCCAGCTCCGCGATTCGCACTTCCTTGCCCTTCAATTCCGTCTCCACTCCCATGCGGTCGTTCTCCTGCTCTTTCAACAGGAGCTCCTCCAGTCCCTTCGCATATTCCGGAGGCAACTGGATGTCACGCAGCATCACCTCTTTCACCACGATCCCATCCGCCGCCAGCTTCTGGGTGATCATCCCTGCCGCCCGCTGACGCACTTCCTCGCGCTTCGCCGAGAAAACCTCCCGCACCGTGTAGTTGGGAACGATCTCCCGCCACACGCTTGCCACCGTCGGTGGCACGATTTCCTTCTCCACCGGGCGCGGCAGATTTCCCTGTATATAATCCAGTCGCTTCGCATCCAGCCGGTACCGCACTGTGATCGCCAGTCCCAGCGTCAAACCTTCTTTCGCCTGCACATCGAGAAGCTGATTCTTCGCGGAAACGTTCGCTGCCACGCTCTTTCCATCCTCCGACAAGCCGGTGGTAAAAATTTGATCCCGCGTATCGAATAGCGCCACGTCTTCCACGAACGGCGTTACCATGTGCGCTCCGGGATAAAGTGTTCCCGGCACCGTTCCGTTCATCTGGCTCACTCGGACTCCGGCCATTCCGCTGGGCACGACCACGATGCTGAAGGCCACCAGCAGCGGGCCCCACGCCAGCATGGCGAGCGCCAGCGAAGTCCGCCAGCGCATCACCACTGGCGCCGCGCTCACCGCTCCTCCCGGCGTTTCCAGCGCCCGCCGGTACAACAATTCGCGATACAGATCGTAGGTGAGAATGCACACGGCCGCGAAGATCATCCCCAGGCCGCACGTGATCAGCAAATACTTCAACGCGAGCATCGTCGTTCTCCTTGCGCCTTAGCGCTTCTGTCCTGATTTCACCGGTACCGCCTGCCGGACAAAGAACAAACGGAACACTTGCCCGAAAATCAGCTCCTCCGCCAGCAACGCCACCGCCAACGAAAAAATCATGCCTCCCACCACCGCCATAAATGTGATCACCATTTGCATAATTCCTCCTTAACACCCTGCTCAGACTCGAACTCGAAACTCGCTACTCGGTACCAGGTACTCGGTGCTCGGTACTAAGCACTCGCCCTCTTACTGCCCGACGCTGCCGCTCGTCACGCGTGCCGTAGCCACATCCACCGTGTCTCCGAACACCTGCACGATTTCCTCATCCCGTTCGCCGCGAATCTCCACACCGTCGCCCACGCGCAACATGGCGTAGAGCCTCTCCACGTCACGATTTCTCAGCCGTATGCATCCATGTGACGTCGCATGCCCGATCGACCTCGGCGTATTCGTTCCGTGAATCCCGTATCCCTTCACGTTCAACCCCATCCAGCGCGTGCCGACCGGACTGTCCTTGCCCGCTGCCATCACAGCTCCTTGGTGGTAATAAGTCGGATTGGCCACCCGGCTCACGATTACAAACTCGCCCGTCGGACTCGGACTCACCGTCGCGCCCACCGCAACCGGAAAGTAAGCCAGCACTTTCCCGTTCTCCAGTACCGCCAGCTTGCGATCCGGAATGCTCACCAGGACGAAGCGCCGCGCACGCGTTTCATGCGGAGAGCCCTGGGCCAAAGAGGGAATCACCGTCCCCAGAAAAAGAAAGGCAATCATCCATTTCGCTGTCTGTCTGCGTGTCCCTATGCTTCTCCGATTCATGCCCATCCCCCCGCACATAGATACAGGGCAGGACAGAAACCAAACTTCATGTCACTGAATGCAAATGAGTTAAGGGAGACCGTCAGGCGGGAAAAGTGGCTCGGGGACAACACTGTGTCAGGATGAACACGTGGCCAAAGCTGTTAGCATGGGGGCTCAACAGAATCTTCGGGTGGAAAACGGAAGAAAAACGCCGCTAGGGGACAAGGAAGGCGGGGAGGGCCACCTCAATCATCTCTTCGATCTTTATATTTAAGGCGCCCGGCCCCTGCCGTCTGGGGTAACGGCTCTGTGGGGTTCTGTGGGTTAGGGCCGGGCGATCTCAACTAGAAGGCCTAGTTCAATGTCAGCATTCTGCCATCGTGATTTTTTCATGTCCGTGACCGCCGTCACGCTTCTGCGTGATCGTCATCAACTCGCCAAACTTTGGTCACGCACGTTGCCCCCCCGGCGCTTGCGCACACCGGACTGTGATGAGCATCACGGCCCGGCCCAGTTTCCCCCTCTACACTGACAATCGAGCTTTGGTTACCCCTTTTTCTCGGAGAGATTCATCATGGCCTATGTAATTACCGATTCCTGCATCAAGGATTCCCTCTGCGTCGACGTCTGCCCCACCGACTGCATCCATCCCAAGCAGGACGAGCCTGGGTTTGAAGAAGCGAAGCAGCTTTTTGTCGATCCGGCAGAATGCATTGACTGCGGCGCCTGTGTTCCAGCCTGCACCTCGGATTCGATTCTTGCCGCCGACGACATTCCCGACGACAAGAAGCAATTCGTCGAAACCAACGCCGCTCATTTCAAGAACTAAGCCCCTCCTGTCCTCCTTGGGGCGAGAACCGGCGCTGGACGTGGGATCGACACCGTGGAGTCGATGCCACGTCCAGCGCCTCTCTTCCATGGCGCAAAGACCTCATCACGGGGACTTGTTCTCGAGATTTCCTCCGTGTCTCTGTGGTGAAAAGCCTTCTCCCTCATTTGACTTCTCCTTCTTCCCATCGCTATCGTTGCCCGCATGAACGTCGTCAAAGCCACGCGCAATTTTGAAGCATGGCTGGCCCTGCGCACTCGTATCGAAGAGAAAGACCTCCGCCTCAAACATGCCCGCATGAAGGCGGAGCTTTTCCCGTTCTTTCGCGCCACTTATTACCGCTGGGCGCAGCTCTGGCCCCAGATCTGCCCCGCACTCGCCAAGGCTCCGCACGTTCTCGCCGTCGGTGATCTCCACGTCGAAAATTTCGGCACGTGGCGTGACATCGAAGGCCGCCTCATCTGGGGCGTCAACGATTTCGACGAAGCCTGGCCCATGGCGTACACCATAGATTTGGTTCGTCTCGCCGTCAGCGCCCATCTCGCCGTCGAAGCCGGAAGTCTTCCCCTTAAACGCGAAGACATCTGCGGCACGTTGCTCGAAGGCTATCGCGAAAGCCTGCGCGAACAAGGCCGCCCCTTCGTGCTTGGCGAGCAACATGAATGGCTGCGCCTCATCGCCGAGGGCGAACTGCGCGATCCCGTCCGCTTCTGGCAAAAAATGGACGCGCTCCCCACGCTCAAAACCGAAGCCCCCGTCAGCGCGGTCGACGCCATCGAACATCTCCTGCCCGCACCCGGCATTCCGTACCGCCTCGCCCACCGCGTCGCCGGACTCGGCAGCCTCGGCCATGCCCGCTATGTCGCCATCGCCGATTGGCACGGTGGCAGCATCGCTCGCGAAGCCAAAGCGCTCGTGCAGTCTTCCACCTGCTGGGCGGAAAGTATCGACGCTCACAAGCCACCAGGCCCCGCCGAAATTCTCTACCAGACCATCCTCAACCGCGCCGTCCGCTGTCCTGATCCCTTTGTTCAACTGCGCGGCCGCTGGATCGTTCGCCGCCTCGGTCCCCTCTGCTCCCGTATCGAACTGGCTTCCTTGCGCGGGCCCGACACTGAACTACGCTTGCTTCACGCCATGGGATGGGAAACCGCCAACATCCATCTCGGCACGCCGTCCGCGCGCAAGGCGATCCTCCGTCATCTCGATAAACAGGAAAAGAGGTGGCTGCACCAAGCCGCAGAAGTCATGCTCGAAGCAGTGCGCTCGGACTGGGAGGTCTGGAAGAAGAAGGGTTATCGCTGAACCGGCATGCAGCCGTTCATGAGCCACACCACCGTTTCTGTGGGCGCGAGCGAGAAATAAAACTAGGAAAACTGCAAGATAACCGGATAAGAAGTGACAACCACGTTACACTGTCTCGCTGCCTATGCCCCGCTACTCTCATGATCCTGGTGAAATCCTCACCCAGTTCGAAACCGCCAAGAACCGTTTCAACTCCGGCCATGCCGCCCTCGTCGCCAAACTCCTCGCACGCCTCGCAAAGTCTGATTTCAGGGATCCTCACCGCCTCATCCGCTTCCACGAGTGCCTGCTATTCCTGCGTGCCTTTCCGCACGCGCCATCGCACATCGCGCGCGTCGAACGCCTCCTCAACACCTTTCACGTACGCATCGAGAAACTCCGCGCGCTGAATGCTGACATGTCCCTGTTCGACGACTTCGATACCTCCGGGATCGCCGGTACCACCATGCAGGACACCCTGTCCTTCGATGTCGCACGATGGCTGGTGCGCCGCATTCCGCGCAACGTCGAAATTGCCTGGCACGATTATTGGGATGACTACCAATCCGAGCGTGCCCGCGGCTCGATCTGGCCACTCTTCATTCCGCTTCTGCGGGAAGACGCCGACGTCGAGGCCAACATCCCCTGGCAGCGTTGGCTGGATGCAGCCCGCGGCCGCGAAAATCCGCTTCCGTGGCTCATCCGTCGCTTCGAGCAGCTTCCGCTGCCTGACCGCCAACGTGCCGAACTGTACGACGCCCTGCGTCTTCCGCTTCGCTGGAAACTGGAAAACTTGGAAATTTCCCGCACCCGCAACTGGGCACGCCCGCGCCGCTTCTACTTCCACGAAGCCCCACTCATTCAGCGCTGCGAGGTTTCCCTTGCGCACGAACTAGCCCAGCGCGCACCCCAGTTCGAGAAGCTCTCAGTCGCTGCTGGCGAATCAGTCATGCACGCCATCCGCGAGATCATGGTCGTCCGCTACCGCGAACTCTACGGCACTACGCTTGGCGATCCGCGCACCGTGCTTCGTGCGAATCTCGGCCGCGGCGTCGTCATGCATTTCTGGGGACTCCCGCCTGCTCGCCGTCTGCCGCTTCGCGCCTATCTCGCCGGATACACATTGAAGAACGGCGTCCCCATCAACTACATCGAAGCTATCGGTCTCTGCGAGTGGATCGAAGTCGGCTTCAACACTTTCTACACGTATCGTCAGGGAGAGACTGCCTGGATCTACGCCCAGGCCCTGCGCTGCCTTCGCGCCCTCATGGCCGCAAAATGTATTTCGATTTATCCTTATCAGATCGGCCAGAATAACGACGAAGCCATCGACTCTGGCGCTTTCTGGTTCTACCGCAAGCTAGGCTTTCGTCCAGGCCGCACGGATCTGCAGAAGTTATGCGAAAAGGAAGAAGAAAAAATCGCCGCCCGCCGTGAATACAAAACGCCCGCGCGCATTCTCAAGCGCCTGGCGGAAGCTCACATGTTCTATGAACTTCAACCTTCCGCTACGAAGAAACAGCCCGGGGTTTGGGACACATTCTCCACTCGCAACCTCGCACTGCACGCCAACCGTCGCATGGCGCGCGACTTCGAAGGTAACTCCCAAGAAATCCGCCAAGCCTCTACCGCTGCCGTTGCCCGAGCCTTGAACATCAACCCATACCGCTGGACGCTCGCCCAGCAGCAGGTTCTCGACGACTGGTCGCTGCTGCTGGCTCTAGTCCCCGACCTGACTCGCTGGACGGCGGACGAAAAGAATCAAATCGTCAAAATCATTCGCGCCAAATCCGCCCCGAACGAAATGTTCTATCTCCGCCAGACCCAGCATCACCCTCGTCTGCGCCGGGAGTTATTGCGCCTGGGTTCTCGCTAGCTTTCCCTCACGCGAATCAACCATTGCTCCAGCACCGGGAGTTACCAACGGCGAAACTCCGCAAGGTGAGAAACTCAGCAAGCTTCCGAGTGAAGCGACCTCGCTCTTTCGATATACTAGGCGTGTTAGGTCGCACGTATGGTTGTAGAAGCGCTGCAGGATCGCCTGAAAGTCCTCGAGGACGAGATTCTCCGACTGACAAAGCTGGCCTCCCAGTCGTCCGACAAAATCCAGCAGGATGCCTACTGGCAGCTCGCCCAGGATCTGCAACGCGAGGCGCGCAAGCTTCGCTCGGAGATAAGCAGACTGTCGGAGACCGCGGCCGCAGATCGCCGGGAATGACGCTAAGCAACGGCACGCTGCCTTTCGATCGCGCAGCCTTTCTCACCCTCAAATGCTAAAGTCTTCGATATCGCCCACTCATGTCTCACCCTATCCTTCTCTACGACGGAGTCTGCGGCCTGTGCAACCGCTTCGTGCAATTCATCCTCCGTCGCGATCGTGATGGAATCTTCCGCTTCGCCTCACTGCAAAGCGCTCTCGCCGCTCACATCCTTGCCCGCCACAACATCAGTCCCGCCGACCTCGACACGGTCTATGTGGTCGTCAACTCTGATCCTCAACGGCCGCCACAACTTCTACTCTCGCGCTCGGATGCCGTGCTGTTCGTTCTCAAGCAACTCGGCGCACTCTGGCGCTCCGTTGCCTTCCTGCTCCAACTCCTGCCGAAATTCGCGCGCGACCTTGCCTACAATGCCATAGCCCGTCATCGCTACCGCATCTTCGGCAAGTACGAAAGTTGCGCGCTGCCCAGCGCTCAGGATCGCAGCCGCTTCCTCGATCTCTAAACTCCTGGAGATCAGTCTCCTGCAGATCACCTTCGCACGGTCGCTGCCGCGCCCAGTCTCACTCCCGCTTTCGCACTCCGTCGAACGCCGGACTTTTTTTCAACTTCTCCGGAAAATGTTTTTCATAGTTCGCCAGTCCCGGGCACATCAAATGATGGCTCCACGTAAACCCGAATGTTCTCATCTCGTTCATCGCTTCGTCCGCGCTCCAGCCCTCTTCGGCCATGCGGTAGGCCGCTATCATCATTCCGGTACGATCGTCTCCAAGCCGGCAGTGCACAAAAACTTTCTTTCCGCGGTTCTCCTGCAAAACGTCGAGAAACCGGGCGAACACCTCGTCCTTCGGCAACGGACAGTGCCATGGAATCGCCACATATTGCATTCCCAGGCTCTCGGCTTCCCGTTTCTCAGACTTGCTGTCGTCGTGTGTGTCGACCACAATCTTCACTCCCATTCTGGCCAGCGCCTTAAGACCGGTACTGCTCAGCAGCCCTCCGCGATACAGGGTCGGCGTGACCTCCCCGAAATTCGGCACACCCTTCTCTTCCAGCTTGCGTCCGATTGCCCGTGTAGAAAGCGGTTTCGTACTCTGATTCGCCGGAGCAGCCACCTGCGCCCCGTTCATACCCACGCCTACCATTAACAGCGCTGCTAGGGTCAGTGTATTGGTAATGCGCCAGCCCCCTGATTTTGATCCTCCCCTTTGGCCACTCTGCGGACCACTCAAGAAAAACCCTCCCGTTCAGCAAACAGATCTGTCCTGCTCTGACTTTGATGCAAATCTCTAGTTCGCACCTAAGCCGCCTGCCCCTTTGCACTCTCCGCTCCTCGATCACATCGCATCGTGACCCCCGTCATAGGACAACCGATCCCAACCGATTACCTTGAATCTGAGCTTCTGCGGAAAGGAGAAATCCTATGACGACCAGTCCAGTGCTCGATCCGGAAGTGGAGACCGAGGTCGAAAAGGAGACCGCGAAAATCTCTGAGCCCAAGCTGCCAACGCCGCTTCGCCCGAAACCTCGAACTCTCCTCGAAGAGATCTTCGAAGGCCACGAGGATTTTCTCGGCTACACTCCCGATTAGGAGAGAGGCAACGAATCGCCCACCTCGAACGGCTGCTAGAATGCCGTAGCGAGGCTTCGCGTGGCGATTCTTGTCGATTTCGACGCAAAGAACAATATTTTGCGCGCAACTGTGCAAGGCCGCATGTCGGGCGCGCTTCTGCTCGAGTTCTACGCCGCCACCGCGAAGTACTTGGAGTCGCACCCGCCCTGTCGTGGCATCTTTGACTTCTCCCAGGCCACCGAGTTCGAAGTCTCCAGCCACGCCATCCGCCAACTCGCCGCCGCACCCCCCGCTTTTCCTCCCGGATACGCGCGCGTCCTGGTGATTGATAAGGATTTCATCTTCGGACTGGCGCGCATGTTTCAGATCCTGAGCGAAAAGACTCGTCCCGACCTGCATATCGTCCGCACCATGGACGAAGCCTACCGTCTGCTCGACGTCGAATCCCCCGAGTTCAAGCCCCTGGACTTTCAAATCTGATTCCGGAATCGGCCGCGCCAGCCGAAGCCCCTCCGCCCCAAAATCTTGTCAAGACCCCAAGCTTCACCTTTTCCGCGTAACGCGTAACCAAAGCGGGTGCCCCGTCCTTGTGTCTCCGTTTTCTGGAGAGACAGGGCGGGGATTTTGACTTCGCAGTTGCCCGTGTGGGACGGACACTCCTGTCCGTCGCCTTTGATTTTGATCCTGACTTTGACTTTGCAACCCGCAACGGACGCCCGCAGCACCGTGGAAGAGCGGCGCTTCAGCGCCGCGTAAGATGAGATCTGAAACAACCCGGCTTCAGCCGCTGAGGTCCCGCATTGTACCGATGATGGTGACGCTTTCCGGCGCATAGTTGTTACCATAAGCGATAGGGGACGCCTTCGAAGATGAGAATTGCGGCAGTGCTCTCGATTTTGGCGGTCATTGCAGCGCCCGTTTTGCTCATCCGCTTCCGCAAGCGTTGGGTCGCGGCATTCAATCAGCGTGTCACCAACCGGATTACGCGTCACTTTGCCGGGCGCCTGCCCGGCTTTGGCATTCTCGCGCACAAAGGCCGCAAGTCCGGCCGCATTTATCACACGCCGATTAACGTCTTCAAGGCGCCAGACGGATTCCTCATCGCTCTCACCTACGGATCTGAGGCCGAGTGGGTAAAAAACGTGCTCGCTGCGCGTGGCGCACAACTTGAAACCCAGGGCAGACACTATGGTCTTTCCGCCCCGGTGATCGTCCACGATCCCTCGCGCCAAAACTTTCCGCCCGTCGTCCGCGCCGTCCTGTGGATCATCGGCGCCAACGACTTTATGCAACTCTCCAGTTCTGGCGCCACCCCGACTTAACTCGGATTTTCTTGTCGGACCCGCGCTGTCTAAGGCCAGTCGGCAGGGATGTCATCTCGACTGACCTTGATTTTGACCGGGAAGGGCACGGCTTCAGCCGTGCCGAAAAAGCACCACCCAAATCAACCCGACTTTAGCCGCTGAGGAACCCGCTTTCTAGCGAGGGGGACGTCATTCCGGAACCGAGCCGAAGAATAAGGGATGTCATTCCGAACGGGGCCGAAGGCCCGGTGAGGAACCTGCTTTTCCACGCAACCCCATCACCGCCGCCTCGCCCCATCCAGCCGACAGATCCTCCCACGTCGGATTGTCCGCGCGAATCAATTCCACTTTTTTCTCCCGCCGCCATTTCTTGATCTCCGTCTCGCGCGCGATCGCGTCGCCCACGTTCTGAAAGCAGTGGTAGTAAACCAGCCGATGCACACGATACCTTCGTGTAAACACTCCCCCGTCGCCGGCCTTGTGCCGCAAGACCCGCGCCATCAGAACGCCCGTCACGCCGACATACAGCACGCGGCTCTTGCTCGCCATGATGCACACGTAGTAGCTCCGCTCCCGCGCCATTGCCACTCCATGGGACAGCAGGTTCCTCACGGCTGAAGTCGTTCGGAATGACAAGAGTTTAGGGACTGGCAGGAGCTTGTGCAGCGGCAGACGTCACATCCAGCCTGTGCAAGAAATTAAAAAATTGAGATGTTATGCCGAATGAGAAGGAACCAAAAAACGGATGTCATTCCGAACCGGGCCGAAAGCCCGGTGAGGAACCTGCTGTTTCTTGGGGCTGAAGACGGATGATCGCCAGCGTCGGCATGGGGATTGCTGCTGCCTTTACACCCTCCATTCCCGCATGTTAACCTCATTAACGTCACTAAGATAAATCGAAACCAGAACAGGAGTGCACCAGGTTAGTGCTAGCCAGAGAGCAAAAGAAATCTGTCATTGACCAGTATCAGACGCACGCGACTGACACCGGGAGTCCGGAGGTTCAGATCGCCATCATCAGTGAACGCATTGGCCAACTGACCGATCACTTCAAAACGCACCAGAAGGACCACGGCTCGCGCCGCGGCCTGCTCATGCTGGTCAGCAAGCGGCGTCGCTTGCTCGACTACCTCAAGAGATACGATTCCGAGCGCTATAAGACAGTCATTGGGAAACTCGGTATCCGCAAGTAACTGGGAAAAACCTGGGTGTCCGGTCCTTCCGTGTATTTTGCGCAAGGGCGGGAGGCGCTACCATAAGGCGTTTACCCGGGGACTTTTCTGGAAAGCAATCTCTGGGACGACCGCCTTCCTCTCGAAGCCGGTACAGCAGTGAGCCAACTCCAGCGTGCGATTCGAGGCGTAGATTCGGGACCCAAGCTCTCATTGGCACCCGCTCATCGGAACTGGTTGTCGGAACTCGTTTAACCATGACGTATGCGCCTGTCGATCTCCGAAAATTGCCCCGCAAATCGTCAAGCAACCTGCGCCAACCGGAAAGCGCGACCGCGCTCCTGATTCCAATCAGAAGGATGAAACATGAAACCAGAAGTTAGTGCAGTAACAGTCGACCTCGCCGGCGGAAAACAAATCACATTCGAAACTGGAAAATTAGCCAAGCAGGCTCATGGAGCCGCTGTTGTCCGCCAGGGCGATAACGTCGTCCTCGCCACCGCCGTCGCCAACGCCGATCCCCGCGAGGGCATCGATTTTTTCCCGCTCACCGTGGATTACCGCGAATACACCTACGCCGGCGGACGCTTTCCCGGCGGCTTCATCAAGCGCGAAGGCCGCATGAGCGAGCGCGAAGTGCTCACCAGCCGCCAGATCGATCGCCCGGTGCGGCCGATGTTCGCCGAGGGCTTCAAGTGCGAGACGCAGGTCATCGCCTTCGTGCTTTCGGCTGATGCGAGTAATGATCCGGACGTTCTTGGAATTAACGGCGCATCAGCTGCGCTTACGCTTTCCGATATTCCATTCCTCGGCCCCATCGGCGCAGTACGCGTGGGCCAGCTCAACGGCCAGTTCGTCATCAATCCCACCTACGATGAGATGCGCGAGAGCGCGCTGAATATCATGGTCGTCGGCACCGCCGATGGCATTGTGATGATTGAATCGGGCGCGAAGGAAGTAAGCGAAGAAGTAGTCGTCGACGCGATCGAATTCGGTCACACCGAAATCAAGAAAATCTGCGCCGCCATCAACGATTTGCGCAACCGGGTCGGAAAGAAGAAACGCGAAGTCACTCCGCCGGAATTCGATCAGAAGTACTATGATGCGCTGAAAAAGAAAGTCGGCGCGGAACTCTCCGACGCGCTCGACACCAAGAAGCATCCGAAGGCCGAAAGCTACACACTGGTAAAAGACATCAAGAAAAAGCTGCAGGCAGAAATTCCCGAGGACGACGAGAAGGCCCTCGCGAAATTGAAGCAGTATTACGAAACTCTGCGCGAACGCATCTTCCGCGAAGAAGTGCTCGAGAAAAAACGCCGGCCTGACGAGCGCGCCTTCGACGAGGTCCGCGACATATGGATCGAAGCGGGAGTGTTGCCCCGCACCCACGGCAGCGCCATCTTCACCCGCGGCGAAACCCAAGCGCTGGTCACAACCACCCTCGGCACCAGCGACGACATGCAGCGCCTCGAAGGCTTCGAAGGCGAAGCCAAAAAACGCTTCATCTTGCACTATAACTTTCCGCCGTTTTCGGTGGGTGAGGTTGCGTTCTTGCGCGGGGCTGGAAGGCGAGAGATTGGACACGGCGCGCTCGCAGAGCGCGCGGTGTCGGCGGTGCTGCCGTCGGAAGAGTCGTGGCCCTACGCGATGCGCGTGGTGTCGGACATTCTGGAGTCGAATGGATCGTCGTCCATGGCGACGGTTTGCGGCGCTTCATTGTCGCTGATGGATGCGGGAGTTCCGTTGAAGGCTCCGGTGGCTGGCGTGGCCATGGGATTGGTAAAGGAAGGCGAGCAGTATGCCATCCTCACCGACATTGCGGGCGCGGAAGATCATTACGGCGATATGGATTTCAAAGTTGCCGGAACAAAGGACGGGATCACCGCGCTGCAGATGGATATCAAGGTTGCCGGCATCACGTCGCAGATTATGCGGGAGGCGCTGGCGCAGGCCAAGCGCGGGCGGTTGCACATTCTCGGGAAGATGGAAGAAGTGATTGCGGCGGGGCGCGAAAAGATTTCTGATTTCGCTCCGCGCTTCTACACGGTGCAGATTCCGGTCGACAAGATTCGCGACCTGATCGGGCCGGGCGGAAAGATGATTCGCAGTATCGTGGAACAAACCGGGGTCAAGATCGATGTGGAAGATTCCGGGTTGGTGAAGGTTGCGTCGAGCGATCAGGCTTCAGCGGCGAAGGCGCTGCAGATCATCGGCGATCTGACTGCGACGGCCGAGGTAGGGAAGACTTACCTTGGGAAAGTCACGCGGCTGGCGGATTTCGGAGCGTTTGTCGAGATTATTCCGGGCACCGATGGATTGCTGCATATCAGCGAAGTGGCGGAGCATCGCATTGCCGATGTGCGCGACGAGTTGAAGGAAGGCGATCAGGTGCTGGTAAAGGTGCTGGCGGTCGAAGGCAATCGCATACGGCTTTCGCGCAAGGCGATTTTGAAAGAGCAACGGGCGAAGATGGGCGGCGGCGACGGAGCGGCGGCTCCGGTGGATGGCGGCGGAGAAGTGGAAGCGGTACCCGCGCCCGCGCTCACCGGATCGATGGTGATTGAGGGCGGTGGTGATTTTCCCGATGACGAGCCGAACTTCAATCGCGAAGGCGGACCGGCGCCGGTTGGTGGAAGCGACCGTCCTCACGGAGATCGGCCGCATGGCGGAGACCGTGGCGGACGGGGTGGACGTCCGGGCGGCGGACGCGATCGTGGACGTGGCGGACGCGGTGGAAGGCCGGGTGGTGGCGGGCGAGATCGCGGACGCGGCGGGCCGGGCGGGGGAAGACACTAGCCACGGATCAGCACTGATTTGCACGGATAATGAAAAGAAAGGCCACGACTTGCGTCGTGGCTTTTTGTTTGAGACAGGCTCTGGGCGCATGAGAAGCAGCTTCCTCACCGGGCTTAGCGCCCGGTTCGGAATGACATCGCTACTGCTAGGCCGAATCAAAAATCAGAGTCGGTCACGACCAGATTCAAATCAAAATCAGCGATGGCGGATATGAGTGTCAGTCCGCACGAGCGATTCTGTTAGGAGGAACTATGTATGAAGTGATTCTGAAGCGGTTTGACAAGGCGGAAGAAGTGAGAACTTTTGAAAAAGGGAAGTTTGAAGTGGTGCACGTCGGCGGGATGACGATTGGACGGGCGACTTACGAACCGGGGTGGAAGTGGTCGCTGCATGTGGGGAAGGCGGCGGGTGCGAAGAGTTGCATGGTAGAGCATGTTGGGCTGGTGGTGTCGGGGCGGGCGACGGCGGCGATGGATGATGGACGCGTGATCGAGATGAAAGCGGGAGACGTCTTCTACATTGCGCCGGGACACGACAGTTGGGTGGTGGGCGACGAGCCGTATGTGTCGCTGCACTTTATGGGCGCGGAGCAATATGCGCAAAAAAAAAGTGAGTGAGCAGAAAGTGCTCTCTGGTGTGTAGGCCGCGCAGAACGGAGTTGGTGAGTCGCTACGGATTTTCTTGTAGGCGCGTAGCGACAGTTCCGTAGAGCAAAAACGACAGGAGCTTTTCGGCATCGCGATAAGTCTTTCGGATCCAACAACGGCGACAATTGGAAGGCAGGCGAAACGAACGCGCGGTGTTTGGCAAGTGGCTTGCTTCGAGCGATGGCAGAGGAAGGACGTCCCTAACATTCCCGGAGGATTTGATGAAGACGAAATTGTGGTCCCTTAGTACGCTCGCTGCCCTGCTGCTGATGGTTGGTGTTTCGCTTTACGCACAACAATCTGCGCCATCGACAACCCCGAACGATCCAACCGCGCAACAGCCCGCGGCATCGTCGCCGCAAGCGCAGCCCGGTCAGACACCGGACCAATCCGGACAATCGGCGCCGGATTCGCAGGCGCAGCCGACGACATCGAACTCCGACAGCCAGACTTTCACAGGAACTATTGTGAAGTCAGGGGATAAGTACATGCTGCAGGATGCCGCCTCGGGAAAGAATTATGACATCGACCATCAAGATCAAGTGAAACAGTACGAAGGAAAAAAAGTGCGCGTGCATGGAACGCTGGACGCGAACGGCAAGACGATTCACGTGCAGTGAGTGCTTTTATCGAATTTGCTCGAGCAAGGGAGGCCGCGACGAAAATCGCGGCCTTTCTTTTTGATTGTTTGTTGATGCTGACGAATGCGAAAGACGAACGTACTCCCACCCCTGCAGAGGATGCAAGGGTGGGACTTCCCGCAAAAGGTTGGTGAACCTGAGAGGTGGGAGCTTACCCGCATTTCAGGCAGCGGTTTGCCGGTAAGCAAGGCTGGCGGTCGAGAGCAGAAGGTTCAGGAGCGACGGCAAAGCTGCCCAGATCGATTCCTCGATGCGTTTGGTCACGTTAGCTATCCAAAGCGGCAAACTGGGTTTGCAGTTGCGAGAAAAAGAGCGTGGATTGGGCTCCGCTGAGATAGGGAGCAAGGGCGGCGACGGCTTCCGCAGCAGCGGCTTCGGGAGCGGGATGGCCGCCGTGGATGGCAAGCCAGAGAGCGATGATCCAGGCAGCGTCCAGGTCGTAGGCAAGAGCAGCATCGGGTATGGGCATAACGTTTCTCCTATCCGATAGTGAGCTTGGAGTGGGAAACGTTTCGCCTTGCTATAGTTAAGTTTCTGCCTGAAGGGAACGATGACCAGAGACGCGGCGTATTGGATTGAGAAGTTGGAGCTGGAGGCGCATCCGGAGGGTGGGCGTTACCGGCAGACATATCGAGCCGATTTGATTTTGTCGAAGGAGAGCTTGCCGGAGGAGTTCACGGGAGCGCGGGCGGCTTCGACGGCGATTTATTTCTTGCTGGAAGGCGAGGAGCTTTCGGCGCTGCACCGGTTGCGGTCCGATGAAGTATGGCATTTCTATGTTGGATCGCCGTTAGTGGTGCATGTGATCGGGCGAGATGGAGATTACTCGGAGATTTTGTTGGGGGATGATGCAGAGGCGGGCGAGGTATTGCAGGCCGTGGTGAAGGCGGGATGCTGGTTTGGGTCGAGAGTGAAGGATGGGTGCGGGTTTGCGCTGGTGGGTTGCACGGTGGCGCCGGGATTTGATTTTGAAGATTTTGAGATGGCGAAACGGGACGAGTTGGTGCGGGAGTATCCGCAACATCGGAAGATGATTGAGAGGTTGACGCGGGAGTAGGAAGAACGATGAGTGTGAGGCCTGATTTCGTCAACTGAATTTGCCGTCGTACATCGAGGATCAAGGGTAGGGCCACTCTGATTTCGCGCGCGGCAGTTCAAAGCCACCATGCTGGCGCAATAGGTCCTCGATGCGCTTATAGCCGCTTACTCGCGCCCAGTGCAGCGGCGTGCAACCGTCAAGGTCTGCTGCGTTAACGTTGGCTCCGTTCTCGATCAGCAGACGGACAACGTCCTCACGGCCGCGAGCAGCTGCCGTGCTTAGTGGGGTATGACCGTGAAGAGTTCTTGCGTCCACATCGGCCTTGGCGGCGAGAAGTATTTTGACTTCTTCGATTCGACCGCCCGCCGCAGCGTCATACAACGGCGTGCGGCCGATTCCGTCTCCGATGTTAACGTTGGCTTTGTTCGAGAGTAGCAGTTCCTCAATATCCTTGTGGCCATACGAGGCAGCATAGTGCAACGGAGTGTCTCCTTTACTTGCCTTTGCATTCACATCGGCGTTCTTGGTCAGCAGCAACTCTGCGATTTCCAAATAGCCATAAGACGCGGCGTAATGGAGAGCCGTGAGGCCCTCCCGGTTCTTACTGAATGCCAGGTTCGGATTTCGGTCGAGTAACAGCCGGACCTTCGCCAAATTGCCGGTGCCCGTCGCTGTAAGAATTTCGGTGACATCCGCCTCGGTCCTGTGACACGCAGACGCGAAGCTGATCAAGACGGCCCCGAGTAGAAAGACTGCTGCACGTTGGCGGAGCGGAAATTCGCAGATTGACCACTTCATAAGCCTTCGTCTTTAGGAAACGCAAGTATATCGGCTGGCCCCTTGCACAGCGGCAGAACCGTTGCTTCACGTATCAATTGACGCAGTATCGCCATTACACCACTGGGGCTGGCTTACTTCGTGGCGGCAGCTTTCTTGGGGAACATTTCGCCGATGCGTTTGATTTGCGCGCCGACGGTGCGCAGTTTTTCTTCGATGTGTTCGTAGCCGCGATCGATGTGGTAGACGCGGTCGATGATGGTTTCGCCGTCGGCGACGAGAGCGGCGAGAACGAGCGAGGCGGAGGCGCGCAAATCGCTGGCGAGGACGGCGGCGGCACTCAGCGGAGTTTTTCCGCGAACAACGGCACGGCGTCCTTCGATTTTTATGTTCGCGCCCATGCGGACTAATTCCTGCGCGTGCATGAAACGGTTCTCGAAAATGTTTTCGGTGATCACGGAGGCGCCCTCGGCTTGCGTGGCCAGGGCCATGAACTGGGCTTGCATGTCGGTGGGGAATCCGGGAAATTCTTCGGTGGAAATGTCAGAGGCGGTGAAGGGATTGTCGCCCATGACGCGGACGGAGTCGCCGTTTGATTTGGTTTTGACGCCGACTTCCTTCAGTTTGCTGAGCACCGCGCCGAGGTGAGCGGGATCGCATCCGGCGATGTTGAGATCGCCGCCGGTCATGGCGCCGGCGATGAGAAACGTGCCGGCTTCGATGCGGTCGGGAATGATGCGGTGCTTCGCGCCTTTCAGTTTGCTCACACCTTTGACGCGGATGATGGCGGTGCCGGCGCCTTCGATCTTCGCTCCCATTTTGTTGAGCAGGGCGGCGAGGTCGGCGACTTCGGGTTCGCGGGCGCAATTCTGCAGAATGGTTTCACCTTCGGCGAGCACGGCGGCCATGAGCAGGTCTTCGGTACCGGTGACGGTGATTTTGTCAAAAACGATTTCTGTGCCCTTGAGGCGGCTGGCGCTGGCTTCGACGTAGCCGTGGTCTTGCGCGATTTTGGCGCCGAGCTGTTCGAGTCCTTTAATGTGCATGTCGATGGGACGGCTGCCGATGGCGCAACCGCCGGGAAGCGAGACGCGGGCGCGGCCACAGCGCGCGACCAGCGGTCCCAGGACGAGCGTGGAGGAGCGCATGGTCTTGACGAGTTCGTAGGAAGCTTCGGGGGTGGTGAGATTCTTGCAGTGGAGCGTAGTGCGGTGCAGCGCGCGTCCGTAGCCGAGTTCGACCTCGGCGCCCATGGCGGCGAGCAGGTTGCGCGTAGTTTGAATGTCACGCACCTGCGGAATGTTTTCGAGGATGACAGGTTCGTCGGTGAGCAGGGCGGCGGCCATGCAGGGAAGAGCGGCATTCTTTGCGCCGCTGATGTGGACGGTGCCGAGCAGCGGCTCGCCGCCGCGGATGACGAGTTTATCCATGAGTTAGGAATCCTTGCGTGAAAAATACATTCTAGCGGGGAACGGTGGGGAGGGTAGGTAATCGGGAGGGCACGGCCTTGTGGGGATGGGTTGAAACGGCGAAAGCAGGTTCCTCACCGGGCTTGACGCCCGGTTCGGAATGACAAGCAATTTAACGAGGACTTAGAACGTCCTGCGGAAGAGCCAGAACAAGAATCCTGACAGCATCATGGCTACGGGCAGGGTGAGAACCCATGCCAGGGCCAGGTTGCGGACGGTAGACCACTGTATGCCAGAGTGGTTGGCGGCCATGGTGCCGGCGATGCCTGAGGAGAGCACGTGGGTGGTGCTGACGGGAAGGCCGAAGCCGTCGGCGGCGCCGATAGTGGCCATGGCGGTGATTTCTGCGACGGCGCCTTGGGCGTAGGTGAGATGTTGCTTGCCGATCTTTTCTCCGACGGTAACGACGATCCGCTTCCAGCCGACCATGGTGCCGAGACCGAGCGCCATCGCGACCGCGACCTTCACCCAGAGAGGAATGAAGCGGGTGGAGTGGTCGATGTGCTTTTTATAGTTGGCGAGAACGGCGGTTTCGGAGGCGGTGAAAGTCGGGTTGTGACTTTTCTGCATCAGGCGGATAGCTTCGCTGATGAGATACATATCATTGCGGAAGTTGCGGACCTGGTCGTTGGGGATGTTCTTCATTTCTTTGTAAAGAGCGGTTTCGTTGCCGATGTCGCTGACCAGGGTGCGCAGGGCGAGCATTGTGTTGGGAGTGAATTCTTTATCGCGGATGTAATTGGTGACGTCATCGTGAGCATCGCCGACGGCGGCATTGGGGCTGACGTATTTGCTGAGGACGTCGGCGGCCTCGCGGGAGACGGCGATGAAATCCTGCGAATCTTTATAGGTGACGGCGTGGTTGAGGGCGTAAGCGGTGGGGACGGTGCCGATGAGAATCAGCATGATGAGGCCCATGCCTTTTTGTCCGTCATTGGAGCCGTGGAAAAAGCTGACGCCGGTGCAGGTGAGGATGAGGAGGCAGCGAATATAGAACGGCGGCGGCGCGGCGCCTTCAGGTGCGGTGTAGAGCTTGGGATCTTTGATGAGGGCTTTGGCGAGAAGGAGGAGCAACCCGGCGCAGCAGAAACCGACAATGGGCGAGAGCAACAGCGATTTACCGATATTGGCGGCTTGACCCCAGTCGACGCCGCTGGTACCGGTTCTGGCGTTCATGAGTTGGTTCGCGATGCCGACGCCGATTACGGAGCCGATCAGGGTGTGCGAACTGGAGGCGGGCAGGCCGAAATACCAGGTGCCGAGGTTCCAGATGATGGCGGCGACGAGCAAGGCGAAGACCATAGCGAATCCGGCTTTGCTGCCCACTTGCAAAATCAGTTCGACGGGCAGAAGCGAGACGATGGCGAAGGCGACCAAGCCGCTGGAAGCGAGCACGCCGAGGAAATTCCAGAAGCCCGACCAAACGACGGCAATGTGCGGCTCAAGCGAGTGCGTGTAGATGACGGTGGCGACGGCGTTGGCGGTGTCGTGGAATCCGTTGACGAACTCGAAGCCGAGGGCAACCAGCAGCGCTACACCCAGAAGCACGAAAGGCAGGACGGACTCGTTGTGCACGAAGGAAAGATCGTGCAGCAGGCTGGAGCCGGCGTAGGCCACTCCGATGACGAGCACGATCCCGAAAACCAGCATGCCGATCTTGCCGGGAGAGCGCGAAAGTTTCTGGTCCAGAACCGACGTCGATGCGGTAGCCATAGTGAGACCTCAGATTGAAGGGCGATTAAGAATGCGGGAGTGCCAAGGGGGTCACTATACGAAAAGATTGTTACGGGAGTGTGAAAATGGCGATATAGGCTGGAAATGCGCGCCCTTAGAAATGGTCGATTCTGCGAAAGCCGCATTCGCTCTGTAATCGTAACTTTTACAGAAACATAAGCCAGAGGGCGGCATCCAACTGAGATCACAGCTAAAGGAGAAAAGTGGACATGGCTAAAGTCAGATTGGCATTGTTGGTGCGGGTTGAGGCAAAGCCGGGCAAGGAAATGGAAGTGGAGAATTTCTTGCGGAGTGCGCTGGCGATTGTGGAAGACGAGCCGGAGACGCTGGAATGGTTTGCCATCAAATAGGGACCGTCGACGTTTGGGATATTTGACGTTTTCAAGGACGAAGCGGGACGGCAGGCGCATTTGAATGGGCGCGTGGCGGCCGGATTGATGGCGAATGCGGCAACATTGTTGGCCAAGGCTCCGGTGATTGAGAAATGCGAAGTGCTGGAAGTGAAACCACTGAAATAGGGGAGTATCGACTTCTCTCTCCTCCGAGGGAACAACGAAAGATAGTTCCCAACCTGTCGCGGGTACACGGCAACTAAGGTAAGCAAGACAGATGTGAATCAAAATACCGCGGCGGCGCGGCAAGATGCGCTCTGCAAAAAACGGAGGAGTAAATATGGCAGACGATATGGAAAAAAATAAGCAGCAGAGTGGCCAGTACGGCCAGGGGCAGAGCCAACCGGGTCAGGGCCAGCACGGCCAGGGTCAAAAGCCTGGACAGAGTGGACAATCCGGTCAGACTGGCCAACAGCAGAAGGGGAATGCTGACCCCAGCCGGAAGAATCCTTCTCAGGACGATGAGCAGGAAGAGCAGGATCGTCAGCGGCGCGCCTCCTAAGTATTTCTTGAGACGGTAAGTTAGTGTAAGGAGTCCTGGTCAAACCGGCCGGGGCTCCTTAACTTGTTTTTGAAGCTACTTCTCGGTCCTGGTTGCTTCCCGACCCACCGGGGGCAGATAAGGGCTTCGGGTATTGGGGTGCATTGTTTACAATAGAAGATTCGTCCACCTGCGGGGGAAATCCCTGCGCGGGGCGAATGCGCTTTGGAACAACTAAACCACAAACCCGACGCGTCCCCTCGCGTGGCGCCGACTGTGTACTGGCGCGTGGAGGGGAGCCTGCTGGACCTGACCGTGGTGCAGCCGGTGGCTTTCTTTACCTGGAACGCGCAGACTTTTTCCGAACGCTTCCGGCGGCGCGGTCTGATTTTCCTGATGGCGGCGCTGCGTCCGTTCCTGTACTCGACGAACCGGAAATTCGCGACACGCGTGGTGCACACCGCTTTGCGGGGCGTGACACGCGATCGGCTGGATCTGCTGGGCGAAGAATATTTCCAATACAAATTGAAGCCACAGCTGAAGACGCACGGAGTGGAACGCGTGCAGGAGTTGCTACGCTCCGGAGCGGACGTGGTGCTGGTGAGCCAGGGGCTGGAGCATGTGATGAAACCGCTGGCGCAGCATTTAGGGGTGAAGTGGGTGGTGGCAAACCGGCTGGAATTTCGCGACGGCGTGGCGACGGGACGCCTGCTCGAGCCAGTGATCCGGCCGCGCGGAGCGTTTGCGCCGATTCAGGACCAGAGTCCGGATGGGCGGAGAGCGCCGAAAACGCTAGCGCGGCAGCTGGACATCACGCTGGAGGAATTGAAGGAGGCGGTGATTGGATCGGGACGGGAAGCGGTGGCGCAGGAGCGTCCGATCGTTCATTTCGAAGGACGGAAACAGGAGCCCGGGTTCTCGGTGCGGCGGGCGTTGGCGGGCAAGCACCTGATGCTGATAGGCGTGACGGGATTTATTGGCAAGGTCTGGCTGGCGAATACGCTGATGGAGTTGCCGAAGATCGGAAAGATTTATCTGCTGATCCGGAGGCAGAAATCGAATCCCGCACAGCGGCGGTTTGAAAAAATCGTGGAAGAGTCGCCGGTATTCGATCCGCTGTTTGAAAAATATGGAGTTGGGCTTGGGGAATGTCTGCGCGAGAAGGTGGAGGTGGTGGAGGGAGACGTCACGCAGGCGGGGCTGGGGCTGGATGCTGAGATTGGGAGGAGGCTGCAGAAGAATCTGGATTTGATTGTGAATAGTTCGGGGTTGACGGACTTCAATCCGGATTTGCGGGATGCGCTGGCGACCAATACGGACGCGGCGATGAACATCCTGGAATTTTTGCGCGGAACCGATCACGCGGGGTTGCTGCATCTTTCCACGTGTTATGTAGCTGGAGAGCGCGATGGGCGCGTGGCGGAGAAGCTGATTCCTAATTACACGCCGCATCGCGTGGCGCACTTTGACGCGGAGCAGGAGTGGCGGTCGTTGCATGAGGTAATTGCGAAGGCGGAGGCGCAGGCCGAGGGCGAGGAGGTGACGGCTGGGCTGAGATCGCAATCCCTGACGAAGGAACATGCGGCGAAGGGACTGCAGGGCGCGGCGCTGGAAAATCAAATTCGCAAGAATCGGATCCGCTGGCTGAAGACGTATTTGACCGAGGCCGGAACGCGGCGGGCGAAGGAGTTGGGCTGGCCGAATACGTATACGCTGACCAAGAGCCTGGCGGAATCGCTGATCGTGAAATATGGGGCGGGGCTGCCGATTGCGGTGGTGCGTCCGGCGATCGTGGAGACTTCGGTGGCGAAGCCGTTTCTAGGATGGAATGAGGGGATCAACACATCGGCGTCGCTCTCGTATTTGCTGGGGACATATTTCCGGCAGCTGCCGTCGAATGAAAGCAAGCGTCTGGATATTATTCCGGTGGACGCGGTGTGCGATGGGATGACGCTGATTGCCGCGGCGATTGTGGAGCGGCGGCATGACGAGTTGTACCAGTTGGCGACCTCGGCGACGAATCCTTGCGACATGGGACGGTCGATCGAGTTGACATCGCTGGCGCATCGCAAACACTATCGGGCGCAGGAAGGGCTGGAAAGCTGGCTGCGGCTGCGATTTGATGCGATTCCGGTATCGAAGACGCGGTACCAGCGGATGTCGGCACCGGCGCAGAAGGCGATTGTCAAATCGATTCAGCGGATCATGTCGCCGTTGCCGTTGAAGAAGACGCCGCTGGTGAAAGCGGAGAGAAATCTGGAGCGTCTGGAAAAATTGATTGAGCTGTTTGAGCCATTCATCCTGCTGAACGAGCATGATTTCGCGGCGGATAATGTGGAGAAATTGTCGCAGGCGCTGGTGGAGGATGAGCAGGACGAGTTTGGATACAAGGCGCGAATGCTCGACTGGTGGGACTACTGGATCAATGTGCATATTCCGGCGCTGCGGAAGTGGACTTATCCGCTGATCGAGGGCAGGCCGCTGGAGGCGCGTCCGGCGCGGAGTTTGGAGAATGGCGAGACGGTGAAAACGGGGACGAATGGGAACTGGTGAATGGCGATATTTCTGACAGGATCTACGGGATACATTGGGGCGCATGTGGCCGCGAATTTGCTGCGGGACGGCGCGGCTCTGAATGTTTTGGTGCGGGCGAAGGATGTGGGCGAGGCCGAGGCGCGCTTGTGGCAGGCGTTGCAACTGCATCTGGAGTTTCCGCAGTTTTATGAGTATCTGCAGACGCGGGTGCGCGTGTTCCGCGGAGATCTGACGGATCCTGGATTCGGGTTGGGGCGGGATGAATACGATCGATTGGTGCACACGACGGATTCCGTGATTCACTGTGCCGCGTCGCTGAACCGGAAGTCGGAGAAAAGTTGCCTCAACGTGAATCTGCGGGGAACGCTCGAAGTGCTAACGCTGGCGCGGCATGCGGAGCATTATCACGGGCTAAGGCGGTTCAGCCAGGTGAGCACGGTGGCGGTGGCGGGGAAGCGGCAGAATGAACTGGTCGCGGAAGATCGGTCGATCGATTGGGAGCGGTCAGATTACGATCCGTATGCGCGGACGAAAAAGTTCTGCGAGCACATGATGCGGGTGCTGCTGCCAGAGACTCCGAAGACAGTTTTCCGGCCGAGCATTGTGCTAGGCGACAGTCGTTACCCGGAGACCACGCAATTCGACATGGTGAAGGCGTTTGTATTTCTAGCGGGGCTGCCAGTGTTGCCGTTTCGCGCGACGGACAAGATCGACATTGTGAATGTGGATTTTGTGGCGGAGGCGATTTCGACGCTGCATCAGAAAGAAAATCCACAATACGACACGTATCATCTTTCGTCCGGGGTGGGATCGCAAACCTTTCGCGAAATTACGAAAGCGTTGGCGACGGCGCAGAACAAACGCGCTCCGGTATTTCTGCCGGGGGTGGAGCGGTCGTTTGCCGGATCGGTTAGTTTTCTGGCGAACCGCAAGGGAGCGATTGGGAAGGGCGCGTCGCTGATGAAGGTGTTTATGCCGTATCTGGTATGGAACACAGTTTTCGATAATACTCGCGTGACGAAAGAATTGGGGAAGAAGCCGGTGCTGTTTTCCGAATATTGTTATCCGCTATTGAAGTTCAGCAGCGGAAATAATTTCGAGTACAAGTATCGTCCGTGGCCGGCTGCGGCGGGAGGAAGCGCCGCATGATGGATTTCATTCTGGAAGCGTGGGTCAGCAGTTCGATTGAACGCGCGAAGGCCGGGTGGATGCTGGGCGCGGGCAAGCGCTGGAAGCCGGGCGAGAAATTGAAACTGTTGTTTGCGGGATACAACGGCACGCGAAATATGGGATCGGATGTACGCGTGGAAGAGATGCTGCGGCAGATCTGGCATATTTTGGGTGCGGAGCGCGTGGAATTCAGCGTGATGAGCCAGAACTTCGATTTCTCGCGCGGATATTTTGAGGGGACGAAACAGGTTCATTTGCCGGATATTTTTCCACCGTTTCTGGCCAATGAAGTTCCGCAACACGATGGAGTGGTGGCGTGCGAAGGGTCGATGTTCAAGAGCAAGTTCGCCAACGCGCTGACCACCATGATGATCGGATCGCTGGGAATTGCGGCGGCGCAGAACAAACTATCGGTGGGATATGGCGCGGAAGCCGGGCACATGGATCCGCTGGTGGCGAAGATGTGCGGGCGCTACTGCAGGAATTCGTTTGTGATTACGCGCAATGAAGAGTCGCGCGGCGTGTTGCGCGAATTGGGCGTGCCGACAGAACTGGGGACGGATACGGCCTGGACGTTTGAGCCGCGACCGCCGGAGTACGGGCAGAGTGTGCTGAAAAAAGTGGGCTGGGATGGGCGGACGCCGGTGCTGGTGGTGTGTCCGATCAATCCGTTTGAATGGCCAGTGAAGGCGTCGGTCGCGAAGTATGCGGTGCGGAGTTTGACGGGAGCCTACAAGGATAGCCACTATCGCACGGTTTATTTTCATAATTCGGGGCCGGTGGCGGAGCAGGCGTATCACAAATATTGGAATGCGATTGCGAACGCGGTGGACGCGTTCCGGAAGAAGAAAAGTGTTTTTGTGATTCTGGCGGCGACGGAGCGGCTGGATGCGCGTCCCGCCAATCGTATCGCCGAGAAATTAGGCGGAGTACCGGTTCTGACGGCGGACGAGTACAACATGTACGAGTTGGTGAGCGTCCTGCGGGCGTGCCATATGATGGCGTCATCGCGATATCACGGGATTGTAACGTCGATGCCGGGGCTGGTGCCGTCGGCGGGAATCACGATGGATGAACGAATCCGCAATTTAATGCGGGAGCGGGGACATCAGGATTTGCTGATGACGGTGGACGACCCAGACCTGGAAGGAAAGCTTTTGGTGGCACTGGAGAAGCTGAGTTGCGAAGGTGAGGCGATCGCGAGCGGCATCGCGCAAACGGTGGTAAAGAATTTGAAAGTGATGGCGCGCATGGGCGTTTATTTTGAGGAGGAAGTGCAGAGGCGGTATCCGGAGTTCGAGACGCGCCGCGGGGAGTGGAGTTGGGAAGATTATTTGCCGCCGATGAGTAAAGGGCTGCGGGAGTTGGCGGCGGCTTACGACTAGATAGGCGGTTTTAGTGTGGCGCTGCAATCCCTATTTTGAATACACCCATTCCATTTGTCGGAGACATCTTTTCGCAACTGCAGACGGCTGCGAATACACGGATTCTTGCCGAGATTCGCGACGGCGAAGTCACGGGTGTAACTGGCAGCGAGTTGCTGGAACTTGTGAAGAAGGCGCGGACCTTTATCGCTTCAAAGGGGCTGAAGAAGGGCGACCGGTGCGGGTTGCTGGCGGCGAACAGCATTCGCTGGGTTGCGATGGACTTGGCGCTGATGGCAGAAGGGCTGATCGTGGTGCCGCTGTACTCGCGGCAAGCGCCGGCAGAACTGGTCGCGATGATGAAGGACTGCACGCCGTCGCTGCTGTGTTGCGGGGATGCGGCACTTCGCGATGCAATTGTGCAGAGCTGGGCGGAGGCTCCGACGCGGTATTTGTTTGACGAGATTTTTGCGGGGGTCGATGGAGTGCAGTTGGAGCGTCCGCAGATGGGGAAGGACGATCCCGTGACGATCATTTACACGTCCGGGACTTCAGGCGAGGCGAAGGGCGTGGTGCTCACGGCGGCGAATGTGGGTTTCATGCTGGATCGGACGGCGGAGCGGTTGGGCGAGCTGATGTCCGGTTCTACGGGGCAAGATCGCATCTTCCATTATTTGCCCTTCACGTTTGCGGCGTCGTGGATCGCGCTGCTGACGTTTCTGAAACGGCGAAGCCTGGTCACGATCAATACGGATCTGACGAAGATTGCGAATGACATGCGGACCGTGGCGCCGGACTATTTTCTGAATGTGCCGCAGCTGCTCGAACGCATGCGGCGCGCAGTGGATGAGCAGTTATGGCAGACGGGTGGAGTGGCACAGACAATTTATTCGCGTGCGAAGGCGGCTTGGGTGCGCAAACAGGAGAAGCAATCGAGAGCGGGAGATGCGCTATGGATGGGGCTGGCCAACCGGCTGGTATTTCCGGCGATTCGAAAGAAGATGATTGGGAAAAATCTGAAGGCGCTCATTTGCGGATCGGCGCCGCTGAGCGTGGAGACGCAGCTTTATTTCATGATGCTGGGAATTCGAGTGCTGCAGGTTTACGGGCTAACGGAAACGACCGCCATCTGCACCATGGACGATCCGAACCGGGTTGAGGTGGGCTATGTGGGGCCGGCGATTCCGGGCATGGAAATGAAGCTGGAAGAGAACGACGAGATTGTGGTGCGTGGGCCGAATATTTTTTCGGGTTACTGGAACCGGCCGGAGCAGACGGAGGACGCGCTGCGCGACGGGTGGTTCCATACCGGCGATCAAGGGGAAGTGAGCGCAGCGGGAAACTGGCGGATTGCGGGACGGATCAAAAACTTGATCATACTGGGATCGGGGCACAAGATCTCGCCGGAGCCGATCGAGAATGCGATCGCGAAACTACTGCCCGAAGCGCAGCAGGTGGTGGTGGTAGGAAACGGGCGGGGATATCTCTCGGTTCTGGTGACGGGAAGCCTGACGTCGGAGAAAGTGCAGGCGGCACTGGATGGCGTGAATCCCGAGATGCCGCACTACAAGCAGGTACGGGCATTCGTTGTCCTGCCGGAGGCGTTTTCGATTGAGAACGGGACGCTGACGGTGAATGGAAAGTTGAAGCGCGATGTGATTGCGGCGCGGATGCAAAACGAGATTGAGGGCATGTACCGTGTGAAGCAGGCGGTGTAGCGGGACTGAAAAATGTTGGGGACCACGAAGACGAAGGACACGAAGGTGCACGAGGCGAGCGAGATTCGAACGTCGAACCGGTGGAGCGGAAACGCTTTGTCCTGGAGCATTGCCGATAGTGTGATCGAAATGCGGCTGCACCAGGCGCCGTGTAACGAGTTGGGATCGGCGTCGTTGGAGGAGTTTGAGCAGTTTGTGACGGCCCTGGAAGAGATGCAGGCGGAGGCGCATGCTCTCATTATTTACAGCGAGATGAAGCCGGGATTCTGCGCAGGGGCGGATTTGCGCGAGCTCTATCACCGATCGCAGGCGATGGATAAAGCTGAGGCCGCCAAGGGCGTGCGGAATTTTCTGGAACGGATTCATCGTGTGTTGAATCTGATTGATGCTGCGCCGTTAACAACGATTGCCGCCGTCCATGGGGTCACGTTCGGAGGAGGATTCGAGCTGGCGCTGGCTTGCGATTTAATTATTGCCGACAAGATGGCGCGGTTTTGCTTTCCGGAGCTGAGGCTGGGATTGATTCCGGGGTTCGGTGGAATCCCGCGTCTGAAGCGCGACTTGGGGAACGCCGTGGTAAGGGATCTGCTGCTGACAGGACGCAGTTTTAATGCGACCAAGGCGCAGCAGATCGGACTGGTGAGCCAGGTGGTGGGCGAGGGCGAGGCGCTGCGGGCGGCGCGGGCGACGGCGGCACAACTCAAGAAATTCGATCATGCGACGGCAGTGGCGGCGAAGAAGTTCATCAAGCCGATTCCGTATGACGAGTTGCGGCAAGAGATTGATTTGTTTTGTGAACTGTTTGCGAGCCCGGCGGTCGAGGCGGGGTTGCAGAAGTTTGTGGAAAGCACGGATGCGCAACCGTATTTGCCGTAGTGACTTCAGAGTTGCGAGTACCTAGTACCAAGTAAAACGCGGGTTACTCACCGCGCTTTCAGCTCGAATGACGGAAGCGATTGGAGTTTTATTTCGATGGATGGTAAACAGACGCTGGATGAAATATTGAGTCTTGCCGCGGCCCATTTTAAAGTGTCGAGGGAAAAGCTTTCTCCAGATGACGACTTCTTCAAGACATTAGGGATCGACAGCTTGCAAACGCTCGATCTGCTGACCAAGCTGGAAAATCATTTTCACGTGGAGCTTCCAGATTACGAACTGCAGGGGGTCTCCGATTTTCGCACGCTGGCAGGAAAGATTCAGGCGCGACTGTAGTGAACGCGGACTTCAAGAGCAGAGCTTCAACCAAACATCGATCCCAGGCAGGTAATGAACTGATAACTAGCTCTTCTCCGTGTCTCTGTGCCGCTGTGGTGAAATGATTCTTTAATGCTTGATCTCCAAAAATATAGCTGTCTGGGCGCTGCTCTGCGCGATGCGCTGGATCGTTTTGCGGTCGAGACGTGCCTGATTGAAGCCGACCGCGACCGGGAGAAGACTCGGCTTACGTATTCCGATTTCAAAGAAATCAGTTTGCCTCTGGCGCGGGCGCTGGAGGATGCGGATTTTGATGGCGGGGACCGCGCGGCCATCCTGATGACAAATCAGTCGAAGTGGCTGATTTCAGCGTATGCGATCTTCTATAGCGGCGGCGTGCTGGTTCCTCTGGATTACAAACTGACAGCGGCCGAGCAGTTGCAGTTGCTGGAACACTCGAAGGCCAAGGTGCTGGTGGTGGAGTATCACCTGTGGCGGGCGATCATGCAGTCGCCGGAGTTTCACAACATCAAGACGAAGCTGGTGTTGGTGACTGAAGCCCCGCTGAAGGCCGACTTGGGCGGAGGATTTCGGTGGGAGGACTTCAAGCGCAAAGGCGCGCCGGATTTTGTGATGCGGCAGCGCGAGGACGTGGCGTGCATCGTCTACTCGTCAGGTACCGGAGGGCGTCCGAAAGGATGTGTGCTGACGCACGAAAATTATCTGGAGCAGTGCCGGGCGTTGACGGCGTGGTATCCATTCTGGCCGGGAGTGCGGTATTTGAGCATTCTGCCGACCAATCACGCGATTGATTTCATGGTGGGATTCATTGGGCCGTTTGTCTGCGGGGCGTGCGTGGTACATCTGCGGACGTTGCGCCCGGAGTTTGTACGGGATGCGTTTGTGCGTTACCGGATTACGTATGTTTCTCTGGTTCCAATGATCGTCAAGAATCTGGAGCGCGGGCTGCGGGCCAAATTCGACGAGTTGCCGGCGTGGAAGCGGGCGATTCTGAACCGACTGATTGCGCTCAACAAGATGTTGACTCGCAGGCGACCGCACGTGAAGGCGAGCCGCATGTTGCTGCCGCAGGTGCATCGTGCCTTTGGCGGAGACTTGTTGACGGTGTTCACAGGTGGGGCTTTCATGGAGCCCTCGACGATGCAGTTTTTCTATGACCTGGGAATTCCCGTGGCGAACGGTTATGGACTGACGGAGGCGGGAACTGTGCTCACCGTGAACGATCTGAATCCATTCCGCGCGGATACGGTGGGCAAGCCGCTGCCGGGCGTGGAACTGCGTGTGCTGAGTCCGAACGATGAGGGGATCGGAGAGATTGCGGCACGAAGCAAGACGGTGATGTCGCACTATCTCGACGATGCGGAGCTGACGCTGGAGACGATTGTCGATGGATGGCTATTGACGGGCGATTTGGGACGGTTCGACAAGAGCGGGCATCTGCAGCTCTTCGGGCGGAAGAAAAACATGATCGTCACGGAGGGCGGGAAGAATATTTATCCCGAGGATATTGAAACGGTGTTCGACGGATTGCCGGTGAAAGAGTACTGCGTGTTCGCGGCGAACTACCTGTGGCCGCAAAAGGAACTGGGAAGAGAAATGCTAGTGATGGTTTTGCGGCTGGAGCAGAACCAGCGCTTCGATAGCGCGCTCTTGCAGGAGATCGTAGGCCGCAACCGGCGATTGGCGGACTTCAAACGTGTCGGCGGTTATCTGACTTGGGAAAAAGATTTTCCGCGGACGGCTTCGATGAAGATCAAACGGCAGGCACTCGCAGAAGAGATCGGAAAATCTGCCGAGCGGGGAGCGGTGGTGGGACTGTGAGCGAGCGGCAACCTTATCTCGCCATTGTGAATCCGGCGGCGGGAGGCGGGCGAAGCCGCAAGATGCTGGGGCCGGCGCTCGATCGTTTAAGAGTGAGCGGAATTGCGGTGGATGTAATTGATACGCGGTGCGCGGGCGATGCCGCACGGATTGCACGAGAGGCGTACGTAAGCGGGCAGCGACAATTTATAGCAGTAGGCGGGGACGGCACTTCGTATGAAGTGGTGAACGGGCTCTTCCCGGAGGCAAGAGCAGGGAGTACGCCCACGCTGGGGTTCTTGCCGCTGGGAACGGGAAACTCGTTCCTGCGCGACTTCAGTGATCGGGGCGTGGAGCACGCGATCGAGTCACTCATCTCACGACGAACGCGTAGCTGCGACGTTCTGCGACTGCGCCACCGGGCGGGAGTAATCCACTACATCAATTTGTTGAGTGTGGGATTTCCGGCTGATGTTGCGACGCTGCGGGCGCGGCGTTTCAGCAGCCAGGGAGAGTTGGGATACTTCATCTCGATTTTTCTCGGGCTTGCGCGATTGCAGAGGAGGCCGTTCCCAGTGCGCGTGGAGGGCGAAACGGAATTTGACCGGCGGCGCTGTCTGTTCCTCACCTTCAACAACAGCAAGTTTACCGGGGGCACGATGATGATTGCCCCGAAGGCCGAAGTGAATAGCGGACTGATTGAGTACGTTCGCTGGGGTGCGATTGGCAGACTTGGTCTTATGCGAAATTTGCCGGGACTTTACGACGGAACGCATATTGAGCATCGGCTGGCGGAGAGAAAAGCGGTGAAGCGGGTTGAATTCGATTTGAGCGCGCCAGTGGATGTGATGGTTGACGGGGAAGTGCTCACGCTGCATTGCGAAGAGTTGGATGTGCTGCCCGGTGCGCTGAGGGTTGTGGCTTGAGCGCGTGATATAAAAGTGCATCACGTGGGAAGGGAATTATGTCTGAACAGCGGCGAAAGCAGCAACAGAAGCGGGTCGGGGAGGCAGAAGCAAAGGTGCCGACGCGGACAGTGCTGATTTGGGGCGGAGTCGTATTGTTGTTCGTCCTGGCTTATGCAATCGGATGGTATTACAGAAATCACCGCTACGACGGATTTGCGAAGTGCCTGGCGTCGAAGCAGGCGAAGATGTATGGCTTGTACTGGTGTCCGCATTGTGCCGAGCAGAAGGCGATGTTTGGAAAGGCATTTCAATACGTGCCATATGTAGAGTGCGCAGTTAAAGGCGTCAACGGAATCACTTCGGAGTGCAAGGCGGCAGGAGTGAAGCTGTTTCCCAGTTGGCAGTTTGGAACGAATCCACCGAAAGAAGGAGTCTTTCCGCTGGAAGAACTTTCCGATAAGACTGGATGTGCTCTGCCGTGAGCGCATCTTCCGGTCAATCCCCTCTGTCAAGGCAAAATACCGCGAACGACAGTCGAGTGTTGTTTGCAGCGATCGCGATTTTGGCGCTGGTGGGGATGGTGGTATCGGCGGTGTCGTTGCAACGTCACTACGCGAAGTCGGCGACAGCGTTTTGCGAGGTTGGCGAAAAATTCAATTGCGACATTGTGAATCGCAGTGAATATTCGAGCCTGATGGGCATTCCGGTTGCGGGGATCGGAATTGTGGGGTACGGAGTGCTGTTCGCGCTGGCGACGATCTACCGCGCGCGTGAGGAAACGCCATTGCGCTTGCTGGTGGCGGCTTTGGCGGGATTGGCCCTTGCTCTTTACCTGACCTACGTTGAGGGCTACGTGCTGGAGACGTGGTGCATTCTATGTTTGAGTTCGCTAGCCTTGATTGCGATGATCACGGTGCTGGCCGCGGTGCTGAAGGTGCGCACCGGGCAGCGCCGCTGAAGCTCTTCGGATGGGAAAAATCCAGAAATCAAAAGCCAGAGCCGGAGCCGTTTCCGAGGTGATCCGCGCTGGTGGTGCGGTGGGAGATCTGCGGCTGCAGGAATTTCGCAGCCGTGTTTTTCGGAATACTCGCTTTCTTCGAGTGTGGCTGCCTCCGGGCTACGACGAGGCGCAGAATGCGGGCCGGCGCTATCCCGTGCTGTACTTGAATGACGGCCAAAATCTGTTTGAGTCGTCGACGGCTTTCGTCGGAGTGGAATGGGGAGTGGACGAGACCGCGGACCGGCTGATCCGCGAGGGCGCAGTGCCTCCGATGATTGTTGTTGGCATCGATAACACGGGGAAAGATCGTCTTCGCGAATACATGCCGCACCGGTCGATGCATCCCATGATGCTGCGCGTGCAGGGACGTTACTATCCGGATTTCCTGATGAAGGAAGTGATGCCATTTGTGGAGCGCAATTATCGCATCGCGACCGGTCCGGAGAATACGGGGCTGGGCGGGTCGTCGCTGGGAGCGCTGATTGCGCTCTACACTGCGACTGTGCAGCCGGGAGCGATCGGGCGGTTGTTGCTGGAGAGCCCGTCTTTGTGGGCGTCGCACCGGCAAGCGATCAAGGAAAGCCGCGCTGTAAGGATTTGGCCGGAGCGAATATTCCTGGCGGTGGGCACCGCAGAGACGGAAAACGCCGAGCGCAGCCGCACCGTGGTAGATGACGTGAGGGAACTGGCGGCGATCATCCGGCGAGCGGTGTTGAGTGAAAGACGATTGCGACTGGTGATTGGCGAAGGAGCCGGGCACAACGAATCGGCTTGGGCCGCAAGATTTCCCGAGGCTCTGCAGTTTTTGTTCGGTGAATAGTCAGCTCAGATTGAATTCGCAACTGGAGCTGGCTTCCCGCCGAGGTTCCACATCCCATACAGCAGAGCGACCATTACCGGAACAGAGAGCTGGAGGTGCGTCCAGCGTGCGAATGGGCCGAGCAGCGGGAGCACGAAGGCAAGGTAGAGAAGCAGTTTGAAATATGGAATAGCGGGATGGTCAGGATTATTGGCGATCCAGTCGGAGAGCAACAGGAATGCTGGCGCAAGGATGACGAGATCGTAGACGGTGAGATGCGGAGCGAGAAGGACAGTGGCGAGGAGCAACGCGGAATAGCGTACCGACAATGGGAGTCGGCTGCGCCAGCAGGCAACTATCAATGCGGAAACCAGCAGCACGCTAACGAGGTAGAGGGCTAGCGAAGCTGAGGGCCGGGGGATGAGCATAGTCCAGAAGGTGCGCAGGGAGTGGGTTTGATAGAGTCGGGGCTCGAAGAACGAGAGCATTCTGGGAACATTGCGCAATGCGCGCAACCATTCGCGAAGCGGCTCTCGACCGTAGTAGAGCCAGGCAGGAATCAATTCGACGGCTGCGGAAAAAACCGCTCCAACGATGACCTCCCAGCGGAGCATGATCAGAAAGACAATGGCCGCAGCGACGCCCAGTTGGGGTTTGAAGATGAGACATCCCAGAGCCATGCCGGCCAGGAATTCGTGCTGACTACGGAGCGCGAAGAACGCGAACGTGAAGCAGATAAGGGCCAGCGCGGATGTTTGTCCCCAGACAATCAGATGCCAGAAAGCTGGATAGGCGAGAGCGAGAATCAGGACAGTGAGCGCATGGTCGCGCAGACCGGCGCATGTGCGCCAGACGGCATAACAGCATATGGCGTAAATGAGCGCACTCAAAGTGAGCCAGAGCGCGAGCGCCCAAGGATAGGGCAATCGAGCGAAGGGCGCGAAGAAAATGGAAACTTGTGGAGGATAGAGCGGCAAATAGTGGATGCCTGCAGCGGTGGGAACGAGATGCGCCGCAAGCTCCGATTGCGCCGGCATGTCATATAGATCCGCGCCGCGGTGAGCGAGGGCAAGCGAACCCAGAGTGTAGAGATGAAGAAAGTCGGTGCCTTTGAGGTTGACGGCGCGATCGCGGAGACCGGGTGCGGCGATGTTCCACAGATAAACCGACCAGAGGCAGAGGGCGAGCAGGAAACCATGTGTGCGCAACCGCTTGGCGGTTATCCACGAAGCAGATTTAGGGAGAGTCATCAGCCCGCTCCATAATACGCAATTGAAAGTCATGAAGGGGGGCGCCAATTTCCAGTCAAGAAATGTGCTGCGGGTAGAATGACAGCGTGAAACTGTCCTCTCGTCCAAGTGCTGTGCGGTGGCTTGCGCTGTCCGCTTGTGTGATTGTCGCGCTCGGGGTCTGGCGGTGGGCGAATACGATTTTGGCGCCGGCAAATGCTGCGATGGTTCTTGCTGCGGGGAGACCGGTTGGAAACAACTCGGATCTTTATCCGCGCTGGCTGGGCGCGCGCGAATTACTTTTGCATGGCCGCGACCCGTACGGCCCGGAAGTCACGCGAGAAATCCAGGCTGGGTTTTACGGTCGCCCTCTCGATCCGAAAAACCCGGCCGATCCCGTCGCGCAGGAATCATTTGTCTATCCTATTTACGTTATCTTCCTGATCGCACCAACGATTCACCTGCCCTTTGGGACGGCCGCGGAGATTTTTCGCTGGCTGCTATTGTTCGCGATCGCGTGCAGCGTTCCTCTATGGATGTACGTCGTCGGACTTCGACCGCATTGGGTTGTTCAATTCTCAATCATCTTGCTCGCGGTGAGCAGCTATGCAGCGGTGGAGGAGTATTTTCAGCAGAACCTGGCGGCGCTGGTGGTGCTGTTTTTCGCGGCTGCGGCAGCGGCAGCGGTTCGAAACTGGCTGGCGCTGAGCGGATTCCTGCTTGCGCTCGCAACTGCGAAGCCGGACACCACCGGGTTGGTGATCTTGTGGTTTCTTCTGTGGGCTACGGCGAAATGGAAAGAACGAGGACGGCTGGTGTTGAGTTTCTTGGGCAGCATGGCGGCGCTGGTAGTCGCCGCCTTGGCCATTTCGCCGCACTGGATCGGGCGCTTTCTGGCGGCGGTGTGGAACTATCGAAACTATGGAACTGATCCATCTATTCCGGAGGCCCTACTCCCGCGTTGGCTGGCGATGATTGCCACTGGGGCGCTGGCGGGTGGATTCCTGATCGTCTCTTGGAGATTTCGCCAAGCGCCTGCGGGTTCAGAAAGTTTCGCCTGGCCCCTGGCGTGGGCGGCGGCGTTGACCCTCGTAGTGATTCCCAAGCTTGCGGCGTACAACCAGCTATTGCTCATTCCTGCGCTGTTGATGCTGGTGCGCCACGGGAAGACATCAACATTTCTGTCTCGCGCGCTGGCGAAGGCTGCCTTCGCTTGCCAGGGTTGGCAATGGGTGACCGCCGTGGCGCTGTCGCTAGGCTCGTACGTGATTTCTGCAAGTCGGCTGCGCAGCGTGGCGTTGCTTCCGCTTTACACTCTTCTGGCGATGCCGGCCCTCGTGCTGCTGGCCCTGGCAGTTGCGCTGCCGGGAGCAAGACAAGCGCCCGTGGAATGACTTTAACGCGACAGCAGCTACCGGATCGCCGATGGAGAGCCGACGCGATTCGGGTACAAAGGCGAGTCCGCCAATCGGCGCATCTGGATGAGCACATTGAACGCCGCGAATGGTAAGGCAACACTGGCGTAAAGCGGTGCTAACCGCACACTCGGTGTCCAGGAGTGTCGCGCCGCAGATGGTATGAGGGTAAGAATGAGAGCCAGAAGCCACGGGAGGAATCCGCATCCGCAGAACAGAACAATCGCGAAGCGAGTGAGAGTATTCGCCCGCCAAAGATTATTCCAATGGCAAATCAGCAAGAACACGACAGGAAGAAGCAAGACATGATTGAACGGACCGATGACTGTAGGGACAATCGATACGGTAAGGCACAGAGCAAAGCCCAATGAGATCGCGAAAGAGACAGAATGCGCCGGCTGCGGCCGCGAGCGCCACCAGAACCCGGCCGCGATGAGGAATGCGAAGAGCGCGAGCAGCCAATGCAGAGGAGAGCGGAAGAGCACGCCCAGCAGAGATCTTGATTCGAAATAATTGGCGTAGGAGCGTAGAGCGTCGAGATAGCGCCAAAACCATCCGGGTAGAAAATACTCTGATCCAAGCATGAGGGCCCCGAAGGTAGCTGCAAATCCTGCCAACAAAAAGCGGCGATGCGGCCAGTCTGCCATTGCCCAAAAAGCGAACCAGAGGATCGGAAGTGCGGCGAGCTGCGGTTTGATGGTGGAGAGGGCCAGGAACGCTCCAGCCAGAAAAAGCTGCCCGGAAATGGCAGATACGGCTGCGGCGGACAGAAAGGAGGAAACCAGCAGTCCTAACTGCAAAATGCTGAGGCCCTGAACTACTCCAATGCTGCCGAGAAGCATTGCCGATAGCACGCCGAAGGACGCCCAGGACAAGGAAAGGCGGAAAAAGCGCTGCCACAAAGCCGCACTGCCAAGCGTGGCAGCAGCAAGTAACCACCAGAAGATGAGGCTGACGGTATGGAAATCCGTTTTGACGAAAGGCGCAAGGAGAAAAACCACATACAAAGGATAAGCAAAACGCTCCTGGTCGCGCGGTTCGCCGAGCCGTGAAGCGTCGAGGAGCCTTCCATAAAAGGCGATTTGAAGTTCGCGCGAGACCTCTATCCCATAAGGATCACGGTGGTGAAGAAGCAGTTCACGGGCTCCATACCACCGGGGATAGAGGTCCGTCAGAGCCTTGGGCTGGACGGTACTGATTTCCGAGGCTCCGATAACGTCGCGAGTCAGATGGTTCCAATATGACCACATGGAAGCCGCGCAGAGTAAAGAAAACAGCAAGAGAAGCAGCTGCCTTAAGGACACTCGGTTGGTGAGCATGAATCCCGGAAGAAGTCGGCCTCCTTTTGAATCATCCTTCGCGGTCATTCGGGGTAAGACATGAGATGTGGTGAGTTGTCGTCGGCCTTGAGAAGCCAAACCGTTCGATCGCTAAAGTATCGAATTAGTTCCTCGTTGCTGTTTGTATCCATGTCTCGCGCCCACACGGCTTTGGATCGATCGATATCCGCTTGGTTCCAAACCCATTCCCAATCAACATTGTGGTGCGTCCCGTAGCTGACCAGAACCAATTGCTTGCCTGGCATGTGCGCGAGTTTGTTGGCAATTTCGGCGCGATCCAAATTGCCGCGCGGCCACGGGGGTTCGATCTGGACATGCATCGCCACCGCTGTTATGCGCAGAAGGATCATAGCGCAAGCGAGAATCGGAATGGCACGGACCATGGCCGCCCCAATCATGCGACTATTTCTACGCCAATGCCAGAGGTGGCGCATGCATTGAACCAGCAGGATGTAGAGCGCGCCAGTGGCGGGAGAAAAATAATGGGGGAGGGACCATGTCTGTACAGAAAATCCCACGACCATGGCTGCGCAAATCGCGAGCGGAAGACGCATTTTGGGCTGGCGAAGCACCCAGGGGAATGCGAGTAACGGAAGTGTCAGCAGCGGTCCGAGATAGAACTGCCACCACGATCCAGCTTTCTGCAGGGCGCGCGGCAAGTAACCGGTGAAGGTGCGGTTCTTTTCAAACTCGGCGAACTCCCAACCATAGAAGTCGCGCATGACCGCATGCCGATAAACAGGCTCCGGGGGTGGCGTTTGCCAGACGAAGTATGGAGCGGTGGCGTAAGTGGCGCGGTTCACTTGATAGGTCATGCGAAATGGATTGCCAGTGACGCGAAAATAGTAGTAGCCGGTAGCAATCGCTCCGCAGGCGAGAACGAGAAACAGCGGTAACACGGCGCGGGAGAATGACAATGCGTAGGCCGGCCGCTTCGGGCCGACGAGCCACCACAGCATGGCCCCAGCGACCGGCAGGCTGAAGACCAGGCCTTCGTAGGGACGGCTATTGGCCAGAATCACCAGCCCCAGGCCCATTAGCAAGGCGTCGCGCATGCGAAGGCCCTTGCGCAGACGGGGCCAGGCTCCCAGTACCAGCGCTCCGCCGAAAGCCGCGACAGAAGCGCACCAGTAGGTGTTCATCCAATAGCTAAGGATGCCCAGACGAAGTAGGGCGAGCGCGGCTCCCAGCAAGGCCCAAGGCGGTGGCAGCCAGGCTTGCAACATCCAGCAGATTGCGGAACACATCAAGGCGGTGACCAGCAGTTGTCCGATCCACGGTTGACCAAGCCGTTGACCGGCTGCAAGGACGAGGCCTTGCGCGGGAGGATACATGGACATGTAGGTCGGCTTTTGAATGATGTGGAAACTCTCAAAGTGAATCCACATGGGATGCGTGGGATTCGTAAGCCTGCCGTGAGCGAAAGTGTCAGCGGCGAGCAGGTAGCTGAACTCGTCGTTGAATCGCGGTTGCGGAATACCGAGGATCGGGATGAGGGCCGCCCGCAGCGCAATCACGCTCAAGCCCACGAGCAGCACAGAAAGATTTCGACGGCAAGCGAGGCGACCGAATGCGCACTCGATCCGATGGAAAGCGGGAGGCTGATCGAGGCTAGAGGGGTTGCGAGAAGAGAAAAAAATAAGGGCGGCGGCGGCGATCACAAGCAGCGCTTCGATGATTGCCACCAGGGACGGAGCAAGCAGCGAGTATAAGTTTTGCATCGTGACCGGGCCGGGTGCTCGCCGGCTAAGCAGCACTCGAAGTCAATGCGCTTCGCGAAGCCTTCTCTCCGCCGAGTTCGGACAGTCTGTCACACCGGCTGTTTGTCGACAGCTCGCTCAAATAATCCGTCGACGATGTGAATCATTTCGTTGTCCACAGTGCGATTCTTCGAAATCGCCTCGAGCAGGGGAATCGAAACGATCTTATTCGAGCGGAGGGCCGCCATGCATCCGAATTCGCCGCGGTGTACCATATCGATCGCTCCCAAGCCGTAACGTGTGGCCAGGACGCGGTCGAAAGCGCTGGGCGATCCGCCGCGCTGGATGTGTCCCAGAACCACGGCGCGAGTCTCGAAGCCGGTGCGCTTTTCAATCTCGCGGGCGAGGATGTTGGCGATGCCACCGAGTTTAACGTGGCCAAACTCGTCTTTGCCCATGTCCTGCAGAACGGGCGCGCCCTGGCCTGGTTCGGCGGAGGAAAATTTTGCGCCTTCGGCGACCACGATGATCGAAAAATAAAGGCCGCGCTCATGTCGCTGGCGGATGGAATCCGCAACTTTATCGACATCAAAAGGCCGCTCGGGAATGAGGATGACGTCGGCGCCGCCGGCAATACCGCTGTACAGAGCAATCCAGCCAGCATCGCGGCCCATCACTTCCACCACCATGACGCGGTTATGAGCTTCCGCGGTGGTGTGAACGCGATCGAGCGCCTCGCAGACGATGTTGCAAGCGGTGTCGAATCCGAAAGTGTAATCGGTGCCGCCGAGATCGTTGTCGATGGTCTTGGGAACGCCCACAACTTTGACTCCGCGTTCGTGCAGTTTCTGCGCGACAGAAAGAGTGTCGTCTCCGCCAATCGCCACCAGGCCCTCAATCTTGTGTTTCTCCAGCGTGGCCATGCAGCGATCGAGGCCATCGGCGCGCTTGGAAGGGTTGGTGCGCGAGGTGCGCAGGATAGTGCCACCGCGGGGCAGAATACCTCCGACCGCCTCGAGATCGAGAACCATGGACTTGTCATCGACCAAGCCGCGCCAGCCTTCGAGGAAACCGACGAAGGCGTCGCCATAGGTGAAGATGCCTTTACGCACCACGGCTCGAATCACCGCGTTCAAGCCTGGACAATCACCTCCGCCGGTCAGCATGCCAATCTTCATGGTCCACTCCCTATGAGTTCAGATGGAAATCCCTGGAATCCACCCGGGGCGTGGGCTGCATTCAGCGGTAGCCCGAAGCACGGGTTTCAGCAGTCGCCGGGAAGAAATAGATTATCACCAAAGAGGGCCGATGCTGGTTAACAAGTTGTTTCAAAGGAGGCGCAGATGCGGAGTGCAAGGCGATGCTCTGGGATATGACTTCCGCGTGATCAGGCCTTCGGATGCAATAGAGCTTCGATTTTTTCCAGGAGTCGCGCACAGGCTTCCCCGGCATCGGAAGTTGAAAAATCGCTGCCTAATTCGACCACGGGAACGTTGGCGCATGCTGCTTTAAATGACTGTTGAGCGGCTGGAGATGCTCCGACCCCAGGAGCCGTAACTAACAGGTCAAAGTGGGTGACTCGCATCAGGATGAGAGCATCGCGTACATGGCTGGTGGTATGAACGTCATATCCGGCGCGCTTGAGAAGTTCCCGCAAGTAGGCGAGCACGTCGGCATTGCTGTCGACGCAGAGAACGCTGCGGCCGGTAAGGGCAGGAGCTTCAACGCGTGCTCCAGGCCGATAAAAGGCGGCCACAGCCTTTTCCTCGGAGTCGTGAGCGTCGAACAAACTTGCCAGATGCGACAGCTCCAAAACTTTGCGCACATGTTCGGGCACATTGCACAGCTTCAAATCACCGCGCGCCTGGCGAGTGCTGGTGAGGGTGCGGACGATCGTGCCCAGACCGCTGCTGTCAATAAAGCCGACCTCGCCCAGATGCAGAACGATGGAGCGCCGGTCGCGCAGCAACCAGGTCACGTGAGCGCGCAAAGACTCGCTCTCGCCTCCAGCAACAATTCGTCCGTTGCAATGAACAATGGTGACGCGTCCAACCTCACGAGTTTCGAGCGAGAGGCGCAATGGGTCTCCGATGGGGCTGAGATCAGGCCCGCAAAATCGCCACATTATATCCGCAGGGGGCGGGGACGGGTAGTACGAAAATCGCGAAGAGGGAACGGCTGGCAGAACAGGGAGAGAGAAGTCACTCCGGCGTACATTACTTCTGTAATCTTCAGCGAAGATTAGAGCCGCCTTAGAATCATCAGTTCTTACCAATCATGTCTGCTCGTTAATCCACCATATGGCACTCTTATCTAGACGGTTTTTCTGGTTGGCGGCACTAGCTATTCTGGGCTCGGTTTGTAGCCTATCGTCCTCACACGCGCAAGATGCAGCGAGCAAGCGCCGGCTGGTGTCGCGTGTGGTTCCAGCCTATCCAGCCTTGGCGCGCGGTATGGCGCTGGCAGGAACCGTTCGGGTGGAGGCTGTGGTTTTACCTGACGGCAGCGTCAAGACAGTGGATATCAAAGGCGGACATCCGGTACTGGCGCAGGCGGCGGCGGTTGCGGTAAGAAAGTGGAGATGGGAGCCGTCTCCCCGTGAATCCCGCGAGCCGATTGAGTTGAAATTCGATCCAGAATGATCAGGCGTGACGCGGTAGAACGGACCGCCGACCGGAAGTAGCGGCTCGTGCGGGCGGCTCAACTTTTCAGCCCGATAGCGGCGGCTTCCAGTTGGTCGTGCACTTCCTCGGCGCGGCGGATCGCGGCCTGCACGTTTTCACAGATGTTTTCCGATCCCACCACCTCTTCGAACTCGGCTTGATGGATCAGGCTGGCCGGTTGTTCTCGCGCTCCACATAGAATCAGGACCCGATTGCTCGCTTGAAGCTCACGGGCGACCTCCTCAATCGCGAATAATCCTGTGGCGTCAAGAGCCGTCATGTTGCGCAGGCGAAGAATGACGACCGGAGGCAGCGTGTGCAGATTTTCTGTGACGGCGGAGATTTTGTCAGTGGCGCCGAACAGAAAAGGTCCATGGATGCGAAAAATAGTCGCGTAGTAAGGAATGTCTTTATCTTGAAGGATGTGCATGCGGCCATCTTCCACGTATTCGTCAGTAACCTGGGAGACCGTGGTAGTGGAGGCGATGCGGCCTATGAAGAGCAGCGCGGCAAGGATCATTCCGGCTTCGACAGCCACAGTAAGATCGGCAAAAACGGTGAGAGCAAAGGTAACCAGCCAGACGCTGATGTCCGTCTTGGTGAGCTTCAACAGTTGCGGGATCTCGCGCCACTCGCCCATGTTGTAGGCGACCATCATCAGAATTCCCGCGAGGACGGCCAGGGGAACGTGACTCACGAGCGGTGCAGCGAATAGCAGGATGCAGAGCAGGGTGAGAGCGTGAATCATGCCGGCGACCGGAGACTGCGCGCCCGCACGAATATTGGTTGCGGTGCGGGCGATCGCGCCGGTGGCGGGAAGTCCTCCGAACATGGGAGAAATGATATTGGCGACGCCTTGGCCGATGAGTTCGACGTTGGGATTGTGGTGGTCGTTGCTCATGCGGTCGGAAACGACAGCCGACATGAGAGATTCGATTGCACCGAGCATGGCAACCGTTAGGGCTGGGCCGAGGAGGCCATGAATCAGGTCGGCGCGAAAGCGTGGAATCACAAAGTGAGGTAAGCCCGCGGGAATTCCGCCGAAGCGGGAGCCGATGGTTTCTACCGGCAGCTTGAACAAGACCACCGCGGTGGTGCCGAGCAGGAAGGCGACAATGGCACCGGGGATGCGGTTTGAGATGGCACGGCACAAAATCATCACGAACACGGTACCTGCAGCCAGCGCGGTTGCGGTATAGGAAAGCGTGTGGAAGTTGCCGGCCAGAGCCTCCACGCGTTGCCAGAAGACGCCCGGAACTTTGGCGAGCTGCAGGCCGAAGAAATCCTTCACTTGGGTGCTGGCGATGAGGATCGCGATACCGTTGGTGAAGCCGATCACGACAGGGCGGGGGATGAACTTGACCGCGGTGCCCATGCCGGCGATGCCCATGATCATGAGAAGAACGCCGGCCATCACCGTGCACATGAAGAGGCCGTCCACGCCGTGAAGAGCGACGATACCGGAGATGACGACGACGAAAGCGCCTGTGGGCCCACCGATCTGGGTTTTCGAACCACCCAGGGCGGAGATCAGAAAGCCGGTGACGATGGCGCAGTAAATGCCGGCCTGGGGAGTGAGCCCTGAGGCAATGGCAAAGGCCATGGCCAGCGGCAAGGCGACCAAACCCACAGTGACGCCGGCAATCAGATCGTGGAGAAACTTGTTGGCGTTGTAGTCGCGAAGACAGAGGACAGACTTCGGCAGCCAACGTTCTTCAAAGAAAGTACGCCCCATTTTTCTATTATGGGGCAAGCCAGCGTAAAGAGAAAGAATCGAGTTATCGGGTACGAATCACCTTGGAACATGACCTCGCGCGTGGGAGAGTCCCCACGGATTTCGATATTGCGCCGTGGCCCGGCTTTCGGCACAATGCTGCACTGGATTGAAGAGCATGAATAAGACTCTGGCGTTCCTAGGATGGGCCACGGTTGCGCTGGTTGGCGCTGGGGCGGTGGGCGCGATTGCTGTGCGTCGCGGCGAGCCCATTAACGCGTTGTGGTTAGTAGTTGCGGCGACGTGCTGCTACGCTCTCGGCTATCGCTTTTACAGCAAATTCGTTGCGGCGAAAATTCTCGCGCTTGATGGTCTGCGAGCGACTCCAGCCGAGCGACTGGAGAATGGGCGCGACTTTCTTGTTACCAATAAGTGGGTCGTGTTTGGACATCACTTCGCGGCGATTGCCGGCCCGGGGCCGCTGGTGGGGCCGGTGCTGGCAGCGCAATTCGGGTATCTTCCCAGGAACGATATGGGTGCTGGCGGGTGCGGTGTTTGCGGGGTGCGTGCAGGATTTTGTGATCCTGTTGTTCTCCGTGCGGCGAGATGGGAAGTCCCTGACGGAGATGGCGAAGGATGAAATCGGGCGCGTCGGCGGATTCGTAGCTTACGTGGCGGTGATTGCGATTCTGATTATCCTGCTGGGTGTGGCGGCGCTGATTGTGGTGAATGCGCTGAAGGCAAGTCCGTGGGGAACGTTCACGATCGCGATGACGATGCCGATTGCTTTATTGATGGGCGTCTATCTACGGCGGATTCGTCCGGGGAAAGTGCTGGAAGTATCGGCGCTGGGATTTGTTCTGGTGCTGGCAGCAATTTGGGGCGGTCAGTATGTTTCGCAGAATGAAGCGCTGGCCAGGTTGTTCACGTTCAGCGCACCGACGCTGGCGATTCTGATCATGATTTACGGCTTTGCCGCGTCGGCGTTGCCGGTGTGGCTGCTGCTGGCGCCGCGCGATTATCTGAGCACGTTCGTGAAGCTGGGAACGATTGCTCTGCTGGCGGTTGGCATTGTTGCGTTGCATCCCACGCTGCATATGCCGGCGCTGACGCGGTTTGTCGATGGCACGGGTCCGGTGTTTGCGGGGAAGATATTTCCGTTTGCGTTCATCACAATTGCCTGCGGAGCGATCAGCGGATTTCATGCGCTGATCTCCAGCGGCACCACTCCGAAAATGATTGCGCGCGAGACAGAGACGCGAATGGTCGGTTATGGCGCGATGATGTGCGAGTCGGCGGTTGCGATCATGGCCATCATTGCGGCCTGTGTGATGCAGCCGGGAGTCTATTTCGCGATCAACAGTCCCGCGGGAATTGTGGGGCAGGCTCCGGCAACCGCGGCCGCGACGATTTCCAGTTGGGGCTTTCCCGTGACGGCAGCGGACATGCAGGCACTGGCGCATGCAGTGGGAGAGCAAACGCTTTATAACCGGACGGGCGGCGCGCCGGCGTTTGCGGTGGGCATGGCGCATATCTTCTCGCACAGCTTGGGTGGCGAGACTTTGATGGCGCTGTGGTATCACTTCGCGATCATGTTCGAGGCGCTGTTTATTTTGACCATCCTCGATGCGGGCACGCGGGTGGCTCGCTTCATGATTCAGGATGCGCTGGGGCATGTGTATAAACCTCTGGGGAGGACGAGTTGGTATCCGTCGATACTGGCGACCAGCGCGCTGATCGTCGCGTCTTGGGGATACTTTCTGTGGCAGGGCGTGAAGGATCCGCTGGGCGGGATCAATTCCTTGTGGCCGCTGTTTGGGATTTCGAATCAATTGCTGGCGACAGTGGCGCTGTGCGTGGCTACGACGATCATCATCAAGATGCATCGCGCCAGATATGCGGCGGTCACGCTGGGGCCGCTGGCGTGGCTGGTGGCGGTGACGTTTACGGCATCGTGGCACAAGATGTTCGACCCGAATCCGCGAGTGGGATTTCTGGCACAGGCGCGAGTATTGGCCGCGGGGCCGACTCCGTTGTCGAGCGCGACCGTGCGAGTGATTTTCAATAATCGGCTGGATGCGGCGGTGACGGGGGTGTTGGTGGTGATGGTGACGCTGGTGCTGGTGGAATCGGTGCGGCAGTGGATCGGAATTGTGAGTGGAGCGCGAGAAGCGCGGGTGAAAGAGGCGCCATTTGTGCGGACGCGGTTGGTGGAGGAGCGGGGATGAAGCGAGTGCGAGAGATGCTGCGCGATTTCCTGGCGACTTCGTTTGCGACTCTGCGGGAGATTTTTGATGAGGCGGCATATGCGCGGTTTCTGAGCCGGGCGGGTCTGAGTTCGTCGAGCCAAGCCTATGCGGAGTTTCGGCGCGAGTTTGAACAGGCGAAGATGCGACGGCCGAAGTGCTGCTAAGAAAAAAATCGGCGCGCCGGAGTGCGCCACTTAAGTGGGAGGTGAATGAATCCGGCCGACGCCTCACTACTGTTGCGCGAGGTAAAGCAGGGTTAACTGGTGCGTGTCGGTTTCGATTGCGATGCCGTCTCCGGTTGGGTCGATCAGGTAGAGGCTGAAGGAGTCAGCATTGGTGGCGGTGCCGACGTCGAGACCGGTGATGGTACCGGTGAAGACTGCGTTCGCTAGCGGGGTGAAGGCGCCGGACAGCGTGAGACCAGGAAAGGTTGGTCCTGGGTTCGAGCTGAGAAGCCAGTTGAGATCGACCGTTCCCGAGAAGGTTCCGCCGCTTCCGGGAGCGGTCACCGGACCAGCGGCGTTGAGGGGGTTCAGTCCGCCGGTAGTTTGATGCCAGCCAGTGGCATCGACCACATAGGCGCCCTTGAGCGAGGCTGCGGTGAATGAGCCGCTGGTTTGCTGGAAGCCAATACCGCCAAGGACGTCGGTACCATCCAAGGTAGTGGCCAGGGCATGGCCGCTTCCATCCAGGTAGAGTTCGAGGGTGGAACTGCCGACAGGGCCTAGGTTCACATTTGTGATCGTTACTCGGCCCGTGCCGGCGTCGAGCGGGCCGGAGCCGGGGCCATCGATCGCATAGGAACCGGCGATGGCATAAGGACTCTGCGTTCCAGTTATGGTGAGGTCGTTGTAGTTGGCCATGCCGGTCACAGCGCTGCCGCTGGCCGAGAAGAGGCCGGCGAACTGCAGCGAACTGGAGGTATCGATGCCGGTCAAGCCGACCACATAACTGTTTCCCGTAAAGAAAGTGGAATCGAACTTTCCTGTGTTTGAGCCCTGGCTGAGGGCAGTGCCGCCTAAGGTGCCGTTGAGGGCGTCGTTGGCGATTTCTACGAGTTGGATGTTGATAGCGTCGACGATGTAGCCAGCCAGAGAGAATTGCGGGAGCGGAGTGGCGTTGTTCGCGCCGGTGCCGGGGGTCAATGTGAACTGCACGCGGCCGAGAGTATCGGGTGGGGAGACCAAGCTGGACCCGTTCCCGACCAACGGCTGCGCCTGGAAGTTGGTGCCGCTCCCACCGGTGCCGTTCCATTCATTGGCGTCGAAAACGCTACCCGCTCCCGATATGGTCCCGGAGGCGCCGATGTTGACTACGCCGGCGATGGAGAGCGGATTGTTGGTTCCGTCGAATCCGTTGAGGCCGAAGATATACCCGCCGGACGGAACATTGGCGCTGGCGGAGGGATCCTGCCATTCCAAGGTTCCGCTGGATGTGGCTGAAGTGTCGAACTCGGTGATCAAGGCCTTGTTCGGGTTGAGCGGCAGGAAGGAGCCGTTGAAAGTCTCAACGCCGTTGACCCCAACTTTGTTATCGAAGTCGCCGCTGCACGGTACGGGGGCACCGTTGGGGCACAAAGCAAGAACCAACTGCAGGTTGCCATCGGAGGTTACTGAAATGGTGCTGGCATCGGGGTCGATGCGATCAAAATTGTCGACTCCGACGCCGGTGAAGTCCTGCTCGCCACCGGTGACATTCCCCTTATTTATGGAAACTACGCCAGAGACTGAGTAGACGGAGGGTTTTCCGTCGATGTTGATATTGGTCCCGGAAAGCAGGAAGACGTAGTTACTATTGGCCACGATGGTAGCGGCGGCACTGGCGCTGGCCGCGGTATCAGCGTTCGAGGTTGCCGTGATGGTCACGCTTGCGGGGGTCGTCAGGGTTGGAACTGCAAAGGCGGTATTGACGGTAGTAGGGGAGGAAAATGGGTTTGAGCCGCAGGTGGCGGCTGGGGCGCAACTCCAGGTAATGCCTGAGTTGGTGGGATCCCCGGTTATTTGGGCCAGAAGTTTTATGCTCGCGCCGCTGAACATCGCGGGCGGCGGAGGCGTGACGAAGGACACTGTGGGTACGATGGCCGTGATGGTGACCGTGGCGCTGGCGCTCACCGCGCTGTGGGCCACAGAAGTCACAGTGATGGTTACTTTCCCTGCAGTGAGCGGAGCGGTGTAGATGGTGCTGACCGCATTCGAAGGGTTAAACGAGCCACACGTGTTGGCCGGGGTGCAGCTCCAGGTGACGCCTGAATTCGTGGAGTCACCGGTTATCTTGGCGACCAAGCTTACCTGCGCCCCGCCGTTCATGGTCGCTGGTGGAGGAGTAACCAACGAAACCACGGTCGTCGTGGTGGTGCCGCCGCCCGGAGCGCTGGAATTGCCGCCACAGGCCAGTTCGCCGACAATCACTACCAAGCCGAGGAGAAGAAGAATCGAGGTGCGGAGTGTTATTCGGAGTAATAAAAGGCGCAGGTCGGCCGGCTGGCGGCTGAGGGTGATTGATTTCATGGAATGCTCCGGGGGAGCTCAGGGGGGAATTGATACTGTATCGCAAAGTTGAGGCGGCTGACAGATTTTTTTTGAGCAAGTCCCGCCCCCGAGAGGCTGGGTTCAGGCTACGGACGGGGAGTTGCGGGTGGGGTCCGGCGACCGTATCTATGTCTATGATCTAGAGATAGGAACTCCAACCGTTCCGCGATAGACTGCTCTCAACATGCGAGTTTTGGGCATTGATTGCGGCGGGGAGTATACCGGGTACGGGGTGGTGGAGATGGAATCGGGAGGGCGATTGGTGTGCCTGACGTGTGGGGCGATCAAGCTCTCGGCGCGAGAGCCGCTGGCGCGGCGGCTGGCGCGGATTTATGAGGGGCTGGGGGCGCTCATTGTGGAGCACCGTCCGGATGAAGTGGCGATTGAAGGCATTTTCTATGCGCTGAATGTGAAGTCGGCGCTGAAGCTGGGCCAGGTGCGGGGAGTGGCCATGCTGGCGGCGGCCGCGGCCGGGCTGGAGGTAGCGGAGTATTCGCCACTGACCATTAAGTCATCGGTGGTGGGATATGGGCGGGCGGAGAAGCAGCAGGTGCAACACATGGTGACGCGGTTGCTGAGTTTGGCGGAGCCTCCGGAGCCGATGGATGCGTCGGATGCGCTGGCGATCGCAATCTGTCACCTCCATACTGCCGGGACGCTGGAGCGGCAGAGGGTTGCGGCGCGGTGACGTTCGAGATGCAAAGCATGAGGTGGTTGCGGGGAGCTGCGGTCGCAGTTTTGGTTGCGGTCGGAATATCCGGGCTGGCGATGCCGCAACAGGCGGCGAGTGATCGAGCTGCTTCGACTCCCGTAGTGACGTTTACCCTGGACTTTCCTCAGTCCCAGCCGACACATTACTCAATTGCGGTGGACGCCCATGGTCATGCGACCTACGAGTGCGCGGTGAAGGCCGAGGAAGATTCGGACGAGCAGACCTACCGGATGGAATTCGAGATGACAGCAGCAAACCGCAACCGGATTTTCGAGTGGGCCAAAGAGGCAAAATACTTTTCGGGGGCAATTGACTCAGGCAATCGCAAGCTGGCGTTTACAGGAGCGAAGATCCTGAGTTATCAGGATGGGCAGCGATCGGCTACGGCGCGCTACAACTATTCGAATCTGGAGCCGGTGCGACAGTTGACCACGCTTTTCCAGAGTGTGGCGGGCACGCTCGATTACGGGCGGCGCCTGACGTATTACCACCGCTACCAGAAGCTGGCTCTGGATGAGGAGTTGAAGCGGATGGAGGAGCAGGCGAAGAACAACGAACTGAGCGAGATTCAGGGGGTGGCCCCGGTGCTACAAGGGATTGTGGAAGATAGCTCGGTGATCAATGTGGTGCGGGCGCGGGCGAGGGAACTGATCCAGATGGCGAGCGGCATCCCGGGCGGGCGGCAGTAGGGTCGGGTTCGGTGAGATTTGACAATCGCCGGCGCAAAATCGTGCTTTAATGGGCAGGTAAAACATCCAGTACTTTGGGGGCTGCTATGTACAAGCCACGATTTCACTCGATGATCTTGACGGCCATGGGCTGCGCGCTGTTTGCGTTGCCCGCCGCGGCAGAGTCGCAAGTGCGCATCGTTCGCCTGAGCGATGTGCAGGGTGGGGTACAAATCGACAAGAACACGGGACTGGGTTTTGAGAACGCGTTTCTGAATCTTCCGATAACACAAGGGACGCAGCTGCGCACGCGGGATAATGGGCGCGCCGAGATTGAGTTCGAGGATGGCAGCACGCTGCGCCTTACTCCGCAGACTACAGTGGTGTTCGGAACACTCGGAGCGAACGATGCCGGCAAACGAACCTCTGGTGTGAACCTGGTGGAAGGCCGGGCGTACGTGAACTGGCTGGGCAAGAGCGGCGATGAGTTCACGCTGAATTTTTCGCGGGAGAAAGTAACGGTCACGCAGCCGGCGCACTTCCGCGTTGCAGCCTCTTCGAAGGAAGCGGAGGTAGCCAGTTTCAAGAGCGAGCTTGAGGTGGTGGAACCGTCTGGCACGGTGAAAGTGGATAAGAAAAAGATGCTGACCTTCGATGCCGACAATGGTCAATCGACCGCAGCCACGAATCTCAAAGAGGATCAGTACGACAACTGGGATAAGCAGTCTGTCGAGTATCACGATACGTATGCAAAGAATAATTCCACGCCATTAGGCTACGGATACAGCGATCTCAACTACTACGGCGCATATACCAACTATCCCGGTTACGGCATGCTGTGGCAGCCATATTTCACAGGGGCCGGATGGAATCCGTATATGGATGGGGCGTGGTCGTGGTATCCGGGCATGGGATATATGTGGGCCTCGGCGTATCCGTGGGGCTGGATGCCTTACTACTACGGAAATTGGGTCTATGCCCCCGGTATGGGCTGGGGATGGCAGGCCGGCGGATTCAACACGTGGCACGGCGGCCTGAACTACGTAGGAGCGACGAACTTCCACGCACCGGTCGCGCCTCAGGGAACGGTGAGCGCGGTTGTGGTGGGAAAGGGCGGCACAATTGCGAATAGTCTTCCAAAGAACTTGATTGTTAGCCGGGGATCGGCAGGATTGGGAATTCCGCGAGGCTCGGTGAGCAACCTGCACCAGTTGAATTCACAAGTGGCGAAAACGGGCTGGGCACCACTACAGACAGCGGGGCAGTTGTCAGCATTGCTGGACGGTCCGGAGGGTCCGACTTCAGCGCGGTGAATGCGACCGGCCCCGCCGGAGCAGGACATGCAGGTGCAGGATCGGCGCATGGCTCTGCCGGAGCGGCGGCGGGCCACAAGTAAATAAATTGCTGTAGTTTTACGGGGCGGCCAAGATGGCCGCCTTTTTTTGTCTAGCACTTCGGGGTTTCAAGCCACGATAAATACAGCATCCACTCGATGCCGAGGAGCTTTCAGCGGCGGCTAGTCTAGCTGGAAGACGATTTTCAGGAGATCCGCGATGCGATCAGAAACTGAAGAGTTGGTGACCGTGCGGCGAGAGATGATGGATTTACTCCGCCAGCAGGTGGAAGCATTGAATTCGCCGCTCGGATTGACGGACGAGAAATTGAGAGAGTGCTACGAGAGGCAGGCGCGGGTTCAGGAATTGCGCGAGAAGCTGGAAGAGACCGCGAACGCAATGGTGGTGGCGATGTCGGAGTCGGTGGCCGTCACCTCGCTTGATCCCGCGGCTTAAGAGTTAGAAGACGCGGCCAAGGGCATCAGGTCTTCGGGTCGCAGTAGAAAGAGAACCCTGAGATCGATGATGGCGTGCAAAGCAATCGGGAGCCACAAGCTTCCTGTGACGACAAAGATCACGGCCATGAACGCGCCCAGGAAGGCCGTGCCGAGAATTCCGGCGAGGCCTTGGTATCCGTGCGCCATTCCGAAGGCAATACTCGAAATCCCCAGTGCGGTGAGGAGTCCCGCGTGCCAGGGGAAATCGGAGAGATATCGGATCAGAAATCCGCGATACAAGACTTCCTCACAAACCCCTGCGGTGATGGAGACGGCCGCGAACCAGGCGCGCCCTTCTCGCGTGACAGGTAGAATGAACGCCAGGCGTTTGAACGCGCCCAACGTCTTCTCACGCAGTTTAACGCTGCGACGCGTGAGATAGGCCTGCAAGAGAGAGCCGATGGTAAACGCGAGTACCAGGCCCAACACAAAAGACATGTCGAGCCTCTGTAGAGCGCTGTGACGACCGGCGGGCCAGAGCAAGAAAACCTGAGATCGCAGAACCATCCACGCGACGAGCGCGGCAGTCCATTCGACCAAGACGATTCTCTGGTAGGTCAGTATCTTTCTGCGCGGATTTGTGCTGGTCTTTAACGCGCGGGTTTCGAGCACATCCCAGATCGGGACGCCAATAAACAGAAAGAGTGCCAGCACGTGCTCAGTAGTAACCATGCGGACAATTTACAACATCGACCGGAAACATGCGCGAGACGATTCTGGCGATTCGCAGCGCTAGCGCACCACGATGCCTGCGTAGCCGACCACTGCGAAGCGTTCGCCGGAAACATCGCCGGAGGTCGCGTACTTCAGCAGTTCGGCGATGGTCGCGCCGAGGTTCTTTGCCGCCGTCAGCATGGCGACGGCGGGGCCGAAGCCGCACATGCTGATGTGCTGCTGAGTGACTACGTCGTACAGGGCGCGAGCATCGAGGTGGAGGATGGGTTCGATCGCGATGTGGTCTTTCACGCGCGTGATCGCGTCGGACTCGTAATGATTCATGTCGCTGGAGGCGACGATCAGGACGGAGGAGGACCGGGCGGCAATGACCTCTGCAAGCGCGAGCCCGAGTTGCTCGAGGGGCTCAAACTGCCCGGTGCCGAGAGCGATGGGGACGAACTGCACTTGGGGCTTGCGTATCTGCAGGAAAGGCAACTCGACCTCGGCAGCGTGCTCTGATCGGTGTGCGGCTGAATCCTCCTGCAGAAGCGGACACTGGCGCTTGAGAGCTTCCGCGAAATCAGCATCAATGCGCACATCGCCGAACGGCGTTTCCCATGCGCCCTGGCTCATGATGGCGAGAGGACGTCCCATGCCGGTGTGATTGGGGCACAGAACGATGCAAAGGTTCGGAACTTCCAAAGCGGCGAAGACCGCTCCTGCGACATGGCCGGAGTAGACGTAGCCTGCGTGGGGGACGATGCAGCCTAGTGCACGGACTGGTTTCTGCGAGGGATGCTGCGTGAGATAAGTATTCACTTCTTCTCGCAGGATGATGGGATCGCGAGGATAGAAAAGTCCGGCAACAGCGGGATGGCGAATTGGGGTCGCGGTCATGAAGGCTTCTCCGCGAACGGAATGCAAGGAACAAATCCCACTGAAGTGATGCTACGAGTTGTTGTGGTTCTGATGCAAGGCCAGAAACAGAGCGGCGCTCTCCTCCAGACTTAAAGTCTCGGCGCGGGCGGCAGGCTTTACCCGAGCTTGCGACAGAGCGGCGCGCAGGCGAGCCTCGGGATAGGTTGACTTGAGATTGTTCCACAGAGTCTTGCGCTTCTGGCCGAAGGAAAGCTTGAGGAAATTGATGAAGCCGTCCCGGTAACCATTCACAGTCAGACCAAGTTCCTGGTGTCGTGACGCCATGCTGAGTCGCAGCGCCGTGGAATGCACCTTCGGTGGAGGCGCAAAGGCTGCGGGCGGGAGAGTAAAGAGCTTTTCCACACGGGCGTGAAGTTGCGCCGTGGCGGAGAGCAGGCCGTAGTCGCGGCTGCCAGGTGGGGCGGCAATGCGGTCTGCAACCTCGCGCTGCACCAGGAGGACGAGAGTGTCGAAGTATTTTGAGTAATCGAAGAGACGCAACAAAATGTCGGAAGTAATGTAATAAGGAAGATTGCCGATCACGTGCGCGGGGATTGGCTTGAACTCGATGCCGGGTCGGCTCAGGCCGGGCTTGGGGCCAAACAGGGAATCGAAATCGATGGAGAGGATGTCGGCCTCGATGACCTCAACGTTGGGAAACATGCCGAAGCGGAGGCGAAGCTGTGCGGCCAGCACGCGGTCGAGTTCAACGGCGATCAGGCGGCGCGTGCGCTTGGCGAGAAGGGAAGTAAGGACGCCGCGTCCGGGGCCGATTTCGAGCACGGTATTCTGTGAGACGTCGCCTAGGGCGTCGACGATCTGCGAGGCAAAGCTGTCGCTGGCGAGGAAATGCTGTCCCAACTTGGGCTTGAGTTGTGGACGGCGTGTGGATACGACCTTTGGCACGTTGACCCTCTTTTCCTCGGGCATATAGACTTGCAAGTCACCCCGCGTGCATAATGCGCGTGGGTTCAGGGCCCGCAATCCTATTCCATCATATCGTGCGCCCGCGAAAAACGGGCCTTGCCCGGAGGGGTTCATGCATATCGCATTCGTGGCTTCAGAAGGTGTGCCATTCTCAAAAACCGGCGGGTTGGCGGATGTGGTGGGCGCATTGCCGAGGGCGCTGGCGGCGCTGGGCCATCAGGTAAGTGTGTACCTGCCGCGTTACAAGCAGACGAAATTGACGGATCCCGCGACGGTGGTGAGGAGCATTACCGTTCCGTTTGACGACAAGTATCGCTTCTCGGCGGTGGTGACGGGCGGGAGCCAGGCCGGAGTGCGCTTTTATTTTGTGGACTATCCCGAGTTCTTTGAGCGCGACGCGCTCTACGGCACGGCGGCAGGTGATTATCCGGATAACGCCGAGCGATTCGCGCTATTTTCGCGCACGGTGCTGGAAGCATCGAAGATTCTTGGCGTTCCAAATGTGTTTCATTGTCACGACTGGCAGTCGGCGCTGGTGCCAGTGCTGCTGCGGACGGTGTACGCGGAGGATCCCGCGTTTCGCGACGTGGGAACGGTGTTCACCATCCACAACATCGGTTACCAGGGTCTTTTTCCTCCGGAGACTCTGCCGTTGCTGATGCTGCCTTGGGATTTGTTCACCATGTCGAAGATGGAATTCTTTGGGCAGGTCAATTTTCTTAAGGGGGCGCTGACTTACTCTGACTTCGTGACTACGGTAAGCAAGAAATACAGTCAGGAAATTCAGACTGCGGAATATGGCTTTGGGCTGGAAGGTGTGCTGCGCGACCGTGCCGCCACGGTTACTGGAATTCTAAATGGAGTGGACTACGACGAGTGGAGTCCGCAGGCCGATAAGTTCATCGCCGCCAAGTATTCACCGCAGGATTTGTCGGGGAAGGCCAAGTGCAAGCAGGATCTGCTGGCGGCCTTTGGGGTCAATAATGCCGATCCGAAGCTGCCGGTGATTGGGATTGTTTCGCGGTTCGCGGCGCAGAAAGGATTTGACCTGATTGCGCAGATCATGGACCGGCTCGCTCGGGAAGAGATGATTGTGGTGGCTCTGGGCGCGGGCGACAAGCCGTACGAAGAAATGTTCGTCCGGCTGAACAAACAGTTCCCCAATAAGATTGCAGTGAAGGTGGCTTACGATAACGCCATCGCGCACAAGATCGAGGCGGGATCTGATATGTTCCTGATGCCCTCGAAATATGAGCCTTGCGGGTTGAACCAGATTTACAGCCTCAAGTACGGGACCGTGCCGATTGTTCGCGCGACCGGCGGCCTCGACGATACGATCGAGCCGTGGGATGCGCGCTCGGGAAAAGGAACGGGCTTCAAGTTTACGGAGTATAACGGCGAGTCCCTGCTTTTGACCATCAAGCACGCACTGCAGGCGTATCGCGATCAGACTTCGTGGCAGGTGCTGATGCGCAATGGGATGAACAAAGATTTTTCCTGGAATGCTTCGGCGCGGGAGTATGGGAAGATTTATGAGCGCGTGCGGCTGATGCGCGGCGTGGTACCGATTGGTGAAAAAGTGTTGGTATAAGGGCGCGCGCCCCGACACTTCGCAACCGAACAGCTCGACCACCCCGGCTATTAACGGTTCGTGATTTTCTTCCCCTCGAGGCGATCGTACTGAGCCTTTAAAGCGGCGTATTGCGCCGATGTCTGATCGCATTGACTCTTCATGACGGAGTACTGCCCGAATGCCCGATCATATTCCGACGACATCTTGTCGTATTGGGATCTTAACGCAGCGTACTCAGCCGTAGTCTTCTCTCCTCTGCCGTTGCCCAGGCCCGCTTGGTAGGAGAGCAAAAGCAACAGAGCCATGAGAACTATATTGCGCGCCTTTTCCCACTGGCCCGTACTGGTCTTGCCAGTCGCGTCGTAGTTAGCGTCCATAGTGCCTCCCAATGGCGCGATTTTAGCAAATTCTATCTTTGCCAAACATGAATTCCGACGCTTCCTGCAACGCGTTACTCTGGCTGCTAAAATTCGTTTAGCATGGCCGCGACTTCGCATATCTCGGCTTTTCCTCGCACCATCTTCCACGTCGATATGGACGCGTTCTTCGTTTCGGTCGAGGAATTGTATGACCCATCGCTGAAAGGGAGGGCCGTCGTGGTGGGCGGACAGCGGCATGAGCGCGGCGTGGTTTCAGCGGCTTCCTATGAGGCGCGGAAGTTCGGGGTGCATTCGGCGCTGCCGCTGCGAACCGCCGCGAAGCTTTGTCCACAGGCGATTTTTGTCGATGGTCATCCGGAGCGGTACCGCGAATGCTCGGAAAAAGTCTACATGGTGCTGACGGCGTTCTCGCCGCAGGTGGAGATGGCCTCGATCGACGAAGCTTATCTCGACATGACGGGAACGGCGAGGTTGCACGGGCCACCGCTGAAAGCGGCGCACAAGTTGCATCGGCGCATGAAAGAAGAGACGAGGCTCAATTGTTCGATCGGTATCGGATCATCGCGATTGATTGCGAAGGTATCGTCTGCTCAGGCAAAGCCTAACGGCGTGCTGTGGATCGTCCCGGGCGAAGAATCGAAATTTCTTGCGCCTCTCGACGTGCGCGAAATTCCCGGCGTGGGCAAGGTGATGGAGAGTCATCTGCACGGGCTGGGAATCAAGAAGGTGGGAGACCTGGCGAAGCTGGAAGAATCTGAACTGGAAGAACGGTTTGGCAAGTGGGGGCTGGCACTGGCGGGCAAAGCTCGCGGGGAAGACGCGGGCGGATGGTTCGACTCCGAAGTGGGCGCCGATACGGCAGCGAAATCAATCAGCCACGAGCATACCTACAACGAAGACACGGCTGACGCCAACCAGTTAGAAGCTACGTTAATGCGGCTCTCGGAGATGGTGGGGCGCCGCTTGCGAGAGGCCAAGTTTCACGCGCGCACGATTCAGCTGAAGCTGCGCTACAAAGACTTCAGCACGATCACGCGGGCTCATACGCTGCCCGTGGCCACGCAGTTGGATGGAGAAATCTTTGAGCAGGTTCGTAATCTGTTTCGCAAGAACTGGAAGCAGGACATGCAGGTCCGGCTGCTGGGAGTGCAGGCTTCGTCATTTGAGGCACAGACGGAGCAGATCAGTTTGCTCGAAGGCGGGCGCCAGCAGCGCTGGAAAGATGCGCTGGCGGCCGCCGACCGTTTGCGCGACCGCTTTGGCGAGTCCAGTGTATCGCTGGCTGCAGGGATGCGGGGAAGCTTCCGTGAACGAACGCATGAGAACCCGGCTGGGTTACCGGGAAAAGGCGCGTCCAAGAAACGGGAAGACTAGAAGTCAAAAACTGGGGGGATGTCGCGCGGTCACCCATTATTGGATGACTTATGCTATGTCACCCAAAAATGGGTGACTGATCTATTAGGTCTTCAGATGCAGTTAGAAGTGCGATAGCTGCGATCAGCGGAAAAGACGAAGGCCGGGTATCCCGGAAGGTGATTCCGGATCCCGGCCAGCGTCTTAATGCAACTTGGAGTAAGGCTTGGTTAGTTGCCTGAGTTTGAATTGGCCGCCGCGGTGGTGGGCGCCGCGCCCGGAGCGTTCGTGGTGCCGTAGCGAGCCAGCCGCGGGTAGAACGGCGTGACTTCAAACGGCATCTTGTCGCGCGCCGAAGTGATGGCGACCGGAGCTGTCTTCACCATTTCCGCCTTGTCATCCCAGGGGTTGATCTTGACGCGTCCGCCTAAAGGCAGAGCGGCAACCTGATCCAGTTTCGCGTTGTCGAGTGCGGGGCCTTGCGTAGCAAGTGCGGAGAGGCGGGTAATGGTGCCACCCTCGCCCAGCGGATTGCCGAGGTGCGTAGTCAAGAGTGCGTTGAGCTGAGGAGCGCGCGCTTGCAGCGCCTTCAGGAACAAGCCAACGTTGTCGAGCTTCTGCGCATAAGGCGAATTCTTCAACATGTCAACGGCTTTCTTGTCAGCCGCAGTTTCTTCTTCCGGGATGTGCTTAAATCCGAGGTTGTTGTAGGTTGAGTCGTCGGAGAACAGCATGCGATCGTTGAAGGCGTACTTGCTGCCCAGGTTATGGCCGAGCACGATGTGCGCCAGTTCATGCGCGAGCACAGCGGCCAGGCTGGCCTCGTCGGGAAGAACGTCGATTAAACCGCGGCTGATCACGATCGTGTTGCCGACGCTGAAGGTTTCGAGCGGTGCCGTGAGCAGCACGCGGGTCCGAACCGGACGCGGCAGATCAATGTTGTTGGTGACTTCAAGATTGTTGACCACGGTCTGGAGAATGTGGTCGACGTCGCCCTCAGGCGCAAGCAAACCGGCGCGTGTAAGGCGCTCGATGACGTTGTCTTCGGCCTGCTGCTGCCATTCGCGCTCGGCTTGCAGCGGAGAAGCGTCTTGCGTGGTCGCGCTTTCGTCCTTCACGCTGTCGACACGAATTTGTGTGAGTTCGTCGTCCTTACCTTCTTTTTTCAGATCGTAGCCCCAGATGCGGGTCTGCGCCTTGAAGGCGATCTTATTTTTCACGCCGGCGCTGAAGTCGCCTTCTTCACTGTAGATATAGGCAGGCACCCAGTAGCCGGGAATCAGGTTGAGGCGCCAGCTATCCATGTGGAAGAAGTATGAGTTACGCGGAGCGGGATAATAGGTGCCATTCAGCCGGACGATATTGAAATCCTGATCTTCAACCCAGACGCGGCCCAGGAAGCGTCCCCTGCCCGAGCCTTTCTTGGGGGTCACGTCGAAAACCAGGCAGCGGACGTCACCCAGAAATTCCCGGCGAATGTAATGAAACTCGTAGTGCGAGCGGTCAAAATCCGTGCGATCGGCGTACACCATCCAGGAGAATCCGATGGGCTGGTACTCCACTTTGAAGAGCTTGTTGAAGCCGCCCATCAGACGGGTTTGCATGCCCTTGTCCTGGTCCTTTAGATAATCCTTGCGATCGACGGTCTCGCCCATATCCAAGCGTCCCAGGAAATAATGATCTTCGCTGGGTACGGGGCCGAGTTGCGGATCGGCGGTCAGGTTCTGCAGGTACGTCTCAACCACGGGCGTGCGCGTGGCGAGAGCCTTCATGAGTCCATGCTCACGTTCGATAAAGCGGTCCACCACTTGATCCATGGTGGTGGGCTGAGGCAGAGCCGAGGGCGTTGGCGCCGGAGCGGTACCAGCCGTCGCCCCTTGCGGGGCAGCGGGCGGTGCGGACGTCTGCACCGACGGAGCGGGAGCCGCGTTCGGCTGGGCCGAGCTTTGATTGTCTGCAGTCTGCTGCGCTGCTGCGCTCACCGAGACCAGCAGTGCGGCAGTAAACATCCATTTCGAAGTGCGCATGACTTTCTCTCCAAATTCTTAAAACCAGTTTCTTCAAACCAAGTTTCTGTGGCCGACATCCCTGATTCGACTAGCAGATTCAGGGCCGCTAAACCGACCTTATGGACGAACCCTTCCGTCTATCCAAACTCTTAGTACGCCATCTGAAACAGCACGTGCACGACGGCCGTGGAATCCACCGGCTGTCCCATGCGCAGCGCCGGTTTGAACCGCATCTTGTTGGCGGCGGCGATGGCTGCTTCATCCAAGCCGTGGCCCAGGCCGCGAACCACGCGATTTACATGCATCGTGCCGTTGGCTCCGAAACTTACTTCCAGTAAAACTTCACCTTCCAACTTCAGACTGCGAGCCTCGTCGGTATAAACCGGCTGCGGCTTGTAGGTGATTTCCACCGGTACGGTGGCCGGTCCGGAGTCGGCTTGCGCCAGCTTCGGTCCGCCATGCACCACCTGCTCGGCGCCGAATCCGCCGGTCGAGATTCCACCGCTGCGACCATCGCCCTTACTACCGGTCGCGATGCCGTTGCCGAAATCGGCGCTGGCGACGGTGCCTTTAATTCCTTTCGCGCCGCCCGATCCGTTGCCTTGTCCCGGGCCCGCCGGCATGTCAAAGGATCCAGCCTGCGCGGCATAAAGCTTGGCACCCTGCTTGCCAGTGCCCTTCAAACCGTTGGGATCGCCAAAGCCTCCGGTCTGCACTTTCTCCACAGCAGCATTCACGGTTGGCGCCACCGAGCTTCCGGAAAAATCTCCGGTGTGCAGGAGTTGCGGACGAGCTCCGCCTGCTGTCATCTTGATCTGGGGAGCGGCGAACTGGTTGATCACGACCTTGGGAGCTTCCACCGGCTCGGGTGCGGGCGCGCGATGAACTTGCGGCGGCACGACCAGCTTAGGTTGATCGAAGACCGGCGCAGGGGGAAGCAACTTCACCTTCAAGGGCTTCACCTTGACCACCGGTGCGGGCTCCGGCCTCATCGCGGGCAGAGGAATCAATTCCGTGACACGGTACGCCTTGAGCTGCAATCGATCCGGGAATATCAGTCCAAGATTCACCAGAAGAAAGGTGACCAGAACCACGAAGCCGTAGCTGGTTGCCAAGGCGCGTCTGTCGATCTTGCGCTCCGGCAAAATCCCGAGCTGAAAACCACGTTGAGGCATAGCCATGTATTGACTCCAAGGGGATCCGGGCCGAGGGGGCGGACCGGGATTGGAGTCTTCACACTACGGGAGAAAGGACAGTGGGTAAACGTGTCCACGGCTCTTGACCTAAGGTAACCGGCGAAGCACTCTTATAGGAATTCGGTCCGAAACGGGCCAGGGACACGGCTTAGGAGGGCTTCTGCGCTTGACGTCGCCGGCGAAACCAGGAGAAAACCGGTACGCCAGCCAGGATCACAAGGAGTCCATACCCCGAATTCGGCCAGTTTTCCCGGAAGGTGTAAAAGAGAAGGACGGCGGCAATAGTAATGAATAACGCCGGAACAAACGGATAGCCGAACACACGATAGGGGCGCGCGGCTTGCGGATCGCGCCAGCGAAAGATAAAAATCGTGCTGCCTGCGATCATGTAAAAGAGCCATTCGGCAAAAATAGCGAGAGAAAAGAGCTGGCGAAAATTTCCACCCAGCAGCAGCAAGATAATCGACAAGATTGCCTGCACGATGATCGCGGCTGACGGAGTGTGAAAACGGGGATGTACTTCTGCAAGAGTCCGGAAGAAATATCCATCCCGCGCCATGGCGAAGGGAACGCGGGCTCCGCTCATGACGGTGCCGTTCAGCGTGACCAGCATTGAAATGGCCATGCCCGCCGAGACAATCGCTGCGCCCATGTGACCCATCACGAGCGCGACTGCATCGGAGGCGGGTCGCGGCGAGGCCGCGATGACACTTGCCGGCAGCACATATTGCACGCCCGCGTTTACCAGGACATAGAGCAGGCCAACTGTCGCGACACCGGCAATCAAGGCGATAGGAATGTTGCGCTCCGGCTGGTTCACCTCGCCCGCGACCATGTTCAGGTCGTTCCATCCATCGTAGGCCCACAGCGCCGCAACTAGTGCGGCCATGAAGCCAGCGATGCCGCCCTTGGCGCCGGCAAACGTTCCGGCAAAATTGCTCCAGCCGCGTCCGGTAGCACTCCCCGCACCACTGAAACACACCACCACGATGCCGAGAATAATTGCTACTTTCAGCACCGTGAATACCAGCTGAAACTCTCCAGCCTTCTTCACGCCGAGGTAGTTAAGCCCGGAAATAAGAATGGCTGCGGTGATGGCGACAAGCTGTCCCCAGGTGACCTGGAAGGAGTGGGACGAGAAGTTAGCGGGGACAATGTTCGCGGAAAAAAATGAAAAGATGGAAAACGTCCCCAGGATGCGGACCAGTCCGGTGGCGATCGTGGCGACCGATGCCGGTTTAGCGATGACGAACCATGTCCAGCCATAAAGAAAACCACCGAGTGGTCCATAAGCGTCCCGGACATAAACATATTCGCCGCCCGCTTGCGGCTTCATGGCTCCGAGTTCGGCATAGGTAAGCGCGCCAAAAAACGACAACAGGCCGCCCACCAGCCATGCCAGATAAACCAGTTTTGCCGAACCGACGGCCTGCATCATCTCAGCGGGAACCAGAAAGATTCCACTGCCGATGATGGTTCCGACGACGATCGCCGAGGCGTGGCTTACGCCCAGATCACGAGAAAGCCCGGGACGGGTTGCGGTTTGCTGTGTCAGGTCCGGCATGATCGAAGGGTGCAAGTATACGCGAGGGCCGGCGAAGACTCTCTACAACGGTTCGCCCAGAAGGAGACTCGAAATATATCCCACAGCGAACGTCATCATCGTTCCAATCATGACCCACCATGTCCACGGTACTTGCGTCCCCTGCCATAGATATAACTCGATGGCGAATCCGAACAGCATTCCTATCATCGCGCCGCGTTGATTCGCCTTTCGGGTTAACACGCCGAGCAGAAAGACTCCCAGCAGCGCGCCATAGGCAACGGATGCGATCTGCAACCCGACTTCGACTACACGCCCCACTTTATGTAGTGAGAGCACCGCAATGGCGAACAGGAGCAAAGCCCATAGGAAGGTCGAAAGACGGGAGAGGCGCATGCGCGTACGTTCGTTGGTCTGGGGACGGAAGCGCACATAAAAATCCATCATCGAAGTGGACGACAAGGCATTGAGAGCCGCGCTCAGATTCGACATGGCTGCCGCGAGGATGGCCGCGATGAGCAGACCGGAGATTCCGTGGGGCAGGCGGCTCACGATAAAGGTTGGGTAGATACGGTCGGGCTTTCCGAAACTCGCCGAGGGCACTCGGTAGTAAGCCCAGAGCATGACGCCTACCGTCAGGAATAATGCAAACTGAAACAAAATTGCGATGCCGCTCGAAACCAGCGCCATCATCGACTGCCGTTGGCTGCGCGCGGCCAGCAAACGCTGCACGATGAGTTGATCAGTGCCGTGGCTGGCGACGGTGAAAAACGTGCCGCCGATTACGCCGGCCCAGAAGGTGTAAGGAATCCACAAACTCGGAGTGAAGTCGAATAATTGCAATTTCCCGGCGCTCGCGGCGGCGGCATGAATGGTGGCCCAGCCTCCGGGAACAAGATGCAGGATCGTCCACAATCCGACCAGCGTTCCGCCGACGTAGATCACGGTTTGCACCACGTCGGTCCAGATTACGGCCGCCAGCCCACCCTCGAACGTATAGATAAGCGTCAATATAGTAATGATGGCGATCGAGGCCACTTCACCCGTGCCTAGCGCGATGGCGACCACAATCGAGACGGCATAGACGCGCACTCCTTCAGCGGCCGCCCGCGTGAGCAGAAAGAGTCCTGCGGTCAGCGAGCGTAATCCGCGGCCGAAGCGGCGCTCGATCAATTCATAAGCGGTGTAAAGGTCGCCGCGAAAATAATGCGGGAGCAAAACAAAGCTGATCACGACCCGCCCAACCACATAACCCATCACCACCTGCAGGAAGGTGAAATTGGTGTCATAGGCGAGGCCGGGGATGCTGATGATGGTGAGAGTACTGGTTTCTGCGGCAACGATTGAAAGCGAAATGGCCCACCACGGGATATCGCGTCCCGCCAGAAAATAATCGCGCAAGGAACGATGCCGCTTGCGGAAACGGAGTCCGAACAACGTGATGCCGACCAAGTAGAGCGCGATGATCGCCAGATCCAGTTTGTCGAGACCCATGCGTTCTGCCGCTATATCACCTTCCGATCTACACTTTGCCGGAAGCTCTTCTCAAATTAGCCATTATGGCCGCAGTTCAGCTTTCCCGCGAGTGAGAGTGTATGAACCCCCCGCTCTCGAGGTGCTGAGAACCCGGAACTGCTGTGATAGAAATAACCCGTGGCTTACTACCTTGGCGTAGATGGCGGCGGCAGTAAGACGAAGTCCGTGTTAGGCGATGAATCTTCGATTCTCGCAACCGCCGTCACCGGTCCCAGCAATATCACTCGCGTGGGGGAAGTGCGCGCCCGCGAATCGTTGCACGAGGCGATACGCGCTGTGTGTGGCGCCGCGAAAATCGATCCGCACCAACTACGGGGTGCATGCGTCGGCGCTGCCGGCGCCGGACGGGAAGAGATCGCCAGCGTCGTTCGCAAGATTGTTGCAGAAGTCGTTCCCGGCGAAATCGTTGTTGTAGGCGACATGCAGATTGCACTGCAGGCCGCTCTGGGCGAGGGACCGGGCGTCGTCGTGATCGCCGGGACGGGCTCGATCGCGTTTGGCCGCGATGCGAGTGGGAAAACCGCCCGCGCGGGAGGCTGGGGCTTCGCCGTTTCGGATGAAGGTTCGGCGCACTGGATCGGGCGCGCCGCAGTGGCTGCTGTATTGCGTTCTGCTGATGAATCGGCAGAGGGACAAAGGATTGAGCAGAGTTCGACACTCTTCCGCGAGATGAAGTCCATCTGGAAGGTGGAATCATTCGAGCAGTTGGCACGCACGGCCAACTCGACTCCAGACTTTGCCGTGCTGTTTCCCGCAGTTCTGGCGGCAAGGCGCGGAGGGGACGAACTTGCGCAAACAATCCTGGGACGAGCAGCGACGGAACTGGCGCGTCTTGCGAACGTTGTGGTGGGGCATCTTTTTCCGGAGCAGCACGGCGCTGTCCCGATGGCCATGGCGGGCGGCGTCTTTCGTCATTCGGCGACGGTCCGTGAGCTTTTCTACAATCAGATTCGTACGGCGCATCCTCACATGGTCTTGAATTGTGAAGTGGTCGAACCGGTTCACGGCGCGCTGGAAATGGCGCGTCGATCCACTCCTTAAGCGCCGCAATCGATCATGAATCCGGAAGGTATCCAAGAGGAGCGTGCGCAACAGCCTTCGGTTGCCGAGCCGCGTCCGATCCTGCAGCCCCCACTGACCGAAGATGAGCTGCTGGCACAACTTGAGCGACGTGACCTGCCTCCAGAGACCATCGAGGAATTGAGCCAGAACTCGGCCGCAATGAAATCGCGAAAAGCGTGTGTGGCCCTGGCCGCGCATCCGCGCGCGCCGCGACATCTTGCGCTGCGGCTGATTCGTCAGTTCTATACCTTCGATCTGATGCGATTCACGCTGCAGCCGTCAGTTGCAGCCGATCTAAGGCACGTGGCCGAGGAGCAACTCATTGCGCGCCTGACTTCCGTCACGCTGGGAGAGCGCCTGGCGTTAGCCCGCCGTGGATCGCAGGCGGTTGCCGCCGCGCTATTGCTCGATAAAGAATCGCCGGTCTCGCGCACCGCTCTCGAAAACCCGCGGCTCACGGAAGCAGCTGTCGTCAAAGCACTGATGCGGCCGAACTCGCCGGCAGCTTTTGTCGAGCTGGTATGCCACCACAGCAAGTGGTCGGTGCGACGCGAGATTCGCATGGCGCTGCTGCGCAGTCAGCACACGCCGCTTGCGCGTGCGCTCGAGTTTGCCAGCACGCTTCCACCGCCGCTTCTGCGGGATATACTGCACACTTCACGATTACCGGAGAAGATCAAGGTGTATCTGCGGAACAATCTGAAGGAGAGAAAATAGGATTCAGTCCGTGGACGGGGCTACCGCCCGCCGCCGATCTGAAGAATGGCGCCGGTTGTATAAGAAGCCGCCGGGGAGAGCAGCCACAACACGCCCTCCGCTACTTCGAGCGGTGTGCCCGCTCTTTCCATCGGAATGGTTGACGCCAATCGTTCCAGCCGGTCTGGAGCGCCGTTGGCCGCATGCAGCCCGGTTTCGATCAGGCCAGGAGCAACCGCGTTCACCCGAATTCCCTCGGTGGCAACTTCCCGCGCCAGCCCGATTGTGAAGCTATCGATTGCACCCTTCGATGCCGCGTAGTGGACCCACTCTCCAGCGGAGCCAGTGTGGGCTGCGCGGGAAGATATATTCACGATAGCGCCACCGGTGCCGCCGTGCTTGGTTGACATGCGGCGGACAGCTTCGCGGGCACACAAAAACGCTCCCGTCACGTTGACCGCGATCACTCGTGCTAGGGCCGTTGCGCTCACTGAGTCCACTCGTGCAAATCCTCCGGTAGTGGCGGCGTTATTGACCAGAGCCTTAATCGGCCCCAGTTCAAGCTCGGCAGTTTCGAAGAGCCGGAGAATATCTTCTTCACGAGCTACGTCGCCTTGAATGGCGCGAGCACGCCCGCCAGCAGATACAATCCGTTCCGCCACGGCGCGTGCTTCGGCATGGCCGGTCGCGAAATTAACCGCAACCGAGAATCCGCGCTCACCGGCCAATGCGGCGATCGCTGCACCGATGCCGCGACTGGCGCCGGTCACAATCAATGTGCCGCTTTGTTCTGCGCGAGCCATAGATTTTGTGGTGAGATTCTAGCAAAGTCGGGAGAGAACCGGCGGACACGCAGGGACACAGACGAAGCCCACGTGTAAACTGTCCGGTCGTTCATGGAGGTCGGATGAAATCGCTTGTGCTGGTTTTCTTGGTTACGCTGGTCGTCGTATTCATCGTAATTCCCAACACTCACCCGATCGCTTCGGCATCGGAGAAGCCCACCGCCGAGATGCTGCGACGGATGGAAGGCGAATTCATGAAAACCGCGGCCGAGAAAGGCTCGAAGGGTTACATGTCGTACTACGCCGAAGATGCCGTTGAATTGCCCAACAACAACCCGGCTATTCACGGCAAAATGCGTATTGCGGAGACCATGGGATTTCTCGACGACAAGAGTAATCACCTGAGTTGGACTCCGGTTGGCGCGGATATCTCAGCGTCCGGCGATCTCGGCTATACCTACGGCAACTACGAGTTTCAATCGCCAGGGCAGGACGGAGCCCAGATTGAATACGGCAAATACACCAGCATCTGGAAGAAGCAGAAGGATGGAAGCTGGAAAGTTGTTCTCGACATGGGAAACGCAAGTCCGGTGCCGAAGTAGCTGCTATTTCCGAAAATGACTGCTGATCGCTTCGGCCTGGCTGCGAGTCACGACAGCGGACAGAGCGGCAGCATCCGCCTGTTTCACAGCCTGCAAACTGCCAAAGTGTTCGAGGAGGCGGCGGGTTGTGCTCTCGCCGACGCCAGGAATCTCGCGCAGTTCTGTCGATCGGTCCCGCATCTGGCGGCGTTTTCGATGGAAGGTTACGGCGAAACGGTGGGCTTCGTCACGAATGAGCTGAATGAGATGGAGCACAGGCGAATGATGATCGAGAACGACCGGATCTTTTTCTTGGCCGTAGACGTAGAGAATCTCCTCGCGCTTGGCGATGGCTGCGAGCGGCTGATTGATGATCTCTAGTGCCTCCAGGGCTTCGGCTGCGGCGTGTAGCTGGCCGAGCCCGCCATCGATCAGCACAAGGCTTGGCATTGGCTTCTCTTCCTGCTGCAGGCGTTTGTAGCGGCGCGTCACCACTTCGCGCATGGAAGCGAAATCGTCGACGCCCTCGACGGTGCGGATGATGAATTTGCGATAGTCCGATTTCTTCATCTTGCCGTCTTCCCAGACCACCATGGAAGCGACGGTCTCCGCGCCTTGAATGTGTGAAATATCGAAGCACTCGATGCGCTTTGGCAACTCGGGAAGACTGAGAACATCCTGCAGTTCCTGCTGGATCGCTTTGGCGTTGGGCTTGAGCACGCGGAAACGCTGGTCGTAAGACTGCTTGGCATTGGTGCCGGCAAGGTCGATGAGGGCGCGCTTATCGCCGCGCTGCGGGACCAGGATGTGAACGCGCGCGGCGCGGGGATCGGCGCCAGCCACTTGCTCGGAGAGTAAGTCCTCGAGCGTCGCGCGATCTTCGAAATCGACCGGGACATAGAGATTGCGCGGGACATAGGGTTGGCCGATGTAAAGTTGCTTGAGGAGGGCAGAGAAGAACTCGCCGGGATGGAACGGATCCGCAGCGGGAGAACTGGCCAGGTTTTGCTCGGCCCCACCTCCGAGGGCGTCGGTCCCGACGTGATCAGTCGAGGGTTCTGCAGTCGCTGGGACCTCGAACTCCGGCAAGTCTTCCCAGAAGAATTCTCTGCGATCAACGACGCGACCGCCGCGCATGTGAAATAAATTTACGGCGAGCATGCCATTTTCATAGTGGTAGCCGAAGACGTCGGCGTCGTCACCTTCGGCGGCGGCGATGCGTTGGCGTTCCTGCAATTGCTCGACGGTGGAAATCAGATCACGGTAACGAGCAGCGCGTTCGTATTCCTCCTCCTCCGCGGCCTGCTCCATGCGCTCGTGCAACGACTTGCTTAGATCCGTGGGACGGCCTTCCAGGAAAAGCTTCACGTCGCGAACGGCTTCCTGATATGCCTCCGGCGTGGTCAGGTCCTTCACGCACGGGCCCAGGCAACGTTTGATGTAGTACTGCAGGCAAGGGCGCGGATGAAACCGAGTGAGGTCGACCTTGCACGAGGGAATCAGAAAGTTGCGGTGAATAAGATCGACGATGCGGTACGCCAGATTGGCAGGGAAGTGTGGGCCGTAGTAAGCGCTTCCGTCTTTGCGCAAGCGGCGAGTAACGTAGACGCGCGGCCAGCGTTCACCGAGCGTGAGCTTCACGTAAGGATAAGTCTTGTCGTCGCGCAGCAGGATGTTGAAGCGCGGCTTGCGCTGCTTGATCAGATTGTTTTCGAGCGCAAGTGCTTCCTTGTTGTTGGCGACCACGATGTAATCGACGTCGACCGCTTCGCGCACCAGCGTACCCGTTTTCGAATCTTCCCAGCGACCTTCGTGGAAGTAACTGGCCACGCGGCTGCGCAGGTTCTTCGCCTTGCCCACGTAGATGACTTCGCCCTCGGCGTTTTTGTAGAGATATACGCCGGGCTCAGTGGGGATGGTGCGGATTTTCTGGAGAAGCTCCATGGGCAGGATATTTCCATTTTACGTTCTTTAGAAAGGGTTTGGCTGCAGGCTGCCTGCCCAAGAGCCAAGCGGTGGGCATTCCAAACCGTATAAAATTTCCCTAGCCTATGTGGGGATTGCGTTGCCCGGTCCTCTCTGGTTAATGGCTGGACTTCAGGCTATGGCCGCAAATGATTGAAAAAAGATATACTTATCGCAGGCGGTGCCGATACGGGAAACTGGCATCTGCCGTGCAAAAGTGGAGATGGGATTTGCAAGGTAGGACTTGTTCCCAGGGCCAGTAGTACAGCATATGCGCGCGGGAGAAACCCCAGACGCGCCGAGACAACTCATCAAGGAGCTCCCCAATATGAACCGCACTTCGTTGACGATTTTACTCGCAGCTAGCATGGCAGCCACCATCGGCTGTACCAGCAAGAACTATGTAAAGCAACAGACGACGCCATTGATCAACAAGACCAATGAGCTTGACGACATGACGGCGAAAAACAGCAAGGACATCAAGGACGTTGATGCCCGGGCGCAAGCCGGCATCCAGGCCGTGAACGCGAAGACGGCGGAAGTGGACCAGAAGGCGCAGGCCGCCGGCCAGAATGCGGTCGCGGCGCAGCAGATGGCGGATGCCGCGAATGGCCGCGTGGGTGTTTTGACCAACACCGTCGCGAACCTCGATAACTACCGTCCCGTGGCCGAAACCTCCGTCAAGTTCGGGTTCAACAAGGACGCTTTGACGCCCGAAGCAAAGAACGCACTGGATCAGATGGCGGGAAGCATATCGACCACCAAGGGTTACATCATTACGTTGGAAGGAAGCACGGATTCCGTGGGATCGGCCGAGTACAACTATGATTTGAGCCAGCGGCGGGCGAATTCCGTGATTCAGTATCTGGCCTCGAAATACAACGTGCCGGCGCACAAGATTTATGTGATCGGGCTGGGCAAAGACAAGCCCGTGGAGTCCAACAAAACCAGACAAGGCCGCGCCGATAATCGCCGCGTGGACGTACGCCTGATGACCAACACGGTGGGCGATACGAATCAGCCGGCGACGACGCCAGCGACGACGGGACAAAATAATCCATCGTCGATGTAAATCGATTTCCTCCTCCCCGGAGGACTTTGCCAACCAGGCCGCTCGCTCCTCCCCCTGAGCGGCCTGTTTTTTTGTCCTCGAGTGACTGGGGTAAAATAGCGAATATGGCTTCGCGGTTATTCGGATTTGCGATTCTAGGGTTAGCGGTAGCAGCGTGGGCGCAGCAGGGAAGTTCTCCCGACCCGAACGCATCGAAAGCGCCTAAGTCGGAGCAATCAGATTCTCGTCTTGCGCCGCCGCGTTCGGATCGGGTTGAGGCGAGTGATCTGGGCTCGGCAACTGGGCAAAGCTCCAGCAAGGACACGGAGACAGATTTGAGCCCTCCGGAGGACGACGCCAAGACCCACCCGCAGAGTTCAACGGCAGTGGCCGAAGCTGAGGCTGGCGTATTGAGCGGCAACGGCGTAACCGAGTTCCGCACCTGGGACCCGCACAAGGCCGCAAAGGACATTGAAGTAGGCGATTTTTACTTCAAGCGCAAGAATTACAGAGCGGCGGAAGAGCGCTATCGGGATGCGCTGCGTTTTAAGGAGAACGATGCGGTAGCGACGCTTCGTTTGGCAGTGAGTCTGGAAAAGCTGGGCATCCTGGACGATGCCCGCCTCGAGTACGAAAGCTATTTGAAGATTCTTCCGCACGGACCGGAAGCCGAGCAGGCGCAGAAAGCAATTGACCGGCTGAAGGCGCAGACGGCCGGAAAGTAGTTCGGCCGGTCAAGGCCGAATCGCGGTCCAATCATAATTCGCTACGCACTCTGCGGGACCGTGCTTCTTGCGCCGGCTTTTGTTTCTTACGTCGTGGGGTCGCGGATTTCGTGCGCTCGTCGTCGTCGACTTCGGCCACCTTACTTCTTGCTTCCTCTCCCAGAATCAGATTAGCGGGCCACTTAGGGCCGGAACGAGTTCTGCCTTTGGAGCGAGCAGCTTCCGCGACAACAACTTCAACGGCGTCAAGACAGGCGTGAAACATTTGTGTACGCAACGCGCCGGTCGCTTCCCCCCGGATTAACAGCATCGCGGTGCCGTGCATCAGGGACCACAGCGAGAGCATGAGGCGGGTGTGCTGGCGTGGAGCTCCTCCCAGACGCTGGGTGAGATGCTCGCGCATCAAATTGAACGATGGCCAAGACTCGTGCAAGGACGGGGGTTCGGCGAACCTGTCATAGAGCACTTCGTAAGCATGACGGTGCTGAAGGGCAAACTCGAGATAGTCCTGGCACGCCTGGGCCAGAGTGCGAGAGCGGCGAAGACTAGCGAAGAGCTCATGGCGCGTCTGGATGCGCAACGCACGAAGAATGTCGTCACGATCGCGGTAGCGCTCATAAACCGTGGGAGTGGTAGTGCCGGCGGCTTTGGCGACGGCGCGCATGGTAAGGGCTTTTTCTCCGCCCCGGGCGCGCAGCCGGCTGGCGGCTTCAAGAATGCGTTGTTCAAGTGCGGGATCAGCTTGTCTGGGCAACGGCTCGACTCCGGAGTGTATAGGATCAATGCAGGGCCCAAAATAATTTGAACAATGTTCAAGTAACAATGTACAATAAATTCACACTAGCAAGTGGTTGATCCCGCAGGCTGCGTCCTGCCGGAGCCTGAAGGTTTTCGTTGCAGCCTTCCCCCGTACTTGAGTGGCTCCGGCAGGACAGCGCCGATCATCGAGATTGCAAACCGAGGAGTATAGATGTTAAACGATGAACTCAGAAAACAGGCGGGTATTGCTCGTCTGGCATCCGATTTGCGTTCGGCAAAAATCGAGTTGTTGAGCGCGCAATGTGCCACCGATCGACTCCGCCTCCAGTACTCCGTAGCAGAAATTATTTCCTTTGGGGAACGCCAAGCTTTGAAGGGCGCAATCGCATCCGCCGGTGCGCTATGCCGCTTTTTTTCCTCGATCGAAGACCAGCTCAAGCGAGCAGAGCAACAGGAGTAAGGCTTACCCTGGTTCTTGATTCTCTTTCCGCGACCATCTCCACGAGAAGGAGTCGCCTCTATTTCTCCACCCGAATGAACTCCCCGCTGGAGGCGTTGACGGCGACCGTCAGCTTGGCGGCCTCGCGACTCGCTCCATAAATAACGTGCCAGATGAGTTCGTTGGTGTTGTGATTCCAATCGCAGACATAGAGCACCGGCGTGGAGGGATCTTTTTCGAGAATCTTGTCGCCACCGTGTTTTTGCGCCACATCAAAGGCCTGATCGGAATCGATCTTAAGGAAGGCGACGTCAAAGATCTGTGTGGACGCATTGCTCGGGTTGTATACGTCTTCGTTCCCGGGCGAGACTCCGCGTGAGGGAGCGTCAGGCGCGTTGCTACCCGACCAGATAAACGGCTTGACTCCGCGTTGGGTCGCCGAAGCGAAGCTGGCGCGCCAGACTGCCGACTTGCCATTGTGGCCGTCTCCGTCGGTGGTGGGGACCGACTCGATGCGGAACGGTTTTACATCGGCGGCATAGTTGCGGGCGGCGATGAAGACCTTCTGAAAAGCGGCACGTCCGGTGAGCAACTCGGGCCCCTTGGGCTCGGGCTTGGCTTCGGGCGGCTTGGTGTTGGAGTCGCAAGCGACGAACAGCACGAGAACTGAAAGAAGGATTGCAGAGAAAATCGTCGGCACAACCGCACGTCGAGGGTGCATTCCCGACGCGGTGTCTTCTCCGGCGCTGGTCTTCGGCAGGACGAAATCCCGCATCTTCATGACGGCCTTCCTGTTATAACTGGGACGATTTGTGGTCGCGGAATATTCTACCTGAAGCGCACAGAAACGCGAGATGGCTCTATGGATACCTTGCTCGAAGATCTGCAACAAGCCCTGGATTCAGCGATGCAGGGGTTGACGAGCGAGCTGATGGGGTGGCATCCGACTGGTAAATGGTGCGCGGCCGAAGTGCTCGAACACCTGTATCTGACTTACACCGGGACGGTGAAGGGATTCGAACGGGTGCTCGAAGCGGGTAAGCCAATGGCTGGGCGAGCGTCGATGAGGCAACGCTGGCGGAGCTTGGTGGTGTTTAGTTTCGACTATCTGCCGCAAGGCCGAAAAGCGCCGAAGCAGACCGTGCCGCGAGGCTTGCCAGCAGAGAAAGTGAGAGCGGAGTACAGGCTGAAGCTGGAAGCGATGGACGAGATCATATCGCGGTGTGAGGCTCGCTTTGGGCGCGGGAGGTTGCTCGACCATCCGATTCTAGGTCCGCTGACGGCGGCGCAGTGGAGAAGATTTCATTGGATTCATGGGCGGCATCATGTGAAGCAGATTGAAAGACTGCGCGAGCAGGCGAAGGGTGAAGGAACGTCGCCCTGAATTGGGAACTTATGCAAACGAAAAACGCCGGCCATTGGGCCGGCGTTCTCGTATTTCCTCGGCGATTCGAGATGGTTGTTTTACTCGCGCATGGACGCGGGAACGCCGGCTTTTCGAGCTTCTTCCTGCATGTCGTCGAGCTTTTGCTTGGCGTCTTCGACGGCTTTCTGTTTGTCGGCAATCTTCTGTTTGAAATCGGCATCCTCCTTATCCCATTGACTGGAGTTGCGTAATCGGTTGCCGACGTCGGCGTACATTGCCGCGGCGCGTAGCTGGTATTCCTTTTGCAGCACGTCGAGTTCGCGCGAGGCGAGGTCGATTGCGCTTTTTTGTGTGGCTAGCTTGTCCTGCCAGGATTTCCACTCGGCTTCCTTCTTCGACTGGTCGTCTTCGGGTTTGGCTGCAGGAGCGGCATTTTTCGGATCGGAATTCGTAGCGGTGTTGTCGCCCGCGTTGGCGGCGACGGGCGCGCCAACGACGGACAGCTTGTCCTCGGTCGGAAGATTGTCGTTGTCGAAGACCTTGGGCTTGGCTTTAACGGCCGGATCCTTGTGGATCTTGCGAGCATAGTCTCCAAGCGAGGACTGATCGGTCGCTGGCGTTGTGGTCTGTGCCAAAGCCGGAGAGCCGGCGAGGATCGTGAACAGCGCGAATACAAATCCAACGTAGGTGATGCGCTTCATAGCTTCCATCCTTTGACTGCGAGCATAGGCAGATTCCTTCGTGCAGAATCTGCTGGTTGATCCTGTTCGTTGAGCTTTCATTTCGCTCGACCCGCTGCACTGGCACGAGCGTCGATGCCTGGGGCATTCCGTTTTTCCGCTAAGAATCCTCCGATGCGACGGTCCAGACTGGCGGCCTCGCTGGCGATATCGGCAGCCAACTGCGGGGCAAGATCCGGATCGCGATTCCGCGCCAACTGTTGGCCGTACCCTGCGATGGTGGTCAGAGAGGTTCGTAGCTGCAACGCCATTTCGGCAGAAATTTCGCCTCGCAATTGCTGCTCATGGCGAATGTGCTCGAATTCGCTGCGATCGCTGATCAAACATGCCGCTCCGAGAAGACTGCCATCGACGGCGGGAACGGCGGAAACCGTAACCGCGACACGAATCTTTTCTCCTGCGGGAGTGGAATAATCCGCCTCCAATTGACGATGCTTGCTGCCCTCGCGCAGAACTGCATTTACTTCCTCTACGAGTTGCGCCGGCGCGTCCTCCAGGCCATCGGCACGCACTGCGGGCGATTCCGCAGAACACACCGTTGCCTCGCGAAAAATGTCAGTGGCACTCATCCCCGAGAGGGAACGGAAGCCCAGAATGCCTTTGGCTGCGGGATTGGCTTGCTTCACCAATCCATTGAGGCCGAACACCAGCACGCCACAAGGAAGATTAGAGAGCACGGTCTGGCTGAAGTTTTCGCTGGTACGAGCGCGACGCTGCTCGGAGAGCGTCTGCACTTGTAATTCGTGTTTCTGCTGTTTCAGTTGCTGGATCACGGTGTTGTAAAGATGAAGAGGAAGGCCTTCCAGAGTGGGAGGGGCGACGGAGTCGAGATTGGCCTCGGCAGCGATTTCGCTGCGCAAGCGGCGCATCAGCCAGATAACGAATACGAACGCGCACCCTGCGGCAAACAGGACGAGGAGGGCACGCACGAGCACCGGATTGGCGAGCAACATTACCACCAAAGCCTCCCGTACCAGTGCAAAAATTGGTTGCCGACAAAAAGCGCGAGCAAAGCCATGCTGCCCAAAAAGACGCCGAAGGGCATCTGATAATGGCGGTAAACCATTTGCGCGGATTGCCAGCCCCGGCGGCGAGCGGCCTGCAGGTTGGGCAGCCGTCGCATGAAGCGGTGAGTCCGCTTGATCCAAACCATGAGCACGGTGGTTAAACCAAACAGAGAGCCAGCCAGCGATGCAGCAAAAATCGTCAAGATGGTGAGCTTGATACCAAGAAAGGCACCCACCATCCCCATCAGCTTAACGTCGCCAAAACCCATGCCTTCAGTTCCGCGCCAGCGCAAGTACGCTGCGCCCGCGCCGTAAATGAAGGATGCACCCAAAGCCGCGCCGAGTAGAGAATCGAGCAATGAGAGCAGCCGGGTCGAGACATCGGCGCTAAAAGGTAAGTTCACCATGCCCGGCAGAAGCTGCGAAGCTACGTCGTTTACCGGAACCAGTAAGCTGAAAATGATGCCAAGAGCGAGGCCGGGGAGCGTGAGTTTGTCCGGCAACAGCTTGGTTTCAGCGTCGGTGAAAATGAGGCCGAGTACGAGAAATCCAAAAACACAGAATTTCAGCGTAGCGAGTGTGAGCCCGAAATAGGCGTAGCAACCCAGGAACAAAGCACCGGTAAGTAACTCAATAAACAAATAGCGCGGAGAAATTCTGGTCTTGCACTGCCGGCAGCGCCCGCGAAGGATCAGCCAACTGATAACCGGCATATTGTCATAAAACGCAATCAGGTGCTTGCAGTGAGGACACTTGGAACGTGGCATGACCACCGACAAACCCCGCGGCAGGCGATAGATACACACATTCAGAAAGCTGCCGAATGACAGCCCGATGAAAAGAATCGACGATGCGTAAAAAGGGTCCACTGAGTTGGTGGCGTTCTACAGAAGCGCGCCTAAAGCATTTCAAACGCACATCTTCCAAAGAACGCGGACAATGCCGAATCTTGAGTGGATTATAAGGTGAAAGGTCAGGTACGACTAAGGTACTGAAGTCACTGTCCGAAAGGCCGATGGGGAACCGAATTGAAGGCCATCAAGGGAATGCAATTCTTACCAGATCGCCTTCCAGTGCTTGGGATGAAGGCTCATGAGCCGGGAGGCGTCCGTCCCAGGAATTCCAGTTGCGCGGCACTAACCGAGTTTGCGGTACTGAATGGCGCTGCCAGGATCCGTCCGTTTGCTCGCGCACGAAAAGCGAGAAAGGGGCCGCGTTGAGCAGGCTTTCCTTGGATAAAGAACTCCATTCGAACAAAGAGGCCTGGAGTTTTTCGGTGATCGACTCGGAAGGGTTGAGACAGAGAATCCAATCGCAACGCGCGCGATCGAGGTAATGTTCGGTCGCGACGCTGGTCTCTGCCCTCAGAATTCGGGCACCGTATGCGCGGGCAACACTCAGTGTCGCGTCGGTTGAGTGATGGTCCACGATCATCACCTCGGCGCAGGGAAGAAGCGTTTCGAGCGCCCTGCCCAGGCGCAGAGCATCATTCGTGGTATGCAGCAATGCCGTGATGGGGGGCATGGGAACGGAACGTTGCCTTCGAAGAGTGTACGACGAGTGGGACAAGTGCGGCGAGTCGAGAAGCTGAGAGGCGGCGTGGGGAGAGCGGGACGCAAGAAATCTGCTCCGCACCTCATTCGGTCGTTGCCGGTCGATGGTTTGCCGGATAGAGCGAGCGCCCAAACATAATTCCGGTTTCCACCTCGACAGGCTGTCCGTTTCGGATGTACCGCTTGAACTTCCATTGCCTCAGAGCATCGGTAATGGCTTTTGCTTGATCGGGAAATGCGCTGAGAAAATGAATGTGCTTCACCTTTCCTTCTTTGTCGATGATGATTCGCACCGGGACGGCATTGAACCTGTGCTCGGCGAAGATCGGATCAACCCGCGCAATCACGTTCTCGTCGTTCGCGTAATCCTTAACGCACACTGGAAAAGTGCCACCGCCTATCCCCGTTGTTGGACTCGCTTCGCTGGGCAGTTTCATCTTGTCTAGATCCGTAATCAAACTTTCCAGCAGTTTCGTGTCTCGGCTGGTTAGTACGATCTGGACCGCGTGGCAACGGATCTCGGTTGCAAGAACGTACCAATGCAGCTCCGCGATCGGCGACCAATAGGCGAAGAAGGTAAAGGGGTGGCCGGCAACCGTGGTCAGTGTCGGAGGTATTTCCACTTTGTAATCAGCTTGCAAATGGTTCTTCGAGTAGTTGACCAGTTCGAGCGCGTTGGTCGCAGGCAGGGGCGTGAAGAACATATCCTGCGCCGTGATCAGGATCGTTCCTCGATCTGGTCGCTTGTATGTTTCCGTAGGACTGATCTGCGCCAGCACATAGCGGCCCGTATCCGACGGCGGTGGGCCCTTGTATTTTTCCGCCCAATCCGCGGGCAAGGGATAAGTCATCCCAAAATACTCGTCAGTGAATACATTGTTGAGGACGCTTCCGCCTTCCGGTAGAGGTGTGACGGAATCACTCGCGCTCGACCATGCTCCCTTGACGAGAATGACGCCTGTCGGCACTTTTGTCGCGGGTTGGACGACATCAGAAAAGTCGCCGCCGTTCCTGGGAGGATTTTGCGGCTTGGCATCCTGACTCCAGAAAGGCGAGCACAAGGCGACAACGAGGAAGGAAAACAACATTGGAACGCGCATATGTATCCTCTGAACTCAATGGCCGATGAAACAGCCAACTCGCGGATTGTTTCCTAGCTTGTACTGCTCGATAAACACTGGCGAGGCACTTTCGTGTCCCGCCAGTAAGGTTGTGTGGAGGAATTATAGTGAGCGCAGGAAGTCCAGAATTTCCTGCTGCTGAGTAGGACTAAGGTTAAAGAATTGTTCTTCCACAAAGCTGGCTTCACTGCCGTGGCTCGCATGGTCCCGGATGGCCGTGATCAGGTTCGTGGTGCGGCCATCATGCAGGAGGAATATGCGTTGCCCCAGACCCCACAAGGGAGCAGTGCGGAACTGGTCGCCGCCCGCCGTGCCCTGCGAGACATTGTCCGCCAAGCCAGTACCCATGTTATGGATCTCAACATCTGAGAAGGCATTCACCGGCTGCTGGCTTAACGATAAGGTGAAGTTCGACCCCTGCGTCGTGCCTGGCGTCGGATTGTGGCAGGTTGCGCAGCCGATGGAGCTGAACAGGGAACTGCCAGCAGAGATCGCGCTGGCCGAGACTGTCGTTCCATTGAGCACAACCCCACCGGTTGGCGGCGGCGCGAGGAATCGCATGAAGTTCGCGAACGCCGAGACGTCATCGAGAATCGCTGGGCCCGTCGATCCGGGGTTGGATGTATCTTCCGGATAACCGGCGCCGCTCAGGTTCAGGCAGGTCGATACCAAGCCGGTCTCGCCAGTGCCTCCGACTCCATCTTCGCCGGGCAGTGGACGATCCTGGGGAAAGAGCAAGTTGCTGATGCCCATTTCGACGTTGTAGGCCTCGCCGGCAAAAATGTGCAGCGACTTGTTCTGCGCCTTCCAACCGAAGCGGCTGATGGTGCCATCGTTGCCGTTGTGATTAAAGGTGCCGGAAATACCCAGGTTGTTGTTGAGATTGACTATCTGGTTTTTCAACAACGTCGAGTCATCGAGGTTCTCGATTAGCCCCGCGCCAAATAGGGGCGTCGGAATTCGGAAGATGATGTTGTTCTCCGCGACTGCAGTGGCGAAGCTCGGTTGCGGCAGCGCGCTGCTGCTGTTGCAGGTGCCGGCGTCCGAGCGGCCAGTGACGGTGAACAAGGTTTCCACCCCGCCGTTGGGAGCGTTGGTGTTTACCGAGCCGTTGCTGTTAAAGAAGAATGGGAAGCGCGCTTCGAGAGTTGGGCCATTGGCCGTAATAAAGGACGGCATGGTGTTGCCGGGCGCGACGCCGTTGCTGGTGAACAAAAATTGAGGGTTGATGGCAGCACCGGTCCCGCCAACGGCAGGCTGTGCGTGACAGGAACTGCACTGATTCGAGTTGAACCGCGGTCCCAGGCCGACGTTGGCGGAATTGGAAACCGCCTCCACTTCCTGAAAGCGCGTTTGGCCATCCGTGAAAAAAGCCAGAATGCCAGAGGGGTTGTTGGCTAACACGGACGAGAGCGCCGCTCCCGTGCCGCGGCTTCCACTCTGAACTCCGGGGTCGGTTTGAGCAAATGCGATCCCGGCGAGGAACAATACTGCCAAACCTAAACTGGACTCAACTTTCGCTCGATTGATCACGGCTCCTCCTTAGCTAAGGTCTCTTCTGCTGTGTTTACTTTTGGAATAGCCGGGAACAGATATCCCGGTAAGGGTTGAAGGCGCTGATGGCCTTGGCTTCGCCGCCAAGAGGGAAGAATTGTTTGCGCGGAACGTGCCTTCTGCTTTCCCGCGGGCGAGACAGAACCCCAACGCAGGAAGGGAGCGGCAACAGATTAGTGAACTCGGACGGTGAAGGTGCAGGCATGTCCGAAATCAGTTGTTGCGCTTTGTAGCCTAATTCGGTATCGCTGCAACAAAAAAAGTTGGATGTTACGGAGTCAGAACAGATTGAAAACGGAAAAGTAATGTGATCACGAGAGTTTTGTTATGGATAAGACATCCGTCTCTCCGTGCCGCTTGCCTCGCTCTGAGAACGAAAATCGATTGTCGATGTTCGGAATACCGAAACCGGCCGGAGGAAAATTGACGGACTCAGGACGAGTCGTACGAAGCTGGAGGAAGGTAAACGAAGCCGCGCGATACGCGTCTGCTTTGATGCGGCCCGGCGAGATTCCCGCTGCCGGGCCTCTACCGGATGAACTTGTAGTCGACGATCGAGGCCGCCAAAAGGCCCGCGTCAACGTCCTCTTTTTGAACCTTTGCTTCCTGATCCTTGGAGCGGATTACGCGGCCCTGACAAAGAACATTGCGGTTCTTCTGGCCGGAGATTTCCTCGGGCATTTCAAACACCATCTCGATCAGGGCGTTTACCGGAAGCGGCTGAGGCCCGTGGAACAACAGCCCGGTCTGGCTGAGATTTTCGATGGTGCCTTCATACCAGGTGCTGGTGTTATTGACCCGGTAGCGCAGGGCCAAGTCAAGCTTCAGGCGGCGCGCACGCGGAGTCCAGGACGGCCGTTTTTCGCGGGTATGGCTGCGCCGAATCCCGGTTTCGGGTTTCGCGTGCTCCACGCGCTCCGTGCGGCGCATCGTGCTCCAGTCATACTTGTACTCGGCGGCGCACAAAAGGCAAACCTGGTAGTAATCCCCGTCAGAGCCACGCCGGGGCCAAGAGAACTCGTGGGAGCAACGCCCAAGCATAAGAACATCCATAATTTTCTGCGGCATGATGGTTACTTGCGGACCGGACTTCGGACCAAAGGGAGCACCGAAGGCAGTTTCATCATCTCCCGAACTTGCGTTCTTGGGTAGGTTACCTTCGTGCCGGGGCCAGTGTGCGCGAGACGTTTCAATAACTTACGGCGCGTGCGGCGTGTGGTTGGCGGAACTGGGACGGGAAGAAAGCCGAGGGAAGTGGAGCAGCGGAAATCATGCACTCAAGGATGCCTAAAAAGCACACTCGCCAGACAGAGCTTTTGGCTCTGGCTGGCGAGTGCGTTTGACATGGTTGTGATTTCAGCGATCTTGAACAGGTCAGAACTACTCACCCGTTCCAGTACCGCAGGAGCAGATACCCTTGCCGCTGCCGACGGACAGGATGGCGCCGCACTGACGGGCCAGTCTGGTCTGCTCGGTAGCGCTTAGGTTAGAGACCTGAGAAGCAGTCTCGGTTTCTGCGAAGTTGCTGTTCTGGATGTGGGTAGCCCAGCCTTGGATTTCGCCGCCGGTCTCAAGGGTAATATGGTTGGGAACCGGGCAAGCGCCCGCGGTCGGAGCTGCGGCAACGATCTTAATCACGCCCGTCGACAGTACTACACCTGTCAAAGGATTCGCGGTAAGGTCGCTGTTGATCGACAGAGTGCGGAGACCGTCTGGAGTTTCCAGGCAGCTGCAGCATTCCGACAGCTCTTCATTGGAATCAAAAACATAGATATCCGCGCACAGATTCCCACCTGCGGAGCCATCATTGTCCAGTCTCAGGGTGCCATCGGGAGCTCCCCCAGTGTTGGCGTTAGAGAAGTAGTCCACCCGATACGGACTGGTGGCTGCCGTCTGCGCCTGAGCCATCCCGGCAAATACAACTAGCGCCAGGATCAAAGTACAAAGTACTGCTAACTTTCGTGTCATGTCGTTTCCTCCTTCGAGATAGCGCCGTCCTTAGGGGGAGGTCATAGGACCGTGAAAGTGGCGCCATTGCACTTTAGCCGCATGTGCGAGTTTTACAAGTCTCCACATGCACTAACCCAATATCGCTAACCCTGGGGGTCGGGTAAGCGAAAAAGAGCAGAGTTACGTTTCAGCAGCACCGAGAGCGGCTCGGGCCGGGTTAAGATCCGGTACCAGTTCCGCAGCTGCAGATGCCCTTGCCGCTGCCGACAGCCCGGATCGCCCCGCACTGCCGCGCCAGCTTTGATTGCTCCTCACTGCTGAGGGAAGAAGCCTGAGAAGCCGTCTCCGTGACCGTATTGGTACTGCTTTGTATGTGAGTTGCCCACGCCTGGATCTCGCCATCCGGCACGAGCAAAATCGTGCTGGGAGGCGGGCATTTACCACTCGTCGGCGATGCGGCTACTATTTTGATTATTCCAGTGCTGAGAACCACGCCGGTTAACGGGTTAGCGGTGAGATCGCTATCCACCGATAAAGTACGCAAACCGTCCGGAGTCTCCAGACAACTGCAGCATTCCGACATCTCTTCATTGGAATCAAATATAAAGAGATCTGCACACAGGTTTGCGCCTGCGGCAGCACCATCATTATCAAGTCTCAGAGTGGCGTCGGGTGCACTTGTATTAGCATTGTTGAAGTATTCGACTCTGTACGGGCTCTGCGCATGGGCCATACCGATTAGTCCAAGCAGTGCCAGCATCACAGCAGCTACCCCTAACTTTCGTGTCATGGCTGTTCCTCTTCGAAATTGCGGATTGACAAACTTTAGTCCCGCAACTGACTTGCGCAAGTCCCCAGTTGAACTAACCCAATCTCGCTAAGCCTTATCCCTTCACAGGAAGCTTCACTTGGTGGATGTTCAAGAAATAGCTGTCCGATTCGGGGTCGTAGAGGAGGCGCCAAACCAGTTTGCGGCTCGTCGATTCCATTGCGCGAAAAAGGTAGGAGCGTGCGGTAAGCTCCTTTCCGCCGATGGTGATATGGGTGCGATCTAAGCCTAGCGGGTGAATGCCCAGGCTAATTTTCAGATGGCTTTTATCGGCGATGGTTTGGCAGATCAAATCGACGGTGTCCGAGAAGGTTCTGTCTTGAGATGCAATCGTGATGGGCGCATCGAGCAACACCTGTTGTTGAGCCATCTTGCCCTGGCCATCGTGCGCCGCCGTTCCGACTATGTCGAAGACCGGCTCCTGCCTGTCCTTGTCTTTTCGCACCTCGAATCGCCCGGGATTGTCAGATCGATTGTAGGCATCGACGAGCAATTGAAGTGTTTTTTGTTCATCGGGCACTGCATTCGGAGCGGGGCCAGCAGCGAACTCCGCCACGAAATTTCCACCGCTTGGCACTCGGTGTTGGTCGTCGGGATGGGAAGATTTATCCTGGGTGCCTTTGGGCTCGACCACGTCCAACTTGGAGATGTACTGTGGATCTTCGTAATTGACACGCCATCCATACTTTTGTTGAAGCGCATCCAGTGTCTGGGCGAGCGGACGAGAGTCATTGGCAACGAGCCGAATTTTCCCTGCTGACTCGGAAATTGTGGCTTGTTTGGAATACGATCCTTGTGCATGCGCCGTTTCGCAGGAGTAGGAGAACAAAAAAAATATGCTGATAAGAAATCGAAGATAAAATACGCGCCTTCCAGCCATCATGTGTCCCCGCCCAAAGCAGAAAATCTGAAGTCCACTTTAAAGGTGCAATTTAGTCACGCGAATTGTAGCAAACCGACCCGAGCTCCAGCTCAGGTTGCAGGACCGTAGATTTCTAACTCGGCTTGCAATGCCCCCCAGAATGACCAACCCAGTTGGCTCGGTCGAATGGAGTAGTTCCTTCGAGCGATGCCATCAGCCCGGGCGAGGGCGTATAAGGCATAGACACGCAGGCCAAGAGTGGGGTGAGGTGGTTTATGAATGGGGCGGACGTACACGAAGGGGACGAAGCTTGGATCGCAAAATACAGAGAAGCTCTGAGGGTTACTCCAGTTCAGACGTCAAGTTTCACGAAGCTCCGCGCCGTCCTGAGGGACGCGTATAACATTGTCGTTTCGCGCTTTCGAAAGATTTTGGAACGTTGGACTCGATCGCGAGGGAACCAGTTAATTGCTGCGCGTGGAGCGACGAACATTGCGCAGCCGACTCCTTCCGATTCAAAGAAGAGTGAAACCGCGCGGATCAGTAAGCCGGCACTTAAGAAACGGAAGCAAACGACCGGCCGGCTGAAACCAACCGCAGCAACCGAGAACCGCCGGGCGCAGCGACGAGCTTGACCTCGTCATCGACTCGCAAAGGACGAAAACCGAGATCTGACGTGGGCTTACTGCAGAGGAACGGCATCGTTCGCCGTAGTCCATTCGCAGTAGTTCGATCGGTGTACTTCTTCTGTAACCCCCGAAAGAAGTAACTTTAATGAACTATTCAACTTGACAACACCAGCTTTTGTGCGACAATACACGCGCCTTCTTCTACGCCCTCCGGAGGAAGTGCAAGATGACTTTCCTACCCCCAGGAAAGTGTTTACCTGATTTGACCCGCGGAAGTTAATGACTTTGCGCAGCAGCGAGAAAGGCAAAAGCAAGTCCGTTGCCTCGCCGCTGGCTCTGTCAAGGCAATAATGTTGGAGGTCCCCCGGACCTCGTGGCCAAGTCAATTCATCTGAGACGTCAGGCGGCTGTAGTGCCCCGTCTCCGAAAGTGGGGAAATTTTGGTGAATACAGCTCCGGCCCGTCCCGGTCTGATCGTAGTTGACGCATCGTTGAGCGTGGTCGCTTCTAACTCTGAGGCGCTTCAAATCCTCGCCTTTCCGGACCGGCCCGAAAGTATTAATCATCCGGACCTCTGGCTGGCGAATAAGGTTCGTATGGACCTTGTGGGTAAGCAGTCTTCTTCCCGAGTCGTCGGCGAATTTCATTCGGCCCGGCGAACTTATCTTTGCCGTTCTTTTCCCGTCGACATCAAAGGAAATCGGAAGGCAGGGAACCATAAGAATGGTTCCAGTCCTTCGGACGGGTACCTCATCGTGATGCTCGAACGGAAAGGTAGTGAGGTGGTTATGGTCGCAGAAGTGGCGGAACGCTTTGGTCTCACCACCCGCGAACAGGAAACGGTGCAGTTTCTGCTGGAGGGCTACACTAGCAAAGAGATTGCCCAACGAATGAAAATAAGTCCCAACACGGTAAAAGCCTTTATCCGGCTGGTCATGGTCAAGATGGGGGTATCCACCCGCTCCGGAATTATCGGCAAGATAGCCGGCTCGAGGACTGGGCTTGAATCCAACGCGGCGCGAGGTTTGTCGCGGGGTTAGTAATATCGGATTAGTGCGCTCGGAGAGTTGTGGATGTACCGATTTCTTGTAGAGTAGTTGATGCGCCATTTGAACCGAGCAAAGCCCTCTCCCCGGCTTGGCGGCGTATCTGAAGCAAACCATAGCAGGTCGAAACGCAGTTCTCGTGGTCTGTACGCTGCACTTTGGCGCTCTTTCCACTAAATCTGGCCTACGAAAGACTGGGGGGAATTCATGTCGTTGTCAGGAAATCTTCTAAACTTTGGATTGGGTATCGCGCTCGTGGTGTCGAGCGTGGGCAGGATCGCCGCGCAGGAAGACGCAAGCGTGGTGGCGGAGGTTGGCGGGGTCAAGGTGACGATGGCTGATCTCGAACGCGAAGAGTCCGCCAAACTCCTGTCGGCGCACTACCAATACTATCAAGCAGAGACCCGGGCGCTGAATGATCTGATCGACAAGAAACTGCTCGAGCAGAAGGCTAAGAGCGAGAACATCACGCTTGAGCAGTTGGTCGACCGGGATATTAAATCGCAGGTAAAGGATCCTACCGAAGATCAGATGAAGGTCTACTACGAGGGGCTGGAGACCGATCAGCCCTACGACGCCGTTCGCGGAAAGATACTGGAAAAGATCCGACAACTGCGAACCGAAAAAGTGCGCGCGGCCTACGTGACCGCATTGCGCGTCCAAACCACCGTGTCGATAAGTCTCGCTCCACCCCGAGCCAATGTGGACCTGCAGAACTCGGAAGTGCTGGGTCCGCCGAATGCGCGCGTGACCATGGTTGAATTTGCGGATTACGAGTGTCCGTATTGCCAGAAGGTGGCCACGGACGTGAAAAAACTGCAGGCGGACCTGGGCGATCGAGTCGCATTCACGTACAAGGATTTTCCCATTCACGCACGCTCAGAGAAGGCTGCGGAAGCGGCGCGTTGTGCGGGCAAACAGGGAAAATTCTGGGAACTCCACGACGAGCTCTATCACAGCAAGGAGTTGGACGTTGACCAGCTAAAGGCGCAAGCCCGCACCCTGAAGCTGGATCCGGCCGCGTTCGATAAGTGCCTGGATTCGGGCGAGGAAGCCGCCGCTGTGGACAAGGACCACAAAGAGGGAGCGCGCCTGGGGATCAGCGGTACTCCGAGCTTTTTCATCAACGGACATTTCCTCAGCGGCGCATTGGACTACGCCTCGTTGCGACAGGTCGTGGAACAGCAATTGGCAGCTTCGGGTCAAGTTACGGCCAGCGCCGGTAGTAAGTAAGTTGTAAGAAGCCCTCTCCCAACCCTGTTCATCCTGAACCTGGGGGTCCGAACCCGCATTCGGGCCCTCTTTCTCTAGCATGTGCTGGACTTTTCCCTCTGGTCGTGCGGCTTTATAGAAAAGTTTAGCCCAAATGGGTTATTGCGTAAGGTGAGTGAGACGGGATAAGCTTCTGCCGCTCTAGGCCCGGCAGTTCCCCCAGCGGCCTGGAAATCAACCTCCCCTCAGTTCCCCCTGTTGCACCCGTTTTCTATTTTGCCGTGGCGTCGGTGTCCCCAGTAGGGCGATTGCGCCGCCTCGGCACCACGCGAGAACGGAAACGGTTGCTCAATGCTTAAGAGCCAGCGCACTTTGCAGCGCAGCCAAGCTTGAAAAAAAGGAATGTTGTCGAGGGAGGGCTATGTTAAGACGCGCGCTTTCGGGATTGGTGTTGTACACAGTATTCGGAGCTCTGGCCGTTCATGCAGGACAGTTTCTGGAGGCGCCTCAGTATACGGTCGGATCAAGTCCGCAAGCGGCGGCATTTGGGGATTTTAGGAACGATGGCAATCTTGACGTCGTGGTCGCCAATTCTGGGAATCCGGGCGGTAACTCGATCAGCGTGCTGCTGGGAAACGGGGATGGCACGTTTCAGACTCCGGCGGCGGTTTACGCAACCGACACCGCCCCCGAGGGGATTGCCGTCGGGGATTTTAATGGGGACGGATACTCAGACATCGCGGTAACGAATTCCGGCAGTAACACAGTAAGCATTTTTCTGAACAAGGGCGATGGCAGTGGTACCTTCCTGGCCAAAATCGATACTGCGACCGGGAAGCAACCGCAAGGAGTGGCAGTTGGCGACTTCAACGGAGACGGCAACCTTGACCTCGCGGTTACAAATGCGACGGACGGGACAGTAGGAGTCTTGTTGGGGAAAGGTAATGGAACCTTCAGTGCGCAGGTCGCTTACACCACGGGATTCAATCCATGGTCGATCGCCGTGGGGTGTGTTCATGCCAAAATCGCCGGCTGCACAGTGATGGACTTGGTGGTAGCAAACAAGAACAATAACGACGTCATTAGCGTTCTGCTGGGAAACGGAGACGGGACGTTCAAGAGTCAACTCCAATCCACAACAGGAAGCATCCCCGTTTCGGTGGCGCTAGCGGATTTCAACGGCGATGGCTATCTGGACGTCGCGGTAGCAGACCAAGGAGGGAACGCGGTCAGCGTCCTGCTGGGCATAGGGACAGGTTCCTTCCCAACCCACGTGGAATATCCCACTGCGGCTTTTCCAACTGCGGTGGCCGTGGGAGATTTCAATCACGATGGGAACCAAGATTTGGCGGTATCAGCGGGCAACGGAAATACGGTCAGCGTGCTATGGGGTCAGGGCAACGGAACGTTCGCAGGACAGGTGAATGCCGGGACGGGAGACATTCCGTACTCCGTAGTCGCAGCGAATTTTGCTAATCACAATGATGGTACGACCGATCTGGTGGCAGCAAATTCGGGCGGCAATTCCGTGAGCGTGATCCTGAGCAATGGAAATGAAACCTTTCAGACACGCACAGATTTCAACGCCGGGACTACTCCACGGGCGGTGGCCACGGGCGACTTCAACTCTGACGGCATTTCGGATTTAGTGGTCACGAATAGCAACTGTGCGAATTTCCCCAGTTGCGGCCCCAGCACGATCTCAATCCTTCTGGGCAACGGCGACGGCAGCTTTCAGGGGCCGACCGGTTACTCCACCGGAACTGACACCTACCCTTATTACGTAGTTGTAGGAGATTTCAACGGCGACAAGATAGCGGATGTCGCGGTGGCAAACTACGCCACCAATACGGTCAGTGTGTTTTTGGGAAACGGCGATGGAACCTTCCAGTCACACATTGATACCTCCACCGGCGGAGAGGAGCCAACCTCGATCGCGACCGGAGACTTCAATGGTGACGGCAAGCTGGACGTAGCGGTGACGAATTTCTATACCAACAACGTAACTGTGCTCTTAGGGAACGGCGATGGAACATTCACGCCAGCGAGCGGGAGCCCCTATGCGGCGGGCAATGGTCCTATATCGGTCGCGGTGGCGCAATTAGGCGGAGGGCAAATTGACCTCGTAGTGGTGAACGAGACGGACAGCACTGCTGGTGTTCTTGTCGGCAATGGCGATGGTACTTTTCAGCCACAGTCGCAGCATCCAACGTACTCGACGGGGAGCGGAGGAAACCCGCTTTCGGTAGTGGCCGGAGCTTTTAGCGGGGTTGGCAGCCTTGATCTGGCGGTCGCCGACTTCCTCACGCAGGAAGTTAGCGTTCTGCTGGGAAACGGAGACGGGACGTTCCAGGCCGTTAAGTATTACGCGACCGGCAATGCGAATCCCTCATCGATTGTCTTCGCAGACTTCAATGGCGATGGCAATCTTGATTTGGCCCTGACCAGCACTCCTCTGGGCAGCGCTCCGGGAAACCTGGTGAGTCTGCTCTTCGGCAATGGGAATGGCACTTTCCAACACGCAACCGCCTCAACGCTGTTTGGAACTGGATCCGAAGCTTACTCCGCCGTAGTCGGTGACTTCAACGGAGACGGCGCACAGGATGTGGTTGTCGCCAATGGCGTGAGCAATACCGTGAGCGTGTTGCTGAACACACAAGGTACTGCCATGAGTTTGGTGTCTTCGGACTGGCCATCCTCACCGTTCGGCCAATCACTCACGTTTAAGGTAACAGTGGCGGCCAGTGTATCCAACGGCATGGGAGCGCCGACAGGCACTATCACGGTTGTGAATGGAAGCACGATTCTCGGTTCTGGAAGCCTAGCCAACGGACAATACTCCGTGAGCACCTCGACCCTGCCAGTCGGAACGAATTCGCTGTCGGCGGTCTACAGCCCCACCAATGGGTATCAGAAACACACAGTAAAGCTAACTCAAACGGTGCAGAAGGCAGGCACAACCACGGCATTAACCTCTTCCGCCACCTCGTCCACTTTGAACCAGTCGGTGACCTTCGCGGCCACAGTCAGCCCGAGCACGTCAGGCCAGCCTACCGGCACAGTGACGTTCTCAGACGGAACCACGCCGCTGGGCAGTCCGGCGCTGAGCGGAGGAGTAGCGAGTTTGTCGATCTCAACGCTGGCGATCGGGACCCACAATATCACCGCTGCTTATAGCGGCGACGGCAACTTCAACGTCAGCACTTCAAACGTTGTCAACTTGGTAGTGGCGGCTGCCGTGCCCAATTTCAGCCTGTCGTCCTCGCCGGCGTCGCTTTCGGTCGCTGCGGGAGCGTCGGGACAATCCATGATCACAATCAATCCGCTAGGTGGCCTCAATCCTTCGACCGTGGCTCTAACTTGCAGCATTTCCACCACCTTGAGTCCGGCGCCTACCTGCTCGCTGGGAACGATCTCGGTGGCCAATAACACCGGCAGTTCGATGCTGACCGTCGCTACGACCGGCGCTCAGGCTGCGCTGGCCCCGGCTCCAGAGCACGGCTCGCGCTGGCTTCTCGCCCTTGGTTTCCTGATGCCGGCCATGTTGCTGAGTGCGGCGGGAGTCAATACGCCAGGTCGTAGGAAGCTTCTGGGTATCTGTCTCATCCTTCTGGTGCTGAGCGGATGCTTGCTGCAAGCGGCCTGCGGCGGTTCAGGATCCAGCACTCCACCGCCCACAACCAAGACGAACCCAAGTACTCCGGCCGGCACTTACACCGTCATGATCACGGGGAATGCCAGCGGAGAGCAGCACACTACGTCGGTTTCGCTGACGGTGCAGTAGCACCGCGAGAACGCGCGAGAGTGGCGAGATCGGAGCTTGGGGGCGACTAAGTCAGTTCGCCTTGCGGGTCCATGCTGCAGTGCACGCGGAACTCGATTCTCCCGCGCCAGCACCCGTAGCAGGAATGTTTGCCGGGGCAGGACACGTCGGCCAGAAGAAATGCGTGCCGGTCTTGCCTAACTTGAGACGGTCTTCAGGGGCGAGGGGAAGAAGTTAGCGCCCATCCAGTGACCTTGAGGGGACAAGCACGACTTCTTTCCCTAGCCCGTCAATTAGGCTACGCATGTTCCTCCAAGCGTCCCATCGGGGAGAGCCCCGAGCCTTCCGAGGGGAAAGCCCCGATACTACAGACCGGGAGGGGCTTCGCAGACAGCTTTGTGCCTCTCCAGGGCAGCGCGACTTTCTTGAGACACTTTACTGTGCTGGATGTTGTTCTAAAGCCAGGAGGAAGATTCTAGCTTGTCTTGGCGGGATTATCAGACACTCGAATGGTGAAGTTCACGGTAATCGTAGCTTTGGTTTCGACCGGCTGTCCGTTCTGCAGATAGGGCTTGAAGCGCCACTCGCGAACCGCCTGCTGGGCGGCCGCAGTCAGGATCGCAGGGCCACTGAGCACGCGCAGGTTTTGGATAGTGCCGTCCGCGCCCACGACGGCCTGCAACACTACCGAACCTTGAACCCTGGTGTGCTGTCCCAGCAAGGGATAGGTCAAATCGGTGGAAGAAAGACGCTCGCGGTCGGCGGCGTTGGTAGGCTGACCGATCACAGAAGTCGCGGCCGCGGGCAAGCGGTTCGAAGCGCCCGGAATCTCCACTTTCGCGATGTTGCTTCCCGGATGGACCGTGCTGTGAGTGTCGCCGGCAATCACTTCGACATCCAGCGGCGGAAGGACGGCCCGCTTGGTTACGATGGCTGGAGTTTCTGAGTTCAGGGTTTGGTTGGGAGTCGGCGCAGCCACAACCGACGCAGTGGAAGTCTTGGCGGCAGGGCGGCTCTTCGGAACAGCCGGTGCAACCGGTACTTCTGCGGTCTTGGCAGGGGCTACAGCCGGCTGGGCTTTCGGGACGGTTTCTGCGTACGTGGCGTCAGCGTCAGTCCCGTCGTCCGAACCAAACCAGAACTCTCGATCCCTCACAATCACGACGGCGAGAGCAACTACCAGAAGGCCCAGGGCGATCAGCAATCGGCTACGTTCCCGCATCGCGAGACCCCTCCGAGGCTTACCAAGCTCCGTTTTTGCGTCTATTTCTGGCATTTCGCGTCTTTCGATCCGTCAAGTGCCTTGTGAAACGGACTTAATCGAGAGTGCTATTACCAACCACCCGTATCTTGAGGCCATTGGCGCGCCATGACAATGGCACGATCCGGGAAACTATGGCCCAAGAGTGCTAGAAAGGGCCTCCCGAAGTACTCTTGCTGCGTGACCTGGATCACAGCCGTTTGTCCGGCTCTTTCGGTAGAGTATGGTCACGTATGGGCGGATTTTCCATTCTCACCAACCGAAAACGCGCCTTGGTCGCCTTGGTGCATTCCGTCGTATTTCTGTTGATCGCGGTGCGGCAGATGGTGGCGGCCAATCCCGCCTCCGGCGTCTGGATGCCGTCTAAGGTACCGACCGGCACATGGATCCTCTGCGGCGTATTTGCCGCCGTCTCCTCGATCCTTCTGTGGCTTTTCGTGATCTCTCGAGGATGGATGGAAAAATTCTATTTCGGATTTTGCACAGTCAGCGCGAGCTCAGGCCTGCTCCGAACCGCCGCCGGCGATCAGGCTTTTCACGCGGGCATTTACATCAGAGTGATTATGCTGGTAAGCGCGGTTCTGGTCGGAGTGCTGATTGTGCGCGAGCACTCGCGTGAGGCCTCGGAGTACGCCGAAACCAGTTCGTAAGCATTTCCTTTCGTCCTGTACAACCTACTCGCCGCGTGTTTGTTAGGCTGACTGCTTCCTCAAACCAGTTCTTCGATCGCAACGTGTATTATCGCGGCATGGGATGCGCCGCGGTGCCGGACGTCGCTGCCTTCATTATGGCTGGCGGCAAGAGCACGCGCATGGGCAGGGACAAGGCTTTTGTTGAATTCGAAGGCCAAACTCTGCTGGCGCGGACGCTCGGCTTGGCGCGGTCGGTGACGCTCGATGTACGCATCGTAGGCGATGCTGGGAAGTTCGCTTCGTTTGCGCCGGTGGTCGAAGACATATTCCGCGACCGGGGTCCTCTGGGTGGAATTCATGCTGCATTGCGGGCTTCGCAGACAGACCTCAACTTGATGCTGGCTGTGGACATGCCTTTTGTCTCTACTGCGTTCTTGAAACACTTGATGGGTTATGCGGGAAGTTCACCAGAGGCAACGGTGTTAGTTCCCCGCACCGGCGGACGCCGGCAGCCCCTGTGCGCCATTTACCGCCGGGAATTTGCCGATGCCGCCGAAACCGCACTGCTTGTGGGACAGAACAAGATCGACTTGCTGTTTTCCGCAACCAAGACCCGAGTGATCGAGGAAGAAGATTTGCAACGCGACGGATTCTCGCGTGACATCTTCCGGAATTTCAATACTCCCGAAGAATTGGAAGCGGGGCAGGGAAGCAGATAAAATCGTTTAGCGTAAGCGTGATTCGCGAGAACCAATCGAATGCCTGAAGCCGCCAGCCAGCCTTACATCGAATTCCGCGAGGTCTCCAAAGCGTTCGGCGACAAAGTGGTTCTTGATCGAGTCAGTTTCAACGTCATGCCGGGTGAGACCGTGTGCATCCTGGGGCGCAGCGGCGTTGGTAAGTCGGTTTCGCTGCAGCTTCTCATGGGATTTCTCAAGGCAGACTCCGGACGCGTGATCGTCGCCGGCGAAGATATCACCGGCCTTTCGGAGGTGCAACTGGAAGCCATAAGAAAGAAAGTCACCATGGTTTTTCAGAACGGAGCGCTCTTCGATTCGCTTACAGTAGGCGAAAATGTGGCGTTTCCGCTGCGCGAAAGCCGTGAGCTCTCCGAAGAGCAGACCTATCAGATCGTCGATGGCTTGCTCCAGATGGTGGGCGTAAAGGAAATGCGCGACCTGTTGCCCTCCGATCTCTCGACGGGAATGAAACGGTCCGTAGCCATTGCGCGCGCCCTGGCGGCGCGGCCGGAATGCGTTCTCTACGATGAGCCCACGACGATGGTGGACCCGCTGATGGCGCAGTTGTTGGGAGATTTGATCAAGCGCCTCAAGCTCCAACTGAACCTGACCAGCATCGTAGTGACCCATGACATGCGCCTGGCGCAGAAACTGGCCGACCGGGTCGTCTTCCTCTACGAAGGCAAGGCGATTTTCTTCGGTCCTTACGCCGATATGGGGAAATCCGAGGAGCCAATCGTGCACGAGTTCCTGGAGTTGGACGAACTGAAGGTGGAATGTTAGCGAGTGCTGACTTCAGATTCAATCTTCTAGGTTTTCTTCGCGTAGCCCCTGCAAGTAAGGACCGGAAGCCGGGGGTACTTTTCAAATCTCCCGTCGCTGAAGGAAAGCTGGCATTGCACGAACTGCGAGCTGCGGTCTGACTTGATAATCCGGGAATGCAGGCAATCCGCGCAGAGTCCCCACTTCGGCGAGTTTTTGTTTTCTTCTTGCACCGAGAACATACGTCGAGGCTAAGGTTGGCCCTTCGGTTCGGCTAGAAGCCCTGCCGCACCAGTTCTTCCACGGTGAGCGAACTCTCGGTCGCCTCGCGGGTCATCATCTTTTCGACATACTTCGCAATCAGATCGGCCTCGAGGTTGACGGGATCGCCCGGTTGCAACGAGTTGAGATTGGTCATTTCGACCGTGTGCGGAATGATGGCAATAGTGCAGGTCCGGTCTTCCAGCTTTGCGACCGTAAGGCTGATGCCCTCGATGCTGATGGAACCTTTGTAGACGGTGTATTTCTCTATCTCAGGCGGCAACTCAATGCGCAGCCACCAATTTTCAGAGTTCGCGATGCGCTCGAGTTCGATGAGCTTACCTACGCCATCCACGTGGCCTTGTACGATGTGACCGCCGAAGCGGCCATCGGCCTTCATCGGTAGTTCCAGATTCACCAACGCACCCTCGTGTATGCGCGAAAAGGATGTCAGACCCCAGGTTTCGGGGGCTAAATCGGCACAGAAGGAACCTGACTTGATGTCGAGCGCGGTGAGGCAAACGCCACTAACCGCGACGCTGTTGCCGGGTTGCAGTTCCTTCGGAGTATTCGCGGCGGTGATGGTGATGCGGCGATTCTCGCCATGCTGTTCGATGCGGTTGACGCGTCCTACTTCCTCTACGATGCCGGTAAACATAAAAGACCTCGATGGTCGACCCAACATCATAAACCCACAGCGGACAAGAATCTTTCTTGAGCATTACCCTTCGTAGGGATCGCGCAAATATCCTTCCACCGCGAAGTCGTTTTCAAAGCGGTGCAATTGGAGATGCTTTACCAGCAGCGTCTCTTCCATGTGGCGGAATCTGTCTACACTCGCAAATGAAACGGATCCCTCCCTCGCCAGAATCTTCGGAGCGTAATAGAAAAAAATCTTGTCGACGATTCTGGAGGCCAGGGCCATCCCATTGATCGTCGCTCCTCCCTCGATCATGAGGCTGGTGACTTCAAGTTGCCCGAGGCGGCGCAAAATCGAATGAATGTCAGGACGGCCGTCGGTCGCGGAGCGAAGCTGTTCCACGCGAATGCCATGCGCCTCCAGGGCTGTCTTTTTCTGTTCCTCGCCCAAGGAACAGAAAACCAGCACGTCATTTTTGGCACCCTCGTTTACGACGCTCTGCACCAGGCGCGAGTCCAACGGCAGCCGTAAGTGCGAATCGAGAATCACACGCAAGAGCGGGCGACGGCGCGGCTGTCCGCTGCGGTCAGTGAGCAGCGGGTCGTCCTCCAGTATCGTTCCCACACCGACCAGGATGGCATCGCTTTGGTGACGCTGTTCGTGCACATGGGCTCGTGCAGCTTCGCCGGTGATCCATCCGCCAGCAGGAGTTCCCGGCGCTCGTTTTCCCTCGACTCCCGGCGGCGAAGCGATTTTGCCGTCTAACGTCATCGCTGCTTTCAGGGTCACGAGTGGAACGCCATGGCGAATGTAGCGTGCGAAAGCCTCGTTCAGGCGACGGGCTTCCGCCTCCATCCGCCCAACCTCCACGTGGACGCCGGCCGCGCGCAACTTCTCAAAGCCACGACCGCTCACTTTTGGGTTGGGATCGGGCATGGAAGCTACCACCCGATGAATCCCGGCTGCAATCAGAGCGTCGGTACATGAGGGCGTGCGGCCTTGATGCGAGTGGGGTTCGAGATTGATGTAGAGGGTTCCACCGCGAGCCTTGCCGCCGGCTTGTTCGAGGGCAAGCACCTCCGCGTGTTTCAGGCCATCGTAAGTGTAAGCGCCTGTACCTACGATTGTTCCTTGCGCGTCGACAATCACCGCTCCCACATAAGGATTGGGCGACGCCAAGGCCATGCCTTGACGCGCCAGAGTGAGCGCTTGATGCAAAAATTGCTCGTCAGTGGGGTTCATGGACATGAATCCACTCACCACGGAGACCGGAGTCACGGAGGGACACGAATGAATGCAGCGACGGTCTACAACTCGCGTGGTGGGAAGGCGTCAGCTGGATTGTCCTCCTCTGGTTCCTCGAGCGCTACCGCACCGGATTTTCCCTTCGGTCCCATTCCTCGCAGCGCAGGAACAAAGGAAAATGGGTCGTCAGCGGGATCGGCCGGTGCTTTTGGGCGAAGAAGTATGCGCAGCAACCACCAAGCTAGGCAAAAAGCCGCGAGGACCGTTACAGCTTCGAGAAAACCGGTCATGCCAAAGTTATCTCCATGGCTCTATGTCCCTATGGTAAAAGGTCTCCTACTCGAACAGCGAATCCACAAATTCTTTCGGATCAAAGGGCAGCAAATCGCCAACTTTCTCGCCTACGCCGACAAATCTCACCGGGAGGCCCAACTCGCGCGAGATGGCCACAACCACGCCACCCTTCGCGGTGCCATCGAGTTTGGTGAGCACGATACCGGTCACCCCCGCCGACTGCGTGAACAGCCGCGCCTGCTGCAAGCCGTTTTGCCCCGTAGTTGCGTCCATGACGAGAAGCGTCTCGTGCGGCGCACCCGGAATAATTCGCTGCGCGGTACGGCGCATTTTCTCCAGTTCCGACATGAGGCTGGTCTTGGTGTGCAGCCGGCCTGCCGTATCCACGATGACGTAGTCCGTTTTCCGCGCCGTCGCTGCCTGCAACGCGTCAAACAAGACGGCTGCGGGATCGCCGCCGGGTTTTGTCTTAATGACTTCGGTCCCGGTCCGCGCTCCCCATATTTCCAGTTGATCGATCGCTGCCGCCCGAAAGGTATCAGCAGCGCACAGCAAAACATTCTTGCCCTGCGATCGAAACACCTGCGACAACTTGCCGATAGTCGTGGTCTTGCCCGTGCCGTTAACGCCCACCACCAGAATCACCTCTGGCGTGCCGTCCACTTTTTGGACGGGTCGGGTATTTGCAGCGTTCAAAATATTAAGCAATTCTTCTTTCAACAGGCGCTTTAGTTCCTGTACGTCTTTTATCTGTTTACGGTCGGCTTTATCGCGCAGCTTGCCCAAAACCTCCTGAGTGGTCGTGGTGCCGAGGTCTGCCCCGATCAGCGTGGCTTCCAGATCGTCAAGCGTATTGCGGTCAATTTCCTTGCCAAGGGAGACGACTTCCTCGATGCGCTCGGCGAGATTCTCCCGCGTGCGCGTGACCGCCTGTTTCATGCGCTCGAAGAGGCCGGTTCTTTTTTCTTCCGTGCTGCCAAACAGAGTTTGAATCATGAGAAATCCCAAAGCTCGATTATAGCGGTCAGCGCGGCTTGGGTTTACGTCTGTGCGAAGGGAAGGTGGAAACGATTAAACGCGGGTTCTTTCGAGATTGAGAGGTTCTGCGCCGGGAGCCGCTGCAACAGGAACAGACTCCGACACATTCGCAACCGGACTCGCCGCCACCGGTCTCTTGATAGAGAGCCGTTGAATGCGGATTTCGCCGCGTCGGTAGACCGCCAATAACGCGGCTACCGCTTCAGGATCAAGCCGCTTGCCGGCCAGATTCTGAATGATCTGTAACGCCTCTTCCGGAGTATGTGCGTGTTGATAAGGACGATTGGTGGTCAACGCGTCGAAGGTATCGGCCACGGCAATGACACGCGCCAGCAGAGGGATCTGATCGCCTTGGAGGCCGTAAGGATAGCCTCGGCCGTCCAGCGCTTCGTGGTGAAGTTCGATACCGGGGAGCATTTCGGCGAGCTGGGTTACCGGCCGCAAAATATTGGCACCCTTTGTGGTGTGAGTCTTCATGACCTCAAATTCTTCCGCAGTCAGCGCACCCGGCTTCTTCAGGATATGGTCTTCGATGCCAATCTTGCCTACGTCATGGAGCTGCGCGGAGATCTGCAGCGTCTCCATAAACTCCGCGTCCAGCTTTAGTTCTTTGGCGATCATCAGCGAGTAACGCGTCACGCGATCGGAGTGACCGCGAGTATAAGGATCTTTCTCGTCGACCGCGCCTGCCAGCATCTGGATCGAGCCAAGAAACAGGGCACGATTTTCTTCCGCGGCCCGCTTCAAGTCTTCGACGAAATGTTCGAGATCCTGCGACATGGTGTTGAAAGTCTCGGCCAGTTCGCCGATCTCAGTCCGGCTCAATAAGTGAACTCGCTGAGAGAAATCTCCGCGGGCCAAAGCGCGGCTGGACTGGGTAAGTATGTGCAAAGGATTCGTGATTCTGCGAGCAGCAAAAATACTGACGCCAATGCTGAGCAGCACCGCCAGCAGCGCTAGCAGCCGTGCCGTGCGTTGCATCTCGTAGACTCCGCGATAAGCTTCACGCCGCGGCTTCTGCACCACGACTGCCCAATCGAGAGCGGTGACCGGGCTATAGGTGCCGAGCATTTCCTCACTGTTCTTGCCTTCTGTGACCGCGAACTCCTTGGTGGCGGCCAACTGCGCCTTGTTGCCCGCATCCACAAAGTTACGCACGATCTCAAGGCTCTTCATGTCCTGGCCAGTCACGTATTGCGCAGTGCCCGCCGCCACCAGTCGACCCTGCGCGTCCACGACGTAAGGAATCAACCCACCGCTGCTTACCTCATGCAGCCGGCGAATCAGGAACTGCAGATCCACGACCGCGCCCACCATGCCTAGAAAACGTCCGCCATAACTCACAGGACTGCTGACCAGCACGACGGTCCTCGAAGTCTTGCCATCTTCCACCTGCAGCGCCTGGCCGTTGTAGGCGCGCCCATCGCGGGCTGCATCGAATGCATGTTGCAATTCGCGCTGCAAGAAGGCGTCCGGAGCGATGCGTCCGGCAGAAATGCCCTTCGCGTCAGAGTTCAGCAGCGTGGCATAGGCAAGTTCATCGGAGGAAGAAACGAAGTTCTCGAGTAGAGCGCGCAGCTCCGGCGCTTCAATGTTTTGGCTGCCAATATCGCCGCCGCTCGCCACTTGAATTGCGGAGGAAAGATTTGCCAGCATCATCCGCAGGGAGCGCTCGTGTTGCGACAGGTCGTCCGCCAGGGACCGGGTCACCGTATTCTGCAGCAACATCTCGTTGGTCTTCAGGCGGTCGCGATTGATCGCTTCTACTTGAGCCGAGTAGAAGTACATAGGCACGATGCTGATCACCAGCAACACGCCGAGGATTACGTACAGAATGGGAATGCGCGCCGGACTGGGCGTTGGCGTAGACGAGTCGCTCCCCGGACTCAGTTCGGAAGCGCCGTCGATCGAAGTGGCGGCGGATTTCACAGGTATCTATAGAATTTTAGTGGGGCGAGAGTGGTTGGAGGCGAAAAGCGTTGTCTTTTGACGTTACCAAAGTGTCTTTCGAAGCTTACCGATGGGGTGGATTTGGCAACGCAACGTACCGTAAAACCTATGTTTTCAGGGTTTCGCTCTTGCCGCTGCGCGTCATCAGTTCGTAAATCGCGTCGTGCGGGGACTTGCCATCGTGCAGAATGGCGCGCATCTGTTCGGTGATGGGCATCTCAACCCCGCGGGCGCGAGCCAGACCCACCGCGGCCGTCGTGGTAAAAACTCCCTCCGCTACCATGCCATGCATTCCGGCAAGGATCTCTGGCAGCTTTCTCCCCCGGCCGAGTTCCACGCCGACACTGCGATTGCGGGAGAGCCCTCCCGTGCAAGTTAGCACCAGGTCGCCCAGACCAGCCAGGCCGGCCATGGTTTCTGCCCTCCCGCCGCAGGCTACGACAAGCCGCGTCATCTCTGCCAATCCCCGCGTGATCAAAGCAGCGACCGAATTGTGTCCCAAGCCCAGGCCGGCGCTGACGCCGGCGGCAATCGCAATCGTATTCTTCAGCGCGCCACCCAGCTCCACGCCGATTGGATCGTGGTTGGTGTAAATGCGAAAGCTGGCATTGCTGAACTCCTGCTGCACGGTGCGCGCGAGTTCAGCATCCTGCGAGGCGATACTGATGGCTGTCGGGTCTCCCCGCGCCGCTTCGATCGCGAAGGATGGCCCAGAGAGCGCGCCAATCCTGGGTCCAGGCCTGTCATCGGATTGGATCGTGTGCGCGATCACTTCGGTCATGCGCAGGAGAGAATTCTCTTCCAATCCTTTGGTCGCGCTCACGATCATCGTCTCCGGGCGCAGGTGCGGCCGCATCTGGACGAATAACTGGCGGCAATGCTGCGACGGCATGACGCTTACCACGATGCCAGCACTGTCCAGCGCTTCCGCTAAGTCATGGCAGGGCGCTACGCAGGCCGGGATAGGTATGCCAGGAAGGAATTTTTCATTGACCCGCTGCTGCGCAATAGTGTCATACACTTCTTTCTCGTGAGCCCAGAGCCGAATCCGGTGCGTCTCTTTCCGTCCCAGGACGATTGACAATGCAGTCCCCCACGCTCCCGCGCCGATGATCGCGATCTCGCTCATGCGCGCTTCGCTCCCAGACGGCTTTCCCTACCGGCAAACAGCCGGTGGATATTTTCATGATGCTTGGCGATGATGAGCAGGCAAGTCACCGACATGAATGTCAGAGCCGAGGCGTCGCCGTGTGCCAACGCTCCCTTGGCAACAAGGAAAGGAAATGACCCCACCGCGACGATTGATCCCAGCGATACGTAACGAAAGATAGCCACCATGAGGACAAAAACACCTAGCGCAATCAGCACGGCGTTAGGAGTGATTAGGAAGAAGGAACCCAGCCCGGTGGCGACGCCTTTTCCCCCGCGAAACTTCAACCATACCGGAAACATGTGACCGAGCACGGCGAATAGCGCCGCGACTGCCATTGCCAGATAGGGTTTGTCGCCCCCGGCCATTCCACCGGAGAGGCGGTAGGTCAGCGCTACCGCCGCGCTTCCTTTCAGTGCATCGAGCAGCAGGGTTATGACTCCCAACAGCGGCGATTTGCGGGACACATTCGTGGCTCCGATGTTTCCGCTGCCGCTTTGGCGCACATCCTCTCCACGGAAAATGCGAACCAGCAGATATCCGAAGGGAATCGATCCCAGCAAGTAGCTCGCGGCGGCAATCAGAACCAGTGTGGCCATGAAATAAGTTGATCTTTAGTGCAGAGGGAAACTTGCCAGCTTCGTATATTTTGAGCCGCCCAGCGCCGATTGGCTCTGATAAAGAAAAAACTCGTGGGCCGTCATCGTACCAAACTCAGGAGCAGGCAAGGCCGCCAGTTTTTCCTGCAAACGCTGAAAAGCGGAATTCGGCCTGTCTTTCCTTTGCCTGCGTGGAGAGCCTGAACCTCTGGCGCCCCGCGCCAGCGTCAAGTGTGGACTGAAAGCGTGCTCCTCCTGCGGAATGGCAAGCGACGCCAGCTTCGCATCCACGGTCGCTGCCAGAGATACCAATTTCGAACTGGCTTCAATTCCGATCCAAAACACGCGAGGCTCTCGCGCACCCGGAAAAAATCCATAACCGCAAAAATTCATTTCAATCCTATCGCCGGCAACCTTTGCCAGCGTTTCTTTGATCCGGTCAACGTCCTCGTCAGATCTCTCGCCGATAAACTTCAGCGTGACGTGCAGCGATTCAGGCCGGACCCAGCGCACATCAGGAGCAAACCCGCGAACGCCCTCGAGAAAGCGGGAAATTCGATTCCGTATGTCGTCGGTGATATCGAGGGCAACGAAGAGGCGCATAAAGCAGCTTGCAGCTTCTAGCGACTAGCGACCAACGAAAAGCGAAAAGCTGGAAGCATTTCCTTCACATCAACTTTTTCCGCACCATATCGAGCGCCAGGGTCGTCGCAAACCAGCGGATGCGTTTGCGATCGCCCGGGAAGTTCCTTTCGATTACTTCGGTCCCGTTAGCGCTGGCCAAGGCATGGAACACCAATCCCACGGGTTTTTCCGGGGTCCCTCCTGAAGGCCCAGCAACACCGGTGATACCGACCCCAAGCGTCGCTTCGCACCGATAGCGGATTCCCTCTGCGAGCGCGGCCGCGACTTCGCGACTCACCGCTCCATGGCGCTCAATCATGTCTGCGGGCACTCCCGCCAGTTCAGTCTTTACAGCATTAGAGTAGACGATGGCGCCTCCAGCAAAGTAGCGCGAACTGCCGCCCACGGAGGTGATTCTCTCGCCCAACAAACCCCCAGTGCAGGATTCCGCCACAGCCACGGTGGCGTTGCGCATCTGCAGCCAGTAGCCGACGATTTGTTCGAGCGACTGGCCATCGCGTGAGTACACGGCGTCGTCGAGTTCCTCCTCGACCGCATCGGCCGCTTCATCCACCCGCGCCTGTGCGGCCTCCAAAGTCTCGGCGCGTGATTTGAAATGCAACTGGATCTCTCCTGCTCCCGCCAAAATCGTGGTCTGCACATCGGCGAATCGTTTGTAGATCGGCGACACCCGCGCATCGACGAGAGATTCTCCCAGCATGGCGACCTTTAACACGCGGGTTGCGAGATACGCCGTGGGCAGTTTAGCGCGCAATCGTTCACGGCACTCCGCTTCGAACAATGCTTTCAGTTCGTGCGGAGGTCCCGGCAACAGGATGACAATTCGTTCACGCCCGTCGAATTTGCCGCTGATCCACTGTCCGGGCGCGGTTCCGTTGGGATTCGGGAGGACAGTTGCGCCCTCAAGAACATCCGCCTGCTTTGCGTTATTGGGAGACATCTTCCAACCGCGGGCGGCGAAACGCTGCTCAATGTGATCGAGAATCTCTTCGTCGCGGTGCAGGGAGACACCCAAAGCTTGGGCCACAGCCTCGCGGGTAAGATCATCTTCGGTGGGGCCCAGTCCGCCGCTGAAAATGACGATCTCCGCGCGGAAGAGCGCGTGCTGCGCGGCTGCTACAAGACGCCCCAGGTCGTCCCCCACAACGGCCTTGAAGATCACCTCAACCCCGAGTTGATTGATCTGCTCCGTGAGATAGAGCGAGTTTGTATCCATGCGGAAGGGCGTGAGCAGCTCAGAGCCAACCGCGATGATCTCGGCGTTCACGGGTAGAAGTGTAAATGAAAAAGCCAGCAGACGGGCCAGACCAGCTGCGGAGAGGGACAGCCGCGTGCACCTACTCGGGCAAAAGCGGTAACCCCTGCATATTCCAGGAAAGGTGATGCACTGCGTCGGTAGTCGCGAGAATCACGCTGCGACCTGGTGCGAAGGCCAGTCCGACCAAACCGTGGCCGGCGACTTCCAGGCTGGCCTTGCCCTCTGGCGTGATCTTCACGATACCACGCTTGCCCGAGAGCGAAGCCGCCACGTACAGATTTCCAACCGAGTCAAAGGCCAAGCCCTGCGGGCGTCCCAAGCCGCGAAAGAATTTGTGCACCGTTCCTTGGGGATCAACTCTGTGTACGGAATCAAAGCTCGAGGTGGTCGGGCCCGTCACAAACAAATCACCCTGCGGACCGAAGGCCAAGTGATAGGCGGAAACGCTCGGCTCCAGCGTGGCAAAAACAAATACTTGCTGGTCGCGGCCAATCTTGAAGATCGTGCCGCTGCGGTCTCCCACATATAGATTCTGATTTCGATCGAACGCGATCCCAGTAGCGATCCCCATGCCCTCGGCATATGTGGTCATGGTTCCGTTTGGCGCAACGCGATACACGGCGCCATCGTGACGCGAGGAAACATACATCTGTCCTTGACGGTCGAACGCGATCGAGGTCGCGTTCATCATCTCCGCGACAAACGGCTTGACGGCATAATTCGTATCAATCTTGAAGATCGCGACCGGGACTTTTTGGCCGCGGGTACCGGAGAACGTGGCATAGATATTGCCTTGAGCGTCTAGTGCCGGATTGGTTACAGGATGCAGGTTTTCGGCGATGGGCACAGCGACCTTCACCGTGTGCGCGTTGCTGACGTGACCGTCCGTCGCTACTACTACTGGACCTGAAGTGGCTCCTTCGGGAACGCGAGCGACCAGAAACGAGTCGGAGCTGATTACGATTCCGCCCTCGACTTCTCCAAACTGCACGCGCGGACGCTGCCACTCCGGCGGCCGCAAACCTGAACCCACGATGCGGACTTCGCCTCCGGCCAGTGCCAGAACCGGCGAGACCGATTCAATGCGCGGTCCGCCATTCACGTTTTTTCTGCCCAGGATGCGATCGGAAAATCCCATGAAGAAGATACTCGCACTATCTTAGAAGACCAAAGTGCAGAAAGAGATGCACTACCACCAGAGCGTACAGACCGGCGGCAATATCGTCCAGCACGATGCCGGCGCCCTCCGGAATCGCCTCCAATTGTCGTACCGGCGGCGGCTTGACGATGTCGAAGGCACGGAAAAGTATAAAGCCCGCGAGAAAAGATTTCCACGCGAGCGGCACGGCGATTAGAGCCACTAATTGACCTGCGACTTCATCAATGACCACAAACTGGGGATCTTTTTTCCCCGCGCCGCGCGCGACCCGAGTAGCCGCCGGAATTGCGATCAGCGTAACGAGCACCGCCAGGGCGATTGCAACCGGCGTGCGTAGTGAAGGCGAGAGGGTGTGGGCGAGCGCTGCCCATAACAACACGGTTGCTAGCGATCCCCAGGTCCCCGGCCCAGGCCGCAGCTGTCCGATACCGAAGAACGTGGCGATTACTGTGGCCCATGGAGGAATTCGCCGAATCTCGCCCGAAGCCTGCCCTGAGCTCGCCGAAGGGGCAGACGGCGAGACACCGGTCCTACTCTCGGGTTGTAAAGTATCCTTCACGAATCTTCGTCCGGATCCTCGGGAGTGCTCTCTCGGATCTGCTCTTCAGAATCCGCGACCGGAGACGGAATTACGTAGGCCCCGCTTGCCCATTTGCCCAGATCGATCGTGCGGCAGCGGTCGCTGCAGAAAGGGAATTCTGCATCATTGCTCTTGACGGCTTTCTTGCAGATCGGGCAACGGAGCTTGAGCGTGCGTTTGCGAGGCATGTCAGTGGAGGTTCCAGGTCCAGCCGATTTGAACGAGACTTTAAGACAGACTATAGAATCTTCGCCACCAGATCATAATCATGAGCTTCGGTGATCTGGCAGCGATAAAATTCGCCAACCTGGGGAGTCACCTCCCCGGGGAAGTCGTTCACGAAGACCTTGCCGTCAATTTCGGGCGCATGCATCGGGGTGCGACCTTCCATAAGCAGGTCGGTCTCTTCCGACATTCCCTCCATCAACAGATCGAACTCCTGCCCCACCAGCGCTTTCTTTTTCTTTTTGCTGATCTGCTGCTGGATTCGCATCAGGTGCTTCCGCCGGCGCTCGATTTCAGCGGACGAAAGCTTCTTCTCCAATCCATACGCGTCGGCCCCTTCTTGATCGGAATAGGAGAACGTTCCCATCCAGTCAAATTGGGCCTCGCGCACGAGCGCGCACAGCTCTTCGAATTCTTTTTCAGTTTCGCCGGGAAAGCCAACGATGAAAGAAGTGCGCAAAGTGAGGTCAGGAATTGCGCGCCTCATCTTGTCAATCGAACGAAGAAATGCTTCCGTTCCGCCTCCGCGCTTCATCCGTTTCAGCACGCTCGCCGAGGCGTGTTGCAGCGGCACATCCATGTAGGAGCAAATCTTCTCGTGCGTTGCAATCGTCTCCAGCAGTTTGCCCGTGATCTTGTTCGGGTAAGCATAGAGGAAGCGAATCCAGCGCAGATCCTCAATCTTCGCGAGCTTCTCCAGGAGAAGCGCCAGCCCGTCTTTCAGGCCAAAATCCTCTCCATAACAGGTTGTGTCCTGACCGATCAGAGTGATTTCCCGCACGCCAATCTGGGCCAGTCTTTCAGCTTCAGCCACCACCGACTCAAATCGCCGCGAGCGAAACTGCCCCCGCAACTGCGGAATAATGCAGAACGTGCAAGGATGATCGCAACCCTCGGCAATCTTGATGTAAGCCGTGGATTTCGGAGTGGCCAGAATGCGCGGAGTTTCGTCGTCGTACAAATAATTGGGCAAGTCTGCAATGGCGCCGTCCCATTGCCCGCGAGAAAAGCGTCCCTGGGCTAGGCGAGCATCGCCTTCAGCCCGCGAAGGCAACACCACGAACGGGGAATTGCCGTTCGCGGGAACTGGAGCCTGGGCCATGCCAGTCGCTGCCAGGATGTTTTGCAGCTCCCCGGTACCCACGACCGCATCCACTTCCGGAATTCGCTTGCGGATTTCATCGCGAAAGCGCTCCACCAGGCATCCCGCCACCACCAGTTTTTTCGCCTGCCCCGAGGTCTTGTGCGCGGCCATCTCAAGAATCGTATTTACGGATTCCTGTTGCGCACTCTCGATAAAGGAGCAGGTGTTTACCACAATGACATCAGCGTCTTCAGCCCGCGGAGAAAGTTCCGCGCCAGCCCGCGCCAGCAGGCCCATCATCACTTCGCTATCGACGAGATTCTTGGGGCATCCCAGGCTGACGAAGCCGATTCTCTGCGGACGCGCAGGCTGAGAATTCTCTTCTGCCACCGGCACAACAGTTTTTTCGCTTGGAAGCGGGATAGTGAGATTCTTCGACGGCATGCAATCTTACTATTTTAACATTTTCCCAGAGTCAGGCCCGGCTGACGGAGCGACCGGCTGGGACCTCGTTAACTATGTAACTTCGGGCACCACGGAAGGCAGTAGTCTGTGGAAGAAAACGGCAAGCTTCATGCTACGCTAAGTGACCGACTATAGAAGCAGCGATCCCGCATCCTGGAGGGGAAATGTCTGGGAAACAGGCCGTAATCGCAGTCCTGCTAATGGCAATGTGTATCCTGGGAGGCTCAGCCGCGGCTCAGGACGAAAAAAATGAACTAACCGGCATGGTTGGCCGGATGGTCATTAGCGACCAAGGTATTGTGGGCGCGACTTACCCCAACCCGTTTGTCCGCTCCGGCAAGGGTCTCACTTTCGAAATCGACTACGCCCGCCGCCTTTTTGGCAAGGAAATCTACGCAATTTCAGGGGAAGTGCCCGCGGTTTTCAATCTGGACGAGGACCTGGGCTCCGGTAGCGATGTCGTTCCCAAGGACTACAAGCAGATATTTGTCACTCCCGCCGTCCGTTTCAACTTATTTCCCGCCACCGCAGTTTCCCCTTGGGTGAGTCTTGGCGGCGGCTTCGCCTACTTCAACGAAAACAAGAGTCTCAATTATTACGGTACGAATCCGGGAGGCTCTTCGACATCCGGCGTGCTGCAAGGCGGGTTGGGAGTCGATGTAAGGCCATTTCGCGCGCGCTTCCATCACTTCGGCTTTCGCGCCGAGGTTCGCGACTTTTGGTCCGGTACTCCGAAGCTGCCATTGGCCGACACAGGCAAGACACGGCAGCACAACTACTTCATCGGTGCCGGCGTGACTTGGCATTTCTAGCAAGCGGGAACATCATTTCTTCGCTGCCATCTCCACTTCTTCATACAACTCCGGCAGCCGTCGCGCGTCGTCCGAAGAACTTCCGAACCGAGCCGATTCGTACGCTTCCGTGAACTGCCCAACCCGCGTCCGCAATCGCTCATCTTCGATAATCCTGACGAACTCTTGCGGCGTCTGAGTGGACGATTTTTTCACCCCGCATCGAGCCAGATGTTGAGCCATCCTCTCGTACCAGACCGCAGCCGCCTGATTCGGCGACCGCTCGGGATGAGCCTGCAAGCGTTGTCTGTGGATCATTCGCGCGATGCGCGCCGCGTTAGCCAGCAGAAGCAGCAGTAACCCGACGGCCAGAGAGCCTCCCAGCCAGCGTGCCGGAGATTTGTCCGCCCCTCGTTGGCCGCGCCTGGCCCAGTTCAGCAGGTTTGCATAGCGCTCGCGGGCCCACGTGCGTGCTCGCTCCCAGTTGGAGCGCGTCCCGCTCACGGCGGCTCGTCCCAGAATGTACTGGTGTGAGAAGTCATAGCTGATCACCCACTCCCGCCAGAACGATTCCGCCGCGTCCAGATAGAGCATGGCGCGGTCCCAGCCCTCCGGAGTTCCAATTGCGCCACCCGGCGTGGGATCGAAGGTGATCCAGCCGTAGCCGGGGAAATAAGCCTCTACCCAGGAATGCGCGTTCTTGGCCCGGACTATGTAGTTGCCGGTGACATCGTTGAATTCCTCGCTGCGGAATCCGTTCACCACGCGCGATGGAATGCGCAGCGTGCGCAGCATCACCGCCATGGAGGAGGCAAAGTACTCGCAATGGCCTTGCTTACGCTCGAACAGAAAATTGGCCAGTGGATCGGCGACCGGCGAACGGAGCAATTGCAGCGTGTATCCGTAATGCGTTCTCAAATAAGTTTCCACGGCGACGGCTTTGTCATAATTGTTGGAACCCGCGCCGCTAATCTGCGCCGCTAAACGCGGAATGCGCGGATCGAGTGCTGGGAGTTGAAGGTAAGCTGCGGCAAATTGGGGATAGGTATTTCCCGATGCTTCAAGTTGCGCAGGCGATGGCCGGGCGACGTCGGACTCCGCCTCGTACTCACTGACGCTGCGCTGATTATCTTCGTCGTAAATCGCTCCTCCCGCGTCGACTGACAATTGCCGATACGGCCCAGCCACGCGGCGCGCCCAGGGAGCTAGAAAGAATACTTTTGTGCCGATCGGCTCCAGCAGAACGTGGTAACGAATCAGACGACTCGAGGTCGCCGAGGCCGTCTGAGTTCGTGATCCGTAAGCCGGAAATATTCCCTGGCTGAACAGTGGCACGGGAAACTGTCCATCAGGCTCCCGTGGCAATTCATAGTGTTGGTGCAGGTTGGACCAGTTCTTGCCGTCAAAGTTGGCCAGCGCGACTCCGCGCCAATGAAGTTCATATTGGCCGCTTTTATCCCCCTCAATCTGGATGTGCATGACCACGGCATCTGACTGTTGAATCTGTCCGATCCTGCCCAACTGCACCCGGTCGCTGAATCCCGTGGAAAGATCGCTTCCAAATGAATATCCACCCAGATAGCCAGCCGACATGCGAGGTATGAGAAAAAATAGCACTGCCGCCCACGCAAAGATCATCACGACTAATGCCGGCGTGATGCGCGCCAGAGAGAAAGCCAAATGCCGATGCTCGTGCTCGTCGCAGGAGTGTCGTGCCTCAAATTTTGCGACTCGTCCTGACCTGCGCATCTCCATCAGGATGAAGGTGACCACCGCCGTCAACATGAATCCCGCAAAGAAAAACAGAAAAACACTGTCCACTGTGAGGACGGCGGAAGCCAGCACCATCAGGAAAGCCAGGATCGCCAGCGTTGTGCAATCTCGATCGCGCCGCAGGGAGAAGGTGCGGACGACCACGGCGAACATTACCAAGTGTACCGTTGCGGCCAAGAATGCACGGGAGAGCAGGAAATAATCTGCCGCGTAGAAAACGAAATAGGCTATCGTCAGAGGCGTGGTCCATCGCTCCGAAATAACCACGCGTCGCCGCTCCGCCAAGAGATAGCCGCGGAAAGCGAGGGCCGCTCCGACCAGCAGGATCGTCGGCAGGTCCAGTCCGCCGGTGCTGGCAAGAGTCCCAAATCCCATCAAGACAAGTAGATATAGAGATAGTTCGAAGTATTTGTTGACCGCCTGAGAAAGCGGAATCACACCGGATTGTGCAACAGATTGCTTCATCGAGATGCAGACTTGGGTCTCGGAACGCGATTCGATGCCGCCATCAGATTCCGTTGTTCAATTGCATGGATTGAAATTCTATTGTTCGACAACTTCTACCTAGAAGGGAAGGCTTTCCTAAGCTTTTCTTGCACCAAAAGTCACAAGTCCTCTGCGCGGAAATTGCCGGTGTGGGCCGCGAGATTCTGCCGTACGAGGGATCAGAGTCAGGGTTTGCTAGAATGATTCAGGTCAGGCATCGGTCTCACGCGACGTACTCTCGCCAACCCCGCCAGGTCCGGAAGGAAGCAACGGTAACGGGCTCTTGCGTGTGCAGTGGGCCCCCGGTGCCTGGCTTAAGTCTTTACTTCTTAAAGGATCTCGGACAACGATCAGGTCTTCCACGTACCCACCTTTACACTGCCTTTACAAATCCTCACGCAAGAAATGCCTCGCCAAGTCATCTCAATTAGTTAAGAGCGAACAATCATCTCAGCAGCCGGTCGAGGATCGAAAATGCGCAATCTTCCATCAAAATTCGTTTCACCCAGTGTCACCATCCGCGTCGCGGGCTCGCTGTCGCAAGGTCATCTCACCTACCTCGACCAACTCGTTTCTTCCGCAATCGAGTGCGCCTTGTGGCCTCTGCTCGATCTGGGCCACTTGGAGGAACTGGATCACGTCGCTCTCATGTATCTGGCAAGGGGAGAGGGTCGACAATTCGGCATCCTCGCCTGCCCAAACTTCATCCGCGAATGGATGCAGCACGAAAAAGAACATCAGGCGGCCTGATCTTGCTTCTCTTCCGGATCGATCGAACCACGTCCGCCACCGGCCTCGTTAGACATTCTGGCTTCAATCGTTCAAAATACTGAGTCTCGTACTCAGGAGCTCTCATTGACCACATTCAAACCTGCCAGAGTGAAGATCAGCGCTCTCGGCACTTACGTTCCTCCTCGTCTTTTGACCAACGCCGACCTGGAAAAGATGGTCGACACCACCAACGAATGGATCCTCGCCCGCGTCGGCATTCGTGAACGCCATCTGGTTGACAAGGGAGTGGCTACCAGCGACCTTGCCGTTGAGGCCGCGAAGAAAGCCCTCGCCCAGCGCGGCTTGACCCCCAATGACATCGACGCCATCATTGTCGCCACAGTAACTCCTGATATGTTTTTCCCTTCCACCGCCTGTCTTGTACAACACAAGCTTGGTGCTGCGGGGATTTGGGGATTTGATCTTTCCGGGGCCTGCTCCGGTTTTATTTATGCCGTGCAAACCGGAGCACAATACATTGCCGCTGGAACCCATAAGCGGATTCTGGTAATCGGTGCGGATGTGATGTCCTCGGTCATCGACTACGCAGACCGCGCCACCTGCGTGATCTTCGGGGATGGTGCTGGCGCTGTGATTCTTGAGGCCACCGACGACGATTCCATCGGTCTGATCGACTTCATCCACGAGATCGACGGTTCAGGCGGCTGCTACCTTTATATGCCCGGCGGCGGAAGCCTGAATCCATCAACCCGCGATACTGTCGATAAGAAGATGCATTATGTTCACCAGGACGGCCAGCAGGTTTTCAAATTCGCCGTTCGCAAGCAAACCGAAGCCTGCCTGAAGTTGCTCGAACGCAATGGCCTGAAAGGTTCGGATGTTGACGCTTTCATCCCGCACCAGGCCAATCTGCGAATTATCAACGCTACCGCCGAACGCCTGGGCCTGCGCCCGGATAGTGTGATCGTCAATATCGATCGCTACGGCAACACCACCGCAGGGACCATTCCATTGGCTATGAATACAGCCATCGAAGAAGGCAAGCTGAAGAAGGGAAGCCTGGTGCTGATGGCGTCAGTGGGTGCGGGATTCACAGTTGGCGCCACATTATTGCGCTGGGCTTTCTAAAAGCCGCGCCCTGGTCTCGCGGCCGGAGGGTTTTCTATGACGTTCGTAACGCGCGTCACCGACTTTCGGTAGCACAATGCGCCCATCTGCTGCTATCTTTTCGCAGCCTTCGCCTCACGTGGGGATGCGGCGAACGAGAAAGTCCATGCTCCGTCTTACATGCTGCCTTTTGTCAGCTTTCCTTGCAATAGGACAAGCGGCCGCACAAAAACAAAAAGACGATTCCCAGGAAACCAAACTGCTGGTGATGGAACACCTGTGGAATGAAGCGCAGGTAAATCGCGATTCCCGCGCTCTGGACGGCATGATCAGCGCCAACTTCATCAATACCGAGTACGACAGCGAGGTCAGCGACAAAGCAAAGTTTCTCGCCGATATCAAAGACCCACAGTTCAAGCCCAGCACCCTGACAATTCAAGATCTGAAGGTCAATATGTATGGCGACTCCGCCGTGGTGGCTGGCATCTATCACACCAAAGGAACCTACCAGGGGAAGCCCTACGAACACTTCGGCCGCTTCACCGACACCTGGGTCTTCACCGAAGGCCGCTGGCAATGCGTCGCCAGCCACACCAGCCTGCTGAAAAAATAGTCCCGCCGAAACCAAACAACTAATCATTTCGATGAGAACTTTTGATGGTTGGGACGTGGTTCCGCCTGCGGCTGCCGTTGATCTAAACTTCAGTGGGTCTTGCTCTTCAAGTCCCTCCCCGATACGAAAATGGAAACCGCGGCCCGTCCACCCCGATGGCAGACACTGTTGGCTTTCGCCATCATCTACCTTGTCTGGGGCTCAACATTTCTGGCCATCCGCGTAGGAGTGCGGGAAGTACCACCGTTCCTGCTGGCTGGCATGCGGTTCTTTGCCGCCGGAATTGCGCTCTATGCCTGGATGCGTGCCAAGGGCACGCCTTCTCCAACTCGTCGCGAATGGGCCGCGGCTTCGTTTCTGGCGTTGTTGATCTTCGTTGGAGACTACGGCTTGCTGTTCTGGGCGGAGAAGCGCGTGCCCTCGGGGATCGCGGCAGTCATGATGGCGACCATCCCGGTTTTCATGGCGATTGCAGAAATTCTCTTCCTGCGGACCCAGAAGCTCACGCTCCGGCTAGGGTTCGCGCTCCTGGTCGGGATCGGCGGCGTGGTGGTCCTGGTCAGCCGCTCGACGAGTTTTGGAGATGCCCCGATTGATATTGCGGGAGCGGTTGCGCTGGTCGTTTCCGCCATCAGTTGGTCGCTGGCCGCGATTCTCACGCGCAAACTGTCTTTACCCGAATCGAAAGTGATGAGTTCGGGAGCTCAGATGCTCGCCGGAGGAATTCTGCTCACCCTGACGGCGGGAATCCTGGGAGAGTTCCGTGGCTTCGATGTGCGCGCCGTCTCCATTGGCGCGTGGCTGGCGCTGATTTACCTGATCATTGCGGGCTCGATCGTCGCCTTCACCGCTTACGTGTGGCTGATCCACCACGAGTCGCCAACCAAAGTTGGAACCTACGCTTATGTCAATCCGGTCGTCGCGGTTTTGCTGGGATATTTTCTGGGAGGCGAGGCGCTAGGGTCACGGACGATCGTGGGGACACTGCTGGTTCTGGTGAGCGTGGTGACGATCACGACCACGCCGAAGAACAAGGAAGAACTCGCTTTGAGCAGGGAGGAGGCAGAATTGGCAGAACCATGATGCTGCCTGCATCTCTTTTCTACGGATGCGTCATTCTCTCCGGCCTTACCAACTGATCGAATTCCTCTCCCGTAAGATAACCTAGCTTCAGCGCCGCCTCGCGCAGGCTGCTGTGCTCCACGTGCGCGGTATGGGCAATCTGCGCGGCCTTGTCGTATCCGACTTTCGGCGCCAGCGCCGTCACCAGCATCAGCGAGTTCTTGACATACCAATCGACTTTCGCACGATCCACTTCAATGCCCTTGATCATGTACTCGACATATCCGTGGCAAGCATCGGCGATCAGCGTGACCGAATGCAGGAAGTTGTAGATGATCACCGGCTTGTACACGTTGAGTTCGAAGTTGCCTTGCGATCCGGCAAATCCCACCGCCGCGGTCGCGCCGTGAACCTGCACGCAGACCATGGTCATCGCCTCACACTGCGTCGGATTTACCTTGCCCGGCATGATCGAAGACCCAGGCTCATTTTCCGGGATCGAAAGCTCACCCAGTCCACAGCGCGGTCCGGAAGCCAGCCAGCGGATGTCGTTGGAAATCTTCATCAGTGAGGCAGCGAGAGTTTCCATTGCGCCCTGCGCGAAGACGATTTCGTCGTGTGCCGAAAGCGCTGCAAATTTATTAGGATGAGAGCGAAAGGGAAGCCCGGTGAGTTCCGCGATCTTTTTCGCGGCGCGCTCGGCAAATTCCGGATGTGTGTTCAGTCCCGTACCCACCGCCGTTCCGCCGATGGCCAAGTCGTAAAGGCCGTCCAGCGCTTGTTCCAGTCGCTTGATATCGCGCTCCAGCAGGCTTGCCCATCCGCCGAATTCCTGGCCAAACGTCAGCGGCACGGCATCCTGCAAGTGAGTACGCCCGATCTTGACTACGTCATTAAATTCCTTAGCCTTGGCCGCGATCGCGTCGTGCACGCTCCGGATCGCCGGAATCAGCGCGTTTTTTACTCGATCGGCAGCCGCAATATGCATCGCCGCCGGAAACGTGTCATTCGACGACTGAGACATATTTACGTGGTCATTGGGATGCACTGGCTTCTTCGATCCCATCTCGCCGCCCGCGATTTCAATGGCGCGGTTCGAAATAACCTCATTCACGTTCATGTTGGTTTGCGTGCCGCTGCCCGTCTGCCATATGCGCAAGGGAAATTGGTCATTCAGCTTGCCCGCGATCACCTCGTCGGCCGCCTGTACGATCAGCTTAGCCTTGTCCGCGGGCAGTTTGCCCAGGTCCTGATTTACCAGTGCACACGCCTTTTTCAGTGTGCCGAAGGCGCGAATTAACTCCGGCGGCATGGTGTCGCGGCCAATGTTGAAGTGCAGCAGTGAGCGCTGCGTCTGCGCTCCCCAATAAACGTTGGCCGGGACTTCGATCTTTCCCATGCTGTCGGATTCGGTCCGCATGGGCGCCGTTAATTCGGTAGAGGTTGGCATAATATTTCCTGACCAGAACGATGGAGCTGAATGAGTAACGGGAATTATAGCGCGCGGAGCATACCTGACCGTGCTCCCGCTCACGCTGAATTGTGATCGAAAAGAATCCGCGACCTCCGCATGCTAGAATCATCGGTCTCTGATCTGCGCCGCTGCTCTGTGAAACGCCGCGCCTAACAAATCCATGCCTGACTTCCTTACCGCCGAAGATATTGAAACTTTGCCTAAGGCCAAGGCTCATCCTCATCCCGAAGTGCGCACGGACGTGCTGGTGATCGGAGCTGGCCCAACCGGGCTGGCCTGCGCGATCGAGGCGCAGAAGATTGGCCTTCGCGTCGTTGTCCTCGATAAAGGCTGTCTGGTGAATTCGCTGTATCACTATCCGCCGAACATGCTGTTTTTCACTACTCCCGAGCTCCTCGAGATCGGCGACATTCCCTTTACTACCGCCCGCCAGAAGCCCACCCGGGAAGAAGCGTTGGAGTATTACCGCAAAGTGACGGAGCATTACCATCTCGATATTCGCCAGTACGAATGGGTCAAGACGGTTATGGGCGAAGATGGAGACTTCAGCATTACGGCCACGGATCGCGCCGGCCGTCCGCATGACTACCGTACTCGCAAGGTGATCGTATCCACCGGCTATTACGATCTCGCCAACCAGCTTTGCATTCCGGGCGAGGACCTGCCCAAGGTCTCGCACTACTATGGCGACGCTCATCCTTACTACGACACCGACGTATTGGTGATCGGCGGCAAGAATTCCGCCGCCATCGCGGCGCTCGATTTGTGGCGGCATGGCGCGCGCGTCACTCTGGCCTATCGCGGCTCGCAGCTGCACCACCACGTTAAGTACTGGATCAAGCCCGACCTGGAAAACCGCATCAAGAGTAACGACATCGAGGCTTACTTCAACAGTACTGTGCAGGAAATTGGCGTGGATCACGTCGTGATCAACACGCCGCGCGGTCCAGTTCGCCTGAAGAACGACTTTGTCCTGGCTCTTATCGGCTACCATCCTGATTACGATTTTCTCCGCAGCATGGGCATTGAGCTTTCGCCCGAACAAAATCGACCGGTATGCGATCCGGTCTCGCTCGAGAGCAACGTGGCGGGAATCTATGTTGCTGGGGTCATCGTAGCGGGATCGCGCACGAACGAGATCTTTATCGAAAACGGCCGCTTCCACGGCCGGCAGATCGCCGAGGATTTGAAGATCAAACTAAAGCCAAAACCTCAGACAGACTCGACCCTGCTTTAGGCGAGGCGTTCTTGCTTACCGTCACCTCGTTTCCAAGCTGCACCTTTACCAATTACCCTAGCCATTTCCATGGAACCGCAACCAGAGCTTGCAACTCCGTCGATCTCGCTGGCCTCGTACTTACGCCTGGTGCGCGGCAATCGTAATTTTCGCCGGCTCTGGCTGGCGCAAATTGTCAGTGAGATTGGCGACTGGTTCTACACTCTCTCCATTTACACGTTGCTGTTGCAGTTGACTGGCCATGCCAGCTCAGTAGCGCTCGCTCTGGTTCTTCAGGTTCTGCCGCAGACTTTTGTGGGCCCAACCGCGGGAGTCGTCAATGACCGCTTACGCCGCAAGCACGTGATGATTGCCGCTGACCTGGTCCGCGTGGTGGTTGTGCTGGCCATGCTGCTGGTGCGTTCGCCTGCGATGGTGTGGCTCGTCTATCCCTTGCTGCTGGCGGAGACCATCATGGCCGCGTTCTTCGAGCCGGCCCGCAATTCGGTGATCCCCAACATTGCAGCCAAAGGAGAAGTCCTCATCGCCAACACTCTCTCTTCGGCTACATGGTCGGTGAATCTGTTGATCGGCGCTTCCGTGGGCGGAGTGGTCGCAGCCTTCTTCGGACGAGATGCGGTGTTTGCTCTGAACGCGCTGTCATTCCTGCTCTCAGCCATTCTCATCGGGGGGATGCACTTCGCTGAACCACACGCCGAGTCCGCGCCTCCGCTGCGCCCGCGCGATCTGGTCGATTTTTCGCCCGTGCTGGAAGGTGTTCGCTACATAAGGAATCACCGGACGCTGCTACCCGCGGTCTTTGCCAAGGCCGGCGAACTTATGATCGGTCCGAGTTGGGTGATCTTTACCGTCATGGGTGCGCACGAATTCGCGGTGCACTGGCACAATGTTGACGCCGCTCGCGGAGCGATGCTGGGCATGAGCATCCTGCTTGGCGGTCGCGGGCTCGGTGCGCTCGTCGGCCCATTGATCGCGGCCCGCTGGGCGGCCCGCAGCGATAGCAAACTACAACTTGGAATCTTCCTTGGCTATCTCACGATTGCCGCTGGATACGGAATTCTCGGAAGCACGCGCACGGTGTGGACGGCCAGTGCCTGCGCCATGCTCGCGCACGCGGGAGGATCCACCGTCTGGGTGTTCTCCACAACGCTGCTCCAGCTTCACACCGATGACCGTTTCCGCGGCCGCGTCTTCTCCGCTGACCTGGGCTTCTCCATGCTCACCATCGCCGCCGGAGCTTACCTCTGTGGCCGCCTGCTCGATTCGGGCGTTTCTGCTCGCATGGTCGCTACAGGCACGGGATTGGTCATGCTAATTCCGGCCGGCTTGTGGGCGCTGGCGATGCGGGTAGGAAAGAATCAGCGAGACTTACAGGAACCATCAGAAACGTGAGCTTCTCAACCCTGCAGCCGGTCGATCTTCGCCGCCATGATGAAATCACTTTCGGTGAGGCCGTTAACTTTGTGCGTCCAGAGCGTGATCTCGGCTTTGCCCCAGACCAGCAGAATGTCGGGATGATGGCCTTGTTCTTCGGCCAACGCGCCTACGCGGTTGACGAACGCGAGTGCCTGGACGAAGTCGGGGAAACTAAATGCGCGCGTGATGTGATGGTCGTCCACTACCGTCCACTTCGGGACAACCTTGTGCAGCGCTTCCAGATCTTTGCCTTTGAGCGGTGGCACTCCGCCGCGGCAGGGAACGCATTTCTTGTCGGCCAGTTGTTCAGTCACGAGAGTTACTCCGCCAGCCATCATAGTCGATTGTCGCGGACACTTTCTATTCAGCCTATGCGATTTCACAACAGAAACCATGCTGGTCAAACAACCTTGAAACCCAGGGGCTGGCTGGTGCATCTCTACATGCTCAGCGGGCTCAGGCTTGGTGCAGAAAGAGAATGACTCCACAACCGGCAGGCAGCGGTTCCGCGTCAGGCGGAGCGAATCCCTGGCTGATCGCAATCGCTGTAATGCTGGCGACATTCATGGAAGTGCTCGACACTTCCATCGCCGCGGTTGCTCTTCCATATATCGCGGGTAGTTTATCGGCGACCAACGACGAAGCCACCTGGGTGCTGACCAGCTATCTGGTAGCCAATGCGATTATCTTGCCCGCCAGTTCCTGGTTTTCCCTACGCTTCGGGCGCAAGCGCTTTCTGATCACCTGTATCGTGATCTTCACAATTTCCTCGTTCGCGTGCGGCGCCGCAACCAGTCTCGCTTTAATTCTGATCGCGCGGGCGGTGCAGGGTGCGGGCGGCGGCGCGTTGCAACCTTTATCACAAGCGATCCTGCTCGAAACATTTCCCCCAGAGAAACGAGGATCGGCCATGGCCGTCTTCGCCCTGGGAGTTGTGGTCGCGCCCGTTCTCGGGCCGACACTGGGAGGCTGGCTCACTGACACCTATTCCTGGCGATGGGCGTTCTACATCAACATTCCCATCGGAATCTTTGCCATCTTCATGATCTCCCGCTATGTGGTGGATCCGCCGTACATCAAGGACGCGCATCCCGGCAGATTTGATGGTATCGGGCTGGGCTTGCTGGCGGTCTGGTTGGGCTGCCTGCAAATCATCCTGGATAAAGGGCAGGAGGACGATTGGTTTGGCGCAACCTGGATCCGCTGGGCAGCGACGATTCTTGTGATTGCTCTCTTGGCATTTCTTATTCGAGAGTTTCGTCACGACAAGCCATTGGTCGACCTGCGCGTCTTCCGCCATCGCAACTTCGCCATCGGATGCGTGCTCATTGGATTGTTTGGTGCCGCCATCTACGGCCTTATCACACTCCTGCCACTCTTCTATCAGGAGCTAATGGGTTATACGGCACTGGCAGCGGGCTGGGCGGTCAGTCCACGGGGCATCGGAGCCATTGTTGCCATGCCCATCATCGGATATCTGACCGCGAAAATGGATAATCGCTGGCTCATCGCCTTCGGATTCTCTCTGTTCGGCGCGGCCAGCATCTGGTTCGGCGAGGTCAATCTTTCCATCGGCCAGTGGACATTTCTGTGGGCCATCCTGATCAGCGGCTTCGGTTCAGGCTGCATTTTTGTGCCTCTGGCGACGACGTCCATGGCGTTCCTGAAGAACGAAGAGATCGGCAACGCCAGCGGCCTTTATAACCTGTTGAGAAATATCGGAGGTAGCATCGGAATCTCAGTAGTGAACACGATCGTGGCGCGGCACGAGCAACTGCATCGCAATGAACTGGCGAAGTCGCTCAGTCCGGATAGCGTTACGGTCCATGGGACCGTACAAGGCTTGCAGCAGTTCTTGACGACGCAAGGTGCATCGTCCACTACAGCGTTGCACCGGGCGTATGGACTGATTAACGTGGAACTCACCGAACAGGCGCGTCTATGGTCCTACGTGGACGACTTCCGCTACATGGCGCTGATGTGCTTCGGCTGCGTGCCGATTGTGTTTGCGCTGAAGAAAGCAGTGGCAAGAAAGGGTGCGGTCGGAGCAGGGCACTAAGTGATGAAGGGCACCATCGCGGACAAGCCCCTGCTCGAGCACGATCTTCGCAACAAACCCTTAGAACGGAATATCCTCATCCGTGATCGGACCGGACGCCGCACCCGCGTGCTCGGGCTCTGGCGTCCGCTGGTCGAAGTTATTGCCGCCGCCAGCCGCTGCGCCGCGCGAGCTGCCGCTGAAATCTCCACCACCTTCGCCGCGCCCGCCAAGCAGGATCAGATCACTCGCCACCACTTCGGTCATGTACTTCTTCTGTCCGCTGGTCTTGTCGTCCCAGGAACGGGTTTGCAGGCGGCCTTCGATGTAGACCTTGCCACCCTTCTTCAGATATTCGCCGGCAATTTCTGCCAGCCGCTGCCAGAGCACCACGTTGTGCCACTCGGTGCGGTCCTGCCACTCGCCAGCTTTGTCCTTGAAGCGCTCATTGGTGGCGATGGTGAGCTTGGCCACGGGCGTGCCCTGCGGCGTGTACTTGATTTCTGGATCTTTCCCAAGATTGCCGATCAGTTGAACTCGATTGAGACTTTTTCCTGCCATTGGGTGCTCCTTTGCAGGGGTTCACTATAGCAGAGTTGGCGGAGTGGAAATGGTGCGAACCGTCACAATGGCGACGTCGAAGTGTCGTTTCGGGCGTACCTGAACTACTAGGTAGAGGCTGAGAACTGAGAACCGAGAACTGTGTCTTTCTGAGGTATAATCCTCGCCATGCCTGCTGCACCTGATGTGCGTGGAGCTGGAGCGCCTAAAGCTGTCGGTATGGTTCCCGACGAGATGAAGTGGGAACCGAAGTCCAAGGGCTTGACCACGCCACGCAAGAAGAAGCCAAAAGAACTCGCCGTTATCACCGAATGCTGCACCGGCTGCGCCGGTTCGCCCGCCTGCGTGGAATACTGTCCGGTGGAAGATTGCATGTTCTGGGTTCCCGACGAAGACAGCACGCCCTTCGGCCGCATCGCCGTCGATCCCATTCTCTGCATCGGCTGCAAGAAATGCCTCAGCAAAGGCCCCGACGGCTGCTTCCTCGACGGCTGTCCGTGGGACGCCATCGTGATGGTGGAAACCACAGAGGTGGAAAAGGAAGTAGGAGCGATGGCGATCTAGCGCCTTCTAGCTGTTAACCTTACGATTCCGCGGATCCGGCATTCGACGCCGGTTTCTTTAGTTCCAACAGATCCCAGAGATTTCCGTACAGATCTTCGAAGACTGCCACCGTCCCGTACGCTTCCTCGCGCGGCGCTCTCCTGAACTTCACTCCGCGCGCCGTCATGGCACGGTAGTCGCGCCAGAAGTCATCCGTATGCAGAAACAGAAACACGCGGCCACCTGTCTGGTTTCCGATACGGCTGATCTCCTCCGGCGTGGACGCGCGCGCTAACAGGAGGTCTGTGCCACGAGAACCGGGCGGACGAACCAGCACCCAGCGCTTGTCCTGACCGTTCCGGTCTTTGGCGAGGCTGTCCTCAATCACCGTGAAGCCCAGCGATTGCGTGAAGAACGCCAGCGCTTCGTCATAGTCTCGGACGACGAGAGCTACGTAACCAAGTGTCTGCGCCATGCTTATGAAAGTGAACCGTTGCTAGCGACAAAGTGTAAATTGCAACGGAGATCGGATGCGCTACTTCATTCTTGCCCGAATCGCCTTCTCCGTCTCGTTCGCCTGTTGCCGAACGTCGTTCGAAATATCTGGCAGATCGCGCTCGTAGGGCTGAATAGCGGAAAGATCATCGGGCTGGCCAATTAGATAGAGCGCGCGCAGCGCTTCCCAAACTTGCTCGGTCGAGGGATCAATCACGGCAATTTCTGCTCCAGCCGTGATATTTGCATCGGTTCCCGCGACGGAGCGAATTCGTCCTGGAATTGGAGAACGGATTTCCACCGTCTCCTTCCCGACTTGCATCTTCGCGATGAGTCCCCCCTGGTGGATGGCAGTGCCAGGGCGGTCGGCATCGAGAATACGTCCGGCGTCCGGGGCAGCGATTTGCGCCGGCCGAAGAAGTGCGACGATTTGCGGACGGCCCGTGGCGTCGCCGAAGCGCACCAGCGACAGCGCCGCATTTCCGCGTACCATCGGTGAAGGGTCGGCAAGCATCTTCAGCAGCGCGTCATGAAACCCCGCGCCAGTCGTGTCCTGCCCCATGACCCAGGCATCCGTGTTGCGGACTTCCTCCACCGGATCCGCCGCCAGCTTCACCAGTTCGGGATACCATTGTTTCGCGGTCATATCTTGCCGCGTGATTCGCTCGCCCACCTGCACTAAGCCTTGCTGAATGTGCCGCGGCTTCTTCGTGTCGTGCAGATATTCGTTCAACTGCTGGTCAGAAAGCTTTCGCCCAAACCACGTGTTCCACCAGAAAAGGAACGGCATGAGGCAGATCAGCCATGCGGTCAGGAAGAAGAGCAGCTTCTGGGTGCGGGACATGCCGGGCTTTCGTGTCTCGTTCTGCAGAGCCGGGGGTGGATTAGCGGACATTCTGAACACTAGGGAATTCACTGCTCTACAACATCGGCGTCGAGCACGCGCTCTTGTTCTAAGTAATGCGAAACGGCGTACTGCGCCAGAAGTGGCGTCTGGAGCCGGATTTCGGCGCCGATCCATTCTCCCTTGGCGTGGGGCGCATCCGGCTTGTGCTTGCTGAGCCCGCTGCTGCCGAATTGTGGCCCGAACTCCGCACTCTGAATCTGATCGAACTGCTTGATCTGCCGCCAGGCTTCGTCGCCGACAGTTCCGGAAACATCAATTTTCAATCGCACGATCGACATAACAATGCGAAAAAGCTAGCTATGCGGGAACCATTGATACAGCATGAAATATACCAGCACGCCGGTGACGCTGACGTACATCCACAGCGGCCAGGTCCAGCGCGCGATCGCCCGATGCTTATCATAACGAGCCCGCAGCCCGCGGATGAGAGTGATGATCACCATGGGAACAATCACGATGGCTAATGTCACATGGGGGATGAGTACGATCAGATAAATAACATGCCAAAAGTGGTCGCCCAAAAAACGGATATCTCCAACGTGATAATGGAAATCCAGATAGCAGGCCAGAAACAAAGCCGAGGAAACGACGGCGGCGATCATGCAGGCGCGATGCGCGGCAATCTTCCCACGCATGATCAAACTGCGGCCAATGAGCAGCAGCACCGCGCTAGCTCCGTTCAGGCTGGCGATCAAGGCAGGGAAGTAAGCGTATTGTTCGGGGATCATATCTTGGGGATCAAGCGGCAGGCTTCGTACTGCGGCGATTCGCCATCAGAAATGCGAGTCCAAACATCACCAGCGAAAACAGAAGCAAGGTCGCCATCGCCGATGGCAGAGGGAAGGTTGCCTCCATCCCAGGGTAAAGCAGGGCGCGCAGCGCTTCCACTCCATAAGTGAGCGGGTTCATATACATCAGCACGCGAATCCAGCCGGAAGCGCCGGACATGGGAAACAGCGCTCCGGACAGAAGCCATAACGGGATGAGAAACAGATTGATGATGCCGTGAAATGCCTGCGTGGAGTCCATCGGCCAGGCGATGGCGAAGCCCAGCGCGGTCAGCGCGAACGAAACCAGAAAGACTACGATCGCGACCAGCAAAACCTGCACGACATTGAGGTGCACGCCCGCGAAAGGCGCGAAGATGAGGAAAATCATTCCTTGCACTGCGGCTAGCGTAGTCCCACCCAGAACCTTCCCCAGCACGATCGCGGAGCGTGGCACCGGCGCCACCAGCACCGAGAGCAGGAATCCTTCCTTACGATCTTCAATTACCGACATCATGGTGAAGATCGAAGTGAACAGCACGATCATAATCAACGCGCCAGGATAGAAATAATCCATGTAATGCTGCTGACCCTGGCCTGAGCCGGAACGAAACGAAGTGCCAAAGCCTGACCCGATCACGACCCAGAACACCAATGGCGACGCCAGTACGCCGATCACGCGTGACTTCTGTCGGTAGAAGCGCACAATTTCCCGCCACCAAAGAGTGAACGCCGGCAGCAATACGCCTGCGGAAACGGGCGCCATCGGTCTCGGTAATGTTGCTGTCTGGGTGGCCATGAAAACTTAACTCGCTTTCGCCGCGGGAGGTTTAGCGGCCGCAACCGCAACTTTCTTTTTGCCCAGCATGCCCAGGTCGCGCATTTCCCAGTAGGCATTCAACATAAAAACAGCCGAAAGCGTGAGCAGGATCAGGCTCATGAACAGGCCGTCCACGGTGGTGATCATGCCGTTCATCAGCGTCCAGACCACGCCGAGCAGCGGAAGAATGCCTAGCACAAGAGAAAGAGCCAGCATCATAGAAAGCACATTACCTCCCGTGAACTTCTGAAGTGGACTCCGATTCGTCTTTTTCGCTCCAGAATTTATGTCCGGTGCGGCGAATGAAAACGTCTTCGAGCGCCGGCTTGCTTACAGAAATCGCCTCAATCTCTCCGGGAAACGCCTCAACCACTTCCGTGACAAAACGGTGCGCGCCCTCTCGCTCCATGCGAACCTGATTTTCCAGCACGGTAGTATCCACGTGGAAGCGAGCCCGTATGTGCTCCGCCAGCGCTCCGGCGTCGTGGGCCGCATCCAGCAAGACCACGTCGCCACCGATCTCGCTTTTTAACTCGGTAGGCGTGCCTAAGGCGACCAGGTTCCCTTCGTTCATAATGGCGAGCCGGTCGCAGCGCTCCGCTTCTTCCATCAAATGCGTAGTCACGAGAACGGAGACATGTTCTTCGTCGCGCAACATTTTCAGATATTGCCAGAGATCGCGTCGCGCTCCGGGATCGAGACCCGTAGTGGGCTCATCCAGCAGCAGCACGCCGGGATGATGAAGCAGTCCTTTGCCCAATTCGATGCGGCGTTGCATCCCTCCGGAGAATGTTTCAACCAACTCTTTAGCTCGATCCGCCAGGCCCACACGCGAGAGGATTTCATAAATCCGTTTCTTCAACGCCGCGCCGCGCAAACCGTAAAGGTGTCCCTGATGCCAAAGATTTTCATAAGCCGTCAGCTTCAGGTCGATGCTTTGCGCCTGAAAAACAACGCCGATTTGCCGCCGCAAGCGCCCGGGTTCCTTCGCCGCATCGTAACCCATAATCGTTGCCCGTCCGGCGGTCGGAATCATCAGCGTCGAAAGAATTCGAAAGAGCGTGGTCTTCCCGCTGCCATTCGGGCCGAGCAAGCCGAACAATTCCGCCGGCCGCACGTCGAACGAAACTCCGTTCAGAGCCGTGCGGTTCTCATAGCGATGGACCAGATTCTGTACGGAGATGACCGGCGCAGCGGAGGCGGACGTTGCTTCCGGAGCGGCGTCAGCGAATGCAGAGACTTTCGATGCCAAGGAGTGTCCTAAGATGAACCCAATATTAGTTTACGACGAGACGCTCGCGAAACGCCGTGGAAACGGATAAAAGCGGCAAATAAATATGCGTCCTGGAGAGTGAAGCATTCAATTCTGCCCTTATGCCGCCGAAGCATCCTGTTGCCCCTGAGGTAAGGGCTCGGCAAATGCAACTGGAACGTGCCGCCAAACTTGAATCGCCAGAACCACAGCGGTCGCGAGCAGGAGCGCTCCCACAGCCACATGCGCCACCGTCGCCGCTACCATGGGCAACTCCGGCTGTACTGCATCCTTGCCCCAAGCCACACGCGTGAGGAATGCAGTGAAGCCCAGGCAAAGCTGAGTAATCAGAAGCGAAAGCATGACGATCGCCGGTCGCCGTACCGCCTCAATTTGCGAATAAACCGAAAGCGCTCGAATCGCGGTCCAGGCCAGCACGAACGACACAATCACCGCGTTCGCCACATGTGGCCACCAACTCATGCCGTGATGCCGGAACATCCCGCCCAGGATGAGCTGAACGTACAGCACGAATATAGAAAGCAGCGTGAGCGTGGACAAGCTAGGCCGGCGTTGGTCGAACTCCACCCGCGGCTGTTCTTCCACCCACTTACGCCCGGTGAAGAGAGCGATGGCCACGGCGATGCAGAAGAATGTTTGTGCGACCGTAGCGTGGGCCGTCGAAACCGCCGGAGGCTGAAACAATAAAACAGTAAGGCCGCCAAGAATAGCTTGTGCGATCACGGTGCAGAAGGCAGCTACCGCCAGCCAACGCAGCCAGCGCCGTCGCTCTACCAACAAAGTCCAGATGGCGATAGTCAAGGTCAGGGTAACCAGCGTCCCGGCTACCATGCGATGACTCCACTCATAGCGTATGCCGCCAACAAAATGCGGCACCTTGACGAGGTAGCCGAACGAGGTCGGCCAATCAGGAACCGAGAGCCCTGCGTCATTGCTGGTAACCAGAGCGCCGGCTGTGATCACTACGAAAGCCGCGCATGCGGTAAACACCGCGAAGATATGATGGGCGCGGTTGTAAGTTGTCGGGATGGCTTTCAGAGTATTTCCCCTTGGGTCGACAGCGCGGGAAGAACCCGCGTTTGGAGCGGGCTGCGCCGGTTGGCCCAACCCGCTACTCCAAACAACAGATTTTATCAGAGCGGCCTTCGAAGGCAAGCTGCAAAACTGCGCCGAAACCAGTTCTACTCGGCTGCGGCTTTAAAGCTTTGGTCCACAGTTTTGGTTTCTTTCGGGCCCACGGTTACCTTCTGATCCTGCTCGCCCAGCTTCTCCTGCACGAAAGCAATCGTGTAATCCCCTGGCGGCAGGCCTTTGATCTCATACTTACCGCTCTTGTCAGTGACCGCATAGAACGGTGTCTTCACCACGTTGATATACATCTTCATCCACGGGTGTTGATTGCACTTTACCGGCAGCATGATTTCTTCGCGGGCGAAATTCTTTTCGATCGCCGGTGAGGACGGTGGCTGCGATTCGTTCCACTCGCGATTGTCCTTGGGCGTGGGATGGATGTTGTGCGTGGTCATATCGTCATTCTTGATCTGCACCGTCTGACCCGCCATCACGCCCAGCACGTGGGGATGGTACTTGCAGCCTTGCTGATCGAGTACGACGGCATCTTTGGGAACATCGAAGGTGCGGCTGCCCAGGCCATCTTTTACGTAAACAAATACATTAGCGAGATCGCCATCAGCGACGACGATATTCTCCGCCTCATTCATGCCTTTGCAGGCTGGATCCTGGCTCATATCGATCTTGGACGGCTTCGGCGCCGTGCCATCGAACTTCACCGTTCCATTCACCGTTGCGACAGTCGATGGATCAATCGGCGTGGCCGCCGGCGCGGGCGCTGCTTCCTGAGACATCGTGTTCGCCGGTTGTTCCTCTTTCTTATTGCAAGCCGCCAGCAGCAGTAAGCTAAACAAAGCCAACATGCTGACTACCATCATCTTCAAACCAGTTTTTCTATTCATGATGTCGCCCTTTCTTTAGTAGGTTAAAGATCACTCAATCTATGTTGTCCCGTAGTCGTGTCAAAGTTGTCCCGTAGTCGTGTCAAACGGGCAATTCTAACGCGAACCACCGATTGCCGCAGGATGTGACGGCGCCACAGCCTGCGTGTGGTCGGTTAATTCTCGAGCATTCGCCGTCTTGGCGCGCGGCATGGAGGCAGCGACTTTCCGTTGCTCTTCCGGCGTCAACTGGAAGATGTAATCCGTTAGCAGCTTCCGATGATCACCTTCATAGCCTTGGAACGACGGTGGCGTCGGCCCGGCAAAGACCCACTGGTTATTTTCCTGCTTGAATAGTCCAGATGGCATCGAAGTCCCCGGGCTCACGGCCTGCGGATCCGTGATCCAGCGCTCCACCCAATCCGGCTTCAAGCGTTCCTTAGCCAACAGGAAGTTCGGCGCCGTGGCGATCTTGTCGTGACTAGGATCGCCCGTGGCGTGACACTTCAGGCACGGTGCGGCGGAACTGGAAAACAGGCTCCGCGCCATTTCGGTTTCTTTTGCGGTGAGAACCGGCACCTCCTCTGGAATGTAAGGCAACGGCTGCTGCGATAGCGCCTGGAAGAAGCGCACCAGCTTTCGCAGTTCGTTGTCGGAGAATGAAAAGGTGGGCATCCGCACCTTCAAGTAGGGCCGCACTCCGTTGCGGTTCGTATCCGTCGAGCTCAACGCCGGATTCGACAAGAACTTGCGCAGCCACTCGGGATCGACTCGCGCGCCTTCGGTCAAAAGCTTCGGAGGCAACTGCTCCTGCGCGTCCTGATACTGCGGCAGTCCCATCAGAATCGTCCGCTGACCGGGAATGAACTGATGGCAACCCATGCAATTGTATTTCTTTACGATCCACCAGCCTTCCTGAATGTCGTGCCGCGCGTCTCCCGGTTTGTATTGATAACTCGCGGGCAGGGAAGTCTCTTCGCTTCCCATCAGGAAGGTCGTAAGGTCGAGCACCTGATCCTTGGTCAGGTGCAGGTTGGGCATGCGGAGAGCTTCGGTTGCGCTCTTCACTTTGCCCTCGTCATAAACATTCGGTTCGGCCAGCTTGTGCTCGAAAAATCCTTTGTGGTCGTACCATGGCTCTGTGGCCGGACCGTCGGGCAAGCGCGCTAGATCTTCTTTATCCTTGATCGGTTCGGCATCCTTACCTCCACGCTCCGCAACCGTGGTAAACAGCGCGAAGTCGAGGCGCTCGATCGGCTTGCTGCCTTCGAAGGTCAGCTCCGTGCCGATGCGCCCTTCATCTTCGAAGCCTGCAATCTCGTGGCAGCCCGAACAGCCAAAGTGACGCACCCACTTCTTACCCTCTTCCTTCAGGCTCGGATCATCCATGAACGAGGCATCAGCATACGAGGAGGGATCCTGTTTTTTCTGCGTCATCAGAAAGGTAGCAATGTCCTCCGCATCTTCTGGCGATAGCCGCAGGCTCGGCATCACCGTCATGTTCTGAACTTGAAGTTCATGTCCATCGTTCGGGCACTGGCTGTGATCGAGATCGAACTGATAGGGAAGTCCCTTCTTCGCGTAATCTTCCGGGCCGATATCTTTCTTCTCGTACGGACAATAGGGCCGGGTGCGCTCGCGGGCGTTGTGAATCCAGCGCACCAGATAATCGTAATTTGCTTTCTCTCCAACGCGCGACAGATTCGCGGCAAACGTTCCGCCTTTCATCTGATTGCCTTCCCCGATCGAGTGGCAGGCCAGACATCCGCGGGTTTCGAATAATTCCTTCCCGTGCTCGGCGTTACCAGGCTTATGTTTGGGCAGCGGATCGGTGAATCCGGATTGCCAGATGAACGCCGAAATAGCCTGAATCTGATGATCACTCAGACGGAAGTTCGGCATCTTCGTAGTGGGACGGAAATCCGTTGGCTTCTTCAGCCAAACCGGAATCCAGTTCTTGTTCAGCTTCAGCCGCACATCTTTCAGATTAGGCCCGACTTTCTTCATGTCCTGCATCAGGCTGTGCGACTGAAAATCAAGTTGCTGCAAACGCCCGTCCAGCTTGCTGTTTGCCACTCGCAAGTCAACCGCTTGACCGTTCAGCCGGTTCGCTTCATCGTTGGACTCGGCAGCGTCAGCCTGCTTCATCAAGTATGCGGTTTGTTTCAGATTGTCTTTTTTCTGCGTTTCAATCTGTTTGATCTGCTGACTGATGGAGTTCAGATCCTCAGGCTCTTTGTCATAGCCCTCGTAGCGATGGCAGCCCATGCAGCCGCGCTGCCGAAAGAGATCTTTGCCGTTATTAATGGTTTGCCATTGCACATCGCCGCTGGCCAGAACCATGTCCGCAGCGTGACAATTCTGGCAGCCCGCCTCGGAATTCTCCTTGGGGAAAAGCGGCCACAGCCAGTGCTCGTAGTTTCCATGGGCCTTCTCCACGCTCGTCGTGGCGCGGCCGTTTCCCTGGTGGCAAGGCGAGCAACCGAACTTTTCTGGATCGTGAATCTTCAACAACTCGGGTTCGGGATGGCTCACGAATGCATCGGCATACTCGTCGGGTTTCTTCTCGCCCTTCGCAGTCATCGAGATAGCCGTGATCTTCAGCGGTTCGCGCGCATTCATGTGGCAGGACTCGCAGCGATCCACGATGTTGGCTTCTGCCACATTGATCTGCACGATTGCCGGATCCCACTCCGTCGCGCGTCTTTTCAATCCATCGATCTGCTGCGGCGTAAGGTCGACCATGTGGTCAGAAATGTACTCATCCATCTTCGCCTTGGCCGCGGTCACGGGCTTCAATACTTGGCCGAGTTCCAGACTCAGCTTCGTGCGCTCATCGCGAATCTCGTTGTAAGTCTCTTCAAGTTGCGGAAAGGTGTATTTCTTTTTCGTTCCGTCTGGGAATTCGACGGTTGCTTCTTCGCTCTTGTACTTATCAATCTCTTTTCGCTTGCTGGCCTTCGCTGAATCGCTGGTGCTGGTTTCGTATTCGTAAGTCAGCGCGTTGACGTAGGCGCGCCGGTCGGTGAAGACACTTTGAACGGCCAGCAGCCGCGCGCTGGCATCGTCGAGCTTCTTCCGAGCCTCATCCGCCTGGGCTTTCGAATCCTGATAAGCCTTTTCATATCTTTGTTTGAGGGCGGCGTAATCGGGATTCTGTTCAACGTCCTTCTCGGAAGTAACTGACTTAGACCGCGCTGTGTTCAGGAATGCACTATAGCGATCCTTCCAATGCTCCTGAAATGCCTTCCAGGGACGCTGTCCCCACGCCTCATCCCACAAGGCCCAGAACAAGGTCGCCATAAGAATCACCGTCGCGATCAGATAGTACGCGGCGTAGGACTTACTCGTGATCGGGTCCTGCTCGGGGTTGGGTTGTTCAGGCACCGCTTCCTCCGAAAGTGTTTCTCATCAAAAGTGCTTGGTAGTCCGAAGACCTCTCACGTAGAAAATGCTTGTCATTCCGAGCGAAGCGAGGAACCTGCTGTCCTCACCCGCACCCCGATTCATCGCGGGTTCAGAGCCCTCAAATATTGAACCAAGGTGTGATCCACACATACTTGATGTGCCACAGCAGCCGCAGTCCCATCTTGAGGGGCAGGGCAACCATGGTCAGCAAAAGAAACTGAGTAATCGAGAATTGCAGCAGGCTCATCCGCTTGAAGTCCTTCGCCATGAATCGCCGGAACAATGAATAGACAACGAATCCCCCGAGCAGGTAATAGCCACCAACCACAACGGCGCCAAAAATCGGCCTTCGCCAGGTTCGACGTGATCCCGAAAATATCCGGCAGATCACGATTCACTTCGTAAATCAGGCGGTTGTGATCCCAGGTCTGTCCCGGCCAGAACCACTGCCATCCGGGGCCTCGTATGAAAGTTCCGATGATGATCATCGCAACCCACAGAATGATGAAGCCAAATAAAAACGTCCCAATGGAAAACTTGCGCTGCTTCCACGTGTAATAGCCGCTGCCCAGCGGATTCGTATCGATGTAAGGAATGACCATCAGACCGATGATGATCATCGTGGGCATCACGACGCCGGCGATCCACGGATCGAAATAGACGAGCATCTCCTGCAGTCCCAGGAAATACCACGGAGCTTTCGCCGGATTCATCGTCAAGTTGGGATTGGCCGGTTCTTCGAGTGGCGCGTTCAGCGTGATCGACCACACCATCAGAATGATGGTTACGATGATGGCGGCGAGAAATTCAATGCGGAGTAGAAACGGCCAGACGTGAACCTCCTTCTGCCAGCCTGGTTTGAAGGGCCAAGTCTTGCGATGGTGGGTCTTGGCGAGAGCGGCGTCGCCTTCGAGTTGCTCGATCAGTTCGTCGTTGGCATGCGCCTGCTTCCACGCCAGATAAATGTAGAAGGCTAATAGCGGAATCAAGCCAACAATCGGCACGTTGTCTGGAGCCGAGCAAATCTCCCACAGTTGTCGCCAGTCCATAAATTGTTCTCGTCACTCACTTCAACAAAGTCTTGTCCTTCCGAACCAGGGCTGAAAGCCTGGTGAGGAACCTGCGTTTTTCTCCCGGCAGCACTATTCTCCCGCGGCCTTCGGTCCTCGCCGTGGCTTATCCGCTTCGGCTGCCAGCATCACCGGCGCCGGACCGGAAATTCCGCCATCCTTCCGCACGCGCCAGAAATGGACAATCATCAGGATCGAAGCGACAATCGGAATGCCGATGCAATGCCAGATATAAGAACGAAGCAGAGCATTCGCATCCACGATCGATCCACCGAGCAACCCGAAGCGCACATCGTTGTAAGGAGTCATGCCCAGCATTGAGCCGAACGGGCCTTCGTGCCCCAGCAGCGGTGTGGCTCGTGCCATGTTCGTACCCACAGTCACCGCCCAGAATCCGAGCTGATCATCCGGCAAAAGATATCCAGTAAACGAAAGCAGCAAGGTAAACACCAGCAGCAGCACGCCGATATTCCAATTAAACTCGCGCGGCTTTTTATACGAGCCGGTTAGAAACACGCGGAACATATGAAGCCACACGCCAATCACCATCAGGTGCGCGGCCCAGCGGTGCATATTGCGAAGAATCTTTCCGAAGGGGACATCGTGCTCGAGATACAACACGTCGCGAAAAGCCTGCACCTTGCTCGGATGGTAATAGAACATAAGCAGCACGCCGGTGTAGGTGAGGATGATGAATAGGAAAAACGTAATCCCACCCATGCCCCAGGTGTAACTGTAGCGCACCGCATCGCGATTGATCTTGGCGGGATGCAGGTGCAGGAAGACGTTGGAGAGCACGCCCAGCGCGCGATTGCGCGGCGTGTCGTCGTGCTTATGGCGGAAGATTGAAGTGTAGACCTGAGTCTTGGTCGGATCTTTCAGACCCTCGATCTGCTCCTTCGCCTTGGTGGGAATGTCGACCTTCATCGCCTGAATGTCTTCCTTGACGCGGTCGACCAACCCCACTTTGCCGTTCTTGCCGTTCGGATTATTTTCGTCAGACATTTGATTCCTGAGTTCGCGGGTCTTAGATCCTAGGAGTCAGGTCTTCGGGTTTTGCCAAAGACCTAACACCCTGAGACCGAAGACCCATAGCAAAAGAAATCGTTAAATCAAATTGTCCCTATACTCCTGTTAGGAAAGCTCCGGGATCATTAAATTTGCTGGGCTGTCCCTTTGGCCACTGATAGAGCCGAGAGGTGTCGACGATAATCTGCCCATCCGGCGCGAGTTCTACATGCGCGCGATCCATCGGACGCGGCGCCGGACCTTCGAAATTGATCCCTTCACTGTCGTACCCGCTGCCGTGGCACGGACACTTGAATTTGTTCTCGCTGGGTTTCCAGTCAGGTGTGCAGCCGAGATGCGTACAGCGCGCGTAGATGACGAACACTCGGTCAGGGGTGCGATCGACCCAGATGCGATATTTCTGCTGGAATTTGGTATCAACGCCGAGCGCGAACTCCGAGGGATAGCCGATCTTGAAAACGGAATTGGGTTCGAAAAGAGTGCGGGGAAGAAAGAATCGGAAGAAGGCGAGAAACCAGGCCGTTAAGAATGCAGTCACGCCCACCCAAACCAACCGGCGCCGTCGGCGATCGATATCCGTGTTCGATGGGCCAGAGGAGGAAAGTCCACCTGCCGCTGCCGCCTTGGAAGTCCCGACTGCCGGTGTGCCTACGTATTTCGTGGCATCTACCGCGCTCCGCGGCGCAGGTTGCGCCGGGTCTGCATTCGGAATCGGGTTTGGTGGTTCGCTTCCGGGAACCGTCATGGGTGCCCTCCTGCTTCTATAAACTCGTCAATCTCCTGCGGCCGCCAGCAACGCTGGCGCAGCCATCTGCCCTCCGGTCGCATGAATCGGTTCGCTGGAACGCATTGCATCGCCCAGAGCCTGGAACACTAACTGAGCCAGCGCCGAAATGAATTTTGGAGAATCGTTCAGGCCAGCGCTCATCTCAAAGTGTGTAATGCCCAGGCGATGGGCCTCTTCGCGGCCCTCGTGATTGATTTCGCCCAGCGTCTCTACATGGTCGGAGACAAAGGCCACGGGCACGATACAAACTTCCCGCACCTTCTCCGCAGCCAGGTCGCGTAGCGTGCGGTGCAGAGACGGCTGTAACCACTTGCTGGCGCCCACTTTGCTCTGATAGCAGAGTCGCTGCCGATTCGACCATCCACCGCGGGCCGTAAGAAGTCGCACGGTTTCCTCGATCTGCCGCTGGTAGGGATCGCCCTTGGCAACGATTGACATGGGAATACTGTGTGCGCTGAACACAAGTTCCGCTCGGGCCGGGACTTCGAAGCGCGACAAAGCCTCGTCTACTTTCTCCGCAACCGCGTCTAAATACATCGGATGCCGATAGAAGTGTCCAACGTTGTGTACCGGGACGTCGTCGTGGAAAAGTCGCTTCCACTCGTTCAGGCTGCTGCCCGTGGTGGTGGAGGAATACTGCGGATACAGCGGTAACAGAACCACCTCGTCACATTCCGCAGCCCGGAGCTCTGCAATGGCTTCGCGGGTGAAGGGATGCCAATAGCGCATGGCCACGAAGCAACGGGCGTCAAGTCCCTGACTGACCAAGTCCGCTTCCAGAGCCCGCGCTTGCCGCTCGGTGAAGCGGCGTATGGGCGAGCCTCCACCGATAGTCGCGTAGTGATGCTGCACTTTGCGAGCGCGCGTGGTCGAAATCAGTTTGGCCAGAGCCTTGCGTCCGAGGCGGGCAAAAGGAAAGTCAATAATATCGGGATCACAGAAAAGATTAAAAAGGAAAGGCTCTATCGCAGCCAGCGTATCGGGCCCGCCAAGCTGAAACAGAATAACCCCCACACGCCGTGTTGTGCGCGTCATCCCCCAGATTCCCCAGACGGTGGGCAATGTACTCCCATCTGAGATGAGAGTCAATGGCGGATTTGCAAAATGAAAGTAAAAACTAGAACGCTCCGCGACAATTCAAGCAGTTTGAAAACAAAAATGTGCGGAGACGGGGAATCGATCCCTCGCGTCCGCACATTTTCAGAATGCGAAATGGAAACTCAGTTTCGGTTTTACGGCAGCCGCAACTCAGCGTGCTCCGGAACCACGATCTGATGGCGTTCGCCGTCATGCCAGTAGAGTACGCGCAGCACCTTGTGGATTTCCGGATCGGGATCGCCGCCCATGCTGCGGTTATCCACGATGACGAAGAGATGGCCCTCGTGTTTGTAGCTGCGCAACTGCTCAGTGACATTCACGAAATGTCCCGCTCCTCCGTAGTAGGCGCGCATGATGTGCAGTTCGCGATCATGCCACTCGTAACCCGCATCAGGGTCGAGTTCCAGGTTGACGTGAGCGTATTCAGGAAAGCGGAACTCTTCTACATTTCCATCCCAGTGTCGGATGCGGATGAAAAGCTCTTTGACATGATTGCGCGCCGGATCGACACCCAGGTTGCGGTCATTGATGTCAAATTGCAGGATGCCATCATGCAGGAACGACCGCACCTGCGGAGTTACATCGATACGGTGGTTTCCGGCGCCATACTCCGCTGCGACCAGTTGGCCGCCCTGCGCCGCCGCTGAGCCTGCAAGAAGAAATAGGAGTGCCAAACTACCGATCAGAGTTGCGAGCAAGTTCTTTTTCATAACGCCCCTTTCGCCTCGTTAACGAGGCCCCAAGCAAATTAAGGCACACTCTCAGTAAACAGCGGCGGCCGTCACCTTAGCCTTATCCATTTCTTCGATCACCGCGTCGGCGAACTCCGATGTCCCCGCCTGGCCGCCGATATCCTTTGTCAACTTCTCGGGATGCCGGTATACCTTCTCCAGCGCATTGCGAATCTGTAGCGACGCATCAAACTCGCCCAAGTGCCGCAGCATCAAGAGGCCGGAGCGCAGCAGCGCCGTTGGGTTCGCCAGATTCTTTCCCGCAATGTCAGGAGCGGAGCCGTGAACCGCTTCGAAAATCGCGCAGTGATCGCCCAGGTTTGCACTAGGAACGAATCCCAGGCCACCGACAAACGCCGCACATAAGTCGGAAATAATGTCGCCGTACAGGTTTTCCATCACCAGCATGTCGTACTGATACGGATTCATCACCAACTGCATGCAAGTGTTGTCCACGATGTGTTCGCCATAGGTGATCTCGGGATATCCCTTGGCCACGCCACGGCAGCAGCGCAGGAACAGCCCATCCGACAACTTCATGATGTTCGCTTTGTGAATCGCGTGAATCTTCTTGCGCTGATTCTTGCGGGCGTACTCGAAGGCAAATTTCGCGATGCGGGTCGAGGCTTTTTCCGTGATGATCTTCAGGCTCTCCACCACCCCCGGCACAACTTCATGCTCCAGCCCCGAGTAAAGGCTCTCGGTGTTCTCGCGCACAATAATGAGATCGACATCGGGATAACGCGTGGGAATATGGGGCAGATTTCGAATTGGGCGGAAATTCGCATACAGCTCGAATTTCTGCCGTAGCGCAACGTTGATGCTCGAAAAGCCGCCACCCACGGGCGTTGTCACCGGACCCTTCAAAGCCACGCAGGTGCGTTCAATCGATTCCAGCACTTCTTTCGGGATGTACTCCCCGTGCTTTTCGAACGCATCAGCGCCCACCGCGAACGACTCCCAGTCAAACTTAACGCCAGTCGCTTCCAGAATACGTACCGTTGCCTGCGTCACTTCCGGGCCGATTCCATCGCCGGGGATCAACGTTACTTTATGACTCATCGTAGATTCCTTACATTCCAGCCAACTCTGGACGCCTTGATGCTCGATTTATACCTTTGGAGACTTAACGCGTGCCTCTCCCGCTTCTTTGGCCTTCACCAAATCCCTGAGTTCGTTCATAAATTCCTTGACGTCTTTGAAATCCAGGTAAACCGAAGCAAAGCGAACGTAAGCCACTTTGTCGTAGCGGCGAAGCCGGTTCATGATCAATTCACCCAGTTCGCTGGTCTTCCGCTCGCGTTCCTGCGATTCGATGACAAACGACTCCGCCTCGTTCACAATTTGTTCCAGTTTGCTGATGGGAACGGGACGCTTCTCGCAGGCCCGCAGGAGCCCGTTCAAGACTTTTTGACGGTCGAACTTCTCACGGCGCCCGTCTTTTTTCACAACCATGTAGGGGATTTCGTCGATACGCTCGTAAGTGGTGAAGCGCTTGCCGCACTTGAGGCATTCGCGCCGGCGCCGGATCGACTCCGCTTCTTTGCTCTCGCGAGAATCCACTACCTTATCGTTTGCAAATCCGCAAAAGGGACATTTCATGGCGGTGATGGTGATCGAACCGATCTACCAGTTGAAGGCTTGTGGTTAACCCAGAATTGTAACAGGCAGTACCTGACTAATAGACATGTCGCAGCCTAAGCCAGCGGGCCGCTGAGCTCCGCTTCTTCGCTGCGATGGCTTTCCTCGGATAACTTTCGTAAGGACAATCTCTCGTGATGCGCCAATATCAGGCCCAACGGCACGACAGCGGCAAACGTCACCAGCCATAGCAGAATTCCGCAGCTCGCGGCCATCTCCGGAGGCACATCGAAGACGCTGGATAGCGCAGCGATGGTCGCCATCTGCGAGCCTCCGCCCACCGCCGGCAACTGCAGCATCGACCCGAGCATGCTGGCACCCATCAGAATCAACACTTGTGACACAGGAATCTCCAGCGCGGGAACGCCGTAGGAGTGAGTGACTTCCTGATACGCCAAGGCGATCATGTACCACATTCCCACCGAAACAATCGTCAGCCAAAGCATCGAGAGGGGGCCGTGAATCGTGTCCAGTCCCGTGCCGAATTCGCGTACTTTCTGCGCCAGCTTGTGGCCAAAATTGGCCGAGAGATGCCCAAATCGTTCCTCTACCCATCGCGCGACTGTATCGCCACTACGCCGGATGATGATTGCCCCAATGGTCAGCGCAACCACCACTCCGATCAGCAGAAACCCGCCCTCGCGGAAACGCTGGTAGTACTCAGGATGGGGAATCGCAGGCAAAGCGCTGGGCAGAAAAATCGCCAGCACCATCAACACCGTGAATGCGCCAACATCAAAGATTCGTTCCACAGCCCAAGCGGCCAACTGCGAAGAGAAGGGAAGATCCGTCCGACGTGCAATCAAGTAAGGTCGAATAAATTCTCCCGCTCGTCCCAGCAACGCGAGCCCGGTGAATCCGATGAGGGTCGGAGACACCAGGTCCATGATCTTCGCCTTCGGACGCACCGGTTGTAGAAAAATCTTCCAGCGCACCGCACGCAGAAAATATCCGATATAAATCAGTGCGATCGCGTGCAGTACGTGAATTTTCCGGATGCGTCCGGTCTGCGCCCAGAACGTGCCCCAATCAAATGTTTGCCAGTGCCGATATTGCAGGTAAACCAGGCCAGCCAGAATCAGGAACACGACCGCACTGGCCACGATGCGCTTTTTATCCATGAAGGAAAGAATCCTCGCGCCGCGACCCTCGCAACACGAAGTGGAAACGGCACTCCCAAGGTAAATGACTGTGCCCGGAGGGTCAAACAACGGACTTGCAGGTAAAACGAAGCGCGTTCGCGAATGAAGAGATGTCTGCTTAATTCGAGGTTGCGAGTTCGATTGCGTGGCGAACGTGGCCGGAAGACGCTTTCAAAGCCGCCACGGCGCGGGCGCGAGAAACTCCTGCAACCAGCATCACGAGAGCCACGGGCGTGCGATGTCCGGAAGCCTCCAGAGCGCCGCGAGCAGCGGCGTTCTCAGCTCCCGAGGCGCGTTGCAGGATGGCGATGGCGCGCTGTGTCAGCTTTTCGTTTTTCGGTACGACATTGACCATGAGGTTGCCATAAACATAGCCAAGCCGGCTCATCGCGCCCGTTGAAATCATGTTGAGCACCATCTTGTGAGCGGTCGCAGCTTTCATCCGTGAGGACCCGGTAAGAACCTCCGGACCAACCCGAGTGATGATGGCGAAGTGAGCCGCGCGTTCCAGCGGGGAATCGGGATTGCACGTGAGAGCAATAGTGCGTGCACCGCGTTGACGCGCGAGTTCAACCGCCGCAAGCGTGAAGGGTGTCCGGCCACTGGAAGCAATGCCGAGAACGACGTCGTGCTTTCCGGGTTTGCGACGCGTCACTTCTTCGCGACCTTGTTTGGAGTCGTCCTCGCTGGTCTCAGAATCGGAAGCCAAGGCCTTCGGGCCTCCCGCGATGATGAATTGGACTCGATCCGTGTTGAACGTCGGCGGGCACTCCGCGGCATCCAGGGCGGCGATGCGGCCGCTAGTTCCAGCACCTATGTAGATGAGGCGTCCGCCGCGGCGCAGCGCAGCGACCACCAAATCGATAGCCCGCGCGATCTGCGGCAATACGCGGGTGACCGCTCCAGCCACAGTAGCGTCTTCAGCGTTAATCAGTCGCACAATCTCGAGAGAAGATTTGCAATCGAGGTCATGGGCGGCGTCATTCGGCTGCTCGGTGCGAAGGCGCTGGAGACTGATCGGAGGCTTGCGAGTTGAGTTCAAGAGTCACGCGCCTTTCGGTGTGGGAGCGACTGGTCATTCTAACTGCTTTCCACTTTGTTGTCGGTCCCACGCCGCCCAAAGGAATTAACATCCGTAGTTTATTTGGATTTCCTGATCGCTTCGATTACAGCATCATGAAAAATGGGGCGGATCTGTTTGATCGCTTGATTAGAGCAGTCGGGCCATGTGCGGTTGGTGAGCAGAGTAATTGAGAGCCGCCGTTCCGGATCGAGCCACAGGGATGTCCCCGTGTAACCCAGGTGACCGAAGGATGCAGGGCCGAAATATTTTCCGGATTGCGAGGCCCGGGAAGGAGTGTCCCATCCCAGCGCGCGGGATGTCCCTGGCGGGGCCAACTCACGGCGCGTGAAGAGTGCAATCGTTTCGGGGCGGAAAACCGAATTTTCTGGATAGAGCATGGCATGAGCAAATCTGGCAAGATCCGCGGCGTTAGAAAAAACTCCCGCTTGGCTCGCGACACCACCGAGAACGCTGGCGTTCTCGTCCTGCACTTCGCCTTGGATGATGCGATGACGGAAGCTGCGATCATCCGCAGTCGGAGGAATTTGCGCGCGAACTTCCTTCGGCGGTTTAAAGGCGGTGCTGGCCATTCCGAGAGAAGCAAAGATTTCGCGCTGGCAGAAAAGATCGAGCGATTCATCGGCGAGTCGCTCGAGGGCGACGCCAAGAAGGATGAATCCAATATCGCTGTACTCGGCGCGCGATCCGGGATCGGCGGAGAGCGGCATGGTGAAAGCCGCGTGCAGCAGCTCGTCGCGAGTCCGCGCCTTAAGGAACAGCTTTTCATACGCGGGCAATCCGGAGGAATGGGCTAGCAGCATGCGGATGGTCACTTCGTGGCGACGGGGATCTTTTTCGGCATCGCGAGTGAATTCAGGGAGGACGGCGGCGACGGGCGCGTCCAGATCAAGCACGCCTCGTTGATAAAGAAGCATCGCCACAGGAGTGGTAGCTACAACCTTCGTGAGAGATGCCAGATCGAAAAGAGTGGCGGGAACAACAGCGGACGAGTCGGCCTCGTAAGTGAAGCGCCCTACCGCCTTCAGTGCAATGAGCCGGTCCTTCTCAGTGATCGCGACAGAAGCAGCGGGAAACGTGCGTCGAGAGACAGCTTCTTGCAGAATCGTGAAGGCGGAGGCGAATAGGTCGTCCTGGTGTTCGAAGCTTTCGATCAGCGGGAATGCGCGATCTGGTACGGTCATTGACAACTCCATGATATGGCATACGCGGCACCCCCTTACTTGAGTTTCTTGAGTCCTGCCGTCGAGGTTGTGTAGAGTCAGAGCATCCTTCCTATTCAAGCAAACTCGTTGGAAGCTCCGCTTGCGCCAGCCCTCTACTCCGCAAAAGACGCCGAAAGGCACGGCATTCAGGCTGATTTTATTTGCCATGAGCTACAGCGTCATGGTCGCGACTACACTGACAGCCTCGCCTGCAGTGGACGCCAAGAGGCCGGCAGCCGCGGTGCGTATGGGCGAAGTGGACGCGGTTGTCCAGCAAGCCATTCACGATCAGCAAATCCCGGGAGCGGTTCTGATTGTCGGTCATGACGGCCATGTGATTTACCGGAAGGCCTATGGTTGGCGTGCTTTGGAGCCGCGCCGCGAAGTCATGACATTGGATACGATTTTCGATTTGGCGTCGCTGACCAAGGTGATCGTTACAGCGCCGGCGGTGATGCAACTCGTCGAACAGGGCAAGATACGTCTGAATGACCCGATAGCAAAATATCTGCCCGAGTTTGGACAGAACGGAAAAGAAGACATCACGCTGCGGCAGTTACTGACGCACTATTCTGGGCTGGAGCCGGATCTGGATTTGAAAACGATGTGGGAAGGCAAGGAGACGGCCTATCGGATGGCGTTTGCGGCCACGCCACAGGATCCGCCCGGCTCACGTTTCTCTTATAGCGATATTAATTTCATCGTGCTGGGCGCGCTGGTAGAGCGGATTTCGGGCGAGCCGTTGGATGAGTATGCGTCACGCCATATTTTCATGCCGCTGAAGATGACACATACGCGCTTCGTGCCTCCTGCGGTCTGGCGGGCGAAAATCGCCCCCACCCAGTACGACGAGAATGAACACATGCTGCGCGGCGTGGTCCATGATCCCACCGCGCGAAGGATGGGTGGCGTGGCCGGACAAGCCGGCCTGTTCTCAACCGCGGATGATTTGGCGAAATTTGCGCAAGCCATGCTGAATGGCGGCGGAGGAATTCTTTCGCCACTTTCGGTGGAGAAGATGACGCGTCCGGAGCAGCCTCCGACCGCGCCCGTGCTGCGCGGTTTTGGCTGGGACATCGATTCTCCATTCTCCACCAACCGCGGAACTCTGCTTCCGGTCGGAGGCTACGGCCATACCGGGTTCACCGGAACATCGATCTGGATCGATCCAACCACCCAGACCTACATCATTTTGCTGACGAACGCGGTGCATCCACGGGGAAAAGAAAATGCGAAGGCCCTGCGCTCCAAAGTGGCGACGGCGGTAGCTGCGGCGCTGCCTCTGACCATCAGCGAGAAAGAATCGCTGCGCTGGCAAAGTATTACCGGCTACAACGAGGCGCAAAGCGCTGCGCGGCATACGAGCGCACGCAATGGCAACGTCAAGACAGGGATCGACGTCCTGGAGGATCACGGCTTCGATATTCTGCAAGTTGCCGGGCGCAAGAAGCGCATTGGTCTGCTTACCAATCAGACCGGTGTGGATGCGGACGGTCGCCGCACGATTGACGTGCTGGCGCACGCGCCGGGCGTTTCGCTGGACGCGATCTTCAGCCCCGAGCACGGAGTCACGGGAGCGCTCGATACGACGGACGTTAACAACTCCAAAGATGCGCCAACCGGAATTCCGGTCTACAGCGTATATGGCGCGAAGGACGCGGCGCGGCGGCCATCGCTCGACCTGATGAAGGATCTGGATGCCGTGGTCATCGATATTCAGGATGCCGGTGTGCGCTTCTATACCTACGAGACTACGCTGGGATATTTTCTGGAGGCTGCCGGCCATGCGGGAGTAGAAGCAATTGTGCTGGACCGTCCTGATCCGATTACAGGAGCGTTTGTGCAAGGCCCAGTGTCGGATGCCGGACACGAGAACTTTACCAATTATTGGACGGTGCCCGTGCGTCATGGCATGACCATGGGCGAACTGGCGAAGATGTTCAACGCGGAACGGAATATCAACGCCAAGTTGACCGTGGTGCCCATGGACGGCTGGCAGCGCGGTGACTGGTTTGATTCGACCGGACTCGCGTGGGTGAATCCCTCGCCGAACCTGCGCAGCGTGACTGAGGCGGGATTGTATCCGGGCGTGGGACTGATCGAAGGAACCAATGTCTCCGTGGGACGGGGAACGGACACTCCGTTTGAACTTGTCGGCGCGCCGTGGATCAAGAGTCGGGAACTAGCCGCGTATTTGAATGCGCGCGGGATCGCGGGAGTAAGGTTTGTTCCAGTAACTTTCACGCCTTCCACCAGCAATTACGCGGCACAGAAGTGCGAGGGCGTCAATGTAGTTCTCACCGAACGAAATGCGCTCGATGGACCAGAGCTAGGAATCGAATTGGCGGCTGCGTTGAAGAAGCTCTATCCGGCGGACTATAAGATGGAACGGATGACGGAGTTGTTGGTAAATCAGGCAACTTACGATGCACTGGTGGCAGGTGAGGATCCGCGGCGGATCGCGCAGGATTGGCAGGATAGGTTGGACAAATTCCAGCTGGTTCGGCAAAAATATTTGATCTACTAGTAGTTTGGTTGGCCTATCTGGGGAGCTGTACAAAGAATGAAATTGACTCTGGGAATGCTTGTTCTGCTCATAACAGCGGTCGCGATCTCGCCGGTGTCTGCAAGCGGCCGGCAAGAAAACTCAACTGCTTCCGGGCAGCAGGCTCAAGAAGCATATTCCGCAGATTCATCGGCGCAGTCCATTCTGTACAAGAATACGAGGTACGGTTTTAGTTTCTTATTGCCTGAAACCTGGAAGGGCTACACGATTCTCACGGATAAGTGGGAAGGCGGGGATCCGGAAAAAGGTAGCGTCGAACACGGTGCCGTGATCTCCATCCGACATCCTGACTGGACGAAAGAGACGCCTCGTCAGGATATTCCTATCATGATATTCACGGTCGCGCAGTGGGACTCAATTGAGCACGGCAACCTCTCTGTGAGTGCCGCGTCTGTAGGGCCAGCTGAACTCGGGCGCAACCGCAAGTACGTATTTGCCCTGGCTCCCCGCGTCCGCAATAGCGACCTTACAGGTGGAGCAGAGGTGAACGAGATTCTCAAGCACGACCCGCTCCGCCCCTTCTGGACGAAATGACTGTCCCTCGCTGCGGATAACCCGAAACGGAGAAGTCCGCATCGTAGGGCTTGAGCGTGCTATCCTCGGGCTGAACAGCGGAACTGGAGGTCGGGAATGCGCTTTGCGTGCACTTTCTTGCTGCTCTCGGGCATGGCATTGGGGCAAACGGCGGACACCACGAAGCCGGAAAATTCGGCGCCAAATTCACCACCGGCAACTTTAACAACCAGCCCGGTGCCCGCTCCCGATCCGAATACGATTACGATTCCCGCCGGCACCCGGATTCCTTTATCACTCAAGCAGGCGATCTCTACCAAGAATGCGCGCGAGGGCGACGCGGTTTACGCGGAAACGGCGTTTCCCTTTGTGGTCGCTGACCGCGTGGTCGTGCCCGCGGGCTCCTATGTTCAGGGCAAGATCGCGCACGTAGAGCGCGCCGGGCACGGCAAAGGGCGGGCGGAAATCCTGATGCACTTTACCTCGATCATTTATCCCACCGGATACACCGTAATGTTGCCGGGTTCAGTCCAGAACACTCCCGGGGCGGATAACAAATCTGTGAAGGACTCGGAAGGAACGATCCAGCAGGACAGCGATACAGGAAAAAAAGTTGAGGATGCGGCCAAGAATGGCGTGTACGGCACCCTGGGTGGCGCGACGGCCGGCGGCTTGGCCACCGGCGGATTGAACGGAGCGCGGGTGGGAGCGGGGGTGGGTGCGGCAGCCGGCGTTGCCTGGGCGCTTCTAAAGCGCGGCCCTGACGTGAAGCTGGATGTAGGGACATCGATCGAGATGGAGATTCAACGTCCAATTACCGTGGACGCAACTCGCATTGCAATGGCGAAGGCCACACCCTAAGCGGTCGTACGAATCGCGCCGGAGCACCTATCCTGCTTTCAAGTGGACACCGCTTCGCAACGAGCATCGGAACTACGATGCGCCCTTGGCGCTAGCCGAGGATGCAAATGAAGGAGAGGTCTGGCCGTTGATTTCGCGGCGGACATATTCGAAGATCTGGTCCGGCATCCCCAAAAAGATCTCGACAACCTCAGGATCAAACTGTTTTCCGGACCAAGCTTTAATCTCCGCCCGAGCCTCGGATAGCGAACGAGCGGCACGATAGGGTCGATCGGAGATGATGGCATCGAGTGTATCGGCAACCGAGAATATGCGAGCTCCGAGAGGAATGTCATTGCCTTTCAGGCCTCGAGGATAGCCGGAACCATCAAAGTGTTCTTGATGGGAGTAAACAATCTCGCAAGCTTCGGCGAGAAAAGGGATCTTTTTGAGCATCTGGTAGCCGTGATAACAATGTTCGCGCATCACTTCTCTTTCGGCGTCGTCCAGTTTTCCGGGTTTCAGCAGAATGCGGTCAGGGATGGCAATCTTGCCGATGTCGTGAAGGAAGGCGCCGCGGGCGATCATATCAATTTGCTCGCGTGGTACTCCCATCGCTTTCGCGATTGCCATCGTGAAGGCGGTGACTCGCCTGGAATGGCCTTCGGTTTCGCGGTCTCTAAGATCGAGTGCGTCGCCTAGGGTTTCCAGCGTGATGTCATAGGAGCGCTCCAGGTCCGCCATCGCCTTTTGCAGTTGATCAGTACGCGCTTCGACCAGAGACTCCAAATTCGTTTGATAGGTGCGATTCTCCACTTTTAGCCGGCGGTTTTCCAGTGCCCGCTTTACCGCGTTCAGCAACTGCTCGCGTTCGAACGGCTTGAGCAGATAGTCATACGCACCATTACGGATGGCCGCCAGGGCCACCGAAATATCATGCACCGCGGTAACCATCACCACCGGCATGTCGGGAAATTTTTCCTTCGTGCGTTCGAGCAATCCGATCCCGTCCAGGTCCGCCATCATCAAGTCGGAAAGCATCAACTCAAACACGTCGCCGGAATTCAGCAAGGCCAGAGCTTCCATGCCGGATGCCGCTTGTTTACAGGAGAAACCAGCGGCGATAAGGATGGCGCAAACAATCTCGCGGATTGCTTCTTCGTCGTCCACTACCAGAATGCGGTCGGGCATGGTTGTCTCAGGGATACTATCGGCGATTCTACCCTAGAGTTGAGATGCCGAAAGTAACCATCCAGGTCCGGAAAGACCATCGAGATCAGCCGCAAGCATGATATTCAGAAGCCAGGCAGTGTCACGTCCGGAACACGGGCGTCCACTCCTACGTGATCCACCAATAAAATGATCGCTTCCCTTTGGTCCGTTTGGAACACCGTGGTACAACCAGCCGTTTCCCGGCTGAAGCCCGCCGAGTTTGCGCTGCTGATTATCCTGGCGGCGTCGGTACTCCTGTTGTCGGTATTCCGCGAACGCTATCTTGCGGTCTGGACGGCCGCTTGGACTCTGCTCGTCACTTCACGTCTAGTACAGGCTCACGGCGCGGGAATGCAAATCCCGCAGCGATATGTTCCCGCGGTCGAACAAGCCGCCTTTGTGATCGCAATGGGCCTGTTCGCCGCGGCGATCTTCGTATATATAAAGGAACGGAATCTGCTGGCGCCACTGGTTGCCGTTACCTTGAGCACTGCAGGTTTTGCCGTTGCCCGCGTTCTTCTTTGGCCCAATTCGTTACCTCTGCGGGTCGCTCTCGAAGTCTCTTATCGAATCATTCTCCTGACCGCTGCCATTGCCTTGCTGAACGCGCGCCGCGGCCGCCGTGAGATGGCCTCATGGATGCTCGCTGCGTTCCTCGTCGCCCAGCGTCTGCATTGGTCGCCTTTCACCGACCAGGTTCCAGCCGGAATCTTTACTACCCTCGATGTCGCTCTGGGGCTGAGCATATTGCTGATCGTATTTCAGGAAGCCCGCGCGCGTAACCAACGATTGAGTGTGCTGCGCGCTCTGACCGAGAGCATTGTTCTCGCGCAACAGCAGGGCGGCATGATGGAGAAGGCCCTCGAGGAGCTCCAACGGCTGACCAAATGCAAGGCAGCGTGGTTCCGGCTCATCGAAGGCGGGCATCTCGTAGCCACCCACGCAGTTGGAGTTTCGCCGGAGTTCCTGCGCGAAATAGGAATCGCCGAAATAACCACGGATGTTTCCCAGACCCTGGAACGGGGTAAGCCTGAGATCGCGCGAAAAAATGGCGCGAACCCCGAAGATGACCAACTGCTCAAGACGGAGAAAATCCGGCGCTTGTTGATGGTTCCGGTCCTCGGCAAAAAGGCGCCCATCGGATTGCTGATTCTAGCCAGCAATCGCGAGAGAAAGTTGACCGCCGAGGAACTCGACTTCCTCGAAACCTGCGGTCGCCAGTTGGGAATCGCAGTAGAAAACTTCCGCTTGCTCGAGCAGGTGCTCCGCTCGCAGCGGCAGTGGAGAAACACGTTTGATTCGGTTCACGACATCATCCTGGCGCACGATGCCGAGTTCCGCATCATCAAAGCCAACCAGATTTTGCTCGAACAGTTGGAACAATCGTCCGCCGACGTGATTGGCAGCACCTGCGAATCGGTACTGCCACACGGTTTAGGAGAATGGACCGGCTGTCCCTACTGCGCCCGCGGTGGCGAAGAAATTACCGAAGGGGCTGACCCTTGTTTCGGCGGCTTCTCGCTGGTCTCCACTTCCTCCTACAGCGAGCAGGGCAGCAAACAGAAAGGCACCATCCACATCGTCCGCGACATTACCGAACGGCGCTCGGCGGAAGAAAAATATCGTCTCCTGTTCGACCAGGTGCAGGAGGGCGTTTACGTGGCCATGCCCACTGGTCGTTTGCTCGATTGCAACGACGCTTTTGTGAACATGCTGGGATATCAGCGCCGGGAAGATCTGCTGAACCTGAATCTCGATCAAGACATCAGGGTAGATGCCGCGCAGCGGGATGCGTTTCGTAAGGCCATCGACCAGCAGAACTATGTTCGCAACTTCGACGTGACCATGCGCCGGCAGAATGGCACGTTGCTGCTGGCCTCCGAAAGCAGCTTCGCCACTCGCGATGCGGCAGGAAATATCGAGCGCTATCAAGGTTTTGTTCTGGATGTCACGGAGAAGCGTCGTGCCGAAGACGAAATGCGCCGCCGTAATCGCGAACTCAATGCGCTCAACGCGATGGCGGTCGTGGCAACGCAATCCTTCGATCTCGATGAAATCCTCAACCTGACGTTGCGGCAGGTCGTTTCACTCTTTGGCGCGGAGAGCGGAGCCATCTATCTTTCCGACTCCGACGCTCCAACCTATCGCCGCCGCGCCGCCTGGGGGCCGCGTAGCCGCGATAAATCGCGCCCGGCAGAAATTAACTTTGCCGATGGATTTGGCGATCTGGTCATGCGGTCGCGCGCCGAGGTTATCACCGCCGAATACCTTCCACATCTCACCGGCGCGGTCGCGGACTTCATCCGTTCCAGCAGCGACGGCGCTTGGAGTTGGGTGCTGTTTTGGGGCAAGGACAGCCCCATCGGCATGATGGGACTGCGCAGCCACGTGGAGTATGAATATTCCAGCGGCGAAGAAAATCTGCTCGTGGCCATCAGCCGCCAGTTGGCTACAACTATCGAAAAAGTTCGATTGTACGAAGAGACCTGCAAGGCTTACGAAGACCTGCGGCGCACGCAGGAACAGCTTTTGCAGAGCGAGAAGATGTCGGCCGTAGGCCAACTGATCGCAGGCGTCGCGCACGAACTGAACAATCCCTTGACCGCGATTCTGGGTTACGCGCAACTACTGGAGAGCGAAGGTTTGAACGAGCGCGCTCAAGACTACGTGGGCAAAATGTTCAAGCAGGCACAGCGCACTCATCGGGTCGTGCAGAATCTGCTTTCCTTCGCGCGGCAGAGAAAGCCCGAGCGATCGGAAGTCGACATCCGGAAGGTGCTGGAAGAGACTCTGGCCCTCCGCGACTACGATCTCAAAGTCAACCACATCGTCGTGGAAAAAAATTTGGGAGCCGAGGCCGCGATAGTGGTCGCCGATCCCCACCAGATCGAGCAAGTCTTCCTGAACATCATCAACAACGCTGTGGACGCCATTCTCGAAACCGGGCGATCCGGGAAGCTGAAGATCAATGTGTCCTGCGCTGGTGGCTTCGCGGCCGCACAATTCGCCGATGACGGTCCCGGAATCAAGGACCCCAAGAGGATCTTCGATCCCTTCTACACCACAAAAAATGTCGGCAAGGGAACCGGTCTGGGCTTGAGCATCTGCTACGGAATCGTGAAGGAACACGGTGGCGACATCACGGCGCATAACGCTGCCGAAGGCGGCGCGGTAGTTGAAGTGCGGCTGCCGATCGCGGCGCCCGCCGGAGTCGTGCAAGAGGTGATCCCGGTGGCTCCGCCGAAGCGCGAAGGCGCCATCCAAGGCCGGGTGTTGCTGGTCGAGGAAGAGGAATCAGTGCTGGAGTTCGAGCGCGACGTGCTCACCGGTGCCGGCGCCAATGTGGTGACCGCCTCCAGGAGCGAAGACGTGAAGACCCGTCTGCTCTCCGAGCCCTTCGATGCGGTGATCATGAGTGGCAAGATGCCCGGCGATTGGCATGCCAAGGAAGCCTACGCATGGCTCAAACAACATTGCTCCGGCATGGAGAATCACACGCTCTTTACGTTCTCCAACGTCGAACAGAGCGATGAGAGAGGCTTCCTGCAGGAAAACAAGATTCCGTTCCTCGTGAAGCCATTCGAAGTAGCGGACCTGATCTCGCAAGCCCGGCGGCTGTTGCAGAAGGCGCAAGCGGCTGGAGCCTCAGCAAGCTAGACGCACTTTCTCGTCAAAGTTGTGCGCGCAAGCCTTTCACCAGCCGTCGCAGGGCTTTTTCATTGCGGCGGTACCAGCGCCATTGTCCCTGCTTCACCGCCTCCACCAATCCAGCCTTCGTCAGGATCGCCATGTGATGCGAAATGGTCGGCTGTGAGAGCTGCACGCGCTCTTCAATATCGCCGGCACACAAGCCGCTGTACTTTCCGGGCGCAGCAGCGCCGCGCTGTTTCAGCGCGCCCAGGATCTGGCGTCGGGTGGGATCGGCAATAGCATGCAGCATGCTGTCAAGAACCGTCACTGTGGTCGGCATAGCTGAGATCACAAATATCTTCTAGATCGACGCTTGTCAATATGCAAGAAACACAAAGCGAATCATCAGGAGCTCTGCCGCGGGGCGCGCAGCCATTCTATGCGGCTGAACTCAAGGTAGCGCACATCGCTTTCCGGCAACGAACAATTGGATTGATCGAGTTGACCGGCCAACGTGCCGCCCTGAATCCAAAAACCCGTTTCGTCCTGTTTGAGAATGGTCGCGTCAAGTGGATCCATGCCGTGCAGTTTGAAAACCACACGGCGGTTCAGCAGGCGGTTACGCTTCATAGGGAGACTTCACTTCTTGAGAATCGGGTTATATCCGTCGTTGATCAGACGTGAGCGCATGCCCTCTGCCTCTTTGATGTCGCCGAAGGGCCCTACCTGCACGCGAAATAGCTTGTCAGGGGCATTGCTCGCCACAAAGGCGGGATATTGCTTTTTCTTAAGAGCATCCACCAGGGCATCCGCGTCTTCCTGCTTGGTTACTGCGGCGACCTGCACGAAATAACCGGTGCCTGGAATCGGGGCCATGGGGTCGGGCGGTCCGCCAGCCTGCGCGCCCTGCGATGGTGTGCCCGATGGAGAAGACGGAGTCGCAGACGAACTCGTGGTTTGTGCGGCAGAAGTTTGCGCTGCAGCGTCCGTGGGCGCGGCAACGGCAGCGGCAGGCGTGAGTTGCGGATTGCCGTTCGGCTGCTCCACCGCTTTGTAAAATGTCATCTGCGCCGATGGGGCAGTGCCAGAACTCACTGGTTTAGCACCATTGGCCGGCACGGGAGCCAGCGTCGTCGCTCCTGCGAGGGCGGTGTCCGACTTGCGTCCCAGCGTGTAGCCTAGCGCGAAAAATACGGCGCATATCGCCACCAGAGCGAAGAAAAGCCCCAGCAGCTTCGCCGTACCGAGTGTAATTTCCGTATCTTGTGATGAAGCCATAACCCTTCCTCAAAATTGAAAGCGCGACCGCCCACCGATCCGCGATCATTCGAACGCCAGGCAGCCTTAGAACCTATGCGGATTTCGGCACGGGCGCTGTATCCTCGCCGACTTTGCCCAACATCTTCTGCAAGCCCGAAAAGAAATCCACGGGCACCGGGAAAATGACGGTCGTATTCTTCTCGACCCCGATTTCCGTCAAAGTCTGCAAGTACCGCAGCTGCACGCTGACTGGTTCGGTAGCCAGCAGATGCGCGGCATCCACCAGCCTCTGCGCGGCTGAGAACTCACCTTCCGCGTGAATAATCTTGGACCGCTTTTCGCGCTCGGCCTCCGCCTGCTTGGCCATGGCGCGCAGCATCGATTCCGGCATGTCGACCTGCTTCACCTCGACGTTCGTCACTTTCACGCCCCACGGCGAAGTGTGCTGGTCGAGAATGCTCTGCAGCCGCAGGTTGATCTTTTCCCGATGAGCCAGCAATTCATCCAGTTCCTGCTCGCCCAGCACGGAGCGCAAAGTGGTCTGCGCGAACTGCGATGTCTGATATACATAATTCGAAACTTCCACCACAGCTTTGTTGGGGTCAATCACGCGCAGAAAAATGACGGCATTCACTTTGAGCGTGACATTGTCGCGGGTGATGATGTCTTGCGGCGGAACTTCCAGCGCTTCCTGGCGCAGAGACACCCGAACGATGCGGTCGATCGGGCTAAAAACTAAAGCTATGCCGGGGCCCTTGGCAGTGGTCAAAAGCCGTCCGAGCCGGAAAATAACGCCGCGCTCATACTCAGCCAGGATCTTGATGGAACTCAGTAAGTAGATGACAACGATGATGATGACGATCGTGGTAAAACCAACTCCGAGTTCCATGTCAATTCCTCCACCGCTCAAAACACACAAGTGCTGCTGAGGCGGATTGTAGCGCAACGGAAGCGGGAGGGCGCGGAATTCGGACCTAATCCGGTTGCTTGTGCTGGTGCCTGCCCTGGTTAGGGGATCGCGGCGACGGCGCTTGTCACAGCCACGGGTTCTACCTGAAGCAACAGCCCGTCTACCCGGCGCACGACCACGGACTGTCCGATCGAAACGTCTGAGGACGAGACAGCGTCCCATATTTCACCGTGGACAAAAATCTTGCCGCGCGGGGAGAGCGCAGTCTGGGCAATACCGGTTTCACCGATCAATCCCTGCGCCCCGGAAACCAGCTTGTTCCTCCGGGCTCTAAAGGCAATGCTCATCAGAAACGCCGTAATCAATCCCAGCGGAATACTTACGGCCAGCGCCGTCAGCAAGTGCACGCGCATTTCCGGGATCGGCGAATCCACCAGTAGCAGTCCGCCAAGTGTCAGCAGCGTAATCCCGCCAACCGTGAGAACTCCGTGGCTTGCGAACTTCGCTTCCGCGGCAAACAGCGCAAACGCCCCAAGAATGAGCACCAGGGCCGCGAAGCGCGTGGGCAGCAGGTTTAGGGCAAAGGCCGCAATTAAAATGAAGACGACGCCCACCGTTCCCGGGATCACCGCGCCCGGATGATTGAACTCCGCATAGAGCGCGAGCGCTCCGATGGCCAGCAAAATGAACGAAACATTCGGGTCCATCAAATAACCGAGGATGCGTTCTTTTAGCGTCATGCCAAAGGGCACGATCGGCTCGCCGGAGAGTTTCAGTGTCACCGCCTGCCCGTCGAAGCGTTTAAAACTCTTGCCCCCCATCTGCCGGAAAAGGTCGTCGTCGCTGGAGGCTACGTAATCGATCAGGCGCTGTGAAAGCGCTTCCTGTTCCGTGAATGATTTGGATTCGAGCACCGCACTCTCAGCGACCTCAACATTACGCCCGCGTTTGGAAGCAACCGAACGCATTAGCGCCGCAGTATCGTTCTCGATCTTGCGCTTCATCTCATCGTCAACTTTGGGCGCAAACGGCCCGATCAGCACGGGATGCGCTGCCCCCGCGTTGGTTCCCGGAGCCATGGCTGCGACGTCGGCCGCCTCGAGGATGAAAATTCCAGCCGAGCCCGCGCGGCTGCCGCTGGGTGCGACGTAAACGATGACCGGAACCTGCGACGAGGTAATCTTCTCGATGATCTTCCGCGTAGAATCGACCAGCCCTCCGGGCGTATTGATCTCGATCAATACAGCTTGATCGCCGCGCCGTTGCGCCTCGTCGATGGCCCGCGAGATATATTCCTGTGTGATGGGCTGAATCGTGTCATCAACGACGATCTTAAGGACTTCGGCGAAGGAAATAGAGCTGAAAACACAAATCGCGACAAGGCCGAGAACGATGCGGAAAATTAGCCTGAGTTTCATGAATCGGCCCTAGCCCTCAGGAATATTCTTACTCTTATTTGTGGATCGCGGAAGGAATTTCTTGTTCGCGTTCGATTGCGCTGCCATCTCCGGCAGATCGGCCATCCCACCCGGGAAGATTCGTGCTGCCCGTGATCAGCCGCGCGCCGCGCTCGTAGGTGAAGTATGACCACGCCCACTGGATCAAGACCAGCACGCGGTTCTGGAAACCAATCAGAAAAAGAATGTGGATACACAGCCAGGCCAGCCACGCCATGAACCCGGAGATGTGAATCTTGCCGAACTGCGCTACCGCTGCTGCGCGGCCGATCGTTGCCAGACTGCCTTTATCCCAGTAATGAAAAGGCTTGCGTGGCGCAGGCTGGCCCGGCTGGACTTTCGCGAGCCTAATTTCGCTGCGTATGAGCTTGGCTACATAGCGTCCCTCCAGAATGGCCACGGGCGCCACCCCCGGCAGCATCTTTCCGGACCGGTCCTTCAAAGCTGCGAGATCTCCGATCACAAAAACCTCCGGATGACCGGGAATACTTAAGTCGGGCTCCACGAGAACCCTCCCTGCGCGATCCAAGGGGGTACCGAGCTTCCTGCCGAGCGGCGAAGCAGCCACGCCCGCGGCCCACAAAATCACTGACGCTTTCATTCGCGTTTCGCCCATCGAAATCAGGCCAGGTTCTATGTTCGTAACCATGGCTCCGGTACGCACTTCCACACCCAGCCGCTGTAGTTGTTCCAACGCGCTCCGGGAAAGGTCGGCGGGATATGACGGAAGCACAACCGGCCCGCCTTCAATCAAATGGATATGAGTCCGTCGCGGATCGATCGAGCGAAAATCGCGGGCGAGGGCGTGATGGCAAATCTCCGCTAGAGTCCCGGCGAGTTCCACTCCCGTGGGTCCGGCTCCCACCACAACAAAATGCAATGGGTCATCGGGTTGGCCAGCTGCAGCACGGCGTTCCGCGACTTCGAAGGCCAGCAAAACGCGGCGTCGAATCTCGAGCGCGTCTTCGATCGTTTTGAGTCCCGGCGCGATCGGTTCCCACTCGTCGTGCCCAAAATAGGCATGGCTCGCGCCGGCGGCAACGATGAGAGAATCGTAGGGTATTTCTTCCTCCGCCGTTTTCACGACGCGCCGCTCCAGGTCGAATCCAGTAACTTCGGCCATCAGCACTTCGACATTCTTGTGCCGCCGAAGAATCGAGCGGATGGGCTCCGCGATTTCCCCCGGCGACAGTCCTGCCGTCGCCACCTGATAAAGCAAAGGCTGGAAGGTGTGATGGTTCTTCTGGTCGATCACGGTGATTTTTACATCCGCGCCGGCCAGCGAAGTGGCCGCGTTCAGGCCGCCGAAGCCTGCTCCCACGATCACTACTTCATGCGTAGCCTTGCTGTTCATAGCGTCACTCTATAAGATTCACCGCGATGGCAATCGGCTACAGAAGTTCTGGGAAAGATGATCCTTCCCCTGTTTCTGCGCACAAGTATGTCCAATGGTTATTCCCCTCGATCGCGGATTTGATTTTCATCTCCCTGCTTGGATTGCTCTCCTTCACCCTCCTGTCGGTGCGTTTGCTGGGCGATGCCGGAATTGGCTGGCACATTCGCACCGGGCAGCTGATTCTGTCGTCTCATGCGATTCCTCGCGTCGATCCCTTCTCTTCCACGATGTCGGGCCATCCCTGGTTTGCCTGGGAGTGGCTCTATGACGTACTTGCCGGATGGCTGGACACGGTTGCTGGTCTGAACGGAGTGGTCTTCTTCACCGCTCTGATCATCGCCCTGACCTTTTCGTTGACGTTTCGCTTGCTTCTGCAAAGGGGCACAAATCTTCTCGTGGCTCTTGCTCTCGTACTGCTCGCGATGTCAGCGGGCATGATTCACTTTCTCGCGCGCCCTCACGTGGTGAGCTGGCTCTTTACTGTTCTGTGGTTCTGCGTTCTGGAGTCGTCGGAGAGAAACGCCGATGGTCGCCAGTCCTCGCTATGGCTTCTTCCCCTGCTGATGATTTTCTGGGTCAATGTTCACGGAGGATTTCTCCTTGGCTTCATCCTTCTTGGGATTTACTGGGTCAGCGAGTCCTGGCAATGGTTCACGCTGAAGGAAGATCGGTTGGATGATGTTCTTCAAAAGATCCGAGCCAGGAATCGCGCGCGAGACTTGGCGCTCATCGGGATCATAAGTGCGCTGGCAACGCTCGCAAATCCATACGGGTGGAGATTGCATGTCCATATCTACCACTATCTTTCCAATCGTTTCCTGATGGATCACATTGATGAGTTTCAATCCCCGAATTTTCATGGTGCAGCGCAGAAGTGCTTTGCCGTCTTGTTGCTGCTCGCATTAATAGCCTTGGCAGTCCGAAGGCGCGAGCCACAGGGCATCCGGGTAAGCGGAGCCCTCGTTGTTTTGTTTGCGGTCTATTCAGGACTGTATGCCTCGCGCAACATTCCGGTGTCGGCCCTGTTGCTGATTCTGATCATTGGCCCATGGCTCTCGGATGCGGCTCGAAAGCTCGCCGATCTATTCACGCCACGGCTGTTCGGGTTTCGTTCGAGAGAGCGCTCATCGAAGCATTTTGTTCAGAGGATGCAGGCGATCGAGTTGGGTTTGCGGACTCACCTTTGGTCCTTCGCCGCAATTGCCGTGATCGGCTGGATCGTTTTCCATGGCGGCAACCTCGGCGCCACGCCACTGATGCGCGCACACTTTGGCGCCAAGCGTTTCCCCGTGGCCGCTGTAGATTATTTGGAGAGCCACCATGTATCAGGTCCGGTTTTCGGCCCTGACTACTGGGGCGGTTATTTCATCTACCGGCTTTATCCGCAGGTGAAGGTTGCCATCGACGACCGGCACGATTTCTACGGCGAAGCGTTTCTCGAGTCCTATCTAAAGACCGTGCACGTCGAGCTGGGCTGGAACGATTTTATCAACCTGCATGAAGTTCACGCGATCGTCGTTCCCAAGGATTCTGCCCTCGCCAGCATTCTTCTCGAAACGCCGCGCTGGCAGCCAATCTACCGCGACGACGTGGCAGTCATCTTTGTCCAGGCTCGAACTCCCGTCCACTAGAAGCCATGCCCACGGTTCCCGCAGGCGTAAACCGTCGCTCCTGCTAAACTCTCTCCGTGCCTCACCCCACTCACCTCGAATGCACCCGTTGTCACGAGCATTACCCCGCCGATCGACCGCAAACCGTTTGCTCGAAAGATGGCGGCATACTCTACGCCCGCTACGATCTTGCCGCCATCAAGAAAACTTTCTCGCCCGCCTCCCTGCTGCCGCTCGCTCCCACGATGTGGCGATACGATGCCGTCCTTCCCCAAGCTGCGCCCGTCACGCTCGGTGAAGGTTTCACGCCCATGCTGCGCAGCCGCGAATATCCCAACGTCTTCATCAAGGACGAAGGCCTGAATCCCACCGGCTCTTTCAAAGCTCGTGGACTCTCCGCCGCAGTCACCATGGCCCGCCATTTCGGCCTGAAGAAATTAGCCATCCCTTCCGCCGGGAATGCTGCCGGAGCCCTCGCCGCCTATGCCGCCGCCGCCTCCATCGAAGCCCACATCTTCATGCCCAAAGACGTTCCCATGGCCAACCGTATTGAGTGCGATTACTACGGCGCACACGTCACCCTGGTCGATGGCCTCATCTCCGATTGTGCCCGCAAAGTCGCTGAGCTGAAGGATTCCGATTCCTGGAAAAACGACGGGTGGTTCGACGTCTCCACCACCAAAGAGCCCTACCGCGTCGAAGGCAAGAAAACCATGGGCTACGAGGTCGCTGAACAACTCGGCTGGAAAATTCCCGACGGCATCATCTATCCCACCGGCGGCGGGGTTGGCCTCCTCGGTATGTGGAAGGCCTTTGACGAGTTAGAGCAACTCGGTTTTATCGGTCCCGAACGCCCGAATATGATCAGCGTGCAATCTTCCGGATGCGCTCCTATTGTTAAAGCATGGGATGAAGGTCGGCCAGCCGCGGAAATGTGGCCCCATGCATCCACCCTCGCCTCCGGCCTCCGCGTTCCAAAACCCTATGGCGACTATCTGATCCTCGACATTCTGAAGCAAAGTGGAGGCCTCGCCCTCGCCGCCACCGACGCAGAAATCCTCGCCGCGACACGCCACTGGGCCAAAGTAGAAGGCGTCTTCGCCGCTCCTGAAGGCGCAGCGAGTTTGGTCGCCTATCAGAAACTGCTGGCCAGCAATTTCTTTACGCCCGACGACACCGTCGTCCTCTTCAATACCGGCTCCGGATTGAAGTATCTGGATGTCCTGGATGTTCCCAGTGTAGAGCGGGCGCCCGCATCCCGCGCCATCGCCGGAATCATTGGGCCGTATTAAGGGCCACGATCTGCTCACTGTGACACCGTTATCACGCCCGTTGCGCTGGGTATGAGTCAAATCGCCTGTTAACGGCAGTTATCCTCGATTCGTAGGCCGAATAGTCCGCGCGCAACATCTTTCTCCGCTCGCGCCACATTCTCCAGCCTTCCCAAGTCCCGCCACTGATATTCATCCGCGCGAAAGCCAGGAATCGTTTCTCCCTGCTCAGCTAATCGCAAATACGTGGCGATGATCGAGAACGCGCCCTCTTCCGTCATTCTCTCGAAAATGCGAGGCGAAATCACATGCACGCCCGAGAAAGCCAGCGCCTGCATTTTCTCCGCCGCACGCACCACTTCGCTTTTTCCATCCCGCCCGGCTCGCCTTCCACAAAGCTGAATCTGTTCGTCGAACAGCAGATACCGCGAAGTCTCCCGCTCCTGCACCGCCAGCGTGGCCAATGCCCGATGTTCTTTGTGAAACTCCACCATGCGCCCCAGATCGATCGTGCTGACCACATCGACGTTATGCAAAATGAACGCCTCGTCGTGTCCCTCGGAATCCTCCAGAAAAAACCACGCCGCCTTCTTCAACCCGCCGCCCGTATCCAGCAACTCTTCCTCGCGCGAAACTTCAACCCGGATCCCGAAATTGTCATTCTTCTTGAGATATTCGACCACCATGTCAGCGAAGTGATGCACATTCACAATCACTTCCTGCACGCCAAATTCACGCAGACGCGCAATCGTAATCTCCAGCAACGTTCGCCCGCCCACTTCCACCAGCGCCTTCGGACGATCGTTCGTCAGCGGCCGCAATCGTGTCCCCAGCCCCGCCGCCAGAACCATCGCCTTCATCGCGCCGCCGCCCCCAGCGCAGGCTCTGATGGGGATGTCATTCCGAACCGGGCGCCAAGCCCGGTGAGGAACCTGCCTTTCGGACACTTACACCGCACTCGCACCCTCCAACTCGCGATGCCGCAATACCACATCCACTCCGTCCCTTCCGCGCAACCGCCTCGCCAACTGCTCTGCCAGGTATACGGACCGATGCTGCCCGCCCGTGCATCCGAACGACACCATCAAGCTCTTGAACCCCCGCCGCTGATACTCGCTCACGCTCGCATCCACCAGCGACATCACGCTGGCCAGAAACTGATGCACGCTCTCCTGCTGGTTCAGATACTCAATCACTGGCGCATCCTTTCCCGTGAGCGTCTTGAATCGTTCTTCCCGCCCGGGATTCGGCAGGCTCCGGCCATCAAAAACAAATCCGCCGCCGTGACCACTCTCATCCTTCGGCATTCCACGATGAAAGGAAAAACTGAGAATCCTCACGGTGAGGTTGTCTGCCTCGGAGGCCAGCCCCTGCAGCTTTTCCGAGGCCAGCATGCTGTTAAATGCTTCCATCAACGTCGGCAGAGCAATTGGCAGCTTCACGTTATGCAGCAGCCAGCGCAGATTCTTCAGCGCGTACGGAACGCTCTGCAGGAAATGCGCCTTACGCTCGTAGAATCCACGAAACCCATACGCCCCCAACGCCTGCAGAATGCGCACATAAACATACGCGTAGAAGTAGCGCAGAAAATCCTCGCGCTCGACCTTAATGAAATCGCCCAGCCGTTCGATATACAAATCCAGCAATTGCTGGCGCAATTCCGGCGGCAGGTCAGCCTTGGCATCGTAGAGCAGGGAAGCGACGTCATACTGCAACGCCCCCTTGCGCCCGCCCTGATAATCCAGGAAAAACGGTTGGCCATCGCGCAGCATGATGTTGCGCGACTGGAAATCTCGATACAGAAAATAGTCGTGGTCGGCGCTCAACAGAAAAGTTGTCAGCGTATCGAAGTCGTCTTCCAGCGCCTGCTCGTTAAAAGGAATCCCCGCCAGCCGCAGAAAGTAATACTTGAAATAATTCAGATCCCATGCAATCGATTGCCGGTCAAAACTTCTTCGCGGATAACAAACGCTGTAATCGAGATCGCGCCCCGCCTCAATCTGGAATCGCGGCAACACGGCCACCACCTTGCGATACGCTTCTACCGCCGCCGCCGCGATGTTTTCCCCAGTGCGATTGTTCGACAAAAACTCAAACAGGGACGTATCGCCGAAATCTTCCTCCAGATAAGCGCCGGCATCCAAATCCTCCGCATAAATCTCCGGCACCGGCAGCCCGCGCTTCCGAAAGTGCTTGGAAAAATTCAGGAAAGCGACATTCTCTTCGCGCACGCCATACAAAATTCCAATTGCGCTGACCTGGTCGTTGGCCAGCCGGATAATCTTTCGCCCCGACCCTCCCAGTTCGCCCTGCAGCGCCTGGATCCGCGCCGCCGGAGCGTGAAATCGCTGCTCAAACAGCTTCTGAAGAACGTCCATAGATTGGTCTGCGCTTCACGCGCAACCACCAAAGATAACATCGAAGCCGGTGGCGCAGGCTTGAGTTCTACCACTGTGTACCTCAGTGACCTCTGTGTTTAAGAAGTTGATCTCCTCGCTTCCAGATTTGCTGAGCCCCGATGCTCAAGTAAAATGAAATATTCCCCATGACTGACCGCCTTTACTACCGGGACTCGTTTCTCTACAACTTCGATGCCGAAGTCCGTTCCGTCCTTGAGAGCCCGCGCCCGGCGCTCATTCTCGACCGCACGGCGTTCTACCCCACCAGCGGCGGCCAGATTCATGACACCGGCTGGCTTGAAAATTCTGACGCCAAATTCCGCGTCACCGAAGTTGCAGATACGGAAGACGGCCACATCGTTCACTACCTGGAAGCTCCGCTGAAAGATGTCCAGCCCGGAACCCGCGTCCATGGCACGATCGACGCCGTCCGCCGCCGCGACCACATGCAGCAGCATTCGGCGCAGCACGTGCTTTCCGCGGCCTTTGTCCGCCTTTTCAATATGCCCACGGTTTCCTTCCACATGGCTGACGATTACTGTTCTATCGATCTCGATACGCCTTCCCTTACGCAGGATCAAATCGAATCGGCGGAACGGCTGGCCAACGAGATTGTTCTGGAGAGTCGTCCCGTCGATGTCCGCTATGTCACCCGCGATGAGGCCGCGACCCTCGGCCTGCGCAAGCTTCCGCCCGCTGACCGCGACCAGCTCCGCATCATCGATATTCGAGACTTGGACCTGTCCGCCTGCGGGGGGACGCACGTCGCCCACACCGGCCAGATCGCCGGCCTGCTTTTGCGCAAGTACGAAAAAGTGCGTCACGGATACCGCGTCGAATTTGTCGCTGGCCAGCGCGCCGTCGCCACTGCCCGCCGCGATTTCTCCACCCTTACCGAAACCGCTGCGCTGTTTTCCTCTCACATCTACGATGTTCCTGAGCAGGCCCGCAAGTCGCTCGAGGAAATCAAGATCGGTGCGCAAGCAACTATGAGCAATCACAGGACGACCTTGCCGCCGCGCAAGCCTCCACCCTGCTGGCTGAAACTTCGGAGACCAACGGCCGCAAGCTAATCGTCCGCACGTTTTCTGGCCGCGATCTCGCCTATCTCAAACTGCTCGCCCAGAAACTCACGCGGCAATCTTCCGCCGTCATCGCACTGCTCGCCAGCGAATCCCCGCAGCCCGCGGTCGTTTTCGCTCAGTCCGATGGCCAGCCCCATGACATGGCCGCGCTTCTGAAACAAACCGTGTCTTCCCTTGGCGGACGCGGTGGCGGCAGCAAAGACTTCGCTCAAGGCGGCGTTCCTCAATCTACGAATCTAGCGGCGGCTCTCGCCTCCGCGGCTCAATCCCTATCCTCAAATCACGAGAACTGAAGCCTCGGCAGGCGAGGTTACTGCCGGTTACTTCCGTACTCTCGTAAGCGCAGGTGCTTCTTGGTAAGTTCCGAATAACTTCCGAATATTCAGCCTTCGCCCCCGGTTACGATCGGGTTCGGCGAGTATGACCTTCGTGCCTCCCACGTTTGTGCCATTCCTCTCTTGCATTGTTTCCCCGAGACTGTCTACCAGCTTAATGCCGTTCCCCCAAACTCGTCCCCCAAAAGAGCCCAGAGTCTCCTGACCTTGTCCGTTCGAAGTCAATTGAAATGGAGTATCACACGTCTATGAAGAAGGTTCTTGCTTTCTTTGCGTTCCTGTTGCTGGCAGCGATGCAGCTTTCGGCGTCCCAAGGCAATCTGAGTCAGTTTTCCGTCCGATCGTCAGAAGCAAAACGTCCAGCGCAGCAGGCCAGTCAAAAGTCGGCAAAAGCCAGCGCCGTCGCGAAGCCTCACTCCGCGAGACCGCACCCGTACACCAGCAATCCTCCGATCAGCACGGTTGGACTTGTCAGCGCCCTCCAGATCCCTGCCGGTGGCGCTCCTTACTGGACTGCGGTCTCCGCGGATTTCAATAACGACGGCAAGCCTGACATGGCTACGCCGGTTCTGAATGATGACGGAGTAACATTTTCCGTCTCCGTGGTGCTCAGCAACGGCGATGGTACTTTCCAAAGCCCGATACTTACGCCTAATCCGAATGGCAGCTATGGCGATCAAATTCTGGTCGGAGACGTAAACAATGACGGCAAGCAGGACCTGATTCTGGTTCACGCCACCAAACCCTCAACCTTTGAGGTCTGGTTGGGAAAGGGCGACGGAACCTTCAACGTTCAAAACAATACCCTGAACCAGCTCGCCCCCAACGACCTGGACGGCGGCGTGTTGACTAAGAGCGGCGACATCATAGCCATCGATGATCAGAATCCTGCCAACGTCTACACCTTAACCAATACCGGCACCGGCAGCTTCAAGCAGCCGGCTGTTTCCATGGCGCTCATCGGCAGCGGTCAGTTGAACAACATCGTATTCGACGACTTCAATCAGGATAAGATCCTTGATTTTGCGGCGACTGACTCAGGTAGCAATCAGACGGTCGTCTATCTCGGCCAGGCGAACGGTACCTACGTAGCGGGCGCCCCATTGACAGCCATCCCAGCCGATTACGGTACCTGCAACAATTCCTCCGGCGATCTGAATAATGACGGCTTCCCGGAGATCGTTACCGCCAACTGCGGCTTCGACGATCTGATCATCTATGTGAACAATGGAGACGGAACCTTCCAGCCTGGCGTAACCTATGCCCTCACTACCAACTCGTCGTATCTCATGGCCGAGGCCGTCACCATCGCGGACGTGAACGGAGACGGTAAGAACGACATCATTTCATCCAATTTTGATGGCGGTGACATCACCGTTATGCTGGGCAAAGGCGACGGCACCGTGTTGCCGCCCGCGGTAGGGTATTCCACGGGAGGATCTCCGCACACCTCCGCGTTGGTCGAAGACTTTAATGGCGACGGCATCATGGATATCGTCGTCCCCGATGACAACTTCAGCTTTGTCTACCTGCAAGGCTACGGCGACGGAACTTTCCGCGCTGCGATGGATTTCTTTTCGCCGATTCCAGCTCAAAGCACGGGCCGCCCCTTCGCACAAGTCATCGCCACCGCCGATCTGAATGGAGATGGCTACCCGGATGTGGTGGTGGGCAATTGCTGCAACAATTTGATCGGTATCACGGTATTTCTCTCTCAGCCGGATGGAAGCATGAAACCTGGCGTGCCTTACGGATCCGGCGGGTCGTTGACCAGCGTTGCCATTGCCGATTTCAATGGGGACGGAATTCCCGATATCGCCGCTCTCGATCTTGCAACGGCAACGGCGTGCAGATTTTCACGGGAAACGGTGACGGCACTTTCACCGAGGGCAGGAACTATCCAACCCTCGGTAACAATGCGAATGGCAGCAAGAATGGCGGCTTCAACCAGATCGTAACCGGCGACTTCAACAAAGACGGCCACATCGATATCGCCGTCGCAAACTACTCCAGCAACAATGTCAGCGTTCTCCTGAACGACGGCAATGGCGGCTTCCTCACGGCGGCCACCTATCAGCTTACCAACAGCGGCAACGCACAAACCATCGCCACAGCCGATGTTAACAACGACGGCTTCCTCGACCTGGTCGTGACCAATTATGGCTCGCCAGGCGTAGTCAATGTTCTGCTGAACCAAAAAGATGGCACATTCCTCGCTGCTCCACATTCCCCGATCACTTTCGCCTTTAACTACCCCGGCAATATCGCCCTGGGTGATTTGAACGGCGACGGCAAACTGGACCTCGCGGTCACGATCGACGATCCAGCCGGCCCTGGCTTGGCCGTCGCGCAGGGAAATGGCGACGGTACCTTCCAGACCGCGATCCTATTCTCAACCACACTGCAAGACCCCCAGAACCCCACGCTCAATCCACCGTACCCCGGCGATGTCAAGATGTTTGACCTCAAGGGAGACGGAGACCTCGACCTCGTCTACAGCAACGCGAGCTTTGGCAAGAAACCGGATTACGGCACGGTGGGCATTCTCTACAACACCGGCACGAATCCCTTCGCCGCAGGAATGTTCTATGACGCGGTCGAGTACCCAGCCGGAAGCTTCGTCTACTCGCTCGCCCTGGCGGACGTAAACAACGATGGCGCGAAGGATATCGTGATGGCGGACGGTTTCTATTCCGGCGTCACCGTTATGCTCAACGGCAGCGGCAGCGGCAGTGTGGTCGCTTCTTCAGCGAGTCCGGTGATCGTCGGAACCTCGGTCACCTTCACTGCCAATGTGGCTGCAACTGTTCGCGGCATCACGGCGGTCCCCACCGGCACGGTCACCTTCCTCGACGGAAGCACCTCGCTCGGTACGGCAACGCTGGCTGGCGGCTCGGCAACCTTCACCACGACTGGCCTTGCCATTGGTACTCACAGCATCACGGTGCAGTATGGCGGCGATTCCAACTTCCACTCCAGCACTTCAAAACCGCTGAGCGAAGTGATCAACAACGGCAAGCCGGATTTCAGTCTGAGTCCGTCGGCCACCAGTGCCACCATCACTGCCGGCAATTCGGCCACTTTCACTGTTACCTCAACTCCCGTCTACGGCTACACCGGTACCATCGCCTTCACCGCCACCGGATGTCCGTCCAAAGCTACCTGTACCTTTAGCCCGTCATCGGTGACCTTGGCGGGAACTACGGCCGTACCCACTACTCTCACCATCAGCACCGCGGCTGCAACCACATCCTTGGTCACGCCGTTCCATCCGAACTCCGATCCGATGAACCCCACTCTCTGGGCGAGCCTCGGCGGATTCGGACTGTTCGGTCTGATCCTGGCAGGGGCCGGCAAAAAGCGTGGCCGCCAGATGGCCGTCGTCCTCGGAATGCTCGTTCTGATGATGACCTTCACCTTGTTCGGTTGCGGCAGCGGCAGCAGCAGCGGCAGCGGCGGCGGCTCAACACCCGGCACGCCCGCGGGCAACTACACAGTCACTGTAACGGCGGCGGCCTCAGGCGTTACCCACAACTTGAACGTCACTGTAGTCGTTCAATAGTCGGCGCTCAGCGGTCGTCTTTCAGCAATCCCAGAGTTCCCCATTCTTGCCAACGGCAAGAGTGGGGAACTGCGCTCCTGAAACATCCATGGCACCGTAAGGCGGCCGCGGTGGCAGCAGGCAAATACCTCGCCCAGGGCCCGCTTGCCCCAATCTCAGGCTGATCCGCTGCTCTCGCTGCAGCCGCCCGATCGCTCACGCCCTAAAGCTGCCGCGTTTTTCTCCCGAAGAATTCCCACCCCTCACGGTACACTTCGAACTTCGATCGCCGCCTCCGGCTTGCCGGAAACAACTTCATCGATTTGATTCTCCGAAACACCGATACCGGAACCACATACCACAAATCTTCCGGAACGATGTATGCCACCAGTACATCGATTTCCTTCCAGCTATATACTTGTTTTTTCTCATTTCCGTGCGCGTGAAACGTGTACCCTCCGTACTCCCCGCACCGGTACGCCGATTTCACCTGCACCCGCCACAACCTCCGCCCCGAATCCACAATCAAGTCATACGGATCGCTGTCTCCCCACGGCTTCGCCACCCCAAACCCCAGCCTGGACGCCTTATGCAAAAAGGCGGCCTCCGCCATCTCCCCGCGCCGCTTCCTCGTCAGCCCACGCCACCAGGCCGCATCCCGCGCTCGCCACTCCCGCGGCTCCTCCGCCGCCATCAAATCCCCAACAAATAAATCCTTAACCGTCTCCTCATACTCCATTCGTTGCACCCTTCTCCCTCTCTTGTCATTCCGAATCGGGCACGAGCCCGGTGAGGAACCTGCTTTTCGCCGCCACCACCGCCATTTCGCCCAGCAAATCAAAAGCCCCCGCCGGGACCGAGTCCCGTGGAGGCCACTATCGCCACATTTCGCAGCAATACTAAAATTCTCCCATCACCTTTCAATAGCGTCAAGCAAATTCGTAGGGTGCTCCTATAGCCGGGTGCCCCATCCTGACGTCGCGCCTTTTGCGACGTAGGGTGGGGATTTTGACTTTCGATCTACAAAGAAAGTCCCCACCCAAGCGAAGCTTGCACGGGGCGCCGTCTCAATTCGATGTCCCCCGTCCGCATTCCCGAAGCGGCTGCCAAGAGCTACGCTCGGGAAGGGCACGAGTTCACTCGTGCCGCATTGATCTGGCCAGAGGGCGGCTTCAGCCGCTGAGGCGTGTGGCTAGGCCGGGTGCCCCATCCTAACGTCGCGCCTCTTGCGACGTTAGGGTGGGGATTTTGACTTTCGATCTACACAGAAAATCCCCGCCCAAGCAAAGCTTGGACGGGGCACCCCCGCGATTCGATGTGACTGTATGGGCAGGGCCACCCGCCACGCCTTCCCAAAGCGGCACACCCCTGCTCAAAAATACGCTCGGGAAGGGCACGACTTGAGTCGTGCCGTATTAGGCTGCGAAGAGAGCGGCTTCAGCCGCTGAGGTGCGCTCTTGAAGCCGATTCGGGACCTCAATCCCCACGGAACCTATTTCGTGACGTTCTCAACCTGGCAACGCCGCAGGCTCTTCATCGTCGAATCGCATGCGCGACTCCTTCTGAAGACTCTCTACGCCTATCGCAGGCAGGGACGATTCGAACTGCACGCATTCGTACTCATGCCCGAACACGCCCACCTGCTGCTCACTCCAACTCCCGGGATCACGTTGGAGCGATCAATCCAATTCATCAAAGGCGGCTATTCTCACGCATTAGGAGTGGAGTTGGGTCGAAAAAGCGAAGTATGGCAACGCGGATTCATCGACCATCGCATCCGGGACGCTGCGGACTTTACCTCCATCGCGGCTATATCCATGAGAATCCGGTGAAGCGCGGGCTCGTGGAGTCGGCCCGGGAGTATCGCTATTGCTCTGCTTACCCAGGATTCAAATTAGATGGCTCGGCCCTCAGCGGCTAAAGCCGCGTGATGGAGGATGCTCTTGCGGCACGACTGAAAGTCGTGCCCTTCCCGAGCGCGCACGGGAAGGGCACAAGCTGACTTATGCAGCCAGGTCTCCCCACGAGACGAACAGAGATCGAAATCCGACCACAAAACTGGCGGCCCGATACGCTCGGGAAGGGCACGAGTTCACTCGTGCCGAAAGAGCCCGCGAAAAGAGAGCGCGGCTTTAGCCGCTGAGGTGCGCTCGCCGGGTGCCCCATCCTGACGTCGCGCCTTTCGCGACGTAGGGTGGGGATTGTTGACTTTCGATCTACAAAGAAAATCCCCGCCCAAGCGAAGCTTGGACGGGATAGCCTCGGGATTCGATGCGACTGACATAGGACGGGCTACCCGCCTTCAGCTGCTGGGGTAGGCTCCGATGCTACACGCCGCGACTCCCACCTTTCGAAAACCGCGAAAGGTGGGCAGCCGGTTTCTCTTTGGGTGCAAGCGATCAGGAAGCGAAGGTGGGCCAAGCCCGTTTTCTTAACTAGACAACAAGTGTTTTGCTTTTTTTATGTGCTTGCCCCAGTTGCCGTCCAGCATCTCCATTCCTAAGAGTTCAAGGCTCTTGGCCCGCTCATCTAATTTCAGGTAGCGCTCATTCAATGAGCGCAACTGTTCCCTTTGGGCCTCCTCCGGCCTGCAGCTCAAGATTCCGAGAGTAAAGTCCGAGACGAGCGAATCGACTTCCGCCGCTAGCGACTCAGCGGCCTCCAGTTGCTTGCTGTCGCTGAGGGCAATGCCGCCCTTCTCTGAAATCATAAACATGTGCGTTCGTCCGCCACACATTGAACCTTCATCACGTTTGGCTCTGTTCATCCAATAGGCTGCGCGCAATACCGCTTCTTTCGCATCGGGTAATGGCGAGATTGCGTCCGGAAGAAGCGGCTCGACAGCTCTGGCACCCTGTCCGACCGAACAGGATGGGGATTTGTCGAGAACAGTATTCGGAGGAGAGAGCAATAAAACAAATTGCACACCCCGTTAACAGCAGCAGCTAGAACAAACTGAGTGGAAGGCGCGCGACCGCCGGTATACGCTGCATACCATTCCGTCATTATCCTCTTTACAAGTTCCGGAACATGGCCCATGTGAACCACCGACTCAGCACATAGGGCCTTGGTTATATCCTGTGCCAACATCTTTGCCGCGTCCCCGTCTTCGGCGGCATCCGCAATTGCAAAGGCCGAACGCCTCGGTGTAAGCGAAAGATGAACCTTGGCGCCAGATGTAGTCGCAAGATCACTTGAGACAATTCTAGAGTCCGCACAGACTAGCGCTCCTTTCAGTTTTCCGAACCGGAGCATTTCTCCAATCGCAATCGTCATTCGGCCGTTCTTTCTGGGCCATTTAACCGCTTCGCCCGAACCCTCCGACAGCCTTACCGGCCCTCAGTTGGCACCGCCAATCCGGTGCTTACGCACACTTTGGGCTCGGGCGCCGCTTTTGTCAAAGTGAATAGTCCTGAGTGTACTCGTGCCGCATAAGCCTGGGTGTAATGCGGCTTCAGTCGCTGGGCGGCCGCGATGCTACGCCGCCGCGACTACCTCCGCCTTTCGAAAACCGCGAAAGGCGGAGCAGCAGGTTTCGCTGCGCCCTAAGCGACGCGGGGGGCAAAGGTCGGCCAGCCCCCACAGGTTCAACCCGCGAATTGAGGCCGAGCGCGTGGGCTCATCTGCCGTCGATGCCGAAAAACTCGCCCTACGCCTGCTGGCTTCATGCTGTCGTCACGCAGGCTCTGGGAAGGACTCTTCCAAGAACGATCTCACCGCCGAGGACCTAACTACTCGGAGTAATCCCGAGTCACGATAGGCGTGGGTTAGTACCCCGGTCAGCGACACGTTAGCTCGCCAAACAGTGCCTTCCTTTGACTCGGGAGACGAAAACCAAACGCCCGCCCCGCTATAGCCGTCAGGCCTCTCGTTAGGGAAGCTCGGGTGGAACCTAACGAGGAAATGGATATTCGGGTCGAAGCCAGACCGCACCCTGTCGGGCGCCACCACCTCCCCCCAGAATCCATCCGACCGCACACTCAAGTTGTGCACCCGACCATCTTCCCGAGCCGAAACCTCAGCCACAAACGCCTGATCGTAGGGATATCCGATGACGAGACATGTCCCGGACTCAGGGGGGGCCCCGAACTTGCCCGGCAGATCACAAAACTCGATCCTCTCTCGCTCTCCCACACCGGAGGACAAAACGATCGCTGCCAGATCCTCCCAGTCGCAGTAAACAACACGGTCAATGTCCAGAGGAATGCGCTCCCTTCGACCCTCCCTTGGCTCGCCAGCCCACTCGATTCTGCCCGTCGGGCGGGGAAGGAATTGCAAGTCCGCTAAGCCCGCCCCCTCCAGAACGTGCTTAGCCGTCAAAATTAGCTTGCTCCCCCTGAACTGACAGGCCGCCCCAGTTCCAATCTCCTGCCAAGCAAGCAGCCGTCCTGAATCCAAATGCTGGCTTCGCCGGACAAGGTTGACAATTCCGACCATGTGCCAGAACAGACGCTCGAGGAGCGCTTTGTTCGCCTCCATATTCTGTCCGATGACATCGCCTGCCATATCTACCTCGAAACAAAAAGCCCCGCTCTTGCGAGCGGGGCCCTTAGACTTGCAGAGATCCTTCGCGCAAAGAACGCGCTCAGGATGAGCGCCCGCGGCTCAGACGCCGCGGACTACGCGCTCAGTACATGCCTTCCATGCCGCCGCCGCCGTGTCCGCCGCCGCCCATCGGAGCTTCCTTCTTTTCCGGAATCTCCGCGACCAGCGCTTCCGTGGTCAGCATCAATGCGGCGATCGAGCCGGCGTTGGTCAGTGCAGTGCGCACCACCTTCGTCGGATCGAGCACGCCCGCCTTGACCAGATCTTCGTACTCGTCGGTCAGTGCGTTGAAGCCGTAGTTGGTCTCCTTGGAGTCGAGCACCTTGCCGAGCACGACCGCGCCTTCCTGGCCGGCGTTTTCGACAATCTGGCGCATCGGCTCTTGCAGGGCGCGCTTCACAATGTTCACGCCGATCTGCTCGTCCGGATCCTCGACCTTCAGCTTGTCGAGAGCCGCAACGCAGCGAGCCAGTGCCACTCCGCCGCCGGGGACAATGCCTTCTTCCACGGCTGCACGAGTCGCATGCATCGCATCTTCCACGCGGGCTTTCTTTTCCTTCATTTCGGTCTCGGTCGCGGCGCCGACTTTGATCACGGCTACGCCACCCACCAGCTTCGCCAACCGCTCCTGCAACTTCTCGCGATCGTAGTCGCTGGTCGTCTTGTCGATCTGGCTGCGAATTTCCTTTACGCGGCCTTCGATCTCCGAGTGCTTGCCTTTGCCTTCGACCAGGGTCGTGTTGTCCTTGTCGATGGTGATCTTCTTGGCCTGGCCGAGATCGCTGACCTGCACGTTCTCGAGCTTGATGCCGAGATCTTCCGTGATCGCCTTGCCTCCGGTGAGGATCGCGATATCCTGCAGCATCGCCTTGCGACGATCGCCGAAGCCGGGAGCCTTGACGGCCGCGACTTGCAGCGTTCCGCGCAGCTTGTTGACGACGAGGGTAGCGAGTGCTTCGCCTTCCACGTCCTCAGCAATGATGACCAACGGCTTGCCGCTCTTGGCGATCTGCTCGAGCAACGGAAGCAGATCTTTCATGGAGCTGATCTTCTTCTCGTTGATCAGGATGTAAGCATTCTCGAGAGCAACTTCCATCCGCTCTGGATCGGTAACGAAGTAAGGCGAGAGATAGCCGCGATCGAACTGCATGCCTTCGACCACTTCCAACTGCGTCTCCAGCGTCTTCGACTCTTCCACGGTAATGACGCCATCCTTGCCGACTTTCTTCATCGCTTCGGCAATAATGTGTCCAATGGTCTCATCGTTGTTGGCGCGGAAATAGTTCCGACTTGCGCGATCATTTCGCCGGAGACGGGTTTGGAGAACTTGTCGAGCTCGCCTTTGGCGCGTTCGCCGGTCTTCTTGTCGAATGCGCCGCAAACCAGGGAGACAGCTTTCTCGATGCCGCGCTTCATCGCCATTGGATTGGCGCCGGCAGCAACCGTCTTCACGCCTTCGCGATAAATTGCCTGGGCGAGAACAGTGGCGGTGGTGGTTCCGTCGCCGGCGACATCAGACGTCTTGCTGGCAACTTCGCGAACCATCTGGGCGCCCATGTTCTCCAGGCCGTCCTTCAGTTCGATTTCTTTTGCCACGGTGACGCCGTCCTTGGTGATGGTGGGCGAACCGAATTTCTTTTCAATAACAACGTTGCGGCCCTTGGGGCCGAGGGTGACTTTTACAGCGTCGGCCAGAAGATTGACGCCGCGCAGGATCGCCTGCCGGGACTCTTCGCCGTGTACGATTTGTTTTGCCATTTTCTTTTCTCCTAATGAATTCTTGGTTGAAAAACTTAGTTCTCAGTTCTCGGTTCTCAGTTCAACAATCTGCACTGAGAGCGCCGATCAGCTTGAGATCCTTCGCGCAAACCGCGCGCTCAGGATGACGCCAGCGGACTCAGACGCCCGCTAAACGGCGTCATTTCTTCGAGCCGGCGAGTTCCTTCTTGGCCGGTGTAGCTGCGCCGGTGAGGATGCCGAGGACTTCGTCTTCTTTCATGATGATGAAGTCTTCGCCGTCAATCTTGATCTCGGTGCCGGAATACTTTCCGAACAGGATGCGGTCGTCCTCATGAACGGCCAGAGGGAAGGTCTTGCCTTCATCGTTGGTGCGGCCTTTGCCGGTGGAAACCACGATGCCCTCTTGCGGCTTGTCTTTCGCGCTGTCGGGGATAATGATGCCGCCTCGGGTGGTGGAAGCTTCCTCCACGCGACGGACGAGGATGCGGTCATGCAGTGGGCTGAATTTCGCCATGGTTGCAACTCCTTTCAAAAGTTGTGTAGAAGGTTGATGCTACGTAAACCTATGATTTGTTTAGGATTCGGCGTGGCTGTTAGCAGTCTCGCCTACTGAGTGCTAATTGTACGGAGTTGAGTGGCGAGTTGTCAAGAGGCCACAGGTTCTAGCAATTTAATGGTGGACGTTATTAACGATCGTCGTTAAACTATATTTGGTGATCAAGTCTTTCGCGGACAAGAGCACGAAGCAGTTCTGGGACACAGGAAAGAGCCAGGGAATGCCCCCGGCAAGTCTGCGAAATGTCGCCAAGAGGAAACTGGCCGCGCTGCATGCGGCCACTAATTTGGAGGACCTGCGAATTCCTCCAGGCAACCAGCTGGAGGAGTTGCGCGGCGACAGGATGGGCCAGCACAGCATTCGCATCAACGAACAATTTCGCCTGTGCTTTGTGTGGCGGAACGGGGATGCCTACGATGTAGAGATCACGGATTACCACTGATCATCTAATCCGCCGTAGAAGGATAGTTCGGAGAAAAGGATCGTTGGCAGTAGAGAAAGAATAAGTATGGAGAAAGAATCATGAGTATCAAGAATGCGAGTATCAGGAATGACGCGGCCGCGGGATGGGCGGTGCACCCGGGTGAAGTTCTGCGCGAGGAGTTTCTCGGGCCCATGGGCATTTCCGCTTACCGATTGTCGGTGGACCTGGGGGTTTCCGCTCCCACGGTAAACGAGATTGTGCGGGAGAAGCGGGGAATCACTCCCGAGATGGCTGCCCGGCTAGCCAAATACTTCGGTACCTCCGAGCAGTTCTGGCTGAACCTGCAGGATGCCTTCGCGGTTCATCAGGTCAAGAAGAAGTATTCGAAGGAACTCAAGGTGATCAAGCCCTTAGCCGCGGCTTCGTCCCGGTAGTTTTCGGTTCCCTTGGCATTCCGAACCGGCGGACCTCTTCCAGGTGCAACAGGCCGAACGCGTAGAGCAAAAATGGCGATACCCATACCCAGAGAAACCACCCTAAGAGTTCGTTCCGCCCTTGCCCCGCAATTCTGATTCGTTCATCCTTGGTCTCAGCGCAGGCCATAGATCGATCTCTGCGAGGCCGACCAGCAATCGGCTCGTAACTCCTTTTACGGTATGGTGTTGCAGCGGAACGTATGGGCCTGCTGCGTGCCACATGCCAGAAAGCAAGTTCCTCACGGCTGACGCCCGATTCGGAATGACAAGACTTAAAATGAGGACGCTGGGCCTGTACATACTGGACCGCAGGAAATAATCCGGCGGGTTCGGGAATCTGGGGTAAGATCAAAGTATGCCCTACATATTGGAACACCTCACCAGCCTTCGTCAGGAAATCACGGATTTACGGAACATGAACGCCCGTTTTACGGGTAAGGGATCAGACACCCAGATTGACCAGTCGGCGGTGGAGATGCGGGCCAACCGTTTGGCGGAGATCAAGAAGGAATTGTCGCAGATGCTGAACCGGCCGGAAGATCCCGCAGTGTGGTGGGAAAAGGGTGGCCGGCGGAATCGGGTGGCGTAACCAGCAGGTTCCTCACGGGCTTTCAGCCCGGTTCGGAATGACAAAGGATTTAAAAGCGCGCGGCTTGAGAGCCGCGTTTTTTATTGCAAACACTAGATGGCTTTCCCTGAGATACTTGTGATTAAGGATAAGAACAAAATCGAAGTCAAAAGAGGCGGACAAGAGTGTCCGCCCCACACGAGCCACTCCCAGCCCTTATTTTGCCTTCGATAGAGAGCGCACGTAGTTGACCAAGTCCCAATTCTCTTCTGGTTTGATGCGGTCGCCTTCGGGTGGCATGTCCTGATGGCCGTTCTTTATGATGTAGAAAATCTCGCCGTCGGTACGATCCTTGAGCGTCGCGGGATCTGTAAAGTCGACGAGTTTCAGCTTCATGTCGGTGGCAAGACTGCCTTTGCCGTCACCGTTGGCGCCGTGGCACATGGCGCAGTCCAGGGTCCACCACTTCTTGGCGCGGGTCAGCGATTCGGGCGAAGACTTGACGGGGTTGGCCTGCTTGGCGGCTTGTACGGGGATCGCGGCGTAAGCGGTCGCGGGTGCGGGCGTTGTCTTCGGGGCGGGTTGCGTGTCTTGCGCGGAAAGCGCGGCCAGGAAAACGACTGCGGTAGAAAGAACCAGAGCAAGTCTGAAAAACGGTTTAGAGATTTGTCGTGGCATCGGAGCCTCCGATGAACACTATCGCGTTCAACTGGATCATAGAGCGGGGGGTGGGGGGCGGCTGTGACGTAGATCACAGAGGTCATTGATTCAGAACGAAGGGTTGGATGGCTGTACGGCGGTGTCGACCTCGCTTGCAAAATAAGCGCGAGTCGGGCAACCTCGATGTCATGGTGAGAATGAACGGATTTCTTCTTGTCGTTTTGTTGATCTCGGCGACGGGGGTGGGATGGGCGCAGAGTGGGCCGGAAACAGATGGGAACGAGGTACAGATATGGGCCGGAGGCGGCCACTCGGTGCCGGGGGGGACTTCGATGACGGAGGCTTTCGATGCCGGGCTGCGCTACGGGAGGATTCTTACTGGTCCGCACTGGCCGGGGATTTTGCGGGGACGATTTGAGTATGCGGTCGATATAGTTCCGGTGTATCTGATTTTTCAACCGGCCAATACGGCGTATGGATGGGGATTCAATGCGCTGGTGCTGAAGTGGAATTTTGAGCGGCGCGGGCGCTTCTCGCCCTATTTCGAGCTGAGCGGCGGAACCGTATTCAGCAATCACGCCATTCCTACCTATACGAACACGGTGAACTTCACGCCCAGCGCAGCGTTGGGAACGCACATCCTGGGCGAGAAATATAACTGGAGCGTGGATGTGCGCTATCTGCATATTTCAAGTGCGGGGCTGGGGAATTACAATCCAGGGCTGAATACGGTGCAGGTGCGGTTGGGAGTGGGAAGGTTCTGGAAGAAAAAATAGTAGATGATGCGGGGACGGCACTCGGTCGTCCCCTGAAATCAGTTGGCGTGCCTACTTATGGTGCTTTGGCATTGTCGGGTCGATGATAGTTACGCCTTTCTGTATTCCGTTGGCACATGCCTGACTTACGGTGTAGGGATAGGTTATGCCTACGGTCAGCCCGCTGCTCAATATGTATATGTATTCGTTCGCTTTGAGCGGGAAGCTGATCGGTGATGGAATAGTGAATGGCCAGGTTTGATTGTCGATCGCGGTGATGCTCTGCTTTCCAGTGACGCCGGTGAAGGTGACCAGGGCTCCTAGTTCCGCCTTGAAAGGGTCGCAGATGTTCGTGCTGACCGGGTCTGGCGTAGCTGCATCGGCTGGTATTCTTTGAGTTGCCATAGATGCTCCTCTCTTCTTCTTTTTCTTGAATTATTTGTTTTCTTGTCAGGACGCGACATTTCCAGGAAACGGCTGCCCCACGGGTTCTTATTAGCGCCTCTCCAGCCCCACTTTGCTGGAGTTACTTCGACTTGATCAACTGTTGGTAGGCAGGCATGGCGGCGAGATTGTCAAAGTCAGGCAGACTTCGAATCTTATCCGCGGTGTAGCCTGCTTGCACGGCCTTCGCCAGGAACTCGATAGCCAGGCCACTTTCGCCCAGATGGTTATACACCGAAGCCGCGTCCAAGAGTAGGTCTTTATCGTTGTGACCGTATTGCAGGGCTTGGCCCAGGTAGAGCAGGGCGTTCTTGCGATCTCCAAGCAGTGAGTCATAGCTGGCTAAGTCGCCGAGCACTCCCGGGTCGTGGGAGTTCACTTTTAGTTCGGCTTTTGCTAGCGCGACCGCCTTGTTCAGCGGCGTCACGGATTGATCTTTCTTGCCGGAGTGGAAGAGCGCGTCGCCGAGGTTGCCCCAGGTGACATATTGCTGAGGGTCGAGTTTGGCGGCGGATTGGTAGGCGTCGGCGGCTTCGGAGAATTTATTCAGGCCGAAGTAGGCGACACCAAGGTTGACGTAGGCGGCGTAACTCGGGCGGATGGCGATGGATTTCTTCAGGGGATCGATGGCCTTCTCGTATTGCCCCATCTGGTTGTAAATGTTGCCGACGTTCGAGTACGTCGCGTACCACTCCGGGGCGATCTGAATGGCCTTGGCGTACATCTGCAGCGCTTTCTCGTAGTCGTTGCGCCCAAGATAAAAGGCTCCGAAATTGTTATAGGCGGAGCGGCTGTTGGGATGGGCCTGAATGGCTTGCTGGTAGGCTCCTTCGGCTTCTGTGATCTTGCCTTCGAGTTGGTAGGCGTGCGCCAAGCCGAGGGCCGCTGCTTCGTTGGTGGGTTCGAGACTGAGAGCAAGCTGAAATTCAGCGGCAGCTTCGGGGTAGTGTCCGGTACCGTTGTCGATGAGGCCAAGACAGACGTGGCCGGCAGCCCCAGCATTACCGAGCTTGACGGCATCGTTGCAGGCGCTCTGCGCGGGGGCGATCCATTGCTTTTGCTTGGTGGTGAAATACCGGGACCAGTAACTTTCGCCGAGGACGGCTTTGGCCATGCCGAAGTTGGGATCGATCTTGAGGGCTTCACGGGCCATCAAGGCGGCATTATCGAGATTTTCCGCTTGGTTGTTATTGAGAAGGTAGCCTTGCGCTTGCAGATAGTAGTTATAGGCGGCGGCCTGGTCAGTGCCGTGGAATTTCAGGGCAGCTTGTTCTTCAGGGCGAAGTTGCAGGTGCAGATCCTTAACGGTACCGTCGGAGATTAACTGCTCGGCAGAGAAGGCATCGCTGCGGGGAAGAGTGAGAGAGCCTGAGGCGAGCGGCTTTTCGGACTGCGTGCCCAGCAGCGAGTAGGTGACTTTAACCAGGTCGCCGGCGGGTTCGAGGGAGAGAGTGAGACCCAGGTTCGCGCCGAACATGCGGGCGGCGTCGGGTAGTGTGGAGATTTTCTTTTCCTGCAGGATGCCGGGTGGAACTACTTCGAAGGCACGGTCCTCGGTGAGTTTGCCCAGCTTGGCGGCAACGCTCTTGGCAAGGCCTTCGCCGAGAGCGGTGAGTTTGGGGTCCGAGCTTGCGGTGGTGAAGGGAAGCACGGCGAGGATTTTGGTTTCAGGCAAGCCGCCGGATTCCGCTTGAGAAGCTCCGCTGTTTGCGGCGGAGGAACGGAATAAGTGACGGACTGGAGGCAGGGCAAAGAGCACGGCGAAGAGCACGAGAACGAGCGCCAGCGCAGCGAAGGCGCGGTATTGATGGAACCATCCTTGATCTGAGGCAGCGCGTTTTGGCTTGCCACCCTGTTCAACGCGGCGCAGGTCTTCGAGGAGAGCGGCGGCGTTGGGATAGCGTGCGTCCGGGGTTTTCGCCATGCTGCGAGAGACCACGGCGGCGAGCGGGGCGGGAACATTCTTGAGTGGGGCGGGCTCTACGTGAACGATTTTAGCGATGGTGGTGGCGAGGCTTTCGCTTCGGAAAGGCTGATCGCCGCCGAGCATTTCGTAAAAGACCAGGCCGAGGGAGAAAAGATCGGAGCGTCCGTCGTCGGGCTGTTGCAGAAGGACTTCCGGGGCCATGTAGGCGGGAGTTCCGCCGGAGGCAGTCATGGTCTCCATGCTCTTGGTGGCTTCGTCGGGATTGCTGCTCCAGGCACGGCGGGCGACGCCGAAGTCGAGAATCTTTACCCGATTGCCCGCGGTGAGCATGATGTTATCGGGCTTGATGTCGCCATGGATGATGCTTTTCTCGTGAGCGGCCTGCAGGCCTTCGCAGCACTGAGTGGCGATGGAGAAAAATTCCTCGGAGGAAATCGGCTTCGAGAGGCGATGGCGGAGGGTTTCACCCTCGACGTATTCCATTACAAGCCAGAGCTCACCGGCGTGCTCGACCACGTCGTAGATCGCTCCGACGTTCGGGTGGTTGAGGGCGGAGGCGCGCTGGGCTTCTTTGAGCAGGCGTTTGCGGTCGGCCTCGGTGGAACTGGCGTGCGGGGCCATGCGCTTGATGGCGACATGACGCTTCAGCGTGGTATCTTCCGCGCCGTAGACCTGTCCCATGCCACCGGCGCCGAGACGCCTGGAGATTGCGAAGCGGCCGACGGTGGTGCCCGCCAGCACGTCCGCGCCAGCTTCCGCAGGCGAGGCCGGTGGGGGCGTCTTGATCTGATCTGCCATGGACGAAGTGCCCGCCGAATTTCGCAATTCTAATCTTAGTGGCGAAGGAACGCCAAAGTGAATGTCGGTTTCGCGGAAGAACCGTGGAAGGTAAGGCTCGCCTTGCTTCGTTGCGCGTGGGCCAGCTATTCTTCCCACTTATGTCTACGCTGGTGGAATGTGTGCCGAATTTTTCGGAGGGGCGGGATTCAGGCAAAGTTGACGCCATTATTGCCGCCATGAAAGTGGATGGAGTTTTCCTGCTGGATCGCGAGATGGATGCGGACCACAACCGGTGTGTGATTACGCTGGTGGGCGAGCGGGAGGCGATTCAGGAGGCGGCGATTCGTGGAGTGGGGAAGGCCGCGGAGTTGATCGATCTGAACGTGCATAAGGGAGCGCATCCGCGGATGGGCGCAACCGATGTGGTGCCGTTCATCCCGATTCATGGTGTGACGATTGAAGACTGTGTGGCCATGGCGCGGCATGTGGGAGAAGAGATATGGAAGCGATATCAGATTCCAGTTTATCTGTATGAAGCGGCGGCGACGATGCCGGAGCGGCAGAATCTGGAGAACATTCGGCGTGGCCAGTTTGAGGGGATACGGGCCGAGATTGCGACGAATCCGGCGCGGAAGCCGGACTTTGGCGAAGCAAGGGTGCATCCGACGGCGGGCGCGACGGTGGTGGGAGCGCGGAAGTTTCTGATCGCTTACAACGTGTTCTTAAACACGCCGGACGTTGAGATTGCGAAGAAGATCGCGAAGGCGGTGCGATTTTCGAATGGCGGAATGCGGTTTGTGAAGGGCGCGGGATTTCTGGTGCGAGGATTGGCGCAGGTCTCGATGAATCTGACAGACTTTGAGCAGACGCCGGTGCATCGCGTGTTTGAAATGGTGAAGCGTGAGGCTGCGCGGTACGGTATAGCTCCGGTCTCGAGTGAAATTGTCGGTTTGATTCCGAAGAAGGCACTGGAGCAGGCGGCGGAGTGGTTCTTGCAGGTGGAGAATTTTGATTCGTCACTGATTTTGGAAAACCGGCTGACTGCGGTAATGAGCGGGAAGATGGCGGTGGGCGGGTTGCGCGCTGGAGTTGAGCCGTTTGTTGAACAACTCGCCGCGCCGACGGCTACGCCGGGCGGGGGAAGCGCTGCCGCGGCGGCGGGTGCGATGGCGGCGGGACTGGCGGCGATGGTGGCTTCGATGTCGCGCGGGAAGAAGGCTTATCTGCAATATGAAGCGCAGTTGAGCGAAGCAATCGCGAGACTTGGAGCGCTGCGAGAGGAATTGAAGGCGGCGATCGATGCGGATGCGGAGTCTTATAACTCGGTGATGAAGGCTTATAAGCTGGCGAAGACGGTGAGCCCACGAGAGGGCGAGGGGCTGATTGAAGAGGGGCTAAAGCAGGCGACAAGCGTTCCGCTGGGCGTGGCCGAAAAATCGCACGAGGTGGCGCGGATCGCAGCGAACTTGGAAGGGATTACGAATCCGAATATGAAGTCAGACTTGACGACGGCACAGGCTCTGGCGCGCGCGGCGATAACCGGCGCTCTAGCCAATGTGGAGATCAATCTGGCGTCGCTGAAGGATCCGGCGTTCGCGGCGGAAGTGCGGAAGCGGACTACCGTCATCGCGAACTGACTTTAGCCGGCCTAAACCTAGCTGACGGCTTTTCCGCGGAACTGGCGGAGTCCGACTGCCAGAAAGAACGCGTCAAAAACGGTTAACGCGACCAACACAGCCAGGACCGGCAGGTGAGGGAACTGAGGTACCAGCGTTCCTCGCAGGCCTTCGCTGGCGTAAACCAGAGGATTCACCAGCACGATCTTCTGCAGGATGGGGAAGTGCGCTAACGCGCTCCAAGGGTAATAGGTGCACCCGAAGAAAATCATGGGAGTCAGAACCATGCTGAACATCAAACCGATGTGAGCCTGGTTGATGCTGCAGCCAAGAGCCAGACCTCCGCAGGCGGAAAAGAGCGCCACCAGAACGTGACGACGGCAAAGCTCAGCGGAGAACGCAGGGTCAAATCCACTCCGGGCCGGAGCAGCAACCAGGCTGCGGGAATGACGACCAGACCCGCGAACAGCGCTTGCAGCGTGCCGAAGAATACTTTCTCGATCGCGAGCCAGGAAATCTCCATGGGCGCGAGCAGACGGTCTTCGATCTCGCGAGTGAATTGAAATTCAGCGATCAACGGCATAGCGACCGCCCAGACTCCGGTGAACACCATGCTGATGGCCATGATTCCGGGGAGTAGCAGGCTTTTGTAGGCAGCGGGCATATAGCCGCTGCTGACCATGACACGGCCAAAGATAAAGACGAACATCATGGGCTGCAGAAATGTTTGCAGCAACAAGGGAACGATGTTGCGGCGGGCGACATGACCGTCGCGCGCCAGCAGGGCCAGAAAAGTTTTCCAGTTCATTCGCGCAAGCTCCTACCGGTGTGGTGGAGGAAAAGATTCTCCAGGCTGGGCTCGGAGATGTGCACGTCGCACAACTCGATATTGGCGCCGGAGGCAAGATTGGCAATCTCGGAGACCAAAGAGCCTCCGCGGTCAGCGTAAACGTCAGCCGAATTGTCGTCTTGCGAATCCTTATTTTGACTTTGCGTGTCAGGATTCGCGCGCACCTCGCGGACTCCGGTTAGTCCCTGCAGGCGCTGCAGCAACTCCGGAGAGTGGCGTCCGAAGCGCAGGCGCAGCAAGAATCCACCTGGAACGGAAGCTTTCAGCTCGGCAGGAGTGCCGAGAGCAATGTTGCGTCCGTGATCGATGATGGCCAGACGCTGGCACAGCGCGTCCGCCTCTTCCATATTGTGCGTGGTCAGAAGAACGGTTTTTCCGCTCTGGTTGTATTCGCGGATGATTTCCCAGAGCAGCAAGCGAGTCTGGGGATCGAGGCCGGCGCTCGGTTCGTCGAGGAAAAGAACCTGCGGATCGTGCATCATGGCGCGGGCGATGGAGAGGCGCTGCATCATGCCGCCGGAAAATCCACGCACCATTTGATTGCCGCGGTCGCGGAGCTTAAAGCGATCGAGCAGGGCGTCGGCGCGCTGGGCACGTTCGTGGGAGTCCAGGCCAAAGTAGGCGCCGTGGAAGAGCAGAATTTCGCGAGCGGTGAGAGAAAAATCAAGATTCGGACGCTGAGCCACCACTCCAATCAGCCGCTTCACAGCGACTTGCTCTTTCCAGACATCGAGCTCGCCGATCCACGCCTGGCCGGCGGTCGGCCGCACGCGGGTGGTGAGGATACCTACCGTCGTGGACTTGCCTGCTCCGTTGGGACCGAGCAGGCCGAAGATCTCTCCAGGTGAAATCTCAAGCGACAGGCCGTTAAGAGCGACAATCTCTGGCTTGGGCTGTTTCTTGCCCTTGCTGCGCGCCGAAGCGAAGCCGAAGCCGCCGCCGGAGGCAAGAGGAGGTGGCGAGGTATAGATTTTGCGTAAGTCGTGAGTCCGAATGCCAGCCAGCATGCAAATTCCTTGGATGTACCCTCGAAGGTAGAGTCGAAACTGGAAACTCCTCCAGCCGTTACGAAGCCGAGGTTCTCCCGATGGAACCAGAGGTGCGTGGGATTGTCAATTTTCTGGTAACCGCAAAGACAGTTCCGTTATTGGACATACCGAGTGGAAAGCTGCGCCATGGGGTTTATCCTTGGAGTAAGACTAAGCCGTTTTGCGGGGGCATCCTGCTATGAGTCGGCCGGTAGTGTTATGCATCTCCGTCTTGCTGCTGTGTATTTGCGCATTTCTTCTCAGCCTGAACGGGTGCAGCGGGAGCAAGGGCGTCACACTTACCACCACGCCACCACTCCCGACGATTCAGCATGTCGTGATCATCTTCCAGGAAAACCGCACGCCCGACAATTTGTTTCAGGGACTGTGTAGCGCCAATGGCGGAGTGCCCGGCTGCGGGACCAACGCCGCGCAGTATGACATTGCCAGTTCGGGAGTAAATTCCCATGGTCAGGTCATCCCGCTCAGTCCTATGGATCTGGGCACGGCCGGCTCCAGCCCTCAGAATTACGACCTCAGCCACGCTCACAGCGCCTTCGTGGACATGTGTGACCTGAACCCGTCCACCGGGGTGTGCGCTATGGATGGCGCAGATCTGATCCCAATTTCGTGCCAGAAGGGAGCCGCTGGTTGCCCGCCCGCGAATGCGCAGTTTAAGTACGTGATTCCGGCGGACGTTCAGCCTTATCTGACGATGGCCGAACAGTACACTTTCGCCGACCGCATGTTCCAGACCAACCAGGGACCAAGCTTTCCGGCTCACCAGTTCATAATTTCCGGCACTTCCGCACCTACGGCAACCAGCAATTTGTTTGCGGCCGAGAATATGACGAATCCCGGAGCTGCCGGTTGCGCGGCGCCACCCAACCAGCTGGTTGAGTTGATTGATCCGACAGGAGTTGAGTCAAGTTCGATGTACCCATGTTTTGAGCATCCAACGCTTACGGATTTGCTCGACACGGCGAGCATTACGTGGCGCTATTACGCGCCTACGGCGGGATCGATCTGGACCGCTCCCAATGCCATTCAGCACATGTGCGGACCGAATGCGACGCCGCCGAATGCAAGCGAATGCGTGGGATCGGACTGGACTGGAACATCGCCCAAGGTGGTTCTCAACCAAACCCAGAGAAATGCGCAAATCCTCAGCGACATCACCAATAATCAGTTGCCCCAGGTGAGTTGGGTGATCCCGGATGGCGCGGATTCCGACCACGCCTCAGGCAATGACGGCTGCGGACCGTCGTGGGTCACATCGGTGGTGAATGCGATCGGTAACAGCCCGTATTGGTCGAATACCGCGATCGTGATCACATGGGACGACTGGGGAGGATGGTACGATCACGTTGCACCGACCGTGGTCAACAACGGCACCAGTTGGGGATCCGGCTATGTGTACGGATTCCGCGTGCCGATGATTGTGATCTCGCCTTACGCCAGGCAGGGTTACATATCACACGTCACGCACGATTTCGGAAGTATTTTGAAGTTTATCGAATCGACGTTCCATTTGCCGTCACTGGGTTACGCAGACGCACCTGCCGATAATCTCTCCGATTTTTTCAATTTGAGCCAGACCGCGACAAAGTTTCAAACGATCACGCCGCCGGCGAACGACGCGCAATGCAAAGGCGACACGAGCCCGGCTTCGGATCCGGATGATGACTGAAACGAGCGCGACCTGGACAGAGCGAGCTGATCCCAGATTCTTTTCAGGGTCCATTCAGGTGCGAGGCTAGTCTCCCGCGCTGGTAGCGGGTGCTGGTTCGGCTCTGGATCGAGAATTCCACCAGGCCTGCAATCCTTGGCGCGCAAGTTTTGTGATCGTGCGGCGATTTTCCGAGATGACTTTCCACCAGGCGAAGCGGCCGAGCATGGGGAAATAGATTCCGCGGAAGCAGAGGCGGGCGATCAGGATGTTGATGCGACAGCCCAGCGGTTGATCGGCGATGGAATCGATGGCCTGGGCAATGGCCTCGGCACCGTAGGAATGGGACCAGGCACGATTCACTTCGTCGTGAGCTTCGTCGATGGTCATCTTCAGGGGTGTGTGAGCCATGGTGAACGGGATGAACTCCTGCCAATGTTTGGGCCGGGTAAGGCGGCCAGCGACGTCGAGCCGCTTGTAGAGGGGAGTTCCCGGAAGGGGAGTGAGCAGGCCGAAAATGGGCAGGCCCGGCGGCCAGGTGTGAACCTGCGCGAGGGTGCGCTCAGCCGCGCCGACCGTGTCGTTGTCCATGCCGAAGATGAAGGAAGTGATGGCGTAGACGTTGCGCTGGGCGAGGCGCTGGAGCACGGCGGCATACTCCTCTGGTTTGTTGAAGCCCTTGTTCATATCTTTCAAGTTTGCGGGATCGATCGATTCCATGCCGATGAAGATCCATTTGCCACCGGAGGCGGAGATGAGGTCAACGAGTTCCTGATCACGCAGCAAGTTAGCGCTGATTTGGGCGACCCAGTTGAGTTGCGCTCCAGCGGCGATGATATCCCGCAATAAAGATTTTGTGCGCTTGAGATTGATGGCGAAATTGTCGTCGATAAAAAAAACCGCGATTTGGCCGCGCTCTTTCCTGGCGCGCGCCTTCAGCAGGAGGAGTTCGTTGACTACGCTCTCATTGCTGCGGAAGCGGATGGAGTCTCCGAAGAAGCCGGTGACGGTGCAAAACTCGCAGCCGTAGGGACAGCCGCGTCCCGACTCAACCGGGACAATACGGAACGTGCCCCACCCCTCGCCGTGCTTCTTGAGCCAGTGGTTAAAGGCCTTGGGCACTAGATTAAATTGGTGAAGATCGATCGTGTCCCAGGGGATTACGGGATATTGCTTGAGAGATGGCTTGAGTTCTTTGCCCGCGGCATCAACTGGGGCGTAAATATCTTTCAACTCGCAGCGAGCGGCGTCTGCCACTATTTGTGGCCAGGTATTATCGGCTTCTCCCAGGGCTACGGCGTCAGCGTGGCGAGGACCGCCATCGCGACCCAAGGCTTCGTCCGCCATCTCCGTGACATGAGGTCCACCCATTACCACCGGCACGCCGGCGGCGCGGACTGCGTCTGCCATGCGATAGGCTTTGGCGACCATTCTGGTCATGGCGCCGATGCCAACGAGATCAATTTTCTGCTCGCGCACGTAGCGGGTGATGCCGGCCTCATCCATGGGCTGGGCGTTGCCATCGATCAGTACTACTTCATGTTCCGCGGGAGTAAGAGATTGCAAGAGGAACATCCAGAGGTGGGGCATGAAATTGCGCGTAACCCCGTTATCGGGGTTGTAGAGTAGGATTTTCATTAGTCCCCTGATTTCAGCGTGCGGTGGAATTCGTGCGCCCAGAAGCGCCTAGTGGGAATGGTGGCTGGGTCAGAAGTTATCTTACAACCAAATGGCTGGTAAGAGACGTATAAATGTTCGACAGCGTACATTTGTTTATTCCAGAGCGATCAAGGGTGACCACGCTGGTTATGGGTCTAGCACCTTTGGCCAGGCAGGAAAGCGGTGGACTGGCTTAGAATGGGGAAGCGGATAACGGGAAACTCTGAACTGGCATCTAAGTTCGCAAGATGAAGGCAGAATTCCGTTCCCCTTAAGGAAAACCCTAACAATTTGAGGTTCGTAACCGTTATGAAGACTATCAACGTTTGGCTGAGTTCCGTGATCCTGGTTGCGGTGTTGCTAGGCGCAGCGAATGCGATGCCGCTGAATTCCTCAGCGCGCACCGTGATTCCCGCAGACTTGCAACAGCTGATTTCAGTGGATTACCGGGCCATTCACGACTCGCCCACCGCGACCGCTCTAAAGACTCAGATCATGTCGGCGCAGCAGAATCTTGAGCAATTCGAGGCGGCATTGAAAGGCATCGGAATTAATCCGGATAAAGATGTGGACACGTTGGCGTTCGCTTCATTTCGCACGCCGAAGCAGGGAGTCAAGGGCGTGGGTGTGGCAGCCGGGCCGTTCGCGATGAAGACCGTGCTTAAGAAAATGACGGCTCAGAAGATCAAGCCCACGAAGTATCACCAATCGAATATTTATCCGATGGATGGCGGCTTCGTGATGACTTTCCTGGACGACAGCACGTTGCTCTTCGGAGAAATATCCGCGGTGAAGATTGCGCTGGATACCCGCGACGGCGAAGTGTTGAGCCTCGATACGAATCAGACAATGGCGGACATGATGTCGAGCGTGGATTCGTCGCCGGTGTGGAGCATCCTGGATCAACTGGGAACGCAGAATGTGATGCGCTCGGCCTTAGGCGATGCCGCGAAGATTGCCGATTACGAAACCATCAAGAAGCGCCTGCTGGGTTCGCGGTACACCATGAGTTTCAGCGGAGGCGTGAACTTCGACCTGACCGTGGTATCGTCCGATTCCATGAGTGCTGCGACGCTAGCGTCATTGGTGAAAGCGGGATTGCTCTATAAGAAGATGAGCGCCAGCGCTACGGAGAAAGTAGCGATGGATAATACGAGCGTCGATTCCGACGGCTCCGATGTAAATTTCCACTTCAAATCCACGGACCAGCAGTTTCAGTCGATCATGCACTCGGATTTGTTTGCAGCGGTTTCGCGGTAAGGGAAACGGGATCTACCACGGAGGCACTGAGGCACGGAGAGAAACCGGTCTCAGTGCTTTTGTTTTTTGCATAGTGTTCTTCTGGAGTTTGCCGGGAGCGTAGTCCATTCGCGCGTACCCCAGCGTCTGAAGCCGCTCTCCTTTTCGCCGACTGTTTTGGCACGAGTGGAACCTCGTGCTCTTCCCGATTGTTGGAGCGATAAGTCTAGGATTTTTCCGGGGCAACGCTACTTTGTCTTTCGGGCGGCACGCTTTTCGCGGACCCAGCCTTCCTTCATGACTTGCCGTGAGCGGCCGATCGCGAGTGCGTCCGCGGGAACATCTTCTGTGATGCAGGAGGCAGCGGCAACGTAGGCTCCTTTGCCTACGCGGACGGGCGCGACCAGCGTGCTGTCGCTGCCGATGAAGACGCCATCTTCGATCACGGTGGTGTGCTTGTGGACGCCATCGTAGTTACAGGTGATGGTTCCGGCGCCGATGTTGACGCCCGCACCGATTTCGGCGTCGCCCAAGTAAGTGAGGTGGTTGGCTTTTGATCCTTTGCCCAGCTTGATCTTCTTGGTCTCCACGAAATTGCCGACGTGCGCACCTTCGCCGATATCGCTGCCGGGGCGGAGATGGGAATAAGGGCCGAGAACGGCGTTTGCGCTGATGCGGGCCTCTTCCAGAATGCAGCCGGGGCGCACCAGAACGCCGTCGGCAATTTCGGAATCGCGAATCACAGAATAGGAGCGAATGCGGCAGCCGGCGCCGATGCGCGAGCGGCCCAGGATCTGCACGAAGGGTTCCAGCACGGTGTCGGGGGCGATTTCCACGTCGGCGTCGATCACGCAGGTTGCAGGATAGAAGACCGTGACACCCTCGGCCATGAGTTCGTGGCACTTGCGCATGCGGAGTTGATAGTCGATGAAGGAAAGTTCGGCGCGGGTGTTAGCGCCGAGAACTTCGGCGGGGTTCTCCGTCTTCCAAACAACCACGCGCTGCGGGGCTTGGCGCAGGACTTGGGCCATGTCGGTGAGGTAATACTCGGCGTGGGGGTTGGCGGTCGAAAGTTTCTTGATGAAGCCGAATAATTGCGGCACCGCGAAGGCATAGAAGCCAGCGTTAATCTCGTGAATGTTTTTCTGCGCAGCGGTCGCAGACTTTTCCTCGACGATGGCCTGCACTTCCGAGCTGCGAGCATTCTTGCGAATGACCCGCCCGTAACCCATGGGTCGTTCGAGGTCGGCGCTGAGGAGGGTCATCGCCGCCTGTTCATCAAGGTGGAAGTTCAGTAATTGTGCGATGGTTTGCGGAGTGATCTGAGGGGCGTCGCCAGAGAGAACGATGACGTGGTCGTAGGCCGAGAGAGCGGATTGCGCGACCATCAAGGCATGGCCAGTGCCGCGCTGCTCGGCTTGCAGGACGAAATTTACGCCGGTGTGAGCGACGGCGGCGCGAACCCGGTCGGCTTCGTGGCCAATGATGGCGTAGATGTCCGATGACGGGACGACGCGCATAGCCGCAGCGATGACATGTGCCAGCAGCGGCTTGCCGCCGACTTCATGCAGCACCTTGGGCAACTGAGATTTGAGGCGCGTGCCCTTCCCGGCGGCCATGATGGCGACGGCGACGCGAGGCGCGGCCGACGCGGATGTCTTCGAAGAGGATTTGTTTCTGGATTTCGGCATTCGCCCCAATATACCTTGAGACAGAACATTCGCAGAAGAGGGGTTCGTCCGCTTAACCGCACGACTAAAGGTCGTGCCTTTCCCGAGTCAAGGGCACGGCCAAATCCTTGACACACCCCTGTCGCGGAGAGGAACTCGAGGTTTGTAACGGCTAAAGGCCCAAGCCGCCATCCACTGCTAGAATCTGGCCCGTGATGAACTGTGGGGCGGTGGCGAAGAAGAGAACGGCAGCGGCAATTTCGTCGCCGCGGCCGTTCCGCTGCATGGGAGTTTGCTTGGCCATGCGGCGCATGAAAGCCGCAGCGGACTTCTCGCCGAGATCAATCATGCCGGGTGCGACCGCGTTAACGGCGATCTCCGGAGCCAGTGCCTTTGCCATGACTTTGGTGAGCATGTGCAGGGCGGCCTTGGACGAGCAGTAATGTGCGTGTGTAGCCCAGGGACGCAGGCCGCCGAGCGAGCCCATGTGAATGATCTTGGCGGTGATTTTCTCTGACCGGCCCGCTCCGGTTCGCTTTCGACGCATCCACTTCAGGGCTTCGCGCGAAACCAGGAAGGGTCCGCGGGTGTTCGAGGCGAACATTGCATCCCATTGGCGCAGGGTGAGGCGCTCGAAGTCCGAGGTCGCGTAGTTCGCAGCGTTGTTCACGAGGATGTCGATGCGGCCGAGTTCGCGTCCAGCGTCCGCCATCATGGATTTAACGCTGGCTTCGTCGGTGACATCGCAGTGCAGGGCGAAGGCGCGGACGCCGAGACTCGAGAGATCGACGACAGTGTGCTGCGCCTCGCGAGCGGAGCTGCGAAAAGTGATGGCCACATCAGCTCCGGCTTCAGCGAGGGCGAGGGCGGAGGCACGTCCGAGACGGCGGCTGCCACCGGTGATGAGGCAGGCCTTGCCGCGCAGGGGCTTGCAGTCGGACGCGATCATTTTGGGATTCTACTCCAGGCTTTTGTGCGCGAGCCTAGTTTGGGAGTGGTATGACCACTGGTGCAGGCACTTCGTTGCTTTTCTCTTGCCAGAGGGTAAGGAGGCAACGTTACAATCGCGGCGTGCCAGACTCCCGCCAGGTTGTGATTTATTCGCGCAAAGGATGTCATCTTTGCGAGGTCGTGAAGGAGAGCCTAGTGAAGCTCTCGCGGCGGGGCGGGTTTACGTGGCATGAAGTGGATGTGGACAGCGACAACGAACTGCGCCGGCAGTTTAACGACGAAGTGCCGGTCGTCTTCATCGACGGGCGCAAAGCGTTCAAGTACCGCATGGACGAACGAGAATTTCTGCGCAGGCTGGCCAGCTAGACCAGCTTTTCCAACTTCAGATACGAATTGTCTACGCCGTGACACACACGTGTCTCGGCTGACACGGCGAGGCCGGTCCGCTGATCCTAACCCATCTGTGCTCAACACAACCGCGGCGGCAACCTCCTTGCATGGGTGGAAGTGCGACCTATCGCTAAGGGAGGGAGTCTTTTGCTACGACAAATTCTGGCAGTGGCGTTCATCTTTGTGTGCACCACAATCGCGTGGGTGATTCTAGGTACGACCATTTTCTCCCGCACCTACGGCAGCAATGAGCAACTGCAAGGCCATGTGGCTTCGACCTGGGGCACATCACAACAACAATCGCCGCCGACCGCGACCTATGTGGTGAATGAAGAAGTGGACTCGACTACGGTAGAAGACGGCAAGGTCATCGTCCACAAAAAGACGAGGCAACGGCAGGTTCCGCTGGTGATGGAAGCCAGCCGGGTTCACGTGAACTTCGATCTGACTCCACGGCAGAAGGGATTGTTGTGGTACAGCACCTACGCGGTGGATTTTGCCGGGGACTACACTTTCCGCAACAACACGGCTGAACCCCAGACAGTTGATTTTCGATTGAACTTTCCTGCGCAAAAAGCGATCTACGACGGGCTACAGATGAAAATAAACGAACAGCCGGTCGCGCTTTCTACCGACGATCAAGGTACCGTGGGGCAGGCGACGGTGAGTCCGGGACAAACGGCGAATCTGCACATTGCGTATCGTTCGCAAGGCCTTGATAGTTGGCGTTATCAGCTGGGTGACGGCGTCGCGCAGGCGCGCGATTTCGTGCTCACCATGCAAACCAATTTCCGGGATATCGACTTCGCCGACGATACGCTTTCGCCAACCTCTAAGCGACCGATACCCGGCGGCTGGCAATTGACATGGCAATACTCGAACTTGGTTTCGGGCTTCCAGATCGGTATGACCATGCCGGCGAAGTTGCAGCCTGGGCCACTGGCGGGAGAAATCAGTTACGCGGCGCCGGTGTCGTTATTCTTTTTCTTTTTTCTGATGTTCATCATTACCACGCTGCGGAAGATTGATCTGCATCCGATGAATTATTTTTTCCTGGCGACGGCATTTTTCGCCTTTCATCTGTTGCTGGCGTACCTGGTAGACCATATTTCGATCCATGCTGCCATGGTGCTGGCGTCGGTGGTTTCAGTGACTCTGGTGGTGACTTACCTGCGCTTGGTGGTGGGATTCCGCTTTGCAGCGCTGGAGGCGGGTACGGCGCAACTAATCTATCTCGTGCTGTTCTCTTACGCATTTTTTTGGAAGGGATTCACGGGCCTGGCCATTACGATCATCGCCATCATTACGCTATTCGTGGTGATGCAAGTGACTGGGAGGATTCGCTGGTCCGAGCGATTCGCAGCGCGTGGTGGAGTGCCCGCGTCCAGCGTGGGTTAATGAGGTTGGTGGGGACGGCTGACTCGGCCGTCCCCGATTTGCCCATCAGGCTTGTGATGGCTGACAACTTGGTGGCCTGGTTAGGATATGATTCGGCGCGTTTGAGGGCTTCGCTCTGAAAGGAGTGAGAAATGAGGAAGGGAATCATCCTCGGTCTGCTGCTAGCACTATTTGGAACTGTGCTGGCCGCGAAAGCACAGGAACAATCCTCAAAGTACGAGGTATATGGCGGGTATTATTACATCCGCTTCAATATCAACGCTAATCTCCCCGGAGTGGCGCCCTCGGCAACGTACAACGGATACGGTGGAGGCGGCCAGTTCGAGTACAACGCAAGGAATTGGCTCGGTGTGGTGGGAGATCTGGCTGGGTATGGAGCGACCAGTACCGCAAACGGCGCATTGGTCGGAGGTGCGTTTACCTATCTTTTTGGACCGAGGGTGAATTTCAGGCGCGGCAGATTTACGCCCTTCGCTCAGACGCTTTTCGGAGGTATTCGCACGACTGATGGGATTGGAGAATCGGGGCCGGAAAACAATTTTGCGATGACGGCGGGGGGCGGGATTGATTTCAAAGTGTCCAGGTACGTATCGGTTCGTCCAGTGCAGGCCGAGTATTTCATGACTAGATTGCCGAATGGCCTCGACAACCGGGAGAACAATCTGCGGATTGGAGCCGGAATCGCCGTGCGCCTTGGGAAATAGTCTGGCCGTTGCGGTCGCGACCACAGTGAACAGGTTCGCTTCGGCGACTTTCATAAGGGCCGAAGCGACAGCACTCATTTACCGGTTCGTGGATCCCACACCGGGGCGCCCTTGGCATCGCGGAACATGAGAGTGTCTTCGCCCTTCACAAGTTCTCGGGCAAGGATCACGTCCGCCCCTTCGTACTTCACTTTCGAGCCAGTAACAGCGATCTGGTCCCCTTTTGTAAAACTAATGCCCATCTCCTCTTCGAACGGTTTGGGGCACACATAAATTTGAACCTTTTCCTCACCCTGCTTGATGATCAGTTCGGTGAAATCCTTCCTGGTTCCCACGGGGAGCAGATTTACTTCATCGATCTCCCCTTTGGTTTTCATCTCGGCTTGAAGATCGTAAGTCGGCAGGCGAGTGCCTTCTGGCTGGGCCTTTTGCGAGAGCGCCGGCATTACCGATAGGAGCAAAGATAAAGCGACTCGGGAAAGCGTTTTGATGGCCTTGTATAGCAGGATGGGACGTTGAAGACCGAGCGACATGGCTCCTCCTCGTTTTTTTCCCGATGACCGAACCTAGACGTGAGATGCCTCTCTATTTCGGCGCCACTCAGGGAAAATGCTTCGCCGGTTCTCGGGTTGCCTGACAGCTTTCGCTAACAATAAGGCCGGATACTCAGTAGCTCGAGGAAGACAGAAGAATCGTACACCCGGACGGAAGGATAGATGACGAAAAAATTGTCATCATCCGAGTTAGCGGCCGAACGGCGTTGCCAGTCGAAGGCTTCCACGCACTGCCCAATCCCGAGGTTTCCGCTACAATCATCCCGCCATGTTGCGCACCGAACTGTACGCTGAACCCGACAATATTTTTGTTCACGACGCGGTGCTGGCCGCGTGCCGCAAGCATGGGCAGAAGACCGCGCTGGTGGACGTTTCCTGCGGGCGGCGGCTTACCTATGCGGAGTACGGAGAGACGGTGGAAGCACTGGCTCACGGGCTGGTCGCGGCCGGAGTGAGGCCGGGAGAAGTGATTGCCATCTTTCTGCCGAATTCGTGGGAGTTCTGTGCGGCATACCATGCGGCCACGGTGGCGGGCGCGATTCCGACGCTGCTGAATCCAACATATCGCGAGCGGGAAGTGCGATATCAGCTGCAGAATTCCGGAGCGGTGCTGCTAATCACCGATGGGCCAACGATCGGTAGCATCAGTTTGGCGGGCCTGCCGAACTTGCGGCGAGTGTTTTGCACACGAGAGCAGGGAAATGGCACTGAGGCGTTTTCCGATTTGTTGAAGCCAGTGAGCGCTGGGCTGCCCGCGCCTTCACATAGTTCGCGAGAAACTTTGGCGGCTTTGCCTTATTCCAGCGGGACAACCGGATTGCCAAAGGGTGTGATGCTCACCCATCACAACCTGGTGGCGAATGTTTACCAATTGCTGGGCACGGGCGCAGCGCTGTTGAACGCAAACGACAATCTGCTTTGTTTTCTACCGCTGTATCACATCTATGGTCTGAACGTGGCCCTCAACCCGATGCTGACGATGGGGGCGACGCTCGTGTTGATGCCGCGGTTCAACGCGGGGCAAGTGTGTTCTCTGCTGACGGAAGAAGCAATCAGCACGATGTTGGTGGTTCCACCGGCGATGAATGCACTGTGCCTGGCAGCGGAGGCTGGCCAGTTTCCGAAAGATCACAAATTGCACTGGGTGAAATCTGGAGCGGCGCCGTTGGCGCCGGAGTTGCCGCGAAGATTTACGGCGCTGACCGGCGTCCTGGTATGTCAAGGTTACGGGATGACGGAGGCTTCGCCGGTCACACATGTGGGATATCTGGAGCCGGAGCTTTACCGTCCGGATTCCATCGGACATCCTCTGGCGAAGACCGAGTGTCGAGTGATTGGAGCGGAGAACATGGCTGCGCCGGCAGAGAGCATGGCCGAGGTTCAGACCGGCGAGCCGGGTGAGTTGGTGATGCGCGGGCCACAGTTTATGCAGGGGTATTGGAAGGAGCCAGACGCGACGGCAGCTGTGCTGCGCGACGGGTGGTATTGGTCGGGCGATATTGTGACGCGTGACGCAGAAGGTTTTTATCGCGTTGTGGACCGGCGCAAGGAAATGATCAAGTACAAAGGATTTCCGGTAGCGCCAGCGGAGGTGGAAGCAGTGCTGCTGGAACATCCAGCGGTGCGGGAGTGCGGAGTGGTGGGACGTCCTGATGCAGCGGCGGGAGAAATTCCAGTGGCGTTTGTGGCGCTGCGGGATGGATTTGCGACCTGCAAGAAGATGGAGGAGGAGCTGTGTGCTTTTGTGGGCGAACGGCTGACTCACTACAAGCAACCCCGCGAAATACATTTTGTCGAGGTCGTTCCCAAGACGGCCTCGGGAAAGATTCTGAGGCGAGAGCTGCGGAAGGTTGTTTCTTAACTCTACAGCGATTTGAAAAAGCGATTGCGACTATTGCGGTTTCGGGGAGCCTCATTCCAATTGCTATGCTGGCATACTTGCGGTAGTATCACTGCCCCATGTTCCGAGTTCTGCTGCTGTTTGTGCGCCGATTATGGCTGCCGTTAGTAGTGTTCGCCGGATTCAGCGTAATGTGTGTGCTGGTGTACCGGCACCTCGAAGGCTTGTCCTGGCAGGATGCGCTGTTCTGGATGATCCAGCCTCACGCGATCGATGCCAGGCGCGTACACAATTCGACGAAGCTGTTCTCGATTTTTGTGTATTGCGGCGTGTTTGGATTTCAGATTTGGGTTGCGGAGCGCGTGGCCGTCACGATTTTCAACCGCCAAGGAATGGAGGCCTGGAGAACCATGGTGAACGATATCAGCATTGAAAAACTGCGCGATCATTTCATCATCTGCGGCTACGGGCAGGTGGGACGGACGGTAGTGGATCAGTTGAACCGGCTGCAGATTCCTTTTGTCCTGATCGAAACCAGCGAAGGACTGTGCCGAGAACTTCTGAAGGACAAAGTACTGGCCATCCAGGGAGACGCCAAGCGGCACGACGTGCTGCAATCGGCTGGAATCGAGCGGGCGCGCGGGGTGTGCATCGTGATCGACAATGACGCGGACAATCTCTATATCACGGTAACGGCGAAGGCGCTGAATCCGAAAGCGCGCATCATCACGCGAGCTGGGCAATCGCGCTACGCGCAAGCCATGAGGAATTCGGGTGCAGACGAGGTGATTATTCCGGAATACGAGGGCGGACTGATGACGGGACGAATGATTGCCAAGTTCTATCCAGATGCGCATCCGAACCTGGAGTGATGCGCAGACGTTAAACGAGCAATCAATAGAGGGCGAAAATTGCGATGCGTGTGCTAGCGTACACATGGGCAGGGGTACGAACTGCCGATCTGAAACCGACCACGCACTTCTTTGCCGATGTCCTGGGTCTTTCCCTCATCCACCGGGGCAGAGGGATGGTCCAGTTTGAGTTGCCTACTGGGCAGTTGTTTGAGGTCTTCGGCTCGGAGAGCCGTTATTATCCGCTTCACGCTTGCCCGGTTCTGGCTTTTCAAGTGGAGGATGTGCGCGCGGCCAAGAAAGAATTGGAATCGCGAGGCGTCGAGTTCGTCACAGATGTGGATGGCGACAAATCCGAGGCGTGGGCCTATTTTCGCGGCCCCGATGGCTACTTGTACGAGTTGTGGCAAACGGCACACCGCTTGGCGCTGCCGCCGACTAGCGGCTGAACCGGCGCGTCGCTATTTTTCGGTGCCGCTGTCTCCCGCGATCTTCTTCGTCGCCAGGAAGCTCCAAATAGTCTCGTTGGCCTCAATGGCGCCGCTGGTTTTGCCAATTTCTTTTTCTGACATGTATTGTTCACCGCCCGGCCACGTGCTCCCGCCACCTTTCACGCTGTAGAGGATGACCTGAGCATTATCCTGGCAGCCGCTGTAGGTATAGGTTTTCGTTTCCTTGCCGCCTTTTTGTGCGGGCGGGATCTTATCCTGGGCTGGCTTTTCCGAGCAGCGGTCGAACTTTGCCCATGCCTTCGCGCTATCTTCCGCAGAGAGCACATGGAACTGGCCCGGTTTGTAGGTGCCACCATTGTCAGGAACGATGGGGTCGTCGGTGCCGTTCATAAATAGTGCTGGTACGGCGCGCGACGGCAGACAGATCATCGTTTTAGGGAGTGCCGCGCCTACGGCCGCGACAGCCGCGACGCGATCAGCCATGTTGCAGCCCACACGCAGGGTCATGAAGCCGCCATCCTCCAATCCGGCGGCATAGACGCGGCGAGTGTCTACTGAATACTTCAGAGCGAGCGCATCCAGCATCTGGTTGAGGAAGGCGACATCATCTGCCGGCTCAGGTCGATTCCTGGTTGTTTCGTCGGGATTCTGTCCTCCGCTTTGGCCACCGCCTGGGTACCCTCCGCCTCCGCCGGGATAACCTCCGCCACCCCCACCCGGCCATCCACCTCCGCCGCCTCCTCCGCCTCCCCATCCTCCACGCCGCCCGCCGCCACGGCGGGGTACCATCGATGGCTGCTCCGGGCGAACTCCGATGTTCCACTGTCCGCGTGCGGCGTTGGGATAGACCGCGATGATGCCATCTTTATCTGCGAGCTGGTTGAAGTGCGTGAGCCGTGCCATGTCGTCGGCATTCTGATTGCGCGCGTGCAGAAGGATTGCCACGGGATAGTGCTGCGCCTGGTCGTAGCCCTTCGGGAGGTGCACGGTGTAGCTGCGGGAGACGTCATTGACGTCAATCTTCTCCTGCGTATCCTTTCCTTGCGCATCTGCCTGCGCATCCTGCGCCGGCGAGGGAGCCACGAGGATTATTGCCAAGGCACAGACCGCCAGCACGCAGTTCGGGCGCAGGCCGAAACGAGGGAGGGTCTTCACTTCAATCCCTTTAGCTTTCATTTCTTCGTTCCTCGAGATTGTCATCGGAAAAGTTCACGGCTGAACACACCTACCGGGCGTCGCCTCAGGCGGTGATGTGGTCCGCCATTCGCTAAGAACCACGAGTGTAACGCGGGGTTGCTAACGGGCAGTCGAGAGTTTTGCAAAGTTTTGTAAGCGAAGTTTCAGTTGGTGGGACAGGAGCGGAACTTTTCCTGGCGGCATTCGTAATTATGAATGACTGAGGCGCTGAGATCGAACCGGCGCAGAGTCAGGAGGGATTGTGGACGGGAACTTTGTAGGATTGGCAGCCGTCGTTATGATCTTCGGAATCCCGATGGCGGCCATGTATACGTTCTTCCGGGTGCGCAAACTGCGCAGCGAAGAACGGCTGGCAGCGATCGCGCGAGGAGCGGATGTGCCGATGCAGGCGGAACTCTCCGAGGCGGCGCGATCGCGGCGGTCGGGAATTCTGCTGGTGGCGGGAGCGATCGGATACATTGTGACCTTTGTCCTGATCGGGCGCCAGGAGCCGGAAGCTTTTATCGCGGCCACCTTTGGCGTGATTCCGTTAGCGGTGGGAATTGGCTTCTTTGTCGATCACGCTTTGATAAGGCGAGATGCGAAAGCGCACTGAGGGCTTGGCGACCGGAACTTCATGAGCCGGTGAGGAATTTATGCTGCGCGTCGGTGAGAGGGACGACGCTGAGCCGTCCCTGACGCACAAGCGGAGAGTCGGCAAACAATTTATTGGCCTTCACCTCCGCTAGGGTCACGGGCTTGGCGATCGGCTTGCCTACCTTGATTTTCACCTGCGGATTCTTGGGATCGCTTGGATCCACCGATACCACTGTTGCGGTGCCGACTGCGCTCTTCTCGTCTCCGGTGTGGTAAATGATCAACTGCTCGCCGGGCTTCATGCCACGCAGGTTCTTGACGGCAACGGGATTGGTCACTCCATCCCAGATGGTAGTGCCTTCGCGCTGGAGATCGGCGAAAGAATAGACGGTGGGTTCGGTCTTCAAGAGGTAGGGCATAAGCAAGATTTTACTCGTACTGGGATCGACATTCACGTCTTCTAAGTTCTTCTTACTCCGGCTCATCGTCTCCGATGGGTTGCCCGGGAGGCACAGCTACATCGGGGGCTGGCGCAAACTTTTCCGGATCTCTCTCGAACGCGTTGATCCGTGCAATAGCTGCGGCACGCACCGCTCTTTCTACGGGGACACCAGAGGGTGTAGCGGACATCCAGGCGCGTAAGTCCAGTGCCTGAGCGCGAGCCAGAGCACGCGCTTCTGACGACGCGCCATGGTTGGCGGCCAGTGCCAGCAGATGCTCCAGCGTGGACATTTCTATGGCGCGTTGAATCTCGCCCCCGAGTCCCTCAACGCGTGGCGCTTTCCACGTGGATTGAAAGACGGCGTCGATAAACAGAGGCAAGCTTGGATTAGATGCGTCCCGCGCATGGAATTCCACCAGACGCGAAGCTCGCTGCGGGTCAAAGAGCAGCTTGAGGGTAAGGTCTGCCGCCGCTTCAGCGGCTCCGTTGGGATCGAACGTGAGGCCGGTGTGTCCGGCGAACGACTCGCGCGTTGCGGGATAGGCCGGAACCCGCGGCGGCAAAATCCGCAGGAGGGATTCAGGGAGCGTCAGTGTCTGCGGCGCAAGCGTTTTCAGCACCGCGTTCAGCGCCTTTTGCTGAGCGGCGGGATCGACGATGGCCGTAACGATCTGTCCATCGTCACGAAGAGCGTAGCGGTAGTCCAAGCCTCCGATCTCTTTGGCAGCGGCCTCAGTTTGATAGCGATGCAGCAGGTAAAGGGGAACCAACTTATCTTCGAGGTCCGACATAGGAGTATCGGACGGAATCGCGTTCTCCCCGAAACGCTTCAGCGCTGCGGCACGGATTGTCAGAATGCGATCGAGTTCGGCTGCGGGGTCGGGGCCGTTGTCCCAGAGATGTGCATGAGGGTGAGCGCTGCCGAGCGGACGCGAATCCTGATCGGTGATGAAATAAAGCCCACTGGCTTGAGCCTGCTTCAGAATGTCGTCGAGGGCGGCATGCTCATCGCTACCTGCATTGAATTGCGTGTATCCGTACCGGATCGATACCTTGTCCCACGCGCCGATTCCGGTAGCATACGCGTGCGAAAGGTCGGGACGGTTGCTGGAATCGAGTGTGATCCAAGGGTGTGGGTAGTCCATGACCGACGTACCGGGAGCGATCGAACTGGCGGCGAAGTTGTGTGCCAGACCCAGGGTGTGACCGACTTCGTGCGCCGCGAGTTGGCGAAGGCGGGCGAGTGCCATCTGCTGCATGTCCTGGGAGGTGGGCTTGCCTTTTTCATACGGCGATAGCAAGGCTTCGGCGATCAGGTAGTCCTGGCGGGCGCGGAGCGAGCCGAGAGTCACGCGGCCTTGAATAATTTCGCCAGTGCGGGGATCGGACACGGTTCTGCCGAACGACCATCCTCGAGTCGATCGATGGACCCACTGAATGACGTTGTAACGCACATCCATGGGATCGGCTCCGGGCGGCAATATCTCCACCCGGAAGGCATTCTTAAAGCCCGCGGCTTCGAACGCCTGGTTCCACCAGTTCGCGCCCTCCAGTAGGGCGCTGCGAATGGGCTCGGGAGCTCCCGGGTCGACGTAGTAGACGATGGGTTTGATCGCTTCGCTAACGGCGGCGTTCGGATCCTTCTTTTGCAGGCGATGCCGCTCAATCAGATGCACGTCCAAGGGCGAGCCGAGAGGCGCGGAATAGTCGCGATAGCTGGCATCGAAAAAACCAGAACGAGGATCAAAGGCGCGTGGCTGATAGCCATCATCCGGCAACTGGATGAAGGAGTAATGTTCGCGCAGAGTAATGGAGTGAGCGTCCGGAGCAACAGAGGATACGAAAGAGCCTTCCGCGGGATGTTCGGACGCGAAGGTGAGAGTCGATTCAAACTCGCTGTTCAGCGGGAAGTTCCTGGTATTTTCCAGCGCAAACGCGCTGCGGTCCTTATCCAGCTTGTATGTTCCCTGCTTGGTGGTTTCAAGCTGTTCGGCTGCGCCCATGGCGTCGCTCTGCAAAAAACCGGTTGCGTCGATCAGGACGGCGCCGTCTTCTTCCGCTTCAACTGGGAACCCGGCAAGAACGGACTCGGCGAAGGACTGACGGACAGCGAGGCGCTCCATGGGATTGGCGGATGAGGAACGGTATTGCAAATTGGGGGCGACCAACAGAACGCGCGGACCCACGCGAGTGAAGTGTACGATCCGCTCGACACCCAGCAGCCCGCGGTCAAGACCAACGTCGTTGGAGCCCAGCCCGTAGGGTAACGAAACTATGAGGAGGAAGTCCTGATCGAGCTTGCGGATGGTGAGGTAGAGGTGTCCATTCTTTTCATCCCATGCGGTGGGGAACAATCCATCGGCAGTTTTAAAACTCTTCGTGCGGTCGCGGATGGTGGGAGCGGATTCGGGAGTTGTCGCCGCGAGCAGAACGGATGAGAGAAGGACACAGAGGGCAGCGCTGAGTAGCGCGCGACGAATTGACACGGTCACCTCCAGAGATCGGAGTATGACACTAACATTTCTTTTGTTTGGGCTGCCAGAGAAATTGCTCGGACTGGTGGGCGCAGTAGCGGAGGCTGCTACTGAGATCCGGGTTACTGTGGCTTGGCATTGGGATCAGGTGGCGGCGATGACTTATCGTCCTTCTTGTCATCCTTTTTTTCCTCGGGATGGCTTTCGTAAATCGAGTACTGGCCTTGAGGGCGCTTGAGCTTGATGACGAAATCCAGCTTGGCCTTGTCAACGTCGTAGTCTTCGCCGAAGGTCTGAAATCCCGAAGCCAGGACCTGCACCCGGAGCTTGCCGTAAGGAATGCCGTCAAAGCTGGTTTTGCCGTCGATGTCGGTCTTTAACTCGACGCCGCCCCGGCTTTGCTTTCCACTGTTGCTCACGGGATGCATGATCACGGCGGCGTTGCGCACGGGTTTGCCGTTGTCGTCCTTGATCACTAGAAAATTCAGAATGGCCGTGGGGTCTTCCGTTTTGTCACGCTGTGAGGCGGCAACGCTGACAAGTGCGAGAACCACGAGCAGGTAGACCGGGAAATGGAATTGTATTTTCCTGCTTAGCTTCCCGTCCGGCAACACTTTTGCTGATTTCATAAGTGAATATTCTAGCGACTGCGGAGAGTATGGGGAAGTGGAGTTGGTAAGAAGCACGCACCGACTTCGCTTCAGGGCTTTATGGCGGAGCGGACTTTGCGCTCTACGCTCAGGGGCTGGGATCCAAGCTGGACCAAGTCGCTCGCGACACGCGAGGTGTTATGGCGAGCGACGCCAGCCTCTTCCAGGTAGTCTCCTAAAACAGGGATCACGCCCAGCGATTCGATCGCCTCGAGGTCGGCCACGATCTGGCAGGCGCCTTCGAGAGCGTACTTGGCTTTGAGTTCATTGGAGATGGGCGTCCGGTTGATCAGAGCGAAATCGAAGATCTGTTGGCCGGCATGGCGGTTGAGAGCGCGAATGTGATCGGCGGCGGTGAGTCCCAGGCTCTCATTGGCCTGCGTCATCAGATTGCATATGTAGACCTTGGTTGCGGGGGAACTGACGATAGCATCGGCAATGCCGTGCACCAGCAGGTTCGGGATGAGGCTGGTAAACAGCGAGCCTGGGCCGATGCTGATGATATCGGCGGTGGCGATGGCGTCGAGCGTTTGCGGCAATGGATCGACGTCGGCAGGAACGAGCGAAAGCTCCTTAATGCGAACTTTGCTGGCGGTGATCTTGGTCTCGCCGCGCACGCGGGTGCCATCTTCCATCAGGGCTTCGAGTTCGATATTCGAGGTTGTGGCGGGGTAGATATGACCGCGCGTCAGCAGGATTTCGGAAGACAGGCGTACGGCTTCGGAGAAATCATGCGTGATAGAGGTCAGCGCGGCGAGAAACAGATTCCCGAAGCTGTGACCTTCCAGGCCGGAACCTTTGTTGAATCGATGTTGAAAAAGCTGAGAGAGCAGAGCTTCGTCTTGACTGAGGGCGACGATGCAGTTGCGAATGTCGCCGGGAGGGAGCATGTTGAGCTCTTTGCGCAGACGTCCGCTGGAGCCGCCGTCGTCGCTCACGGTAACGACGGCACAGAGGTCACGGATGATCGGTGTATCGGGCCGAGCAGCAGCCATCTCAGCGGGAGTGAGAACAAAGCGCTTGAGACCCTTGAGCAGCGTCGACAATCCGGTGCCGCCGCCGATGGCGACCACGCGGAGACCACGCTCGCGCGTAGATTTCTCCAAGGACAAAAGCTCTGAGATTTTGGTCTCCATCGAGAGAGTCTCGATTGTCAGCCCGACTAAAATGACTCGTCTTCCCGGAAAGAGCCTTCCGGCGAAGCCAGGTCGGCAGCGGGATCCGGGTACAAGAGTTCGGTGAAGCGAGGATCTTCGGCCAGGTTGTGGAAATCAGTATCATTGCGCGCCTGGTAGCGCAGGCTGGCGTTCAGCTGAAGAGCTTCGTCCAAATGCTTGAGCGAATCCTCCACATGGCCGGTAAGACAATCGAGTGCTGCTAAGCCGTAGACGACGAAATCAGTCTTGGGGGCCTGCTTGACCAGCTTTTCAATGTGCTCGCGGGCGGTAACGTAATCTCCAACGTTCATGAGAGAAACCGCGTAGTCGAAGTGCTCTTCAACGGTCTTGAACTGCGTAGTGGCCGAGCGCTCGAGATTTTGATTGCAGATGCTCAGGTGGATTGCTGCCCGGTCGCACAGTTCTTTGCTGGCGCTGGCGAGCACTTTTTCGAACAGTGGTTTCGCCTTTTCGAATTTGTGTTCCTGCAGGGCGCGAAGTCCCGCCTCGTAGTTCTGGAGAGTTTGGGCAGCGCGTGGATCGTCTGCGATAGAAGATTTTTTTGGATTAGCCTTTTGCGCCATGTGAAGAATTTTTCCTGTGCTGGTCGTAATAGGTACTCCTTAGCATGAACCTCGAAGAACGGATTCTCAAGTATCACTCAAAGTTCGAGTATAGGGCAATCGGGGAAGAGGTGCCGAGTGCCGAGTTGCGAGTACCGAGCAACCCAGGTAGAGCGCCATAAGAATTTCCCTCGCTACACGGGGCTCGGTACTTACCACTAGTTGATCGTCGCGGCTGTCTCCAGATCGATTTGCTTCCACTCGCCTTTGATAATGCCGGCACGAATCTGCGTTGCCGTCTTCCCGGCCTGGTGTTGCTTGTAAGAATAGTAGAGTTCTTTCAAACAGGTGGCGCATCGGGCGCCGTGGGTGCTCTCAAAGCAGCTATGGAGGCTGTTATGGCCCATCCGGTCGCAAAAGCAGTAGCAGGGCTGCTGGTGGAGGACAGCCGGAATCTTCGCTGCCAGGTCATAGGCGTGAGTCTGATACGGATATTGCGCATCGGCTCCCCAAAGTTGATCTTTCGTAAGGACGGCTGGGAGTTTGGTTCCTTTTGGGGGCGGCCCGGCGTTGTAAGCGGGAATGCCCGTTCCTTCTTGTTCCTGAGGAGCGGCCCAAAGAGAAGTCATCGTCAAGGTCACGAATAAGAGCAAGGCGAGGGTGAGGGCGCGGTGCACAAACTTTCGCTGAAGCAAGCGGGTCGCTGGCATACAGTCTCCTAAGCTCTCTCATTTTAACCTGCTTTTCGAGAGGCTGCGAGAGATGCGCAAACCGGGCCTAGGTGCAAAGGTGTAAGCTAGAAAACTACCACGCGGGTCTGATCTGTATACAATAAGAAGATTCGCATGTCAGAAGCACCGATCCTGGGAAATCCGACCACAACGGCACCTGCGCTGCCGCAGCCAAAGGCGGAGGCGGGAGTTCGCTTGCGCCCGGGTTTGGGAGTGTGGCTGCGGGATCTCATCCTCTCACTGGCCATCTCGGCCTTCATCATCGTGTTTATCTACCAGCCGGTGAAAGTGGAAGGCACCAGCATGATGCCGTCGCTCGAGGACCAGGAGCGAATTTTCGTCAACAAGTTCGTCTACCGGTTGGAACCGATCTCGCGCGGGGACATTGTCGTGTTTCGCTATCCACGCGATCCTTCGAAAAGCTATATCAAGCGCGTGATCGGCGTTGCGGGAGATCGCATCCGCATTGACGGTGGCCAGGTCTATGTGAACGGCGAGGCGCTGGATGAAGACTACGTTCCGCCCGCCTATGCGGATTCGCGATCGTATCCCGAGACAATCGTGCCGCCGGACAGCTATCTCGTGCTGGGGGATCACCGCTCGATGTCGAATGACAGCCGCGACTTCGGGCCAGTGAATCAGAGCTACATTTATGGCAAGGCCGTGTTTGGCTACTGGCCGATGGATAAGCTGGGAAGAGTGCGGTAACGGGTGCCGCGGGCACTGTAATCCTCTTCTTTCGGTCCTTATTCTTTTCTTTTCCGGTAACTTGCTGACTATCCCGAGCGTTATACTCGCGGAACAGTTTCGTACGGTGTCTCCAGAGCTCGCTGATGAAACCGCTGGCCTACACCTCGCCTTACTGTTGGTTGTTCTGGGCCGTGCTCCTGTTTGCCTACGGGCCCGAGTTTAGGTTGATTGCGCGGTCGCGTCCGGCACAGGGCGAGAAGACGGATCGTGGTTCGATGACCTTCATCGTGCTGGCAGGATGGGTCGGGATGCTGGGAGCTTTTATGGTTGCGGGGATTCCCGACTTCGTGATCATCACTGGTCAGAAGACTTGGTTTGTGGCGGGACTGGCGACATTGTTTGGTGGCAGGATGCTGCGCCGTCATTGCTGGCGCATGCTGGGCAAGCATTTTACCGGCGACGTGAAGGCCTCAGCCGATCAGCCGGTAATTCAGCAGGGGATATATCGTTGGGTGCGCCATCCCTCCTATACTGGCGGCATGCTGATGTATCTCGGCACAGGCTTGGCTTTGACCAACTGGCTGAGCGCCCTGATTATCTCCACAGCCGGAGGAGCCGCGTACCTGTACCGGGTGCGAGTGGAGGAGCAGGCGCTGCAGGCCAATCTGGGCGACCGCTATCGGGATTACATGCGGCGAACGAAACGGTTTCTTCCGTTCGTTTTCTGACATCGCCATCTTTGAACCACGAGATTTCCACACCGAAGCCGTGTTCCGTGCTTGGTCCTGACTGCAATCCCTGATAAAATTCTTCAAATCCATACATTGGAGCGAGAATGCAGGCTATCCTTGCGCTGGAAGACGGGCGAGTCTTCCGAGGCAAAGGCTACGGCGCCAAAGGCGAATGTTACGGCGAGGTCGTTTTTAATACTTCCATCACCGGCTACCAGGAAATTTTCACCGACCCTTCCTACTCAGGACAGATCGTTGTCCTAACCAATCCCGAGATCGGCAATTACGGCACGAACCAGGAAGACAACGAAGCCACGCGTCCGTGGATCGAAGGGCTGATCGTACGCGAGTTTTCGAAGGTGAGCTCGAACTGGCGATCGTCGCAGGTGACCGAAGAATATCTGGAGCAGTTCAAGGTGCCCGTGCTTTCGGATATCGACACGCGCTGCCTGGTGCGGCATCTGCGCGACCATGGGGTGATGCGCGGAGTGATTTCGACGCTTGAGACCGATACCGACAAGCTTGTCGCTAAGGCGCGGTCGATCCCCAAGATGGACGGCACAGACCTTGCGAAAGAAGTGAGCACGAAGCGCTCGTACGTGTGGGAAGTGGGCGAACGTTCGCACGAACCGGTGGCGCAAGTTGGAGTAAAGGATGAGCCTCCACGGTTTCATGTAGTGGCTTATGACTTCGGTATTAAGCAAAACATTTTGCGTAAGTTACGCGGGGAGGGCTGCCGGGTGACGGTGGTTCCGGCGCAGACGCTGGCGGAAGATGTGATGGCGCTGAAACCGGACGGAGTATTCCTTTCGAATGGTCCGGGCGATCCAGAGCCGTGCACCTATGCAGTGGATTCGATTCGGCGGTTGATGGGACGGATGCCGATTTTCGGGATTTGCCTGGGACATCAGCTCACGGGCATCGCGCTGGGCGGAAAAACGTTCAAGCTGAAATTTGGGCATCACGGCGGCAACCATCCGGTGAAGCAGTTGACGACTGGGAAGATCGAGATAACGGCGCACAACCATAACTTTGCCGTCGACCCGGATTCGTTGCCGACCAGCGAAGTGGAACTCACGCACATCGATCTGAACGACTCGACTCTTGAAGGTTTGCGGCATCGCAACCTGCCACTGTTCAGCGTGCAGTATCACCCGGAGGCCGCGCCCGGACCGCATGATTCGCATTATCTGTTCAAGGATTTCGTGAAGATGATGGAGGAGTGGAAAGGGTGAAGAGCCCTGTCTGGACTTTAGCATTCGCGCTCTGTTCTGTGTCCGTGGGAGCTAACACGTGCCTCGGACCGAAGAACCCCGTCCATGCCTCCGCTGTGTGCGGAAAAGTTCAGGACCCTATCGGGGAGTCCGTCGCCGACTTGGATCTGCAAATAGTTGACGAAAGCAGGACTCTGATCGCCGAAGTTCATACGGACGCGAAAGGCAGCTTCTCTTTCCATCCGTTACCCAAAGGTAAGTACCACCTCACGACGAATTCGCCGGAGTGGCATCTATTTTGGCCGCTGTTAGTGACGGCGTCGAAGGAGGCTAAGCGTTGCACGCGACCAATCGAAATCAACCTGAGCCTTGGCTGCCCTGCGTCGGTCAGCAAGAAGGGATATCACGTCAAGTGGGGTGGCTCATAACCGATGCCCAAACGCACTGATATTTCGAAAATACTGATTCTTGGCTCCGGGCCCATCGTCATTGGGCAGTCGGCGGAGTTTGATTACTCCGGCACGCAGGCCTGCAAGGCGCTCAAATCTGAGGGCTATGAAGTGGTGCTAGCGAACTCCAATCCCGCGACCATCATGACGGATCCGGAGATTGCGGACCGTACCTACATCGAGCCGCTCACGCTCGAATATCTGGAAGAGATCATCCGCATCGAGCGGGAACTCTCGCCGGGCGCTGGTTTTGCCGTATTGCCGACCGTTGGCGGACAGACGGCGCTCAACTTGGCGATTGAGCTTTCCGACGGTGGCGTGCTGGAAAAATACAATGTGATCCTGATCGGGGCGAACGTTGAGGCCATCAAGAAGGCCGAGGATCGCCTCTTCTTCAAGGACGCGATGCAGAGGATTGGGCTCGACGTTCCGAAGTCGGCGCTGGTGAACAGCACCAAAGACGGTCTGGAATTCGCGGGCAAGATCGGCTTTCCGGTAATCATAAGGCCCTCGTTCACGCTCGGGGGCACGGGCGGCGGCATTGCCTTTAATCGCGAAGAATTGGTCGAGGTGCTGACCCGCGGTTTGGACATGTCTCCGGTGCATGAGGCGCTGATTGAAGAGTCAGTGCTGGGATGGAAAGAGTTCGAACTCGAGGTGATGCGCGACACGAAGGACAATGTGATCATCATCTGCTCGATTGAGAACTTCGATCCCATGGGCGTGCACACTGGGGATTCGATCACGGTGGCTCCGGCACAGACGTTGACCGACCGCGAGTACCAGGCCATGCGCGATGCGTCGATTGCCGTCATCCGCGAAATCGGTGTGGATACGGGCGGATCGAACATACAGTTCGGAGTGAATCCGGAAACCGGCCGGATGGTGGTGATCGAGATGAACCCGCGCGTCTCGCGCTCCTCGGCGCTGGCCTCGAAAGCTACCGGGTTTCCGATTGCGAAGATTGCCGCGAAACTTGCCGTCGGCTACACGCTCGACGAGATTCCCAACGACATTACGCGCAAGACTCCGGCTTGTTTCGAGCCGACGCTTGACTACGTAGTGGTCAAAATTCCCAAGTGGCAGTTCGAAAAATTTCCGGGAGCCGACGAGAACCTCGGGGTACAGATGAAGTCGGTCGGCGAAGTGATGGCGATCGGCCGCACCTTCAAAGAAGCACTGATGAAGGGCGTGCGCTCGCTCGACACTGGGAAGCGCGTTGGCGGTGCAAAGATCGAGCCCAAGATCCTGACGCAACGGCTGGTAACGCCGCATCCCGAGCGGCTGGCCTACGTTCAATACGCGCTGCGGCAGGGGCACACGGTAAAGCAAATCGCGAAGATGACCTCGATGGATCCGTGGTTCCTCTACCAGCTCAAAGAGATTAACGACATGCAGCTCGAGCTGGAGAAGCATCCGATGGAGTCGATTCCTACGGAGGTGCTGCGCGAGGCTAAGCGCATGGGCTTCTCCGATGGGCGGCTGGCAAATGTCTGGCGTCTGGAGGGACAAGAGAAGGTCCGGCACCTGCGCAAGAAGCATGGCGTTTTGCCGGTGTACAAGCGCGTGGATACATGCGCGGCGGAATTCGAAAGTTTCACGCCCTATCTTTATTCAACTTACGAAGACGAAGATGAAGCCGCGCCCACGGATAAAAAGAAGATCATCATCCTGGGCAGCGGGCCTAACCGAATCGGGCAGGGAATTGAGTTCGACTATTGCTGCTGTCACGCCTCGTTCGCGCTGCATGAAGACGGCTACGAGACGATCATGATCAATTGCAATCCTGAGACGGTCTCGACCGACTACGACACCAGTGATCGGCTGTACTTTGAACCGCTGACTTTTGAGGATGTCTGGGCGATTTATCAGCACGAGGCTTCGAAAGGTGCGGCGGTGGGGGTGATTGTGCAGTTCGGCGGGCAGACGCCGCTGAACCTGGCACTGCCGCTGAAGGCGGCGGGCGTGAACATCATCGGTACGTCTCCTGAGTCGATCGATCTGGCGGAGGATCGCAAGCATTTCAACAAGCTGCTGGAAGAACTGCAGATTCCGCAGGCGGCAGGGGTGATGGCCACTTCGCTGGAACAGGCGATCGAGGGAGCGAAGCAGGTTGGGTATCCCGTCGTAGTGCGGCCTTCCTACGTGCTGGGCGGACGCGCCATGGTGATCGCCTACGACGAGGAATCGGTGATCCGGTATATGAAAGAGGCGGTCGAGTATTCGCACGATCGTCCGGTGCTGATCGACCACTTTCTCGAAGATGCGATTGAAGTGGATGTGGACGCGCTCTCCGACGGCGAAGATGTGGTGATTGGCGGAATCATGCAACACATCGAGGAGGCCGGCATTCACTCCGGCGATTCCTCGTGTGTACTCCCCGCGGTGGATATTCCGCAGCCGCTGATGGAGCGCATGCGTGACTACACCTTCAAGCTGGCGCGCGCACTAAAAGTGATTGGGCTGATGAATATTCAATTCGCTATCCCGCGCGGGAATGGCGGGTCGGGGAATGGGGCGGAAGGCGCTAAGGTCTACGTGCTGGAAGTCAACCCGCGGGCTTCTCGCACCGTGCCCTATGTTTCGAAGGCTACAGGGGTGCCGATGGCGAAGATCGCAGCGCGGCTAATGACCGGGCGCAAACTCCGCGAGTTCCTGCCGGATAACATCGAGCGTCGCGCGGATCTCGACACTGGACGCTACTATTACGTAAAGTCTCCGGTTTTCCCGTGGAACAAGTTTCCTGGTGTCGATACGGTGTTGGGGCCGGAGATGAAGTCCACGGGCGAAGTGATGGGCGTGGGCGATAGCTTCGGCGAGGCGTTCGGCAAAGCGCAGTTGGCTGCAGGCCAGAAGTTGCCCACGCAGGGAACAGTGTTCCTCAGCGTCACCGAGCACGACAAGCGCTATGTCGCGGATGTGGCGCGCAAATTTGTCGACATGGGGTTTAAGTTAGTAGCCACTTCGGGTACGGGCGACGTGATCGAGGCCGCAGGTATGCGGGTTGAGCGTGTGTACAAAGTGAAAGAAGGCCGCCCGAACGTGGTGGATTTCATCAAGGGTCAACGCATTCATCTCATCGTCAACACACCCACCGGTCTGGAGCCCTGGTTCGACGAGAAAGCGATCCGGCGCGCGGCGGTGATGGCGCGGATTCCCACCATTACCACGCTTTCTGCTGCCCGCGCCGCCGCGGAAGGCATCGCCGCGCTGCAGCGGGGAGAAGTGAACATACGGGCGCTGCAGCAGTTGCACGCAGAACGAATAGTCAAGAGCAGATAAAACAGACCGTCTGGCTCGGATCGCGTGCGATACTGGCTGCGAGGCTTCGCATGCTACTTCACGGTATTTTTCCTCCCATCACGACACCGTTCTACCCGGACGGCAACGTCTACTTCAAGAAGCTGGAAAGCAATGTTGAGCGCTATTCGCGCACGCCTTGCGCTGGAATTGTTGCGCTCGGCTCGACCGGTGAAGCCATTCTGCTTTCCGATCAGGAGCGGCGTGACGTGCTTAAGTCCGCGCGGGAAGCGGCTGCGCCCAACAAAGTGCTGATTGCCGGCACCGGGATTGAGTCGGCGATTGAAACATTGCGTCTTACCGAATACGCTGCGGAGCTGGGCTACGATGTGGCCATGGTTCGCACACCGCATTACTACAAGAAGCAGATGCTGCCAGCCAACATCCTGGCGTTTTACCGAACCGTGGCTGACCGCTCTCCAATTCCGGTGATCATTTACAACTTTCCGCAAGGTACTGGTTATGACATCCCGCCCGAACTGGTGATAGAACTAGCCGACCATCCGAATGTGATCGGCATTAAGGAATCGGGCGGCGACGTGGAGAAAGTGCGCAAAATGGTGGAAGGCACTCGCCACATCCAGCGCAGCGCAACGGTGACCGAGACGTTTGAAGCGGTCACTCCTCGCATGCTTGCGGCTGCGAGTGCCGGCTCGGGTGCAGAGGGCGGAGAACTGGTTTCGATTGCTGCGTTGGCGGGTTCGGGATCAGTGCCTTCGACGAAGCCGTCGTCGTCGGCTGTCACGGTCGTCGGCAAAATGAAAACCCGACAGAAAGAAGCGGGATTTCAGGTGATGGTGGGAGCAGCGGATAAACTGCATCCTTCACTCGAAGTCGGCGCGGTAGGAGCGATTCTGGCCTTCGCGTGTTTTGCGCCGACTGCTTGCTATGAAATCTACGCCGCGTGGAAAGAAGGCGACGCCGAGTTGGCGCAATTGAAGCAGGAGCGCATCACTCCGGCCTCGCAGTATGTCATTGGGGGGCTGGGAATATCCGGCGTAAAGCATGCGATGGACTTCAATGGCTACTTTGGCGGCCCAGTTCGGCTGCCCCTGCTGCCACTGACGGGCGACGCGAAGGCCGAAGTGGAGCGACTATTGGCCGATGTAAGGAATTGATTGTGTCGTAAAGCTGCTGGGAGTTCGAATCTCTGCGCGCATCCGTGACCATTCACTTGTGATCAAAATCACATTGCCGTATACTAGGTTCGAACGAACGTTCGAATAGAGTCCCCTGCGGTAATCCATGGCTAGTCCGTCAACAGCGACGAGAGTTTCAACGAGGCGGGATAGCGCGGCACACGCGCCGGCTACGCGATTCGACCGGCGACTCTCGGAGATTCTCTCGCACGCCACCAACGTCTTCTGCGAAAAGGGATACGCGGGAGCCTCGATGCGCGACCTTTCGCGCACCAGTGGGATGTCACTGGCCGGGCTTTATTACTATTTCGAATCCAAAGAGCGGCTGCTCTTCCTCATCCAGAAGCATACTTTCACCACGATCGTGCAGCGTTTGAAGGTGCGGCTGGAAGGTGTGAGCGATCCGGAGCAGCAAATTCGCATTTTTATTCTGAATCACCTGGAATATTTTCTGGCCAACCCGGCTGCGATGAAGGTGCTCTCCCATGAGGCGGAGGCCCTAAACAACGGCTTCGCCTCGGAAGTAGCCGCCATCAAGCGTGAGTATTACCGTATCTGCGTGGGCCTTCTGGATGAGCTGAAGCGCGACCGGTCTTTACAATTCTCCACGCGGATCGCGGTGCTGAGCTTGTTTGGCATGATGAATTGGATTTATACCTGGCATAACCCGCGAGTCGATGCCGACGCCGAGGAAATTTCGCGTGAGATGGGCGATCTTTTTCTGCGCGGTGTAATGATTCCTGCGAAAGTTAGCAAATCAATCCATCAACCTAAGATGCGAAATTTGGAGGAGCGATAAACAATGGCGACCACGATGCAGCCCACGACTGGCGAAACTACCAAGCAGCTTGTCAACTACCGCACGGATGGCGGCGTAGCAGTGATCGAGATGTGCGATCCGCCGGCCAACACTTATACCTACGAGATGAACCAGCAGCTGGACGCAGCCATTCTGCGAGCGCGTATGGAGAACGATGTCTACGTTATCTTGCTGACCGGTGCGGGCGACAAGTTTTTCTCGGCTGGGGCGAACATCAAAATGCTTTCCAGTGTCGATCCGACCTTTAAGTATTACTTTTGCCTGCACGCCAACGAAATGCTGCTGCGACTGGAGCACACCCCGAAACTGGTAATTGCGGCGATCAACGGCCACTGCGTTGGAGGAGGGCTGGAGATTGCGATGGCCGCCGATATTCGCATCGCACGCAAGGATGCGGGAAAGATTGGTCTGCCGGAAGTGAATCTGGGCGTACTTCCTGGTACCGGCGGCACGCAACGACTTTCGCGGCTCGTCGGCAAGAGCAAGGCGATTGAGCTGATGGTGACGGGCAATACATTTTCGTTCGAAGAGGCGCAGGAGCTCGGCATCATCAACGACGTCTACGAGCGCGAGAACTTCATGGAAAACATGATGGAATATGCCAAGCAGTTCTGCCCGCCGAACAAGGCGGCGAAGGCAGTGGGACGCATCAAGCGCGCGGTGCAGACGGGTTGGGAGATTCCAATGGAATCGGCCCTGGCGGTGGAGCGGGAGAATCAACAGATTCTTTTTCAGAGCGAAGATGCGAAGGAAGGTTTAGCTGCATATGTTGAGAAGCGGCCTGCGGTGTTCAAAGCGAAATAGTTGAAAGATTAAGGTCAAATCTCGAGGTTTTATGCCAGGAAAAGTAGCAAAAATCGGAACGTTCAGTGACTGGGAAGGCATGTTCAATGATTGGCGCAAGGATATAGGCGTCAACACGGCGGACATTGAAGCCTTCCATTTCGACACGCTGTATGGCGCGATTGACACGGACGAGATCGAATTCGGTTCGTACAAAGGGCGCCGCAAGTGGGAGAACCTGCGTCAGATTCCGACGCAGCAGATGCGCGATGCCCTGATGAACATGATTGTGTATCAGGGCGACACCGAGTTTGCCAGCGTCGAACAGCAGCGAAATCTTCTTGAGAACGCGCCTACGGACTGGGACCGCCGTGCCATCACACGGGTCATGATCGAAGAAATGCGGCATGGTTGGCAGATGTGCGCGCTGCTGGTGGATCACTTTGGATATTCCGGCAAAGTCGAGGCGCAGAAAATGCTGGAGCGCCGTGCCTTCGAGAACAAGCGGCTGCTTGGCGCATTCAACGTGGAAGTCGACAACTGGATGGATTTTTTCACCTACACCGATTTTGTCGATCGCGACGGAAAATTCCAATTACAAATGCTGAAGTACTCGGCCTTTGCGCCGCTGGGACGGTCGATGTCCTACATGCTGCGCGAAGAAGCTTTCCACATGGGCACGGGCAACGATGGCCTGCGGCGGATTGTGGAAGCGGGAGTGATCCCTGGCTGGCTGATTCAGAAGTATCTCAACAAATGGATTTCAAGTTCCTACGACCTGTTCGGAACGGATCATTCTTCCTCGGCGCATTGGGCCTACGTGTGGGGGGTGAAGGGACGTTACGACGAGCCCAAGAACGAGCATGCTCCCGACCTCGACGATTTGAACGATTACAACCGGAATCTCTATCGTGACGAAGTGGCGGGATTGATTGAGCGCTTCAACGGAGCGTTGAAGGCTGGTCAGCCGAAGCTCTACGCGCCGGATATCAAGTTCAATCGGGAGATTGGACGTTGGAAGGGACAGAAGTTCCATGCGCAAACCGGCGAGCCGCTGGACGATCGCGCCTATGAACAACATTTGAAGGAATACATGCCGTCACAGGAAGACAAGAAGCTGCTGCTGGATATTATCGGGACCGAGAAGAAGTGGATTGCCGAGAAAACCGGCGCGCGCGATCCGCTGGCGAGCATCGGCGAAGTTCGAAAATCGGCGATCAATCTGTGAGTCGAATTCGTTTCGCCGCACAGGACAAGAGATACTGGGGAAGGCATGACAACCGATTTGGTGGATGCTAAGCTCGCGCGCCTGGCAGTTGAAGGTCAATCGCCCGTGGCCTGCGCATTACGCATTGCGCAATCCACCGCTAAACGTAATCGATATTCCGATGATGGACGAGTTGCGCGCTGCATTGGCAGACATTGAGGCTCGTCCGGAGGTTTCGATTATCGTGCTGAGGGGCGAAGGCAAGGCGTTTTCAGCTGGAGTCGATGTGGCGGCACACACTTCTGAAAAAGTCGCAGAGATGCTGTTCAAGTTTCACGCCGTGATTCGCGCTTTGGTTGCGAGCAGGAGAGTGACGGTCGCCGCGGTGCATGGCAATTGTCTGGGTGGTGGTGCGGAGTTGGCAATGGCTTGCGACATCGTCTACACCACGGCTTCGGCGCGCTGGGGATTTCCGGAGATAAAGCTGGGCTGTTATCCGCCGGTTGCGTGCTCAGCCCTGGCCGCGCTTGTTGGGCAGAAACGGGCCGCGGAATTGATCCTAACCGGGCGGACGATCAACGGTGTTGACGCGGCGGGAATGGGGCTGGCAAATCGCTCCGTAGCGGACGATGAAGTGGTGAAGGTGGTCGACCAAACCGTAGAAGAGCTCTCCAGGCTGAGTCCGGCAGCGTTGGCGGTGACCAAAAAAGCGATCTATGGCTGGGATGCGATGCACTTCGACAAGGGCTTGGCGCGGGCGGAGAAGATTTATCTGGAAGAGCTGATGAAGACGGCGGACGCGCAGGAAGGTATCCAGGCTTTTATGGAGAAGCGCCAGCCGAAGTGGACGGGGAAATAAGTATTAAAGACCACACATGGATTACGAGATCACGCCCGAAGAAGTAAAGATGAAGCTCGATCAGGGCGATAAATTCACGCTGCTCGATGTCCGCGAGCCGTGGGAGTTCGAAACGGCGAGCATCGATGGAGCGAAACTGATTCCCATGGGCGACATCCCAGCTCGTGCGAATCAGGAATTGGACCCGGAAGATCACATCGTGGTGATTTGCCATCATGGCGTGCGCTCGATGAACGTGACCGCGTGGCTGCGGCAGCAAGGGTTTGAAAAGGCGCAATCCATGCGCGGCGGCATCGATGCCTGGTCTCGCGACGTCGATAGTACGGTCCCAACCTACTGAAACGAACGCTCATGAAAAAAGAACTCGTCGAGCTCAGGATCAACGGTCGCAGGCATGAACTGGCCGTCGAACCGAGCGCGCTGCTGCTGGATGTGCTACGGCAGGATTTGGGCCTCACCGGAACTAAGCGCGGCTGCGATGAGTCCTCCTGCGGAGCATGTACGGTGTTGCTTGACGGCGTTGCCATGATGTCCTGCACATTGCTGGCGGCCAGCTGCGAGGGGCAGGAGATCACAACGATCGAAGGCGTAACTCAGCACGGAAGTCTTGCGGCGATCCAAAAAGCGTACGGCGATTGGGGTGGCGCGCAATGCGGCTACTGCACGCCGGGATTCATCATGACCGTGAAGTCATTGCTGGCTGAGAATCCGGATCCATCGGAAGCCGATGTCCGCGCCGCTCTGAGCAGCAATTTGTGCCGCTGTACCGGCTACAGCCAGATGTATGAAGCAATTCGTGCGGCGATTGCCGCGGAAGTTCACGAAGCTGCGAGTCGCAAGTAGCGCGTGGTGCAAATTCAAATGAGCGATTTCAGCATCATCGGCAAAGCGACCGCCATGGTCGACGCGGCGGAAAAAACCACCGGCGGCGGCAAGTATACCGATGATCTAAGCGTGCCCGGCATGCTGGTCGGTAAGATTTTGCATTCGCCGTATCCGCATGCCCGGATCAAGCGCATCGACACCAGCCGCGCCGAAAAAGTCGGTGGTGTGGTTGCAGTTGTCGTCGGCAAAGACGCGCCCAATCCTTACGGCATCCTTCCGGTTGGTCACGATGAACACGCGCTCGCGCTCGACAAAGTTCGTTACGTTGGCGATAACGTGGCATGCGTGATAGCGCTTTCCGAGGCGGTTGCCGAGAAAGCGTTGGACCTCATCGACGTTGAGTACGAAGTTCTTCCCGCCTACTTCGATCCCGAAGAATCGATGAAAGCGCAGACCGACCTGATTCATGACAACAAGCCGGGCAACTTGGAGAAGGATTATCACCACGTGTTCGGCGATCCGGACAAAGGCTTTGCCGAGGCGGATCATATTGCCGAGGCGCGCTTCATCGCGAATGAAGTGACACATGCGGCCATGGAGCCACATTCCACGCTGGCTTCGTTCGAACTCGATCCTCATACCGGAAAGTTGGGACGGCTCACCGTGTGGTCTTCCACCCAAGTGCCTTACTATCTGCAGCACAAGCTCTCGCTTGTGCTGGAAATGCCGATGGCGCAGATACGCGTAATCAAGCCGCTGGTAGGCGGCGGCTTCGGCGGCAAGAGCGAAGTTATTCCGCTGGAGATCATTGCCGCCGTTGCGGCTCGTAAAGCGCAGGCTCCGGTGAAGATTACGTACACGCGCGAGGAGGTATTCTGGGCCCATCGCGGACGACCGCGGACGATTATCGATCTCAAGACCGGAATTAAGAACGACGGCGCCATCACCGCCGTAAAGGCGCGGGTAGTGCAGGATGGCGGAGCATATTGCTCCTATGGCGTGGTTACCATTCTTTACTCGGGAGCGCTGCTGGGCGCGCTCTACGACATTCCAAACATTCAATACGACGGATACCGGGTGCTGACCAACAAACCGGCGTGCGGAGCCATGCGCGGCCACGGAACGGTCAACGTGCGCTTCGCATTCGAATCGCAGCTCGACGAACTCGCCGCGAAGATCGGAATGGATCCGGCGAAGATTCGGCTGCGCAATTTACTCAAGCCGCCGTGCATCACGGTGAATGGCCTGCGCGTGCAGAGCTACGGTCTGCCGGAGTGCATCAAAAAAACGGTCGAGCGCTCGGGCTGGAAAGAACGCAGGGGCAAACTGCCTAAGGGGCGGGGTCTCGGGATAGCCTGTAGTCACTATGTGAGCGGCGCGGCTAATTCAATCATCCGTTCCGATATGCCGCACTCCACCGTGAACATCAAGATAGACCGCGACGGCGGAGTCGTCGTGTACACCGGCGCTTCGGAGATCGGGCAGGGATCTGACACGATGACGGCGCAGATCGCGGCAGAAGTGTTGGGATGCTCGTTGGCTCGCGTGAGAGTAATTGCGGCTGACACGGACCTTACGCCGATTGACATTGGTTCCTATTCCAGCCGAGTTACGTTCATGGCTGGCAATGCAACGCTGCGGGCCGCCGCGGACGTGAAGAAGGGAATCGCGGCAGCCGCGGCAAGAAAGATGAACTGCGATGAGGAAGATCTCGTGTTCCGCGACGATCTCGTATTCAAGAAGGGAAGAGTTGCGCCTGCCAGCAAAGATCAGACGGAGGAAGTCGAGGTGACGCAGGCTGGCGCGTCGGTCAGCGGACGTGTAGAAGGCCAGATTTTGCGGGGCTCACTTCAGCAGAAACGGAAAGAGGAGGGCCCAAAAGAATGGATGACCTTTGAGGAAGCAGTGGTCGCCGCGATCGACTTTCACGGTGCGCTTAGTGGCACCGGCTCGTATGCTCCTCCTCCGGACGCACGGGGCGGCAAACACAAGGGTGGTGGCGTGGGTCCATCCCCTGCGTATTCTTATTCCGCCCAGGTTGCTGAAGTTAGCGTGGATGAAGATACCGGAGAAGTCACGGTTCACAAAGTTTGGGCGGCGCACGATTGCGGTCGCGCGTTGAATCCAGTCGCGGTGGAAGGCCAGATTATCGGCTCAGTGTGGATGGGCATGGGGCAGGCCCTGACCGAAGAAATGATATGGAAAGACGGCATGCTGATGAATGCCGGCATGCTGGAATATCGCAGTCCATCATCCGTGGAGTCACCAGAAGTGGAGCCAATCATCGTGGAGAGCATCGATCCCGAAGGTCCGTTTGGCGCCAAGGAGTGCAGTGAGGGATCGCTCGCAGCGACGATTCCGGCGATTTCGAACGCAATCTTTGATGCCGTGGGCGTGCGCTTGCATGAATCTCCATTCACGCCGGAGCGTGTACTCGCGGCATTGCGCGCCAAGAAAAATGCGAAGAGTCTGAACCTGACGGAAGGAGTGGATCCGACTTCACCCGTGCATTTTCGCGAACATGGGGGATCGCTATGCTTTAAGGGCAAAGGACCCAAACGCCATGCGCTCGATCCAGCGCGCCGCGAAGCATCCGCCACGATCGGAGGCGCGGATTGAGCCTCCCACAGTTTCGATTGCTACGGCCACGAACCGTCGAAGAGGCGGTAGCCTACCTTGCTAAATACGTAGGGAACATACGGGTGCTGGCGGGCGGGACGGATTTGATTCCGTCGATGCGCCAGAAGCTTTTTGAGCCGGAGTATGTATTGGACCTGCGTAGTCTTGCCGAATTGCGTGGGATCAGGCCGCTAGAAAATGGGGCCATAGAAGTTGGCGCGGCCACTCCTCTCAGCGGGATTGAGAAATCGCCGTACCTTCGGCTACGCTATTCTGTTCTCACGGAGGCGGCAGCCACCGTGGCCTCGCCGGTGCTGCGCAACATGGGCACGATCGGGGGGAACATTTGTCTTGATACGCGGTGCCTCTGGTATAACCAGTCCCTGACTTGGCGCAAGGGTTGCGGATTCTGCATCAAGAAAGACGGCGATCTCTGCCACGTGGCTCCGGGAGGAACGAAGTGCTGGGCCGTATTTTCCGGAGATACGCCGCCAGCCTTACTTTGTCTGAACGCGGAATTAGAGATTGCTGACGCGAACGGCTTCCGCCGCGTTAACTTGCGGGATTTCTATACCGGAGACGGAGAAAAGTACCGGAATCTGTTGCCCACGGAATTGGTGACGCGCGTGTTTCTGCCGGCTGAATCTGCGGACTACTGCGGCGTCTATCGCAAATTACGGGTCCGCGGTTCGATTGACTATCCTTTGGCTGGCGTAGCAGTAGTAATGAAGCGATCGAACGGACACGTCGCCGACGCGCGGATTTCCATTACTGCAGTGAACCCGGCGCCATGCCTGGTTGAGCGAGCGGGGGAGATGCTCATCGGGAAAGTGGTGGATGATGCTTTAGCCGAGGCCGTCGGAGATCTTGCGGCGCGTACGGCCAAGCCTTTGACTACGTCGGCTCTGACTCCGGAGTACCGCAGAGAGATGATTCGAGTCTTCACCAAGCGCGCTGTGCTGGCAGCGGCGAACAACTGAGCGTCATCCGATGATCACCGACTGCCACATCCACATCTCGCCCTTGGAAATGTTCAAGCCCCACGCGCTGGAACTTATGAAGGAGAAGCGCGCGAACTTCGAGCAGATTTCCGAGTTCTGCCGTTCGCCCAAGGCGTTCCTCAAGTATCTCGACGCATGTGGTATCGATCGCGCGGTGCTGATAAACTATGTGGCGCCCGAAGTGATCGGGTTCACGAATGGGGTCAATCAATTTATCGCGGACTACGTTCAGGAGGATCCCAAGCGACTGCTTTCCTGCGGTAGCTTGCATCCGCGCCACACTACGAACGTCCTGGCTGATATGGAGCAGATTCTGCGGCTCGGAATCCGCATGATCAAGATCCATCCGCCACATCAGCTTTTATTTCCCAACGACTATTTGAATGGCGTGAAGGAGTTGGAGATCATTTATCGCGCCGCTGAGGCCAACGGCGTTCCCGTGATGTTTCACACCGGGACATCCATTTTTCCCGGGGCGCGCAACAAGTATGGCGATCCGATTCATGTAGATGATGTCGCCGTCGATTTTCCCAAGCTAAAGATTTTGCTGGCGCACGGCGGGCGTCCGCTCTGGATGCATACTGCATTTTTTCTGGTTCGCCGCCATCCAAATGTCTATCTGGATATCAGCGGAATCCCGCCCAAGACCCTGCTCAAGTATTTTCCGAGATTGGAAGAGATTGCGCACAAGACGTTGTTTGGCACGGATTGGCCGGGCCCGGGTGTACCGGACGTCAAGAAGAATCTGGAAGAGTTTCGCGCGTTGCCGCTGGCTGACGAACTGCAACAACAGATTTTGAGTAAGACAGCCCTCAGCATTTGGCCGGCTTGATGGTGCGTATTTCGGCTTCCACATCCCGTTGGTTTGGATGGCAAGCGCTTCTTGGGGTATAACAGAAGGAAAGCTGCACTCTCCGCGCAGCGTCAGCATGGCTCCGCAGCGTTATCAATCGATGAGCGAGATACTATGTCGAGCGTGATCGGCACTCCCACTGCTAAAGGGCTGGAAGGCATCGTAGCCACGACCTCCAGAATTTGTTATATCGATGGCGACCGCGGCGTACTGGCGTACCGCGGCATCGACGTCCACGAACTCGCCGAGCACTCGAATTTTGAAGAAACCTGCTACCTGCTGTGGTTTGGGCGTTTGCCGAATCGCAACGAACTGAAGGATCTTCAAGGACGGCTGGCGGAGGAGCGTCATCTTGATCCAGCAATTGTCCGGTTTCTTCGGGATGCTCCCCGGAGTGCATTGCCCATGGATGTGCTGCGTACCGCGGTTTCGGCGCTGGCGTTTTACGATGGCGATGACAAGAAAAATGATCACGATGCCAATGTTCGGAAGGCCATCCGGCTGACTTCGCAGATCGCGATGATCGTTGCCGCTTACGACCGGATTCGCAAAGGGAAGCCGGTTGTGGAGGCGGATCGATCTTTGTCGCATGCAGGCAATTTTCTACTGCAACTGAGTGGAGCAAGACCTTCCGAAACGGCCGAGCACGCTCTGGATATCGCACTCATCCTGCACGCCGACCACGAGCTGAATGCGTCCACCTTCGCGGCGCGGGTGACGGCGGCCACTCTGTCAGACATGCATTCGGCGATCACTTCGGCTATCGGCACCCTGAAAGGGCCGCTGCATGGAGGCGCTAACGAGGCTGTCTTCCGAATCCTTGAAGCGATTGAACGTGAGAAGGCCGACCCCATCGAGTACGTTCGCAACATGCTGGCTCAAAGGAAAAAGATTCCAGGCTTTGGTCATCGCGTGTATCACACGGAAGATCCTCGCGCTACGCACTTGCGCGTCATGTCGCGTGACTTGGGCGAGGCCAGCGGGCAAACGCAATGGTACGAGATGTCAGAGAAAATTGAGCAGTTCGTACGAGCGGAAAAGAAGCTCAATGCCAATGTCGACTTTTACTCGGCGTCCACCTACCACACGCTGGGTATCGACGAAGACCTCTTTACCCCCGTGTTTGCCGCCTCACGAATCAGCGGATGGGCGGCACACGTCATCGAGCAACTCGACGATAACCGCTTGATCCGGCCGCGCGCGGAATATCTTGGACCGGACTATCCGAATCGCTACGTCCCGATCGAAAAACGCTGATCAGAACGGGTCCTCGCAAGAAAGCAAGGTAGAATAAAGGGGTGATGCGTCGCATCTACCTCGACAATAACGCCACCACGCCGGTCCTTCCGGAGGTGCTGGAAGCCATGCGTCCGTTTTTTGGCGAGCGTTTTGGCAATGCTTCGTCGATCCACCATCACGGACAGGAGACGCGCTCGGCGGTCGAGAAGGCGCGAGACTCAGTGGCAGCGCTATTGGGTTGCCGAGCGACCGAGATCGTCTTCACCAGCGGCGGCACGGAGGGCGATAATCTGGCCATCGCCGGACTGGTCAGCGCTGGCGATCACATCATTACCTCCAGCATTGAGCATCACGCCGTATTGCACGCCTGCAAGCATGCAGAGGAAATGGGCTGCGAAGTTACATGTGTTCCGGTGGATGGCCGCAGTCTAGTCAACCCGGATGACGTGCGGCGGGCGTTGCGTCCAAACACCAGGCTGATCTCCGTCATGATGGCGAATAACGAAACCGGAGTGCTGCAGCCGGTCGAGGAGATTGGAAGGATAGCGGAAGAAGCTGATGTCTTCTTCCATGTAGATGCGGTGCAGGCTGGCGCCAAGATTCCGATTGATGTGAATCGAATTGCTTGCGACGTGATGTCGATTTCCGGCCACAAGATGCATGCGCCTCAGGGAGTGGGCGCGCTGTATGTTCGCAAGGGAACTCATCTGCAACCGCTGTTTTATGGCGGACGACACGAACGCTCGCGCCGCGCAGGAACTGAAAATGTTCCGGGAATCGTTGCCCTCGGCAAAGCTGCCGAGCTGGCGACGCAAAGCTTCGAGCGCGGCGACGACAAGAAAGTGTCTGCCATGCGCGACCGCTTGGAGCAGGGGATTCTTGCTCAGGTGGAAGAAGCTGGCGTAAATGGCGAAGACACGCCGCGAGTGCCGAATACGTCGAATATTTATTTCGAGCACGTCGAAGGCGAAGCGATGGTCATCTCGCTCGATCTGAAGGGCCTTGCGGTTTCAACGGGCGCTGCGTGTTCCTCGGGAGCGATTGAGCCATCGCACGTGCTCATGGCGATGGGCTTGCCCGCCGATCGGGCTCGCTCCAGCATCCGCTTCAGCCTGGGCAAGCAGAATACGGCTGAGGATATTGACTTCGCGCTGGCGTTAGTGCCGGAGGCCGTCGCGCGCCTACGAGAATTATCGCCGAGGTACAAGAAGCAAGCTTTTATTTCTTAGCATGCCGATTCTTAAGACAATCGCCGTGGCCATGTCGGGCGGTGTGGATTCTTCCACCGTCGCGGCCATGGTGCGCGCCGAAGGGCACAACGTTATCGGGCTGACTATGCAGCTCTGGAACCAGCGGCGTCTGGCTGGACATGAGGGCATGCCGGAACAAGTAACTGGTCGTTGCTGCTCGCTCGACGACGTCTATGATGCCCGCCGCGTTGCCGAGCATATCGGCATTCCTTACTATGTGGTCAATCATGAAGAGCGCTTCGAGAACGATGTCGTGCGTCCGTTTGTTGCTGAGTATCTCTCTGGGCGCACGCCCATACCTTGTAGCCTTTGTAACAATCACTTGAAGTTCGATCAACTCCACGTGGTGGCCCGCCAGATCGGTGCCGATTGCGTTGCCACAGGTCACTACGCAAGGGTCGAGTATGACGATAGCCGCGGACGCTGGCTGCTCAAGCGTCCCACCGATCGCAGTAAGGACCAGACCTATTTTCTTTTTGGCCTGACACAGGAGCAGCTTAGCCGGACGCTTTTCCCGCTGGGCGGTATGACGAAGCCCGAAGTCCGCGAGTTAGCCCGCAAGCATGGCTTGGCTCTGGCGGAGAAGCCCGACTCGCAGGAGATTTGTTTTGTTCCCGGCGGAGATTACAAGCGTTTTATCGACGCCTACCTCGCCGAGCGGAGGGAGACATTGCCTGACACGGCGGGCGAATTGGTTACCGCGAACGGGGAAGTGATCGGCGAGCACGGCGGCATTCACAATTTCACGGTGGGCCAGCGCAAGGGCCTAGGTGTTGCGACGGGGTCGCCGCTTTATGTGATCCAGATCAATGGTGCGGAGAAGCAAGTGGTGGTGGGCGGCGAGGAGCATCTTTATTCGCGAACTCTGCGTGGCCGGGGTGTGAACCTGATTTCCGTCGAGGAGTTGAGAGAGCCCTTGAGCGTCGCGGTGAAAATCCGTCACCGTCATGAAGCGGCGCCAGCGATGCTGGAGAAGATTGCGGCGGATGAGGTTCTCGTGACCTTCGCTCAACCGCAGCGTGCCATCACTCCAGGTCAGGCTGCGGTTTTCTATGACGGCGATGTTGTTGTAGGCGGGGCTTGGATCGCCTAGGATTTCGCCGGACCTTCCACCTGTTTAGAGAGATGTTTTGTGCTAGATAAACATCTCGTCCTGGGGAACAGGACGCCGGGTTCCGCGACTATCGCCGTTTTTCCGCGCACGATTGCTCAGCAGGAATTCCACTCCCGCGGTGACGCCCCGGATAATCCCGGATACCTGGCGTACGGGTGAAACCACGGTCTTGGTTACCATGTCGGAGGTATATTCGACTCGATCGAGAGTGCGACCAAGCATTTCGTCGGCGCGGATCACTTGCAGGCGTGCGCGGTCGAGAGCGTCATTCACCGTGGCATCAACGCGCTCTACTTGAGATCGCACCGTGTTCGTGGTCTCCATCATATTATCGGCGACCACTTGCAGCTTGGGGCGCAATTCGGTCAACATCGAGTGCGCCGTGTCGAGCGCGGGCAGAGCCTTCGCCTTCACTTCGTCGGCCACAGTTTCCAGTCGAACGCTGGTCTTGCGGACGGCCAAATAGAGAGCCACGAGCACTCCCGCCTGTAAGAGCACAGCTGCTCCGGTCAACGCGACGAACAGCGGAATAAGGTTTTCCATAGAGCGCTCTCCCGAGTTCGCGGTCCAAGCCGCCAAACTGCAACAAGAGAATTAAAGATTCTTGGCTGCTCCGGTTTCGGTTGTAGTTTCCTGATAGGCCTGCCGTCCCGCTTCATAGGCGGCGCGGAACTGATCCTTCTGCTGGTTTACTACGTCGCGGCCCTTATCCACCCACTCGGACGCTTGCTCCCGAGCTTCGCGCGCACGGTTCCGAACATACTCGCGGCCCTGTTCGGCTTTGGCCAGGAGTTCTTCGCGGGTTTCGTTTCCCGCGCGCGGGGCATAGAGAACTCCAACCAAACCACCCAAACCCAAGCCCGCAAGGAACCACACCAAACTGCTGCCATCACGGTCAGACATTGGAATTACCTCCAGAACAACTGCTTGATTCCAGCTTAAGTACTAATCGGATGGTAGCACTCGCATCCTCTAAATACAATTACGGAGGAACCCGTAGGCGGGCATCCGTGACACCGCAACCTCATCAAGAAATCAGCTTATTTCTGAGTTGGATTCGCGGGTGTTGCGGGCTGCGTTTTGACGGGAGCCGATTTCTCGCCCTGCAGGACCGAGCGTGGGCCGCCATGTTTGATGGCGTTAATGGAAAGCGTCACCGAGGTCAACATGAAGAGGACGGCCGAAATGGTGGTGGCCTTGGAAAGAGCCGTAGCGGCACCGCGTGGGCCAAACGCCGCCTGGCTGCCTTGACCTCCGAACGCTGCGGAAATGTCGCCAGCCTTACCGCTTTGCAGCAGCACGACGACGATCAGGAACAGGCATACAAGCACGTGGATGATGGTGACTAGAACGATCATGGAGTTGAGAGATCCTAAAGGGTCTGATCGCTGCTTATCTTGCGAGCAGCGATGAAGCTAGTATCTTTTTTCCCACCAATAGTTTGACATTCGCCACTCTAATCCGTCAAGACCATGAGATCGCCCGGCGGCCAGGGTCGGGGTGCGATCTAAGGCTCTTTCAACAGATTTCAGCCGCCAACCGTGTTCCGCCAATTGACATTCTTCGTCCACGCTTTCTAGAATATTTCCAGCCCCGCACTGTTCAGGTGTGGCTCGGCGCAATAGCATCTGCCTACTGTTGCCAACAACTTTTCTATGATCCAAGCTCAGGCGCTCACCAAGAAGTATGCGCACACCGTCGCCGTCGATCAGATTTCATTTGAGGTGGCGAAGGGCCAGATCGTCGGTTTCCTGGGGCCGAATGGCGCTGGGAAGACGACGACCATGCGCATGCTGACATGCTTTCTTCCACCTTCCGCGGGTACGGCTACCGTGGCGGGTTTTGATGTCCTCGAACAACCGCTGGAAGTCAAGAAGCGAATTGGATACCTGCCGGAAACGCCTCCGATCTATCCGGAGATGGTGACGGAGGAATATTTGAGGTTCGTCGGTAGACTGAAAGGGCTCTCGGGCGCCGACTTGCAAAAGCGGGTCGATTACGCCTGCGAGCGTTGCGCCGTGGTCGATGTCAAAGCGAAGCTTCTGGGCAAGCTGTCCAAGGGCTACAGACAGCGGGTCGGCCTCGCGCAGGCGATCATCCACAACCCCGATGTGCTGATTCTGGATGAACCGACAGCGGGCCTTGATCCCAAGCAAATCAACGAAACGCGGGACTTGATCAAGGGCCTGGCCGGCGATCATACGATCATTCTCAGCACCCATATCCTTCCCGAAGTTGAGCAGACCTGCGAGCAGGTGATCATTATCAACAAAGGAAAACTGGTGGCGACCGATTCTGTGCGCAACCTGCAGGCGCGAGCGCGCGGCGCTGAATCCGTTGTGGTGGAGATTGCCGGGCGTAACGTAAATCTGGAGGCCGGGATTGTGCAGCACAAGCTGGAACAAATCTCCGGAGTCAGCCGCGTGCTGAGCAAAGGGCAGGAGGATGGGCGAGCGTTCTTCGAAGTGGAGAGTCACAAAGGACGATTCGTTCGCGGCGACCTGGCCAGGGCCGTGGTCGAATCCGGGTGGGATCTAAATGAACTTCGGCCTGCTGCCATGAGCCTGGAAGAAGTCTTCCTGCAACTCACCGGGAGCGAAGCAGCGGCCGACGCGGAGAAAAAAGAGGAGAAGCAATGAGAAACGCCTGGATCATCTGTCGAAAGGAACTGGGCAGCTACTTCGTTTCGCCCGTCGCCTACCTTCTGCTGACTATGTTTGGTTTGATTTTCGGCTTTTTCTTCTGGAATGCGCTCGGACTTTTCGTGATCGAGGGCATCCAGATGCAGATGCGCGGGCAATCGTTCCCCATGAACGTGAATGAACAAATCATCCGTCCCTTGCTGTCGAATGTCAGCGTCATCGGGCTCTTCTTTATTCCGATGATCACGATGCGCCTGTTTGCGGAAGAAAAGCGGACGGGTACCATCGAACTGCTGGCGACATCGCCCATTCGCGATCTGGAAATCATCGTCGGAAAGTGGCTGGCCGCGCTTATCCTATATTCGTGTCTTCTACTGTTCACTGCGCTGAATTTTGCTTTCCTCTTTAAGTATGGGAATCCTGACTGGAAACCCCTGGCCATCGGATACCTGGGCCTACTCCTTCAGGCGGGGGCGTTTCTTGCGATTGGAACATTTATTTCCACGCTCACCAAGAATCAAATCATCGCAGGGGCCGCAACGTTTGGCGTGGAGTTGATTCTTTTCGTGATCGGGTGGGCGGGTGAATACGAAACCGCGGCTTGGGCGCGTGTACTCTCCTATCTTTCCGTGATCACGCACTTCGAATCGTTTGGCCGAGGCGTGCTCGATTCCAAGGACGCAGTTTTTTATCTCACCGTGATTTTCCTGGGACTGTTCTTCACCGCGCGTTCCATGGAATCGCTGCGCTGGAGGTCATGATGGCGAATCAATGGCTAAAGGCGAGACAAACCAAGTATGCGGCCTATGCGACGATCTACATTGCGGTCGTCATCGCCGCGGTTGTAGTGGCCAACATGCTCGCTGACCGGTACGACAAGTCGTTCGACGCGACTTCGAATAAGCGCTATAGCCTTTCCGAGCAGACGGCGAAGATCGTCAGAGGCCTCAAGCAGGATGCGACGATCACCTACTTTGACCAGAGTACGCGCTTCCGCGAGGCTAAGGATCTGCTCGATCAATACGCCAACCTCTCCCGCAAAGTGCACGTGGAGTATGTGGATCCGGATAAGAATCCTCAGCTCGCGAGGGAAGAGGGAATCAGGAATTTGGGAACCGCCGTGGTTCAGATTGGCGCGAAAAAAGAAGAAGCCAAGAACATGACGGAAGAGGGCATCACCGGGGCCTTCATTCGCGACCTGAAGAGCACGACGAGAACGGTTTGTTTTGTGACCGGCGGCGGAGAACATCAGCCTGATGACCGCCAGCGTGACGGGCTTTCTGGTTTTAAGGACCTACTTTCCAAAGACGATTACGAAAGCAAAACCATCGACCTGCTGCAGAAAGCAGAAGTCCCAGGCGATTGCACAACTCTTGTGATCGGCGGACCGACACGGAATTATGAGCAGCCGGAGGTGGATGCCGTCAAGAAATATGTCGAGGATGGCGGTCGTGCGTTGCTGATGCTGGACCCTCCCCTCAAGCTGGGCCATTCGGAAATCGCTGACAACGACGCGCTCACGAATCTGCTGCAGAGCTGGGGTGTGACGCTGAGTAAGGATTTGATTCTCGATCTCAATCCGATCGGGCAACTTGCCGGTCTCGGGCCGCAAGTCGCTCTTGTTACCAGCTATAGCTCCCAGCCTATCGTGAACGAGATGAAGGGAACGGCGACCAGTTTTCCGCTGGCTCGCTCCATGGAGATCAACAGGACGGCCAAAACCAACGTGCAGAAACTCTTCGATTCCTCCAGTAGCAGCCTGGCGACGAGTAACCTGAGCTCCGCGAGTGTCAACGTGGACGATCCCAAGAACAAGAAGGGTCCGCTGACCATCGCGGCCGCCGGAACTTACGACACTGGGAAGGAGAACGCGCAGGGACGTTTCGTGGTGATCGGCAGTTCCTCGTGGGCAGCCAATAGCTTTATCAATTTCTACGGCAACGCTGACCTGGCCTTGAACGCCATCAACTGGCTGGCGTCTGACGAAGATTTGATCTCCATCCGTCCGAAGCAGCAGGAGGATCGACGGATCACGATGACTCGCGCTCAGCTGAACCTTGTGCGCCTCACCAGCCAGTTCGCGCTGCCGCTGGCGGTGGTGATTGTGGGGGTTGGCGTGTGGTGGAAGAGGAGGTAGGAACCTCTCGACTGGTCCGACCATGTTTCGAGAAGCGTTATGAAAATCCGTGGCCTGATTGTTGCGGCTTTCGTATTCTTTATCCTCGCCGGAATTCTCTACTGGTCAGAACGTCACAAACCAGGCGAGGATAGCGCCAAGGCGTCGGCGGATGCTGCGCCATCCATTCTGAAACTCGACTCGGCGGCGATTACAAGGCTGGAACTGAGAAAGAGCAGCGCGCAGCCGATCGTTCTTGCCAAAACTGACTCTGGCTGGAAAATCACGGAGCCGCAACCGTTCGGCGCAGACCAATCGGCTGTTTCCGGCATGCTCTCCACGTTGTCGTCGTTGAATTCGGAGCGACTGGTAGAGGATAAAGCAGCGAATTTGAAGCAGTATGGTTTGGACCAGCCGACATTCCAAGTCGAAATCGACGAAAAAGACAACAAGACGCAAAAGCTCCTCATCGGCGACGATACCCCGACGGGCTCGGCTAGTTACGCGATGCTCGCCGGCGATCCGCGCGTTTTTACCGTAGGGAGCTATGCAAAAACGAGCGTGAATAAGAGTCTGAACGATCTGCGGGACAAGCGCCTGCTCGCCGTGGATGCTGACAAGATCAGCCGTGTGGAGATTGTCAGAAAAAATAAGGACATCGAGTTTGTGCGTAACAAAGATGAGTGGCAGATCCTGAAGCCCAAGGTGTTGCGCACCGACAGCGATCAAGTGAGTGAGTTGGTCCGCAAGTTGACCGACGCCAAGATGGATCTCAACAGCTCTGACACTAAGAATGTGACCTCGGCGTTTGCACATGCCACGCCTCTGGCCACTGCTAAGCTTACGGACGAGTCAGGGACGCAGGAACTTCAGGTACGCAAGAGCCAGACTGATAACCACAACAGCGTCTATTACGCGAAGTCAAGCGCTGGCGAAGGGGCGTACAAAATAAATTCCGACCTCGGACAGGCCCTCGACAAAAGCCTCGACGATTTCCGCGATAAAAAGCTCTTTGATTTCGGTTTCGCTGAACCCAACAAGGTTGAGTTGCATGTTGGCTCCAAAGCCTACTTCTTCGTTCGCAGCGGTGAAGACTGGTGGCAGGACGGGAAGAAACTGGATGTTGTGAGTGTGCAATCGTTCATTTCGAAACTCCGCGATCTGACTGCAGTTAAATTTCTTGACTCCGGCTTTGCCAATTCGACCATCGAGATCGCCGCAACTTCTGACGACGGCAAGCGCGTGGAGAAAATCCTGATTGCCAAAGCCAATGACGGCTATGTCGCCAAACGCGAGGACGGGACGGATCTCTACCAACTCAGTGCTAGCTCCGTCGACGATCTGCAGAAAGCAGCCGATTCGATCAAGCCTGCTGCGGCCCCGAGCAAATAGAGGATCGTGTACGCGCCAAATTGAAACCGCGCTTCCGTACTTAACCATTTCTCACCGCGATGAGCTCGGACGATGTTGCGCGAGTTTCGGATATGCGACTTTACCTGCTATGCTCGACGAGGAAAAAGTGTGATCACGGCACGCTATTGAGCATCCGAATCACGAAGCAGCGCGACGAAGCCAATCATGCTCGTTTCTATGCCAAGTATTTGCTGGAGGCGGGAGCGAGGCTCTCGTGAGATCTTTGGCAAGGCGTTCGTCCTCGGCGTATGAAAAACCTGATGATTTATAATCTCCGCAATGTGCTTCTTGCCGTCGCTGCTATCCCTTTTATTTATTACTTGATTGCGTTGTTCAGTTCCTGGCGGTTCTTTCAGCGCGGGGCACTCGCAAGTCCGGCCAATCGGACCTTTACACCGCCGGTTAGCAATTTAAAGCCAATTCGCGGTCTCGACCCTGACGCCTATGAGAACTTCGCCAGCTTCTGCAAGCAGGACTATCCGGATTATGAAGTCGTTTTCTGCGTTGGTGAAGAGGACGATCCCGCAGTTCCGGTACTTCGGAGGCTAAAGCTGGAGTTTCCGGAGCGCCACATTCGAGTGTTGTTCGGCTCGGGTGGAACTGGATCCAACGATAAAGTCGTGAAGCTGGCTCGCCTGGTTAGCGAGGCTCAGCACGAAGTCGTAGTGATCAGCGATAGTGACGTTCGAGTGCGGCCGGACTATTTGCGCACCGTGGTTGCTCCCTTGGCCGATCCCAAGGTCGGTGCCGTAACCTGTTTCTACGTGCCGATCGAGGACAAGACATTTACCGACAATCTTCAGACGATTGGAATGTTCTCGGATTTTTATGCCGGCATCTTGGTCGCGCGTCAACTCGACGGAGTGAAATTTGCCTTGGGACCGACGATCGCCACCACGCGCGCGCGATTGTCGGGATTTGGGGGTTATGAGGCAATCAAGAACCGTCCTGCCGATGATCTGTTGGTAGGGCGCCTTATCGCCGAGCAGGGCTACGAGGTTGAGCTTCTTCCGTACACAATTTCGACGGTCGCCGACTATGGGTCGATGCGCGACCTGTTTCATAAAAGGCTTCGCTGGATCGTAGTGATGAGGCACTTGCGGCCTTGGGGACACCTCGGCCTGCTTCTCACTCAGGGGTTGCCGTGGTCTTTGATGGCAGTTGCTATCCGGCCCTCAGCTGGAGTTGCGCTCGGGTATCTCGGTGCGTATTCTGTCTTGCGATTCGCCATGACCTGGACGGTTGGAATTTGGGGCCTAAAACAGGATGCGCTTTGGAAAAAGTTAGCGCTGATCCCTGTATGGGACGCGCTTGCTTTGGTCATCTGGCTGACCAGTTTTACGCGCAACAGCATCCGCTGGCGAGATTCTGAGTACTACATTCGCGACGGCACACTTGTGCCCGTCGCTCAAACCAATCCGTAACGAGCAGGCTGACACCCCTCGTACGGTCAGCTTCCCACTTTGCTGTTCAACCCGCCCCGTGACTTCTTCGCGGAACGACGATTCCCATTGCTCTTTGCGTTGGCTCCCACGATCTCAAGAGAGGCTTGGGTAAGAGGCGTGCGTTCTCGATGTGCCTCTCCCCGGCGCTCGTTAACAGCCCGGCGCCAGTTAATTCGCGGCAGCATCACGCCGGCATCGATCCGATCGCGATACTTTAATGCTACATTCATGAGCGAGTCCAACAGAGAATCAGAAAGCAAATGCGGCTTCAAACCAAGTTCAATCAGTTTTGAGTGCTTCGCATTGTAATAATGTTCTTCTGCTTCGACACGTGGATCGGGTAGATGATCGACTTCGACGGTAAGACCCAGCTTTTCCCCCGCGTTTTCAACCATTCGTGCCAGGTCGAGCACCGAAAATTGCTCCGTGAACTGGTTGAACACCCGGCACTCTCCTCGAGCCGCCGGATTCAAACACGCAATTTCGACGCATCGCACCGTGTCGCGGATATCAAGAAATCCGCGAGTTTGGCCTCCCTTGCCGTACACGGTAAGCGGATGTCCCATGGCTGCCTGCACGCAGAAACGATTGAGCACGGTACCGAAGACTTCGTCGTAGTCGAAGCGATTGATCAGCGCTTCGTCCAGGACCACTTCGTCGGTCATGGTCCCGTAGACTACACCTTGGTTGAGGTCCGTGGCTCGCAGTCCCCAGACCCGACAGGTGAACATAATATTGTGACTGTCGTGGACCTTTGAGAGATGGTAAAAGGAGCCGGGTTGTTTCGGATACGGAACTGTGTCTTTGCGCCCATTGTGCTCGATGGTGATGTACCCTTCTTCGATATCGATATTTGGCGTGCCGTACTCACCCATGGTGCCGAGTTTGATCAGGTGACAGTCCGGCTGAAACTCGCGCAAAGCGAATAGCAGATTGAGCGTTCCGACGACATTGTTTACTTGTGTGAAGACCGCATGCTTGCGGTCGATCATGGAATAGGGAGCAGCGCGCTGCTCGGCGAAGTGAACCACTGCCTCCGGTTCGAAATCCTTGATGACCGCGGAGAGAAAATCGTATTCGGTCACATCACCGACGAACAACTCGATGGTATTCCCGGTGATCTCCTGCCAAACCCTCAGTCGATCCGAGAGCGGACGGATCGGCGTCAGAGTCTGCACGCCCAGTTCGTGGTCCCATTGCCGGCGCGCAAAGTTGTCGGCAATCGCAACCGAATGTCCTTTCTTTGACAAATATAGGGCAGTGGCCCAACCGCAATAACCATCCCCTCCCAGCACCGCAATCTTCATACTCTCTCCTTGCCTCAAATTCTGTGCGTAACGTTTCCTAAGAAATGATCACCGGAAAATCCACTAGTTCTCGTACTGACTGCTGTGGCTCTAACCTGCTCCAGCCGCTTTGGGAACATTGCCTTGAGAAATAGTCCCGGGGAGATTCGTCAGAACGACCTTGCCCCCGCTCTCAACCACCAGATTAAGATGCTCTGCACCCACCAGGGATGCCAATCGAGGAACTACATTCTGATTGGCAACAATATAGGAGCGCTCTGGCTTAAGCCATAGATCCTTGAATTGTGTATCGTCGATGAATACATCGGGCGCACCCGGTGCGTATGCCCCATATTCCAGATTGTAGAAGCGTCCGTTGCGAAGCAACGCACTGCGGTTGGTGTAAAAGAAAATAGAAGAAAACGTGTAATAGTGGTGATCGACAATCAATGTGCCGGGCGGTGACTTCAGGATCGCCTCTGCGAGCGGACGCGAAGACATGTACGGATCGAAGACGGCCATGGCCATGCGGGCGGCATGGAAGAACAGAATCATCATTAGCGCGGCGGCCAGAAATGCTCGGTGGCTGGCCCATCTCCAAGTTGCGAACGCACCGATGCAGAAGGCGAGCGCGGCCACCAGGAGAGGCATTCGAAGATAGGCGAAGGAAGCGAGAGTTAGGTCCTGCATGTGCCCCAGGGAGAGCTTATAAGCGCCCGGGTGCTGGCTAAGTGCGTGCGAAATATCTCCTGGAGCGGGCAGATTGCGCGTGAGAAAAAACAGGCTTAACGTCGCCACCCCAGCGCATGCCGCAACCACCGAGAGCACTCGAGTACCGCGCTGTATCCAAACCCCTCCCGTCGCCATGGCTGAGCCCAACAGCAGCGCCAACGCCGGATAGCAAGGCATTGAGTAATATTCCTGCGTCGTGGAAAAGGTGAAGAAGACCAGCACAAAGCCAGCCAAGCAAAGAGCAAGCAGCCGCGCGCGGCCAGCGCGATCCTCGGGTTTGAAAGAAAGCTTGGCAATGGCGGGAAAATACACGCTCCAGGGAAACAGCCATACCAGGTGCAGCGACCAGAAGTAAAGGCGCGGGACGGTGTTGTAGTCCCGCGGATAGCGTAAGTTCAGAAAACGCAGTAGCTGCTCATTGATGAAGAAAAACCAAAGAAACCCGTGATACTGCCCCGGCCCACTGTGAAGGGTGAAGGCAAAGTAAGGTGGATTGCGCAACGTGGCCAGAATGTGCCAAGGCGCGGCAATAAGCAGAATGATCAGTAATCCGCTGAAGGGACGCAACCTTCGCCACGCTGCGGCGGAAAAGAGCTGATGGGTAATTCCAAGGTAGATCGCGCCCGCCGCGAGCGGAAACAGGACCCCGATCAAACTTTTTAGCAGCAGTCCCAGCCCAAGGCTCGCGGCCAGCACGAAAGCCCAAAACCGCGGATGAGGCTCGTCTTCCTCCAACACGCGAAGAAACGCCCACATGGCGAGGGCAACTGTGAAAGTCAGCATGACATCGGGGATCAAAACCCGGGTAAATAAAAACAGGCCTATGCATGTGGCCATGCACAAACCCGCATAGAACCCGCCCGCTTGCCGAATGCCCAAATGCCGAACGCTGCTGTCAACCCGCTGAGGGCAATCGGCGGACTAAGGCGATCGGAATGCGCGCCGCCCAGTCGTGCGCACCAAAAATTATGTAGCTCGCTGCGATGGCCCAGTACACAAAGGGAGCCTTTTCCAGATAGACCACGCCGTCCAAGCGTGCGGTTACCCAGTCGCCTGAAGCGAGCATGTTGCGTGCGATCTGTGCCTGTACGGCGTCCACATCGTCCATCAAAGAAGGAGGAGAAATAATGCAGCCCAAATAGATGGCGCCCGCGACCAGCAGAACGACTAGATATAGGTACCAGTTTTTTCCTGTATCCAAACGTTGGTCTCCGGGGTGGCGGCTGCTTGAATCCCCCACTTTTTCATCCACAGAAACAGCACCATCAGACCCCATAGGTGGTATCCCACATTGATTTGTCTCTCCACGTGTTGGCGGATATAGGTCTCGATCACATTTCGCCGGAACAGCCCCGAATGCTCGGAGGAACCGTCCAGCAAAACATCGGTCATCAGTGGACGCAAGCAACCGCGAAGCCAATCGTGTGCGGGAATATCGAATCCGATCTTCTTGCGTCGAAGGACTGAAGCCGGAAGCTTGTCGCGCATCAATTCCTTCAGAAGAACCTTCTGCCTCGAACCGCGAATCTTCAGAGACGCGGGCAGGGATGCAGCGAATTCGACGATCCGGTGATCGAGAAAGGGCGGCCGCACTTCCAACGAGTGCGCCATGCTCATGCGATCCGCCTTGTTCAGAATGTCGTCGGGAAGAAAATATCTCTGATCGAACCACAGGTAAGGCGCCAGATCGTCGTTAACGGCCGAATGATTCCGCAATTCGCCTAGAACGCGGTTGAGAGCCGGTGGAATCTCCACGCGCAGCAGGGCCGCTTTCTGCGTCTCGCTGAAGGTTCCATTCCAGTAGACGTGCGCGCGTTCGGGCGACATCTGGCAGCCTTCGAGGAATCGTTTCAGCTGATATTCGAAACTGATCTTGTCGTCCGAAACGGGCAATATCTGCAAGACGCTGGAGGCAAGTTGGAGAGCCTTGCGCGGCAATCGCCGGGCGAAAGCAGCAAGGCGGTTTGCGCGATGCGTGAGATAGCCGCCGAAGAGCTCGTCCGCACCTTCTCCACTCAGGCTGACCGTCGTCTTCGTCTTACTCAACTTGGAAAGGAACCAGACGGGAAGCGCACCGGCATCTGCCGAAGGTTCGTCCGAGTAATATGCGAACTGCTCGATCGCATCCCGCAAATCGACCTCGGGATTCAGATCCACTTCCTCGTGATCGGTCTGGTATCGGTGTGCTACTTCGCGAATGTACGCGGTTTCGTCGAAGCTGCGCCCCTGGAACGAGATCGAGAAGGTCTTGAGCGGCGCGCCGGATTCAGCCGCGTAGTGCAAAATCGTAGAGGAATCGATGCCTCCGCTCAGCCACATACCCAGCGGCACGTCCGAAACCAGGTGCTCGCGAACGGATTGCCGGAGGAGCGCGTCCAATTCTTCGCGGGCAGATTCCAGTGTCTGATTACGAATGACCCCGAACGGTAAGGTCCAATAGGAATCGGATGAAACCTCACCGTCCTGCCACTCCAGCCACTTTCCTGGAGGAAGTTTTTCAATGCCCTCGACGAGCGTCCAGGGGCAGGGAACGTAATTCAACGAGAGATAACAATCGAGTCCGTCCAGACTTAGTCGCCGGTCAATCTCGGGATGGACCAGAATCGCCTTTAATTCCGAACCGAAGAACAGATCGCTTCCGCGCCGCGCGAAATAAAGTGGTTTGATTCCCATGCGGTCGCGTGCCAGCACGAGACGTTTCGTCGACTTCGTCCACAGTGCGACCGCGAACATCCCTCGCAAACGCGCAAAACAACCTGTATCCCATTCGAGAAACGCTCGAAGAACAGCTTCCGTGTCGCAGTGCGAGTGGAAGTGGTGGCCGAGCCCTTCGAGTTCGCGCCGCAGTTCCTGGTGGTTGTAGATTTCGCCGTTGAATACGATGGCTACGTCGCCATCGTCCGACAGGATGGGCTGGTCGCCGGAGCCGAGGTCTATGATCTTGAGCCGCGTCGCGCCTAAGGAACAGGAACTGGATTGGAACACACCTTGCTGGTCTGGTCCGCGATGAACCAGTGTGGCGGCGGCGCGCTGAATGCGACCGGAATCAGGTATCCAATTTTTATGCGTGAAGCCGACTATCCCACACAAGCGCCTGACCCTCATTACTGCTCTAGAATCAGCTTGCGATTCCCGCAGATTAGCACACGGAAGCAGTGACTTCCGGAGCCTGGGCACGGCGAAAATCTGCCAGCTAGAAACGCGAAAACGAAGCTTTAACGAATTCTATATGATGTCACGACAGCTCGTCGCGGTTGAGATTTTACGCAAGACCCTAAACGACCTCCTCTGCGATACCGGCACTTGAATACTCATAAACGGTTTGCGGCAAATTATCCCCGCCCGACGACCACCAAAGCCACACCAACGCAGACCAGAAGCACGCCTGCCCACCTCCTCGGCGTCACCTGTTCGCCCAGAAAGAATTTCCCTCCCAACGCGCCCGCGGCATAGCTCAATGCTGTAACCGGAACTACCAGGCTCACGTTTTCTATCGACAGAACTGCGAGCAAGGAGAAAAATGCAGTTCCCATAAGAGTCAGACCGACCCATATCCACGGAACTCGCAACACTCGGGGGACCAAGCGGAGCAGAGCGGACGGGCGAAAATCCTTGACCTCGCCGACTACCTTCATGGCTCGGGCTACGCACAATTCGCCACCTGTGCCCGCGCCAATAATTAGCAGATAGAGGAAGACCTCGCGCATTTAGCGGGGCTCCGTGGTACGAGGAGGCGTATACCCGACCACCAGGACGCCCAGGCAAATGACCAACACTCCGAACCAACGCGTCGGTGTGACCACTTCACGCAGGAGGAAATGCGCCAGCAAGGCCACCATACCGTAAGCTGCCGACGAAGCTGGTTGGACGTAACTGTAATCCGCCCAAGAGAGCACCAGCATGTAAGCCACGAAGAAAGTAATGAGAGAGCCGATGCCCAGCCAAATTGTGCCCGAAGTCAGCACCCGGGAAAGAAGGTCAAGCACTTGCGCCAGCGTGCCGGTACTTGCCGCGCCGATCCGTTTCATTCCTTTGCCGAGGAGCACATTGCCAAGAGGGCCAAAAATCACCATCAAAAGGATCAAGAGATAGGTTTTAAAGTGCAAACTAGCCGATGGCTTCATGCGCGATAGGACCGCATGGAAAGGGGATCTTTGTGAACCACAATCGAACACCGAGAAAACGTCATGAATCTATGTTACTGGATTTCTTCAGTCTGCCCAAGGTTTGGGAACCGGCTTTGTTAGCAGCTCTAGCGGGTTCGGGTGGACTATCGCCTGAAACTCTTGCTGGACCCGCTCCTCAGCCCAACCGTGCGTAGAGTTGAAAGGGCGCCCAGTAATAGGGATTGTGGAATCCACTGTGATGAAGCAGGGAGAGTTTGGCGGCGCGCAGAGCGGCGTCCGGGGCCGCGCCCTGGTTAAGTTCATCGTAAAACTTGTCCATGAGTTGCTCGGTTGGCGCGTCCGTCGCGTCCCACAAGGCGGCGATCACGTTGTGGGCGCCCGCCCTTAGAAACGCCCACGATAGCCCGACCAGCCCCTCGCCCGTGTAAGAGCGCTCACCGGCGCTATAACATGCGGAAACGGTAACCAGTTCGGCCCGCAACGGATGGCGAATGATGTCGCGCGCATAGAGCTTGAAAGAATCGTCTGCCGCGCTGTCCTTCGAGAGCACGATCGCCGAATCGAGCGGACTCAAGCGGCTGGCGGTGCCGTGCGCCACAAAGTGGATGTAGGAAAACCGTTCCGGATTGCTGCCGAGATAGGCCGACGGCGTCGCGTCTTTTCGCGTGAGTATCTTCTCCCCCGACGCCGGAAAATGTCTGGCTACGCTTTCCATCTGGGCGCCGGCTTGCGCGAGCTGGGGATATCTATCGCTCGGCGCAACGCTGTCGCCGACGAGCAGCAGGCTGCGGTCGCGCTTCTGTTTGTCTGCGGCCGCAGCGCCCAGAATCCGTAACGAACTGGCATCGGCAAGGGTTACATCTTCGATCCAATAGTGCAGCTTCGGGTCGGGAACCAGGAGCGTTTCAAAATTCAGATTATTCAGGCTGCCATCGGGAATGATGAGAACCTTCGCGTCCTTCTTCAACAGAGATTGCGCGGGTGCGATCAAGGTGTGATAGAGATATTGGCCATCACCATCGGCGGATTCAAGAACGTCTCGCGGTCCGCCGAGATCCTGGCGATACCGTTGCGCCGCCGCATCAATTTCCGCGCCGGGAGGAAGAGTGAATAAAACGGTCTTTTGCGGCGTGATCGCCCACAAGTACGATTCTTTTTCCCCCAGCCAATAAAAAAAGATAGTGGCACCGGCTCGCCGCGCAACTCCCGGCGCATCCACGGAAACAGGTTTGAATGAGGTTTCCTTCTGAAGCAATCCCAAGCCTTCGGCCAGAGTTCGGCCGCGGCTAAAATCTGCGACCTGCAACGCCTCATCTTTCCTGCCTCGAGCCATGAGGAAATGGATGTAGTCGTCGTAGACGCGCGAAGCGTTGGTAAGAAACGGCAGCCGGGAATCTTCGTGCTTGAGCTCGGAGCGCGCGGTTTCGAAGGTGTCGAGCGCAGTCTTATATTCGCGGTTGGCCGCGTCGAACTGACCTTCGTCTTCGTAGAGCCGCGCCAGTGAACGCTCCGCCTCCCACTTCAAAAAGACCGGACAATCCTGCGATTGTGCCACTTCGTTGAATGCGCCTTCTGCAGCCGCGGCGTCATTCGAGCGGGCGGAAATTCTGCCTTGAATGAGGCGCGGATACACCTGATCTCGTCCGTTATTGTCCTCTCGCGCTTTGGTAAGCGCTTCGTCCGCGTAACGCTTTGCGTCGTCCAGTTTCCCGGTTTGCTCGGAGACGAATGCCAAGGCGATCAGCGAGTTGATTATGTCTTCCCGGCTGTTGATTTGTCGTGCGAGTTCAAGTGACTGCTGGAACGACTTTTCAGCTACCTGGAAGTTTCGGGCGTCCATATAAATGTAGCCGGCGCTAGTGAGCCACTTTACTTGGTCGGTGACGTCGGCCAGTTTTTCTGCCTGTTTTGCAGCATCGACAAACATCTGCAGCGCCTTCTCGGCGTCGCCGAGTTTGTACAAGGCCCAGCCCATGTTCCCTAGCGCGGCCTGGGCGAGGTCAGCGGAGCCTCGATCAACGGATATCCGGCGGGCTTCGCCGGCCCAGTCTAGAGCCTGATCGAAGTGCGTCTGCTCTTCTGCGGACCAGCTCAGATCCAGCAAAGTGTTGGCTTGCCAAGATGCGTCGCCGCTCGCGCGAGCGGCGACGAGAACGTGTTCGAAGTGAGTTTGAGCTTGCGCATAATGGCCGCTATGCATCTCTAAGACCCCCTGCGCATCAACTACATCCTCGCAGACGGGAAAATCGGTGACTCGACAGAGTCGCTGGGCCTGCTGAAACGTCCGATCTGCGTCCGCAAACCTGTGCAGGGCAGTGTAGGCGAGGCCTTGCCATCTCAACTTTTGAACGGTCAATTCGCCGGGGGGAACTGGGACAGGCTCGGAGGCAAGGACCTTGAGCGCTTCGTCATTCATGCCCCGCCGATACAGAGTTCTCGCCCGAAGGGTGGTGAATTTCCATGCCCACTCGGGACTAACAGTATGAAAGTCTTTGTACCCCTTTTCCGCTTCCGAGGCTGCGGCCGGGGCATCGCCACTCTTGAGAGTCTGCATTGCGTGATCGAAGACAGCCTGAGGGTTCCGCTGTCGCGAGCAGCCCTGCATCATGGCGATCCCAAGGATGAGCGTTACGACCCGCGACGCTGGCGCTCCGATGCGCTTCCGCCTTTTGCGGGGGGCGAAGTCTCGTTGTTGCCAGGGAGGAGGCATGCAGTTTCGACAGGATTTTAACCTGAAATCCACATGCACTGGATGTAGAATCCCCGCCCAAGGAGGACCTACGATGTTTCCTTGGTTTATCTCCCTGTTGTTTCTCTTCACTCACAACGGCTCGGCAAGGACGGTCTCGTCCGTCGGGCTGAGCGGTTCTGGGAACCCTCACGTAGTTCCCGCCGATAACCCGCAACCTGGCCCAGGGGAACCGGCCGATAGCCCCTATCGATTGCGATGGTGTGGGGGGAATTGGGGGTCTGTTGCCTAGGGTTAGGCAACGACGATGAAGCGCTCAACCTATTCATGAGCGCAGCCGGGGTGGAACGTAACTCCGGCGCTGTACACAACTACCAGGTAAGCCTGGCAAGCATCGGCAACGTCTATCTCCATCGTGGTGACTATCTCACTGCGATCTCCTATTATGAGCAGGCGCTGGCCCTCGCTCGCAACATCAAGGATCCCGTCTCCACTAGAAAGTGGAACCGCAATATCAATTTGGCGTACGCGAGGATCAGACAGTCCGTTGACCAGATGAATCCTCGTATCGCATGATGCGCGAGCGACATCTGCGCTCTAGTGCCCGTCACCCTTTCCACCCGTGCCGTTGGAGTCCATCGTCACGAAACGGATTCTCCCGCATGCTGGGCAGTCCAGCTCCACGCGGATCATCGTCAGTTGGAACCGGTACTTGTACTCCTCGGCTTCCGAGGGCTCAAGTCTTGGGCCATCGTTCGCGGGCTCGCGCTTCACCGTCAGTTCGCCCAGGAAGATTTTGCCAAAGTGCGGCAGTTCGATCACGTGTCCGAACGTTTTACCCGGAGATCCAGACACGCCGTTGACCAGGGAGCAGTTGATCTCGTTCAGGCGCTGCGCCTTCACCGGGTCCCAATTGAACTGGTCGCTGGCCCACTGGGGAAGGCCCGCCATGCGCTTGATGTTGGCGTATTGGTGCGCGATGCGGCTGAAGACGCCGCCGTCGTTGAAATAGGATTCGTCGTCGTCCGGCTTCGGACCAAGAATGTCGAGGTGCGGTTCAAGCTCGATCTTTTCTCCGCCGATGCGCAGATTCTCGAAGCGCGTGCCCAGAAAGCTTACCGACGGTACGCTGCCGTCGTCCGGATGCTCGGTGGTGATCTGCGCCACCACGCGATCAGCCGTGAGCACGTCGAGCACGTTGACGTCTTCAAGGGCAGCTGTCGCCAGCGTGGTCGAGCCGCGACCGTGACAGCCGCGGTGCCCAGCGACCTGAGTGTAGCCGCCTCGATGCGAAACGATCCCTTCCACCCGCAGAGGTTCCGCAGGCTTGAACCTGTATCCGCCTGATTCAGGTAACTCAACGAAGGCTTCCTTTTCAATCACTCGCCGAATCGGCTGTTCCAATTCGGCGCTGAAAACATAGGCTTCTGCATCGTAAACAGGCCCCGTCTTGATCGAGGGTAGTTCATCCGGCAGCGCTGACATAGTTTTGCTCCACTCCGCTCAGATTGAGCTATTTCTGAATTTGTAAGTCAAATGTCACACGACCAACTTCTTTCCCCTGTTCGTTGTCTGTGAGGCCGTGCACCACCAAACTGTATGTACCGGATTCCCGCTTCGCACCCGGCACCTGCAGCGGCCACTGCTCTTGCGTGGATGAGGACGGCAACGTCAGCGACCATTCCAGCTTTCCGGCGGGATTATATAACTCCGCAGTGTGGCGGGGATAGCTGTCGGGTGGAATTCGAACAAGCAGCAGGAAGCTCTGCTCCGGCGCAATGGAAATCGGTTGGTCCCCGGATCCCATGGCGCCGATATTCAGAAACGCCGACGGCAAAACCTGCGGACGGGCGAACGCCTGTTGCTGCCGCGGGTAGATCACCAGATTCTGATACCCGATCACCGCCAGCAACAAGGCCATCACAGGCACTGCAAAGGCAGGACGCAACCATGCCGACCATCCCGGTTTGGGCGGGAGTGCTTTGGTTACCGGCGAGAGTGCGGCAACGGGTTCCGATTCTTTCGCCAACGAATTCTTGCTGTGCTCGATGAAGAGAGCAGCGGTGCGGACGTCGAGGGCGCAATCCGGGCAGTCGAAAAAATGCTCTTCGAATTCCTGACAGGCTTGGGGATCGAGTTCGCCCAGCAGGTATCTCTCCGTCATTTTTCGATCAACCGCAACTGCGTGGTCCATTTCGCTAATGCCCCCTGATAGATAGTGAGCCGAGCCGCCCAATCGTTTCACAGGCGTCAGGCCGAAGTAAACCGGATTTATCACGGGCAGCACCGGCGACAGCGAAACCAGGTTTTTCGGGGGGTGAAAGCAGGTAGGGGTGCTCCCTGGGGCGCGATGTGTCTGCCGTGCGCGAGATCGCCGCCGAGGGGCGAGAAATACTCAAGAGAAGAACGTAACTCCTTTGAAGTTAACGGATGACGGCGTGGGGAAAGATCAAGAAGTGCCGGAGCCGCTTCCCCGGAGATAACTCCGGCACTTTCAACGGGCTCAGAGCTAGGTGGTTGCCAAGCGGGCCCGGAAACGTGGCGCAAACCTTTGGGCGCGATGTTCGCCACATATGCGGATAGTGTCGAGAAGTCCCGAACCGTTTCAATCTCAGGGAAAAACAAGGGTCGACGAAACGTCACCGAGGACTTAGGAAGAGATTACTGGTGCGGAAGGGGGGATTTGAACCCCCACGCCTTTCGGCGCCACCCCCTCAAGATGGTGTGTCTGCCAGTTCCACCACTTCCGCCTTAGAAATCAATATCTTAGAGGAAAATAAAAAATCTGCCAGTTTCGAAACTATGTGTCATCTTATCAGATACTTAGGATCACTGAAAGACTTTTGTGCTTCGACTTGCCGTGGCCCGGTCAGTGTTTGCTCGTTTTAAGAATCGCGCTGACTACGGTTCCAGATTCGTTGGATTGTATCTCCAAAGTGCCGCCAATGCGCCTCAGGCGCTCTCGCATTCCAGCAAATCCCACACCGCCGCGGCCCGACTCGATCAGTTCGTGTTGTTTTTCCTGTGGAATACCTCTCCCGCTATCCTGAACCTTAACAATGATGCTGTTGCCTTCCTGTTGGAGGCGAATTGCGGCTGTGGCACTGCCGGAATGACGGTGGATGTTGGTCAAACACTCTTGAACGATACGAAAGATGGCTATTTCCAATTCGTCCGGTAGCCGGCCAAAATCGGTTGCGATTTCCACATCCACCTTAATATTGCTACGCTCGGCGAAGCCATCCGCATACCAGCGAAGAGCGGAGGCGAGGCCGGCGACATCAAGAAGTGGTGGATGAAGCAGATGCGAAATGGTGCGAATCTCCCGAGAGACCTGTTCGACTAATTGAGCGTTTTCTGAAACTGCTCGGGCTCCGAAGGAATCGAGCTTATGCGATTGAGACTGAACTACGCTGATATTCATGCTCAGAGCCGCAAGAGTCTGGCCGACGCTGTCGTGTAGTTCGCGAGCCAGTCGTCTGCGCTCCTCATCCTGCATATTCTGGAGACGCGATGCAAACTCGATTTGCTGCTTCTGTGATGTCAGGTCGGTGATCAGAACTCCGGTTGCCGATTTGTCTCGTGACAATAAAGTGAAAGAGAAATTGGCGGGGATTCGACTCCCGTCAGCGAGTTGCAGCCGTATTTCTCCTTCGTTCGATACGATCTGATTCTGGTCCAGCAACCTCTGGTAAGCGGACTGGTCCTCTGAGGCAACGAACTCCAGCAAGAGGCGCCCAATGACGGTCTCGCGTGGCACCCCCAACAACTGTGCCAGACTGAGATTGCAGTAGACGATGTACCCGCGAGCGTCCAGCATGGCCGCGCCCTGTTGCATTTTCTCAACCAGGGTGCTGTAAGGAAGATCGGAACCCTCCAGCGTATAGACCCGATGACCTTCCGGCTCTTCGACGACGAAGGCGTCCACGGTCCCGTACTGGATGGCGCGTAACGTCTGCTCGGCCTCTTCCATCAGTTGCTTACTGCTGACAAATTCGGGCAATTCGCTGTTCATATGAACCTCAAAATCAATACAGATTCCCTACTCGACTTCATTCTCCCATTGCAGCCGGACGGATTTGTAAACCGACCAAGGCCCGTTCCGTGTCGCGAAGATCGCCCACGATTTTGCGTAGCGGTTGCGGTAACTTCCGCACCAACGTGGGGATGGCCAGGATCTGATCTCCCGCCGCCAACTGCGGGTACTTCACCAAATCGACGACTTCGATAGTGTACCGACCCGCTAAATGATCCTCACATATTCTCTTGAGATTGGCGAAAGCGGCTACCGAACGCGGCGTCTGCCCCGCAACGTATAAGCGAAGTTGCCATGTTTCTGGCGTCGCCTGGTGTTTCTCCTCAATCGCTTTCAAACTGAGGGGTTCCTGCTCGTTGTCCCTTGCTGACTTCTTCATCGGGCTCCCTTCCGCCTCTTTCCATCAACCCCATCCTTAACCAGATCAGCCTGACGGCTGTGGGACATGGCCTCGCGATTATGTGCAATCATCTGTTCTCGCGAAGCGTCTTCCGCGCTGGCGGTTTCGGCCTCCGCCTCCTCCACCTCAAACTCTTTGCGAAGCGCTGCGATACGCGCTTCAAGTGCTTCCCGCTTCCGCATCCGATCGCGATCCCGGCGCTCGGCATCCAGCCGGCGCGCCAGGGCATCGGCTTTTTCCCGCGCTTCCTGGGACAGGCGGGACGATCCCGTAAGTGCCCCGTCCGGCCCCACGTACACGTCCAGCAAATCGACTCCCTGGGGGGTTAAGAGGAACTCGCGTAATTGGTTGGAGTGCGCCATCCCACGCGATTTCAGCACATACAGGGCGCGGTTGCGCTCGCCATCAAGCTCGATATCACGCATGAAAAGCCACGTGTCGACGATGGATGAGATCTCAACGTCAGTTCTCTCCAACGCCTCGCCCCCGGAAGTGAGGTTGGTGAGAAAGGCAGTAACTTCCCGTTGCTTCAGGAAGTCGATGAGGCGAATCATCATGGCGTGCGCGTCGCGCCGGTTCCCGGCCTGAATGAGGCTGCCCACAGGATCCAGGACCACCACTTTCGGGTGAAACTCGTGGACGATTTTGTGAATGATTGCCAGGTGCATTTCCAGTCCATAGAACGTAGCGCGGCTGGAATGAAATTGAAGCAGCTTCTTCTTGGACCACTGGTCCAGGTCCAAGCCAATAGATCGCATATTGCGAATGAGCTGGCTGGGAGATTCTTCGAACGAGAAGTAGAGGCAACGCTCGCCGCGCCGGCAAGCGGCATCGGCGAAACTCGCTGCCAGACTGGTTTTGCCTGTTCCCGCTGTCCCGGAAACTAGAATCGTGGTGCCTCGGTAAAATCCTTTGCCGCTCAACATCGTGTCCAAGCGGGGAACACCGCTCGAAATTCGTTCTTCACTTACCTGGTGCTCCAAGCCCAGAGATGTAACGGGCAAGACGCTGAAACCGTCTTCGTCGATCAGAAACGGATACTCGTTGGTGCCATGAGCCGTGCCCCGGTATTTGACAATGCGTAAGCGACGAGTAGAAACCTGGTCGGTGACCCGGTGGTCGAGAAGGATCACGCAATCGGAAACATATTCTTCCAGGCCATGGCGGGTTAAAGCGCCGTCGCCCCGCTCCGCGGTGATGACGGCGGTTATGCCCTTGTCCTTGAGCCAGCGAAACAGGCGGCGCAATTCCGCACGCAGAATTCCCTGATTCTGCAATCCTGCAAAAAGATTTTCGATGGTGTCCAGGACCACGCGCTTCGCACCAATGCCATCGATGGCGGCGCCCAGCCTTATGAAAAGGCCTTCTAAATCGTAATCGCCGGTTTCGTCAATCTCACTCCGCTCAATGCGGACGAAATCAATGACCAGTTTTTTTTCTTTCGCCAATTCATCCAGGTCAAAACCGAGCGAACGAACATTTTGAGTTAGCTCGGGAGCGGTCTCCTCAAATGCCATAAAGACGCCGGGCTCGTTGTATTCTGTGACCCCGCGAACCAGGAACTCCATCGCTAGCAGAGTCTTGCCCGCGCCGGCGCTGCCGCAGATGAGCGTGGGACGCCCGCGCGGGAACCCGCCTTGAGTGATCTCATCAAGGCCCTGAATGCCTGTAGGCGCTTTGGGGAGACGCCGATTTTCCTTTGCCATCTCCTGGGAAGCCTTCTTTAAGCGACTTTCGATATCAGACAATTATTTTTCCCGACAGTATGCAAATCGAGGCGGGACAATAACATCGTGCTGATAGACGTCATATCTTAATAAACCGGCTTCGGCCCCTATATACAGGGTTTACTGTAGACAGACTCGATTTCGGGAAACTCAGTATCAGCGGCAGCAGCCATCCCGACTTCACACTACGACCCGTGACATGCCGGCATAGAATCGCCCCCGGGAACCCTCGGCCGACACGCTCGTAGATGGATTGTGCAACGACCTGACGCGAGGCACATGGCGCTCCCGTTAGCTAAGTCAGAGTCAGAGGGGACGGAGGGGTGTCTGACAAGAACGAGTGGAAAGGCTGCGGTCAGCAGTTTCGAGACTCGCCTCGGGGCCGACGGGACATTGTGCCGCGCCTCTGAACCCGGCGAAGAAAAAAAGTGCATTCCTATCCCTCGGTGGTTGTATAGTGTTGGGCTTCCAGGGAACTAAAACAGAAATTCCAAATCATCAGTCCAGGTCGAGTATGCACCGGCGCGAATTCCTGAAGCTCGGAGCGATTGCAGGCGGGACGGTCTTGCTGGGCGGCACAGGCCGGTTCGGGAGCCTATTTGCTGCTCCCAGAGAAGTTCCTACCGTCAATCAGCTAATCGTGACCAACCTCGTAGACAACATTTATGACATCTTCGCCAAGGGTGGGAAGATTGGCAACGTCACCGTCACACGAAATACCTTGCCCTTCCCCTACGGCTCAGACGTGATGCTGCTATCAGAGCATGGGCTAGCCTTTCATCTGCAATCGTTCCGAGGGACGGAGCAAAAACAGATACTGCTGGACTTTGCGCTTACGCCACGCACACTTACAAACAACTACCAAGGGTTGAAAGTCGATCCCGCACAGGCCGATGCGCTGATCATCAGCCACGGTCACGTGGACCATTACGGAGGGTTGCTCAACGTGGCGTCGAGCCTCCAAGGACGCGGCAGACCAGGGCTCACCCTCTATGCTGGGGGGCATGATACGTTCTGCCATCGCTGGGTCCTTACGCCGGAAGGGAAGAAGCTCGATTATGGTGAGCTCAAGCGTGATGAGCTGGAAGCGCGAGGGTTGAAGGTCATGCTTGCGGAGGAGCCGACCACGGTGGTGGGCCATGCAATCACCTCAGGTCACATTCCGCGGATCACCGATTTCGAGACGTCTCCGCCGGCAGCTCGACTCGAAGCGGGTGCAACCGGCTCCGGCTGCGAGGCTACCATGCACTTCCCTCCCGGTGCGGTTCAGATTGAAGCCAAGCCAGGGGACTTGGTGAAGGACATGTTTTGGGGAGAACACGCAACCGCTTACAACGTGAAGGACCGAGGCTTGGTCGTCATCTCATCTTGTGGGCATGCTGGCATTATCAACTCTGTCCGCCAGCTTCAGAAGTCCACCGGAATCGAGAAGGTGCACGCCGTAGTTGGCGGGTGGCACCTGGCCCCATATCCTGATGAGGTCATCAGCAAGACCGTGGAAGCCCTGAAAGAAATCAATCCCGACTATCTGATTCCCATGCACTGTACCGGCTTTCGCACCATGATGGCGGTCCAACGTGAGATGCCGCAAAAGCTCATCATGCCTTCCACGGGGACGCGCGTGGTTTTTGGTGGGTAGTCTCAATTCGGCGTCTGGTGGCTGGCTGCAAGATCGCCTGCGGGTCCCGAACGTTGTAGTAGGTTTTGAATGCTTTTGGGATGAAGCGCCACAGCTCTGCCGATTCCTTCGCATCGTTGTCATCTCCAACCACGACGAACATCTCCACCAGCACCGGCATCTGGCTGGGATACTTTCCCGCAGATCTCGCACACATGCTCCGCCTTCGGCAGTTCCGAAAAAGGCAGCGGAGCCAGTCGTCGGCTCCGCTGCTGTATGACGATGAAGAAGTTCTTAGTCTCCCGAAGGAAGGAGCATCTCCTCAGGTCGGCTGGGTTCAATCTGAATGGGTGGGTGAGGGCAATCGCCCAGGATGGGCTGGCAGGCAGCATCCGGGCCACTCTTGGGTCGTACCAGTGCTTTCACCCCGCTGAACTGCTCGGCTTCGGTCGATCCGGTTAAGGCCATGGTAGAGGCTAGGCCGCCGCTGATCACTTGCTGCACTTGATCAAAGTAGCCGGTTCCGACGAAGCGCTGGTGTTTGACCGCTTCGTATCCATACTGGGTTTCGCGGCTGAATTCCTTTTCTTGCAAGCGCGAATATGCCGTCATCCCGGCTAGCTTGTAGCCCCGCGCCAGCTCGAACATGCTGAGGTTAAGGGCGTGGAAGCCGGCGAGCGTGACAAACTGGAACTTGTATCCCATGCGGGCGAGTTCCGGTTGGAAGCGCGCAATGGTTTCCTCGTCGAGCTTTTTGCGCCAATTGAAACTGGGCGAACAGTTGTAGGCCAGCATCTTCCCGGGATACCTGGCGTGGATGGCGGCAGCGAATTGTCGCGCTTCCTCAAGATCGGGATGTGAAGTTTCGCACCAGAGCAAATCTGCATAGGGTGCATAGGCTAAGCCGCGTGCGATTGCAGAATCGATCCCGCCTTGAATGCGGAAGAAACCCTCAGACGTGCGTTCACCGGTGCAGAAGGCGCGGTCGCGCGCGTCGATGTCGCTTGTCAGCAGATGCGCGCTGTCGGCATCCGTACGCGCCATGACCAGCGTTGGCACGCCCATGACGTCTGCCGCGAGCCGTGCGGCGACCAGCTTTTGAACAGCCTCAGAAGTCGGAACCAGAACTTTGCCACCGAGATGCCCGCACTTCTTGGCCGACGATAGCTGATCCTCGAAGTGGACACAGGCGGCGCCTGCCTCGATCATTCCCTTCATCAGTTCAAACGCGTTCAGTGTTCCACCGAAACCGGCCTCTGCATCGGCCACGAGCGGCGCGAACCATGTTTGCCCGGGAGCCACTTTCCCCTCCGCATGATGAACTTGGTCGGCGCGTTGCAGAGCGCTGTTGATGCGGCGGCAAAGGTTCGGAACGCTGTCCGCCGGATACAAGCTTTGGTCGGGATACATCTGTCCCGCATTGTTAGCATCGGCCGCGACCTGCCATCCGCTTACGTAAATCGCCTTCAGGCCAGCCTGCACCTGTTGTACCGCCTGATTGCCGGTGACTGCGCCCAGCGCGTTGACGTACGTCTCACTCTGCAGCAGATCCCACAACCGCTCCGCACCCAGGCGTGCCAGCGTGTGCTCAATATGAATCGATCCGCGCAACCGCAGCACGTCTTCGGCGTTGTAGGGGCGCTCTACACCTTTCCATCGCGGGTTATTCGCCCACTCGTATTCCATGCACTCCTGGGCCAGAGCGCGCTGCACGGACATTTCTTCTTCGCTCATCAGTGGTGCGCTGGAGCGCGGTTGGATGTTTTTCGTTCCGTTATCATTCGTGGGCATTTGTATTTTCTCCTGTTTAGTCGGACGGGGTCTGGGAAGATTGGAGTACGTTGGCTCAAACGGGATCGAATTCTCCGTTTACGATCATCGCTTCGCTGAGCTCGCGGGCGCGGCGGAATCTTTCGCGTTCCTCATCGCCGGAGCCGATTGGAAGTTCCAGCAATAAACGGTCGAGTTCTTCATCAAACATCTGTGTGACAAATTCCGGAGTGTGTTTGACGTTCTGGCCGTGGCTGTCTTCGATACGGACGAGATCGCGGTGCCGTACGCGCTGGGCAATCATCAGGCGGTAGATGCGATCGGTGGCCAGGTCCTCCATGTAACCATCGAGGAGGCTGGCGCCATTTCCCCGCAGCACGCCATCGCGATAGCGGATCACAGTCCGCACCGCAGCGCGCGTTCCGTCGACCGTACGCTGACCCACGCCCTTTGGCACAGGCCGCAAATCAGGATAGCGGCTCGCAGTCTTCGGACGTGCATGAATCTGATTTGGGTAAGGGAATTGCGCCACCGCAATTGCATTCTGATCGGGGTGTCCCGTCCACGCTCCATCCATCAGGCAATCGGCTTCGTTTTTCTTATCCTTCTCGAGAACCGCGAGAGCGCGAGCGTTCAACTCGGCATCTTCGCGGCTGGGGAACAGCGCAGTCATCCCTCCGATGGCGAGAATCCCGCGATGATGGCAAATCTCGGGCATGAGTTCGCGCAGGTTCTGGAAAAACGGCACATCATGCGGAATTGTGTTTCGATCGGGCAGCACCCAATCGGGATCATCCAAATTGAAGTGAATCAAGCTCGCCATGTAGTCCCAGCGCCCCAGGTCGAGTCCGATCAAATGTTCGCGCAGGTTGTAGGCGAACTCCTCCATCTGAAACGCGAGTGGATGGGATTCCACCAGAGCCATGCACTTGATCGAGTCATGCGCCATTCCCCGCGACTTAGCCAGGGTCTGAAATAGATCGCGCCACCAGAGCGCTTCTTCCGCCGATTCCGACTTTGGAATGTAAATACACAAGGGATGTTTCAGGGTCGCTGGATCGACGCCGAAGAAGACGCGCGCCACATCGAATAAGGACGCGGAAACCATTTCGTTCGGAATCAGTCCGGCTTGATTCATGTGAAGTCCGCGCGGACGGGTGAAAATCACTGTACCGCTGGGCTGGATTTCGACCGTCCTCTGGCGTTTCTTGTCGTAATACGTCAGTTCTCCCTGCAGGCAAGCCAGAATGTTGGCGACGCCGGTCTGGTGATGAGTCCACTCGTTCACGCAGGAATCTTCCAGATCCAGCATCACCCCGGGAGCACCGGAGTTCAGCATCTTGACGCATAGTTCGGCATCGTCCGCCGGGCCGGTCATCTGGTTTCGCTGGTCCTGGCACCACGCCGGAAGTGTGATCTTCCAGCCATTGCGCACTGTGTCGGAAGGGAAGCGATGCGAGGGCTTGTTGCCGTCCAGTGCGGCTTGCAATACCTGGGCCCGACGGCGTGCCAGTTCTTGCTGTCGCGGAGTAAAAATCTGGTGCAGCGGCAGAAAGAAACTCCAGAATCCGCCTGGCAGATCGCTCGTGCGATCGAAATCCGTTGGCGCGCTATTGCTCGTGTTCAAAAGACCGCCAGTCTCAGGTAAGGCAACGGTTACGGGCATTCTAAAATTCCCCCGACGCAAAAGACATATTCATTTCAACGTTCAATATAGTGAACACACATTCACTATACTGGCGAAGCGTAGGTGATCTCTACCTCGCGGTCAAGGGGCGCGTTCAATAGGGTGAACTTACATTCATTTTCTTGGCCGACTACAGTTTGCTACCATAGCCCTTACCTATGCTGGCCTCGTCCGATTCCCCTTCTGCAGCAGTAGAACGCGCCCTCGCCATGCTGGAGGCTGTAGCCCAGGAGTCCGAAGGCTTGAGCAATGCGGAAATCAGCCGCAAACTGCAGATTCCAAAGAGTTCGGCGAGTTACATCCTGCGCACCCTTGAGAGCCGGAACTATTTGACTCGCGACGAGGAGTCGGGGAAGTACCGGGTAGGATTGAAGATTCTAAGTTTAAGCCGCGGGGCACTCAGCGGACTCGACGTTCGTGGCGTCGCGCTACCCATCATGCGCCATCTTACCCACCAGACTGGGCTCACTTGCCATCTGGCAATTCTCGATGGACCCGATGCGGTCTACATCGAAAAGGTTGAGCCGGAGGGATTCATCAGGATGGACACGTGGGTCGGTCGGCGAATGCGCGTGCATGCCACCAGCGTGGGAAAGGCTCTGGTCGCACATATCACAGAGGATCGGCTGGAGCAGATTCTGCACAAGAGCGGTATGGAAAAGCGGACCCCTAAGACCATCACCACGCTGCCGCGGCTGCTCAAAGAGCTGGAGAAAGTCCGAAGCCAGGGTTATGCGGTTGATGACGAAGAAAACAATCTCGGCGCACGCTGCGTTGGAGCCCCCGTGTTCAATGATCGCGGCCTGATTGAAGCTGGCCTGGGCCTGAGCGGCACAGCTCAGCAAGTCAGTCCGCAAACCATGCCTCGCATTGTGGAAGCGCTCAAGGACGCCGCCCGCCACATCTCGCTGGGGATGGGCTACCGCGCTCCACACCGCCGCACAGGTTCGCACTAGAGACGACTGTGATTTCGCTCAGCTGCATGAGATTTTGCTGCAAGATTTTTCCGAAAGTTCGCTTGCTGCCACTGGTGACTGAGCGAGCGGAACCAATGCAATGCCTTGTGTCCCATTTTGGATCAAGGTCCACACTGACGCGCACCGGTCACACAGCCAGAAGTCGTTCCACCCTCTGGGGAGGCTTTCGATCCCTAGGAATAGGCGGTGTACCTCCCTTTTTGGTCACGTTCTGGGTTTCAACCAGGAATAGCCGGCCTTCCCGCAGTCGCAGAAACGGCTTTAAGCACTGCGAGTTGGCGCAGTGGCTGAGCATAACCCTTCCTCTTCTCTCCCGTTCCACGTGTTCGACGAAATAAACGAACGCGCAACAGCTGGCTGGGTTTTATGGCCCGTGCACCCCGAGTACCAATCTTCCTTAGCTGGCTTTAGTCTTCTCTTGGCAGCATTTCGCCTCGCCTCGGTCCGCTTACGTGCCGATGCATCGGCACCGCGCCGACGCCACGTCTCTCCTGTTCCTTGCTTCCTCAAGCCCGCGTCGCTACCATCTCTACAAATGCCGATGCGAGTTCTCCTCTGTCCGCCTGCGTATTTCGATGTGGTTGACGAGAAGAATCCTTACATGTCACGAGAGTCTTCGATCGATCGTGAAAAAGCGCAGCGGCAATGGGACGCCCTTCGTACCTCTTTGGAAGACGCCGGTTGTCAGGTTGAAACCATCGATCCGGCGCCGGGACACGAAGACATGGTCTTCGCCGCCAACCAGGTCTTCATCGGTTTTCACGCGGGTATAGGAAAGTTTATTGTGCCCAGCCGGATGGTGCACCCTTCACGCCAGCGCGAGGTTCCGTACTATCTGGATTGGTACCGCCAGCGCGGTTTCAACGTCATCAACCTAGATTTGCACAACGATCACCTGGAGGGTCATGGAGACCTGCTTTGGCATCCGGGTTGGTCGCATATCTATGCGGGATATGGCTTTCGTTCGACTCAGGGAGGCGTCGAAAAGTTCCACGAGGCCATGGCTAAGCTGGAGATTCCTGTCATTCCTCTCCAACTGGTCGATCCCTACTGCTACCACCTGGATACCTGCTTCTGTCCGCTAAACGACGAAGCGGTTCTCATCTATCCGGGGGCCTACGCCGCGCAGTCGCTGGAGGTCCTACGTTCGTTCTGGAAGCGCACTTACGAACTCACTGCCGACGAGGCTCACAGATTCATGGGCAATGGCATCGTCGTTAACGGACGCTATCTCACTCCCTACGTCACGCCACATCTGGAATCCATGCTCGGTCGGGAAGGCTTGACTCCGGTCGTTATCGATACGTCGGAGTTCGAGAAATCCGGCGGTAGCCTTTTCTGCATGAAAGCGTTTCTGCCCTGAAATCAAACGATCAGTGGATCATCGCGCCGGTAACTGCGACCACTACTCCCAGCACGCTCAGAACAATCCCCAAGTGCCAGAAGATTCGCCTTCCTGAGAGCAAGGTGATCGAGGTGATTACCAGACCAATTTCCAAAAAGACCTCTGCCAGGTCGTAGCGGTCGGCGCGGTTGCGCTCCATGGCAACCTCGCTTTCTAACTTGCGTGCCTCGTCCTGGATTTCTGCCTTCTCGTGCTTGTAACGCTCCGCCTCTTGTGAGGACTTGTCGCGGAATTTGTCCATCATCCCCGCGTCTTTCGTGGCTACGGCACTGCTGAAATCGGCGAATAGCTCGTCCTGGTGCTCGCGAATATTCTTGGCTTGGTAGTATGCCCACTGATCGGATGACTTTGCCTGTAGCACTACTTCCTCGGTGTGCGCCCGATGTCCCAGCAGCGAGACCACGGCCACCAGCACCGCCAACACGGCCATGGTTAACGACACCGGCGCCAGGCTGGGGTTCTCGCGAGCATGTTCGGCGTGCTCCTGCAATTCTTGAAGCTCTTCACTCATTCAATCCTCCGGGCGCGACTTTGCAAGGGGAGCGTCGCAGCCCTCGATACTACGGATTCGTCATCCTTCGGGCAAGCGATGATTCACTTGGAGCTCTATAAGAAACGCTGAGGTCTCCGACTGGTCATTGAAGACTCGCCGGCGGACTAGTCGTAACTTTACTCGCCCATGACCTTCACGATCACTCGCTTGTCCCGCTGGCCGTCGAATTCGGCGTAGAAGATCCGCTGCCAGGTCCCTAAATCAAGTTTCCCGGCGGTGATCGGGACAATCACTTCGTGGTGAATCAGGAGCGCCTTGAGGTGCGAATCGCCATTATCCTCGCCCGTTTCATGATGCTTGTAGTTCTTCCGGAAGGGCGCCAATTGCTCCAGCCATTGATCGATATCTTCGATCAGCCCACTTTCATTGTCATTGACGTATACGCCCGCCGTGATGTGCATGGCGGAGACCAGCACCATTCCTTCTTGAACTCCGCTCTTGCGAACAATGTCCTCCACTTGGGGCGTCATGTGGACGTACGCCCGGTGCGTCTTGGTATGGAATTTGAGGTATTCGGTAAGTACTTTCATCGATTCCTTCCTGGTTAGGCAGATTTTATCCGTGGCTTCGATCTTTCAGGCGATGCCTTTCGTAACCCCATTCTGCGCAGGATTACAGCCAAGCGGCCCAGGCTGCGGCATACTGATGTTCAGGGAGGCTGCTGTGTTTATCAGACTTGATTTCCTATCCTGCATACTTACGATTGTCTCGACTATCTTAGTAGGCCGGCGTTGTTGGGAAGGTTGGATTCTTGCGGCGGTCAACAGCGTCGTCATTTGCATGATCGGGTTCCGCACCGCGCAGTTTGGCTTTATTCCTGCAAATCTCTTCTGCATTGGCCTATACGTTTTCAACGTTCGCCGCTGGCGCAAGTCTGAAGCGGGCTGAGTGTGTTTAGGGTCTTCCTCCGTAAGTCTATCTACGTCGATCTCAGCTGAGGTCTGCATGCCCCGTCTCTTACGCAGCGATTCCTCGGTAGAGGTATCAGCGGAGTAGGCTGTTCGCTTACATTGCTTTCTGGAGAAGCCTAATTGCTTTTACGGATGATAGGAGCACGCCGCTTTGTTTTTGGTGGGCGGCGGCTTAGTTATTACAGGATTCACCGCACGCAAGGTTCGGAGGCGCGGAGCATCTCACCTCGCATGGTGTCAAACCCTAGAAGCCGGATCCAAGACCTATGCAATCGAGCCATGGCCGTGACCGATCGAGATCAGATAGAACCAATCCTCTCCGACCTGCGAACTGCCCTGCAGGACAAAATTCAAAACGGAGAAACCTGGATGGCCCTGTGCGAACGGGCTGCGGTGGAGCAAGACCCAAAGAGGCTGTTGGAACTGGTGAGCGAAATCAATCGTCTCTTCGAAGCGCGAGAGAAGCGATTGGCGGGACATACCACGCCAAAACCGCCGGACAAAATATCAAATCTCTAACTTTGGCGGATCCTCTGGACATTGGTGCTCGGCAAACTGGAGCCTGAGGCTTTCCTGGGCGTCTGTGACGCGCTTCAGGTCCGTGAGTGAAACCTTAAATTCGCGATTACATCTGGTGCAGATTGCTACGGCAGGAACGGTGCCAAGCCATCTGAGTACGCGGAGGTTTCGTTTGGGCATGGTCCTGTCTATACGCGGATAAAACTAGCGCGTCGTCTCTTCGATCTCAGAAATCCAGTCGGGACGCTTCAACACTTCGCGAGGCTTGGGACCATCAGCCGCACCCACGATGCCATCCTGTTCCATCAGATCGATGAGATGCGCGGCGCGCCCGTATCCGATGCGCAACCTGCGTTGCAGCAGGGAAGTGGAGGCTTTCCCAAACTCAACCACCAGCTTCACTGCATCCTGATAGAGAGGATCGTCCTCGCTGCCCTCTCCTGACCCTTCCCCGCCAGACGATCCGCTTCCAGCTTCGCGTTCGTCTTTCGGCGCTTCCAGGAATTGCTGCTGGTATTCCGCCGAACCTTGCTGCTTCCAGAATTCCACCACGGCTGCGATTTCTTTTTCCGTGACCAGCGGCGCATGCAGGCGATGAACCCGTGCTGATCCCGACGGTAGGTAAAGCATGTCGCCCTTTCCCAGCAGTGCCTCGGCGCCGTTGGCGTCGAGAATGGTTCGAGAATCCACTTTTGTCGCTACACGGAAAGAAATGCGCGCCGGGAAGTTCGCCTTGATCAATCCGGTGATCACGTCGACCGAAGGACGCTGCGTAGCCAGCACCAGATGAATACCCACAGCGCGCGCCATCTGCGCCAGGCGCGTGATCGATTCTTCAACATTGCTCGAATCGAGCATCATCAGGTCGGCCAATTCGTCGATGATGATTACGATGTAGGGAATCGGTTTGTCGTCGGAATCTTCCTCGAACAGGCTCGGCGTGCCGCCGTTATCAAACAGCCGGTTGTACTGGTCGATATTTCGCACACCCTTTGCTGCCAGGAGTTTCAAGCGGCGTTCCATTTCGCGTACGGCATTGCGCAGCGCGTTCGCCGCCAGCTTTGGCTCCGTGATGATTGGCGTATATAGGTGCGGTACGCCCTCGTAGTTGCCCAATTCCAGCCGCTTTGGATCCACCAGGATCAACCGGACTTGCTCCGGAGTCGCCTTGTACAGAATCGACATAATGAAGGCGTTGATGGCCACGCTTTTGCCGGAACCGGTGGACCCGGCAATCAGCAGGTGGGGCATGCCATTCAGATCGGCCGTGACGATGCGTCCGTTGATGTCTTTGCCCATCGCCATCGTCAGCTTCGACTTCGAGCCCATGAATTCCTGCGACTCAATGTTCTCGCGGAGCCAAATGATTTCGCGTTCGCGGTTCGGCACCTGAATGCCCACGGTCGATTTTCCGGCCATGCGCTCGATCAAAATGCTCTCGGCCTTCAACGCAAGACAAAGATCGTCAGTGAGATTGGTGATGCGGCTGTACTTAATTCCGGCGTCGGGCTTGAACTCAAAGGTGGTGACCACCGGACCGGGGTTGATTTGCGTGATCTGCCCGTGCACTTCGAACTCGGCGTATTTCTCGGTGAGCACCTGCGCCAACAACTTGAGTTCGTCGGCGTCCACGGCCTGTTGTTCGTCAGGACGCTGCAGGAGGCTGCTGGATGGCAGTTTGTATCCTCCCGCGATTCGCGGCATGGTTGTCTTCGCCTTGTGATCGCTGTCCGCGCGCTGCGTCACTTCGGGATCGACCGGCGACTCAACCTCCGTCAAAGACTCGTGCAGGATTCCGCCGGTAGTCGGGGCGTTTGTGGCCGCTTCCGCAGGCTCGGCGTCAAGCGTGCGCTCGATGCCGGTACGGCGTGGTTCGGGAGCAACGCGGGCCTGCACAGTGGGTTCGGCGGCAGCGGTCTGGCGCGACGGAATCAACTGCGTTTTCACTACCGGCTTCGAAATCCGTCGCTTCTCCAGTTCTTTCTGCTGCCGTTTCTTGGAGCGTTCTTCCTGCCAATCGAGATATCGGTTCCACAGCGCGGTAACAAAGGCAAAGCGCGTCGGAACCCAGAGCTGGATCGTAGAAAACGAGAACGCTGTGCAAAGGTAAAGCGCGACGGCGAGCACGCTGGCGCAAACGATATAGGCGCCGGCCAGGTTCAGATAGTGGATGAGCACATCGCCCACGACTCGTCCGAGAAGGCCTTCAATGGGCATCACATGCAGCCAGCGCGCATTGCCCGGCAGTAGCGCCAGCAGCGCAGGGACAAACATCATCAGCCAGATTCCCCCCATGGTCTTCGCGATCGGCGACTGAATTTTGCGCGAAGCGAACCAGCGCAGCCCAAGCATGGCGGGGAAGATAGGCAACAGAAATGCTCCGATGCCAAAGAACTGCAGTGCCAGGTCGGAGATCAGGGCGCCGACCACGCCGATCCAGTTGCGGGCCGCGTGAGTCCCGGTCAGAACGGAGGCGCTGTTCAGCGAAGGATCAAGGGGCGAATACGAAGCCAGCGCGAGGAAAAGGAGGAGCGCAGAGACGCACAACAGAAAACCGACCAGCTCATTCAGCCGCCGATTGCCCGTGGGGACAAAAATGCTTGCCAGAAAATGCATGTGGGCCGTTTCTCACACCGGACGCAAATCTGTCCCGTGGCGCAAATCGGCCAGAGCCCCATCATTATGCCAAGAAGGCGGCGCGGCGGCAATGGCGGAATGCGCTGGGAGTGTACAGTTGGTTTCCCGACGAAACGCCGTGCCAGAATGCGTTTGGCGCCGATCACTTAGACTTACCCCGTCAAGCGCGAAGCGAATACCAGCACCAGTGCTCCCACGATGATGCGGTAGATGGCGAAGGGTACGAATCCGTGTTTGCGCACATACGCCATAAACCAGGCAACCGATGCGTATGCGACGATGAACGAAACGATGAAACCAATCGCCAGTACGATCCATCCATGAGCATCGATCTGCGAGACGCCAATAGGGTTCGCTCCCTTGCCGCGCAACGACTTCAGCAGGTCGTAACAGGTCGCGACCACCATGGTCGGGATCGAAAGGAAGAAGGAGAACTCCAGAGCGGAAGCCCGCGACATTCCCGCGAGTTGTCCAGCCGCGATGGTGGACATGGACCGAGACGTCCCGGGAAAGACCGCTGACAGAATCTGGCAGGCGCCAATCCACACGGCCTGGCCCAGCGACATGGCTTCCATCTTCCAGGTGTGGATGCGGCCTCCGCCGGCAGAGGGTCCGGCGGCTTCGGAACTTGCGTTCAGGGCGTCGACGATCCACATGACGATGCCACCAACCAGAAGAGCAGTGCCCATGATGGTGAGACTCTCAAGATGCTTGCCGATCACTTTGGTGAGCAGGAACGCGGGAATCGCGGTGACGACGAAAGCGACTAAGGTCAGGCCGAGAGGGTGCGTGAGTGCGTTGCGATCTCCGCGCTCGCCACGCGGAAACGTCGACATGAACTTGGCGATGCGCTCGCGAAAATATACGGGCAGGCACAGGATTGCGCCTAACTGGATCACGATGGTGTACATCTTCCAGTAGCCGTCGGAGAGGCTGATGTGCAGCAGGGCTTCGGAAATCCGCAGATGCGCGGTCGAGCTGACGGGCAGAAACTCGGTAAGACCCTCGACGATTCCTAATAGCAAGGAGAGCAGATAGTCGTTCAATCATCCTCCGAAAGTAAGGGAACAGTATCGCAGAAAACACTTAAGCAGACGTTACTGAGGAGAGGAGCGCGTTTTCAGTGAATTCTAGTCGCTCGCATTGCCATAGGTCGCTATGCCCTGTTGAATGTAAAAGACCAGCCGCTCGGTGCGCAAGGCCCAATCAGTTTGGCCATATTGGCTGACGAGTTTCTGGGCCAGCGCCAGGGCGCGATCCTTCGATTCGTTGGACTTTTTCTGATTGGGTTCGTTCTTATAAATCTCGATCAGCGCCGCCCGGCGCCAGGCCGCGTTGTACAAGGCTTCCGCCGCGGCGGGAGATTGCGGGTGATCCTTGACGTAATTCTCGTAGAGATCGGCTTCCTTGTCAGGACATTTCGCAAAGCCTTCCCAATCGCCGCAGAGTTTGTTATCGATCAAGCGGAAAGAGGCGAGATCCGCCCATTTTGTCGCGGGATACTTTTTGATTACCAACTTCATCCAGTCTTCTTTCATCTGGGCGCGCATGTAGGATTCACGCGCGTGCGCTGAGGGGCGCGACATGACGTCGGCGCGCTCGATCTGCCAGCGGATATCGGCGGCGCGATAGAGCGACTCGCCGGCCAGGGGTGAGGCGGGCATCAGATCGTAGACGCGATAGTAGAGCCGCATGGCGTCCTGGGCGGCGTCGCGACGGCCGCGGCGGCGGCTGGCCTGGTCTTCGGAGTCGGCGGCTTCGCCGAAGATGATCCGGTCACCGTCCTGTGTGGTGCTTTTGATCAGGGCTTGGGTGGGAATCCAGCCGGTAATGGCTTTGCCTTCGGACTCGTCTTCGGTGGCGCCTTCTTCGTTGCTAGGAGCGCGCACGATCGCCTCAACGTTGGTCCAATCACGGCTGGTATCGAGGATGATGAGTTCGACTCCGCGAGTAGCTTCCCCTACTCTGGCCGCGTCGGCACTCGGAGCGACGCGGATGGTTTCTTCGTGCACGAGCGTTCCGCGAATGGCGTCGGCGAAGGCGGATGGAGCGAAGCCGACAGTGACAATAAGCGGAATGGTGGCAGCGAGGGTGCGGAGGCGCTGTTTCATAGGATTTTGGATGCGTGCATGGCTAGAGCGAAGCGCGGTTGAGTCTGAAACCCAAGGCGCAGTTCGGAGCCGGCAGCTGCAAGAGTTACTGTAAGCTATTGATTGCAAACTACTTATTTAGCTGTTAAGTTGAACTCAGGAGCGCTCAGCGTCAATAAGGCTAGTGCTTGGAGAAGCTGCAGGTCAAGGGGAATTCGAGAGGAAGAAAAGTTCAGCGCAAAACAAAACGCCCCAGACTCAAGTTTGAGTCCTGGGACGTCTGTTGATCAGCCCTCCCCCAAGTGCTGCTCACCTAGGAGCATAGGATAGGGCGCGAATTTGGTCTATGGCACGCTCGTGCCATAGACCCCCACTAGAGTGTAGTGAATCGATACACGCGATTCTAATTCAAACGGTTGCGAGGCCCGGCTTTCGGGCGGCGCCTTCGAAATGAGCTTCGATTTCTTCCAGCGTCTTGCCTTTAGTTTCGGGAAGAAAGAAAGCGGCGGTGACGAAGTAAACAACGGTGCAGGCGGCAAAGGCAAAGAACATGGTGGAGTACCCGTATTTGCCGACGGTGGGAAGGAAAGTGGCGGCGATGCCGGTAGAAACGGCCTGGTTAATCAACAGGGCGATGCTCATACCGTTGGAACGAATGCGGGTCGGCATCAACTCGGAGAGGGCGAGCCACACACAGACGCCGGGGCCAATGGCGAAAAATGCCATAAAAACGAAGAGTGTGATGGCCACCATCCAACCGTTGTGGGTGCTTGGAACCGGGCTGATCAGCGCATTGTCGATTTTGAGCGGGGCCTGGCGCGAGCCGTCGAGATTGCTGAACGGGTTGGAGAAAAAAGCGACCACTTTATTGGCGGGCAGGCAGTTTTCGCGTGTGATCTCGATGGGCTTGGCTGCGAGATCGTCGGAGCGAACAACTTTGGTGGCGGCGCGGAAGTCTCCGCAAGAGTAGATGATGATCAGCGAGGTGGGCCGGCTGGTAAGAAATTTGTCGGTGGCTCCGATTGCCGCTCCTAATAGATTGTCGGCGGTCTTCTTGTCATAAAGAAGAGAGAGCTTTTGATCAGCGGTGACGAGGGACTGAACCGCGGCGCGGGAGTCCACGCGTAGTTTTTCTGTGCGTCGAAACAAAAATCCCGTGCAGAGCAGGGAGACGATGATGCCGGCGCTGCCGAGGGACAGGAGGAATTTGCGTCCCTTGCGATCGACCAGCATGACGCCCCCGATGGTCGTCAGGAAGTTCACAATGGTGAAAAGAACATAACCCCAATGGGCCTGAACATCGGAGAGGCCGCTCTGCAGAAGAATGTTGGCGTTATAGCCAATGATGGAATTCACGCCGGTGGCTTGGTTGCAGGCAAGGATTACGCAGGCCAGCACGAAGGGGATCACGTATTTTCGGCGAAGTAGAGATTCCCTGATTTTCGTTCCGCTGGAGGTCTGCGCTTTCTCCGCCGCAGCTGCTTGCTCCATTTCGGCGAGTTCGAGATCGGCCTGTTGTGTAGTGCGGGAGCGAAGGAGCGCGGAGTAGGCGCCATCGCGCTTGCCACGGCGAAACAGCCAACGAGGAGACTCCGCGACCATGAGACTGCCGACCACGAACAAAATTCCAGGCGGCAGCGAGACCCAGAAGATGCTGCGCCAGGCGGTATCTTTAAAGGCGAAGAGCTGGGCGGGATCGCCTAACTTGCCGACCTCTTCGACGCGAATGCTAAAAAACATTCCGACGATAGCGGCGGCGACGATGCCAAGGGTTAACAACCATTGGAAGATGCCGGTGCCTTTTCCGCGATTGCTCGCTGCCAGGCACTCCGCCAGATAGAGCGGGACGACTACCCCGATGAGGCCGGCGCTGATGCCTTGCAGCAAGCGGCCGAGAACGAGGGGTTGATAGCCATGCGCCAGTGCGATCACGGGAATGCTGACGACGAACAGGACACCGCTGAGAGTCATCAGAAGCTTGCGACCCATCCAGTCGGCAAGCGTGCCGGCAAACAAAGTGGAAATGACGCTGCCGAGGAGTACGGCTGCAACGACAATCGAGAGCTGGCCGGCATTCAGGCCGGAAGTGGCTTCGAGGTACGGAAGCGCCCCTGCGATGATGCCGACATCCACACCGTAGAGCAATCCGCCGAGGCCGGCAACCAGCAGCAGGAAACGGTTATAGCCTGCTTTTTCGTTCTGCGGCACGCTGCGCGATCCTTTCGCCGATGTAAGTGACGAGCAAATCAGTCCTCGCGAGAATACTACGGCAGACTAGCGGAAGCGCCGGATAAACAGAGTGTGGCGCTCAGATCGGTAATAACCGACGCCGTAAATGGTGGCCTTGCCCTTGGTGGAGTAGATGACCTGGCGGATCCGCAGAAGGGCCGAACCCTTGGGGAGAGCCAGCATCTCGGCGAGTTGAGCATCTGCGTGGGTGGCGTCGATCTCCTCATCGGCATAGGCCAACTCTACGCCGTAGTCATGTTCCAAGGCGCCGAACAGGGAACTCCTGCCCAGCGGAGCAGCCACGAGCGCTGAAAATTCCGATGCGGGAAGATAGCAGGTCTCAAGGGCAAAAGGCTCCTCGCCGGTGAGGCGTAGCCGGGCGATCTTGATCATTTGGCTGGTTGCGGGCAAGTTGAGACGTGCCGCAACTTCCTGCTCGTCTTCGATGATCTTGGCCACCAGCACGCGGGAACGTGGCGCCAGTCCGCGGCTGGACATATGTTCCGTGTAACTCATGAGCTTGTTGAAGTGAATTTTGGGAGCGGCCACGAAGGTGCCAGCGCCACGCCGTCTTTCGACAACGCCTTCGCGCTCGAGCCCCGCAAGAGCGTGGCGGGCGGTCATCAAGCTAACCTTGTGGGTCTTGGCGAGTTCGCGTTCGGAGGCGACTGAGTCCCCCGGTTTTAGTTCCGTCGCATCAATCCGCTTGCGGATCTCATTCTGGATGCGCTTGTAGGCAGGGGTTCCGTTGCGGTGATTTCCTGACATGTTCGATTTCCAGACTATCGGCCCAAGAACTGACTGCAATTGGCATCGCGGGCACGGGCTTGATCCCAAGAGCGAGGTTTTTCGTTCGTCTTGTGCTATATAGCGTATTCGGAGGCTGGTGTAAAGGGAAAACTTCGAAACCCATGAGTGGAGAGTGAACTAGCATGAACTGGTATTTCTAGATCAAAGGGCAAAAGTGTCCTAGGCCGACGCATTCTTGGTGTTTGACCGCAAATCACAATGTGCTATATAGCATAATCCGACGAAATTATAAGTCTCGATCGGAGTAACTGCCATAGAAGTCAGATGGAAAATGGCGCTTCGCCACTTCCGGCGAGAGGTGTCCAGGTCGCCCTTCCGGGACTATAATCGGGACATCATGACTAGCAATACTGAATCCCCCTCTATTTCTGAAATGTGTGATCACGTGAAGCATCTCGGCTACACAACCTCGGGACGCATTCGGTTGTATGGCGAGGAGTTCGAAGTGGTGTCGGAGCCGTTCCTGGAAGACGACGGAATTGCGGTTCGCGTCAAGAGCAATAGGAATTCGACAGTTCGCGTTCTGCAGCTTCCCGCGACGGTAGTTCAGAGCGTGAAATCCAGAAGCGTTAAAGCTGCCTAGCTCCTAGCCTAGCTATGCACCGAGGAATCTGTTTTCTTGGGATGAGTGGCAAATTGCCGTGACACCGTGATGAAGGCTTTGGCAGCGACGGAAAGAGTGCGGTCACGCCGGTAGGCGAGACCTAATTCGCGCCAAAGTTCCGCCCCTTCCAGTTCAATCAGCTTGACTCGCCCGGCGGCTACTTCGTCGCGCGCGAACGATGCGCTGATGAGTGATATACCAAGGTCGGCCGCGACAAAGCTCTTGATCATCCCGATACTTGGCAACTCCATGCGGATTTTCAGTTCGGAGTTGTGCTCGCGGAAAAGCTTATCCAGCAGCCTGCGGGTGTGACCGGTCTTGGGTAGAAGGAGCGGGTGCTTCACCACCTCGCTAACATGTGCTGATTTTAACTTCGCGAGCGGGTTCTTGGGACTCACCATCAACATCAAGCGGTCGCGGAAAATAGGCTGGAGCTTCAGACTGGGCGATTGCACGGGCAGGCTTAGGACGCCCACGTCCAGAGAGCCGTTCTCCAGCTTCTCGACGATCTTGTAAGTGAAATTTCGGTAGATGCTGATCTGCACGTCGGGATAGTGGCGGCAATATTCCCCGAAGACTTCGGGAAGAACGTAGAGGCAAGTGGCTTCATTGGCGCCGACCATCAAGGTGCCGCGCGGAGTCTGGCCGTGATCGGCAACCGCGACGAGGGATTCGTCCCGCAGGCTCTTGAGCCGCAACGCGTATTCGTAGAAAATTTGGCCCGCCGGAGTAAGTTTGACGGTTTTGCCGGAGCGGTCCAGGAGGCGGTCACCATATTCCTGCTCCAGTTGGCGGATCTGGGCGCTGACCGCCGACTGCGAGCGAAATACCTTTTCGCCGGCGCGCGAGAAGCTGCGCTGACGGGCAACTTCCAAAAATGTAATGAGCTGATCGAAGTCCATTGAATTTGGAACACGAATTATATCGGACTTTTCAGTCTGTACGCGTAGAAATACGGGACGCGCGTGGGTACGGCTTTCTGGTAACGTGTGTGGTTGCGGGTTATCGTAGAAATTATGTCTATCTCCTGCCCCGAGTGCGCCGCATCGATGCCCGATACCGCGGCGTTTTGTCCCGGCTGTGGTACTGCGATGCGCCCGGTCGAACGAGTGCAAGGCAATGTGGGCGCTCTGCCGCAGGTGGTGGCTGGCGCGTTGGCGTACTGCACCTTTATCCCCGCGATCGTTTTTCTGCTCGTCGAGCCCTATAACAAGAACCGCTTCGTACGCTTTCATTCCTTACAGTCCATCGGGTTGTGGCTGGCGGCGGGGGTGATCGGAGCGGCGCTCAGGCTTGCGGGCTTCTTGCTCTTCTTGATCCCGTGGCATCTGCTCTTCTACCTGGCCTACATGCTGGTTGGCCTTGGGCTCTTCGTGATCTGGCTGGTACTGGTGGTCAAGGCCTTGCAGGGCGAGCGGTTCAAACTACCAGTGATCGGCGACTTTGCGGAACTGCAAGCGGACGCAAACTAGGCTGAGGATCGCCAAGTTATTGATTGCTTCACAAGCTGCTTTCTGGTAATTTGCCGCGACGTTGTCCGAACGTGCCCGCGGTCACAGACTGAGAACTTCAAGGAGGTCTCCGATGGCGTTTTGCAATATGTGTGGCGCACAGATTGCCGATGGCACAACGGTATGCGCAGCCTGTAGCCAACGGGGACCGGTGGCAGTTGCTCAGACGGGAACGACCTCAGGACTCGCCGATAATGTGGCCGGAATGCTGGCGTACGTGACGATTATCCCGGCGATTATTTTTCTCGTCCTGGAGCCTTATAACAGGAACCGGTTCGTCCGCTTTCACGCCTGGCAATGCATATTTTTCAACGTAGCCTGGTGGATTCTGTGGTTTGGGCTGCGCATCGTGGCACATCTTCCGTTACTTGGCTTCTTCACAGTCTTGATGTGGCCCCTGGTCGGGCTGGGCGGTTTGATTGTGTGGATTATTCTGCTGATCAAGGCAAACCAGGGGCAAATGTATAAATTGCCGGTGATCGGGGATCTCGCCGAGAAGCAGGTGTGATGGGCGCATCTGACAATTTGCAATTCGCCGCATGTGAAGATTTCACTGCTGCGGCCTTGACTTTCCTCCTCTAAGCTGTCATTCCTATTAGCTTTTACTTCGCAGCCGAATTGCGTTTATTTTGTGGGTGGCGCGGGCGGCGGAAATTTTGATGCGACTGGGGAACGGATTGAAAGTCAAGGTTTTCTACCATAACAAGTGTTTCGATGGAGCGTCTTCGGCGGCGCTGTTTTCCCGTTTCTACCGCGAGCGCATCCGCAGCGATGTGGATTTTGAATTCTCCGGCCTGCTGCATCGCGCCGGAGCGCTGTTCGACGAATCCCACTTCGATGGCGACGAAAATGCCATCGTCGATTTCAAGTATTCGAGTTCACCGAAGATCACGTGGTGGTTCGATCATCACGAGAGCGCTTTTCTTTCCGCGGCAGACGCGGCGCATTTTGAACGCGACGAGAGCAACCGGAAGTTCTACGATCCGGCCTTCAAGTCCTGTACCAGTTTTATTGCGATGATCGGGCAGCAGCGTTTCGGCTTCGATCCTGCACCGATGGCGGACCTCGTGCATTGGACGGATGTGATCGATGGCGCTCTTTACTCCGACGCCAAAACGGCGGTGGAGATGCAGGAGCCGGCGATGAAGCTGACCATGGTCATCGAATCAGCGCCGGATCAGGGATTCGTTCCCCACCTGATTCCTCTGCTCGCGTCGAAGCCGCTGGCCGCCATTCTGGAAGAGCCGTTTGTGGCTCCGCTTTTGCCGCCGTTGCTCAAGCGCCACGAAATCTCGATTGAAATCCTGAGGCAGCGAGCGGAGTGCACCGATGGCACGATCTTCTTCGATATCACGGATCAGGAACTGGAGGGCTACAACAAATTTGTTCCGTACTACCTGCATCCGGAATCCATTTATAGCGTGGGACTCAGCAAGAGCAGCTTTCGCGTGAAGGTGTCGGTAGGATCGAATCCGTGGGCGCCGGAAGAGCCGGTGGTAAACCTGGCCAAAATTTGCGAGCGTTATGGTGGAGGCGGGCACGCGCGCGTGGGGGCGATCTCGTTCAATGTGAATCAGCACGCCGCAGCCATCCGAGCGTCCCGGGAGATCGTGAATGAGCTACGCGCCGCGGTGCGTTCGAGCAAACGCTGAACTTTACTGGACGGGAGTGCCGCTGGCGAGGCAGGTGGCAGGATTGCCATCGGCCGAGTAGCGGATTACTCCGGATTGATCGGCGCAGAAAGCACGCCGTCCAAAGGTATTGCCTCCGGGCGTAGCCGCAAGCTGGAAACCAGTTGCCGGTCTTCCCGCGCATCCCGAGAGCGTAAATACGTAGCCGAATCTTTTTCCGCCGGCCAAGCCACTGGGGATCAGCATGGCTTGATGTTCATTCGGCTCGCCGCCTCCGAAGCCATCCAGATCAGAAAGCGTGCAAGTGTAGCCAACCGCGCGATAGGTGGCGCTGTAGGCGATCTCGGCGGTCAGGATGGATCGCATCGCCGTTTGTATCGAGCTATCAAAGCCGTGGTTCTGCGTTCCGGGTTGCCATTGGACAGGCTGGTTCTGGATTGTCTGGCTCTGGTTTGATTGAGCCTGGATGGGTTGAGTCTGGAATGATGGGCTCTGGGTGAGTTGGATCTGGGGCTGCATCGCGGGCGTAGCAGTTCGTGATTTGATCCCATCGGTGATGCTTTTGAGGAAGTCAGGATCGGCGAGCGGTAAGCGGATGCTGACGAGAATCTCGTTAAGCTTCCAGACGCCAGACTCCATTTTCATGGCAAAGGTAATTCGAGGCATGAAGGGAGTCCTCTGAGCCAGTTTGTCCTTGTAGGTTCGAAATGTGAGGACGATGTTGTCGTCTTCCCCTTGCTGAGAGTCGCTTTCGACAATGACTTCAACTTTCTGGCTGGTCTTCGGATCGACCGAGGTTAGCAAGACGGGTCCGGTTTCAAAAGTTTCGAGCTGATTCCCGGTCGAATGGAATTGGCTCGTCAACATCGAGTATTGCTGCAACGCGTTTAGAGCGCCGGCCTTCTCCAGGGCGGTGAGAGTGGCGGCGGGTAAGTGCCTCACGAATGTTCCCTGGCTTTTGAGAGAGAACATTTCCATCAGCGCTTGCCGTGCGGTCTGCGGAGATGGGATCGCGGAAGATTGTGCGCGCGCCATCGGGGAAGCGATCATTGCCAGTACCAGCAGAGTCGCGAACTTTCTCATAATGCCTTCCTTTGCCACCCCACGATCTTGTCATCAGAGAGCGATCCACTCCAGTTACGGAGGTAAGGAAAGAAAGAGGGAGGCCGTGGTACTCTGAGAATTGTTAGCGGCATGTCCTCGCCTGCAACGAAAACCGGCCTCCGTCCCGCACAGCGGCGTCTCCTGCGGCTGGTTGCTTCCTTCGAGTTCACCAAAGGCATTTTCGTTTTGCTGATCGGACTGAGCGCGATCCTGCTGGTGCATAAGGATGCGTGGGTGATCGCCGAAAGCCTTCTCGCGCTTCTGCACATCAGTACCGACCGGCACTCGGCGCAGCTTTTTCTCGATTTTGCGGATGATCTGACAGACGCGCGCTTGTGGGCTGGCGGCGCGACTCGCCTTCGCTTATTCCGCCCTTCGTTTTGCCGAAGCCTACGGACTGTGGAAGCAACGCAGGTGGGCGGAGTGGTTTGCCTTCGGCTCCGGAACTCTGCTGATACCCCTCGAAATTCGTGAACTGTGGCGCGGCGTTACGCCCCTCCGCTCCGCCGTATTCGTGGGCAATCTGATCATTGTTTTTTACATGCTTTATCTTTTGCGTGCAGGACGCCTGGGAGCTGGAGTTGTTGCGGCAGCTAACTCGGAAGCAAGCGCGGGAGGGAACAAGTAAACCGGAAGGGCGATCTCTTGCTGGGTAATCAACAACGAGTGGGATAACTAGTTAGGTTTTGAAGGGCTGATGGGATCATCGCCGCGGCATATGATCAAGCATGTAACACCGATGGCGACGATTCCACCGCCTTTTGCCCAAGCGCTATCCAGAAAGGCTCCGCCGCCGGTCGTTCCTTGGCTGGGCCTGACCGGGACTCCGCAGTGTTCGCTTCGCGTGGCCTGCTCACCTTCCCGCACGATTGTGCTGGACGACTCCCCTTTTGTTTTTCGCAGGGCTGATCCGTGTAATTCGATCTTGACGTCGTTCTTGTACGCCACCACTTTGACTTTTCCATCGATGTCGGTCACATCGAATTGGGTGCGGTCGTACGTTATGGGAGTTACAGTGACGCAGCCGATCAACACTTTCATTTCGCGCGCGGTATCGAGCTGCAGGTGGCCATGATCAAGGGCTAGTTCCAGGCCTTGGAATTGCACCACGGTTTCGGGAGCTACCTGAACCGTGGATCCTTCCGCATCGATTCTGGCGCTGTAGCCTTTTTGCGTCTGGAGGAGGGAGTCGGGAAAAATCGCGGTGGATGGAGGCGCTAGACTTTCATTCAGCCAGGTTCCCCCGTTGTTATGGAGCATGGCACGGCCATTGTCCTGCGCCATGAGAGAGCTGGGCACAAGAACGATCATTACGCCGCAAACCAAGTTGCGCCATTCCAGCAAACGAAATCCCGCCTTTTCTCCCGCACAAACCGCTTGGCCAAGGATAACGTGCAGGATTTATCGGGGGTATTGGCTTGCGTGATGCCTTGAGGCGGGCGACTGGCGCGGGCTACGCTCTGGCGAAATCGATGAAACCGTGTTGGACGTCGGTGCGAATCAGTTTGACGCGAAGCTGGTCTCCGACATCGAGCCCTTGTGCACCTTGCGCCAATAATCCTTCGACATGCGGCTGCAGGGCGCGGACGAAGGTTCCGTGTGGTGTTACGCCGGTAACAACAGCATCGAAGGTTGCGCCGATTCGGTTTTGCATGGCGACGGCCGCGAGGCGCTTCGACATTTCCCGTTCGACTTTACGAGCGGCATTTTCTTTCTCGGTACAGTTGGCGGCGATGGCGGTGAGTTCGTCGTCGGAATACGGGTTAGGCCCGCCTGCAAGCATGGCCTTGATCAGGCGCTGCGTTACGATGTCTGGAAAGCGGCGGTTGGGGGCGGTTGAGTGAGTGTAATCCTGCACGGCGAGGCCGAAATGGCCGGGTGAGGGATCGCCGGGGCGCTCGAGAACGTATTCTCCGGGGCCAATCAGTTTGATGACAGCAAGCGAGAGCTCCGCAAAATGGTCCGGGTCGGCGGCTTTACGCTTGAGGAGAAAATCGTTCAGGGCTTTGGAATCTGGGTCGGGCGGAAGCTTCTCGCCGTGCGTTGCGGCGAGTTGAACGATGCGGTCCCAGCGCTCGGGCTGCTTCACGATGCGGCGCAGCGAGGAAACTTTGTCGAGCATGCGCGCAACCACGCCGTTGGCGGCGATCATGAAATCTTCGATCAGTTCGGTCGCGTGATTTTTCTGCTGCTTCACCATGTCGACTACTTGGCCATTGGAAAGCAGGGGCTGGAGTTCGTCGGTTTGCAGCGTGAGGGCTCCATTTTCGAAGCGGTGGTTTTTCAGTCTCTGCGCGACTTCATCTTGTAGATGAAGCTGGGCCTGCAGATCTGCGGAGACGGCCACTTTGGTTGGCGCCGGCGCAGTTGCTCCCAACCATGCTCCGACGGAGTTGTACTGGAGTTGTGCGTGGTTGCGAACCAGAGCGCGATAAACTTCGCTGGAGGTGACGTGGCCGCCGGAGTCGACCACGAATTCGATAACGACGCTGAGGCAGTCTTGATTTTCCAGCAGGGAAGTCTTGCCCGTGGAAAGCTCCTCAGGAAGCATGGGGAAGTTGCGGACGCCAGCGTAGACCGTGGTGGTTTCTCTGGCGGCGTGCTGATCGATGGCGGTGAGCTTGGGGACGAAGGCGTCAACGTCGGCGATGCCGACGAACACTTTGACGTCGTCATTCGGCTGCCGCTCTGCGGCTTCGATCTGGTCAAGATCGCGGGAGGTGTCGTTATCGATTGACGACCAGAGAAGGTTGCGCAGATCGCGGACATCTTTCCCGACCGTAATTTGCGGAGGATGTGCGCGCAGGTCTGAAAGTTGCTGCTGGATGGCAGGAGGGAAGTCGGGATCAAATCCGCGCTGACGGACGACTTCTTTCGCGATGACCTGCAGATCGATGTGAGCGGGATGGGCGTTGGGCATGGGGCTTTGATAAGAACATAAATCCAAAAGCAAATTCACTACAGAGACAGCTAGACTCTGAGAAGATCTTTTGGGATCAAGCTTCCTTCTTGTTGCCTTCTGTATTCTCTGTGGCTCTGTGTCTGTGGTGAAGAAGTTCTTTATTCGGTGACCACCGCCTTTACCAGGTTTCGTGGGTGGTCTACGTTGTAGCCCTTTTTCGTCGCCACGTGATAGGCGAACAGTTGCAGGGGAATCACTTCAACGATGGGCAGCAGCAATTCGGGAGCAGCGGGGACGAAGAAGACGTCGTCGGCAATGCTGGTGATCTCGCGATCGCCCTCTGTGGCCACCGTCACGAGGCGGCCGTGGCGGGATCGAACTTCCTTCATCACGTCGAGAGTCCGGCGATACCGTAAGACGGAATCGGGATCATTATGGTCGCAAGTGGCCAGCACGACGACGGGAAGTTTTTCATCGACCAGCGCGTTCGGACCGTGCTTCAGTTCCCCGGCGGGATAGCCTTCGGCGTGAGCATAGGAAGTTTCCTTTAGCTTGAGCGCGCCCTCGCGGGCAATGGCGTAGTGAACGCCGCGGCCGAGGTATAGGAATTTTTCCGCCTGGAAGTGGTGGTCGCCGAATTTGTCGGCGAGATCGTCCCAGCTGCGGAGGTTGCGATCAATGGCTTCTGGAAGCTGCAAGAGGCGATGCAAATAAGAGCGCGTGACCTCGGTTGTCATGCGGCCGCGCTTGCGCGCCAGAAACAATGCCATGAGATAGAGAACGGTGACTTGGGTGGTGAAACTCTTGGTGGCGGGCACGGCAAGCTCGGGGCCAGCTCCAGTAATCAGGGCGGCGCTGGCTTCACGAGGAATGGTAGCCTCGGCCACGTTGGAGACGGCGATGGTCTTGACGCCGCGGGTGAGCGCTTCGCGCTGGGCGGCGATGGTGTCGGCCGTTTCGCCAGACTGCGTGATGACCATCACGATGGGATCAACCGCAGCGTGCGTGGAGCGATAGCAGTACTCGCTGGCGTATTCCACATCAACGGCAACGCCGGAAAGGTCTTCGATCATGATTTCACCGGCCAGTCCGGCGTGGCGACTGGATCCGCTGGCGGCAATGATCAGCTTCTCGAAGGTAAGCAGCGCGCTCTCAATAGAGTGCAGAGCTCCGGGGAAGAGGATGTCGTCCTTCAGATGCTGATCTACGGTCTTTGCGATGGCTTGGGGCTGCTCGTAGATCTCCCGGCGCATGGCATGGGAAAAGTTATCGGTCACGGCGTTCGGGACGGCGCTAATTGGATTCATGATGACTGCGGCGAGGGTAAATCATTTGTAGCGTATGGGGCAAACGCGGTTGGGGGTGGGTTATGGTTTGCAGTAAGAAGGCGGTCATCCAAGTTCTTGAGCCGCTGCCGGAGCGGGTTTTCGCTCGAGTTTAACGTGCGATAATGGGTCAACTCACAGCGGCCCCGTAGCTCAGTTGGATAGAGCAGCGGTTTCCTAAACCGTTGGTCGGCGGTTCGACTCCGCCCGGGGCCCCCATCTCAACGACGACGCATTAATTGGCGACGGAGGCGGAGGAGATACTTGTTGTAGTTTTCCGTCGCGTCGCAGGTTTTCAGAGGTTGAGAGGGGCGGGCCGAAGCCCGCCCTCTCGCGTTCCGTCTAAGGGCAAGTCGTAGCGGCAACGTTCACTATGGTGTTGGGCAAAAAGACGTCGCTGCCCGCGTTGCTCTTGGAAACCCCGCAGTTGGCTTCGTTGATGGTGTTCTTGGTGATAGTGTTCCCACCGCCCGAAACGTCGTTAAGGGAAATGACGTTGTTGACGGTATTTACCAGCGAGTTGGTTTGCACAACCACGCCATTCGCAGAGTTCAGACTGACCGCGGTCTGCGTCGAGTTGATATTGTTGGAGCTGGCCTTCACGCTAGGGCCAGCACTCTGGAAAGAAAGTCCTTCATTGACTTGGGAAATGGTGTTGCTGGTAATGGTGCCGCCCTGGTTGGGACCAAAGCCGATGCCCTGGCCACTGAAGGAGTGAATACTGTTGCCCTCTACGGTAAGGGTTGAGGCCGACCCTGATCCATTCTCACCGTAAAACCCGATGGCTGGTGAGGTACATCCGCTCGCGATGTTACGGATGACCGAGGTGCTGACCTTGCCTGAGGAAGCGGCGACCGTGCTGAGATACACGATGCCAGCGCTCGCGCCGCTGGGACAACTACTACCGCTGCCATCGACCGTTAGGCCAGAGATGTTAACGGGGCCGGCGTCCTGAACCAGAAGCTGGGCATAAATCGGGTAGCCGCTTACCGGCCCGGTGCCGTTCTGGGTAAGACCAGACAGCGGCAGAGTGACTAGAACAACCTGGTCCGGTTGGGTCGAGACTCCTTCCAAGGTGACTGGTGCGTTGATGGTGACCTGCTCCGGATACGTGCCTGGGCAGATTTGAATAATGGCCCCGGACGGAACCGCATTCACGGCGCTCTGGATCGAACTGTAGTTCTGCAAATTGGTCTTGCAGGCTCCGACCTGGACACTCTTGGAGGTAGTCTTCTGGGTGCTCCACCAGAATTCAAAATCGACGGAGGTATTAAACACGGTTGTAGGGTTCCCTCCGTTGAAGTTGTTGTAATAGTCGAGGACGTCGGTTCCATTGGCAATGCCCGCGCTGGAGCCGTCCCACGTCTCGAATTCAAAAGTAGCTTGGTACGCGCCACCGCTAGCGATCTGATACAGGGGATCGGTGGCTTCGCCGCTGATGCCGAGAGCGCCTTTGGTCGTGGCATCACCTACCAGAAAACCAGAGCCTAGAAAACCCGCCGAGGAACCATAGGGCTGCAGCTGCACGACTAATTGAGTCTGCACGCTGACAGTCCCGCTAGTAAGAGTGTTGGTAAAGGTCCAAGGTGCGGTTGAGACAAAGGCGATGATTCCGGTGCCCGGATTGTAGGAGTAAAACGTCATGTTGCCGGGCGAGGGGACGTTGGATTGCGCGACGTTAGCGACAGTGTTGACGCCCCAATACAGACTGACGTAATCCATCGTGTTGAAGCCGCTAAACGCGAAAGTCCCGCCGCCATTGGAGATCGGATTGCCGCTCTGAGTCAGGGTTACGCCACCGGCCGGTGGATATCCCATGGTGTAAGTTGTCCCCGCCCATGCCTGGCTCACCACAAACAACATCAGCAAAGCCCACAAAACGCACACACTCTTCATGGTGTCCTCCTGAGAAATTGAATTGGGTTTTCTAAAACAGGGGCCCACAGATTGACAGATTGAGCTAACCCGACTAACGGGGCGTCAAGTCGGGGAGACACGCGGAAATTACGAATAGAGAAATCCGCCGACTCCGGTGTCACCCACATCCCGCCCAGAAAGTGGGGTTCCCGAAATGCGGCGGAAAAGCGATTCCCTTATACACCCGAAACGTTCACGAGGCAACGTGGGCTTGATCTCCTCCCACGCAATAATGCGCAGCGGAGTGACGCTGCGGATGGTGAATCATCCGCGAGAATTGCTGAGTGCTTGCGTGTAAAGACATGGTTGTCTTCTCACCAAGAAAAATGGCGCTCCGGTTTTAACTCGCCGGAACGCCGTTCAGCACTATCGATTGGCGTCATGCCCCTGCTCTTGCTGTTCGCGCCAGGGGTGAAGGCCGAACTACCTCCCCTTCCCGGCCAAAGTACAGCCGGTAGGAATGGTGGATTCCATACATTACGGGGAAAACCACCAGGGCTGCTTGCCATCCGAACCGATGGCTAGCCAGGTTGAGCATGGAAGTCACTCCCGTGCTGAGTACGTAATAGGGGAATGACAGTTTCGCAATGCTCATCCAGACGCTCCGCATGCCCGCGCCCTGGGACAGTTTGATGATGCCCGCCACTGGAACCGTTTGTCCCAGAAAGAAAGCAGCGGTGGTTGCAACCAGAACAAGAGGCAAGGATGCCCAACTTGATCTGGCCAGCCAACCGGCATTCCAGATAAGGTTCGCCATGCTGGTGGCGAACGCCATCATGCTGACGTTGAACAGCATCTGCTCCGGCCGGAATTTGGTGCTCGATTGCGGCCAGCACTGCACAACGGTAGAGACAGATGCAATCAAAACAGCTTCTACCGCGCTCAGACTCAACACTGCCATGAGCAGGAACGGAAGGTTAACCGACATGTTGCCTTCAATCCCCGGCAGTTTCACTCTCATGCGCGATGTTGCCGCTGCGAGTGCGAGTATCGCCAGCGCGTAATACGAGTGCAGGGCGTGGCTTCCGATTCCGGCGTATACGGTGCCGGCAATCGCCGCAAGGACCATCAGTCCGATGAATGTTCTTGTTAGCCGTGTCTTGCGATCCATGACCTTCTCCTTTCTGTGGTTTTGTTGCTCACGGCTACTGTTCATCGTCTCCAGCATCGGAGAACGCACCATCGGTGGTCGAGACGGCCGCACCCCAAACCACGCTGGTGGCTTGCGTACCTGTGCTGGTGCTCGAACCCCAAACTACGCTAAAGGCGCTAAGCAGGTTGCTGTTCCAGGGCAACGAACTACCCCAGACCACCGAACTGCCGGTTACATTTGCGCCCCACACTACCGACGTACCCCAGACCACGGACGATCCCCAAACCACGGAGTTCACCGAAACGCTGCTGTTTCCGTTTACCAGCGAGACCGTGCCGGTGTTCGGGTTATAGACCACCGACGGAGAAAATGCCGCGCCCACCGTGGCCGGTGCAAGATCGGTGTTGGAGATTGCGGTCTGCAAGTTGAGCAGACCAGAACCGACCGAAAAGAGATCGTAGGTGCTAGTGAAGTTCTGGGAGAGGTGCGGGACCCATGCGACGGTCGAGGTTGGTAAGAGCTTGTAGGTCGTCTTCATCAACCTGGCCTTTACCTGGTCCGGAGTCAGTGCGCTGTTCTGCTGCAAGAGCAACGCAACCGCACCGCTGACCGCCGGCGTCGCCATACTTGTGCCACTAAGCGTGAAGTAATCGTTGTTTCCATCGTTGCCGGTGACTAGTTCCGCGGGAAATAAACTCTCCAGCGTGGCACCGGGAGCGGCCAACGATACTACGTCGTTGCCAGGAGCAACGATGTCGGGTTTCACCACGTGATCATATGTGGTGGGGCCCTTGGAACTGTAGCTGGCCAGGGTCTCAGCCGATTGCGAAGTGGATCCGTTGCTCTTCATTGCGCCAACAGTAAGCACGTAAGGATCGTTGCCGGGAGCGGTTATGGTTCCGAATCCGTTGCTGCCGTTGACGCTGACGCGTCCGTAATTTCCTGCGGCGACCACGACTACGATTCCAGCCTTCCAAGCCGATTCCACGGCCTGGCAGAGAGGATCCTGCGTGTAGCTGACGAATATTCCGCGCCCCAGCGAAAGGTTGATCACTTTGATGTTGTAGGTGCTCTTCAGAGCGATGGCTTCCTGAATGGCTGCAATAACGGTGCTGTCGGTACCCACGCCGTAAAGGTCCAAAGCGCGAAGATCTACGAAGCTGACATTCGGCGCCATGCCACTGTAATTCCCGCCGGACATGTAACCATTGCCGCCGATGATTCCGGCGACGTGAGTGCCGTGACCGTAGAGGTCGTACTTCCCGCCGTTCGAGTTCGTATTCGGCGTGCCAGTGAAATCCTGATGATAGAGCACGCGCGAATGGGACTCGGTGGAGTCGAGCAGATCAGGATGGCTGTCGTTGATGCCGCTATCGATTACGGCGACGGTGATCCCAGTTCCGTTGAGTCCGGCGGTCCAGGCCGAGGGTGCGCCTGTGACCACATCCGTAGTGTCATCCAGGCCCTTCATGGGATGGTCGACGCTGACGGAAAGAATTTCCGGATCGGCTTCCAAGGCTGGCAGGGCGCTCACCGGAATCGTGAGGGCGATACCTTTGACCATGCCAAGGCGGTGGTTCAAGCGAGCGCCAAGATGCTGGACTCGACCTTCCTGCGCCGACTGCGGAACCTGTTTATACTGCACGATCACCTGTACAGTCTCATTTCCGGCCGTGCCTTGATGAGCTCGTTCAACTTGGGGCGCGAGGTCTGGGGCAAACTTCCCGACCGGCCTGCCGCCTCCGAAGCCTTGGCCGAATGTGGTCTGCGCCAACAGGACGAGCAACAGCGTGCCCAGGCGTTTTCCCCAGGCAGCGCTGTGACGCTCTCCGCGCCCAGAACCTTTAGATTTCCGTGTCTGAAACATGGGTCTCACCCTTCCGTGGGACGAAATTGTGCTTCAACTCGACTTGTCTAATGCACGGTCTGGGCCACTCAGATCCTTGTAAGTTATTGGAAACGCTAAGGATGGATACGGTCTTGCGAGACGATGTTGGGCCAGTCTGTCCTCTGGGGTGGGCGTGAGCCAGCTTGTCACATCTCTCAGGCCGGGTTTCTGGTTACCTTAGTTTCGAAATCTTTGGATATGGCGCACGCGAATTACCGGGCTGCGGCCGTCGCTTTGCTCTGTGGTTCGGCATTGACAGGTTGCACGCGCGGCAAGGCTGCCATTAGGCGCTTTGTGTATTCATGTTTCGGTTGAGAAAAAATTTGCTGGGTTGTTCCAGACTCTACAATCACGCCCTGATGAAGGATGGCGATGCGGTCGCAGATCCCGGCGACGGAAGCAAGGTCATGTGAGATGTAGAGAATCGCCATTCCAGTGGAGCGGTTCAGTTCACGAAAGAGCGCGAGAATCTCGGATTGCGTTATCACATCGAGCGCGCTGGTCGCCTCATCGGCAATCAGAAGCGCAGGACGATGCAAGATTGCCATGGCGATCAGTACGCGTTGCGCCTGTCCCACGCTCATCTGCGAAGGATATTTGCGCTGAAACTCTTCCTCGGCCGGAAGAGAGACACTCTGCAGAGACGCACTGATTGCTTTCGCACAATCGGCGCGTGGGCCCGACGCGTGGGCCCGCCACGCTTCCGTAAGCTGGGTTCGGATTTTCAACGCTGGATTCAAAGAAGAGAGCGGGCTTTGCAATACCAGCGAAATGGCGCGACCACGCAACGTCCGCAATTCTCGCTCCGAGAGTTGCAACAGATCGGAATTCTGAAACCGGATTGTGCCCTCGGGCTGGGCGTTCTTCTTATCGAGTAATCCGAGAATCGCCATGGCCAGAGTGCTCTTGCCCGAGCCGCTTTGTCCGACCAGGCCAAGGACTTCGCCGCGCTGGATTTCGATTTGCACCTCACGCAGAACCGGTTCCTTGCCCGCGTACCGCACCGACAGGTGGGCGGAGAGCAGAGGCTGGTGTTGCGGATTTGAGGGCGACATCATTTGGCGTTTGCTTGCTCTCGAGTTCCTAGCTTCGTGTCAATCGAGGCCAGAGGCTGCGTTACTTTGCCGATACCGTGAGCCGCTCAGCATTCCAGAAAGTTTGTGGCGATAAAATTACTGGAGCAGCGCCGTGTACCGTCGTGGAAGCCGCGGAGAGAGCATTCTTGTTGATCAGGAAGATGAATGGTTGCTCTTCAACCACGATTTCCTGCACGCGATCGAATGCTTCCTTGCGCCGCTTGAGATCGGTGGAGGATGCCTGGGCGCGCATCAGACGGTCGATCTCGGCCTCCCAGGAAGTCTCCGGAGTTTTCTGCTGCGGATTCCACTGATGATTTTCCGCAGAGCTTAGCCAGACGTTCATCTCGCCGTTGGGATCGAGATCGACATTGGTAAGGCCCAGAATAATGGCCTCGTAGTCGAAGCTTTGCGTCATGCGTTCGACCAGCGAGGGGAAGTCCAGAGTGACCACATTCACATGAATGCCGATCTTTTGTAGGTCGTCCTGGATCAGCACTGCCATGCGCTCGCGGGTTTTGCTACCGGCGTTGGTGATAATCGAAAATACAACCTCGTTGCCGTCTTTATCTTTCAGCGCCCCGTTTTCCAAGCGGAAGCCATCGCTCTGCAGCGCCTTGAGCGCGGTATCAGGACTATAACCCTGGGGCTTAAGTTTGCTATTGAACCAGAATTTGTTCGCCGGGGAGAATGGTCCGGCCGCGGGCTGAGCATGACCATGAAAGACGATGCGGCTCAAGTCTTCGCGGTTGATCGCTTCCGAAATTGCTCTCCGGAAGTTGGCCGAACGGAACCAATTCTTTTTGTAACCTGGGATGGGCGCCTTTGCGACCTCGTTGAACCACAGCTGCTCGCTATCGAGCGACGGGCCGGCATCGTGCACCAGTTGCGGCGAGGTTGCTTCCAGCTTGTCGAAGTACTCGCTGTCGAGCGAGTTGATCAGGTCCAACTCTCCGCGTTTGAAACGGAGCATTTCCACATCCCGGTTGGGCTGGATGTCCAAGCGAATCGAATCCAGGTAAGGCAGCTTGTGTCCTCGCTCGTCCGACTTCCAGTAGTTGGGGTTTCGCTTCAGCAGTACCGTGGCGCCGGGTTTGTAATCCGCCAGCATGAAGGGTCCAAGCACGGCCGCTTCTTTTCGCGGTGAGCGTTCAGAAAGAATTGCGACTTGGTCGAAGAGACGATCCAATCCCGCCACGGGAGCGGGGAAGGTTATGGAAATCTGCGTTGGAGAAAGCACTTTGGTTTCGACATTGCCGGTGCCCGAACGGAATGCGTCACCGGTCGGCGAATGCAGAGCCGGGTCCATCAATTGTTGAATCGTGTAGGCAACGTCTCCGGCGGAAAAAGGCGTGCCATCGGAAAATGAAATGCCACTCCGCAAGCGGAAGGTGATCTGGCGCCCATCCTTTGAAACTTTCCAGGATTGTGCCAACCCGGGTTCGAGATCTTGTGTCTGCCGATTCAAGCGGACCAGCACGCCGCCTGTCAAATAGCGGATCGAAGCCGAGGCTTCGTCCTCCACTTTCAGGGGATCAAATGTCTTGGGCTCCATGCGTATGCAAAACTTGAGTTCGCCGCCACCTTGGGCCAGCGCGCGCCCCAGTAGAGATCCCAAGCAGAGGATTGTAAGCACGAGTGCAACTTTGCGTTTCTTTTTCATTTCTCCCCGCATTTTCTCGTCGTGCTTCACGCCGGCACTTCCTCTCGCCTGGAAAGCAGAAGCTGAAACGACATCACGACCACCACCAGCAGAACCAGCGGCACAAACTTCCAAGGCTCTTCTCTTACGGAGACCATGCCTTCCAACTCCCTCAGGAGACTTCCCCACGAAGGCATGGGCTCGGCCACGCCGAGTCCGAGAATGCCCAGGTTCGCCTCGCTCAAGATGAAAACTGGAATCGAGATCCAGAACTGCGCGTACAGGACCGGCTTCAAGTTCGGCATCACATGGATCAAGAAAAGCCTTGTTCCGGAGAGGCCCGCGGCGCGCGCCTGACGAACAAAATCTGCCGAGCGCAACGATGCTGCAGTTGCGCACAACACTCGCGCGGCGGTGCTCCAACCCAACAGCCCGAGCAACAGAAAAGTGACCATCACCGAGATCAGTGGAGCTACGTTCAGCGGCATGAATGCCCGCGCGGTGATTAGCAAGAACAACCAAGGCAGCGACAAGAAAAGATCTGTTACTCCCATCGCCAAGCGCGCCCAGATCCCGCCGAGATATCCCGCGAGACCACCGATGAATGCCGCCATTAGTGTGGAAAGCAGGGCCGCCGCAGGCGCCAACAGCAGCGAGATGCGAGTCCCGTAGAGCACGCGAGTAAAGCGGTCCCGGCCGAGTTCATCTGTTCCGAGCCAGTGCGAGTGGGATGGTGGAGCGTCCGTAGCTTCCCGGTATTGCTTCTCATACCCCGCGGGAGCAAGCCAGTTCGCTGCGAGGGACGCGCACACGACTACGGCCAAGGCGACACACGCCAGCTTCCGCCAGAGATTCACGATTTCTGGCCCCGAACCATAAGAGCGATTACATCTGCTCCGGAATTGGCCAGCAAGGTTACCAGTGTCACCAAGATCGTGACGTTCACCAGAAGTGGCAGATCGCGAGCCATCGCCGCTTGCCATGCGAGCTGGCCGACGCCCGGAAGTCCGCAAAGGGCTTCCACTGGAATCGCCGCCCCAACCGCTATGCTGACCGACACGCCGGCGACCGCCAGCAGTTGCGGCGCTACTGCGGGAACGACGTGCCAGAAAAGAATGCGAGCTTCCCCCAAGCCTTTCGCTCTCGCCGTGATGATGTGGGGCAATGAGTAGGATTTCGCTAGAAGATTCCGCGCATAGCGGTAAATGTGTGGGAACACGATCAAGCCAATGGCCAATGAGCCTGGGACATTCCAGAGGACTGAGAACAATGCCAGAACAGCGGCCGGAATGCACAGGAAGGTTCCGCTCACCACGGTAGTCAGCGCGTCATAGGCGGAGATCTGCAACCAGGCGGCGGTCAGCGCGAGGCTCAAGGCCGCCACCCAGGCCAGACCAAGTCCTAAGGCCAACAGTCGCAGCGTCAGAGGCGCGCGGTCCCGCAAGAGAGTTCGCACGGGCTGCGCCAAGGCGAGAGAAGTGCCCAGGTCGCCATGCGCCGCACGATTCATGTAGGAGAAATAGAAACGCCACACGTTGTGATCCTGTTGCCGGGCTGCCCGCAACGCCTGCACGCTCTCGGCGCTCAGGTGAGGATCGAGTTGTTGCTCATCCGCATCGAAACCGGGCGCAAGCCTTACCAATGTGGCGGAAAGAAAGCCTCCGAGCAAGACGGTGGCTGTGAGCGCGAGGGCGTGCCCGGCAATTCTTGATTTCAGCATTTATTTCCCCGAAGCGCCCTGCGTCAGAGAGGGTGCGGCGGCGGCTTGAGCGTAGTGGTTTTGTTTTACTGAGTACATCCGGCGGTCGGCTTCCGCGAGGAGGGCCTCGACGTCATAGCCGTCTTCCGGACAAAACGCCGTACCCACGCTTAATGTAGTCACCTCTCGCCCGCAGGTGTGGCGTCCCGCTTCGATAGCGGCATCGTTCAAGCGGCTGGCCTTCTCGGCGGCGGCTTCCGGAGTGAGCCCGGGGGCGGTGACTACAAACTCATCGCCGCCCATGCGCGCTACGTAATCGTATCCGCGGCATGCTTCCTTCAATCGAATGCTGAACTCGCGCAGTAGCTTGTCGCCCTCCAGATGTCCGAAGGAGTCGTTAATTTTCTTGAGCCCGTCAATGTCACAGACCATGACGGCGAGAGATGTCTTCATACGACGGCAGCGGGCCACTTCCTGCGCCAGATGGACGAACAGTGACCGAGCGTTTGGCAGGCCAGTCAGGAAGTCGGTGGTCGCCGAACTCTCAGCCTGCTGGTACTTCAGCGCATTCTCTACGGAGAGAGCCACTTTGGAGGCGACAGCCAGCAGAATTCGCAAGTCGTCGGGAGTGAAGGCATCCTGATTCGCGTGATACATGGCGAGCACGCCCACGACGCCGGTCAGCCCCTCCAAAGGAACCGCAAGCGCAGACGACAAGGCTGCAAATTTTTCGGGATCAGCGCTGTATCCCGCTTCCACCTGTGGGTTTCCGTTGATAATCGGTTTGCAGTTTTCCGCAACCCATCCGCACAAGCCCTCGCCCATGCGTATTTTCAACGACGACAGCACGCGAAAATTTTCTCCGCTTACCAGCTCCGGTAACAGCCAGCCATTGCGGTTTACGAACACGGCGATGGAGTCGTAATGAATCAGCTTGCGCAATCGCATGGACAGCACGGAAAGCGTTTCGCTGAGGCTGAGTGAGTTTCCCAGGTCCTGGCTCAGCTCGAACATGGCTTGCGCCTCTTGCCGCGCAGATGCGATCGAGGTGAGGAAATCGGATTCGGATTGAGTGTTTTCGGCCTGCTTCTCGAATCCGGTGGCCGGAGCCAAGCCGCGTTCTACGCGCAGACCTTTGGAGAATCCGGATGGAATGAAACCGGCCTCATGGGTTTGCGCAATGCGTTCGAGATCCACGTAACGATTATCGAGAAGCGCCACGATTGTGGGATCAAACCACGTGCCGGCTCGTTCTTTGACCTTGCTCATGGCCTGATCCAGCGGCATGGCTGGCCGATACTGGCGATCGGAGGCGAGAGCATCGAGGCAGTCGACCACTGCCAGAATTCGAGCGCCGATCGGAATCTCTGCTCCGGCAAGGCCTGCCGGATATCCTGACCCGTCCCACCGTTCATGGTGCGAGCGTACGATGGGCGCCACTGGGTAAGGGAAGGCAACGCGATCAAGAATTTCGGCTCCCACCAAGGGATGAACTTTCATCTTCTCGAACTCTTCCGGAGTAAGCCTGCCAGGCTTGTTGATGATGTGTTCTGGAACGGCGAGCTTGCCGATATCGTGCAGAAGAGCGGCTGCACGCAAAGCTTCGATTTCGTCCAGCGACAGGCCGATTTCTTTCGCGATTTCTACGGCGTAGGTCCGTACGCGCTGCAGATGCGTGTGCGTGGTGTGGTCCTTGGCTTCGATGGCGAGCGCCAGGGCTTCAATGGTGCGCATGTTCAGCGATGCGATTTCCTCTACGTGCCGCTTCTCGATTTCGACGCGGTCTTTCTCGGCCTCCAGTCGTGCCAGATACAGACGATAGGAGCGGTATACCCAATAGATCAGCGGCAGAACCAGTAGGGATGTTTGCCATCCGGCACGCCGGTTGATAACTCCTACCAGTCCTACGGCGGCTGCCCCAACCATGTAGTACGGGAACGACCAGAAGTAACATTCGGACCAAATCTTGCGAGCTGATTTATTTTCCGTAAGCGCGATGATTACGGAAATCGGCAGCGTGTTTGCCAGGAAGAAAACCAGCGCCGCCACCATTAGCAGGACGGGCTTACTGGCGACCATTCTGGCGTCGAGCCGATGGTAGGTTACGTAGCACAAAGCGCTGGCATTGGCCATCATGCCGAAAACGTTGAAGATTACTTTGATTGGATCCAGCTTGTTTCGAGCTTGCCATACGCTCTGCACGAGGCTGGCTGTGCAGCCGATGACGAGTGTTTCCGGCAGAGTCAACTCCACTACGCCGAGCAGGATGAATAGAAAGTTCACCGACATGGTGCCGTCGATGCCGGGCAATTGCACCTTCAGGCCGGAGGCTAAAACGGCGACCGCCAGATAGCAGAGAAAGCGAGTGAGGTCGGCAGACTGCCAATGCCACACCGCGGAGCACAGCACCGCCAAACCGAGCGAGGCGGTAATTCCGACAAACAATTTTGTCTTCGCGGACATAAGATCGTTGGTTGCGGCGCCTTGCAAACACACCTCCCGCGTTGCATGGAACGAGCTGTTCCACGCAACCTCGAGCTGAGGTCTGATCATCACGATCCTATTGTCATTAAAGGGGGATAAGAAGCTTACCGTGGTAACGCTGGAGAGATTGATTGCGCTTTTTGGCTATTCGCGTGACGGTGTTTTTGATCTAGATAATCTGCGTGGCCCGGTAATCAATTACCTTCGTTACGCTCCCAGGCTGCATACTTCCTGCAACAGTTGTTCTCTGTGTCAAGATCAAGTCCAAACGCACAGAGATGTCACTGTTGAGTCTCAATTCGCAGCAACCGCCGGATGCGGCTGGCTCCGGCGAAGGCCAGGTTCTCGGGGTAGCTCCGGCAAACGCCCCCGATTCCCAGTTTTCCGCGGCAATACCCGTGTTGTCCACCGATCTCACGGGCACGATTACCGGGTATAACGCGCCTGCGCTGGCGCTACTCGGCCGCAGTCCCCAGGATATTCTCGGAAAAACACTGGCGGCTCTCGCGTCAACCGGCAGCAGTTTGGAGATCATCGTGGCGGCGGTTTTAGGCGGAAGCTCTTACCGCTGCCCGTGTCAGCATAAGGACAAATCCGGGAAAGAGTTGACCGGAGAGATGTCGGTTACGCTGTTGCGAGATGGGAGATCCGTTGCGACTGGCATGATCGCTCTGTTCTTGCCAGCTTCACAAAACGCTCAGTCACCGGGTAAACGCAAACAGCACCTGCCGGCAGAGGGACAAGAAGCGGAAGAAGCGCCACACACCGAGTCGCGGGAGATTGACGGCTCCGCTTTCGTTCTCGCCAGTCCCCTGATGCATAGATTCATGCGCATGGTGGATCGCGTGGCCGGCCACACCGAGACGGTTCTGATCACGGGAGAAACTGGGGTCGGCAAGGAACTAATCGCTCGTACGATTCATAAAGCTTCGCATCGGCGCAGCCGGCCTTGGGTTGACATTAACTGTGCAGCGCTTCCCGAGAATCTAGTGGAAAGCGAATTGTTCGGCTACGAGAAGGGCGCTTTCACTGGCGCCGATGTTTCCAAGCCTGGGCTGTTTGAACTTGCGGACCGGGGCACGCTATTTCTCGACGAAATCGGAGAACTGCAGCTTCACACGCAGGTCAAATTGCTGCGGGTGCTGGACGGATATCCCTTTTACCGGCTAGGCGGGCATCACAAGATTAAAGTCGACGTTCGCATTGTCGCCGCCACGAATCAGGATTTAGAAGCGGCAGTCGCTGCTGGCCGTTTCCGCCAAGACCTTTTTCATCGCCTGGGACAGTTTCAACTCCGCGTGCCGCCGCTGCGTGAGCGCCCCGAAGATGTCGTGGCTCTCGCTGAGCACTTTCTGAAACTGAAAACCCCGGGCAGTTCGTTCGCGCCCGATGCTGTCACTGCATTGCTCTCACACTCCTGGCCGGGCAACGTTCGGGAATTACGTAACCTGGTGGCGAGAGTTGCTGTGCAAGCCAACCATCCGGAGATCCAAACCTCGCAGATTGCAGATGCGATGTCCGGCAACCCGGCTGCTCTCCGTCAGACTGCGTCCATGCCGATCGGGAACCTCGACAGCATGGAAGAGCAGATGATCATCCGTGCCCTCGAGAGAAGCGGCGGCCATCGCGGGCAGGCTGCGGACCAACTGGGTATTTCGCGGCGTACGCTTAGCCGCAAGCTTAAGGAGTACAACATCAGCGTCGCGCCCGGAGACGGCACAAATCCTCTGGGTTTCATCAGCCTCGATCAGCAGAAGTTTTTCCGCGCCCGCATTCAGCTTAACGTCACGCTGAAAAACCAGCAGGGAGACGAGGCTTGCGTTCAAGGCGTGAATCTGAGCACCGGCGGCATGGGACTCGACGGCCTGAAAGAACCGATGCGCTTCGCCGGACTCCTCGAAGTCAGTTTTCCGTTGCCCGACACCGAGCATGTCTTTCGGGCCAAGGCTCGCATTGTATGGATGGGCGACGAAGGGCGTGTCGGCCTTCGCTTCGCAGTCATCGATCCCGCGCTGTTCGAGCAGCTACAGCAGTGGACGAATAAAAGAATGAAAGACGAAGGCTGGGATCTGCCCTCCTGAAACCTAGCCCCCATCCTCTCTAAGAACTTCTAATCTAAAAACTTCTAATGCACGGGAGCAGGCTGAGGATTCGCTTGCGGCGCTGTTGTCGCTGGACTTGAAAAGTTCACCTTCGGAGCTACGCGCGATCCTTCGGAAGCCTCGAAGTAAGCCTCGTTGGGCTTGAATCCTGCGATGCCAGCAAAAAAACTGTTGGGGAACTGCTGCACGTAGGTGTTGTAGTCGCGCAACGTGTCGTTATAGCGCTTGCGCTCGACTGCGATCCGATTCTCCGTTCCGGCGAGTTCATCCTGCAGACGCAGAAAATTCTCATTGGATTTCAACTGAGGATAGTTCTCGACAATCAGCAGCAGGCGGCCGAGCGCTCCGTCGAGTTGACCGTTTGCGGCAATCTTTTCCTGTGGCGAGCCTGCCGAGAGCAGGGCGGAACGCGCTTTTGCGATGTCGCCGAAAACCGTCTGCTCTTGTTGCGCGTAGCCTTTCACCGTCTCGACCAGATTTGGAATCAGGTCGGCGCGACGCTGCAGCACAATATCCACCTGCGACCACGCAGCTTTTACTGCTTCGTTCTTGCTGACCAGCGTATTCTTCACGCTGACGTACTGGCCAAAAGTGAACAAAACAATCAATAGAATAACGGCGATCACGACCACGACTGCGATGAGTCCCTTGCTCATGATGTTCTCCTGAAATGCACGAATCGATTCTACGAAGATTGTCCGGTTCCGGAATCCAGCATTTTATCAACAGCCGCCGTTACCTGTTCCAGGGCTGTCAGGTATCGTGAGAAGACGTCGGCAACATCGAGCTTCTTGCGCTCGGCTTTGTGCTCTCTCACGTCGAGCACTTGCAAAAAGCCGGAGGCATCAAAACCAATGTGCTGAGCGAGCGCTTCCACCGCTTCGCGTTTTCCCACCGGCGCATCGTGGCCAAGCACCATCAACGCGTGGCGGAACAGAGTGGCGAATGAGGAGACTGACCGGGTTAGTAAGTCCCACATGCGCGAGTCGTTG